>MSXQ01000017.1:0-60570 GCA_002083645.1 Proteobacteria bacterium ST_bin13
GGCGATTGGCGATGGGTTGGGAGAGATGGTGCCGGTTGCAGGAATCGAACCCGCGACCTTCGGTTTACAAAACCGCTGCTCTACCAGCTGAGCTAAACCGGCATCCGACACGCCCCATGCGTCAGACGACGCCGAAGGTCCAGCCCTCGCTTTGGGCAATTTGCGCGGTGAGGGCGGGCGGTGCCCATAAATTGCTGTCGCGGGCGTGGGATCGCAGCCAGGCCGAGGTCAACATCGCATCGGTGGCGTGATCGTCGTAGCGTTCGAGCAGCTCGTGCGGCTGGCTGGCAATGGCGGGATGGGTCAGCGCTGCATCCAGCGCCGCCGGCCCGCGCAACTTGCTGATCCCCTTGCGCAGGCCCGCTGCACGCGCGGCAATGGTCGTGTAGATTTCGACGACCAGCGCACCGTGGCTAGGGACTGGATCGAACGGCCAGACCGGCACGGCGCCGTCAAGCTGATGGAGCAAGCGCATACCGGCGAAACTGGCCTTGGCGACCTGTGCTGCGCCAATTGCGTCATAAATGGTGGATGGTTTCCCGCCACCGCCAGCGTTGAAATGCGCTTCACAACGGCGAAAATGCATGAAATCGGCCTTGCGGCCATCGGCTGCACCGAAATAAAAATGGGTGCCGCGCCGATTTTCGAGGAACGAGGCTGCGCCAAGATCCGTGTCATCGCTCTCAGCATCGACATGCGCCCAAAAGGGGCGGGCGGTGTCGGGCGTGACTTCACCTGGCAGATAAGCGCGGCGTTCGATCCAGGGCGGCGCAAAGCTGAAATCAAAGCCGACGAGCAACGGCGCGCTGGCGCGTGCGCGTAGCCAATTGAGGATCGCAGTGCGTGACCAAATGCCATCCGGCGCGGCAACCAGCCGGGGGGCAGCGTCGCCTGCCGCACATAGTGCCAAGGCGATGCCGCGATGGCGATTTCCCTTTGCGCCTGACCAGTCAATCGCCGCGAATTCAGTGAAATGAGTCACGCTTTTTGGTTGCGCGCCTTGGCTGGTGGCTTTGCCGCCGCCTGATCCCGCGCCCGTTCGATCATCGCGGACACGCGGTCTGGATCGGCACTCGTGTAGCGAACCAGCAGACTGGGCCAGCCTTGGTAATGCGGGGTTTGCCAGAAACTGTCGGGATCGGTCTCGATCAGCATGTCCTTGGTATCGTGATCGATTTGCAGCACGAACGATTCCGGCTCGCGACTGGCCGATAGAAAGGCGCGACCGTTGCTGGCGATCTTGACCGCCGGCTTGCCATAATGCGCGCCAACCTCGGTATCGGACAAGCCAAGCGCAAAGGCGACGACCGCGTCCCAGTCACGGAGGGGCAGCGGCGTCATTTCACACTGGCCAAGACATCGGCGGTGAATTTGGCGATGTCGAACGGTGCGCCTGCGGGGTCTTCTCCGCGCCGGACGATCACGATGTTACGGCTTGGCACGATGACGACGAATTGGCCGCGATTGCCGTTGGCTGAGAAGGTGTCGGCGGGGACGCCGGGCACCTTATTCATTAGCCAAAAAGTCGCGCCATAGCCAAAGCCGGCAGCTGGCTGTGGGCCGCTTGGCATGGTGACATAGCGGCGCCAATCTTCCGGCAGCACCCGTTTGCCATTCCAGACGCCGTCGTCGAGATAGAGCAACCCAAAGCGTGCCAAATCGCGCGCTGTGGTCCAGATCTGGCTGGAGGAAATGTAATTGCCGCGCCAGTCGGTTTCGGCCACCGTGTGTTTCATCCCGATCCGATCGAATAGGGCGGTCGCGGGGAAATTCTTGTATCTGGCCTCGCCGAGCGCCGCGCGCAGCGACCGCATCGCCAGCAGGATGTCATTGTTCGCGTACCGGAATCGTGTGCCGGGTTTGACTTCGATCGGCCAATGGACCGTCTCTTCGGTAACCGCCGTGCCGCCGAAATAGACGGCATCGCTGCGATTGCCCGCCGTATCGCTGTGCAGGCCGGACGCCATGCGCAACAAATTGTCGAGCGTGATCTGCCGTCGGCGATTAAAGGCATATTCATCGGCCCATTCGGGAATGCGCGCTGATGCGTCGGTCCTCACCGCGCCTTCTTTGACGGCGATGCCGACCAATGTGCCTGTGATGCTTTTGGCGACCGACCAGGTGCGCTGCGCCGTATAGGGGCCAAAACCGTCGGCATAGCTTTCGGCGACCAGCGCCTTGCCGCTTAGCACGACGATGCCGGTGGTTTTGCCGCTATAGGCTCCCGCCATTGCCCGGGCGACCGCAGCGATTTCCGGATACGCTGTCTTTGGCAGCGCGTCGCCAATGGGCCAGGGGGCGGGATTGGCCTGGGCCGGGGCTGTCGGTTGGTCGCTGTCGGGGGCGGGCAGGGCAACCGCGCCAATTGGCATGATCGTGCAGCCCCGGCCCTTTCGATAAACGGCCCGTCGTGGCGGCAAGGCCGGATCGAAGGCGACTGTTACCAGCCCGATCTTGGCATCGACATCAGCCTTCAGCGTTGGGACGATCGCATCATATTCTGGATAGACGCCGCTCAATTCATCGCGAGCGATCTGCTCTTGGGTCCGGCCGCCGATCAACACCGCGCTGCACGTGATCGCCGCCTTATACCCAGCGGCAATCGCTAGCGTGTAAGGGGCGGGCAGCTGTTGCGCCGCCAGCGGCGTTGCGGTGAGCGCGGTCGCAAGCCCAATCAGCCTAATCCTTGCCCCGATCGCTCCCATCTCGCAGCCCTTCCCAATAAGCCAGCCGTTCGCCAATCCGCTTTTCAAACCCGCGTGCCGTCGGCTGATAAAAATCCTGTCGCGCCATGCCTTCGGGCCAATAATCGCTGCCCGAAAAGCCGGTGTCGGTATCATGATCATAGGCATAGCCCTTGCCATAGCCGATGTCCTTCATCAGTTTCGTCGGCGCGTTCAGGATGTTCTGCGGCGGCATCAGCGACCCGGTCTCGCGCGCTGATTTCCAGGCGGCCTTTTGCGCCTTGTACGCGGCGTTCGATTTGGGCGCGGTCGCGCAATAGAGGCACGCTTGGGCAATCGCGAGTTCGCCCTCTGGCGAGCCCAGAAATTCATAAGCGTCCTTCGCCGCCAGACACTGCACCAGCGCTTGTGGGTCGGCGAGCCCGATATCTTCGCTGGCGAAGCGGGTAATCCGGCGCAGCACATAGAGCGGCTCCTCGCCCGCGGTCAGCATCCGCGCGAGATAGTAGAGCGATGCTTGCGGGTCTGAACCCCGCATTGATTTGTGGAGCGCGGAGATGAGGTTGTAATGCCCTTCGCGATCCTTGTCATAAACGGCGACGCGACGTTGCAGGAACGCGCTGAGCCCTGCCGGATCGAGCTGCTCGGTCAGGTCGACCGAATAGAGCGTTTCGGCCTGGTTGAGCAGGAAGCGTCCGTCGCCATCGGCACTGGCGATCATCGCAGCACGGGCGTCGAGGGTGAGGGGCAGGGGGCGTGCTTCGATCGCTTCTGCCCGGTCAAGCAACAAGCCAAGCGCGACGGCGTCAAGCCGGTGCAAAATCAGCACCTGCGCACGGCTGAGCAGCGCAGCATTCAGCTCAAAGGATGGGTTTTCGGTGGTCGCCCCCACCAGTGTGACGGTGCCGTCCTCGACAAAGGGTAGAAATCCATCCTGCTGCGCGCGATTGAAGCGGTGAATTTCATCGACGAACAGCAGCGTCCTCTGGCCGATCGTGGCGTGATCGCGCGCTTCAGCAAACGCCTTTTTCAGATCGGCAACGCCGGAAAACACGGCCGAGATCGCCGTAAAGCGCAGGCCGACGGCATCAGCAAGTAAGCGCGCGATGGTGGTCTTGCCGGTGCCGGGCGGGCCCCACAATATCATCGACGACAGCCTTTTGGCGGCGACCATTCGGCCGATTGGGCCTTCTGGGCCGGTGAGATGATCCTGTCCAACCACCTGATCCAACTGCGCAGGACGGAGCCGATCGGCCAGTGGGCTGGCGGCAGGGGCATCGGCGCCGGGGAGATTGGTGGGAGCAAAAAGGTCGGCCATGCCGACAGGATAGACGGATCAAATTATTTTACAGCCACTCTTGTTCGAACGCTTTCAAGATATATCTTATGTCTATCATGAAGAGACGAAAGGGAACGAAAATGTTTCAAGGATATAGTAATCGCCACTGCGGGGCCCGCGGATCGCGCCGTTGGGGGCCATTCGCCTTCACCTTTGAAGTTGATCAAACCAATATGCATGGCGGGCCGCGGGGTCGCCGTGGCCGGATGTTTGACGGGAGCGAATTGCGGCTCGTCCTGCTCAAGCTGATCGCCGACCAACCGCGCCACGGCTATGATCTGATCCGCGAGATCGAGGAATTGACCGGTGGCGCCTATGCGCCAAGCCCGGGGGTGGTCTATCCGACTATCACCTTGCTGGATGATATGGGGCTGATCATCGAACAAAAGGCCGAAGGCGCGAAGAAGCTGTTTGCCGCGACCGAAGCAGGCACCGTCCATCTTGCCGAGCGTGCCGAAGAAGTCGAAGCACTGATGGCGCGGCTGACTGATCTTGGTGCGGAACGCCAGCGGAATGACAGCGCCTCTGTGCGGCGGGCGATGGGCAACTTGCGATCAGTGCTGATGCACCGTTTCAGCCGGGGTGAGGTTGACAGCGAGACGCTCCACCAGATCGTGGCGTTGATCGACGAGACTGCCCAAAAAATTGAGCGACTGGATTGACGAAATGGCGGGCGCGACCGGCTATTTGCCGCGTCGCGCCACGACTTCCAGATATTTATCAACGACCTTCTGGTTGATCGCGTCCCAACTATAGGCGTGGCTTAGCGCTTCGCCAGCCAGCCCGTCATTGTCGGCAAGATCGCGATCCTCGCAATAGGCTTGGAGCGCATCGGCAAAGCCGTTGATATCTTCTGGCGGAACCAGTCGACCGGTGACGCCGTGTTCGACCAGGCTGGAACTGCCCGTGGCCATCGCCGCCACCACCGGCACAGCACAGGCCATCGCCTCCAACGTGACATTGCCGAAGGTTTCGGTGACGCTGGGGTTGAATAGCATGTCCATTGAAGCGACAGCGCGGCCGAGATCGGTGCCCGCCTGAAACCCAGCAAATACCGCTTTGGGGACTTGCTCGGCAAACCAGCCCTCGGCCGGTCCCTTGCCGACCACCAGCACGCGGTGCGGCACGTTGCGGTGGGTAAGTTCGTTGACGACGGCGGCGAACACGTCGAGCCCTTTTTCAAGCACTAGTCGGCCGAGGAAGCCGATCACCATTTCATGGTCTTCGATACCAAATTCGCGCCGCCACGGCAGGCTGCGCGCGGCGGGCGTGAAAATGCTGGTATCGATTCCGCGAGACCAGATCGCAATATCGTCGTTCATCCGCTGTTCGCGCAGCAGATCGACCATGGATTGCGAGGGCGGCAAAATCGCATCGCAGCGCCGATAGAAGCGCCGAAGCAGCGCGACCGCCGCCGATTCGAGAAACGCAACGCCATAATAGCGCAAATAGGTTTCAAACCGGGTGTGGACCGACGCCACGACCGGGATGCCATGATGGCGCGCCCAGGTGACTGAGCGGTGGCCGAGAATGTCGGGCGCCGACACATGGACGAGATTGGGCGCAAAGGCCTCAAGATCGCGACGCAACCGGGTCGGTAAGCCCATGGCCACGCGGTATTCGCTGCGGCCGGGCAGCGCGAAGGACGGCGCGCTGACCAGATCACCCGTTGGTTCGAACGCGGGCTTCGCAACTGTTGGCGCATAAACGCGTACTGCGGCGCCCTGAGAAAGCAGATATCCCACCAGGCGATTAAGTGCCTGGGTGGGCCCGTCGCGTGTGTAATTATAGTTGCCGCTGAAAAGGGCGATGCGGAGGTTAGACGGGGTCATTACCGATGCCATAGCGCGCCATGCGCTGTGTGACTATCGTCGGCGAAACAATCCTGCGCTGGAGAATCGCTCATGGCCGACCTTTCCGCTTTTCCCATCACTGCCCGCTGGCCCGCCCAGCATCCGGACCGGCTCCAGCTCTACTCCTTTCCCACGCCCAACGGCGTGAAGGTGTCGATCATGCTCGAAGAGACCGGCCTTGCTTACGAACCGCACCTAATCAAGATCATGGCGAACGAGAGCCATGATCCTGCCTTTCTCTCGCTCAACCCCAATGGCAAGATTCCCGCAATCCTCGATCCGAATGGCCCCGGCGGGCAGCCCTTCGCGCTGTTCGAAAGCGGCGCGATTCTGCTGTACCTCGCCAATAAGTCCGGCCTGTTCCTGTCGAGCGACCCGGCCAAGCGCTTTCAGACGATCCAATGGCTGATGTTCCAGATGGGCGGCGTTGGGCCGATGTTTGGCCAGATGGGTTTTTTCGTGAAATTCGCCGGCAGCCAATGGGAGGATAAGCGCCCGCAGGAGCGATTCGTCGCTGAGGTGAAGCGTATCCTGGGCGTGATGGACACCGCGCTTGCAGGGCAGAGCTGGTTCATGGGCGATGACTACACGATCGCGGATATCTCGATGATCGGCTGGGTGCGCGCGATCGACGCATTTTATGGTGCGGGCGATTTGGTCGGTTTGGCCGATTTCGGGCATGTTACCGGCTGGCTGGAGCGTACATTGGCAAGGCCTGCGGTGCAGCGGGGGCTGGGGATACCTGCAGTGGCGTAGTTTTCCTTATGCCGGGTCTCTCCCGCCTGCTTCAGGCGGGAGAGAAGGATTTTGTTCCCCTCTCGTTCTCTTGCTGCTAACCGGTGCCGATGGCTAAACCCCAGAAACGCTATGTGTGCCAATCCTGCGCTTCAGTGTCGCATCGCTGGGCGGGGCAGTGCGCGGATTGCAGTGAATGGAACACGCTGGTTGAGGAATCGACCGGCCCCATCACGCCCTTTGCCGCCAAGCATAACTTGCAAGGCGGCGGGCGAGCGCTGCAGTTGGTGGGGCTCGATAGCGAGATTGCGCTGCCCGAGCGGCTGCCGACCGGCATTGCCGAGCTTGATCGCGCGCTGGGCGGCGGTTTTGTTGAGGGGAGTGCGACGCTGATTGGCGGCGATCCGGGGATCGGCAAGTCAACGTTGCTGCTGCAGGCTGCGGCAAAGCTGGCGCTGGCTGGGCATTCGGTTGCTTATGTATCGGGCGAGGAGGCGGCGGATCAGGTGCGGTTGCGTGCGCGGCGGCTGGGCCTGGGCACCGCACCGGTGATGTTGGCGGCGGCGACATCAGTCCGCGACATCCTGACCACCTTGTCGCAAGGATCACCGCCGGCGTTGGTGGTGATCGATTCAATTCAGACGATGCATTCGGATTTGATTGAGGGCGCGCCGGGCACCGTTAGCCAGGTCCGCGCCTCAGCGCAGGAATTAATCCGTTTTGCCAAGGAACGCGGCACTGCTGTGGTGTTGGTTGGTCATGTAACCAAGGACGGTAGCATCGCTGGCCCGCGCGTGCTTGAGCATATGGTCGATACCGTGCTGAGCTTTGAAGGCGAGCGCAGCCACCAATATCGCATTCTGCGCGCGATCAAGAACCGCTTTGGCGGCACAGACGAGATCGGCGTTTTCGCGATGGTGGAGGAAGGGCTGACTGAGGTCGCCAACCCCAGCGCCCTGTTCCTGACGCAGCGTGATGAAGGGGTGACCGGGACGGTAGTGTTCCCGGCGCTGGAAGGGACGCGCCCCGTGCTGGTCGAAATCCAGGCTTTGGTTGTGCGGCTTGCTAGCGGTGCCACGCCGCGCCGGGCGGTTGTCGGCTGGGATTCGGGGCGGCTGGCAATGATCCTGGCGGTGCTGGAGGCGCGCTGCGGGCTGAGCTTTTCGAGTTCGGAAGTCTATCTGAACATTGCTGGAGGGTACCGGGTGCAAGACCCGGCCGCTGATCTTGCGGTCGCCGCTGCACTGATTTCAGCGCTCAGCGAGCGGCCAGTGGCGATCGATTCGGTCGCTTTTGGTGAGGTTGCCTTGTCCGGAGAGATCAGGCCGGTCGCGCATGGCGGGCTGAGGCTGAAAGAAGCAGGGAAGCTGGGTTTTGAACGCGCGATGGTGCCAGCGGCGCTGATGGGTGAAAAACAGCCACTGAAACTCAGCGGTTTCAAGAACCTTGGCAGTTTCGTTGACCATATGCTCGGGCGTGGCTAGCGATCAACGCATCGGCACACCATCTTCCCGCAGGGGATAAGGGACAGGCATATGGGATTAACCGCACTTGATATCGTCGTGCTGCTGCTGGTTGGCGGCGGGGCGGTGCTTGGGCTGATGCGCGGCTTCGTCACTGAAGTGCTGTCGCTGATGGTGTGGATTTTCATCGTTTTCGGGTTGAAGCTGTTGCACGGCCCCGTGGCGACGATGTTGACGGGCGTTGTCGGCACCTCGGCGGGCGCGGCGGTACTCTCCTTTGCGGTCGTTGCAGGGGCGATTTATTTCGGCGGGCGCGTGGTTGCCAACATGATCGGTGCGCGGACGCGGACATCGATTTTGGGGCCACTTGATCGCGCCCTTGGCTTTGGTTTTGGCGGATTAAAGGGTTTAATTCTGGCCAGCCTAGGCTTTTTGCTGATCGTGCTGGTCACCGATACAATCGGCGGCGGGCCGAACCGGCGGCCAAGCTGGATCACCAAATCGCGTACCTATCCGGTATTGAGCCAGACCAGCAAAGGCATTTCGGAATTTGTCGATCGCCGGCGGCGAGGCGAAAATGGCTTTGGCCCCGACGGGAATAGCGCCACACCTGCCAATAGCAGCGACCCAACGCCATGAATGCGCCCCTCTATAACAACGAGATTCTGCGGCTGGCCGCCGCTGCGCCATTTAGCGAGCGGCTGCCTGATCCGATGGCCAGCGTGGAAAAAAGGTCGCCGATTTGTGGCAGCCGGGTAACGGTTGACCTGAATGTCGATGCTGCCGGTCGCGTGACTGACATCGGCTTGCTGGTGCGGGCCTGTGCGCTGGGTCAGGCGTCGTCATCGCTGATGGCGGCGCAGGCGACGGGCAAGACGGCGGACGAATTGGCGGCGGTGCGCGATTCGCTGGCGGCTTGGCTGGCCGGTGATGCGGCGCTGCCTGACTGGCCCGGCCTGGATATCTTTGAACCCGCTCGCCCGCATAGTGCGCGCCACGCCTCAATCCGGCTGGCGTTTGAGGCGGCGGCTGAAGCTGCTTCCGCTGCCGTTGCGGCGATCGAGTCGGGCAGCACCGCTGCATGATCGGCGCGAACCTGCGCGACGGGGTGATCCTGCTTGGCTTTGCGCTGGCCTTTGTGCTGCTGTTCCGCAAGCTGGGGCTGGGCGCGACGTTGGGGTTCCTGATCGCTGGTGCCGTGGTCGGGCCGCAGGTCATGGGGCTGGTCGGCGACGCTGAACAGAAGATGGGGATTGCCGAACTCGGTATCACCTTGCTGCTGTTTCTGGTCGGGCTGGAGCTTAATCCGGCGCGGCTGTGGCGGCTGAAAAAGGATATCTTCGCGCTGGGGCTGCTGCAGGTCAGCCTGTGCGGCGTTGCTGTCGCGGGCATCGTCTGGCTGATCGCTGGTTTTTCACCCGCTGCCGCGCTTGCGGTCGGCCTCCCGCTGGCGCTGTCCTCAACCGCGCAGGTGCTGCCGATGCTGCAATCGGCAGGGCGATTGAAGACGCCCTTTGGGGAGCGTGCATTTTCGATTCTGCTGTTCCAGGATTTGTCGATCGTCCCGATGATCACGATCGTCGCGGCACTGTCCCGCGCGCCGGCTGTGCCCAATGCGCCACCCGGCTGGCTGCTTGGCCTTTACACCGTGTTGGCGATTATTGGCTTGGTCGCATCGGGGCGTTTCCTGCTGCGGCCCTTGTTCCGGCTGATCGGCAATCTCGGCGAGCGCGAGATGTTTGTCTTTGCCGCGCTTTTCACCGTGATCGCCAGTGCTGCGGTGATGGAGGCGCTGGGGCTGTCGACGGCGCTGGGCGCGTTTATCGCCGGGGTGATGCTGGCAGATAGCCCGTACCGCCATGAGCTTGAGGCTGATGTCGATCCCTTTCGATCGATCCTGCTTGGCCTGTTTTTCCTCAGCGTGGGCATGATGCTCGATCTGCATGCCATTGCCGAACGGCCGCTGTTCGTGATCGGCATGGCGCTGATGCTGATCGCCGCCAAGACGGGGATCATGATGGCCATTGGCCTGGCCTTCAAGATGAACTGGCGACCGGCGCTCGCGCTGGGCTTATTGCTCAGCCAGGGCGGCGAATTCGGCTTTGTGTTGTTTGCGCAGGCCAAGGATGCCCTGCTGATCGAACCCCAGGCGGCCAGCCTGTTCGGTGCCGTGGTGACCTTGTCGATGGCGACTACGCCGTTTTTGATGATGTTTACCCGACGCATCCGGGCAGCCCCTGTGGTGACGGGCGAGGGGCTCGATGCGCCGAAAAGCGATGGGGCAAGCGCGCTGGTGATCGGCTATGGCCGTTTCGGGCAAACCGTGGCGCAAATGCTGATCGGACAGGGCATTACCGTCTCGTTGATCGACCGCGATCCGGAGATGATCGAAACCGCCGGCACGTTCGGTGCCAAGGTCTATTATGGCGATGGCACGCGGCTTGATCTGCTCCGCCAGGCGGGGGCCGGCAGCGTGCAATTACTGCTGTTCTGCGTCGATGAAGATCAGGTCGATACCGCATTGTTGCACGCGGTGCGGGAGGCTTTCCCTAATGCGGCAACCTTCGTGCGCGCTTATGATCGCCGCAGTATGGTCAAGCTCAAGGATGCGCCGATGGTTGGCGCTTTTCGTGAGGTCATGGAATCTGCGGTGGTAATGGCGCGCGGCGCGCTGGCTGAGGTTGGCGTCGATAATGACGAAATCGCCCGAACCGAGGCCGCCTATCGCGCACGCGACATTGAACGGCTGAAAGCGCAGGCTGTGGCCGGGGACATGCATGCAGGTGATGCCCATCTGATCCGGGGCCGGTTGGAACAGGCAGGAGAATCGGGATGAACTGGCTGTTGGCACTAGCCGCGCTGTCGGGCGCGCTGGCGGTGGGGGCAGGGGCCTTTGGCGCGCATGGCGCATCCGGCCCGGCGGTCGACTGGCTGAAAACCGGCTCCCACTACCAACTGATTCATGCGCTGGCCGCGCTTGTGGCGGTGCAGCTTGGCGCGCGCGGCGCCGGCTGGCTATTCGTCAGCGGCGGCGCGATCTTTGGGATTTCGCTCTATCTGATGGCAATTGGCCTGCCGCGCTGGTTGGGCGCAATCACCCCGATCGGTGGGGTGTTGCTGATTGCCGGCTGGCTGTGGCTAGCCTGGGTCGTGCTGCGCTCGCCGCACTGATCCCTCAGGCGGCGATTGCAGCCAATTCCCGTTCGAGCAATCCACCCAGATCAGCCAATCGTTCGCGATCTTCGGTACTGAACTCGCGTGGTCGATCGTCAAGGATGCACAATGTGCCGATCGCATGCCCGCTTGGCAGCATCAGCGGCGTACCGGCATAGAAGCGCACATTGGGCGGGCCAACTACGGTCGGGTTGTCGCCAAAGCGCGAATCGGTCAGCGCATCGTTGACGACCATGACATCCGGATGGTGAATGGCATGGGCGCAGAACGACACGTCTCGCGGGGTTTGCTCAATTTCCGTGCCGTACTTGGCCTTGAACCATTGGCGGTCATCATCGACGATCGACACCAGGGCATAAGGGACCTTGAACAGCGCGGCGGCGATGCGGGTATAGCGATTAAACTGCTCATCACCGCTCGATTCGACCAGGTTGAGCGCGCGCAGCGCCTGCATCCGCTCGGTTTCATCTTCGGGCATGCTGGCGCGCAGCCACCGGAAAGCACCGCGCATCGTCCAGGTGCGAATGCGCGATCGGGCATATTCGACCGAAAAGGGCGCGCGGAGCCATTCGGAATTTTCACCGAAATTACCAAGTTCGGGTGCCGTGCCGCCCAAAAACAGGATGGGGACAGACCCCATGTCCGGCATCGCCCGCAGCGCAGTGGCGGCAGCCATGGCGCCTGACGGCAGGTCGCCATCGATCAGCACCAAGCCGGCCATTGTCGCACCGTCGCCAAGGCTCGCCACGTCATCAGTCGCCTTGAGCAAGACCGGTTCGTCTGACACGGCTTGCTTCATTTTGGCGCGCAGCGCTTCGTCCTGCGTGACGAGCAGCGCGATTGCTTCCCGCTTGCCGACGGCCTGGTCCATCAGTGCTTCGTCACCCTCGGCCAGGCTCACCCGATCACCGCGATAGTCGAGGTTCATCCCTTCGGCAGCGGCAAAAACGTGGAGCGGCGAATCCGGGCCGAGCGAACTGCGTAAACCGTCGATCATGGTATCGATGGCATCGTCGTTGCGCAGCGGATCATGGTGGGTAATCGCCAGCTGTTTGACGCCAGCGGTTTTGCAGACTTGAAGCGAATATTCGACTGTGCTGTGCCCCCAGCCGATTTTGCCGGCATATTCAGAAGCCAGATATTGCGCGTCGTGAATGACAAGATCGGCATCGCGCAGGAATTCTGCATGGGCCAGATCCTGTCCATCGAGCGGGCTGATGCCGTCCGCCGCCTCGCGCGAATGCGGTTCATGATCGCAAGCATAAACGACCACAGCGCCATCAACCTCGATCCGGAAGGCAATAGTCAGGGCTGGGTGGTTCAAATAGCGGGTGCGGATGACGACATCGTCAATCCGAAACACGCCTTCTGAAAGGTTATTATAGTTCAGCTCAGCGCCAAAGGCTTCGGGCGTGATCGGAAAATAGGTATATTCCATCTGCCCGGCGAGGGTTTCGCGCAGCGATTCACCAAAGCCTTTTGGCGCGTAAAAATCCCATTTGTTTCCGGGGATGAAAAACGGCGCAAAGAACGGGATACCCTGAATATGGTCCCAATGGGTATGGCTGATCAGCACATGGCCGCGGGTGGGCTTTGGCCCTTCTTTCATGAGCATCTGGCCAAGGCCGTGCGCGCCGGTGCCGCAATCAATGATCAGCAGCGTCCCCGCCGCCGATGTCACCTGGACGCACGACGTGTTGCCGCCATAGCGAATTGTGTCGGGGCCAGGCTTTGCCATTGACCCGCGGGTTCCCCAGAACCGCACTTGCATATGCACCCCCCTAGTTTGCGAATCGATCAAACACGCGATCTGGCATTGATTCAACTATCATTTGTGCACCGGTTGTGCGGACAGGTCTATCCGGAGGACTCAGAAAAACCCAAAGCGGGTAGGGATTCGCGGTCTGCTGATGCCGCTATCGGGCTGATTTTCTGCATCTGTCCGAACAATAGCGGACATTATCCCAATCGCGCGCCCATTTCTTGCGCCATCTAAAAGCGAGCTGACAGGTGGCGCAAATTTTTGTCGGCAAATCGCGTTTGGCCACCCCATTGGGCATCAGCGGGTCTGACGATCAAGATATCGGGCGACATCGGCGAGATCCACGGCGCTATCGAGATAGGTTTCGCCAATTCCGCGGCTGAGCAGAAAGGGCAGGCTGCCCCCGGCCATCTTCTTGTCGTGGCGCATATGATCGACAAGCGTCGTACCGCTGGCGGCGATACCGGCAGCGGCCAGGCCATCGGGCAGGCCAACACTGCGTAGATGGGCGCCAATCCGGGCTGCATCCTCAGCGGGGCACAGGCCGCGATCAGCCGAATAGCCATAGGCCAGCGCCATGCCGGCGGCGACGGCTTCACCGTGCAACAGCGCTGCGGAAAAGCCGGTTTCGGCTTCCAGCGCATGGCCGAACGTATGCCCAAGATTGAGCAGCGCGCGCTTTCCCGTCGTCTCACGCTCGTCTTCGGCAACGATTCTCGCCTTGGCGGCGATGCTATGGGCGATGGCGGTCGTGCGCAGTGTGATATCGCCAGCGATCAGCGCCGGGCCGTTGGCTTCGCACCAGGCGAAAAAATCGGCGTCATCGATCAGGCCATATTTGACGACTTCTGCATAGCCTGCGCGGAGTTCACGCAGGGGCAGGGTAGCCAGCGTTTCGGGATCGATCAGCACCAGTGAGGGTTGATGGAAGGCGCCGATCAGATTTTTGCCGGCGCGCGTGTTAATCGCGGTCTTGCCGCCGACGGAGCTATCAACCTGCGCAAGCAAAGTGGTGGGGATTTGGACAAAGTTGCAGCCGCGCTTCAGAATCGCGCAGGCAAAGCCAACCAAGTCACCGATCACGCCACCGCCCAGCGCGATGACATGGTCGCCGCGTTCAATCCCCAATTCGAGCAACTGGTTGGTCAGTGATTCGAGCGTCGCCCAGCTCTTGCTGCCCTCACCAGGGTCGAGCTCGATCACCGTTGTGGCAATCCCGGCCGCAGCAAGCGCGGTTTCCAGCGTTTGCCGGTGATGGGAGAGATTCGAATCGGTGACGATCGCCATCGATCGCCCCCGGGCGAGCGGCTTGAGCCATTCAGCCGCGCGACTGAGCAGCCCGGCATCGATCACCACGGGATAGCCGCGGGTGCCCAGGTCGACATTTGTTTGAATCACTGATCATTCGCCCTTGTCGCCAGTGCCTTCAGAATCGCCGCCACGGTGGTCTCGTGGGGCGCTTGTTGGCTCGATATATGGATCGGTGCCAGCGCATAGATAGGATTGCGGATGCGCGCGAGTTCGGTGAGCACTTCGGCGGGATCACGATTACGGAGCAGTGGCCGCGTATCGCGGCGCCGGACGCGGTCCGCCAGCACCTTTGGGTTGGCATCAAGCCACACGGCCAGCGCAGAATCGAGAATCAAGGCGCGCGTTTCTGCATTGATGAAGGCACCGCCGCCCGTCGCGATCACCTTTGGGGTGCCGTCGATCAATCGGGCGATAACGCGGCGTTCGCCGTCGCGGAAATATTCCTCCCCGAATCGTTCAAATATGTCGGCAATCGACATGTCGGCCGCCGCCTCAATTTCGCTATCGGCGTCGACAAAAGGCAGCGCCAGCCGCGTAGCCAGCCGCCTGCCAACCGTGGATTTGCCGACGCCCATTAGCCCGATCAACACGATCGGCCGCCCGTGCCAATTTTTGAGGAGAAGCTGGTTTTGCAACATTATCCGCGGGGCTATACAGCGACCCAGCCGCTCGGGCAAAAAAGCCTATCGCTTCGCTTACTCAGACTGCCAAGGTACTCGCCATGACTCGCCTGCTCATTGTCATCGCCATTGTGGTCATTGCCCTGGGGGCTGGGCTGGTTGTGCTCGCGGGCCGTAACGGCGAGCGTCCGTTGACGCATGTTGAAAAGGTTGTGCCGCTTGCGTCTCTCCAGAAATAAAGTTGGTACGGGCGCGCTTGCGCTCGGTCTGATTGCCGCTGGAATTCCAGCGATTGGTCAGGAAAAGCCCGAATCAATCTTGCCACCCGGCTTTGCCGATCCGGTCGCTGTGCCGACGCCTGCGCCCTCATCAACTCGTGCGGCCCCGGTGCCGGTGCCAACCGACGGTGCCGGGCCGCCCGTAGGTGCCGTCACGGACCCCTTGAGCAGTACGTTGGCGCCTGACGATGCGTTGGCATCGGTCTCCGATTCGGTCGGGACCCCGCAGGAGATCGACCCCAAGCTGCTCGCTGCGTTCGACATCCCCGGCTATGCGCGCCGGTCGCCGTCTTTGGCGGGTGTGGTTGGCGTTGCCGAAGGCGGCATGGGGCCACGGGCGTTTGGCAGCGCCGATGGCCGTTTTTTGCAGACGCTGATGCGCAAGTTGAATGCGCCGGTGCCGTCGCGCTGGGTGTCAATTGGCCTGCGTCAGGCGCTTGCAACGCAGGTTGTCGCGCCGCCAGGGGTGAATGGCGCTGATTTTGCCGCGGAACGGGCCTGGCTGCTGGTGCGGATGGGCGAATCAGCCGTTGCGCGGGCGATGGTGCAGAGCATTGATCCCAATCGCTATACGCCAAAGCTCTATCAGGTCTCGATGCAGGCTGCCCTGGCATCGGGCGATCCGGCGGTGGTCTGTCCGGTCGTTGGCGCTGCCCGTGCGATTTCGAGTGAGCGCGCCTGGATATTGGCGGAAGCGATGTGCGCATCGCTGTCGGGATCGTCGACCAAAGCCAGCACCCAGATAAAGGCGGCGCGCCGGTCAGGGGCTGCGCGCGGGATCGATCTGCTGCTGGCCGAAAAGGTCGTTGGCCTGGGATCGAAGGGCCAGGGCGCGGTGACCATCGAATGGGACAATGTCGATCGGCTAACCATCTGGCGCTATGGCCTGGCGATCGCGACAGGGGCTGAAATTCCGCCAGCGTTGTTCGGCACCGTTGCGTCGCAGGTCCAATATTGGCGCGCCCAAGCACCGCAATTGACTGAAACCGCGCGGGCACCGGCGGCCGAACTGGCGGCGGCGCAAGGCGTGCTGTCCAACGCCGCGATCGTCGATTTATATGGCAAGATAGATAGCGACGATGATCAGGGCACGGCCGAACTCGGCGTTGCCCGGGATTTGCGCGCCGCTTATGCCGATCCTAGCCGCGACGCCCGGCTGGTTGCCATGCGAACGCTTTGGGACGAACCCAAGCAACCCCGCGCGCAATATGCTCGGCTAGTGTTGACCGCGCGCGCGGCGACGACGATCGCCCCCTATCGGGATGCGCCCGATGCTGATCGCCTGATCGCATCAATGCTGAGCGCCGGGCTGGAAGGCCCAGCTTTGCGCTGGCAGCCCGATGTGATCCGGGGCAGCAATGGCTGGGGCATGCTGGCGCTGGTTGAAACCGGCGGGATGATTAGGCGAAATGACGTCGATACTTATCGCAGCCGCGCGACTGATATCAGCGGCGTGAAGGTCAAAATGCTGGTGGCCGGATTGGCTGGCCTGGGCCGGTTGAGCGCGAGCGATACTGATAGTTTGGCCAATGGGCTGTCGATCAACTTCGCCAGCAGCAACAGCTGGACCCGCGCAATTCATCGCGCCGCCGAACAGCGCCAGCCGGCCACGGTGATGCTGTTGGCGGCGGTGGGCATGCAGACACCCAATTGGCACGGCGTGTCGCCGGAAGCGCTGTATCACATCGTCTCCGCTCTGCAGCAGGTTGGGCTGGAGGGACAGGCGCGGATGATCGCCGTAGAGGCGCTGGCCCGGCTTTGACGGGGGCGGGCGATAGGGCGCTGATTGAGCGATTTTTGGAGATGATGGCGGCAGAAAGCGGTGCCGCCGCCAATACGCTGGCTGCCTATCGTAGTGACCTTGTGCTCGCTTCCACCTTTTTGGAGCGGGGATTGGCAGAAGCATCGCCGGATGATCTTGCCCGATTATCTGCCGATTGGGCTGCTTTGGCGCGGGCAACCGTTGCGCGCAAAGCGGCTGCTCTGCGACGATTCTATGCCTTTCTAGTCGAGGAGGGGCACCGCGCCGATGATCCTGGTGCCAGCCTTCCCCGGCCCGGCGCGGCGCGGCGATTGCCCAAAACGCTCGCCCATGGCGATGTCGATCGCCTGTTTGAGGCGGTTGCCGAAAGAATTGCGCAGGTGCCCGCCAACCCGCTCGATCTGCGGCTCGCTGCCCTGGTTGAGTTGCTTTACGGGTCGGGATTGCGGGCGAGCGAACTGGTGTCGATACCGCGCAACGCCGTGTCCCCCGATCGACCATTTCTGATCATGCGCGGCAAGGGCGGGCGCGAGCGGCTGGTGCCGATCTCTGACCGTGCTCGTGCTGCTGTCGCACGCTGGCGCGATTTGCTGCCGGCAGGATCCGCGTGGCTTTTCCCAGGCGGCAAGGCGCATTTGTCGCGGATCAGGCTTTATCAATTGCTCAAGGAACTGGCGGCCCAGGCCGGAATTCCACCCGAACGCGTAAGCCCGCACGTGTTGCGCCACGCCTTTGCCACCCATTTGCTTGAAGGGGGCGCAGACCTGCGTGCGCTGCAACTGATGCTTGGCCATGCCGACATCGCTACCACTGAAATTTATACCCATGTAGACAGCAGTCGGCTGGTCGCTTTGGTCAATGCGCGTCACCCGCTCGTTGACCTTCCGCGCCGTCCGGCCTAACCGAAGCGGCCACATGGCAAGCTTTCTAGATTTTGAAAAACCGATCGCGGAGCTTCAGGCCCGGATCGACGAGTTGCGGGAAACCGCAGCCGGCGGGAGTGTCGATCTCGATGCCGATGTCGCCCGGCTGCAGGTTAAATCCGATAAATTGTTGCGCGATACCTATGCGCGGCTGACCCCGTGGCAGAAAACGCAGGTCGCCCGGCATGGTGATCGGCCGCATTTCAAGCATTATGTCGCCGGTTTGTTCAGTGATTTCATGCCGCTGGCCGGTGATCGCGCCTTTGGCGATGATCAGGCAATCCAGGGCGGACTTGCGCGTTTTCGAGGACGCGGCGTTGTCGTCATCGGCCATGAAAAAGGGGACGATACCGCCAGCCGGCTTCGTCACAATTTCGGCATGGGCAAGCCTGAGGGGTATCGCAAGGCAATCCGTTTGATGGATCTGGCCGACCGTTTCGGTTTGCCCGTCGTTACGTTGGTGGACACGTCGGGCGCGTTTCCTGGGATCCAGGCCGAGGAGCGCGGCCAGGCAGAAGCAATTGCCCGCAGCACCGCCCGTTGCCTGTCGCTGAGCGTGCCGATGGTGAGTGCAATCGTCGGCGAAGGCGGATCGGGCGGCGCCGTCGCGCTGGCCAGTGGCAACCTGGTGCTGATGTTCGAAAACGCGGTCTATTCAGTAATTTCGCCCGAGGGCTGCGCCTCCATCCTTTGGCGGACATCGGATCGCGCAGCTGATGCGGCAGAGGCGATGAAGGTGACGGCGCAGGATCTGAAAGCGCTTGGTGTGATTGATACCATCGTTCCTGAACCGCTGGGTGGGGCGCAGCGCGATCCGAAGCGCGCTATTGCGGCGCTGGGTGATGCGATCGCGCTTGCTCTTGGCGATCTCGACAAGGCAAGCCCTGCGCAATTGCTTGCCGGGCGTCGAAAGAAATTCCTGACGATCGGGCGCCTCTAAAGCGCTGTTTAGAGCATCGTCCTGAAAATATGATCCGTTTGTCCTGAGTAGCCATTGAGCTTGTCGAAATGGCGTATCGAAGGGCTAGTTCGGGGCAGGTCCTTCGATACTGGTCTTCGACAAGCTCAGCCCCTACTCAGGACAAACGGGGGGATTCAATCTTCAAGCACGTTGCTCTAGCGTGACGGGCCAAACGAAAAGGGCGGCGGTCTTGCGACCGCCGCCCTTCGTCACGTAAGCAGCTGGGAGAAGCTTACGAAGCCTTCATGTTGGTCGTAACGTTCGAGAAGGTCGTCTTGAGCTGGTTGCCCAGGCCCTGCATGGCTGCAATGGCGGCAACGGCGATCAGCGCTGCGATCAGGCCATATTCAATAGCCGTCGCGCCCTTGTTGTTCTTGATGAACTTGCGAATGGTCTGCATTTTCCGGTCTCCAATTGATGATGTGCTTCAGTACCCGGCTGACCGGGTTCCCGGCCTGCATCATCAAAATTAGAGGTGTGAGGTTGATAAAGGTTTAAGTTGCGGCGCGGGGATGCCAGTTTTTTTCAGCGGTTGTTCCGCGCGTCATCAATCTTGGTATTTACGTTGCTCCACATGCCCGTGGTGATGTTGCCAAGCGCCGTTATCGACGCAATCAGCGAGACAACAATTACCGTCGCAATCATGCCATATTCGATTGCCGTCCCGCCCTTGCGGTCTTTC
This sequence comes from Proteobacteria bacterium ST_bin13, assembly GCA_002083645.1. Classification (GTDB taxonomy): domain Bacteria; phylum Pseudomonadota; class Alphaproteobacteria; order Sphingomonadales; family Sphingomonadaceae; genus Sphingomonas. Next base: position 19,548 of record MSXQ01000017.1, read on the forward strand.
AGCAATGATTGCAGCAGTTTCAACATCAGCGTCGCGAGCTCTACAATGCTTCCAAGGACGCCAGAGATAAATGATGAGGGTTAACGAATGACGAATGCAGCTCAGGGGAAGACCGGGCCAGGCACGGCGGCGAGGATAGATTTGTTTCCTGTCGTGGCGGCAGCATTGGTCGATCAGGATGGTCGCATTTTGCTGCAACAGCGACCAGCCGGTAAAGAATTGGCCGGGTTGTGGGAATTTCCGGGCGGCAAGATCGAAACTGGCGAATCGCCCGAGGCCGCCCTGATTCGCGAGCTGGCTGAAGAACTGGGCATCAGCGTCTCCACCGCCTGCCTGGCACCGGCGACCTTTGCGAGTGCCCCGCTCGGCGATCGCCATTTGCTGTTGCTGCTGTATGTTTGCCGCAAATGGGAGGGGATTCCGCGAGCGATAGAGGCAAGTGCGCTTAAATGGGTGCGACCGGTCGAGATGCATGCACTGCCCATGCCGCCGGCTGACCGCCCGCTGATTGGCCTGATTGAGGCGTTAGTCTGACGCCGCTGTTGGCGGGCGCAGCGCGTTGGCGAGCGACTGGGTCGCGCTACCACGGCGCGCTGGCTTGGGCTGCGACGGGGCAGGGGACCAGCCGGTCATGAAGACAATCTCCAGTCGTTCGGTCGTCCGCCCATCGGGATCGGCGCGATCGGCAAACAGGTCCGCGGCGCGCGCCAGGACATCGCGGCGTAGCGGGGAGCGCCCCTGCATCACATTGCTGCCGGCCATGCCGCGCAGATCGCGCAGCAGCCCGAACACGCTCGCATAGCGGATCGTAAGCGTTTCCGTGTCGGCCACGGGCAGCGCAAAACCGGCCCGCATCAGCAAATCACCGGCAGCGCGGACATCAACCTGCGGGTGAATGCGCGCACCCGGACGATCGCCCTCTGCCTCACGGAGTGCTCCCCGCAAGGTAGCAAGGCTGCCAGCGCCGACAAAGGCAGCAAAGAATAACCCATCGGGTCTCAGCACCCGTCGCGCTAAAGTGAGTGCACCCGGCAAATCATCAATCGTGTCGAGCGTGCCCGCTGCCACAACCAGATCGAATACATGGTCTGCAAATGGCAGCCGATCCTCATCGCCCTGCACGCCCTGCGCCGCGGCGGCAAAGCGGTACCCCGGATCGAGTCGGGCAACCCGGCTGCCGGTCGGTGGGACAAAGGCGGCATCAAAACAGCCAAGATCAAGGACATCGCGAAATTCACGCGCGATCCCGGCCAGCCGGTCAGCGATGCCCTCAATCATGTAATCCCGCAGAAAACGGGCATCGCCATAGTTGGTGAATGCGCGGTCGCGGTGAAGACGACGGGCGGCGCGGTCAAAGATGCCTGGGCTCTCCATGGCGGCGCTTGTGCCGCTCCTGTCGTCGCGCGACAAGGGTAACGATGCGCTTGCTTGCTCCCCTGGCGTTTGTTGCCGGCCTGGCCCTGCCGCCGCGATGCCCCGGTTGCGGTGCGGTAACGGCCGAGGATCATCGCTTTTGTGCCGCATGCTGGGGGCAATTGCGTTTCTTGACGCCGCCTTGGTGCGCGACATGCAACCAGCCCTTCGCGTTTGATCGCGGGCCCGGTGCGCGCTGCGGCGATTGCATGGCATCACCGCCGCGCCATAGCGGGATCCGCGCGGCCGTCGCTTATGGCGACATCGCCCGTGCCTTGGTGCTGCGCTTGAAATATGGCGGCCGGACCGGGCTTGCCGATACGGCCGCCCGATATATGACGCGGCTGATCCCCGAGGGGAGCCACCTGATCGTGCCCGTGCCCCTCCACCGCTGGCGGTTATGGTCGCGCGGCTTCAACCAGGCAGCATTGCTGGCGCGGTCGCTGGCGCGCGACACCGGCATCGACTGCGAGATTGATTTGTTGAAGCGAGCGCGTGCCACCCCTTCGCTGCGCGGGCTGGGTCGCCGGGCCAGGGCCAAAGCCGTTCAGGGCGTATTTGCGATTAGCCCCGACGCGCGGGTGCGGCTGCGCGGCAAGGCGATCGTGCTGGTGGATGACGTCTATACCAGTGGGGCGACCAGCGCCGCCTGCACCCGGCTGCTCCTGCAGGCAGGCGCGTCGCGTGTGACCATTTTGGCATGGGCGCGGGTGATTGATGCCGATGTCGGTGATTGACAAGCACCCGGCGCGAACTCACTTGTTAGGCATGGCAAAGATCGAAATTTATACCAAAGCATTCTGCCCTTATTGCACAAGGGCGATGAAACTGCTCCGCAGCAAGCCGGTGGAGATTGAGGAATATGACATCACCATGGGCGGCCCGCGCCGTTTGGAGATGCTCGAACGCGCTAATGGTGGCACGACGGTGCCGCAGATTTTCATCAATGGCCACCACGTTGGTGGATCCGATGATCTCGCCGCGCTTGAGGAGATCGGCAAGCTGGATGCGCTGATCAGCGCATGACAAAAATCGCGCTCCTCCAGATGTGCAGCGGGATCGACCCCGTTCAGAATGCGGCGACGGTGCGGGATGGCATTGCGGCAGCAGCGGCAGGCGGGGCGGCGATGATGTTCACGCCGGAGATGAGCAACCTGATTGATCGCGATCGCGCCCGAGCAGCGCTTGCCGTCGTGAGCGAGGACCAGGATGTGGTGCTGGCCGCGGCGCGTGCGGCGGCGGCGGCCCATGGGATCTGGGTGCATATTGGTTCGCTGGCGTTGCAGGGAAGCGACGGCAAGTTCGCCAATCGTGGCTTTGTGATTGATGCAAGCGGCGCGATCCGCGCGCGCTATGACAAGCTGCACTTGTTCGACGTTGATTTGCCGACTGGGGAAAGCTGGCGTGAATCGGCAGCCTATGCGGCCGGGCAGGGGGCCAGCGTCGTGGCCAGCCCGATCGGACAGATCGGCCTGTCAATCTGTTATGATTTGCGCTTTGCCGACCTCTATCGCGCGCTCAGCAATGCGGGGGCGACGGTATTGACCGTGCCGGCTGCCTTTACCCGCCCAACGGGTGAAGCGCATTGGCATATCCTGCTGCGTGCCCGCGCGATTGAGGCCGGCGCCTTTGTGATCGCTGCCGCGCAGACCGGGGTGCATGCCGATGGCCGCGCGACCTATGGCCATTCGCTGGTCATCGATCCCTGGGGCGAGGTGTTGCTTGATATGGGCGACGTTGAAGGACTTGGCTTTGCCGAAATCGATCCGCACCGGGTGGACGACGTCCGCGCGCGGGTGCCGGTGATCGCGCATCGTCGGCCAATTCCTGCCGTCGAGTTGGTTTCATGATCGTCTTCGACCTGCGGTGTAGCACTGGCCATGTTTTTGAAGCCTGGTTCGCATCCTCGTCGGCCTATGAAGACCAACGGTCGCGCGCGCTGGTGCACTGCCCGATTTGCGATGACGGCCAAATCGAAAAGGCGGTAATGGCGCCCAATATCGCGCCCAAGGGCAATCGCCTAGGCGGACCGGTGCCTGCAGAGATCATGCCGGCGGCGCTGGCCGCCTTGGCCGAAGCGCAAACCAAAATGCTCGCCAAATCCGAATGGGTTGGCCGGGCCTTTCCTGATCGGGCGCGGGCGATGCACTTGGGCGATGAACCCAGCGCGTTAATTCATGGAGAGACCAGCGCGGCCGAAGCGCGGGAGCTGGTCGATGAGGGCGTCCCTATTACGCCGCTCCCGTTCCGCGTCGTCCCGCCATCCACGGTGAACTGAGTGCAACCGGTGCGTTGACCGGATTTGCAGGAGACCTTAGGAGTTCGCCGCGTGCCCCCGTAGCTCAGCAGGATAGAGCGACGGTTTCCTAAACCGCAGGCCGGAGGTTCGACTCCTCTCGGGGGCACCAAATTTGCCTGCTGGCCTTAAATCGATCGCCTGTTGCCCTGTGCAGCGGCGCGAAACGGGTAACGACCTGAATCGACTGGAAGAACGGTCGGGCATCAAGCAAGCGTCCGTGCTGCTTGATGCCCGCCAATAGGGATCACGCCTTAACGTGGGCCGCAATATATTTGTTCATTTCGAACATGGTGCACGATTTGCGGCCGAACACTTTTTCAAGTGCAGCATCGGCGAGAATCTCACGCTTGTTCGCTGGATTCTGCAAATCGTGCTTTTTGATATAAGCCCAGACCTTGCTGATCACTTCGCTGCGCGGCAGCCGGTCATTGCCGACAATTGCCCCAAGCTCAGGTGATGGCTGGACTGGCGCGTGGATGCCGCCGGTTTTCGGGGCTGCCGCCTTGGTTGCAGGTTCTTTCGCCATCGCTATCCTCCCAATCGTGGTCGGCAACAGGCCGACCTTTAGAAATTACGCCTTAGCGCGCACCGCTTGTGCGCCGCCTTATCGTCATTGTCACGCTCTACAGTCGATTGTTACGGGGATGGCAACGCTTTCCGTGAGGAAATATGCAAATTTCCAAAGGGACTTGCAGCGGCGCTTGCCGGCTTGCTGCACAGCAAGGCACCATGCGACGGTAAACTGCGCCGCTATTGGCCAGACCTCGTAACGTTGATGGCATCAGTTCATTGTGAAGGATCACCTGTATGGTATTGGAAACACTTGTTACAGCCCGCGCCGAAGGCGGTGTGCAGGGGATTTATCGCCATGCATCGGGCGCGACGGGCACGGATATGACCTTTTCGGTCTTTATCCCGCCGCATGCGCCGGGGACAAAACTACCGGTGCTTTGGTATCTCTCGGGTTTGACCTGCACCCATGCTAATGTGACCGACAAGGGCAGCTATCGGGCCGCCTGCGCTAAACATGGGATCATTTTCATCGCCCCTGACACGTCACCACGTGGCGACGGGGTGCCGGATGTCGATGTCTATGATTTCGGGCAGGGGGCTGGCTTCTATGTCGATGCGACGCAGGCGCCTTGGGCCACCCATTTCAAGATGCGCCGCTATATCGAAACCGAACTGCCTGACGTGATCGCCGCCGCGTTTCCCCAGGCGGACCTGACCCGGCAGGGCATTACCGGCCATTCCATGGGTGGCCATGGCGCGTTGACGATCGCGCTGCGGACGCCGGAACGTTTCCGAAGCGTCTCGGCCTTTGCGCCGATCGTCTCGCCAATCCATTGTGCATGGGGACAAAAGGCGTTGGGCGGCTATCTGGGCCAAGACCAGCTAAGCTGGCGGGCCTATGACGCTTGCGCCCTGATTGAGGATGGCGCGCGACTGCCTGAATTGCTGATTGATCAAGGGGATGCCGACAGCTTTCTCGTGGATCAACTCAAGCCCGAACTGCTGACCGCTGCATGCGCTTCAGCGGGGATGCCAGTGACGCTGCGGATGCAGCCGGGATATGACCATAGCTATTATTTCATTTCGACTTTCATGGCCGATCATATTGCCTGGCATGCCGAGCGGTTGACCGCCTGACCGCTGCACCACGCCCGATCAACAAAAAGAGGGGCCGCGACACTGTGTCGCGACCCCTTTTTGTTTCAGCCGATCAAGGCCGCTAATCGTTACCCGATCAGAACTTGATGCGTACCGTGCCACCATAGGTAACCGGCTGGCTGGGATAGCCCGACAAGCTGCCTGCCTGAGCGACCGATGGGAAGATCGTCGTCAGATACTGGGCATTCGTCATGTTGCGGCCCCAGGCCGAGATTTCGATGCCGTTGCTGAACTGGCCGGTGAGCGACATGTTGAGCGACTGGACTTCGCGGGTGAAGGTTGCGCCTTCAGAGATGAGAACCGGGGTCTCATACTGATAGTCGCCACGCAGCGTAAGCTTGAAGTCGTTGTTGACTTCATGTGTGTAAGAACTGCCGACCGAAATCGCAAATTCAGGAATGCCCGCCGGACGACGACCCGTCAGGTTTGCAGCGACCACACCGAAGGTGGCGTTGAAGGTTGAACCATTGACGAACGAGTCGAAGACCGGATCGAGATAGGTAACCGCCGCGTTGAAGGACAGGTTCTTTACTGGCGTTACGCTGCCGTCAAACTCGATACCGAAGGTCGACTGCGAGCCTGCGTTGTTCAGGATAAAGCCGGTACCGGTGAAGATATTGCCCTGGAAGCCCCGGATCTTCTGGCTGAAGACAGCGAGGTTGAAGGCTGCCTTGCTGAACTGGCCCTTGATGCCGCCTTCATAGACTTCTGACTGCTCAGGACCAGCGAAGCGTGAGCCCGAGGTGATGTTGACGACGGCAAGACCCGCTGTCTGCAGCCGAGCAAGATCGGCAACCGTCGGGCGGCTGTCGCGCGACAAGTTGATCGAGCTTGCCTTAAAGCCTGATGCATAGGTGACATAAAGGCTGAGATTGTCGGTTGCTTTCCATGACAGGCGACCCGTGTAGGAAAGGTTGGTGTCACCCGTCCGGCCCGGTTCAACCGAATTTGGAACGTTCTGGAATGGCGGCAGGAATTGCAACCCACGCAGGCCATTCAGCGGGTTCTGCGCAGGGTTGTTCTGGCCAGCAAGGGCAATTGCCTGGGCCTGTGCAAGCGGCACGCCCGCGGCAAGAGCACCACCCAGGATCAGCTGGTTGCGGAACGGTGCGTACCGCGGATCATTGAAATTGATGTTCGAAAAGACATCATTGCTGACAATGTTGGTCGCAAAACGCTTGCGGTCATCGGTATAGTTGATGCCGCCGGTCAAGGTGATCCGATCGGTGATCTTGTAATCAACCGTCGCGAAAATCGAGAAGGACTCATCGGTCAACCGGTAGCGCTCGTTCAAGCCGTCACCGCGACGGAAGAATGTGTTGAGATAGCGGGTCGGCGCCCCTTCAAGCGCACCGAACGTTCCCTCGAGCAACCCGGCGTTCAAGGCGCCACCAGTGCCTGCCCGGATCAGTGCGTCGCCATAAGGGCGGAACGACTGGCCATAGGTGATCGCATTGGTCTGGTTGATCTTTTCGTTGAAGTAGAAACCACCCAGAATGAAGTTCAGCGGCCCATCGAAGTTCGACGTCAGGCGGAGTTCCTGGGTGAAGGTGTCGATCAACAGACCTTGGTTGTTGTTCCCGATCAGATCAGCGCTGGTGAAATCCGAATCCTGATTGGTGAACGAGCGCACCTTGCGATAGGCACTGATCGAGGTCAGATCGAGATTACCCAGCGAGTAATCACCCTGCAGCGAGAAGCCATAGTTGGTGATGTCGTTGGACGATGGGAAATTGCTGAACGTGACGTAGGAGAACGGACGGGCGGGATCGATTGCGCGTCCGCCAGCTGCCAGCGAATTGACGATTGGCGTGGTTGGCCCGGCGACAATATTAGCGATCGCGCAGCAATTTTCTGAAATCCGGTCATAATCGGCGATCAGGCGGAATTTCAGGTCGGCACTGGGCTGGAACAGCAACTGGGCGCGGAAGCCATAACGATTGCGCGTGCTCGAGTCCGTCCCCAGACCTGCATCGAAAACATAACCGTCGCGACGGTTATAGTTGCCAGACACCGAATAGGCGAGCGTGTCTGTGATCGGGCCGGAGATGTCGCCCTTCGCGATGAATGCGTTGTAATTACCGTACGTCAATTCGGCGCTGCCGCGCGTCGTAAAGCTGGGTTCGGAAGTGACGATGCTGATGATACCAGCCGATGCGTTCTTGCCGAACAAGGTCGACTGCGGACCACGCAGAACTTCAACGCGCTTCAGGTTCGGCAGATCGGCGATCTGGGCAGCAGAGCGCGAGCGATACACGCCGTCGATGAACACGCCGACCGAAGGCTCAATACCGGCATTGTTGGCGCCGTTACCGAAGCCGCGGATGATGAAGTTGGTGTTGGCCGAGCTCTGCAACTGCGAAACGCGCAGCGAAGGGACGACGGACTGGAGATCGATCAGATCGCGGATCTGCGCTTCCTGAATGGTGGAACCGGAGACAACCGACACAGCGATTGGCGTGTCGAGCAGCGTTGCTTCGCGCTTGCTGGCGGTGACGACGATGTCGCTATCTTGGGTGTCGTCGGCTTCCTGGGCTGGCGCATCTGCCTGCACAGGCGCATTCGCCGGGGTCGGCGCGTTCTTCGCATAAGCAGGTGTCACGGCCAACATCGCGATGGCGGACGCGGCAAGCAATTCAAATTTCTTCATGGTATAACCCCTCCATGCCCGCCACCGGTCTGCGCCGGTTTCACGATGCTTCTGTCAATGTTGGCGTGAAAATAGCGTCCATCAAAGGACGGCGTCAATGGAGGATCGACGGGAAACTGCGGACTTGCGCCGATGTTGCCCAAATGAGACAGTTTCAAAATCGAACTGGTTTGGCGCGAAATCACGGTTGACGTAGCGTTTTTCTCGAATCGGGCGATGAGGAGGTTGAATGATTGACGATAAGGACCCGGTGGACGACGGCGATATTATTGCCGCTCCGGCGAAAATTCCGGTGCCGGAAGACGTTGCCGATGCCGTCCGCACGCTGATTCGGTGGGCAGGGGACGATCCGACGCGCGAAGGATTAATCGATACGCCGCAACGCGTCGCACGCGCCTGGAAGGAATATTGCGCCGGTTATGGCGATGATCCGGTCTATCATTTGTCCAGAATTTTCGAAGAAGTGGGCGGTTATGATGAGATTGTCCTGTTAAAGGACATCCCCTTCCAATCGCATTGCGAACATCACATGGCCCCGATCATCGGCCGTGCGCACATCGCCTATCTGCCGAGCAATTGGGTTGTTGGCATATCCAAACTCGCGCGGGTGCTTCACACCTATGCACGCCGCTTGCAGGTTCAGGAGCGGCTGACGGCAGAAGTCGCCAACTGCATCTGGGAAAACCTGAAGCCGCACGGTGTGGCCGTGGTTATAGAGGCGAGTCATGCCTGCATGACCGCGCGGGGCGTCCGCACGCCAGGGGTGACGATGACGACCAGCCGGATGATGGGCGTATTCCGCGACGATGAGCGCAGTCGCAAGGAAGTGCTGACGCTGATGGGGGTGTGAGGCAGTGATGGCTGACAGCCCTGGCTGCGTGATCGTCACAGGCGGCGCGAGGAGAATGGGGGCAGCGATTGCCCGGCGGCTCATTGCCGACGGGCATCGCGTTATCATCCATCATCGCCAATCCGCGCCAGAGGCAGATGCCATCGTGGCCGAGCTGGGCGACCGCGCCATTGCGATCGATCAGGACCTGTCGGTGGATGGTGCCGAAATCGCCTTGATCACCGCAGCGCGCGCGGCATTTGGCGTGCCGGTCAGCGGGCTGGTCAATAACGCCTCGCTTTTTGCCTTTGACCGACCGCCGCTGGCCGATGGCCAATCGATTGAGCAGCACATGCGCGTCAATCTGACAGCGCCGGTGCTGCTCGCTTCGGCAATGGCCGGGCAACAGGATTTGCGCCACGGGGCGATCGTCAACGTGCTGGATCAGAAGCTGGCCAACCTCAATCCCGATTTCTTTTCGTATAGTTGCAGCAAAATGGCGCTGGCTGGTGCGAGCATCATGTTGGCGCAAAGCCTTGGCCCCCGGATCACTGTCAATGCCGTAGCGCCGGGGTTGACCCTGCCCAGCATGGACCAGACCGAGGCCGAATTTGATGCCACGTGCCGGATGAACCTGCTTCACCGACCGGTCGGGGCGGATCAAGTGGCAGGCGCGGTCGCTTTTCTGCTGGGTGCGCAGGGCATCACTGGCCAGACGATTTTCGTCGATGCCGGGCAACGTTTCATGCCAACGGCCCGCGATGTGATGTTTTCGACCCGAGAGGCGGCAAATGGCTGAATTCACGACGCGATTGGAGGGGCTCTCGCTGCCCATGCGGATCGGCATCCACCCCGCAGAACGCGCCGCGCCGCAGCGGGTGATCGTTTCCGTGTGGCTCGACTGCCGCTATCCTACCGCTCCCTTTCCGGACGAAATCGATGCGGTGGTGGATTATGATTTTCTGCGCCGGGAGATCTTGGCGCTCGTCGACAGTCGCCATTTCAATCTGCAGGAAACCTTTTGCGAAGCGATCGCAGCGATTGCGTTGGCCGATGATCGCGTCTGGCGCGTCCGGGTCAGCTCGCTAAAACCCGATATCTATCCCGATGCCGCTGTCGGATGCGACATTGTGCGAGAACGAGCCGGCGGCTGATCGCCGATATCTAATCGGGATAAAGCGATCGGAAGATGTCAAGCAGTTTCCCCGGGTCGCGCTCGGCCAGGCGGGGCCAATCAGGCGGCGGCTGATTGCGAAACCAGGTATATTGCCGTTTGGCATAGCGCCGGGTAGCGGCTTGCGCCTCGGCCAGGGCTGTCTCCCGATCGGTATGCCCATGCAGCCAGCCAGTGATTTCCCGCACGCCAATGGCGCGCATGATTGGCGCCGTTTCGGGGATGTCCGATCGAGCCAGCAGGGCACTGACTTCGCCAGCCGCCCCTTGGTCAAGCATTGCCGCCAGCCGGGCATCGCAGCGCGCGAAGAGCCAGTCTCGATCGGGCAACAGGATCAAGGGCTGGAGCTGGATCATCGGCGCAATGCCGCCATGCCGTTCGGCTTGCCAGCTCGCGAGGGTTCTGCCGGTCGATTGGACCACCTCAAGCGCGCGGGCGACCCGCGTGGTGTCGGCTGGGGAAAGCCGCGCAGCGGCGGCTGGATCAGCAGCCTGGAGCAGGCGATGGCTATCGGCGACCGGCAGGGCCCGCACCTGCGCCCGGATTGCTGGATCAATATCGGGAACCGGGGCAATGCCGTCGAGCAGGGTCCGAAGATATAGGCCGGTGCCGCCCACCAGGATCGGGCGGCGGCCACCGGCCTGGGCTTCGGCGATGCTGGCCGATGCTTCAGTCGCCCAGCGCGCGGCGGAGTAGATCTCCGTTGCGCCGACATGACCGAAAAGACGGTGTGGAACCTGGGCCTCGTCGGTTGGCGATGGACGCGCTGATATCGCGCGGAGATCAGCATAGACCTGCGCTGAATCAGCATTGATCACGGTGCCGCCAATCGCTTCGGCAAGTGCCATGGCAAGAGCGGACTTGCCGCTGGCCGTCGGCCCTGCAATGAGCGCAACCGGGGAAGCCGGAGGGGATTTTGCCATGTTCATTGCAACGCTGATAGCAGCAGACCGGCTCGATGCAGGGCAAATTTCTGAGGCGCTCGATCGGCTCAATGCCGCAGGCTGCGTGACGCTGGGGTCGGGATGGATCGATGCGGCGCGCGCGGCCGACCTGATGTTCGGCCAGTTTCCCGATCGTGCCCGCACCGCGCTGGAGGGGGCGTTTGATCGTGTCGATGTCGTTGTGCAGGGCATGATGGCGCGGCCCAAATCGCTGCTGATCGCGGATATGGATTCGACGATGATTACCGTCGAATGCATCGACGAACTGGCCGACTACGCTGGCATCAAACCGCAGATCGCCGCCGTTACCGAAGCCGCGATGCGCGGTGAGATGGATTTTGGCGAGGCGCTTGATGCGCGCGTGGCGTTGCTTGCTGGGCTTGACGAACGGGTGATCGAGCAATGTCTTGCCGAGCGCGTTCAGATCATGGCTGGCGCGGTGGCCTTGGTCCGGACGATGCGCGCGCGGGGAGGGCGGAGCATCTTGGTGTCGGGCGGCTTTACCCGTTTTGCCGATCCGGTTGGCAAGGCGATTGGCTTTGATCAGGTGATCGCCAATCGGCTTGGCATTGCCGATGGCAAGCTTGATGGTCGCGTCGACAAGCCGATCGTCGATTCAGCCACCAAGGAAGCAACCTTGCTGGCCGCCATTGCCGCACAAAACCTGCCGCCGGAAGCAACGATGGCGGTTGGCGACGGGGCTAATGACCTGGCGATGATCAAGCGTGCCGGGCTTGGCTATGCCTATCATGCCAAGCCAGTCGTCGCGGCCGCAGCGGCGGCGCGCATCGATCACAATGATTTGACCGCCTTGCTTTATGCGCAAGGGATTCCGGCCAGTGAATGGGTAACCGACTAAGGCGCGATTGGTACGCACGGCGTGCCGGGCATCCGGCCCTGCACTTCGGCGCACAGCCGCGCTGCGTCCGTTCGTGACGCGATTGGCCCGGCCTGCAGCTTGGTGAGCGTGCCGCTGGGGGTATAAATGGCCTTGAACGGCGCAATGCCGGGGACCTTGCTCTGCAGTTGCTGCCACAGGCCGCGCGCATTTGACGAGTCACGGAAGGCGCCAAGCTGAATGCGCCAGCCGCCGCCCGCAACGGGCTGCGGGGCGGTGACGGTTGGGCGTGCCGCGACCGGCGCGGCATCGTTCGTTGCACGTTCTACCGGGGGCGCCTTGGTCGGTCGGGCGGTCGGCTTTGATTGAGCATTAAGAATAGGACGCGTGTCGCTTTCACCGGCATAGGTAGAGGCTGGCAGTTCTGCACTGCGCATGCCGCTGGATCCCTGGCCAGCAATGTCGGGTGTATCGACTGGCCGGTTGGCGCTTGCTTCATATTGGCGCGCGAGCGCGATGCCCTGCTGGCGAACATCGCTGGGGATATATTGATCCATTTGCGCCATTGTCTGCGCGCCCTGGGGCAGCCCCGACGCTGACGACCGGGTCAGCAGCGCATAGGCGCGGACCCAATCTTTTTTGACGCTATCCCCGTTGAACAACATGGTTCCGAGCACAAGCTGGGCGCGGGGTTCACCCCGCCCCACAGATCGTTCAAGCCACGGCAAAGCCTCAGCGCGCTTGTTGTTTTGAAACAGCGTCAGCCCATAAGCATCCTCGGCCTGGAAATGCCCCTGAATTGCTGCCTTGCGATACCATTCTTCTGCCAGCGCCAGATCAACCGGGACACCGCGCCCCAATTTATAGGCCTGGCCCAGATTGAATTGCGCATCGGCATCGCCCGCAATCGCCAGCGGTCGCCAGCTTTCAACGGCCTTGCGGTACTCGCCGCGGCTCCAGGCATCGACGCCTTCCTTGACATCGGCCCAGGCCGGCGCGCTGCCGACCACGGCGAGCAGTATAGCCGCTGCCATCAGACCGCGCTGCATCGCGCGCCGCTTGATCCCATTTCGCGTCAACATTGCCGCTTCATCCCTCAGCCCCAGGCTCTAATAATTCGCTTTAAGCCAAAATTGGGAAATATTTGGTTATCCAATTGTCCCGTCCGGGATCAGTTGGGGCACCGCTGCGTCCCCAGGGCCGAGCGCGTTCGTTTACCACTTCTTATCACTCGGCGTGGCATTTTCCGGTTTGAAACAGGAAAGACCGGGGAAATAATGCGCGTTCTCGCGATGGCTTCTCAAAAAGGTGGTTCGGGAAAGACCACATTGTCGGGGCATCTGGCCGTTCAGGCGCAGCGCTCTGGCGGTGGCCCTGTTGTGTTGATCGATATCGATCCGCAGGGGTCGCTTTCTGATTGGTGGAATGAGCGCGAAAGCGAATTTCCTGCATTCGCCCAAACCACCGTTGCCCGGCTTGCTGCCGATCTTGAAGTATTGCGCCAACAGGGTTTTCGCCTGGCGATGATCGATACGCCGCCAGCCATTACGATGGCGATCCAGAGCGTTATCGCGGTTGCTGAACTGATCGTCATCCCGACACGTCCTTCGCCGCATGATCTCCGGGCGGTCGGCGCGACCGTTGATTTGTGTGATCGTGCCGGCAAGCCGCTGATCTTCGTGGTCAATGGCGCGACGCCAAAGGCCAAGATCACCAGTGAAGCGGCGGTCGCCCTATCGCAGCATGGCACGGTTGCACCAATCACGGTGCACCACCGCACTGATTTTGCGGCGTCGATGATTGATGGCCGCACGGTGATGGAAGTGGATCCGGGTGGCCGGTCGGCTGCCGAAATCGAACAACTGTGGAACTATATCGCGGATCGGCTTGAAAAGAATTTTCGCCGGACGGTGTTCAGTGCGCCACAGGCCCAGGGTAATTTGGCGGCGAGCCGCCAGATGGGCGGCTTTGGCCGCCGGGTTGTGAGCTGAGGTGGCGGCGATGATGGGTCAACCCAAACCTTTTGCGTCCCTGTCTTCAGGGCTGCTCGCGCGCAAGGGCCAGGCCAAGCCAGCGATGCGGCCACAGGGCTTTTCAGGCTTCGGCGCCGTATCGGAGGCGATCGACGATCTCGGCTGGAACGATATGGGCCATAACGACAGCCAGCCCGGCCCAGCGCCAATTGAACAGATGCCCTTGCCGCCGGTATTGCGTCAGCGCGAAGCCTTGACGGTCGAAATGGCGACCGCCGCACCTGAACCAATGCCGTCAGCACCTATGGCGGTGCCGCCAGTCCAAAAGAGCGAGCCGCGCCCGGCCCGCCGCTCCAAGCCGAAGCGTGGCGGCGGCGGCAATGGCGATGCCAGTGATCGCGCAAAGGCTGCATTTACGCTTCGCCTGAACGCCGATCGCCATTTGCGGCTCAGGCTGGCGAGCGCGCTGCACCATCGGTCTGCCCAGCAGCTGGTGACTGAAGCGCTTGATGATTTTCTGAAGACGCTGCCCGAGGTGGAAGCGATGGCCAGTCGGCTGTCGCCTGGGGCGGACGCTAATGTGGTTGATAGGGGCTAATGCGATGACGAGCAAAACACTTGTGACGCTGGGGCTATCTGCCCTGATCATGGGCGGTGCCGCGATGGGCACGGCCATCACCACTGGCAGCATGGCCATTGCCAATGCCCCGAATGCCGCCGGGTTGAAGCAGGCGGCAAGCGATGCGGCAAAGGCGCAACGGGCGCTTGGTAAAGGCGATCTGCGTGCAGCGATCGGTTATGCCGAACGTGCGGTGAAATTCAGCCCGCAGGATGCCAGTTACCGGGCGCTGCTCGGCAATAGCTATTTGAAGGCCGGTCGCTTTGCATCCGCGCGTGATGCCTTTACCGATTCGCTTGCTCTCTCGCCCGCCGATGCGGCGACGGCCCTAAGCCTGGCGCTTGCGCAAACGGCGACGGGTGACTGGGCTTCGGCGCGCAAAACGCTAGAGGACCATGCCGAGATGATCCCGGTTGCGGATCGGGGGCTGGCACTCGCGCTGGCCGGTGATCCGGGCACGGCGGTTGATCTGCTGACAGAGGCAGCGCGCGCAGCATCGGCCGACGCCAAGACCCGCCAGAACCTTGCGCTGGCGCTGGCGCTTTCGGGCCGCTGGGCGGAAGCCAAGACGGTCGCGCAACTTGATGTCGCCGCCGATGAAGTCGATCAGCGGTTGCGTGAATGGGCGAGCTTTGCCCATCCAAAGGCCGCTTCCGATCAGGTGGCGAGCCTGCTTGGCGTGCGCGCTGTGCAAGATCAGGGACAGCCAATGGCGCTCGCGCTGAACGCAACGGTTGCGGCCCAGCCGCAAATGGCGAGCGCAATTGATGCCTATATGCCAGGCAAGCCTGGCGAACCCGTTCCAGCCCCGGCTCCGACCCAGCTTACCGCTGCGGCCGAGACAAATGCTGAGCCCGAGCCGGTGCCAGCGATGGCAGTTGAGGTGGCATCGTCGCGTCCGACCATCGTGTTTGGCGAGCGACGCCCCGTCGTGCAGGCGCTTCCGGCCAATTATCGGCCCTATGGCGCTACGCGGCAGGCTATGGCTTCTGTAGCGCCTGTCCAAAAAGCCACGCCAGCGCCGAAATTGGCAATGGCGAACAGCCCGGCAAAGGGCGGCTATTTTGTTCAGATCGGTGCCTTTGCGAATGTTGCCGTGGCGCAGGATGGCTGGGCACGGGCCACCCGCCGCTATGCCGAATTTGCCGGACAGACGCCGTCTGGCATGGCCATCAAGACCGCTGCGGGGAGTTTTTATCGGCTGTCGGTTGGCGGTTATACGCGTGAGGCTGCCCATGCGCTTTGCGCTGGCTATCAGGCCAAGGGGGGCAATTGCTTCGTTCGGGCAAGTGCCGGCGATCAGGTCGCTCGCTGGGTTCAAAAGCCAGTGCAGCTGGCTTCGCGCTGATTACAGCAGCCGCGTACCGCCCTTGAAAAGCTGCACGGCCTTGCCCTGAACCGGCAGGCCGTCAAACGGCGTGTTGCCGGCACGACCGACCAGCGTTTCGGTGCCGATTTGCCACGGGGTTTCGCTATCGATCACCACCAGATCGGCCGGCATGCCGGGCGCGAGCATGCCTGCATGGATGCCGAGCAGCCGTGCCGGATTGACAGCCAATAGCGCAAAGAGCCGATCGAGCGAGATATACTCATCGCGCACCAGGCCAAGGCCAAGCGAGAGGAGTGTTTCGGCCCCAGCCATGCCCGGTGCGGAATCGGCGAAGGGCAGGCGCTTTTCCTCGGGGCCACGGGGATCATGGCCCGATGCCAACACATCAATCGTGCCATCGGCAAGTGCTGCGAGCGCCGCTTGGCGGTCGCTTTCCGCCCGCAATGGCGGGGAGAGATGCGCAAAACTGCGGAAATCGGTCATCGCGATGTCGGACAGCAGCAAATGCGCAGGCGTGATCCCGCAGGTGACCGACACGCCGCGCGCCTTGGCGGCCCGCACCAGCGCAAAGCCGGCTGCTGTGGTCACCTGGCGGAGATGCAGGCGGGCGCCAGTTTCTTCGGCAAGCAGCAGGTCACGAGCAATGGCCAGCGCTTCGGCAATGGCCGGCGCGGCACTTAGGCCCAATCGGGTTGCCGTCTCTCCTTCGGTCGCGACAGCCCCGGCTGCCAATCCACCGTCTTCGGCATGGGCAATGACGGCCAAGCCAAGATCATGCGCGTAAAGCAGGACTTTGCGCATGACGGCGGCATCAGCGATCCAACCGCGCCCGGTGCCGACGGCGCGGGCACCGGCGGCCTGATTAATCGCCATTTCGGCAAGATCCTGGCCTGCCAGCGCTTTGGTCGCGGCGGCGATGGGGTGAATCCACAGATCTGGGCGGCCGATCAATGCCGATCGCTGGACGATGCCGGGATCGTCAAGCACTGGCGTTTGATCGGGCATCAGGCCGATCCGAACGATCCCGCCAGCGTGACAAGCCACCAAATCGACCGCAAACACCCCCAAATCAATGATTGCGGGTGCCAGAATCTTGCCGACTAGGTCGATCGTCTCGACGTCGGCTGGCAAATCGATCGTGCCAATGGCGGCGATCGTGCCATCCTGCACCAGCAGCGCGCCGGGCCGAGTTTCGCCTGCCAGGACGAGCCGTGCATTGGTGAAGGCGAGGGCGGTCATGCCCAACCCTCAATCCTGCGTGCGCGGCGGGTGAGCACGTCGAGGCAGGCCATCCGCACTGCCACCCCCATTTCAACCTGTTCGGTGATTGCGGAACGCTCTGGGTGATCGGCGACGCTTGAGCTGATCTCAACACCGCGATTCATCGGGCCGGGGTGCATCACTAAAGCATCAGGCTTGGCGCGGCGCAGCCGTTCGGTGTTCAGGCCGTAGCGCAGATGAAATTCACGCGTGGAAGGGATGAAGCCACCGTCCATCCGCTCATTCTGCAAGCGCAGCATCATCACGACATCGGCACCCTCAAGTGCTGCATCGAAATCGGTGAAGGGGGTTACGCCCATGCGGTCAATCGCTGCTGGCATCAGCGTCGACGGGGCGACGACCCGCACTTCGGCGGCAAGCGCCGTCAGCGCCAGGATATTCGATCGCGCGACCCGACTGTGCATCACATCGCCGCAGATCACCACGCGCTGCCCGGCAATGCTGCCGCGCCGCCGCCTGATCGTCAGCGCATCGAGCAGCGCCTGGGTGGGATGTTCGTGCCGTCCATCGCCAGCATTGAGCACCGGGCAGTCAACTTTGCTGGCAATCAGCTTCACCGCGCCAGAGCTTTGGTGGCGGATCACCAGCATATCGGCCCGCATGGCGTTGAGGGTAACGGCGGTGTCGATCAGCGTTTCGCCCTTTTTCACGCTGGATTGGGCGGCGTGCATGTTGACGACATCGGCACCCATCCGCTTGCCGGCGATTTCGAACGACAGCAATGTCCGCGTGCTGTTTTCGAAAAAAGCGTTGATCAGGGTGAGCCCTTCAAGCCGCTTTTCGCTCTTGGCGCGGCGACGGTTCACCTCCACCCATTGTTCGGCCTCATCGAGCAAAAAGGTGATCTCATGCGGCTGGAGGCCGTCGATACCGGTCAAGTCCCGGTGCGGGAAAACAGCGCGTCCCGAGATAAGGGATGCGGGGCGATGATCGACGGGTTGCATTAAAGCGGCTGCGTAGCGGGGCGGTGGGCGGGGCGCAAGCAATCGATCCCGTGACCGATCAGGCCGGGCTGAAATCGCCCTTGTCGTCCATCACGTGCAGCACCCCGTCTGCAATCGCGAAGTAAGCGCCGCGAATCTTCAACCGGCCGTCGGCTTCGCGCGGCGCGATGAAGGGGAAAGTGCGCAGATTGGCGATGCTGACACGCACTGACTCGAGCTCCATAGCGTGCACGGCTTCAGGGCCTTCGCCATATTCGGCGACGATTCGCTCACGCGCATCCGCCAGCAAGTCGACCCAGTGTGCAATGAACCCGCCTTCGCCCGGTTTGCAGCCGTCAAACGCCTTTGACAGCGCAGCCTTTGCGCCGCCACAGGCACCGTGCCCCATGACGACGATCTCGTTCACCTCGAGCTGCGTCACCGCGAACTCGAGTGCCGCCGAAACGCCGTGACGTGAACCATCCGTCTCAAACGGTGGCACTAGGTTGGCGACGTTGCGGACAACGAAGATTTCGCCCGGCGACGTATCGAAAATCTGTGCCGGATCGACCCGGCTATCCGAACAAGAAATGACCATGACGCCGGGGCTTTGCCCTTGGCTCAACTGCGCCCAGCGCTCGCGCTCACGCGCCCAGTCAGTCTCACGGAAACGGTGATAACCGTCTACCAGATTGTTGAGGTTTGGCATGACACTGACTTATCGTCGGCGACCGGGGCTGGCAAGGCTTGTGAAGCGTCGCTATGTGGAGGCGATGAACGAATTGGTACCGCTCGCCCCAGAAACTGCCAGGCCTGAGCGCCAGCGCAAACCCGATTGGATCAGGGTCAAGGCGCCGACTGGCTCTGCGTTTGCCGAAACAAAGGCGCTAATGCGTCGGTTGAATCTGGCCACGGTGTGTGAAGAAGCGGCCTGCCCCAATATCGGCGAGTGCTGGACGAAGAAGCACGCGACGGTGATGATCCTGGGCGACACCTGCACGCGGGCCTGCGCGTTCTGCAATGTGAAGACCGGTATGCCGCGTGCCGTTGATGCGCTAGAGCCGCAGCACACCGCCGATGCCGCCGCTGAACTGGGGCTCGACCATATCGTCATCACCTCGGTCGATCGCGATGATCTGCCCGATGGCGGCGCGAGCCAGTTTGTGAAGGTCATTCAGGCGCTGCGCCGGACGACGCCGAATACAACGATCGAAATCCTCACACCCGATTTCAGGAACAAGGCGCAAGCCGCTGTTGAATCGATCGTTGAAGCGGGCCCGGATGTGTACAATCACAATCTGGAAACGGTGCCCCGGCTTTACCCGACCATTCGGCCGGGCGCGCGCTATTATGCCTCGCTCCGCCTGCTGGAGAGCGTGAAGCGCCACGATCCGTCAATCTTCACCAAATCGGGCGTCATGCTCGGCCTGGGCGAAGAACGGCTCGAAGTGCATCAGGTAATGGACGATATGCGCTCCGCCGATATCGATTTTCTGACGATGGGCCAGTATCTTCAGCCAACCCCGCGGCATGCCAAGGTGATGGACTTCGTCACGCCGGCGGCGTTCGATGCCTTTGCGGCCATTGCCCGCGCCAAGGGTTTTCTGTTGGTCGCCAGCTCACCGCTGACGCGATCAAGCTATCATGCCGGGGATGATTTCGCCCGCCTGCGGGCTGCGCGAGAGGCCCAGATCGCGCGCGCCTGATGCCCCGTCACACCGAAACCCGCCGTTTGCCCTATAGCCCCGAACAAATGTTCGCGCTGGTTGCTGATGTTGCGCGCTACCCGGATTTTCTCCCCTGGGTGTCGGCGATCCGCGTGCGATCGAACACCGACACCCAGATGATCGCCGATATGGTGGTTGGCTTTAAGGGCCTGCGCGAAACCTTTACGTCAAAGGTGCAAAAGGTTCGGCCAACCGCGATCAATGTCGATTACCTCGATGGACCGCTGAAATATCTGCGCAACGAATGGGGTTTTCGGCCGGATGATCGGGCAGGGGCGGGGGGCGGCTGCCTCGTCGATTTTTCAGTCGATTTCGCCTTCAAAAATCGGGTGTTCGAAGCGTTGGCCGGCCAGGTGTTCGATCGCGCGTTGCGCCGGATGATCAGCGCATTCGAAGAGCGCGCGGCGGTGCTTTATGCCGATGCCGGTTCACCGGGCAGCAGCAGTTCGAGCGCACATAGCGCGGCCTGAAGCCTGATTCCGCCCCGGCCAAGATCGCCAAAATCGCGGCGATCGGCAACGACATCGGCAGGATCGCCGCCTTTTTCAGCGCGCGCGAATACAACCGTGCCGACAGGTTTCTTGTCGGTGCCGCCCCCGGGGCCGGCAACGCCGGTGATTGCCACGGCGACATCGGCACCTGTTGCTTCCAGCGCGCCGCGGGCCATGCTCCACGCCACCGCGATCGATACGGCGCCAAAGGTATCGAGCACGTCCGTGCTTACCTTCAGCAATGCGGTCTTGGCGTCATTGGCATAAGTGACGAAGCCCGTGTGCATCACCGCTGACGATCCGGGGATTTCAGTGATGGCGGCAGCGACCAGACCGCCAGTGCAGCTCTCCGCCACGGTGATGACCCGCCCAGCTGCAAGATTAGCCTCCACTACCCGCCGAGCAGCGTCGACCAGGGCTGGGGGCAGGACGGTATCCATCATATCCATATCAGCGCGTTCCCTGGGGACAGATCGGCAAACGGGGCTTTTGACGATCGGTGCGCTTGGCATCGACCAACTGGATAACCGACACAAACAAGGCCGCAGCATTGCGCGGCGGCAAGGGCTGGGCAAGTTGAACAATGCGTTCAATAGCAGCACAATCGCCTGGTTGGATCCCACGCGTCAGCATGGGCGTGACCAACGTCCCGAGCAAGGGCCGAGCAAAGGCGCTATCAAGCATAGAGGCAATATCGGGGCCCGTGATTTTGCCGATCGCTGTGCGACCGCGCGGCCAGGCCAGTTCGGCTTCGGCCCGGTAGCGATCAATGAACGGCCCGCTCGTCTGGCGGAGCAGCGCCGAGGGCGGCAGCGCGTTGGCGCAAATGCCGCCGACATTGGTGATCAGTTCGGGAATGACCGCGCCAACCAGCGCTTCGGCCTCGGGCGGGGTGACGCACGGCACGGCAATCGCCACCGCAACGTCCTGCGCCACGGTCGCGCTTGCGCCGAACATCAGCATCAGGCTGGCAGGCAGAACAGTCCATTTGCTCACCGCGCCGGGACCCGGATAGTCGCAACAGCCTGAGCCGCAATGCCTTCGCCGCGCCCCGTGAAGCCCAGCTTTTCGGTCGTGGTCGCCTTGATGCTCACCTGATCAGGATCGAGCGCGAGGAGGTCGGCGATCCGGGCGCGCATCGCTTCGCGGTGCGGGCCGATCTTGGGCGCTTCGCAAATCAGCGTCAGATCGATGAAATCAATGATGCCGCCACGTTCGGCGATCAAATGCGCGGCATGCTGCAGGAATTTATACGACGCTGCCCCGCGCCATTGCGGATCGCTGGGCGGGAAATGGGTGCCGATATCGCCCGCGCCAATCGTGCCGAGCAACGCATCGGTGAGCGCGTGCAGGCCGACATCGGCGTCGCTATGGCCCGACAGACCCTTGTCATGCGGCACCAGAATGCCGCCCAGCCACAATTCTTCGCCAGCCTCAAGCCGGTGGACATCGAACCCCATCGCTGTCCGAGAGACAAGCGTCGCTTCGTGGCGCGCTTCTGCGGCGGCAAAATCGGCTGGATAGGTGACTTTTTCGAGCATCATATCCCCTTCGACGATTGCAACTTCATGGCCGAAGCGCCGAGCCATCTGGGCGTCATCGGTTGCCTCTTCACCCGTCGGCCACTGACGGTGCGATTCCACTATAGCATCGAAATGAAAGGCCTGCGGCGTCTGGATTCGGAACAGGCCGTCGCGCGCCACGGTCGCGCCCAATATTTCCATGCCGCGTGCGAGCGTATCGGCAACGGGCAACACCGGAACGGCGCCCACACTTTCAGCCAGCGCGTCGATCAGGCGATCAATCGTTGCGGCGGGGAGGAATGGGCGCGCTGCGTCATGAATCAAAACGATATCTGCGCCGCCATTGGCGGCAATCGATTCGAGGCCCGCGCGCACCGAATCGCGCCGCGCCGCGCCACCGGCAACGCGCGGGCAGGGGCCGATTGCGGCATCGAGCAAGTCGTCCTGGCCTGGGCCGATCGCCACCAGCACGCTGGCGATACGGGGGTGGCGCGCAAGCGCTGCATAGCTATGCGCAATCATCGGCTTACCGGCGACCATCGCATATTGCTTCGGCACATCGCCACCCGCGCGGGTGCCGCTGCCGGCGGCAACAATCAGGGCGACGACGCGCTGCGCTGCCTGGGGGGCGGCAAAAGAGGGAGGAAGAGAGTTCATGGTTTTCGCCTAGCGCAAGCGATTGCCGCTCGCCAGTCTTGCCAGCTTGTTGAGCCGCCGCTAGATGCTGCCTGTTTTTCAGGCAGATCATGACGACACTCGCCCCTATCCAGATCGGTCCGGTGCGGATCGAGAGCCCTGTGCTCCTCGCGCCGATGACCGGCGTCACCGACATGCCGTTTCGGCGGCTGGTGCGACGCTATGGTTCGGGCCTCAACGTCTCCGAAATGATCGCCAGCCAGGCAATGATCCGCGAAACGCGTCAGTCATTACAAAAGGCGGCGTGGGACCCGGTCGAGGAGCCGATCTCGATGCAGCTTGCCGGCTGTTCGCCACGCGAAATGGGCGAAGCGGCGAGGCTGAATGCCGATCGCGGCGCCGCGATCATCGACATCAACATGGGCTGTCCGGTCAAGAAGATCGTCAATGGCGATGCGGGTTCCGCGCTGATGCGCGATTTGCCGCTCGCCGCTGCGATCATCGAGGCGACGGTGAAGGCAGTGGATGTGCCCGTCACGCTGAAGATGCGGATGGGCTGGAATCATGACAGCCTGAACGCCCCCGAACTTGCGCGGATTGCCGAGGATCTGGGCATTAAGCTGATCACCGTGCACGGTCGGACGCGGTGCCAAATGTACAAGGG
This sequence comes from Proteobacteria bacterium ST_bin13, assembly GCA_002083645.1. Lineage (GTDB taxonomy): Bacteria > Pseudomonadota > Alphaproteobacteria > Sphingomonadales > Sphingomonadaceae > Sphingomonas. Next base: position 42,533 of record MSXQ01000017.1, read on the forward strand.
CAGCGCTGATTGGGCTTTTGTCCGCAGGGTGAGGGAGGCAGTAACGCTGCCCGTCATCGTCAATGGCGATATTTGCTCGATCGAAGATGCAGAAACCGCGCTTGCCCAGTCAGGGGCGGATGGCGTGATGATCGGGCGCGGTGCCTATGGACGGCCCTGGCTGCTCGGCCAGGTCATGGAATGGTTCGCCAGCGGTCGGCGGGTTGCTGATCCGTCGCTGGATGAACAATATCATGCAATTATCGGGCAGTATGAAGAGATGCTGTCACTCTATGGCAGCGAAACGGGTGTTAATCTGGCCCGCAAGCATATCGGCTGGTATACGCGCGGGCTGCACGGGTCTGCTGAATTCCGCAATCGCGTAAACCAGCAAGCCGATCCCAAGACGGTGCTGGCGATGCTGGCTGAATTCTATGCCCCCTATCGTGCGCTGAAAGCCGCCTGATCGGTTTGCCGGCACCCCAGACGCCGTCACGGCCGCATTTCGCCGAATTGCTTGCCGCATTGCCGGTGCCGGTGGTGCTGGTAAATCCAGCGGGGCTGATCGCCTATGCCAATAGCGAGGCCGAATTGCTGCTCAACATTTCCGAACGCGCCATGCAAGGGCAGGAACTGGGGGCGATATTAGCCTTGCCAGCGGGCTATCGGGATCGCCGTGCCGGGCTTGGTTTCGCAGCCTATGACTCGGTCATCGACATCGCGCGCGGCGGGCGGGTCCGCATCGACTTTATCGAAGCGATGGTGGCTGATCACCCTGGCTGGCGGATTATCACGCTGCATCATGGCGGCGCTTCTCGGCGGCTCGGCCAGTCAGACCGCGTCGCTGCGCGATCGGCGGTTGGCGCGGCGGCAATGCTGGCCCATGAAATAAAAAATCCGTTATCAGGCATCAGGGGCGCGGCGCAATTACTGGCTGACGGCGTGGATGCTGGCGATTCGCAGGAACTGACGACGTTGATCGTTACTGAAGTCGACCGGATTGCCGCCCTGATCGACCGGATGCAGGATTTCACCGATACCCGTCCGTTGGCGCCCGCGCCGCACAATATCTATCCGATGCTCGATCATGCCCGGCGCGTCGCGCTTGCCGGTTTTGCACGCGATGTGCTGATCGACGAACGGTTCGATCCGTCGCTGCCTGAGGTTATGATAGATCGCGATGCGATGCTGCAAGTCGTGCTCAACCTGCTCAAAAATGCCTGTGAGGCCACTAATCGCCAGGCGGACCGACGCGTCATGCTGACCACCGCTTATCGCCACGGTATGGCCCTGCCAGCATCGCCGGGAAAGCCGCGCCAGCGGCTGCCGATCGAACTCTGCGTGATCGATAACGGCCCAGGCGCGCCCGCTGATATCGCCGATCATTTGTTCGATCCTTTCGTGTCGGGCAAGCCAGAGGGGCAGGGGCTCGGCCTGGCGCTGGTCGACAAGCTGGTGCGCGATATGGGGGGCATCATCCAATATGCGCGTGAGGGCGCGCCCGAGCAGACGGTTTTCCGGCTGTTGTTGCCGGCGGCGGCGCGATGAGCGGGCGAATCTTGGTCGTCGATGACGATGGCGCCATCCGGACCGTCGTTGGCCAGGCGCTGCGCCGGTTGGGTCATGACGTCAAAACAGTGGGCACGCTGGCCGATATGCACGCTCAACTGGCCGCCGGGCTGCCCGATCTGCTAATCACGGATGTCGTGTTGCCCGATGGCAATGGGTTGGACATGGTGGCGACGCTGCTGGCGCAACACCAAAACCTGCCGATCATCATCTTGTCGGCGCAAAACACGCTGACGACTGCGGTGCGCGCGACCGAAGTCGGCGCGTTTGATTATCTGCCCAAACCGTTCGATCTTGATGTGCTGGCGCGGGCGGTAAAGGGCGCGCTGGAACGCAGCCAGCTGCCGGAAACCAACCTTGATCCGGTCAGCGATGGCTTGCCGCTGATCGGCCGGTCACCAGCGATGCAGGACGTTTACCGGATCATCGCCCGCGTTGTTTCCAATGACCTCACCGTGCTGATTTCAGGTGAATCAGGCACCGGCAAGGAACTGGTGGCGCGCGCCGTGCATGATCTGGGGCCACGGCGGCAAGCGCCCTTCCTGGCGATCAACATGGCGGCAATCCCGCGCGAGCTGATCGAAGCCGAGCTGTTCGGGCATGAACGCGGCGCCTTTACCGGCGCCCAGGCGCGGTCAGCAGGACGCTTCGAACAGGCAGCGGGGGGCACGCTGTTTCTCGATGAAATCGGCGATATGCCAATGGAGGCGCAGACTCGGCTGCTGCGCGTGCTGCAATCGGGCGAGTTTACGACAGTGGGCGGCGCGCGGACGATCCGTGCCGATGTGCGCATTGTCGCCGCCACCAACCGCGACCTCTCCCTGTTCGTGGCGCAGGGCAAGTTCCGCGAAGACCTGTTTTATCGGCTGAACGTCGTGCCGATTGCGCTGCCGGCGCTGCGTGAACGACGTCAGGATATCGCCTTGCTCGCGCGGCATTTCCTTGATGAGGCGGCGGTGCAAGGGCTGCCGCGCAAGCAATTGAGCGACGCGGCGGTGGTCCTGCTGGAGGGCCATGACTGGCCGGGCAATGTGCGCGAGCTGGAAAACACCATGCGCCGGATCGCCGTACTCACGCGCGATGAAGTGATCGGTGCAGAAGGTGTGCAGGCAATGTTGGGTGCGGCAAGCCCGGCAGCGTCGCCGATCAACGCCGATGCTGATATCGGCGCGGCGGTCCGCGCACGACTTGATCGGCTGACGCGGGAAGATCCTGCAGCGTTTGATGATGGCTCGCTCTATGATCGGATCATTGGTGAGGTGGAACGCCCGTTGATTGAGGCTGTCCTTGCCCGTCATGGCGGCAATCAATTGCGCGCCGCCCGTGCCCTGGGCATCAACCGCAATACGTTGCGCAAACGGCTCGACACGCTGGGCATCGACGTACTGACGCCGGATACAGCCTCCTGACCTTTTCCGGTACGACCGTACGACGCTGATACAGGTTGACCTGTGGTTTTGTGTGTTCTCGATGCAACGATTGTGTTGTATTATGGCCACGATGACGACCGCCACCGCTCTCGCCGACGCACCGACACGCCCGAAAAGCATCTTTTCGGTGACGCCGGTTGTCGAGCTTGCCGTGCTGGGTGGCGCGGTCGCAATTGGAATCATTAGCTATTTTATCATCACTGGGGAGAGTTCACCCCAAAGGCTATTGTCGCCGCCGCTGGTTGCCCTTTTGTTGGTTGCCAATTTGCTGCCGGGCATTGCCTTGCTCGTGCTGTTTGGCCGCCGCGTGGCGATGCGCCGCGCAACGCTGTCACCGATTGGCGGCACGGGGCGATTGCATGTCCGTCTGGTTGCGATGTTTTCCGTGATCGCCGCGGTGCCGACGCTGCTGGTTGTGATTTTTGCTTCGCTGCTGTTCCAATATGGTGTGCAATTCTGGTTCTCAGACCGCGCCCGCAACATGTTTGAGGATGCCGCGATCATCGGCCAGAAAAACTATCATGACGAACTCGATCGCGTCGATCGCGCGCTGGTGGCGATGAGCGGTGATCTGGCGACATCGCTGCGCACCAATCCAATCGACAGCAAGGAATTTATCCGCGATCTTTTCCTGCAAACCTATAAGCGCGAACTTTCCGAAGCGATCATCGTCCATTTGACCGCCGATGGTCAGCCGATATCGCTGGCACTGGTCGATCCTTATGATCGCGATCTGAATAAGGTCGTGACCCCAAAGATGGTCGCACAGCTAAAGGCCGGCAAAAAGACCGTTCTGATAGAGAGTCTTGAGGCGCCGGGCGCATTGGCGCGGCTCGATTATGGGCAGGACAATTATCTCTACGTCACGCGCGTGTTTGATTCGCGGACAACGCAATTGCTGAAGCGGGGCAACGCGCTTGTCGGTGATTATCGCGCGTTGTTGAAGCGCTCTCGGTCGCTCCAGCTCCAGTTTAACGCGGCGCTGTTGGGCATATCGCTGTTGATTATCGGCATCGCGGTGTGGATTGCGCTGACGGTTGCAGACAGACTCGTTCGGCCGGTAGGTGAGCTCGTTTCGGCGGCCCGGCGCGTTGAGCGTGGTGACCTGACGGCGCGTGTTGCGGCGCCAAAGACCGAGGATGAGGTCGGCACCCTCGCCAATGCCTTTAACGCTATGACCGGGCGATTGCAGGAACAGACCAGCGCGCTGGTCGCCGCTAATGATCAGCTCGATAGCCGGCGTGCGCTAATTGAGGCGGTGATGTCGGGCGTTACCGCCGGGGTGATCTCGATCGATGAAGATCGCGCGATCCGGCTGATCAACAGCTCGGCGATGACCCTGCTTGGCACCGGCGAGGCTAGCCCGGTTGGTCGCGTGCTGACCGAGGTTTCGCCCGAACTTGGCGCGCTGCTCGATGGTGAAGCGAGCGAGGCGGTGGTGCAGGTGACGGCGCGCGGCGAAGCGCGGACATTGGCGGTGAAGATCACCGGCGATGAACACGGGCAAGTGCTGACCTTCGACGACATCACCCAGCAATTGCTCGATCAGCGCCGCGCTGCCTGGTCAGACGTGGCGCGGCGGATTGCGCATGAGATCAAGAATCCGCTGACCCCAATTCAGCTCGCCGCCGAACGGCTGCAGCGCCGCTATGGAAAACAGATCGCCCAAGATGACGGCACCTTTACCCGGTTGACTGAAACAATCGTGCGGCAGGTGGGCGATCTGCGTCGGATCGTCGACGAGTTTTCGTCGTTTGCGCGGATGCCAAAGCCTGTGTTCCGCGAGGAATCATTGGTCGATATCGCGCGGCAGTCGCTGTTCCTGCACGAGGTCGCGCATAGCGATATCCGGTTCACCCTCGTGCACGACGATCCATCGCCCGTGCTCACCTGCGATCGCCGTCAAATTGGCCAGGCACTGACCAATATCGTCAAAAATGCCGTCGAAGCACTTGAAAATGTGTCGGTCGATGGCGAGCGGGAGGTCACCTTGACGCTGGCCAGGCCCATAGACAGCCGCCAGATCACTATTTCGGTCGCTGACAGTGGCGTTGGGCTCCCAATTGAGCGGGATCGGATCATCGAGCCCTATATGACGACGCGCGCGCGCGGTACCGGGCTGGGTCTCGCCATCGTCAAGAAGATCGTTGAAGAACATTTCGGTACCATCAGCTTCGCTGATCGCCCCGGCGGCGGCACGATTGTGACTTTGTGCTTCGACGCGGCGCTGCTCGCCGGCCTGAGCGACGGCTCGGAACCGGATAGCCCGGCGAGCGATGAAAGTCGCCTCACCGCCCTCACCAGAAATCGGAACAGCTAATGGTGATCGACATTCTCGTCGTCGATGACGAACTCGATATCCGCGAACTTGTTGCGGGCGTGCTTGAGGATGAGGGCTATGAGACCCGGTGCGCCGCCGATAGCGATGCCGCGCTTGAGGCGATCGCGATGCGCCGCCCCTCCCTGGTGCTGCTCGATGTCTGGCTGAAGGATTCGCGGCTTGATGGGCTGGAACTGCTCGATGAATTGAAGCGCCGCGATCCAACCATTCCGGTGCTGGTGATTTCGGGGCACGGCAATCTCGACACCGCTGTTTCAGCGATCCGCCGCGGTGCGGCCGACTTTATCGAAAAGCCGTTCGAAGCCGAGCGGCTATTGCTTCTCGTCGAACGCGCGACCGAAACCGAGCGGCTCAAGCGCGAAGTGGCGTCGCTCCGGGCATCGGCGGGGCGTGAGGATGATCTCACCGGCAATTCCGGTGCGATCAACGCTGTCCGCGCAACCTTGAAGCGCGTTGCTTCGACCGGCAGCCGGGTGCTGGTGATGGGCGGCGCGGGGGTTGGCAAGGAAGTCGCCGCGCGCCTGCTGCATGGCTGGAGCCTGCGTGCGGCCGCCCCGTTCGTGGTGGTGAGTGCCGCACGGATGACGCCCGAGCGGGTGGAGGAGGAGTTATTCGGGGTGGAGGAGGGCGGCAATGTCGTTCGCCCCGGCCTGCTCGAACAGGCGCATGGCGGCACGCTTTTCCTCGACGAAATTGCCGACATGCCGCTGGCAACGCAGGGCCGCATTTTGCGCGTGCTGACCGATCAAAGCTTTACCCGGATCGGCGGGCAACGGCTGGTCCGCGTCGATGTGCGTGTGGTGTCTGCAACGGCGCGCAATCTGACCGAGGAAATCGCCGAAGGCCGGTTCCGCGAGGATCTTTATTACCGGCTCAACGTCGTGCCCGTGGTGATCCCGGGCCTGAGCGAGCGACGCGAGGATATTCCGGCGCTGGTTGAGCATTTTGTCGCCCATTACGCGGCGCAGCGTCGGGTGCCGACGCCCGAGGTCGCTCCCGATGCGATGGTCGCGCTGCAAAGCTATGAATGGCCGGGCAATGTCCGCCAATTGCGCAATGTTGTGGAGCGTACCGTTATTCTGGCACCTGGCGATCGGATTGGTCGGATCGATGTCGATCTGCTTCCGGCCGAAGTGTTGGGCGGTCAGGCCGACCTGAGCGCGGGTGGCACAACGGCCATTATGGGATCCCCGCTGCGCGAGGCGCGCGAGACGTTCGAGCGTGAATATCTGCGGGTTCAAATCCGCCGGTTTTCCGGGAATATCTCGCGCACTGCGACATTCATCGGCATGGAAAGATCAGCGCTGCACCGCAAATTGAAGCTGCTGGGGATAACGGACACGCGCGACGACTAAACCGTATTTTCGCGCTCTGGACGTGCAACGGTTCGATGCCTAAATTAAACGGGCGCGCCTTTATGCGCTCAATCCGACGCTGGGAAACGGCGCATCGCGGGGAATCCCCCGCCAATAACAAGGACGCCAACCATGGCCGACAAACAAACATCGCTTCAAGACCTGTTCCTCAACGCCCTGCGCCGATCCAAAGCGCCGGTCACCATGTTCCTCGTCAAGGGCGTCAAACTGCAGGGCATCGTGACCTGGTTTGACAATTTTTCGGTGCTGCTGCGCCGCGATGGCCAATCACAACTGATCTACAAGCACGCGATTTCGACGATCATGCCCTCGGGCCCCGTCGACGTGGAGAGCATCCTTGATGCGGTTGGCGAAGCGCAGAAGAAGCAGCCCTTGCTCCAGGAAATCTTCCTGAATGCGGTGCGCAAATCGGGCGATCCGGTGACGATGTTTCTGGTGAACGGGGTCATGCTGCAGGGCCATATCGCCGCTTTCGACCTGTTCTGCATGTTGCTGCAGCGCGACGGGATGGCGCAGCTTGTCTATAAACATGCGGTGTCGACCATCCAGCCCGCCCACCCGCTGAACCTGGCCGAAGAATCAACCGATTCGATGGACGATTGAGTAGCGGTTTCGAGCGGGACCGGGATGATTTCGCCCGCGGCGCCCGCGCCATTATCGTGCTGCCCGAACAGGGCCTAAACCCGCGTGACAGCGACGCCCGCCTTGCCGAAACGGCAGGGCTGGCGGCAGCGATCGGCCTGATCGTGGCCGACAAGATCGCCGTGCGCGTTCGCCAGCCTAAACCGGCAACGCTGATCGGCAGCGGCCAGATTGAGGCGATTGCCGCCACTGTCCGCATGGAAGAGGCGGGTCTGGTCGTGTTCGATGCCGCGCTGACTCCTGTGCAGCAGCGCAATCTGGAAAAGGCGCTGGATGCCAAGGTCATCGATCGGACTGGCCTGATCCTGGAAATCTTCGGCGAACGCGCCGCAACCGCTGAAGGACGGTTGCAGGTCGAGCTGGCGCACCTCGACTATCAAGCTGGGCGATTGGTGCGCAGCTGGACCCATCTTGAGCGCCAACGCGGCGGCTTCGGCTTTCTCGGTGGTCCCGGCGAAACCCAGATCGAAGCCGATCGACGCCTGATCCGCGACCGGATGGCGCGGTTGAAACGCGAGCTGGAGGCGGTGACGCGGACGCGCGGGCTGCACCGCGACCGGCGCCAGCGCGCGCCCTGGCCGGTCATCGCGCTGGTTGGCTATACAAATGCCGGAAAATCGACGCTTTTCAATCGTGTAACCGGTTCTGACGTCATGGCGGAAGATTTGCTGTTTGCCACGCTTGATCCCACCCTAAGGCAGATCTCCCTGCCCGGGATCGACAAGGCGATCTTGTCAGACACGGTCGGTTTCGTGTCCGATCTGCCAACCCAATTGGTCGCGGCTTTCAAGGCGACGCTTGAAGAGGTGGTGTCGGCCGATCTGCTGATCCATGTCCGCGATATCGCCCATCCCGACAGTGCAGCGCAGTGTGCTGATGTGGAAAAGGTGCTCCGCGAGATCGGTGTCGCCGAGACGACGCCGCGGTTTGAGGCGTGGAACAAGCTTGATCTGCTGGATGAGGCTCAGCGCGCGGATACGATCGGCGATGCGGCGCGACGCGACGACGTCATGCTGATTTCGGCGCTGAGCGGGGAAGGGGTGACAGACCTGCTCACGCAGGTTGCTGCGCGGCTGACCGAGGGGCATCGGCGCTATGCCATTGTGCTTGCAGCTGGCGATGGGGCGGGCGCGGCCTGGCTTTATGCGCATGGAGAGGTGCTGAACGCCACCGTCGATGGCGATCAGGCGATGTATGATGTGCGATTAGCGCAACGCGATTTTGAACGGTTCAATCAGCGCGGCTTTTGATCGATTGCCATAAGGCTTCCTTGTCGGCGAGCGTCATAGCTTCGAACTCGGTACCTGCTTTGGCTTCCATCGCCTTGAATCGACGTTCGAATTTTGCGTTCCCTTGACGCAAGGCCGCTTCAGCATCGATGCCAAGATGGCGCGCCCAGTTGACGACGGCAAAAAGGAGATCGCCAATCTCTTCGGCCTGATGGTCGGGGCTGGTGGCGGCATCGACCTCGGCCAGTTCCTCGACGACCTTTGCGCGGGGGCCGCTGGCATCGGGCCAGTCGAAACCTGTGCGCGCGGCGCGTTTTTGCAGTTTTTCGGCGCGCATCAGCGCGGGGAGGCCGAGCGCAACACCATCAAGCGCGCCTGATGCCGCCTTGGCGGCGCGTTCCTCGGCCTTGATTTGTTCCCATGGGCGAGGAGGGGACGCCTGAGGATCGCCGACTGTTTCGCCGAAGATGTGCGGGTGTCGGCGTTCCATCTTGTCGCAAATCGCGGTGACAACATCGTCCAGGGCGAAATGGCCAGCTTCTTGGGCCATGCGGCTATGAAAGATGACCTGGAGCAGCAGATCGCCGAGTTCATCCTTTAGATCTGCCATGTCATCGCGCTCGATCGCATCAGCGACCTCATGCGCTTCTTCGATCGTGTATGGCGCGATAGAGGCGAAATCCTGCGCCAGGTCCCAACTGCATCCGCCAATCGGATCACGGAGACGGGCCATGATGGTTACCAACCGATCAACCATGAAAGGGCCCTTTCGCCTTGATCGGCACTATCGATCCGATAATATACATTATGTTAAATAGGAGAAGTGGTGGGATAGGGCTCCAAAACCATCTCATTCCCCTCCACCCGCCAGCTTTTGAGGTTTGACAGAAAGTTCATGCCGATCATGCCGTCGCCAAAGCTCGGAGCAACCGTTAAGGGCAGATCGCGCGCCTTGATCGGTCCGATGGCGATCGACGCGGCTGTCGCCCGATGCGCGGTGATCGTGCCATTGGCAGTATCGACGAGCATGCCGAAATCGTCGTCGACCAGAATGCCCGCCGCTCGTGCCGTTTCAACAGAAATTGCCGTGGTCGTGGCGCCGGTATCGATCAGCATGCGTTGCCGGTAGCCATTAATCGAAACAGTCGTCCAGAAATGCCCGTCAGGGCCGCGGGGAATCCGAATGCTGTCGCCCGTCACCACCTGATCGCTCAGGCCCAGCGCAGCGGTAATATCAGTCGCGCGGAACCCGCTGCGCTGGAACGCGGTGACTGCCAGCAACGCCAGCGCAAAGATCGCCAGCCAGCCCGCTGCCATTTTGAGGGTTGCACTGATTGGCAATCGCCGTGCCACCAGCGCGGACAACGGAAAAAGCAGCATCAGCGCGAGCATCACCGCTGAAAAGCCGGTGTCACCATTCATTGGCCTAGCTCCAGCCCGTCATACCCCGGCACCACGCCGTCAGGCAGCTCTGCGGACAGCTGAGCATAGTCCAGCGTCTGGTCCATGTGAATCAGCGCGGCCTTGCCCGGTTTCAACGCCTCGATCTGGGCAAGCGTATAGGCCAAATGCGGATGGGTCGGGTGCGGCGCGCGGCGCAGCGCATCGACCACCCAGATATCGAGCCCGCGATACAAATCGGCCATCGCCGGGGTCACGATATGGAAATCGGTCGCATAGCCAATGGCGATGCCGCCCGCCTCAAAACGCAAGCCTGCACTGGTGATGGTGCCGTGTGGCTGATCGACCACGCTGACGGCAATATCGCCAATCACGATCCGGTCGGGCAGGATTTCCGCTGAAATGGTCGCTGGATAGCCAGCGGCACCGGTAAAGCTATAGCCAAACCGATCGGTCAGAACGGCCATAGTGGCGGGACGAGCGAGCCCGCGGACGGGCGAACCGCGGGCATGAAATAGCTGACGGAGATCATCGATGCCATGGGTGTGATCGGCATGGTCGTGCGTCCAGATCACCGCATCGACTGCCCCCGCCCCGGCGGCGAGCAACTGTTCACGCATATCGGGGCTGGTATCGACCAGAATGCGTGTGGACGCGGTCTCGACCAGGATTGAAGCCCGAGTTCGGCGGTTTCGCGGTTCGCTGGGGTCACAATTGCCCCAGTCATTGCCGATCCTTGGCACGCCGGAAGATGTGCCGCTGCCAAGGATGCGAACCTTCATGCGGCAGTTTTGGTAAATAATCGGTGAAAATTGGCCGATGTCGCCCCTGCTAGCGTCATGACGTCAATATCGCGCAACTTGGCCAAAAAGCGTGCGGTATCAGCAACAAAGGCAGGCTCGCCGGTTTTGCCGCGATGCGGGATAGGGGCGAGAAAGGGGGAATCAGTCTCAATCAACAGCCGATCGATCGGCAGTCGCGCGGCGGTTTCCTGCAAATCCCGCGCGTTCTTGAAGGTGACGATCCCTGAAATCGAAATGTAGAAGCCAAGCTCAAGCGCGATATCGGCAAAGGCGCCACTGGCGGTGAAACAATGGATCACGCCGGGATAGGCGCCCTTCTCCATTTCCTCGCGCAGGATCGCGGCGGTATCCTCCTCGGCATCGCGGGTGTGGACGATGATCGGCAGCCCAGTTTCCCGCGCGGCCGCGATATGCGCCCGGAAGCTGGTTTGCTGGCGCGCCCGGTCGCTATGGTCATAATAATAATCGAGCCCGCTTTCACCGATGCCCACTACGCGGGGATGCTGCGCGCGCTCAACCAGCTTGGCGGTATCGATATGCGCGTGGCTGTCTGCCTCATGCGGATGGATGCCAACGGTCGCCCAAATATCCGTCTCGCGCTCGGCGATGCCGATCACGTCATCCCATTCGCTCTCGCGCGTCGAGATGGTCAGCATCGTGCTGACCCCCGCGGCGCGCGCGCGTTCCAGCACATCCTGCTGTTGTTCAGCCAAGCCCTTGTAATTCAAGTGACAATGACTATCGATAAAGCTCATTCAGCGTCCTCCGCCGGCAGCTCCAGCCTGGGAAATAGCGGCACTGGCTGATCGAGCTTGAACCCGCCTTCAGCGAGCGGTGAATACCAGTGGGAGCCGATCGCTTCGGGCGTCCGCAGCGTTTCATCGATGCCCATCGCGTCGAGCAACTTGGCTGCGCTCGCCGGGATGACCGGGCTGATCGCGACGGCCAGCTGCGCGATGCAGATATAGAGCGTCGCCAGCACCGTCTCCATCCGCTCGGCGTCGGTCTTGCGCAGCTTCCACGGGGCCTGTTCATCGATATAGGCATTGCAAGCGAACACGGCCTGCACCCAGGCCTCGGTCGCTTGCGACAAGGCGAGGTCGTCATAGGCGCTCGGCATGCTGTCCCGCACGGTCTTGTCGACCAAGTCGAACAGCGCCGTGTCGGCGGCGGTGTGGCCATGAATGGCAGGGAGATAGGCGTCGCAGTTCTTGAAGATCTGCGACAATGTCCGCTGGGCAAGGTTGCCAAAGCTGTTCGCGAGATCAGCATTTGCCCGTAATACAATGGCTTCCGCTGAATAGCTCCCATCCTGCCCGAAGCTGATGTCGCGCAGCAGGAAATAGCGCAGCGCATCAACCCCAAACGCCTCCGCCAGCGCCAGCGGATCAGCGACATTGCCAGCGGACTTGGACATCTTGCTGCCATCGCGGGCCAGCACAAAGCCGTGCCCGAACACCGCTTTGGGCAGGGCAACCTTTGCCGACATCAGAAAGGCGGGCCAGTACACGGCGTGGAAACGCACAATATCCTTGCCGATCAGATGCAGGTCGGCGGGCCAATAATGCGCCAGGTCGCCGTCCATTGCCGGATAGCCGATCCCGGTAAGGTAATTGGTCAGCGCATCGACCCAGACATACATCACATGCCCCGGGCTGCCCGGCACCGGGACGCCCCAGTCAAAGCTGGTGCGCGATACCGAAAGATCGGAAAGGCCGCCTTCGACGAAGCGCAGCACCTCGTTGCGTCGGCTCTCGGGGCGGATGAAGTCTGGATTGGCAGCATAATGGTCGAGCAATGGCTGCTGATATTTTGACAGCCGGAAAAACCAGGTTTCCTCTGCCGTCCAGTCAACCGGGGTGCCCTGCGGCGAGAGCTTTACGCCCCCTTCCCCCTCGACCAGCTCCTTCTCGTCGTAAAACGCCTCATCGCGAACCGAATACCAGCCTTCATACCGATCGAGATAGAGATCGTCTGAATCGGCCATCGCCTGCCAAAGCGCCTGGCTAGCGGCATAATGGTCAGGGTCAGTGGTGCGGATGAAGCGATCAACGCTGATGTTGAGCTTGGCCGCCATTTCCTGGAAATAGCCCGACATTTCGTCAGCGAGGGCGCGCGTCTCGATACCGCGGTCGCGCGCGGTTTGCACCATTTTCAGGCCATGTTCGTCTGTACCGGTCTGGAAGCGAACGTCGCGCCCGGCCATGCGGTGAAAGCGCGCAATCGTGTCGGCAGCGATCGCCTCATAGGCATGGCCGAAATGCGGCCGCCCATTGGGATAATTAATCGCGGTGGTGATATAAAAGGGGTCGGCCATGCCCGGTCCCTAGAGCATCGCGCCCGCCAATTGAAGCCTAAGCCGTGGCCAGTCGCGCGACCAACCCGGCCATTTCATAAACGGTGGCTTGCTGATCCAGCGAGAGTGCCCGCGCGCTGATCGCCAACGCCCTGGCCCCGTCATAGGCATCAAGCGCGATCTTCAGCGAATCGCCCTGGCGCGTTGCGCTGGCCTCGGCAATGAAGCTCGGCACACGGTCAAGAAAGGCTTCATAGCGCGGCTGGGCTGCTTTTAGCGACAGTGCCTTGGCAAGTTTGGTCCGCTGCGCGTTGGAATGATCGCCATTGGCGGCGATCGTCGTCATCACTGTATCAAGCGCGGCCATATCGAGCCCGGCATAGCCCAGCGCGCGCCCTGGCGATCCGTCGCCAGCGCGGATCAGCGCTGCAATTTCGGCAGCATTGGCTTGTGGCAAGGCCGCCTGCAGAACCGTCGTCATCGCCTCATCTTCCAACGGATTGAAGCGCAATCGGCGACAGCGCGAGCGGATCGTCGGCAATAACCGGCCCGGCGAATGGCTGATCAGCAGGAAGATCGTCCCCGCAGGCGGCTCTTCGAGATTCTTGAGCAAGGCGTTGGACGCCCCTGGCCGCTCAAGATCATCAACCGAATCGATCAGCACCACGCGGCGCGGCGACATTGACGGCGTCGTCGCAAACAACGGCTGGAGCGCCCGAACCTGCGCGATCGGGATTGATCGCGCCAGATCCTGCCCGGGCTTGTCTGGATCCTTCGGCATCCGCACCAGTTCGCGGTAATCGGGGTGCGAGCCAGCGGCGATCAGCGCGCGGGTGCGGTCATCGTCGGGCACGTCGAAGCCGGGCGGCAGAACGCCCGGTCGAGCGCCTTCCGCCAGCAGGCGCAGCGCCGCCGCGCGGGCAAAGCTGGCCTTGCCGACCCCTTGCGGCCCCGTGAACAGCCAGGCGTGATGCATCGACCCGCTCGCCATCGCGGCGAGAAAAGCTTCCTGCGCGTCAGCGTTGCCAATGGGCAGCGTCATGGCAGCAGGTCGGCAAGCTGGGCATGGATCGCCGCTGCCACAATATCGGCGCTGGCGGAGGCGTCGATCAACCGGCAGCGATCGGGCTCCTGCGCGGCAAAGCGGCGAAAGGCGGCGGCGACATCGGCGTGAAAATCATTGCCACGCGCCGCAAATCGATCAGCGGCGGCACCATCGCGGCGGGCGGCGCGGGCGCGACCTTCTTCGATCGAGACTTCCAGGATTAGCGTGCGGTCAGGCAGCATGCCGCGCGATCCAAAACCGTGGAGTGCCATCACCGCTGCGTCATCAATCCCGCCAGCAACGCCTTGATAGGCGCGGCTGCTGTCGATGAAGCGATCGCAAATTACCCATTGCCCAGCGCCGATCGCCGGACGGATCAGCTTTTCGACATGATCGGCCCGTGCTGCTGCGAACAGCAGCGCTTCGCTGTGCGCGCTCCAGCGATTGACCCCGCCCTGCATCAGCAAGGTGCGGATCGCCTCTGCGCCTTCGGTGCCGCCGGGTTCGCGCGTGACGAGCGCGTGGATGCCCCGCGCGGCGAGCAGTTCCGCCAATCGCGCCACTTGGGTCGACTTGCCGGCGCCCTCACCGCCTTCAAGCGAAATGAAACGGCCGGGGGTGGTCGCTGCGTTCACATCCCGAACAGCGAGAAGAAACCAGCCCAGGCGCGGCCGAAAAAACCGGCTTCGGCGACATCGTTTTCAGCAACCAGTGGCAGATGCTGCGGGGCCATACCGGGCGATTTGACCACCAGATCAGCAATATGCTGCCCTTTTTTGAAGGGAGCCTTGATCGGCCCTTCATACACGACGCTGAGTTGCAGTTCGGGCACCGCACCGCCCGGCAATGTTGCGGTCAGGTCGCGTGGGGCGACGAGATTAACACGGCTGGCGGCACCGCCCTGCACTTCAGCAGTTTCGACAACACGCCCTGCCTTGACGATCGGCTTGGCTTGCCACGCGCGAAAACCCCAATCCATGAAGCGCACCGATTCCTCGATCCGCTGGTTGAAACTCGTCAATCCCGCCATCACCATCACCAGACGGCGGCCATTTTGTTCTGCTGATCCGGTAAAGCCATAGCCTGCTTCCTCGGTATGGCCGGTCTTCAGGCCGTCCGCCCCGGCGACACGCCCCAGCAGCGGATCGCGGTTAGCCTGGGTAATGGCAGCACCCGATCCCATCGTCTTGCCCCAGGTGAAATTGGGTTTGGAGTAAAACTCCTTATAGAGCTTGGGAAATTTCTGGATCGTCGCCGTTGCAAGCTTGGCCAGATCGCGGGCCGTGACATAGGTGACGCCGCCGTCTGGCCAGCCATTCGACGTGCCGAAATGGCTGTTGGTGAGCCCGAGCTTCTTCGCTTGCTCGTTCATCCGTGACACAAACGCCTCTTCGGTCCCGGAAATGCCCTCTGCGAGCACAACGCAGGCGTCATTGCCCGACAAGGTGATGATCCCGTAGAGCAGATTGGCGACGCTGACATTTTCATTGACCGACAGGAACATCGTCGATCCGGCGGCCGGCCCATGCCATTTCTTCCAGGTTTCGGGGCGCACGGTGAAGGTCTGGTTGAGCTTCAATTCGCCGCGGCTGATCATGTCGAACGCGACATAGACGGTCATGATCTTGGCCAGCGATGCAGGCGGCATCCGGCGATCAGCGTCCTTGGCATAAAGAATTGCGCCGCTCGACAAGTCCTGCAGATACGCGACCGGGGCTGGCGTGCTGAACGGGGGCTGCGCGGCGAAAACGGGGGTCGCGATCAGCGACGGGGCGAGCAACAGGGCGACGGCAAATTTCTTCATTGGGGTGGTAATGTCCATCAGCTGGAGAAGATTATTCGTGAATGATGCGGGCGTCGCCAAACCCACGCTGCACGGCGTCGGCGCGCGCGCGATCAGCACTGGCCTGATCGGGAAACGGCCCGAGCCGAACGCGGTAGAGCCCGCCCCCGGCCATCACTGATCCGGCAAGGCTGTTCGCCAGATCGGATGCGCGCTGGCCGTTGGAAAGGGCGGCGATCTGAACAAAAAAACCGGTGCCTTGGCGGCTGGTGGCTGGCTTTACCGGTGGAGCCGCCGCACGGCCCGGGACCGGATAACCGGCTCCTGCCCCCGAATTAACGGCAGCATTAACGGCAGCATTGGCCGCCCTTGGCGGGCGCGGCATTGCGGTGGAAACACCACGCGGTGGTGCGGGTAAGCGTTTGCGCAGCGCTGCCAACAACACGGCCGGCGCATCAATCCGCGCGCTCGCCTGGCGCCCGTCGCGCAGCGCTTGCTGATCAGCACCCAGCGGGTTGACTCGCCTGACCCGCACGCCAAGCGCCGCCGCCTCTGGCCGACCCAGCAATTGCAGCGCGCCGGGGGAGAGCGCGATGATCCGGTCCGGCGTTGCGAGGCCTTGCTCAGCAATCACTACCAGGATGGTCTTGCCGCTGTCGATTGCGGTTACCTCTGCAAAGCTGCCGATCGGCAGCGTTGGATGCGCCGCACTGATCGCGCCCGGATTAGCGCTGCCATCATATGGCACTGCATAGCCGATCGCGTCATAGCGTTCGGCGCCAAGCACGGCCTGGGATGTGCCGCGTGGCCCTTCGCCCGTCGGCGGCATGTCGGCCATCTGCGCTGGCGCGGCAGACGCAGCGCCAAATAGCCCCGTGCTCAGCAGCAATGCGGCGATGCCGCTCTTAATGGTCAACCGCATCGGCCAGCAATCCCACAGACAGCGCATAAAAATTCGAGCAATTATAATCGAGGATCACCCGGTAATTGCCGGTCAGCAGAAAGCCGCCCTTGCCGGGGCCATCGGGCTCCAGCAACGTGGCCTGCACTTGATCGCCAGGCCATGGCTTGTCGAGCGGCACCAGGCCCATGGCCCGCCATTCGGCCATTGATTTCCATCCGCTATGCCGATCAAAAACTCGGCCACAGCGCGGCGAACGCACGCGATTGAGTGCCCGTGAGCGATCAAAACTTGATGGCACCGCCACAGCCAAACCCCAGGGCTGGCCAGGCCGCCACCCCGCATCGACAAAATAATTGGCGATCGATGCCAGCGTATCCGCCTCATTCGACCAAATATCAGCGCGGCCATCGCCATCGCCGTCCCGCGCCACGCGCATATAGACCGACGGCAGAAACTGTGGGTTGCCGGTTGCCCCGGCCCAGCTGCCCTTTAGCTGTTCGCGCGGCACGCCGCGATCAATCATCTTGAGCGTTGCGATAAATTCGTTCGAGAAAAGTTCGCGCCGCCGCCCTTCATAAGCGAGCGAGGCAAGCGCGCGGGGCAGATCGAAATTGCCGGTAATCGCCCCATAATTGGTTTCATGGCCCCAGATGGCGACCATGATCGATTCGGGGACGCCCGTTTCGCGTTCAATCGCGGCGAGGCGTGGGCGCTGCGCGAGATAGGCCTGTCGCCCCCGGTCGATCCGTGACTGATCGACATGACGCGCTCGATAGGGCGCGAAATCGGGGATCGGCGCATTGGGATCGGCACCCGGCTGCGCGCGATCCAGTTCAACGACGCGCGGATTATAGGTAAGCGTCGGCACCACAGCGTCGAGCGTTGCCCGGCTGACGCCGCGCGATTCGGCCTGCGCAGCGAGCGTCTGCAAATAAGCCTGAAAACCCGATTCATCCTGCGCGGTTGCGGTCGTGCCCAGCGCAGCACCAGCCATCACGACAGCAATACCGGTCAAAAGACGCCTGAAGATCATTGCTCTGTTTGCCATCCCTTAGCGTTTGCCACAGCCTCACCGCGACATGAACCCCTAGCAGCAACCCCCTTGCACAAAAGTTCATAGCCGACATATGCGTGCTGCGTGCGGACAGGTGGCCGAGTGGTTTAAGGCAGCGGTCTTGAAAACCGCCGTGGGTGCAAGCTCACCGTGGGTTCGAATCCCACCCTGTCCGCCAACATTTTG
>MSXQ01000018.1:0-189561 GCA_002083645.1 Proteobacteria bacterium ST_bin13
AGATCGCCGACACGCTCGCCCGCAACCCCTTTCCGGACTCGCCTGGCAACCATGTCATGGCATTATTCATGGATGTGGCGCTTCCGGCCGATCCGCTCGATGGCGTGACAGGGATCAAGAATGAGCAGTTGCGCCTGGGAAATCGCTCCTTGTTCGTGCTCTATCCCGACGGGATGGCCGACACCCGGCTGCGCATACCCGGTGCGAAACGGGGAACGGCGCGCAACATGAACACGGTAGCCAAGCTCGCCGAGATGGCAGCGGCGGTGGCTTAATCCTGCAACGGGCAGCGGAAGAGATCGCTATGCCCGCGCGTGCAGGAGCCTTCAGCCGACAGGCCAGTCCCGGCCTCCATAGCGACGCCGCCAGGCGAGCCTAATCCCAGTTCGCGGCGGACGAACCGAGCCGGGCGGCAGGCCTGTCCCACTGCATCGGAATGCCGTTGACTGCGGCGGGCGGTCGCAAACGGCGCGCCGGGCCCCAATCGGTCCGTTCGATTGCGTTGGCATAGTCGGACTCTTGCGCTTGCACGAACGGCCCATCGTCTGGACGGGTCCGGTGATCGCTGAGCAGCGTTGCGGTTCGCGCGAGCGACAGCCGCGCGCAGGTCAATCCCTCCCCCGCAAGCCTTGCGATCACACCACGGATGGCGGCGGCGGCGATCAGGTAGCCGGTCGCATGGTCAAGCGCCTGAACCGGCAATGACACCGGGGCGTTGGCGCCACGCCACGTCATTCCTTCGGCGGCGATACCCGACGAGAACTGCACCAGGCTGTCAAAGCCGCGCCGGTTGGCCCAGGGGCCGCCATGACCATAAGCGTTCAGCGAGACGTCGATCAGCCCTGGCCTGATCGCCTGTCGCGCTGCCGCCCCAAGACCCAGCCGATCGAGCGCATCGGCCCGGTAGCCGTGCACCAGGATATCAGCACCGGCGAGCAATCGGGTAAATGTGTCGCGGTCGGCAGGCATGCGCAGATCAAGTCGGGCGCAGCGTTTGCCAAGCGACACTTCGGGGATGACCCCCGGCTCGTCCCAGTCGGGCGGATCGATGCGCAGCACCTCTGCGCCAAAACCGGCCAGGAATCGCGTCGCGACCGGACCCGCCAATACCCTTGTCAGGTCGAGCACCCTGATGCCCGCAAGCGGCCGGTCCGGCAGGGGCTGCCAGCCCCGTCGTTCGCCAGACGCGGCATCGTCCCAGAGGATGATCGGTTCGTTGGCGACCGCTTGGCCTTGCGGGTGAGCCGCCCACTCGGCCCGGGGCATCAATCTCGCCGCACAGCCCCCAGCGGCGATCACGGCTGCTTCGATCGCATCAGCATGGCGAGCGGCTACTGCCGCTGCCACGGCGTCGCGGGTCGGCTCGCACGCCAGCGCCGACAATGCTGCGGCACGGTGATGTGGCGCATTGGTGTGGAGCTTGATCCAACCGTCACACGCCAGATAATCCCCGGCGATCGCGTCCCATGGCGATGGCATGGCCCACCCTTCGGGATGGATCGACCAGCCGAACCAAAGCGAAGCCAGCCGATAATGGACTGAAATATTGGCCAGCTGCCCCCCAGCAGCGGCAAGGGTCGCAACAGCCGCACAGGCGGCCCCGATCGAGGCGGCAGCGAGATCGGAGACGGGGAAGCAAGAGGGCAACCGGTCGTCGCCACCAAAGGTCACTCGGTTCGCCAATGCCGCTGGCAGATTGAGCGCGACCAAGATGTCCTTGAGAATCGTGTCCGCGATTAAGTCGGTCATGGTGCCTCCGGTCGTTCTGAACACCCCCATCCCTGCTACATTTGCGCGACCAATCAATCTTGATAGATAGAATCAATATGAATGGCTGGATCAATCGCGACGACGCGCTGCAACGGCTCATGGTCAAGCCGCAAACACTGTACGCATATGTCAGCCGGGGCCAGATTCGGATGCTTCCTGACCCGAGCGATGCGCGCCGCAGCCTTTATAGTGCGGAAGATGTCGACGGTGTTGCGGCCCGAAAGGCGCGCGGCAAAAAGCCCGCGTCGATTGCCGCGAGTTCGATGGCATGGGGAGAGCCGTCAATCACGACGAGCGTCTCCAATGTTCATCGCGGCAGAATATATTATCGCGGCGTTGATGCTGTTACGCTTGCCCAGCAGGCCAGCTTGGAAGAAGCGGCAGCGCTTCTGTGGGATGTGCAGAGCGCGCCCGGTTTTGCCAGTGGCACGGTCGGCTGGTCCAACGCCTTTGAAGCCCTTGCCGCGATTGCAGCGAACAGTCCGCCAATTCTGGGACGGGGTAAAGATAATCTCGCGCGGGAAGCCGCAACGATCGTCGGACAGCTGGCGCAGGTCTGCGGCGCAGCGCCAGGTAGCCGGCCGCTGCATGAACGGCTCGCCATAGGCTGGGGTTGTGGTGGCGGCATCGCGGACCGCTTGCGTCAAGCGATGGTATTGATGGCGGATCACGACCTCAACGCGTCAACTTTCGCGGCGCGGGTCGCCGCGTCGACGGGTGCGTCACAGCCCGCCTGTATCTTGGCCGGGCTCTGCACCTTGTCGGGACCGCGTCATGGCGGGGCTGCAGAAGCGCTGGGTGCCATGGTGGCGGATGCTGACCGCATCGGCGCGCCACAGGCTGTCAGGCTCTGGTTATCGCGCGATCGGGCATTACCGGGCTTTGGCCACACCCTCTACCCAGCGGGCGATCCTCGAGCGCAATCGATGCTGCAAGGGCTCAGCGCACCGCGCGAATTACAGGTGCTGGCGGATGCGGTGCTCGACCAAACCGGCGCGCTTCCCAATGCGGATTTTGCAATGGCTGTGATGGTCAAGGCGCTGGGCCTGCCGTCATTGGCACCGTTCCGGCTTTTCCTGCTTGGCCGGACCATCGGTTGGTGCGCGCATATCATGGAGCAGAATTCGACAGGCGGGCTGATCAGGCCGCGCGGCAGGTATGTCGGGGTTATACCCTACGATAGAAGCCCCACCGATAAATAGGCAGAACGCGTCGTTCGACGAAGGATGCCACCGAGCGTCGATGCGCCCAAATGACCCTCTTAAGATCGGCGATTCGGCAATCAGCCCTGGCGGAGACGGAGGGATTCGAACCCTCGGTACCAGTAAACCCGGTACGGCGGTTTAGCAAACCGCTGGTTTCAGCCACTCACCCACGTCTCCGGCTGGCAGCAAGCGGCGGCTATAGACGCGGACGCGTCACTGTTCAACTGTCCTCATTTGCGGCTGAAATCGCGGTCGGGCGCGAATCCGACTCGCATCGTCGCCTGTTCATTGCCTGGTCATTGCTCCGGTCGCTATGCTTCGGCTGCAGCGGCTGTTGGAAGGGCGTATAGTGTTGAAGCAATTGATGCTGATGGTGATGGCCCTCATCCTCGGCGTGGCGAGCACCACCCCAGCTGCGGCGCAGGTCCGCACGATCGACCCCAACCAGGCAGTTGGTGGCGATCTGTCGAGCCGCCCCGCGCCGCCGACGCCGAGATCATCCGCCAATTCAGATCCGCGTGGCGATCTGGTCCCGAGTGAACCTGAAGCACCACGAGCGACGTCGGTATCGGCAGCCCCGGCCAGCCCGCAGGCAACCAAGGACGCCGCCAGCGCCGGCACGACCTATCAACGCAATGACCTTTTCAGCGCGGGCGAACGAGTCTTTGGCAAGGGCGCGGAAGGGCTCGCGGGCATCCTGGAAAAAATATTGAAGGATCAGGGCGAGCCCAACGCCTATATTGCCGGGCGTGAGGCATCGGGCGCGGTGATAGTTGGGCTGCGCTATGGCTCAGGCACAATGTCGCATCGAATCGAAGGGGATCGCCCGGTTTTCTGGACGGGGCCGTCGGTGGGGTTCGACCTGGGCGGCAATGCCTCAAAGGTCTTTGTGCTGGTCTATAATCTCTACGACACTGAAGATCTGTTTCGCCGCTTTCCGGAGGGAGAGGGGCATCTATACTTCGTCGGCGGGTTTTCAGCGACCTATTTGCGCCGTGGGGACATTGTGCTGATCCCGATTCGGCTAGGCGTCGGTGTGCGCGCCGGGGTGAATATCGGCTATATGAAATTCCGGAAGAAGCAGCGTTGGTTGCCGTTCTGAAACGCGACGCTGGGATTAGAAAGCTGGGCAATTTAGGGCATCGCGACCACCCCGCTCTTTCATTCCAGCGCTTTTGCCTTACCTCAGCGCCATGATAACAGACACCGCCACTATGCTCCCTGATCGCGCCGTGCTTCGTCTCGCTGGCGAAGACGTCCATGGTTTTCTCCAGGGGCTCGTCACGCAAGACGTCACGCGCCTTGACTCAGGCCCGCTCTGGAGCGGCTTGCTGACACCGCAAGGCAAGGCGCTGTTCGATTTCATCCTTTGGGCCGATGGCAACGCGGTGCTGATTGATTGCGAGGCGGCAGCGGCTGAGGCCCTAACACGTCGGCTCAGCCTTTACCGCTTGCGGCGATCGATCACGATTGATCAGCTAGATTTGGCGGTGCACTGGTCGCTCACACCGGGTCGCGGTGTGGCTGATCCGCGCTTGGCAGCGCTCGGCCATCGCTGGCTCGCGGCACACAGTCCGGCCGCTATTGGCTGGCAAAAGCACCGACTGGCGCATGGCGTGACCGAAGGCGTGGACGAGCTCGGTAGTGGCGAAACACTATGGCTCGAAGCCAATGCCCGCGAGCTGGGTGGGGTTAGCTTTACCAAGGGGTGCTATGTGGGCCAGGAGAATACCGCGCGTATGCACCACCGCGCCAGGGTCAATCGGCGGCTTGTCGTCGCGCCGATTGCCGCCGTGGGCGATCGAACCCGGGCAAGTTATCCCGATTTGGGGGTGATGATCGAGCTGCGCCGTGTTGAAGCCCTGGGAGACGCGCTGGTGCCGGATTGGCTGGCCGGGGCACTGCAAGATGGATCGCCTACAGGCTAGCGCTGGCTGGCCGGGCTGCGCCAATGGCCGCTAGACTCGACTTCATTTAGACTGACGCGGTGCAATCCCCGCGCGGAAGCAAGGGTGCAGCGCTGCACAGAACGCCGCCTGGAACCCCGGGTTCCCGCGTTCGACGGTCATCGATTCCGTCAGATGGAATTGGAGTTTAGATCAACAAACACAAAAAAAGGGAAGGCCGGCATGACACCGACCTCCCCGATTTTGACCCGTTAAGGTTGCGACTTAGCGGCCCGAACCTGGGCCATAGGTCACTTCCACGCGACGGTTCTGCAGTTCGCGAACGCCATCGGCAGTCTCGACGAGCGGACGGCCTTCGCCGAACGCCTGGGTCGTGATGACACCCTCTGGGATCGACCGCGAGGACATATAACCCTTCACAGCATCAGCGCGACGCTGCGACAGCGCGATATTGTAGGTCGGCGTACCCGAACGGTCAGCGTGACCGGCGAGCATAACCTGCGCATTGCCGCAATTCTGATAGGCCGTGATGGCGTTATCAAGAATGCTTGCCGCTTCTGGCGTGATCGTCGACTTGTCCCATTCAAAGAACACGATGAACGGACCAGGCGAGCAAACCACTTCCACCGGTGGTGGTGGCGGCGGCGGCGGGGGCGGAGGAGGAGGAGGAGGTGGCGGCGGCGGCGGTGGCGGCGCAGCCGGTTCGCTAAAGTTATAGGTCAGGCCGAACAGCAAGCTGTGCGAACGGAACGTGCCCGTATAGCTGCTGCCACGGACATCGACATATTGCGCGTTCGGTGCCGTGAAGAACCGATACTTGAACGACGCATCAATCTTGTCCGAAATCGGCACCCGCACGCCAGCAAGCGCCTGATAGGCGAACACCGTGTCCGAGTCGTTCAGAGGAGCGCTGCCAAACGCGTTGACGATGCGGCCCTTGACGCGCGCAACACCGACACCGCCGCCGACAAAGCCTTGCACCCCGGTGTCGTCACCGAAATCGAGCAGGGCGTTGGCCATGAAGCTAAGCGCCGTATCACTGCCGTTGGTTGGGCGCGTACCAGGCGCCGCATTCACCAGATTGCCCGCGCTGTTGAAGTGCGGGATCGGCGAGGTCGACGTATAGGCGCTTGTCGAAGCCCGGCGGTAGCCGACCTCTGCTTCTACGCGGAACGCCCCGAAATCATACCCAATGTTGCCATCGAAGTCGTAACCATAATTATGATCGACCTTCGAAACATTCGGACGTCCAGCGATATTGTAATTGATATCTTCGACGAGCACCCCGCCTGCGTCGACGCCAACGTACCACGAATTATCGCGGGCCAAAACAGGCGTGGCGAGCGCGGTGGAGGCAAGTGCCAGTGAAACGGCTAGCTTCCGCATCATATTCCCCTTTCTTGAGTGTCACTACGGACAGCCCCAACTCCCTACCGAAAGCTTAGTTTCCACGCAAGCATACAAATACCAGCAAGTGTGACGAAATGGCCACAACCGGCGAGCGATTGGTTCACCGCGCGATCAGTCCATGGGTGGCCAGCGCGTCAATAATAGTGGCGATCGAGGCTCGTGCCTCACCATCAATCACGCTGCCGCCGACGGGATTGGCAATGGATGGTTGCTGCGGCCCGATAACTTGCACCGAATCAATCAGCAGGCGCGCATAGCGAGCCTCGCCCATCGTCCAGTTCCCTGCCGCAAACCTTGCATATACGCCATCTTGCAGGCTCCAGACGGTCATCCCGTCCTGGGGTGCAACGAATCGCCACCCCCCCGCCGTCCAGCCGGCCAGATAGTTGGCCGCAGCGGCCCAGACACCGGTCGGTGCCGTACCGATGATCCAGCACGCGCCCAGGATGGGGGCAGATGGCGGCGTATCGACCCCCATGGCGATCACGCAGGGATGAAGCCCCAGATCGATCAGGGCCAATGCTTCATTATGATACAATTCCTTCTGCGCCTGGCCCGGCTGCAACAGCGGCAGCGCAAATCGGGGCGTCGGATCGTCGCTCATCTTTCCCTCCTTGGGGTCATGTCAGGGTAAGCGTGCCGGGCAGCGATTCGCCCGCAAACCCGCGCTGCCGCACATCGATCATCGTGCCACTCTGCGCGAACTCGTTGGAAATCAAAAAACTGGACTCGCGCATATCTAGCGCTTGCGGGACGCCGCCAGGCGGCGAAATCACCAACCGATACGCCTCTTGTTCCTCGATCAACGGCGCATCGACGCCGTCGATCCAGCGCCAGCCCGCTCGGCTGCGGCGAACCCATGTAATCCGCATGCCCTCCTCGGTCGGCTGGACGTGCAGGTGCACCGGTACCGGTGGGCGCACCGACAGGCCGCCTGGCACGATTGTGGCCGCGACCGGCCCGGTCAGGTCACCGATACCCGATGCCATCAGCTGCAATGGCCTGCCAATCGACGCGACAGCGATATCGATTGGCTTCACTGTATCGGGTTCAATCAGGATGAAGCGGTCACCAATGGCCTGGCTACCAGCGGCGCGTTCGGTCCCGCGCCGCCCCCGCAACAGGCGCGACAACCGCCAGCGCCGGGCACCGTGCTGCTCGGCGATGCCAAACTGGATCAGTTCATCGCCAAGCAGTGCCAGGTTAGCCCCCGCATCAAGCGCCGCATCATCAGCACCGGCCAGTGCCATGCCGTCATGCGCCAAAACCACGTCGACCGAGCCGGTGAGATCGCGCAACGTCGCGGGCGCCCAGTGCACATGGCTGGCCACCACCCCCAGCGTTGCCGGTAATGCCGTCTCACCAGCGGCGATCCAGCGCATCCCGCCGTCGCTGCTCAACAGCAACGCTGCGCGCCGCCAGCCCGGGCTTTCCCCTGCAGCGGCAACCAGCAGCCGCGGCGTCGTCAGCACAGCATCATCAAGCACGGGCGCGTCAAAGACGTGGAGAATCGTCGGCCCATGCAGCGAATCGGTGCTGGCCAATACCCGGCCAGAGCTCGCTGATGTCTCCACCCCTACCCCACCATCGAGGCGGATCAGGCGCAGCTGCAGCACCATCGCCTCCAGCGACCAGCCGCTCACCCGCCAGCTGCCGGGTGCATCGGCCAGCGTCACCGACTGGCCAGGCGCGATCCCAAGCGCCGACCAGTCGAGCGCAATCTCGCGCCGTTCGCGACCGGCCTCAGCACGAGCGATCGCGCGCACAGCAATGGCCTTGGCAACGCGCCCGTCCATTGCCGCCGGCAATTCAATCCGCTCACTGCGATTGCCGGCACCGGGACGGCGCGCCCGTTGCACGCCGGTCTGATAATCGCGCGCCGGATCATAATGCGCCACCGTCACCGTCTGCGGCACGGTATCGATTGCCGAAACGGATCGCCTGCGCCGAGCCCCATGGCGCGGCAGATGCGACGACCCGCCAGAGGCTGACGATCCGAATGCCCAGGATTCAGCGCCCATGTCGCTGATCATTGGCCCGGCAACCGCTGAATCGCGCATCACCAATCGGCCGCCGGTCGGCGCAAACCAGGCGCCACTAATACTCGCCAGACTCTCCAGCACGCCGCGCACACTGTCGCCATAGGCCGAATAGCCGGTTACCGCCTGGGTGACCGCGCGGCCATCGACGCGCCCGCTCGAAACCGCCTCGGCAATCACACCGATCGCCACGGGTCCGGGATCGGCGATCACCTCAAAGGTCAGCGACGGCAGGCGATTGCCAAAATCAGCCAGCTGAAAATTCTCGAACACCGCATAGGCTTGGCCGCGATGCGCGGGGGCCAGGCCATTCCCTTCCGCCGCTGCAATCAGTGGATCGACCGGCTGCGCCTCATCACCCAGATGAACGCGAAAGCCCGTCGACGTTTTGAAATCACCCGCAGCACCGCGCAGCAATTTGCCATCGGCCCAAATCCGGCCGATCCCGCTAATCGCCCGGCCCGACAACAGCACCGCAAACGATGCCGAATAGCTGTAATTGGTTACACCCGGCTGGCCCTTGCCGCCGCTCGTCGATTTGCTTTCGATCAGGTCGGTTGACCAGATTACCGTGCCCGCAACCCGCATCGTCCCAAACTGAAGCGGGATTGGCGTGCCATAAGATGATGTCTGCACGGCGAGTTCGGTCAGCCTGGGTCCCTGCCGGCCTTTGGGCTTGAACAGGATGTTGCGATCGATGGCTTGGCCCGCAAGCGCGCCGATCGCCGCCCCAATTGGCCCGCCCAGCACCGTCCCCACCACCGTCAATACCAGTGTTGCCATCGGCTATTCCCCCTTTTCGGGCTGCTCGGCCACCCGCCAGCGCCCAACCACCGGCCAGGGCGGCGGCCCGGGCCGCTCAACCACTCGCCTGAGCATCGCATCGGCATGAATCACGCCGCCGCCGCTATCGATCATCAGATGCAGCTGCCCCGGCCCAGCCCGGCAGAGCAGCAGATCGCCCGCACGCGGCGCGGCGCAGGCGACCAGCCCGGCCGCCGCGATCATTGCGCCGACCGCCTCGGCATCACCGCTCCGCAACGCATAGCCCCGTGGCGCCTGCCCTTTCGCACCACCTGCCTGCAGCGCCAGTTCGACCAGCCCGACACAGTCCAGCCCCGTCGCCGGGTCGCGCCCATGTAGCCGAAACCGGGCACCAATTGCCGCTCGCGCTGCGGCAATTATCGCCGCGCTCATCCGCCGGGATAGCGCGTCAGCAGATCAATCCCCGGCAAATAGGGTTCGCCCCGGAAATTGGCGGCATTGGCAAAGCGACCCGCACAGGTCGCGATACTCTTGTCGCACCCCTCGATCAGTTCGACCAATCCGCCCGGTTCGACGCCGATCGGCGGTGGCCTATCCAGCGTCACCGTCGCGCCCTCAGATGCCGCAATCGCGCTTTCCAGCCCGCTTGCCGCGCCACTCAACCAGCGCACCTCCCCAAATGCATAGACACCCGGCACCGGCTCATCCGCATCCATCGTCACGATTTGCCCATCTACCGCCGCCACCCGCGCAAACCGCCGGCGCCCGGCCATCGCCACCCGGCACCTCTTGTCGCCCAGTTCGGCGCGGCATTCGGGCGCCGTTTCCTCCACCACCGGTTGGTCCAGCGCCGCGCTCGCCCCGCGCAATTCGGCGGTAAAGCCGGTTTCCTGGGTCTCCACCGTGCCGATCACCCCTTCGCCCAAGTCAATTCGCCCGCCGCCGCCCCTCCAGTCAGCCGCAAAAATCGCCACGCGCGCGCCATCCCAGCGCCCGGCCAGCAGATCCGTTTCGCTGTTCGCGCTGCTGGATAGCGCGCCGGCAACATCCATCGTATCGGCTTCCAGCGTGTCGCTGCGGCTGATCGCCGACGGGGTCATGCCCGGCGCAGCGCGGTGAACCAGCCCGTCGATCAGCAGGTCACGATCATGATCGGTCAACCCGATCGTCACCCCATCGCGCCGCTCAATCCGCCAGCACAGCGCGACCGTGGTGAGGTCGCCGCGCAGGAAATCATTCGATTGCGCCATCTCTTAACCCTCGCGAATTTCGATCAGCGGCACGCTCGCCGCCGCCCCGGCCAGAAAAGTCGCGCGGTTGACGCTCAGCGCATCCTCGGCAAAGCGCACCGCCACGTCGAAGCCGAACCCCGCCGTCACTGCCAGCCCCACCCCAGGCGCGGCGTCGAGCACCACCCAGCCGCCATCCTCAACCGAAAAGCCACTGGTCTCGACCCCGCCAACCGCTACTCGCACGCTCCCCGCCACCGGCCGCGTGATCCGCCGTTCGCTCGCCGCGTATAGCTTGATCAGCGCAAACCGGCTGGTGCTGCCATCGCCGGTACCGATCCGCTGGTCGCCTGGCGCGGGCGCGCCATCGCCGGACTGAAAGTCAAACGGATCGCGCAGCCGAAACCCGCGCGCCGGCCCCATCCGCGCCCGGAAAAAGCCCAGCAACGCCGCGATATCTGCCTCAGACCGGACGCCGGGCCCAACATCATAGCGCGTCCGTGCCGCGCTCCAGCGCGCGTTGCGCGTCTCACGCCCGCCAGCACTGGTCACGATCGCGGTTGCGAATTCGGGCGTCACTTCCGCCTCGCGGCCCAGCGCAAGTGGGAACAGCACATCGTCAAAAGCCTCCACCGCCGCCTCTCCTTCATCGAAATGAACCAGCCCATCGCGCAGCACCTGCGGCAGCGCCCACAGGAACACCCGCGCGGTACCGCGCGCGCGCGCCGCGTCGGCTGCCGCCTCGATTGCGTTCCAGTCGTCCGAATCTTCGGGGCGCAACACAAAGCCAGACAGATAATGCTGCGCCGCGATCGGGTAGCCGAGCCGGGCCGTCGCCTGCGCCAGCCCGCGCGCCGTCGCAGCGCTGTTGCCGCTGGTCACCCAGTCATAATCCTCAAGCTGCAGCACGTCGAAAGCGGGCCGCGCCCAACCGGTCGGCAGGTTCAGTCGCGCGACTTCGGGTGCTTCGGGGTCGAGCACGCTCGGCAGATAGGCCAGCAAATGCATCGCACAGCCCGGCGCCACCGCGCGCACCGCCGCCGTCAGCGCCGCTGTCGATGCCGCCAGCAACGCCCCCGCCTGGTCGAGCAACGCGGTCTGCACCGGGCTCAGGCTCTCCCGAAGATTGATCGCAGGCGGTGCGCCGCCCCAAACCCCGCGCGCGGCGTCGTCATACAGGCAGGGTCGCCCGTCAGGCAGCACCCACCACCATGGCTCGCCGATCTGAAATTGGGGGGCCAGCCCCGCCGAAACCCCCAGCCCAATAAAGGCCTGCGCCACCGCGCGCAGATAGCCCATCGCCCCTTCATGCGCTGGTGACAATAAGGTCGATGGCGGCACCCATCCAGTCAATGCCGGGCTGCCGTCATCCGCGCGCTGCTTCCAGTCGCCCCAGCAATGCGCGTCGAACAGCTCGTAACTCAGCGACCAGATGATATCGAAGCCCAGCGCCTTGGCGCGTTCGGCGAAATCACGGTGCCAGGCCGCTGCCGGCACATTCAGCACCCCGCCCGCCAGGCTGACATACAGTCCGCCCGAATTGGCTTCGAGTCGGAAATAATGGCTCATGCCGACATAATGGAGGAGGCTGCCACGATAGCCGAGCAACAGCGCATTCCGCAGCAGCCGCGCCGGAGTGAGGTTATAGCTGTCGTCATAGCCGCTCGCGATGCCCAGCCCATGGTCGGGCACCGCCACCTCGCCAATCGCCAGCACCGCGCCCGGCCCATCGACGCTGATCGCGCTCAGCTCAACCCAGCCCTCCACAGGCACCGACAGCAGCGCATCGCCGCCCGTATAGCCCGGCGCAACCATCGACACGAACAGCCGATCTACATCCCCCGCCCACACCGGATCGGCCTCACCGGGCAGCAGGAACCCGCCGTCCAGCGCGGCGAAATCAATCGCTATCTGGGCGTCCTCGGGGCCGCCACTCGCATAGTTCCACAACCGCACATACCAGGCGCGCGGCGTGCCCGCAGCATCGCGCCCCTCGATCGTCAGCGTCGGGCCATTGACCACATCAAGCGGCATCACCCCCGCCGATTGCCAGCGAAAGCGAAGCGTAGATCCGCGATAATCGCGCGCCGTTTCATAGCGCAGCAGTGCATGATCGATCACATCCTCGCTCGCCCAAATCAGTCCGGCGAGGTCATCGGCGCGGTAAAATACCGCATCGACACGCAGCGCATCCGGGGCGGTGGTCACCACGCTCGCCATCATCGGGCGCGGAAAATTGACCGTCCAGAATCGCGGATCGAAGCGCGAGATCACATCCGCGCGCTGCACCGTCCGCTCGGTCGCCAGCCAATGGCCCATCAGCCTTCTGCCCCCTCAATCGCCGCCCGCACGGCGCGCGCCACCTGGCGGCTCGATCGCGCCAGCGCCTGCGGCCCATCGCCGCCGCCGGCATTGATCGTGATCGCCACCCGCACATCGCGCCCGCCGCCGCCGCCCCCCGTCTCGACACGACCACTTGTCGTCGGCACGAAATATTCTGGCCCGCGCTCGCCGATCAGATAGGCGCGTCCAGGCGATACCGGCCCGCCGGTCGCCCGCCCCGGTAAGCCAAGCCCCCGCGGAATATGGCTCGGCCCGCTGATCACCGGTCCGAAAATCCCACCCAATCCGCCGCCGCGCCCCAGGATCGCATCTAACCCACCCCGGATCGCGCTCGCGGCAATCTCGCCAAGCACCGACAAAGCCAGTTGCTTCAGATCCTCGAACCCCAGCTTGCCGGTCCGCACCGCGCGCAGCAGCGCCGCCTCGATTCCAAGCCCCGCCGCCTCGGCACCGCGTTGCAGCGGCCCGGTCAGCGTCCCGCGAATTTCCTCGATATCGCGCGCAAAGCCGCTGGTGTCGGCGCGCACCCGCACCACCAGCCGGTCGATTTCCTCATCCATCGGGAAAAGCCTCCATCAATCGCGCCAGCTCATCGCGGCTCGGCGGCGGCACCGCCTCGCCCGCCAACGCGGCGAACACCGCGCCCAACTCGACCGGCGTCGCGGACCAGAACTGGTCGGGCGACCAGCCCAGCAGCGCGCCAGCCATCCCAGCCAGCCGCACCGCCGCTTCGGTAAAACTCATCGGCCCGCCAGAATCTGCCCGAGCAGCACCCGCAGCACTGGCGTCGCCTCGGCCAGCCCAGCCATCGCCACGCCCTCACCAAACACCTCGCGCGTCATCCCCTCCGGGATGTCGGTCAGGCAGTGCCAGAACAGCGCCACCATCTCGCCAATCCCCAGCCGTGCTTCGGCGGCACGTTCAACCAGCGCGAATAGCGGCCCCAATTCCTGTTCAGCGGCCACCAAAGCGGCAAAGCTCGGCCGCAGCACCAGTGCCGCACCGCCAATCCGCAACACCGCCTCGCCGCGCGCCGGATTGGCCGCCGTCACGCGCTCACCACTGCGCCCGAGCTTTCCAGGCTCAGCGTGTAACTGCGCTCGCCATTATAATCGCCAGCATAGTCGAGCCGCGTCACCAGAAAGCGCCCGGTCATCGTCTCGCCGCTCTCAAAGCTCAGCCGGTAATCGTCGATCACCCCGCTCAGCGCATTGGTCTTCACCCGGCTTTCAGCGACCGATCCGGTAAACACGCCAGCGCCCGATACGCTCACGCTGCGCACGCCTGCGCCCGACAGCAATTCGCGCCACCCGCCCGAATCCTTCGATGTGATCGCCACCGCCTCACCGTTCACCGACAACTGCGTTGTCCGCAGTCCGGCGATCGTCGCATAGCTGATCGGCGACCCGCCATTGCCCACCTTCAACAGGAAGGCGCTTCCCTTTTCCGCTGCCATTGCCGTTTCTCCTCACGCTGATTCGATGATCCGCACCCGGTGCTCCACCAGCGCCGTCCACGCGCCCGGGCCGTCGCGCACGATCCGGCTGCGCAGCAGCACCAGGCTGGCGATCCGCCACCCCGGCAGATCGCGCGGCACGGTGGCCATCGCCGCATCGGCCGCCGCCGCCAGCCGGTGGAGCCGCCCCGGCCCCTCGGCCCGGTCAATGATGATGATCGCGCTACGCAGTTCGCTGCCTGCCCGGTCCTTGGTGCCCCAGTCGCTGATCAGCAGCTCGCCAATTTCGGCAAAAGGGGCGGTGGCCTTCACCGCCGGTCCTTCGAACACGCCGTTGATCGCGCCGCCGAATGATGCCGCGTTACGTAGCGCCACCAGCATTGCGGCGTGAAAGCTGCCCGCTGCATCCCCCGCCACGCTCATCGCAGCAACCGCCCGATCCAGCGCAGAACCGGATCGGTAACCAGCCGCCGGGCAAGCCCCCGCCCTTTCAGCTCAATACCGTCCTCAATCGCCGTCACCGCCACATCGGGCAGCGCCGCAGCGATCTCCTCGACCCCGCGCGCAATCGCCGCATCGCGCGCTGCCTTGCCGATAGCCGCCGCTTTATCGCTGGCCCGGCTCATGCGTGCACCGCCGGGGCCAGCATCAGCCCGCGAAAAGGTCGCCACAGCGCGGTGATCGCCGCGGGCGGTGGCCGGGTCGTGTCACGGTCACTGAACAAATAGCCCGCCAACAACACCACGCCCTGCCGAACTGGCGCGGGCAATGTCGCCCAATCCACGGCCTGCCCGGCGGTGCTCGTCACCCGCACCTGCACCGCACCGCCTGCGTCGATAATCCGCACCCAGCCATCGCTTCGCGCATCGATATCAATCGCATAGCCCGTCATCGGCAATGTCACCGCCGCGCCATTTGCTGCGATCCCCTCAACCAGGCTGATCGCCTGCACCGGGGCCGCCGCCAGCCTTTGCCAGCCCGGTTGTGCAGGGAGCACTGCCTGCACGTGCCGCGCGATCAGTACCGGGCCAAGAAACTGCTCCGCCAGCCCCAGGGCGGTATCGGCGAGTTGCCCGATCAAGCCATCTTCATCGTCGCGCTCGATCCGCAGCATCGCCTTAATTGCCGCCACCGCTAGCGCACGGTCATTTGCCCCGAGCAGCACGCTGCCGGGTTCGCCATAGCCCATGGTCCTGTTCCTTTCTTCACTGCCGCAAGGGCGCGGCCGTCACCCGCGCTCGATCGCCCTTATCCAGCGCCGGTCGAGCGTCGTCGGCACGGTCCAACTGCCGCCATTGATTGTGGTCACCACGCCCTGGGCCGAACCGTCATCGAATCGATACCGAATCATGTGATCCCCATCGCCAAGGCCAAGCGCGGAGTCTGACAGGATCAGCACATCGGCGGCGCGGGCGGCGGTGGCAGTCGTCGTCGGGATCGGCGACGATGCAGCCGCGCCAATTTCATACTGTAAATCAGTGATGTTCATGCCCGACACGCCATCACCCTGATAAACAATGACCGGCGATGATGCGCTTGCGGACGTCGATAGCCGTACACCGCTGCCCAGCGACCCGGTGCTGGTGACGGTTGCCGTCATAGTACATCGCCACACCGGATTGCTGTCGTTCGTGCCGATCCGTGTCATTGTCGCGGTGCAGCCATTCACGGTGAACCCACCGGTCGCTGCGTCGAATACAGCGAGGTCCGACGTGGAATTCGCTAGGTACAAAATCGCGTAACGTTTTGCGCTCCCGGTGACCTCCCAGATCGTTGCGCTCAGCGTGACCACGTCGCCGCCTGCATAGGCGATCGTCTGCACGGCACGGTGATTGCTGCTGGCGCTGTTCTCGATCAATTGCGTCGCGTTTGGCGCGCTGGCGGCAAAGAACGTCCAGCTGGTACGCAGATCCTTTGACTGCAGAAACTGGTTCGTCCGGGCAGGTTCAATCAGCAGGCCGCGCGCCGCCAGGGTAAAGGGGTCATAATCGAACCGCGCGCCGTTAATCGCCACCATTTCAAGTGCGCCGCTGGCATCATAGCGCGTGCCGGTGGTTGACCGGGTAAGCGTCGCTCCTTGCGGCAACATGCCCGTCGGCCAAAAGCCAATGCTGCGCACGCCGCCGGGCAGCACGGCCACCCCGGCCAGGCTCAGATTGCGACCGATATACATCAATAGAGCGCCAGAATATTACCGGCACTGGTGCCAGTCGCGCGGATATAGGCGGCACGGAATGGCAGCAATGCGCCCGATGGCACATTCACCCATTGTTGGTCGGCGATACCGTCCACACCGCGCATCATGATCGATCCGCCCGTGCCGATAAACAGCGCCTTGGGAATATCTGCCAGCGGGTTGCTGTCATGCGGCGTCACCGCCAGCGCGCGCCGCGCTGGGGCCGACACCTGATCGGCGGCGGCTGAAAATGCATCTGCCATTGGGATCTCGCTTTGCTGTTTGGTTGGGGAGAGTCGGGGCGTCAGGCGCGGACACCAATCACAGCCAGCGCCGCGATCGGTGCCCGCGCCTGCCGGCTCAGGACACCGCGAACTTCATCAGCTTGATCGCTTCGGAATTGCTGACGCAGCCGCCAATCCGCTTGGTCGCGTAGAAATTGACGAAGGGCTTGTTCGAATAGGGATCGCGCAGGATCGCGGTCTCGGTCCGCTCGGCGATCAGATAGCCGCTGCGGAAATCGCCAAACGCAATCGCCAGCGCATTGGCAGCGATATCAGGCATATCCTCCGCCTCAATCACCGGATAGCCGAGCAACGTCGCAGGCTGCCCCGCCGCCAGGCTCGGTGCCCATAGGAACGCGCCGTCGCTGGTCTTGAACTTGCGAATGCGGGCGAGCGTCGATGAATTCATCACAAAGCTGCCATTTTGCCGATACGGCCCGCGCAAACTCTGCACCAGATCAATCAGCCGATCCTGCGGGTTGGCAGCAAAATCCCCCGCGGCCCCGCTCGCCAGATATTGCAGCGTCCCGAAGGCGCGCGTCGCGTCATTACTGCTCGCGGTCGGCGCCTGCAGGAACCCCTTGGGCCGGTTGGTCCCGCTGCCATTAACGAACGCAGCACCTTCCGCCTTGGCGAATTCCATCGCGATTTCGCTCGCCAGCCACGCCTCGACATCGAACTGGGCATCATCGAGCATCGCCTGGCTGGCGCTCGGATTGGCGAACAGCTCGCCCATCGACGGCGCGATCTCGACAAAGCTCGGCGTCGCGGTCTCGGCCCGCGCGCCAGTCTCCGCCGCCCAGCCCGACACCGTGCCGCCCGTCGTCACCAGCTTGCGATACCCGGCCGATCCGACCTTCACGACATTGGCAATCGCGCGAATGGGCGAGATGCTCTTCAGCGTCGCATCGATCACCGCATCAATCTCGCGCGGCACGGCATAGCCCCCAGCATCGCCGGTAACGCCGGTAAACGCCTTCATCTCAACGCTCGCGCCGCTCCGCAAAAACGTCTCAAACGCCGCCCCACCCGGCGCGCGCCCACCCGCCAGCACCGGCCGCACCACCGCACCCGGCATCTCGACGTCCGCGAAACTCGCCTCCAGTGCATCCATCGTCACATCGGTCATGTCATTCTCCCAACACAAAAAGCCTCCCCGAGCTCGTCTCGAGGAGGGGAAATATTGATCGCGATTGAATCGGCTGTGACCCGAGGGCTGCGATTCATTTTTTCTGAAACACCCGCCCCCCGTTCAGGCTGAGCGAAGTCGAAGCCCAAGCGCAGCGTGTGGGCTTCGACTTCGCTCAGCCTGAACGAGGTTAGCTAACAATAGGCCTCACCGCTCACCCCGCCACCGCATGCACCTGCGCTAGTGGTTGCATCGGTTGCGCGACCAGGCTGATCTCGACGAGGTCGAGCGCGGTCAGTTCGCGCACCGGGCCGGTCTGCGACGCTGTCACCCGATAACCGAAGGAAAGCCCCTTCACCCCGCCGCGCTTCACGAGCGCCGCCAGCCGGGGTTCGTCGATCCGCCCGATCACCCGCAATCCCCGCGCATCCTCGCCCAATTGCTCGATCACCCCCACGGGTGCCCCGCCATGTTGCCACAGCAACGGCACCGGCGTCGGCGACCCAAATGCTCCCCGACGTACGACATCGCCACCGCGATCAACCGCATCGAACACCGCCGCATAGCCGGCAAAGCGCAGGCTCATTTGCCCCACCCCATCAGCCCTTGCTGGACGGCAATCGCACCAATGCCGATCGCGCCGAGCAAGCGCACGACCCAGGCCAGCCCCGCCTTCCACAGCGACGATTTGGCGTCACGCCACGCCGCCAGCAGCTCGCGCAATTCGCCCAGGTCACGCCCGACGCCCTCATCGTCGAGGCCCATCCGCACCAGCGCCCGGGTCGCGCCGAGATCGCCCGATTCCTCGACGATCGCCCGCAGCGTCGCCAGATCCGCGCCCTGTTGCTGCCCCTGCGCCACCAGCTGCGCCAGCACCGCCCCGTCGCTGGTCATCTGGCCGCTCATCATCCCTGCGCTCATGACAGCCCCACCATCGCCCGCTTCTCCTCATCGCTCAGAAAATCAGCCGCCCCGACTTGTCGCCACAGCCGCTCGCGATCCTCGGCCAATGCCGTGACCTGATCGATTTCCACCCGGATCGCCGCATCCGGAAACCAGCCGCCCAGCGCCTGCGCCAGCCCGGCAAAGATCGTCTCCGCCAGCGGCAGGATCGCCAGCCGCCACAGCGCCCGGTTCGCCTCGACATAATTGGCATAAGTGGCATCCCCCGGCAGGCCGAGCAGCATCGGCGGCACCCCGAACGCGGTCGCAATCTCGCGCGCCGCCGCTGCCTTGGTGCCAGCGAAGTCCATGTCGGCGGGCGACAGGCTCAGTGCCTGCCATTTGAGGCCACCCTCCAGCAGCATCGGCCGCCCGGCATTGCCGCTCCCCGAAAAGCTCGCATCCATCTCGGCGCGCAACCGCTCAAACTGCTCGCGCGACAGCGATGATCCGTCACCGGGATCATAGACCAGCGCCCCAGAAGGGCGCGCCGCATTGTCGAGCAGCGCCTTGTTCCAGCGCGCCGCCGCATTGTAGATCGCAATCGCGCCCGACGCCGCGCCCAGGCAGCCCAACCCATAATGATCATCGCTCGGGTTGAATGCCTTCACATGCACCACCTGCGGCCGACCGCCCGCGTCCGCCGCCAGCAACCGCGTCACCCGCTCGCCCACCCGGTAGCGATACGCCACCGGCCACCCGCTCGCATCAGGCTCGACCGTCACCCGCTCGGGCCGAAGCGCGAACAGCTCGACCAGCTGCCCATCCTCATCGGTCAGCAACTGGACATAGGCATTGCCGTGCAGCAACAACTGCGCCGCCACCGTCTCCGCCAGCACCTGCCCCCCTGATCGCGCCGCCAGCAGCGCCAGGATCGCCGGATCGGACGCCATGAGCGGTGCCCCGCCCAGCCCCTGCGCCACCAGCCGAACGCTGCGCTGCGCAATCGCATTGCGCGCATAGCCTTCGCGCAACTGCGCTTCGTAAGAGGCGGGCCACTCGCCCAGCAGGGGCCCCGGACCAAGCGCATAACGCGACAAAGCCGGGCGCAATTCCTCGCGCCCGGCTGACTTCCAGCCGAAGATTTTCATGTTGTTCTCCGAACGACAGGCCTTAGCCGGTCTTGGTCCCCATCCAAATCACATGCCGGGCGCCCTTGCCGCTCGCCCGCGCCCGCACGACCACTTCGTCCACCACGAACCCCGCATCGCGCATTCGCCGCGCGAACACGTCGTCGCTTGCCGCCGACCACACCGCCAGCACCCCGCCCGGCGTCAGCGCATCCTTTGCGGCGGTGAGCCCGGTCATCGTATAAAGCCCGTCATTGCCCTTGCGGGTCAGCCCATCGGGGCCGTTATCGACATCAAGCAGGATCGCCTCATAGCGCCCTCGCCCGGCGCGGATCTCAGCGCCGACATCACCCGCGATCACCGCCACGCGGGAATCATCCAGGCACCCACCGGCAAATTCAGCCATTGGCCCGCGCGCCCAGGCAATCACCGCCGGCACCAGCTCAGCCACTGTCACCTTCGCCCCCGGTCCCAGCCGCTCGAGCAAGGTCCGAAGCGTAAACCCCATCCCGTACCCGCCGACCAGCACGCGCGCATCCGGGCCCACCCGGTCGCACGCCAGGTTGGCAAGCGCCTCTTCGGAGCCGCTCATCCGGCTCGACATCAATTCCTCACGCCCCAGCATGATGAACCAGTCGCTCCCGCGCCGCACCAGCCGCATTTCGCCGCCACCGGGCACTGTCGTCGTATCGATCGTTTCGCGTGGGATCATTGCGTCGCCATACCCGCGCGCCACGCCGTTGTCGCGCGGCTCGAGCCCCACCGCTTGAGGATTGCGCGCGACAATCTATGATCGCCGCATGCCACTCACCCTCGCCTCCTCGCCGATCATCACCGCCGCGCTCTGTGTGTTGTTCGGGGTGCCGGTGGTCCTGTTCCTGTGGTTTGCCGCCGATGAAGACAGCGCGAAGCGCTATCTCGGCTGGCTTGGCCGCTATATGCTGTTCATCATCCCTGTTTATGCAGCGGCGATTGGCGTGGTCGGCTGGCTGTTCCGCG
Organism: Proteobacteria bacterium ST_bin13; assembly: GCA_002083645.1. Lineage (GTDB taxonomy): Bacteria > Pseudomonadota > Alphaproteobacteria > Sphingomonadales > Sphingomonadaceae > Sphingomonas. Next base: position 20,725 of record MSXQ01000018.1, read on the forward strand.
ATCCGCATACGCTGATGATCGGCGGGGTCGTTGCCGCCTTCACGCTCAAACCCGTTTATGATCTGTGGCGCCGCCGCAAGCGCGGCTAAGGCGTCCGCACCGCTGCGACTGCCTTTTTCCGCAGCATCAGCTCGCTTAAGCCCCACACCAAAGCATCGGCCCGGTCGGGCGATCGCCCCGGCCCCTCATAGCCGCCGCCGGTGATCAACCCACATAATTCATCCTCCAGCGCGGGAAACGCGCCGAAATGCCGCACCCGGCCGCTTTCATATAAGGCCGCCACCGGTTCCGCGCGCACGACTTTGCCGTGGCTGGCATGGACCAACGTGATCGGCATCGTCGCATCGGCGGCGGCGAGCACGCTTTTGACCATCGCCCCGCCATTATTCTTTTCCGCCACCACCCGGTCCGCCCCGTGGCGATCGGCGCACAAGGCCACCGCGCGCGCCCAGCCCTCTGGGGAGGCCCCGCTGACGCTCGCATCCTCCAACACATAGCCAAGACCGTCCGCGCCCAGCGCCACGGCGACGATCCCGCACGCATCGCCGCCAATGCTCGCCGACGGATCAACCGCCACCACGACACGGACCAGCACGGGCAGCGCGCGCACCCGACACGCCTCGATCATCGCCCGCGTCCACAGCGCGCCGGCCAGATCCTCGATGATCTCGCCGTCCAGCTCCTGCCGCCCCAGCCGGGTGCCGCCATAATCCGCGGCCATTGCCGCGACGAAGCTGGTTGGCAGATGCGGATTGTCACGCGTTCGGCCCCGCGTCTCGACCAGTCCGGGCAGCGTCATGATCCGCCGCATCAGCGCATTGGAACGCGGCGTCGTCGTCAGCAGCGCCCGTGGATGGTCCCCGGTGCGCAGCCCCAGCATCAGGTTGTTCCAGCTCTCCTCGCCCTGCCGACCGCGCCATTTGGCAATCTCATCGCACCAGGCCAGGTCATGTTCGGGGCCGCGCAGCCGCTCCGGCATGCCCGCTGAATAAGCAAAGGCCCGCGCGCCCGATGCAAACTGCACCTCGCCCTGCGCCGCGCGCCAGCGCACGCTCTCCCCAGTCCGCGCCACCGCGATCAACCCGCTCGGCCCTTCGATCATCACCTGGCGCACGTCATCGATACTCCCGCCGACCAGCGCGATCCGCGCGGTTGGCGTTGCGCGAGCATGCGCGCTCACCCATTCCGCACCGGCCCGCGTCTTGCCGAAACCGCGCCCCGCACGGATCAGCCACAGCCGCCAGTCCCCCGGCGGCGCGCGCTGGCCATCATGCGCCCATTGCCACCAGCGTTCGTTGAATTCGCGCTGCTGCGGCTTGGTCAGCGCCCTGATCACCTCGGCCTGCTCGTCAGCCGACAGCGCCAGCAGCCGATCGAATAGCGCACGGTCCTGGCCCGCAGCCGCCGCCTTCACGCCTGCGCCTTTCGCTGCTCCATCGACCGTAATTTCTTCAATATCGCGGCATCAGTGTCGTCAGGGCTCGCCAGCTGCCGGGGCGGGCCGCCGCGCCGTGGCCGGTCAGCAGCGCGCGTCTTGTGCGCCGCCAACAAGCGCAGCGCCAGATCGACATCGATCGGCCCCGTCAAATCAGTCGCGCCATTGTCGATCAGCCGCGCGCCACCACCCGACAGCGCATGCCCAACCAATTGGGTTTCCAGCATCGCATAGCCCGCCTCCAGCGCGTCGTGCCAAGCACCAGCAAAGTCCAGATCATGCCGCCGCAGCGCATAGACGCTCGCGGGATCAACCCCGATCACCGCCGCCGCCGCCTTCACATTGCAGGTCGCGGCCAGATGATCGAGAAACGCGGCCTTTTTCTTGGCGGTCCAGCGCACCCATTTGCGGCCGGTATAGGCAGTCGGGCGAGTCACGGTCGGCGTTGCCGGTCGCTTGTGCGTATCACTCGCCACCCCGCCGCTCCCTCTTGCCAACGCCAGTCACGGCAGCACCACCAACGAAAGGGGCGGCCCGGCTCATGCCCGACCGCCCCGACTCGCAATTCTTCAACGTTCCTGATATGTACCCAATCAGCGTGACACTGTCAAGTGTTTTTAACCGATTTGGTAAAATCAACGGTGACCTGTCGCATCGAGCGGCCACCGCCAACGCCCCACCCCCCGGAAGGAGCGGGTGCGTTGACCTGGCGCCAGCCAGTGTCAGAACTTGAACGCCGCCCCCACCGCAAACTTGTTGCCGCGCAGCCCGCGATCATAAACGGAGCGGTCATATTCGGCGCGCAGCGAGAAGTGCTCGTCGATCTTCACTTCGGCACCCGCGCCATAGGTTGCCCCGCCATCGGTCTGTTCGCGTACGATCCGCGCGCCGTTTACCGGTGTGGTGATCCGGTCGGTCTGCAACCAGCGATAGCCGCCGCGACCATAGACCAGCAGCCCCGGCGCAACGACAATCCCGGCGCGCGCCGTCAGGTCATAGGTCAGGCCCGGATCGACGAGATACTGGCCGCGCACGCTCGCTTGGCGCACGCTCTTGCCACCGCCGCCCAGCCCGGCCTCGGCACCGATCACGACATTGCCCAGCTGGACATCATACCCAACATAACCGCGATAGCCGATGCCACTCCGGCTCGCCGTGCCCGTCGCCCCGATCGCGCCCGGATCGTTCCGCACGCTGATCCGCTCGCGGCTGACTTCGACACCGGCCTTCAGCCCGGTGAAGCTGGGCGCTTCCTGCGCCTGGGCAAAATGCGGGACAACGAAAAGAACGAACGCGCTCACTGCAGTATAAAGCTTCACGGAAAAACCTCCCTGGATAAAAATCTACGGCGTCAGTGCCGTTGATGATCGGGCAATGGAGGTGCTCCGTGGAGCACGCGTCAGCCGCGTGTGGAGATTTGGCGCAAGCGGCATGGTGCTGGATCATCGCCGGACCGGGGGTGCCAAACCTGCGCGATTGGCCATGCCGATGGCCAGGATGTGACAGGATGCGTTGGGGTTTGGGACCGATAGAGCCCCAATTGCGGACCCTTAGCTGACGACAGCTATGCGCCCTATTGTCAGTGATTCAGCGTTATCTCGTATAGCACCGAAAGCGGTCGTACGTTGGGGACCCTCGAGTCCCCCCGGCATGTTCAAACCTGGAACTGCCCGGCCATTCGCCGCTGTGGCGACGATGGCCGGTATCTGTCGGATGCAGACCTGTTCGACGGTCGACAGAGACGGTCCCATAGTCGGGGACCCGCTGTCCCTGGATGGAATCAGCCAAGGCCGAGCAGCTTTCTTCCCTCTTGCGTCTTGATCGAAAAATCAGTTCCCAAAAAGGCATTGGCTGCCGGGGTGCAAAGCCAGGCGACGGCCTCTGCGGCCCATTCCGGGGGAATGTAATCGGCATCGTTGAGACGGCTGACCGGATTCATCCCCGACGCGCGGATGGCCGCCTGCATGTCCCCGGCGACCGGTCCCGGACTAAGCCCAAGAGACCGGATTCCAAGCTCTTTGTATTCCTTGTCGATCTGGCGCGTCAGCATCTGCACCGCCGCCTTGGTGGCGCAGTAATGGCTCCAGCCCTCCAACGGCGCGTTGGCGGCACCCGAGTTCAGCGCGATGATCGTACCACTGCCGCGTGCCAGCATATGCGGCAAGGCGGCACGGCTGGCGTTATAGACGCCGAGCAAATTCACCTCGACTGCCGCTTGCCACGCTGCCGGATCGCTGTCGGCCAGCCGGGCAATCGGATCGATTACCCCGGCATTGTTGGTGAGGATGTCGATCCGGCCGTGCCGCGCAACGACGCCGTCGATCGCCGCAGTGATATCGCCGAAGCGGGTGACGTCACCGCCGGTGGCCTCTACGGCACCGCCTGCAGTCCGGATGCTTTCCGCGACCGCCCGCGCTGCGGCCTCATTGCGCGCGCTCACCACGACATGCGCGCCAGCGGTTGCCAGACGGCGCGCAATCGCGGCGCCGATGCCTCGACCAGCGCCGGTGACGAACGCAATGCTACCGGATAAATCGATCTTGTTCATGCTTGTTGTCCTTGTTTGCATGGTTCAGGCCGCGAGCGCGGCAATGGTGCCGCGCGCGATGTTGAAAGCGGTATCGAGTGCGATCGGGTTGCCGGTGGTCGCTTCGATCACGGCGAAGCGGACGTCGGTAAAGCCGAGGAAGCCGAACAGCGTCGCCAGATAGGGCCGCACGAGATCTAACGCAGCAAGCGCGCCGCCTTCGCCATAGCCACCAGCGCCATAGGCGATCGCGATCGTCACAGGCTTGCCGGTGACGAGCCCCGTGAAGCTGGTACCGTCGTAGCTGAACGTGTGGCCGATCCGCACGATCTGATCGATCCAGGCTTTGAGCGCGGCGGGGATGCCGAAATTATACATGGGAGTCGTCACCAACAGCACGTCAGCCGCGCGCAATTCGGCGATCAACCCATCCGAGCGCGCGGTCGCATCACGCAGCGCATCGGTCATCGCCTCGACTGGCGTGTAGAAGCCCGCGATCGTTTCGTTGGCGATCTGCGGCACCGGCGTCAGCGCCAAGTCGCGACGGACGACCGTGCCAGTGGGATTGCGGGCAACCCACGATGTCTCGAAACTGTCGCCGAGCTGGCGCGAATAGGAGCCCTCGGTGCGGGCACTGGCGTCGATGCGAAGCAGGGTAGCCATGATGAAATCCTTTCAAAGCGGGTTGGTGCCGCCCAACTATTGCTTCGTGTTTTCTTGAAAAACCTGCCTCTTTGACCTAGACTTTTGCGAATTATGCAAAGGTTGGGTGATGGACATCAAGGCTTTGAAGATTTTCGCCGAAGTCGCGCACGGGGGCGGCTTTTCGGCGGTTGCGCGGGCACAGAATGTCGAACCCTCGTCCGTGTCCCGCGTCGTGGCTTCCATCGAGCGCGAGCTTGGCGAACGGCTGTTCCAGCGCACAACGCGAAAGCTGACCTTGACCGAGGCGGGTGCTGCCTATCTCGGCCGCGTTGAGCCGTTAATCGCGCAATTCGAGGAAGCGGCGCAGGAAGTTCGCGCCCTTGGGCGAGGCCCGGTCGGCACAGTGCGACTGTCGACTTCGGTCGCGTTCGGGCTGACCATGATCGTGCCACTGCTCCGCCGCTTCAAGGCTGACTTTCCAGCGATGAAGATCGAGTTGGTCATGGACGATTCGAACGTCGATCTGGTCGGTGAAGGCGTTGATCTGGCGATCCGCCTTGCGCCCAGTGTCGAGGCGAACGTCATCGCCAGCAAGCTGCTCGACACGCACTATCACGTCGTCGCGGCACCATCTTGGCTGGCGGCGCATCGGATCCACACACCGGACGATTTGGTCCGGCACCGCGTGCTCCGCTTTGCCTTCCCCGGTTTTCGGGACCGATGGCTGTTCCGGGGGCCGGATGGCGAAATCCTGGCCGTGCCAGTCGATGGCGACATTCTCGCTTCCAATGCGCTGGCGCTTCGGGACGCGGCCCTTGCGGGCCTCGGCCCGGCGCTGCTGCCCGACTGGTTGATTGCGCCCAACATCCGCGACCACAGCCTGAACCGCTGCTTTCCGACGATGCGCGCAACAGCAACGGATTTTACGACAGGGGCATGGCTGATCTATCCGAGCCGAACTTTCCTGCCGAACAAGGTGCGCGTCATGATTGATTTCCTGCGCCAACACATCGGGTGATCTTGCGTTGACGGCGACGTTCCGGGCGGCCTTTTTCGAGCGCATGAAGGACCGGTTCCAGCATCGGCGGACGCTTGAAGCCGTTGAAGAACGGCAATCTTTGAGCCGCCACCGAGACTATTCGTTCGGTAAGCGAATGGCGGCTAGCCGATATCTTTTTCCTGAATCCCGACATTCCGCTGACGGCCCATTATCGACCGCTGAGGCTACACTACCCCCTCACCCCCTCCTACACCTCCTGCACCGGCGGCAGCAGCATCTCAAACACCGCGCCACCGGTCGGCCGCCGGGTGAGGCTCACGCTGCCGCCATGCGCCACGGCAATCGCGCGGACGACTGACAGGCCCAGCCCCGATCCGCCGCTCGATCGCGCACGCGATCGGTCACCGCGCCAGAAGCGTTCGAACGCGCGCGCCGCCGCTTCATCGGTCAGATCAGTCCCTGAATCGATCACGCGCAGCTGCACCATGCCCGCGGCAAACCCGGATTCGATCCATAACGGGCCGCTGCCTGGCGCATAGCGGATGGCATTGCTCAGCACCGCCGCCAATGCCTGGCGCAGCCGCCCCGCATCGCCGATCATCGGCGCGGGGGCCAGATCGCAGATGATCGTCAGGCCGGCCGCTTCCAGATCGGGCCGCATCGCCGCGATCACTGGCCGGATCGCCTCGGCCAGGTCGATCGTCGCGAGGTCGAGCACCAGTTGGCCCGAATTGACCAGGCTCATCGTTCGCAGATCATCGACCAGCCGGGTCAGCGAATCGACCTGGTGGATCAGGCTGTCAATCTGGTCGGGGCCGGCCGCAAACACCCCGTCCTGAATGCCGTGCAGCCGCCCGCTCAGCACGGTCAGCGGCGTGCGCAGTTCGTGCGCGATCGCCGCCGTGCTGTCCTTCAGCTCGCGATCGGCATGCTGCAGCGCCTCTGCCATCGCGTTGAAATCCTGCGTCAGCTGGTCTTCCTCGATCGAGGCGAAGCGCACCGATCCCGCCCGCGCATCAAGCCGCCCCTCAGCCACCGCGCGCGCCGCCGCCGCCACATCGTTCAGCCCGCCGCCCACCCGTCGCAGCAGGAATGCACCGACAAGGAAGGCCCCCAACGCTGCCGTTACGGTGAAGATGAACAACGCAATGTTCGACCTGTCGATAACACCCTGCTGGATCTTTTTTTGATCCTTCATGATCGCCCGAAACTGGTTGGGCTCTGGTACCCGCCCTGCTTCGAATGCGACGACGGCCTTGCGCGCCTCCGGAGACAGCAATTCCATGACGCGCGTTTGCTCATAAACCTCGTAAATCTGGGTTTCGGTGATGATGATCGCCGCGCAGATCAGCACGGACACCGCCAGCACCGTTGCCAGCTGCGTGGAGAGCAGCCAGCGCCCGCCAAGCCGCTTGCGCCAGTTCATGCGGCTGCCAGTCGATACCCGATCCCGCGCACCCCGGCGCACAGTCCGGTCGCACCCGCAGTGTCGAGCTTGCGGCGCAATTTGCTGATATGGCTATCCACCGTCCGCTCCAGCGCATCGCCTTCGGGCAGGCAGGCATCGAGCAATTCGGCCCGCGTGAACACGCGCGACGGGCTACGCGCGAGATGGGCGAGCAAGCGATATTCGGTCAGCGTCAAATCAAGCGTCGCGCTTGCCTCAGCGCTCACCACCCGCGCGACATAGCTTTCGGGATCGATCTCGATCGGGCCCCAGCGGATCGTCCGATCGCCCGTCCCTTCGCCGCGCGCCCGGCGCAGCACGGCCTTGACGCGGGCAACCACTTCGAGCGGGTTGAACGGTTTGATCACATAATCATCCGCCCCCAGGCTCAGCCCCAGCAGCTTGTCGAGATCCTCGGCCCGCGCCGTCGCCATGATGACGGGGGTGCCGCCGCGCCGCCGGATCTCGCTCAGCACCTGGATGCCATCGGCCTTGGGCATCTGGACATCGAGCAGCACCAGATCGGGGCGCAGCGCGCGGTGATGCATCAGCGCGACTTCGCCATCGGCCGCCGTCACGGTGCGAAACCCTTCGCGGTCGAGATAGGCGGTCAGGATCTGGGCGATATCGGCATCGTCCTCGGCGATCAGGATCAGCGCATTGTCGCGGCGGGCGTCTGCGCCCAGCGATGACGTGGCGGGGGATGAAGCGGAAAGGGACATCACGGATCCTTGGGCGGCCCAGTGCATCATGCACGGGCGATGCGCCAATCTCCAGCCTGTCGCTTGCGCTCGTGTGGCCGAATCGTGGAGATTAGGTGGAGCCGCTGCCCCACCCGTCGCTCACCCCGCCGCCAGTGCCGTGATCACCGCGTCCCAGGCCGCCACTTCGTCATCGCGGCGTTCGGTGATGACCAGGTCGGTGGCTTTTTCGGTGACGAAATCGATCGTCACCGTGCCGCGCCATTCAAATGTTGCATTGCCCGATAGCGTCACGATCCCCGCGGGGGTCGCCGTCGCCCGCACCATGCCGCCTTGGTTGAAGACGGTCAGCATCCGGTCATAATCGATCCTGCCGGTCAGGCAGGCGGCATAGGTCGACGCCGCCATCGCGCTGCCGCAGCTATTGGTCAGGCCAACCCCGCGTTCAAAGGTGCGCACGAACAGGTCGGCGCCGCGCTGTTCGATGAACGACACATTGGCGCGGTTGGGCAGCCAGGCGGGCGCGGCCTCGCAGCGGGCGCCGATCGCGCTTAGTTCGTCGTCATCAATGCGGTCGACAAAGCTCACCAGATGCGGGTTGGGCATCGCGATGGCGGTGAAGGTTCGCGGGCTGTCGAGCAGCGGGATTACCGCCTCGACAATCCGGGTCGCGTCGCCAAGCGGCCAGCGTGCCACATCCAGATCAGCCGGGCCGACGGTCTCGCGCACCGTCACCACGCTCGGGGCGAGCGGCGGGTCGAGTTGTACCTCGGCACGGCTGGTCTTCAATCCCACCGTCGCTTCGCTCACCCCCAGCGCCTCAAACCCCGCCCGCGCGACGCATCTGAGCCCATTAAGGCATGTTTCAGCCTCAGACCCATCAACATTCAACATCCGCATCGATAAAACATCCATTTTGGATCTTTTTTCGAGCAGCAACAGGCCGTCCCCGCCGACCAGGCCTGATCGATCGGCAAGCGCGCGCGCGACGGCCGACCATTGGGCATCGGTCAGCGTCATCGCGCGCGCGTCGATCAGCGGAAAGTCATTGCCCGACCCATGGCACTTCAGAATCTCGACCTGCATCACATCCTCGCCAGCGAATCTCAGCGCGCTGGCCGCGGCAGGAAATGATAGGCACAAAGCTTATTGCCATCTGGATCGCGGAAATAAGCAAAATAGGCAGGCGAGTCATCGCCACCACGCGGCCCCGGATCGCCTTCATTGACAGCACCGAGCGCGAGCGCCTTGGCGTGAAACGCAGCGACCGCCTCGCGGCTTTCAAGCCCGAAGCCCGCCAATGTCCCATTGCCGATCGTGGCTTCTTTGCCATCATAGGGCCCAAGCACCCCAAAAAGGCTCTTGCCCGGCCGACCATAAAGCCGCCCGCCGCTCGGATGGTTGAAGAACGTCTTCATCCCGATCGATTCAAGCAGCGCGTCGTAAAAGGCCTTGGCCTTTTCCAGGTCGTTTGAGCCCACGGTCGCGTAATTCAGCATATCGCTTCCCTCTCGACGATTGAAAATTTTAGCCCAGTGAAGCGACCATGGCGCGTTCCGCGGCAACGATCGGGGCGAAGCTCGGTCGCGCAAGGATCGCGCTCACATAGGCAGCAGTCTTTGGCCAGCGCGCCGGATCGATCACCATTTCAGTATGCGCCAGGTTCACAAATGGACTGCAGACGGCAAGATCGGCCAGCGTGATCCGGTCTTCGACTAGAAAGCCGCTCGGTGGAATGACGCCTTCCAGATAGTCAAACAACGGTGGCAACTCGACATCTACAGCATTGGCAGCAATCGCTTCATCAAAGGGCCGTTTGAGCATCTTGGGATAGAGCAGCCGGTGAACGAAAATCTTCGCGGCGCTCGCAAAAAAGATCGAATCCGCATATTCTTCGAACCAGATCGTCCGGGCATGCGTGATGGGTGCCACCGGGATCATATTAGGTTCCGGATATTTGGCTTCCAGATAGGCACAAATCGCCGTCGAATCCGAAATGCAGAAATCCTTGCCGCCATCGGCACCAGGATCGCGAAAACCGGGGATCTTGCCGAACGGGCTGGATTCAAGAAATTCGGGCCCACCGCGCCCCAGCCCGGCCGCTTCGATGGTCAGCGCCAGGCCCTTTTCGGCCGCGAACGCCATCACTTTGCGAACGAAGGGCGAAATCGTCGACCCATAAACAATCATGGCAGCATTCCTTTGTTGCGGGCCGCTGGCCCTACCGTGCATCGATTGCCGGGTGTCTAGCGCGCCCAGCTCCCGACCGCCACTGTCCCCGCAGCACCACCCCTTTGACGCCCTAAGCGGCCCCGTCAGGGAAGCTGATAATGCGATGCGATCCGGTCAAGGGCCAGACACAAGACCAATTTGCCCGCACGAACGGGCCATCCCAGCGCCTTTTCCGCCATCGGCAGCGCCTCGCCTGCGCAAATGACGCGCCAGGCAACATCGGCCAGCCCCGGTCCGGCCGCAGCAATGGCCGCATCGAACCGCCGTTTAGCCGTGAGCTGCGCCAGTGTTGGGTCGATTGCTGCGCCAGCAGCGCGCCTGCCGCGCGACACCGGGCCGGATTCCCAGCGCATCGTCACAGAGGGACCAAGCGACGCCGTTTCATAATCGGCCCGCAAGCGCTCCCCCGCTTCAAACTGGCGACTATCGACCAAGCCCCGCGCCCGCAGCCAGGATAGCGGGGATTCCGCGACATTGACGGTAACGCTACGCCGCCGCCGAGCACCCGCCGCAGGTGCGCTCATGATCCCCGCCGCATCGATCTCGCATTCCACCAATTCCCGCATCTGCTGGCCCTTTCATTTTCGTGACTAGGGCTGGGGCTTGCCATAAGGGATAGTTTGTAGGAAATAACAAACCAATCTGGTTATTAAATGGGGGCGCATGATGATCACGGCAATCCGCGAAGTTCGCCAGGCCAAAGGCATGACTCTTGAAGATGTCGCGCGCGCCTGCCTGCCGCAGACGACAGCGCAAACAATTGGCCGGCTCGAAACCGGGACCCGAACCGTATCGGTCGGCTGGCTCAACCGCATCGCAGACGCGCTCGGCGTTGCTGCTGCTGATCTGGTCAAGCTCCCCGATCACAGCGATATCGCCGTCGCCGCCATCCTGGACGCCAGCGGTGCCTATGCGCCGCGCCGCGCGGCGGCACTCACGCCGCCGCGCCCGGCCCCGGGGCTGGTGGCGGTTACCGTCAGCGCCAGCCTTGGTGATTACCGGGCCGGCGACGAAATCTGGTGCGAGACCCTTGACCCCAAATCGTTCAACCAGGCGCTCAACTGCGACGTTTTGGTGCCCCGCGTCGCCGGTCGATTCTTGTTTGGTCGGCTGATCGGACGGGAACAGGCCGGGAGGGATAGCGGCACAGGCAAGCTGCAGGTGCTGCCACTCGGCGCGGGCAGCCGGCAGCAGATCGTTTCGGATCCCGCCTGGATTGCGCGCGCAACCCGCCTGATCCGTGCGCTGTAACCAACAGTCAAAAAAATGGTGGGCGATGACGGGCTCGAACCGCCGACATTCTCGGTGTAAACGAGACGCTCTACCAACTGAGCTAATCGCCCGCCCTGCGCTGCCGTGCCAAAGCCCGCGATATTGCGCAAGCCCCTCTCCGCAATGCGACCTAAAAAGCGGCGCGACTCAACCGCCAATTGGGTCAATCGACCCTAGCGGATCGCCGCCCCTGCCGCTTTCACCGCCAGCCAATAATCGCGCATGCTGTCTCTGGCCTGAGCCGACAGCCGCATAAAAGCCCGTCGCCGATCAAACGGATCGGCTTCGCGTTCGAACAACCCTGCTTCGGTCATCCTGCTGATCCAGCGCAACGCTGTGGTGGGCGCGACGGCAGCTGCAATGCAAAGGCTCGACACAGAGACGCGCGCGCGCTCCAGGTCAGCGGCGAACAAATCGAGCAGCATGTCCCAGGCAGGGTCCTCGAAAAGCCCGGCACCGAAAAACTGATCGCGGATCCGTCGTCCCCGAATAACTTGGCGAACGTCATTGGCTGAAATGGTCGTGCCGTCTGCGGCGTCGGGTCCGCGATAGCCCGATTTCCGGTCGCCCAACAGCGGTCGCATGCTGCTTGGCTCGGCATTGGCAAGCCGGGCAAGCGTTTCAGCAATTCGCGCGACTTCGGCATTCAACTGGTTGAGGCGCTCGCTGTGGCGATCCTGATGATCGCTCCGCTGGCGCAGGCGGTTGCCGGGTTTGCCGGTCAGCGCGATCGCCAGCGCAGATACCTGTTCGGCGAGCGGGGCATTGCAGAGGAGTTGAACCCGCTCGGTCAGCATATGGGCGCTGACTTGATCGATTCGGCGTTCATCAAAATTGATCACCACGCCGATCGCGCTGTTGGCAACCAAATTGGCCGTCTCATGCAGCACCAGTTCAAGCGCATCGTCGTCACTGCCATCAGCATCGATCAGGATCGCATCAATGCCATCTGGCGTCGCAAGCGCCCCCCGTGCCGCAGACATTGCCACCGGGCCAATCGGGTCGGCACCAACCAACGCCAGCACTGATTTGCCCGCACGCGCGGCATCAGCACCATCGGCGATCAACAAGACCTTGGGCAGCACCTTAAACTCCCAGCTTGCGCCGGTTTCTTCCACGCCCGTTCTCCGCTCGTTTCGCAGGCAGTCTTACGAACCTGCAGCGGAAATCTGCGCAAAGACCGCGCCAAATTGGCGGGGTTTCCGGGTGTTCACAGGCAAACACCGCCAAAATGGAGACAATTGTCAGGCTTTGGGCGCAATCAACAAGCCCAGAAGGCCCGTGCTTTGAGCAATTAGTCCAGAGCCTTGACGATATCCTCAACCATCTTCTTGGCATCAGCGAGCAACATCATGGTATTATCCATGTAGAATACATCATTATCGACACCGGCATAGCCGACACCACCCATTGATCGCTTGATAAACAGCACAGTCTTGGCCTTTTCGACGTCGAACACGGGCATGCCATAGATCGGCGACCCCTTGTCGGTCTTGGCCGCGGGGTTCACCACGTCGTTGGCACCGATGATGAAGGCGACATCGGTCTGCGCGAATTCGCTATTGATGTCTTCCAACTCGAACACATCGTCATAGGGCACGCTGGCTTCAGCGAGCAGCACGTTCATATGCCCCGGCATGCGGCCCGCGACCGGATGGATCGCGAACTTCACCTTGACGCCGTGCTCCTTGAGCTTGTCAGTCATCTCGCGCAGCACATGCTGTGCCTGCGCCACCGCCATGCCGTAACCGGGCACGATGATGACCTGTTCGGCCTGGCCCATCAGGAACGCAGCGTCCTCTGCTGAACCACGCTTCCAGGGCCGCTGCTCTTTAGCTTCACCACTGCCGCCCCCGCCGCTGTCGGCACCGAAACCGCCCGCGATCACGCTGATGAAGCTGCGGTTCATCGCCTTGCACATGATGTACGACAGAATCGCGCCCGATGAGCCAACCAGCGCGCCAGTGATGATCATCGCCGTATTGTGGAGCGTGAAGCCCATCGCCGCTGCTGCCCAGCCCGAATAGCTGTTCAGCATCGACACGACGACCGGCATGTCCGCCCCGCCGATCGGGATAATCAGCAAGAAGCCGATCGCGAAGCTGAGCGCCGTGATCGCGAAGAACACCCAAGGGCTTTGATCGGTCAGGAAATAGGCCACGAGCCCAAGGATCGCCGCCAGCGTGCTCAGGTTGATGATATGGCGCGCGGGCAGGATAATCGGCTTGCCGCTCATATTGCCGTTGAGTTTCAGGAAGGCGATGACAGAGCCCGAAAAGGTAATCGCACCAATTGCGACGCCGAGGCCAAGTTCGACCCGGCTCTGGGTGAAAATCTCGCCGGCGTCGGCAATGCCAAACGCATCGGGATTGAGATAGGCGGCCGCGCCGACGAGCACGGCAGCCAAACCCACCAGCGAGTGAAAGGCCGCAACCAATTGCGGCATGTCAGTCATCTTGATCGTGCGTGCCATCCCGATGCCGATCACGGCACCGATCGCGAGCGCGATGGCAATTTCCGCCATACCCAATGCGTTAAATGCTGAGGACGCCGCGATAAAGGTGGGGGAAACGGCGATGTCGCTCGGCAGCAATCCTAGATCACCCTGCGGAACATGCGTAACGAGCGTCGTTACCACGGCAATCGTCATGCCGATGATGCCCATGCGGTTGCCGCGCTGCGACGTCGATGGCGATGATAAGCCGCGCAGCGCCAGAATAAAGCATACCCCCGCCACCAGATAGGCCAGCGATGCCCAGGGATTAACCGCGATATGTTCCACTATGCCTTACCCCTTACCGTCACCCCGGCCTTGAGCCGAGGTCCCGCTACAATCCCGCGCCTGAAGAAGCGGGACCCCGGCCTAAGGCCCCCATCAAAGTACTACTTTGATGGGGGCCCCCTGTCCGGGGTGACGAAATCAATGTTTGGTCGCCGCTGCCGGCCGATCCTTTTTCTTGTACATCGCCAGCATCCGCGCGGTGACCGCAAAGCCGCCGAAGATATTGACACTGGCCAGCACCACCGCGAGCAGCCCCAGCCATTTCGAGATCGCCCCGCCCGAGCCAATCCCGGCTGCGGCGCTGGCAATCAACGCGCCAACGATAATCACCGATGAAATCGCGTTGGTCACCGCCATCAGCGGCGTGTGGAGCGCGGGCGTGACCGACCAGACGACATAATAGCCGACGAAACAGGCCATCACGAAGACCGACAGAGTAGAAACAAAATCCATGATCGTCCCCTTGATCAGCCCAGCAGCCCTGCGTTGACGACCTTGCCATCCTTGGTCAGCCGAATCGCGTCGCCAATTTCTTCGTCAAGCACCGGCTTGCCGCTTTCCTTGTCCCAAAAGGCCGACAGAAAGTTGAAAAGATTGCGCGCAAACAGGGCGGAGGAATCTGCTGCCAGCCGCCCTGCGACATTCTTGTGCCCGACGATCTTCACGCCGTGCACGGTCACCACTTCACCCGCAACCGCGCCCTCGACATTGCCGCCCGCTTCAACCGCGAGATCGACGATCACGCTGCCCGGCCGCATCGTCGCGATCTGGGCATCACTGATCAGGCGCGGCGCCGGGCGCCCGGGGATCAACGCGGTGGTGATGACGATATCCTGCTTGGCGATATGGCTCGACACCAATTCGGCCTGTGCCGCCTGATATTCCGGGCTCATCTCGCCAGCATAGCCGCCCGCGCCCTCGCCCTCGATGCCCTTCACATTCTCAACGAAAATGGGCTTGGCGCCAAGCGACTGGATCTGCTCCTTGGTCGCCGACCGCACATCGGTGGCGGAAACCTGTGCGCCCAGGCGGCGCGCGGTGGCAATTGCCTGCAGCCCGGCCACGCCCACACCCATCACGAAAACGCGCGCGGCTGACACCGTTCCGGCCGCCGTCATCATCATCGGAAACGCACGGCCATATTCGGCTGCGGCATCAAGCACCGCCTTATAGCCCGACAGGTTCGACTGCGACGACAATATGTCCATCGATTGCGCGCGAGTGATTCGCGGCATGAATTCCATCGCCAACGCTTCAAAACCCGCCGCCGCATAGCTATCGACTCGCGCGCGCTCCCCAAAGGGATTGAGCGATGCGACGATCCAGGCGCCCGGCGCAGCACCCGCTAGGCTCGCTGGATCAGGTCCCTGCACGCCAAGCACGATATCGGCACCGCTAAGCGTTTCAGCCCGCGACCCCAGCGCCGCCCCGGCATCCGCGAATTGCGTATCGGCAATTGCTGCGCCAGCACCGGCCCCGGCTTCGACCGATACGGTCGCCCCTAAGGCGATGAACTTCTTGACCGTTTCGGGTGTCCCGGCAACGCGGTTTTCGCCTGCGGCCTGCTCCTTCAAAAGGGCAATCTTCACCGCCGGGTCAGCCCGCAATCAGCCAGACGACGAAGGCGGCGAGCGCAAAGGACCCCAGCGCCCCCCATTTCAGCCACGCCATCACCTTGCCATAGGTCGCCTGCTGCGTCTCGATGTTCCCGTTGCCGGTCATGTGCTTTCACCCCACAGCCAAAATCATTCCCCTTCGCCCTTAACCGGGGGCTGCCCACACCTCAAGCCCCGGCTTTAAGCCCGCCTTTACTCCCTGTCGTTAAGGTTACCCACTCGAACAGGGACGATTGGGGACGGCTATATGACGCGCAATGGCCAGCGCCTGCTAATGTTGATCGATGATGAGCCCGCCCAGCGTCGGCTGGTGGCGGCGCTTGCCGCCCGTGGCGGATGGCGCTCCGTCTTCGCCTGCGACGGCGAAATGGCGATCGCAACGCTGGGCACACAGGACGGAATGCAGCTTGATGCGATCCTGATCGATCACTGGACGCCAGAGGCCGATGCCGCCGGGCTCATCATTGAATTACGGCTGCGGCGCCCATCGCTGCCAATTCTGATGCTGACGGCCAATGGCTCGGTCGCGCAGGCAGTGGCGGCCATGCGCGCGGGCGCCACGGATTTCCTGGTCAAACCATTGGCACCCGAACGCCTGCTTTGCGCGCTAGAAGCTGCGGTGGCGAGCAACAGCGCCGGCGAACTGCGTCCGCTCACCGAGAAAATTCCCGCGCTGCTTGCCTTTGACGAAATTGTCGGGTCAGAACCCATGTTTCGCGCGGCGCTAGCCATTGCTGCCAAGGCAGCGCGGGCGCGCGTCGCCGTGCTGCTGGAGGGCGAAAGCGGCGTCGGTAAGGAAGTGGTTGCAGAGGCAATCCATGCCGCCAGCCCGCGCGCCAAAAAGGCGATGATCACGGTTAACTGCGGCGCGATCCCCGCCAATCTCGTCGAATCGGAATTGTTCGGCCATGAAAAGGGCGCGTTCACTGGCGCATTTGAACGCAAACTCGGCCGCTTTGTCGAAGCCGATGGCGGCACGATCTTCCTCGATGAAGTTGGCGAGATGCCACTCGACGCGCAGGTCAAATTACTCCGCGTGCTGCAATCGGGCGAAATTCAGCCAATCGGTGCGCGCCATACCCGCGAAGTCGATGTCCGCGTGATCGCGGCAACCAACAAAAAGCTACTCGACGAAGTCGAAGCCGGGCGATTCCGCGAGGACCTTTATTACCGGCTCAACGTCGTCCAGGTCACGATCCCGCCGTTGCGTGAACGCACTGGGGATATCCCGGCGCTTGCCCGGCATTTGCTCGCCCGAATCGCGCAGCAACCAGGGTTACGACCAATCGGCATCACGGACGACGCGCTGCAATTGCTCGTCAATTATGATTGGCCGGGCAATGTCCGCCAGCTGCAAAATGCACTGTTTCGGGCAGCGGTGCTGTGCGAAGCCAATGCGCTCAATCGCAACGATTTCCCGCAGATTGCAGCACTCAGCGCCAAGCGGGCGGCTGGGCCCAGCACTTCGGCGACACCCGCTAGTGGCGGCGTCACATTGTTCCGCCCCGATGGCAATATGCGCGCGCTGGAGGAAATCGAAGCCGATGTCATCCGCCTCGCCATCGGCCATTACCGCGGCCGCATGACAGAAGTCGCGCGGCGGTTGGGGATCGGCCGATCGACCCTGTATCGCAAGCTGGGTGAACTCGGGATCGACAACGCGGCCTGAGCAATCACCCGCCCGTGCGATCAACCGTAAAGTTCACCCGGAATGGCTTTTCGGTCGGGCTTTCGGTGCCGAATTCAAATGTACTTGGCTTTCCCAGCCCGACCCGCAGTACCGGCATCACCCGATGGGCCGCGCGTCCAGCGGGCGCAACGGTAATCGTCGACGCCATGCTCACGGTGCCATCCGCTTGCGGTGAAAGCGTGACCCGCATGCTATAGCGGCTGCCATCTTGTTCGCCGATCTCGATCTGCGCTGGCTCGTCGCCTTTGAACGTGAGTGTCGGCTTGGCGACAAGACGATTGCCATCCGAAATCTCCATCGACAGCAGATACGTGGGTGTATCATGCCCAACAGCGATGGCAGATGTCGCCAACGCGGCACTAAGCGCTCCACCACCAACAACCGAAAGTACCGTTCGCATCGGAAAAAATCCCCTCAACTATTCAGTAACCACGATAGGTATCCGATCGTTAACAGATCTATAAAGCATTCAATTCACTATCGATTGTGTAGCTACGCAGAGCCCGATCGCTGATCCCGAGGTCGGGCCATGTCGCCCGCCAGGCGGTGAGGTGCGGCAGGGTGAAATGCCGATCGAGTGCCGCCTGATCGCGCCACAGCTCGGTGACACGAACCAAGCCGGCATCAAGGATGTCCTCGGCATAGCTATAGGCAATACAGCCATCCTCCGCTCGGCTTGCGGCAATCATCTGCGCCATCGCCGGTCGCGCGCGATTGACTGCGCCCGGGGCCAAGCGAATCGTGCCGATGACCACCACCATCGCAGCCATGGCTACCGCCCCACCAGCGCCTGATCCTTGCACCCGCGCCACACCCTTAGCGCCTGCACCGTCTCCGCCACATCGTGCACGCGCAGCAATTGCACCCCGGCTTCCGCCCCCTTCAGCGCCAACGCCAGCGACCCGCCAAGACGTTCGCCCACCGGGGCCTCATTCGACAGCGCGCCGATCATCCGTTTGCGGCTAGCGCCCAGCATGATCGGGCAGCCCAGCCCGTGGAACATCGCCAGCCCGTTCAGCAGCGCCAGATTTTCCGCCAGCCCTTTGCCAAAGCCAATGCCGGGATCGGCGATAATCCGGACGCGATCGACGCCGGCGGCGACCACCGCGGCGATCCGTGCCTCCAACCAGTCGAACACCTCGACCAGCACGTCACCATAGCCGCTGCCGCCATGCGGCCCCTTTGCCGGGTCTGGCGAATGCATCAGGATGACCGGGCAATCGGCCCTCGCCACCACCTCCAGCGCGCGATCGTCCCAAAGCAGCGCCGACACATCGTTGATGAGATGGGCGCCTGCCGCCAGGCCAGCCTCCATCACCGCCGCCTTGCGCGTATCGAGCGACACGATCGCCCCACTTTTCACCAGCCGCTCAACGACAGGGACGACGCGCTTCACCTCATCGCCTTCCCACACCAATTTCGCGCCGGGCCGGGTCGATTCGCCGCCCAGATCGATCAGGCTTGCGCCCTTGGTCGCCATGTCGAACCCGGCATTGGCGGCTGCGACCGGATCATCCTCAAGCGCGCCGCCGTCAGAAAAGCTGTCGGGCGTGACATTCAATATGCCCGCGACATGCGGCTGATCGAGCCGGAGCACGCGCTCGCCAAGCGTCAACGGCGCACGCGGGGCAGTCATCGCGCGGTGCAGGCGCATCGCCGCTTCGTCTTGCGCGAAGTGGGTGTCGAAGTCGGCGATCGAGACGGTCCGGCGCTGCCCTGCGTCGATCACCTCATAGGCGGCGAACCACAGCATTCCGCCCGCCAACCGCGCCACCTGCCCATCGCGACCAACCGGCGTGTCGACAAACTGGACCGGACGAAGGTGCATCGCCGCTAGGGCTGCGTCGCAAGCAAATAGGTCTGGCGCAGCGTGTCGATCGGCTTCAGGCCATCGGGCGTGTCATAATGCCAGAAGGTCCAGCCATTGCAGGCCGGTGCATTTTGCAGCGTCGCGCCGAGCTTGTGGATCGATCCGACGGCGCCGCACACGCTTTCCAGGCTGCCATCAGCGCGGACCAGCGCCCGGTGGCGGCGCTTGCTATCGCTGAGCACGCGACCCGGGGCGAGATACCCATTTTCGACCAGCAGGCCGAACGCCACCTTGGGCGCGGCGCGCGGGGATTGCATCGTTACCACCGCCGATTCGTCGAGCGGCAAAGCCGCCTCGATCCGCTCGATCGCCGCATCGCAATAGCCAAGCTCGCGCTCGATGCCGATCCAGCGCCGCCGCAGCCTTTTGGCGACCGCGCCGGTCGTGCCCGTGCCGAAAAACGGATCGAGCACAACATCGCCCGGCTTGGTGCAGGCGAGCAGAATGCGATAGATCAGCGCCTCAGGCTTTTGCGTTGGGTGCACCTTGGTGCCGCCCTTTTTCAGCCGCTCCTGCCCACCGCAAACCGGAAACTCCCAATCGCTGCGCATTTGCAGTTCGTCGTTCAACGTCTTCATGCTGCGATAATTGAAGGTGTAGCGCGCCTTTTCGCCCATCGACGCCCAGATCAATGTTTCATGCGCGTTAGTGAAGCGCGTGCCCTTGAAATTGGGCATCGGGTTCGATTTGCGCCAGATGATGTCGTTCAAGATCCAGAAATCCAGATCCTGGATTGCCGAGCCGACCTTGAAGATATTGTGATAGCTGCCGATCACCCAGATCGTGCCATTATCTTTCAGCACGCGCCGCGCTTCGGTCAGCCAGGCACGGGTGAACTTGTCATAGGCGCTCAGGCTGTCAAACTTGTCCCAATCATTGGTGACGGCATCGACATGGCTGCCATCGGGCCGGCTGAGATCGCCACCGAGCTGCAGATTATAGGGCGGATCGGCAAAAATCATGTCAACCGACTTGGCCGGCAGCGAGCGCATCGCCGCGATGCAATCACCCATGATGATCGTATCGAGTGGCAGGGCGGCATCGATGGGTGCCGCGCTTGGCGTCCTGACCTTTTCCAATACGCCCATTATTTCCGCCCCCAAATGTTCAGACCCGCATCGGGGCGAAACTTTTGCCGCCCGTCAAGAAAACAATGGTTAACGATTCCAATGAGTAAATCGTTAACGCGGCGGAACATTTCACGATCAAAACGATATATTGAGTCCGTCAGCGCGCGTCATCGCAAGTAATGGTGGTGTCACTCAAAAGACTCACCGGTCCAGATATGCCCGGGCGACGGGCGCAAAAGAGCGCCGATGCAGCGGCGTTGGCCCCAAACGGGCAAGCGCGTCGAGGTGCACCCGCGCGCCATAGCCCTTGTTCGACGCCCAACCATAGCCGGGATAGTCGCGATCAGCCGCAACCATGATGCGGTCTCGCGTGACCTTGGCGACAATCGACGCCGCCGAAATACAGGGCTCGATCGCATCACCACCGATAATCGCCCGCGATCGCCAGCGCCAGTCGGGGCAGCGATTGCCATCGACCAGCACGTCGTCAGGCGCCACTCCCAACCCCGCGACCGCGCGCTCCATCGCCAGCATCGTCGCCCATAGGATGTTGAGCGAATCAATCTCCGCAACGCTGGCCATGCCAATGCCAACAGTGCAGCGCGCGACAATCGTGGCGAACAGCCGCTCCCGCTGCGCGGCACTCAGCTTCTTGCTATCGTTCAGCCCGGCAATGCCACCGGGGCACAGGATCACAGCGGCGGCCACCACCGGCCCGGCCAGCGGCCCGCGACCGGCTTCGTCGACACCCGCGATCATGCATCGCCCTCAAGCTCATCAAAGGGCGACACCCCCAAATGATGCCCCATTGGACCATGGCCATTGCCCATATCCGGCGCGGACAGCAGCGCAATCCGCACAAATCTGACCGCGCGGACAAAGGCGTCGCTCACCGCCAGCCCCTGGCCAAGCCCGCAGGCCAGCGCACTGGCAAAAGTGCACCCCGTGCCGTGCGTGCTCGTCGTGTCGATCCGTTTGCCGTTTAGCTCGCGCAGCGGCCCAGCGGGAGAAATCAGGCGATCGACGATGTAATGTCCCTCGCCATGCCCCCCCTTGGCAACCAGGTGGCAACCATGTGCCAGCACCGCCGCTTCACCGCCCAACGCGGCCAGTTCAGGAATATTGGGGGTGACGACCGACGCCAGATCCATCAATCGGCCAAAGGCGGCAATGGTATTGGCATCGGCCAGCATCGATCCGCTCGTCGCGATCATCACGGGATCGAAGATGATCGGCACATCAAGCGCGGCAAGCCGATCAGCAACCGCATGCGCCGTTGCCGCCGACCCAAGCATCCCGATCTTGATCGCATCGACGCCGATATCAGCGATGCAGGAATCAATCTGCGCGATCACCATCTCCGTCGGCACCGGCATTACCGCTTGCACCCCCAGCGTATTCTGCGCGGTGATCGCGGTAATCGCCGTCATCGCGTGGCCGCCAAGCATCGTCACCGTCTTGATATCGGCCTGGATGCCAGCGCCACCGCCCGAATCAGAGCCAGCGATGATCAGGATGCGTGGCGTCATCAAGCATCACCGGCGGCGGTAAAGCTGCGGAAGTTGCGTGGCTCCATCACGTCGATCGCAACGCGCAAAATCGCCGCCTTTGCATGAATTGTCCGGGACGAAGCGGTTCGGATCATCGACCGCAGATGGCACAACCCGGTCCGGCAGGAAAGTTTTCGGAGCGAACCGCCGCTAACAAGGCCCGCCCGGTGTCAGCGTGCCCGGCAGCACCTTTGCCAGTCGTCGGAACCGTCATAACCTCCACAAAACCTGTGAACGGCCTTTTGTCGCGATTGGCTCGCCTTGCTCGTTCACCGGTGGCTTGAATCGCCCGCGCCGCGCAAGCAACCGGCAGGTTTGCTGATCCAGGTCCGGGCTGCCCGATGATAGCGTGATGGTGCAATGCTCTACCCGTCCGGTCATATTGATATCGAATTGAAATCTGACCAGGCCGATTTTTCTATTCGCCTTTGCCTGCGGTGGATAATCATCCTGCGAGAACCACCCTTCCGGACTGAGCGGTATCGCGCCGCCGAAATCATGCGGCGATTCTTCCGCGGCGGCGGCTACACTGACGGCAAGACCGATCAGCAATGCCATGAAGCGCATGATCGCCATTCCTCCGGACGTTGAGCAGTTTTCAATGCTGGTTGTCATGCCAAGGCCCGGCCAGCCTTACCAGATGATTTTGCTTATTTTTCTTCAATCAACTGCAAATCCCTCGCGCTATCGACGTCTAAATTTAGCTGCTGAACTTGCGTGCCGCGCTCGCCGGAAATTTCTTGAGCGCCGCGCCCGTGCGGGTCGGCCGATCCATCAATTCGCCGCCACAATTGGGGCAGCGTTCATCAAGCGCATCAGCGCAATCGGCGCAAAAACTGCATTCAAACGAACAAATGAACGCGCCCGGCGCGTCAGCGGGCAGGTCCGCCCCGCAGCGTTCGCAATCCGGGCGCATCTCCAGCATCGCCGTTATCCGCCCTGCACGTCGAAATCGACCACGACATTGCCGCGCGTCGCATTTGAATAAGGGCAGACCTGATGGGCATCATGCACCAGCTTTTCAGCCGCGGCCTGATCGAGCTTGGGCAAGGAAACGACATGCTTCACTGCGAGCATGAAGCCGGAACCGCCCTCATTCGGCCCAATCGAGACATGCCCGGTCACGGTCGAGCCGCTCGCGTCGATCTTTTGCATACCGGCCACATACATCATCGCCGACTGGAAACAGGCGGCATAGCCGGCTGCGAATAACTGTTCGGGATTGGTGCCAACCCCGCCAGGCCCGCCCATGGACTTGGGCGTCGCGGTATCAAGATCGAGCACGCCGTCGTCGCTCGTGACATGGCCCTGGCGGCCACCATGCGCGGTGGCGACGGCGGTATAGAGGGATTTCATTAATCTGCTCCTGTTGTTGTCATTGGGAAAAGTTAGATATTGCAAACATGCGTGCGGTCACACCGCCGCCTGGACCGCATCGCAAATCCGATTGACGATTGTCTCTACCTGCACGGCATCGTCCCCCTCTGCCATCACGCGGATCACCGGTTCGGTACCCGATGGACGAATGACCAGGCGACCGCTGCCGTTCAGCTCGGCCTCTGCGTCGGCAATCACGGCCTTCACGCTGCTGGCCTCGAGCGGCTTGCCGCCAGTAAAACGCACATTCTTCAGCAATTGCGGCAGCGGCTCGAACCGGTGGAGGAATTCGCTGGCGGGTGCACCCGCCGTCACCAGCTCGCCCAGCACCTGCAGCGCGGCGACCAGCCCGTCCCCGGTCGTTGCATAATCGGACAGGATGATGTGGCCCGATTGCTCACCGCCGACATTATGCCCGCGCTCGCGCATTGCCTCCAGCACATAACGATCGCCGACCTGGGTACGCAGCATGCCGATCCCCTGCGCGGCAAGATGCCGCTCCAACCCCAGGTTCGACATCACCGTCGTCACCAAGGCACTGCCCACCAGCCGGCCCTGGCGTGCCCAGCCGCTGGCGATCACCGCCATCAGTTGATCGCCATCGACCACCCGGCCGAGTTCATCGACGATGATCAGCCGATCGGCATCGCCGTCAAGCGCGATGCCCAGCGCCGCGCCGCTGGCGACCACGGTTTCGCAAAGCAGATCAGGCGCGGTGGACCCGACGCCCTTGTTGATATTCTTGCCATTAGGCTCCACCCCGATCGCGACGACATCGGCGCCCAATTCCCACAGCGCCGATGGCGCGACCTGATAGGCCGCACCATTGGCGCAATCGATCACGATCCGCATGCCATCGAGCCGAAGTTCGCTGGGGAAGGTGGATTTGGCGAAATGGATATAGCGGCCACGGGCATCCTCCACGCGCCGCGCTCGGCCGATATCGGGGGCTGGGCTAAGTGCCACATCGCCATCGATCAGCGCTTCGATCGCCAGTTCATCGGCATCGGAAAGCTTATACCCATCCGGGCCGAACAGCTTGATGCCATTATCGTCATAAGGGTTATGGCTGGCCGAAATCATCACGCCCATATCGGCGCGCATCGAATGCGTCAGCATCGCCACCGCCGGGGTCGGCATCGGGCCGACCAGCACCACATCCATGCCGACGCTGGTAAAGCCCGCCACCATCGCCGATTCGATCATATAGCCCGACAGGCGGGTATCCTTGCCGATCACCACCCGGTGGCGATGATCCCCCCGGCGGAAATGCGCGCCGGCTGCCATGCCAACCTTCATCGCCATCGCCGCCGTCATCGGCGATTTGTTGGTCTTGCCGCGAATGCCATCCGTGCCGAAATATTTTCTTGCCATGCGTTCGCGCCCAATCGGTTATTGGTGATCGCTTTAGCGTCCCCAACGGAGATAATCGAGCATGTCGCAAGCAACCCGGATCTTAGTTGCACTGATTGCCGGGATGGCTTTGGGGATTGTCGCCGCGGGGCAGGGCTTTGCCCCGATCGGCATCTTGATCGCCCAGCCGATGGGCACCGCCTGGCTGAACGGGTTGCAGATGACGATCGTGCCGCTGGTGGTTTCGCTGCTCGTCATCGGCATTGCGGCCACCGCCGATGCCGCGCGCGCGGGCCAGCTGGCGACCCGGGCGATGATCCTGTTCATGGTGCTGCTCTGGTCGGGCGCGATCATGTCGGCCTTCGTCACCCCCTTGCTGCTTTCCGCCTGGCCGATCGACCCGAGTGCGGGTGCCGCGCTGCGAGCATCATTGCCCGATGTGAAGGCGATTGGCGACGTACCCCCATTTGGTGACTTTCTGGCCGCAATCGTACCGAGCAACCCCGTGACGGCTGCAGCAAACAACGCGTTCCTGCCCCTAATCGTCTTCACCCTGACCTTTTCCTTTGCGATCACCCGACTGGCCAAGGAACAGCGCGATCTGCTCGTCGCCTTCTTCCGCGCGCTCGCCGATGCGATGATCGTCGTGATCGGCTGGGTGCTGTGGCTGGGGCCAATCGGCGTGTTCGCGCTGGCGTTTGTGGTGGGGGCAAAGGCAGGGACCGAGGCATTCGGCGCGCTGCTCCATTATGTGCTGATCGTCGCCAGCGTGGGCGCGGTATTGTGGATCGCCTCGTTCTTCCTGGGGGCCATTGGCGGGCGCGTATCGATCATCCGGTTCGCGCGGGCGACGGCATCGGCACAGGCAGTGGCGATCAGCACGCAATCCTCGCTCGTCTCATTGCCCGCCATGCTGCGCGGGGCGGAGCAGATTGGCGTCCACACCCAGCATTCGGGGATCATCCTGCCGCTGGCTGTCGCGATATTTCGCGCGACCGGCCCGGCGATGAACCTGGCGGTTGCCATTTATATTGCGACGCTGTTCGGCGTGCCGCTGACCTGGCAAAGCCTGGCGGCAGGCGTGGCAATGGCATCGATCACGACGCTGGGGGCGGTTAGCCTGCCGGGGTCGATCACCTTTATCAGCTCGATCGCCCCGATTGCCGCCGCCATGGGGGTGCCGATTGCCCCGCTCGGCCTGCTCGTCGCGATCGAGACCTTCCCCGATATCATGCGGACGCTGGGCAATGTAACGATGGACCTCGCCGTTACCGCCACGCTGTCTGCGCGCGCAGCCCCTGCGCCAATCTCGCCTGAAGACCTGTTGATCGAAGGACAAATCGCATGAAATATCGGCAATTAGGACCCGATCTGACGGTATCGGCGCTTGGCTTGGGCCTGATGCCGATGGCGGGTGTAGGCCCGGCCATGTACGGTGCCGCGAACGAGGAGGAGAGCATCGCCACGATCCACCGCGCGATCGATCTGGGCGTGACCTTTTTCGACACTGCCGAAATCTATGGCCCGCTGCGTAACGAGGAACTGCTCGGTCGCGCGATCAAGGGCAAGCGCGATGGCCTGGTGATCGCGACCAAATTCGGCTTTCGCTTCGAAGATGGCCGGATGACCGGGGTGGACGGATCGCCCGCCAATGCGCGCCGCGCCGTGGAGGGATCACTCAAGCGGCTGGGCATCGACACGATCGACCTCTTCTATCAGCACCGCGTCGATCCGGCCGTGCCGATTGCCGAGACGGTGGGCGGGATGGCTGAGCTGGTGAAAGAGGGCAAGGTACGTCATCTCGGCCTGTCCGAAGCGGGGGCGGAAACGCTGCGCAAGGCGGCCGCCGTTCACCCGATTGCCGCGCTGCAAAGCGAATATTCGCTGTGGGAGCGCGATGTGGAGGACGATATCCTCCCCACCGCCCGCGCGCTCGGCATCGGCTTTGTCCCTTATTCGCCACTCGGGCGCGGCTTTCTGACGGGGCAAATCACGTCGCGTGACGATCTGCCCGAGGGTGATTATCGCCGCAATGATCCGCGCTATTCGGCCGAGAATTTCGCCAAGAACATGGCGCTGGTCGCTGTTGTGCAGCGGATTGCGACGGCGCACGGCGTCAGCGCTGCGCAGATCGCGCTTGCCTGGCTGCTCGCGCAAGGGGCCGATATCGTGCCGATCCCCGGCTCCAAGCGGCGGGTGACGCTGGAAGATTCGATGGGTGCCACAGATGTCACGCTCACCGCGCAGCATCTCGCCGATCTCGACGCCGCCGCGCCGCGTGGCGGCACCGCTGGCCCGCGTTATGGCGAACGGATGATGGCGATGGTCCGGCTCTAGCGCCGGATCAACCCACCCAGCGCCAAATGCCAGCGGCGATCCCGGCCATCGGGATATGCGCCCAGGTTGCCGCCAGCCAAATCACCAGCCCACCGGCAATGTCATGTGGGCGGAAGCCGCCAAAGCTGGCCTTGCCCGCGGCAATCGCGGCGAATGGCCAATATCCGGTGCGCTGTTCCCAAACATGCCAGACTTCAGGCACCAGCGCGCGCTTCTTGGCATCCTGCAGCGCGGCACCGACCAAGGCGAGCGTGGCGATGGCCCCAGCGAGAATCAGGTTCGCCGCGACCGGGAAAACAAGCACATGCGCCAGGCTCCATAGCGCGAAAGACCACATCATCGGATGGCGCGTGATCGCAAACACGCCCCGCGCCTTGGCGGGCGCTGCGGCCACCGGCCCGGGCAGCGCGGGATTGCCGATCAGCGACCCCATCAGCAACAGGCTCGCCAACAGCATGATCACCGTCGCGATGGCCCAAAGCGCATCGCCGACATCCCACCAGGGGGGCGTGACCGGCGCTGCCTTATAGGCATTGGCCATCCACCCCAAAGTCGCAAAGGCAACCAACGCATAAAGGATGGTGAAGCCACCATTGCCCGCCGCCTTGACGAGCGGCGCGCGCAAGGGATGCGAGAGCAGAAAATGGCTCCCCACAAAGCTCGCCGCCGCCACCGCGACCGTCATCGTTGCATCCATCATCTTGGCTCCCCTGCCTTGTGCAAGAGAGCCTAGACGATCACTGGACGCCGTGCATCCACTTCTTGAGCGGGAAGGACAGCAACAGCAGCAGCACACCCAGCGCGATCGAAATCTCGGCGATGGTCGTGAACACGCCGACATAGGTATCAAGGCTGACCTTCAAATTGGTCACCTGCCCGCCCACCGTTTCAACGCTGGCAAATTGCGCGACGATGCCCGCGACATATTGTGCAACCGCGATCGACAGGAACCACACGCCCATCATCATGCCGACGATCCGTGCGATCGACAATTTGGTGACCATCGACAGCCCGACTGGCGAAATACAAAGCTCGGCAATCGAATGGACCAGGTAAAGCCCCGCCAGCCACCACAAGCCAACCTTGTAATCCGGCCCGGCAAATTGCGATCCCCACACCAGCACCAGAAACCCGACACCAACCCCCATCAGGGCGATGCCGAACTTGATTGGGATGGTCGGCTCGATCCCGCGTTTTGCCATGCCGTTCCACATGATGCTGAACACCGGCGCGAGCAGCACGATAAACAGCGCGTTGAAGAACTGCGTCTGCCCGGCTGAAATCGAGAACCAGCCAAACACCGACAAGTCCGTGTTGCGATCGGCAAACAGGGTCAGCGACGATCCGGCTTGTTCGAACAATGTCCAGAACACGGTGTTGAAGGTGATCAGCACCATCGCCGCCAGCATCATCTGGAATTCCTGCTTCGATCCATTGAAGAAGGACCAGATCAAAATACCCGGTACGCTGACCAGGAACGTCCCGAACATGATCTTGCCCATGACTGGCAGACCCAGAAAATAGCCGACGATCCCCGACCCTTCAGCCGGCGGGACATAATTCATCAGGTTGGTGAACAGGAACCACACCACCGGTATTGCCAGCATCGCACCGATATAGATGAACCAGTCGCGATTGGCTGGTGCGTCAGCCGGTCGATCGCCAATGCCATCAAGCTTGCCGCCATCGAACTGGATCAGGCACCAGGAAACGATCATGCCGGCTGCCGCGAGCGCAAAGCCTGCCCACCAGCCAAGCCCACCCCAGCTGCCCATGCCGACCGCGAGCAGCGGGCACAGAATTTGCGAAAACAGCGAACCGAGGTTGATCCCCATATAGAATATCGTGAAGCCAGCATCGCGACGCCGATCGCCCTGAGCATAAAGCGCCCCGACCATCGTCGAGATATTGGGCTTGAAAAAGCCATTGCCGATCGTGACCAGCGCCAGACCGATCAGCAGCAGAAACACTGATAGCGGCGCGCGCTCGCCGCCCGCTTCGAAACCGCCCGCCGCGACACGGCGAACTTCCTTGCCGTCGCCACCCAGCAAAGACACGGTCTTGTCGTCATTGCCCTTGATCAGCAATTGCTGATTGCCATCGATCACGAACTGGCGGCGCGCTTCGCCGGTGCCCTGGACCGTTACCTCATAACGCTGGCCGTCAATGGTCGCGAAGGGTTTGGCAGGCTGGCCGCCAAAGCACAGCGTCAGATAGCCGAGCGACATCATGATCGCGCCGAACTTCACCGAGCGTTTTGACCCCAGAAACCGATCAGCCATCAGCCCGCCAATCAGCGGCGTCAGATAAACAAGTGCGGTGAAGCCGCCATAAATGCCGGTTGTCGTCGTATCGCTAAACAGGAAATGCTGCGCCAGATACAGCGTCAGCAGCGCGCGCATGCCATAATAGCCGAAACGCTCCATCGCTTCGGTTGAAAATAGCCGGGCGAGCTGACGTGGGTGACCAAACCAGGTTTCACCGCTGGCCGAATTCACATGGCTGATATCCGGTTCCCGAGGGGAATCGGCGGTCGGGCTTTCCATATTACGCTCCCTGATACTGGCAGGCCACTCGGACGGCGGCGGTTGCGGCGGGAGACTAGCGGCAAAACATGGCCTGTAAACAGGCAGCAGTTGGCGGCAGCGGTCGACATCGCTACAGCCCGCCGCCATGTTCAACGATCGCACCACCCCTTTGACGCTGCTGGCTACCCGCCGATCGGGGCGCCCACGCGAGATGACCGCGCCTGGCCCCGATGCCGCTCAGCTGGCAGCGATGCTCGCCATTGCGGCGCGGACCCCCGATCATGGCAAGCTCAGCCCGTGGCGCTTCGTCATCGTGCCAACCGAGACGCGGTCCGCCCTGTCGGCGCTGATCACCACCGCCTATCGCGCCGAACGGCCCCAGGCAGCACGGCTCGAAATCGAAGCAATGGAGGCCTTTGCCACCCAGGCCCCGGCGCTGGTGGTCGTGCTCGCCAGCCCGCGGGCGGACAGCAAAATTCCGCTCTGGGAACAGGAACTATCTGCAGGAGCCGCCTGTATGAACCTGCTCCACGCCGCCCATGCGCACGGTTTTGTCGGCGGCTGGCTGACCGGCTGGCCAGCCTATGCAGACGCGGTGCGCGATGCCTTTGGGGCAGCCCATGAACGCATTGCCGGCTTTATCTTCATCGGATCGCCTGCGCGCGATCTGGAGGAACGCCCCCGTCCCGATCCGGGCAGCGTTATCTCGACCTGGGCACCATAGGGGCTAGACGACTCGGGCGATTGCTGTATTAAGGCAGCATGACAGCGCTCAACAGCGAAGACAGCCCAGTGTACATCAAGCTGCGGGGCACGATTGCAGCAGCGATCCTGCGCGGCGATTTCCGCGCCGGTGATCAGCTGCCCTCTGTGCGCGCGCTTGCTGCCGAACATGGCGCCAATCCGCTGACGGTGGCCAAGGCCTATCAGAGCTTTCAGGACGACGGCTATGTCGAGGTGCGGCGCGGCGTCGGCATGTTTGTGCTGGCAGGCGCGGCCGAAAAACTGCGCATCGCCGAACGCGACCATTTCATGACGAGCAGCTGGCCGCGGATCCGCGACCATATCAAGCTGCTCGGCATCGACGCCGCCGATCTGCTCGAACGCGAGCGCGCCTGAGCGTTTCCCCGCGCTGATTGCGGGCGCACGATTGCGTCCAATCCTGCCTCGCGCTCTGCCTCAGGCAGCGAAAGCGCCGAACCGGGGTTGTCACCCCTTCATCTGCGTCAAAACCTGATCGGGATACCGAGCATGACCTGATTCCGGGTGCCGTCGAGATGCATGAATTCGAGCCTGAGATTGGCTCTGGACGACGCCTTCAATTCGACGCCGCCTAAAAGAATGAAGCTCTGGTTCCAATCGCCGAAATCGGCCGTGCCGGCTGGCAAATTCCGTCGATAGCGATGCCCGCCATAGCCGGCCCCACCATAAGCGATGACGGCGTTGCTCAGCGCATAGCCAGCCCGCGCCGTCAGGCTGTAGCCAAAGCGTGGCGTGATCGAGAGGGGCTGGCCGGCCGCGCTCGTCGTGGCAGGGGTTCTGCCGCCAAAATTGAAAGCGACTTCGCCGCCAATCCGGATGCGGTCAGTGACATAGTGATCATAGCCGGCAAAGACCCCACCGCCGACCCCCCATTGGGAGACATTTCTGGCCGTCGGCTGGGCCGGTGGAACGCCTTCCTCAACGACGAAATGATGATTGACCGGGCCAATCTCTGCACCAACATATGGACCGCTGGTCTTGCCTGATCCTGGACCAGCAAGCGCGGGAAGCGACAACAGCGAAAGCGCTGTAGCCAGCACTGTTCGGATGATCAGGCGAAGCGTCATGTCCATTTTTCTCCGTTGATTGGCCATGTTTATGGATTGATTTCATTGTCAAATTTTTCGTTCGGCAGTTCAACCAGGATTGTTCCGCGCTCCAGGACAAGCGTTGCCTTGTCGATCGAGAAGAGGTTTGAGAAAAAGATCGATCGCTTGATAATGGTAAGCGGTCCGGCATCCGTCGGGCAGAGTTTGACGTCGAGCGGGAAGCCGCGACGCAATGCATTCCACTGGGAAATGATGGCGTCGACCGCGTCGGCCTGCGCGTCGATCCGGTAATAGACAAGGCAGTCAATGTCGCGCGGTTGATCGATCGATTGATCGAGGAAGCTTCCGCCGATGAGCAGCGCCCCTATCTTCACGCCGACGTCATAAGATTGCCCAGCAAAGCTGGCCAGCTGATCGATGAGGTGGAGACGGTGCGGGTTAAAACCATAGCGTCGGGTCAGCTCGTCGACCGAGCACAAATAGGGCGAGCTGTCAGCTGTCGTGCATTCCTTGATCGCGCGCGGGAAGATTGGCAGCCTGGGTTGCTCAAACGCGCCGCTGCCCGATGCGCCGCGCGCTAGGGCGCGGCTAAGCTGCTTCTGCATGACGCACCACGATTGAGGCGTTCAGACCACCAAATGCGAAAGAATTGCTCAGGATCGTCGCAAGCCTGGCGTCGCGCCCTTGGTTCGGCACGCAATCGACGGGGCAATCCTTGTCCGGCGCGAGGTGATTGGCGGTCGGCGCCACGAACTGCTCCTGAAGCGAGCGTACCGACATGGCCAACTCAATCGCGCCCGAAGCCCCCAGCGAATGGCCAAGCACCGACTTGGTCGACGAGACCGGAATCCGGCCATGACGCGCGCCGAAAACCTCGATAATCGCCGCGCATTCGCTGCGGTCGTTGGACTCGGTTGCCGTGCCATGGGCATTGATGGCGCAGATCTGATCGGGATCGATGCCGGCATGGTCGATCGCCCGCCGCATTGACCGCGCCATGCCGGACGGATCCGGCGCGGTTAGCGCGGTCGCATCGGAACACGCCCCATAGCCGGCAATCTCGGCGAGAATGACTGCACCGCGATTCAGCGCATGTTGTCGGTCCTCAAGAACCAGGATTGCCGCTCCCTCGGCCAATACCAAGCCATCGCGTCCGGCGGAAAAGGGGCGGCAATATTCCTGCGCGAGGACGTGGAGCGAATCCCACGCCGCCAGGCACCCCTGGGTGAGGCAGGCTTCGCTGCCCCCGGTGATCATGATATCGGCGCCGCCGCTGCCGATGCAAAGCATCGCTTGTCCGATAGCATGGGTCGCGGAAGCGCAAGCACTGGAGACAGAAAAGGCCACGCCTCTTGCCTTGTGCTCGGTTGCGATGGCGCTGGTCACCGAACTGAACATGCCTCTTGGGATCGCCATCGGGTGGAAACGGGTTTTCCCTTCGCCGTACATCCGACGGGCAAGCATCTCGTGCGTCTGCTGATTGCCCGCACCGGATCCAATCACCACGCCCATGCGGTTGCGATCGATCAATTGCGCGAAATCGGCTTGCGTTAGCGCTTCGCGGCTCGCTTCCAGCGCCATTTTGACCGTCGGGTCGATCTCCCTTGCCGGCTGAAAAGGAGCATTGGCGCCACCCCCGCGATCGACCGTGCCCAACGGCTTATGAAACCCGCGATCGGCGCTGGCCTGGTAACAGGACCGTCCCAGCCTGACCGCTTCCCACGCCGCCGCCGTGCCGTTTCCAGCCGGCGAAACAACGCCCATGCCGGTGATAACGACCCGCCTCATTTCGAATCGACGCCAGCCCGCGCGCGGACGACCATGTCGACGATATTGCCCACTGTTGCCTGATGGCTGTTCTGGGCCATCTCGTTCGCGTTGAAAGGGAGGTCGACGTTATACCGCTCCTCAAGTTCGAATATCACCTCGATCAGGCCGAGACTGTCGAGGCCAAGCGCGTCGAGCGGCGTATCCGCAACGACGATCTGATCGCGCTCGGTTGTTCGCGAGATGAGTTCCGTAAGCATCGCATAAATTGCGTCCTGATCGTCCATCGCCATTTCCCTCAATTCACGGTCTGTGCCGACCGCATCAGCGACAAGCGCCCCGACTTCATCTCAAAGACCTGCTGGCAGAAATCGAGAATGCGCTCGTCATGCGTTGTCAGCACCTTGGTCGCCGGCAGACTGGCGAGGTTTTCCAGCAGTTGCTCGGTCGTCTCGGCATCCAGGTTCGACGTGACTTCATCGAGCAGCAGAATCGGCGCGTCGCGGTAAATTGCGCGGGCGAGCATCAGGCGGCGACGTTGCCCGCTGGACATCACGCCATTTTCCTCGCTCACGATCGTGTGAAAGCGGCTTGGCAGTCCGTCGATGACATCGGTCAGGCAGGCAATCCGCAGCGCAGATTCCAGCCGCGTCATGTCGGGCGCTGGATCGAAGCAGGTCACATTTTCAGTGACGCTGCCGCGCATCAATTTATCCGCGCCAAGCAGAAGGCCGATATTGTCGCGATAGGCAGCGAGTCCCCAGGTCGATAGGTCGGTGCCATCGACGAGATGCTGGCCCGAGCTTGGCCGGTAAAGGCCGGCCAAAACCTTAAGCAGCGTGGTCTTGCCCGATCCTGAGGGGCCGACGATGGCGATCCATTCCCCGGAATTTGCCGCAATGCTTAAGGAGATATCGGCGATGATCGGCTTGTCCGCGAAGCCCGCTTTGAAAGAGACATCGCGCAGCGCGATGTCGTTCCTGATCGATCGCGTGACGATCGCATTCTCGCGCTCCACGTCCATTTGCAAAAAGTCATCGAGCCGGTTCAGGTTCGTCCCCAACAGGGCGAGATCGGTCATGAAATGGATAAGCTTGTCGATGCGGTCAAAGAACATGCCGCGATACGTGAAGAACGCATATAGCATTCCGACCGTAATGCCCTGCGCCATTACAGCAATCACGCCGAAATATAGAACAAGTGCAGTTCCCAGCGCCGTGAGTATTTCGACGAACAGCATTGCATTGGCTTCGATCATCGAGCCTTTGAAGCTGGCGTTTGATGCATTGACCAGACTGTCATACCAGCGGCCGGTGGCTGCCGGCGTTGCGTTCGCCGCCTTGAGCGCTGGCGCCGCCCTCAGGCTGTCCAGCAGGCGGGACCGTTCTTCGGCCCGTTCCCGCAGCGCGATCGCCCCCTGACTGCGCAGGGCCGGGTACATCAGCAACCGAACTAGAATGACGGCCAGAAATACGCCCGTCACCATGAGCGCAAGGGACGGAATGTAGAGGAACATCAGGACGCCACAGAGCAGCATCATCATGCCGTCGACCAGGGCACTTACCGCTGAACTGGTCACCACATTCTGCACATGGTTTATCGATTCAAGGCGAACGGCGATATCCCCGGGATGCCGGGATTCAACATAGGCAATCGGCAAGCGAAAGATGTGCCCCACGGCGTTGCGCGTAAGCTGGACGAAAAACGCAGTACCGGCATTCGCAATGATCCGGCGTTGAATCCATTCGGCGACACCGGTCGATGCTGACACCGCAAAAAGCGTGATGGCCAGCAATTGCAACAGCTCAAGGTCGTTCTTGGGAATCACACTGTCGAGCGCGACCTGGACAATGGCCGGGACGGCCAAGATCAGCACACTGCTTGTCAGCAATACGACGACGACCTGCGCTATCGACGGACCAAGCCCGTTGGTGCGTCGCAGGATATTCGACAGCGAATTTTTCTTCTGCCGGACGATCGTCTCGAAATTGTCTGCAGGTTCGAGTTCAAGAACAGTGCCGGAGAAATGCGCCCTGAACTCGGCTTCATTATAGTCGGTGACGGCCGCTGCAGGATTGTGCACGGTATATTTGCCCCGCCTCACCCGCACCAGGACGACGAAGTGGTTCCGATCCCAGTGCAGCACGGCCGGCAGCCTGACTTTCTTGAGATCGGTGATGTCAGTGATCAACAATCCCCGCGGTTGCAGCCGCAAGGCCCGGGCGATCTTGGACAGGTCACCCAGGTTCAGCCCAAGCCGCGTCGTGGGATATTCGATCCGCAATTGCGCAAGCGATATTCGGTGGCCATGCCACTGGCCGATCATCGCAAGGCAAGCGAGCGCACACTCCCCATTGGCGTCTTGCCGGATCATCGGCACCCGCCGCACTGCTGATGCGAGGGGGTTCATCGCAGCTGCCTTTGGACCGAATAAAGGGGTTCGAGCAGCCAGCTGATCAGGCGGCGACGCTCAAGGGTGACCTCAGCGGTCACGCTCATGCCGATTTTGAGCGGCCGACGCTGTCCATGGGCGCTAACGAAAGCCTGATCGGGAAGTACCTCGACCGAGAATGTCTTGCCGCTGCCTGCCTTGGCATCGCTGGGCTGCGCGGTTGATGTCATCGCCGCCGATTGAACCGCAGAAACCTGCCCATAACGCACGCCGAACGTCTCAAAGGGAAACGCGTCGTACTTCAGGACAACGCGTTGACCAGGCTCGATAAAGCCGATCGCGTTGGAGGGCACTTCAAGGGCAATCGCCAGTTTCGATCCCGGTCGTGCCAGCGCGAACAGGCGGTCGCCCGGATCGACGCGCTGGCCTTGACGAATGCTGATGGCGCGTACCTCACCCGACGCCGGCGCCGTGACGCGGACAAATTCCTGCGACTGGAGATCATGAATCTGGGTGTCGACCTGTATTTTCTGGTTCTCGACATCGAGAAGGGCCTGATCGAGCGACCTCATCTCCGTATTGATCGACAAGAGCCGGTCAGTCCGTGCCCGTTCGATCTCCGATGCAGCAAGGTCGGCGTTGGCAAGCGCCTGGTCAACCTGCAGGGCGGCGTTCTCGACTTGCGCGATCACCGAACGGCTGGCGAAACCCTTGGTGCCGAGCGTCTGGACCGCGCCAAGACGCTCGGTGGCGACTGATCGCTGCTTCAGGATCGCCGCCCGCGTCGCCGCCGCAGAGCGCAGCGAATTGTCGGTATTCCTGTTGACCAGGTCGATCTGCTGGGGCGCGCCCCCCAGCGCTGCCCGGAGGGCGCGGCCGCGTGTTTCGAGATTGTTGCGCATTTCGTCGAGCCGCCGGATCGTCAGTTCCGCCGTGTCACCGGCGCCGGCGACGACCCGCGGGATCTGGATCACAGCAAGGAGTTGTCCTGCCTCAACATGATCGCCCAGCCTTACCGCGACCGACGATATCGTGCCCGCTTTTTCGCTGACGGTCGCGGTAAAGCCGTCGCGCGCGACCACTTCGCCGGGCACCGTCTCCTTGCGGCTATAATGTCCGACGATCAGGGCGCCGAGGCTAATCAGCGCGATCGCGGCAAAGAATGACGTCAGCACCCCATGGAGTGCCGATTGCGCAATCAGCACCGGGCTAGCCATGCCTGCGCCCCGCCCATGGCGATCGCTCGATCCGACCCTGTTCAGGCGCATGGGGCGGGCACCGCATATTCGGGGAGCCTGTCCCACATGTGCCACTGCGCTGGCGCCGCGCGGACAGCAGCGTTGATGAAGCGTGCGATCGTATCGGCAGCGTTCTGGCGCTTGGCCGCCGTCATCACGCCAATCTCAATCACTGAATCAACAATGATCTCGTCGCCCAGGACCTTGCTGACCGTCCTGAACAGCACGATCGGCGCCCGGCACAGGGCGGACAGATCAGCAACGCCAATGGCGATGCTGGCCCGCTGCCAAAAAAGATCGACTTCGCAGGACCGACCATATTCGTGGGGGAGGTCAACCAGCGTAACAAGCACAGCACCGCGCTTCACCAGACGGACGAGATCGAGAAAGGTCTCGGGGCGATCAAGAAAGAGATATTCCGCCTGAACGCCAATCATCGCCAGCTTGGCCAGCGCCTGACGCTCATCCTCGGTAATGGACTTGCTCCGGACGATCACGACCTGCCGCCCCGGAAAATGCGCGTACAGCAATTTGGCGAGCGAGGTGGCGTAGCTTGCCATGTGGAGCGTGGCGAGAATGACGGCTTTTTGCTCGCTCGCCCATTGCACGATTTCGTGATCGGTGATGCGCACGGCGCGCGCATCCCGGAACAACCCCGCCGGGGTGCGGTTCTTCAGGGCGAGCCACTCCACGGCGAACATCAGATCGTGAAACATCGCCTCGCCGGCAATCTTGAGTGCGTTTTTCAGGGGGATGTGCAACGCAACTGAGATCCGCAGCGCTTCGGCTGGACTCGCCGCGAGATACCCAAAACGGCGCCCGATATGGAATCCGACCAGCAACAGCGATCGCCGCACGCGCAGCGGCAGGCGCGACAGATGCTCAAGCGTTTGCCGAGCCGAGACATTTTGCGGTTCGCGGGCGGCAAGATGGAGCGGCGCCGAATGGCTGCCGGGTGGGGGCATGATGATGGCGGACAAAACTGATCTGCCTGTTATAAAATACCAGTTTGGTGCCGACCCACCAGACCGGGGGGCCGGCACCAGGCAAGGATTAGCAGCGGGCGCCGATCCTGATGCCGTATCGAATGTTGTTGGGCCCGGCGAACGGATTGATAATCGGCGTTACGCGGAACGGTCCGACGGGGATCCCGAAAGACTGAGCGGTCTGATTTGCGAAATTGTCGAGATCAGTGCCGGTCAGTGTGTTGACCGCGCCGTTGATGCTGTCTGCGGCAGAGTCCGAAAGATCGGCACCGCTCACCAGATAGTCGCCGCCAGCCTCGCTGTAAGACAAGCCGCCGCCGCCGTCATTTTCGTAACCGCCGATAACGAGATCAAGCTCCTGAGCAGATAGTGCTCGCATTGGTAGGTCCTTTTCCTTGAGACCGAGTGCGGGGCTCGGCGGGGAGGCCCATCCTCCCCTAACCCACTCTTAGCCCATGGAATTTTACCAACCAGAACAACAACATCCATTCTGCAGTCATGATGGATACAATTTTCTACGCAAGAAGATTGGATTGCCAACTATTGAGGGGAATGCGGTATAATAACCGTTGGATTGAACAGACGCGTTGTTGTCGGCCTGGCGGTCCTGGCGGGCAATGGTTACTGGCGGGGCCCGCGCCGTGGAAGAAGTTGGGTGTCAAAGCACGCAGAACGGCGAATTTTTCGCGTTCGGTTGCGCCCTATACTCTTCCGGATGTTGAAAAGACCCTGCCCTATCCCCGAGGGGAAAGGTTAAGTCATTATTTCGATGTTGAAAACTGGTGCTGCCGGTGAGGATTGAACTCACGACCTCAGCCTTACCAAGGATGCGCTCTACCACTGAGCTACGGCAGCGTTTCGCCGCTTTTTGAGGCGGGAGCGCGCCTATGGTCTGACGCGGCGGCGCTTGTCAAGGCAAGCTTGTCAGCACCGGGTGTAGCCGGGTAAGCCGCGACGATGTCTGACAAGCAAGACCGTG
Organism: Proteobacteria bacterium ST_bin13; assembly: GCA_002083645.1. GTDB lineage: Bacteria > Pseudomonadota > Alphaproteobacteria > Sphingomonadales > Sphingomonadaceae > Sphingomonas. The sequence goes on from MSXQ01000018.1 coordinate 59,330, forward strand.
CCGAGCGGCTGGCCGCGCACCTGCGGGCCAATCTGAAGAAGCGCAAGGCGCGCGCCCGCGATCTAGCGGGCGATGCACCGGTCAGCGCGGACGATGCGCCGTGCCCATCCCGGCCGTGATGAACAGCGCTGTTGCCTTTGCTGCCACATCGGCGGTGTGCCACGCGCCGGGGGGATTAATCACATAGTCGCCGGGCCCAATCGCTACGGTCGCACTGCTGCCATCTGCCATTTCCTGGTGGAGCGTCATTTCCCCGCTCAGGCACACGACTACTTCGTGGCCATTCGGATGCATTTCCCACATGTCCCAGCTTTCGGTGAAGCGGTACATTGTTACCAGCCGTCCCTCATCACCATCGGCGGCGGTGCGTGCAGCATAATCGGCATACCATGCCATGCCGGTGAAATCGGGCTGCACCTCAGCCAATGCGCCCAGGCCGAGGTGGATGGGCGTTGTGAACAGCGATGGCATTGGTATTGCTCCTTGCGTCAGATGGCCGCGCATTTTCCCTTGAGCCAGGCAAGGTCATCGCCCGCCATCTGCGGCCCAAGCACCTCCTGCACGCGGACATGATAGCCGTCGAGCCACGCCCGCTCTGCCACCGTCAGCATTTCGGCCAAGATCAGGGATCGCTCGATCGGGCAAAAAGTCAGCGTCTCAAAGCCCAGCATCGGGGCTTCGCCGCCCGGTAGGTCGCGGTCCTCTACCAGGATCAGGTTTTCGATGCGGATGCCATACTCACCCGCCTTGTAATATCCCGGCTCGTTCGAAATGATCATGCCCGCGCGCAGCGGCTCTGATGGCCCCCCGCCGGGGTAATTGGGGGTAGCGATCCGCTGCGGGCCCTCATGCACCGACAGATAAGCGCCGACGCCGTGGCCGGTCCCGTGCGCATAATCGAGCCCCGCTTCCCATAGCGGGCGCCGCGCAAACGCATCGAGCTGGCCGCCATTGGTGCCGTGTGGGAAGACGGCGGTGGCGAGTGCGATATGCCCTTTCAGCACGCGCGTGAACCGATCGCGCATCTCAGCGCTGGGCGGACCGATCGGCAGCACCCGGGTTACATCGGTAGTGCCATCCTGATATTGCCCGCCTGAATCGACCAGATAAAGCTGGCCAAGCTCGAGCGGCGCGTTCGATTCCTCATCAACGCGGTAATGTGGGCTCGCCCCGTGCGCACCGGTCGCCGAAATGGTATCGAACGAGGTGTCGAGCAGCACGCCCGATGCCTGGCGAAATTCGAGCAACTTGGCCGCACAGCTCAGCTCGGTCTGGCCACCCTTGGGCGCCTCCGCCTCCACCCAGCGGAGAAAGCGGGCAAGCGCGGCACCGTCACGCGCGGACGCTGATCGGTGACCGGCGATTTCCACAGGGTTTTTGAGCGCTTTGGCCAGCACCACCGGGTCGCGCTGCGCGAGCACGCTCGCTCCACCGGCATCAAGCGCGTCAAAGATCGCGGCGACGGCGCGTTCCGGATCGGCGGCAACGCGCTTGCCCGCATAGCTGGCAAGCGCTGCAGCAAATTCGCTGCGATCGCGCACGCGGATGGCATTGCCAAGATGCTGGCGGACCGCGTCGGTCAGTTTTTCGGGCGCGATGAACAGATCAGCGGTGCCATCGGCCTGGACGATCGTATAGGCGAGCGCGACGGGGGTATGATCGACATCCTTGCCGCGGATGTTGAACGCCCAGGCGATCGAATCGAGCGCGGTCAGTACCACCGCATCGGCCTTGCGCGCGGCCAACCAGTCAGCGATCCCAGCGCGCTTCTGCGCCGATGACTGCCCGGCTTGATCATCGGATTGGACGCTTAGCGTGGCGGTGGATGGGGCCGGGCGATCGGGCCAGACCGCATCGACCGGATTGGTATCGACAGCAACCAGCACGGCGCCGCGCTCGGCCAGCGCCTTGCTCGCTTCCTGCACCCAGGCGCGGGTATGCAGCCACGGATCATAGCCGATGCGTGCACCCTGCCCGGCATGGTCGCCCAACCAACCGGCGACACTGGTCTGCGGCACGCCAATATAGGCCCAATGATTGCCATCGACCTGCTGCCGCACCTGCAGCGTATAACGCCCATCGGTAAAGATCGCCGCGGCCTCGGGCAGTACAACTGCCGTCCCGGCCGATCCCTGAAACCCCGTCAGCCAGGCCAGCCGCTGCGCATAGGCACCGACATATTCGCTCATATGCTCATCGGTAAGCGGCACGACAAAGCCATCAAGGCGATCGCGCTTGAGCTGGTCGCGGAGGGCGGAAAGACGGTCGGCATGGGTAGACATGGCATATCCTGACTCTGGTGATAGCCCATCTTACGCGCTGGTGCCCGGCCAAGTCGAGCCGGTCGCCTTTGCGTCCCTGCCTCTCGACGAAGCGTCATTTGAACGGTTAGGGATAGAAGATGACCATCACCACCCCGCCGCCCCGCGCCGAGCGCCGCCAGCATAGCTTTACCGCCCACGGCCAGACCATCGACGATGCCTATGCCTGGCTGAAGGACCCTGGCTATCCTCAGGTCACAGATCCCGATGTGCTTGCCTATCTGGAAGCCGAAAACGCCTATTTCGAAGGCGTGATGGCCCCGCTCAAGCCGCTGACCGACCGGCTTTATGAAGAGATGAAGGGGCGGATCAAGGAAGACGATTCATCGGTACCGCAAAAGGATGGCGACTGGCTCTACTGGACCGCGTTCGAGACCGGCGGCCAATACCGCAAATGGTGGCGCAAGCCCGTGGCGGGGGGGCCGGATGAATTGCTGCTCGACGAACCCATGCTGGCGGCGGGCAAGGAATATTTCCGGCTTGGTGCGCTTTCCGTCAGCAATGACGGCACGCTGCTCGCTTATGCGATCGACGATAATGGCTCGGAACGCTTCGAAGTCCGGGTCAAGATCATTGCGACCGGCGAACATCTGCCTGAAATCATCCCCGGTATGCTCTCCGAAATCGTCTGGGCGGCAGACGATAGCGGCTTTCTCTATGGCCTCGCCAATGAACAATGGCGCACCGACAATGCGCGGTTCCACCGGCTCGGCACGCCCATCACCGACGATATCGAACTGTTCAAGGAAGCTGATGAGGGCTTCCGCGTCGGCGTCTCCGAAACCAGCGACCGGCAATGGATCGTCATCGCAACGGGCGACCACGTCACCAGCGAAGTCTGGCTGCTCCCCGCCAGCGACCCGCTCGCCACGCCGGTCTGCGTCTCGCCGCGCCAGGTCGAGCGCGAATATGATGTCGATGCGCATGGCGACACGCTATTCATCCACACCAACGACACTGACCCCAATTTCCGGCTCTGCACTGCGCCGATTAGCGACCCCGGGAGCTGGACCGAGCTGATCGGGCCAAGCGGCGATTTCTATATGACCGGCGTCAGCTGCTTTGCGCGCTTCTTCATCGTTGATGGCCGCGAAGAGGGCCTCGATCAGATCGAGATCCATTCCTATGACGGCGGCGCGCCGAAACGGATCGCCTTCCCGGAGGCGAGCTATGACGCCGGGCTCGGCGACAATCCCGAATATGACATGAGCGTGCTGCGGCTCGGCTATGAATCGATGGTCACCCCGGGCACGGTCTATGACTATGCCGTCGAGACTGGCGAGATGACGGTCCTGAAGGTCCAGGAAATCCCAAGCGGTTACGACGCCAGAAAATACGCCACCGACCGGCTAAAGATTGTCGCGCGCGATGGCACTGAGGTGCCGGTGTCGATCGTCTATCCCAAAGACTTCCCGAAGGACGGCAGCCGCCCGGTCTTCCTCTACGCTTATGGTGCTTATGGCTATGCGATCCCGCCGGGCTTCTCGACCGGGCGGCTGTCGCTGCTCGATCGCGGCTTTGCCTATGCCATCGCGCATATCCGGGGCGGCGACGATTTGGGCCAGCAATGGTATCTCGACGGTAAGCTGGAGAAGCGTACTAACACCTTCAACGATTTCGTCGATGTCGCGAAGGGATTGATCGCGGGCGGCTGGACCAGCGCGGGCAAGATCGCCATCGCCGGGCGCTCGGCTGGCGGGGAGCTGATGGGCGCGGTGATCAATTCGGACCCAGAGCTGTGGGGCGCGGTGATCGCCGATGTGCCGTTTGTCGACGTGCTCAACACCATGCTGGACGAAAGCCTGCCCTTGACGCCCGGCGAATGGCCCGAATGGGGCAACCCGATCGAGGACCCAAAAGCGTTCGCGCTGATCCGCAGCTATTCGCCCTATGATCAGGTGAAGCCCCAGGCCTATCCGCCGATGTTCATTAGCGGCGGCCTCAACGATCCGCGCGTGACTTATTGGGAGCCCGCCAAATGGGCGGCCAAGCTCCGCCACGAAAAGACCGACGATCATGTGCTGTTGCTGAAGACCAACATGGGTGCCGGGCATGGCGGCAAATCGGGCCGGTTCGAAAGTTTGCGCGAGGCCGCCGAGGAACATGCTTTCGTGCTGTGGCAGCTGGGGGTGGAGGGATAGGCTTGGCCTTCACGCTGACCATTACCGCTGGGCCGGCCGACATTGACGAGCTCGGCCATGTCAACAATGCGGTGTGGGTGCGCTGGATTCAGGACCTTGCCACCGCGCATTGGCGCGCCGTCGCGCCTGCTGACCACATCGCTGCTTATGTCTGGGTGGTGACCCGGCACGAGATTGATTATCGCGGTAATGTCAGCGTGGGGGAGACCGTGACCGGCGAGACATGGGTGCCGGGCAAACCCTATGGCGCACGGTTTGACCGGCATGTTCGCTTCACCGGTTCGGACGGCAAGGTGAAGGTTGAAGCGGTCACGACCTGGGCCTTGATCGACCGTGCAACCGGGCGACTGCTGCGGGTGCGCGATGAGATTGCCGGGCCATTCCTGGAGGGCTGACCTGGGATTGGGTTCACGCGGAGGCGCGGCGACGCGGAGAAATTTCACCAAGCTGATGCGTCGGAAACATGATTGACCCGATCCATCCGGCACAAGATCGATTTTCTGCGCAGCGCCGCCTTTTTCTTCTCCGCGTCCCCGCGCCTCCGCGTGAACCCAATCGTCCTTGGCCTTAGAGAGCGTGATGACGTTAGGTCGCTTCAACCATATACCCGTTCGGGCTGAGCGAAGTCGAAGCCCAAGCGCTTCGCATGCCCTTCGACTTCGCTCAGGGCGAACGGGGTTTGGGTTGGTCCAAGCCAAAGTCATCAGACTCTAGCCAGAATTCCGGAGCGCCGTCGCAATCGCGTTTATCGACAGCAGGATACCCTCGCCGATCCGCTCATCCTTCTCGCCTGCCCGCCGCCGCTTGATCAATTCGATCTGGAGCAGGTTGAGCGGCTCGATATAGGGCAGCCGCAGCCGGATCGAGGCATCGAGCGCCGGATTGGCAGCGAGCAGATGCGCCTGGCCGGTCGCCAGCAACAAGCCGTCGCGGCTGCGGTGCCAGCCATCGCTGATCCGCTTGAAGATCGTGTCACCCAGCGCCCGATCCTGCACAAGCGCCGCATAGCGCGCGGCGATGCCCATATCGGCTTTGGCGATCACCTGTTCCATATTCGCCAGCGTTGCCGCGAAGAATGGCCAACCGGCCGCCATGTCCTTAATCAGTGCCTTGTCCTCAAACGCGGCAATCGCGGTGCCGACACCGAACCAGCCGGGCAGCATCACCCGCGCCTGTGCCCAACTGAACACCCACGGAATCGCGCGCAGATCCTCGATCCGGTCGGATTTGGTGCGGCTCGCCGGGCGTGAGCCGATCTTCAGGCCAGAAATCTCGGCAATTGGCGTCATCTGACGAAAGAAGGTGCGGAACCCCTCGGTCCCGTAGACGAGATCGCGATAGGCAGCGAAGGCGGTGGCGGACAAGTGATCCATTGCCGCCGAAAAGCGCTCATAATCGCGCGACGATAGCCGTTCGGGTTCAAGACTGGCCAGCAGCGTTGCCGCCGCAATCGCTTCCAAATTGGTCGCGGCACTCTCGCGCGTGCCATATTTGGCGGCGATCACCTCGCCCTGTTCGGTGATGCGGATGCGGCCCTGCACGGTACCCGGTGGCTGCGCCAAAATGGCCGAGAAGGACGAACCACCGCCACGACCCACCGCGCCGCCGCGACCATGGAACAGCTGCATCGCCACGCCTGCCTTGGCGAAAACCGGCGCCAGCGCGGTCGAGGCGCGGCTAAGGCTCCAGGTTGAGGTCAGATAGCCGCCATCCTTGTTGCTATCGGAATAGCCGATCATCACTTCCTGATGACCGCGCGCCTGCGCCACGGCGGCAACCTCTGGCAGCGCGAAATAATCGGCCATCACGGCGGGGGCGGCCTCAAGATCCCCGATCGTCTCGAACAGCGGCACCGCCATGATCGCGGCATGCGGCAAATCGCCCTGACCCTGACCGGGTCGATACAGCCCGGCTTCCTTGAGCAACAGATTGACCTCGAGCAGATCGGACACCGACTGCGCCATCGACACCACATAATTGGTGATGGAGGCCGGGCCATAAGCCGCATGCGACCGGGCTGCCTCATGCAGGATCGCAATCTCGGACATCGTCTCATCGGCATAGGTCGCATAGGGGCTGGTCAGCGGGCGCAGACTGGCGAGTTCGCGGCGTAACAGCGCGATTCGGGCGGGTTCATCGAGCGCGAGATAATCGGGTTCGACCCCCGCCCCTTTCAGCAAATCGGCCACGACGCGTTCGTGGACGGCGCTGTTCTGGCGCATGTCGAGTGTTGCCAGATGAAAGCCAAAGGTCTCGACGGCGCGGATCAGCCGCCCAAGCGCGCCACCGGTGGCGAGGGCGCCGCCATGATCGCGCGCCAGCCCGTGGGCGATGGCGACGAGATCGGCGCGAAAATCCTGCGGCGTCGCATAGGGCAAACCGGTGAGAGGGCCGGGGCGCGGCGCTGGCTTGCCGGTCAGCGCCAGATGCGTCGCGGCGAGCCGGGCATAAACGCCTGAAAGCGCGCGGCGATAGGGTTCGTCGGTGCGCGACAGGGCCTCGTCGCCGCTCGCTTCGGCAAGGGAAACGACCTCGGGGTCGACACTTGCCAGCTCGCTCGAAATCGACAGCTCGGCGCCCAACAGGTGGATGGCATCGAGATAATAACCGAGCACAGCCTCACTCGCCCGGCCCAGCGCCGTCCGCATCGATGCGGCGACCACAAAGGGATTGCCGTCACGGTCGCCGCCGATCCAGCTACCGGGGCGCAGAAAACTAGGGCAGCGTTTGCCCAGCACCCGATCCCAGCGCTGGTAGAGCGCCGGCAGCGTCGGCAGAAAGACTTCGCGGAGATAGCTGAGCGCGGTTTCCACCTCGTCAGTGACGTAAAGCCGCTCGCGGCGCAGCACGCGCGTTTGCCACAACAAGGCGATTTGCCGGGTAATCGCCTCATCGACATGATCGCCATCGGGGGTGGTCGCCAGGCCCGCGTCGCGCAGCTTCAGCAGCTCGGCGATGCGGTTGCGGTGGTCGATCATGCTCTTGCGCCGCACCTCGGTGGGATGCGCGGTCAGCACTGGGGCGACCAGCGCATGCTCCAGCAGCGCGAGCGTGGCCTCTGTCCCGATCCCGTCGGCGCGAAGCCGCTCCAGCGCGGCGGCCATATCGGCACCCGGTTCGGCGGTGATACCGTGGCGATCCTCGGAAAGATTGGCCAGCATCGAGAACAGCATGAAACCGCGCGTGAAATCGAGCGTCTCATCCAGGCTCAGGCGATCGAGCGCCATGTCGGTAGCACTGTCATCGCCACGCCCCCGATGCCGCTCAACCGAGGCGGAGCGGATCGCCTCAACCCGATCGAACAGCGCCGCCCCCCCATAATCGCGGATCACGTCGCCCAGCAATTTGCCGAGAAAGCGGATGTCAGGATTGTTGGTGATCGCAGGAAGGCTAGCCATGCCGCATGCTGCGCTGCGGCAGGGGCGTGGTCAACGTCGAAAGAGCGGGCTTTTCATCGTTACCGCGCAACGCCGCCCCAACCCCGCCCTTGTGCCGCCATTATTGGTAGCGATTACCGGGTACGTGCAGATCGTCTTTCGAAAGACTTAGCGCGATGCTTGTCACCCTGATCCTCTTGCAATCCGTCAATGTTGCGGGGCCAATGGTGCGGCTAGATTTGGCGTCGATCGACACGATTCCTGCAACGATCGAACAGATCAAGCCGCTCCAAACCAGGTTTTGTCCGCACGATGCCAATGGCGATATCATCGTCTGCGGTGCATCCGACCCGAACGAGAAACATCGGCTACGGTCGGTGCCGGAACGTTATGCTGATCGGAAGCGTGTCGGCGTCGCCTTGCCGGGCAATGCTTGGTTCGGGCCGGAGATTGCACAGGGCCGTTTGGGCGAAGGGCAAATCCTGTTGACGCTCAAAATTCCATTCTGAAGCGCCGCTTCGGCCACCAGCTCAACATCCAATCTAATCCAGTCATGCCACGTCTGATGCTGGCCTTTAGGCGGGAACCATCGGGCATGTTCCTGCACATGCCAGCTGGTCGGGCGGGTCGGCGCGATGCGGAGCGGCAATTGCGCTTGCTTGGGATTGGGACCGTCCTCTCTCAACTTGCCGGGCGCGCAGGCTGTGACGACATTCTCCCAGGTGATGCGGCCATTCCGGGTGCGCTGACAGACGTGATCAACGATGAGGTCGCGGCTCGAACCGCAACCGGCGCGCCGACATCAATCGGCAAAGGACTTCATTGTGACTGCAACCCCAGTCTCGAACGGCGTCACATCCGACCAGAAATGCTTGCTCCACTTGGTGGCATCGACCGTATAGGCCCGGTCCCATTGAAAGCGCATTTCGCCCAGTTCGCGCAGGAACGGCACGAACAGCGCCAGCATCCGCCTGACGATACCGGGGAAGGTGCGCAGACGAAGCTTTACCCCGGCTTGTTTCGCGCCAAGCGCGAGGATCTGGCGCGTCGTCATCGTTGGAGCGCACGGCATGTGCCATGCTTGGCCGAACGCGCTGTCGTCGGCATCGAGCAGCGTCACCATTGCCCGGCCGATATCGGGCACATAGGCAAAATCATGCGGCTGATCGGGCGAGAAGACGAACATTGCCGGCTTGCCCTTGGCGATCGCGGCAAGTCCGGTTTCGCCGATATGCGACAACAGCACGCCGGGACCGTAGAAATCGGGCGCGCGCAGTGCCGCCACCTTCACACGCGCGTCGGCCTGCCACATCCGCGTGATCTTCGCCCGAGCCGCCGGTTTTCGGCCCATTTTCGTGAGCGCCATCGTTTCGACGAGCGGTAAACGCTGCGGGCCGTATATATAGAGATTGTCGAAGAAGATCATGCGAACCCCTGCCGCAGCGCACGCGTCTAGCAGGTTCTGCATCGCAATCGGCCAAAGCTTCGACCAGACCTTGCCCGTATATTCAAAGCCGACCGCGACCGCGACCTGCTTGGCACCTGTCACAGCGGCGCGAACCGATGCAGCGTCAAGGATGTCGCAGGGCGTGAAATCGACGCCGCTGGGCAGGTCCACCGGGCGCGATCGCTGGGCAACGCGCACCGGTGTCCCGCGGGCGCGCAACAGCGCAACCGTCTCACGACCGACGGGGCCGTAGCCAATGATCAGGATGTCTTTGGTAGTCATATTCATGCTGGGCCTCCTTGTGATGAACGCTCTGTAGGCGGGGCTTGACCATGAATGAAATGCAAGTTCATTATGTCGATCATGCACGAGAGGCATTTACGCGCGATTGATCTCAACCTGCTTCCGGTGCTCGACGCCCTGCTGCGGCATCGCAATGCCACGCGGGCGGGGGCCGAAGTGGGGCTTAGCCAGCCAGCGATGAGCCGCGCGCTCGGCCGGTTGCGCTATCTGCTCGATGATCCGCTGCTGGTCCGTGGACCCGGCGGGGCGATCTTGTCGCCGCGCGCAGAGACGCTGCGCCAGCCGCTGGCGGCCCTGCTGGCCGAGGTACAAATGCTCCTCACCGAACCGCCCTTCGATCCGGCGGGCGAACAGCGCACGATGCGCATCGCGATGACTGATTCACAGGCCGATCTGTTGCTCGCCCCGCTTGTCCGGCGGGTTGGCATGGCGGCGCGGGGCATCGTCATCGAATGGCTGCCAATCGCGCCCAGCTTGCCCGAGCGGATGCTGACTGGCGAGATCGATCTGACGCTGGCGCTCGATACGACGCCATTGCCGCGCGGCGCGGCTTCAGAACCTTTATTGGCGGACATGCTGGCGGTGGTTGTGCGGCGCGGCCATCCCTGTGGCGGAGCCTGGGCGATGGCGGACTATGCGCGCTATCCCAGCGTCGTCGTTTCGCTGCTGGGAGACCGCGCTTCGGAAATCGATGCCGAACTTGCTGCGGCCGGGCTGATGCGGCCAATTGCTGCGATCGTGCCGACGTTTCGCGCTGCTGCCGATATCGTCGCGGTCACTGATAGCGTGACGACCATTTCGCGTGCCTTTGCGGCGGGGCTGGCGGGTTCGCTTGGGCTCATGCTGATTGCGCCGCCTTTGGCCCAGGTAAAACTCGGCGTCGTCACGGTCTGGGCGAGCTATCGCAACAGCGATCCGGCGCTTGGCTGGCTGCGCGGGATGCTGCGCGACGTGGCGCTCCAGATCGCCGATCAAGCCTCCAGCTCAACATCCCAATAAAGCCAGTCGTGCCAGGTTTCGTGCAGATAATTGGGCGGGAAGCGGCGGCCATGTTCCTGCAAATGCCAGCTGGTAGGGCGGATCGGGGCGACGTGGAGCGGCATATGCGCTTGTTTGGGGGTGCGGCCGCCCTTTTTCAGGTTGCAGGGCGCGCAGGCGGTGACAACATTTTCCCAGGTGGTGCGGCCCTTTTGGGCGCGGGGGATGACGTGATCAAAGGTGAGATCGCGACCTGAGCCGCAATATTGGCAGGTAAATTTGTCGCGGAGGAAAAGGTTGAAGCGGGTGAAGGCGGGAAATTGAGAGGGTTTGACGAATTGCTTGAGCGCGATGACTGAAGGCAGCTTCAGCCTCGCGGTGGGACTTCGGACCTCTCGCTCATAATTGGCGACGATATCGACCCGGTCGAGAAACACCGCCTTTACCGCCGTCTGCCAGGGCCAGACGCTCAAGGGATAATAGCTCAACGGCGTATAATCGGCGTTCAGAACGAGCGCGGGGCACCCGTCCGGATGACGGACCATATCCGGGTGCCGGATAAGATCGGGATGATACATGTCACCTCCCAGACTTTTCCCAGACGCCTTTCGACGACTAGGATGACGGCATGATGACAGAACGCGCGACTCGCGGTCAAGAGCCCGAAAGATGCCGCACCGGGGGGCGGGCCAAATGCAAGGCCACATGATCATCACCCGGTTCGCACCGAGCCCCACCGGGCCGCTCCATCTTGGCCATGCCTGGTCCGCGATCCAGGCGCATGATCGCGCGCGCGATCAGGGTGGCCGCTTCCTGCTGCGGATCGAGGATATCGATGGCACGCGCAGCCGGGCGGACCACATCGCCGGGATCCTTGCCGATCTCGCCTGGCTTGGGCTCAGCTGGGACGGGCCTGTGCTGCGCCAATCCGAACGCGCGTCGGTCTATCAGGCAGCGCTTGATCGGCTGCACGATCAGGGGCTTCTCTATCCCTGTTTCTGCACCCGCGCCGATATCACGGCACGGCTGAGCGCGCCGCATGCCGGACCGGACGGCGCAGTCTATCCGGGCAGCTGCCGGGCAATGGCACCGACTGAACGACAGGCGCGCATCACAGCGGAGCCCCATGCCTGGCGGATCGATATGGCCCGCGCAGTGGCGTTGGCCGGGCCGCTCGACTGGGTCGATGCCGATGCCGGTCGCGTGACCGCCGATCCGCTGGCCCATGGTGATGTCGTGCTCGCTCGCAAAGATGCGCCAGCCAGCTATCACCTGGCCGTCACCGTCGATGATGCGGCGCAAGGGGTGACAGACGTGGTGCGCGGCGCTGATCTATTTGCCGCGACGCATGTCCACCGGCTGTTACAGGCACTGCTCGACCTGCCGACGCCGACCTATCATCACCACGCCTTGCTGCATGATCAGCAGGGCCAACGGCTCGCCAAGCGCAGCGGCGCACCGACATTAGCAGCGCTTCGGGCCGCCGGTGAGGATGGCGCCGCATTGGCCCAAATGGTGCGGCGCGGGCAACTGCCCATTGGCATCGCTGCCATAACGCCCTAAATAGCGCCCATGACAGTTTTCCTCGCCATTTTGCTCGTGGCCGCGATGATCGCGACCCTAGTCGCGTTAATCCGCGGCATTGTTGCCTTTCTGCAGGCGACGGAGGCTGACCTGAAAGGGACCGGCCCCAGCGTGGCGAGCACCAAATCGAACAAGATGATGCAGCAGCGCATTTTCTTTCAGGCAATGGCGATTTTGATCGTCGTCGCCATTCTGTTCGTCACTGGCCGCACCTGATCATGTCGGGCCAGCGCCCGTGGTGAAGCTCAACCAAATCTATACCCGTACTGGTGACGATGGCACGACTGGCCTGGTTGATGGATCGCGCGTGGCCAAAACCGATGTGCGGCTGGCGGCGATTGGCGATGTCGATGAAGCCAATAGCGCGATCGGGGTCGCCATCGCCGCGCTCGGCCCGGGACCGGTCGCGACCGCGCTTACCCGCATCCAGAATGATCTGTTCGATCTCGGCGCCGATCTCGCCACGCCGGGGGAGGATTTCGCGCCGTCAGAGATGGTGTTGCGGATTGTCCCCCATCAGGTCGCGCGGCTGGAGGCAGAGATTGATGCGATGAATGCCGATCTGTTGCCGCTGACCAGTTTCATTCTGCCGGGCGGCACGGCAGGGGCAGCATCACTCCACCTTGCGCGGGCGATTGTCCGCCGCGCTGAGCGGGCGGCGGTGGCGGCATCCGGCACCGTGCCGCTCAATCCACAAGCGGTCTCATATCTCAACCGCCTGTCCGATTTTCTGTTCGTCTGCGCGCGTTTTGTGAACATTCCGGCGGGCGGCGACATATTATGGGTTCCCGGCGCGTCGCGCTAGCGGCCTTAAGCAGAGGAACGACAATGCAAACCAAGCCCCGTCTGGTTGCAAATCCGGCTCAGCTTTCGGAACAGTATCAAGCGGTACGGGCGCTGAGCGTGGCGCTTGTCGCGCCGCTTTCCGACGCCGATGCCAGCGTGCAATCGATGGACGACGCCTCCCCTGCCAAATGGCATCTGGCGCATACCAGCTGGTTTTTCGAAACCTTCATTCTGCGCGATCTCGTTCCCGGCTATCAGTTGCATGACGCGCGCTTCCCCTTCCTGTTCAACAGCTATTATGAGGCTGAGGGCGAACGCCATGCCCGCGCCCGGCGCGGCATGATCACCCGGCCGACCTTGGCCGAGGTGCTTGGCTATCGCGCCGCCGTCGATGCAGCGTTGCTCGCCGCACTGCCGTCGCTCCCCAGCGCAGCGCTCGATCTGGTGGAACTTGGCTGCCATCATGAACAACAGCATCAGGAATTGTTGATCACCGACATCCTGCATTTGTTCGCGCAGAACCCGACCGAACCCGCGATCTGGCCAGCGTCGCGCAAAGTGCCGGTCGCGATGCCGGGGCCGGTTGGTTGGATCTCGCATCCTGGCGGGATCGTCGACATCGGCCATGTCGGCGATGGCTTTGCCTTTGATGCAGAAGGGCCGCGCCACCAGGCACTGCTCAGCCCCCATGCCATTGCTGACCGGACGGTGACCAACGGCGAATGGGCCGCCTTCATCGCCGATGGCGGCTATCGCGATCCGCGCCACTGGCTGTCGGATGGCTGGGCCTGGGTGAAGGCGCACGCCATCACCGCGCCCCTTTATTGGGAAGAGCGCGATGGCAGTTGGACCCGCTTCGGGTTGGACGGCAGGCGTGCGATCGACCCTGCCGCCCCTGTTACCCATGTCAGCTTTTATGAAGCCGATGCCTATGCCAGCTGGGCAGGCGCGCGGCTGCCGACTGAGGCAGAATGGGAGACCGCCGCGCAAGCGCAAGATCCTGAAAGCGGCAACCAACTCGATCAGGCAGGACCAGTCGAGCCGAGGCCGTCAACCGCCGGCCCGGCCTGGTATGGCGATGTCTGGGAATGGACCGGCAGCGCCTTCCGGCCCTATCCGGGGTTTCGCGCGGTTGAGGGTGCGGTCGGTGAATATAATGGCAAGTTCATGAGCGGGCAGTGCGTGCTTCGGGGCGGTTCCTGCGCCACGCCGCGCGGCCATTTGCGGGCAAGCTATCGCAATTTCTTCTATCCGCACCAGCGCTGGCAGTTCACCGGCGTCCGCCTGGCAAAGGATGTGTGAGCGTGCTGAAACCTGAAATCGAAGACGGCGAAGCCAGCCTGGCGAGCCCTGCTTTTCGCGCTGATGTGCTGAACGGCTTTCTGGCGCGCCCGCGCGCCATTCCAGCACGCTGGTTTTACGATCGGCGCGGGTCTGAGCTTTTCGAAAAAATTACCGACTTGCCAGAATATTATCCGACTCGGGTCGAGGCGGGCATCTTGCGCGACAATGGCGCTGCCATCGCCGCGCGGATTGGCGCCGGCCACGCCGTTGTCGAATTCGGTTCCGGATCGTCAGCGAAAACACCCTTGCTGCTCCGCGCAATCGCGCCTGCGGCCTATGTGCCGATCGACATTTCGGGGGATTTTCTGCGCGAATCCTCAGCCGCACTGTCGGCCGATTTTCCCGGGCTGCCAGTGCTGCCGATCGAGGCAGATTTCATGCGGCCAATCGCCTTGCCGGCAGCAGTGGCCGATCTACCCAAGCTTGGCTTTTTCCCCGGTTCGACGATCGGCAACATGATCCCGTCCTCAGCGGTCGATCTGCTGCGCGCGATGCGGCTGTGGCTCGACACCGGATCGCTGCTGCTGATCGGCATGGATCGTCTGAAGGGCGAAGACGTCCTCGTTCCCGCTTATGACGATGCGCAAGGGGTCACGGCGGCATTCAACCTCAACCTGCTCGAGCGGATCAATCGCGAGCTCGACGGGACAATTCCGGTTTCAGCGTTCCGCCACCGGGCGATCTGGAACGACATGCGCGCGCGGATCGAAATGCATCTGGAGGCGACCGAGGATGTCGCCTTCACGATCGAAGGGCGACCTTTCTCGATCGCGGCGGGCGAGACGATCCACACCGAGAACAGTCACAAATATGGCGACCGTGATGCGCGCATCTTGCTGCGGGCAGGCGGCTGGACGCCGATCGCGGAGTGGACCGATGCTGATGATCGGTTTGCGCTGATCCTGGCGGAGGCCCAGGCACCACGGACGGCGCCTTAGATTTTTTGTTCGCGCGGAGACGCGGAGACGCGGAGGTGTCGCGTTTAAGGCGCTCGATTGCCCAGGTCGCGGGCGAAGCCTGAAGAAGGCTGCCGCCAGTTGGTGGCCAAGACATCGCCCAACGCGTATCCCCTCTGCGTCTCCGCGCCTCCGCGCGAACCAACCTTCTTTTGCTTCGCATTTGACGCGACCGCGGATAAGCCGCGCAACCCTAAAGAGGAGCAGTCATGAAAACGATCGGCGTTATCGGAGCGGGGCAGATGGGCGCGGGGATCGCGCAGGTGTCGGCACAGGCGGGCTATCATGTGCTGCTCTCGGACGTCGATCTGGCGCGCGCCGAGGCGGGCAAGACGGGGATCGCCAAGGCGCTCGATCGGCTGGTCACCAAGGGAAAAATCGGGAGTGAGGCGCGCGATGCCGCGCTCGCACTGATCGAGCCGGTCGCCAGCGTCGAGGCGATGGGCGGTTGCGGCCTTGTCATTGAAGCCGCCACCGAGCGCGAGGAAATCAAGCGGGCCATCTTTGCCACCGTCGGCAAGGTGCTGGGTGCCGAGGCGATCCTTGCCTCCAACACCTCATCGATCCCGATCACCCGCCTCGCCCAGGCGTCGCCTGATCCGGCACGCTTCATGGGGGTGCATTTCTTCAATCCCGTGCCGGTGATGGGATTGATCGAGCTGATCCGCGGGCTCGCTACCAGCAACGCCACGGTCGCCAGTGTCGAGGCATTCGGCCAATCGCTCGGCAAGCAGATCGTCCATGCCAATGACGCGCCGGGCTTCATCGTCAACCGTGTGCTGATGCCGATGATCAACGAAGCGATCTTCGCGCTCGGCGAAGGCGTGGCGACGATGCGCGACATCGATACCGCCTGCATGCTTGGCCTCAACCACCCGATGGGGCCGCTGACGCTCGCCGATTTCATCGGACTCGATACCTGTCTGGAGATTATCCGCGTGCTGCATGACGGCACCGGCGACCCCAAATTCCGCCCCGCCCCCCTGCTTGTCAAATATGTCGAGGCTGGCTGGTACGGTCGCAAGGTCAAGCGCGGCTTTTACGATTATTCGGGGGCCGAGCCGGTGCCGACGCGGTAAAGCGCCGACACCGGTCCAGTCGTCATTGGGCTGCCGCGGTCGCCGCCTGGATGAACTGGAACACTTCGTGGTCAAAGCCCGGATCGGCCTGGCCTTCCCATTTGTCCATGTTCGCGTACATCTCGCGCGTCTGGGCCATCATCGCGGGCGTGGCGATGCGGGTAAAGGGTTCAAGCAGCGCCTTCCACTCAGCGGCAAAGGCCTGGGCGGCGTCACTCGCCGGGTCCATCGGCAGCGCCGCCTTGATCCGGCTGCCCAGATCCTTCCACTTGGCACCCGCCGCCGCGGCATCGAAGGAATCGCCCATTTGGGGCAATGTCCGGGCGAAATCGGCCTTGGCCTCGTCGTTCAGATAGCGGTCGGTCACCGCCTGCCATTTTTCGGTTTCGTCGGTCATCATCACGTCTCCTGTCCTAATCAGCGAGCAGAAGGTCGCGGCATCGATCGGCTCGCCGCGATCGATTCGGGACAAGGTCGTGCGCAGGATATTGCGCGCTTCGGTGAGCGCGCGGGCCTGGTCATTCAGCGTGTCGAGTTGCAGGGCGACCAGCTGGCGCAGGTCGATGGGCTTTTCGTCAAACAGCGCCTTGATCTGTTGCAGGCTCAGCCCCGCCCGTTTGAGCGCGACGAGTTGATGCAGCCGTTCCAGCTCGCCCGCGCCATAGCAGCGCCTCCCTGAGCCGGTACGCAGCGGCTTCACCAGCCCACGCGCTTCGTAAAAACGGAGCGCACGCGCGGATAGGCCAGTGGTGCGGGCAACCTCGGCAATGTCGATAATCTGCGTCATGCCCTGCTTTTAGCGGTTGACGCAGCGTCAACTTCAAGCGGTTTTTTTGGCCCTAGCTGATCAGCATCCCCGCCAGCGCCGCGCTCATCAGATTGGCCAGCGTTCCCGCCGCCAGCGCGCGGATGCCGAGTTTGGCGATCATCGGGCGCTGGTTGGGTGCAAGGCTGCCGGTGGCCGCAATCTGGATCGCGATCGACAGGAAATTGGCAAAGCCGCACAGCGCGAAGGTGACGACGGCAGTCGTGCGCGCCGACAGCTCCTTCATCTGCCCCAAATCGATAAACGCGACGAATTCGTTGAGCACCACCTTGGTGCCGACCAGGCTCCCCGCCGCCGCTGCCTCATTCGCTGGGATGTTGAGCAACAGCATGAACGGCGCAAGGATATAGCCAAGGATCCATTGGAAGGTCAGTTCGGGATGGCCGAACAGCCCGCCCGCTGCGCCGAGAAGCCCATTGGCCAGCGCAACCAGCGACACAAAGGCAAGCACCATCGCCGCGACGGCGACCGCGATCCGCACCCCCGTCTGCGCGCCATTGGCGGCGGCCATGATGACGTTCTCGGCACGCTCGACGTCAAGCACGGGATCGACCGGATCGGCGATCTCGACCACTTCGCCATCGACCGTGTCGGCGGGCGGCACCGGCGGCACGTCGGGCATGATGATCTTGGCCATCAACAGCCCGCCGGGTGCCGACATGAACGATGCGGCGAGCAGATAGGGCAGCGCCGTCGGACCGAGCAGCGCGGCATAAGCGGCCAGGATCGTCCCCGCGACGCCCGCCATGCCGACCGACATCACCGCAAACAGCTGTGGCGGCTTCAGCGCGGGCAAATAGGGCGCGATCACCAGCGGCGCTTCGCTTTGCCCGACAAAGATATTGGCAGCGGCGCACAACGCCTCAACCTTCGACACGCCAACGATCAGCTCGATGCCGCCGCCGACATATTTGATCACCAGCTGCATGATGCCCAGGTGATAGAGCACCGCCACCAGCGCGGCGAAAAAGATGATCACCGGCAAGGCGGAAAACGCAAAGGCCGACCCAAAAGTGGGATCAGTTGCCAGCTTCCCGAAAATCAACTGAGTGCCCGCCGCCGCATACCCAAGCAGCGCGGAGACACCGAGCGCCATTGTTTCAATCACGCGTTTGCCAGCGGGCACGTACAGCACCAGCACCGCCATCGCCACCTGTAGGCCAAAAGCAGCAATGACAACGCGCGGGCGGATCAGCCGTTTATTGTTCGACAGCAGAAACGCGGCCAGCAGGATGACGGCGATCCCGGAAAGGCCGATAAGCGTCTGGTTCATTGATACCCTTTGCGCACAAAACTCACGCGCCCCCCCGGCTGCGCCAGCCGCGCACCATACAGCGCTGACGGCTTTGGGCTAGGGGCGTTTGACGGGCGCGGAAATCTGCTTACCAGTCGCGGACATGAACCAGAATGATCTCCGCATCCCGCGCTCGCTCTTCGCGCTGTCGATTTTCTATGGTGGCATGGTCTGCATTGCCGGCGTGCTCGGCAACAAGCAGGTCACGCTCGGGCCGCTTTCCGCGATTGGCCCGATGCTGGGGCTGGGGCCGCTGGCGATCGAGGCGGGGATCTTCGCCTTTCTAATGCTGGTGGTGGTGTCGAGCGCGATTGCCGAACTGCACGGCGCGGTCATCGCCAATCGACTGGTCCGCTTTGGCTTTGTCCCGCTAATCGCGTCGATCCTGTTGTCGCTGATCGTCCTCATCATTCCCGCCGCGCCCGACATGGACCCGGCGCGCGCGCAAGCGTTTGAGCTGATGATGGGCGCAACCCCGCGTATCTGGGTGGGCGGCATCATCTCCTACGGCATTTCGCAGACGCTGAACGTCTATGTGTTTTCGGCGATGAAAGGGGGAGAGGGCGGCGGGCTGCTCTGGCTGCGCGCCGGGATCGCCAGCATCTTGTCGCAGATTGTCGATACCCTGCTGTTCGTCAGCATCGCGTTCCTCGGCGTCTTCCCGATCCGCGAGCTGCTGATCGGGCAAATGGTGGTGAAGGTGGGCCTGTCCGCGTTGCTGGTACCGCCGCTGATTTATGCGGTGGTGGGGATTGGGCGCTGGCTGGACCGGGCGGAGGGGTGAGGGCTGAGGTTGGGTGGCTAGCTCCCGTTCGCTGTAACCGGGAATGCTTCCGTGATCCGAGGGGAATCGACCTTGCTTAGGTCTGCCCGGCTCGAATAGCGTCGCCACCTTCTGCTAACTTGCTGTTCCCATCCGCAAACCATATCCGTGTTAACGAGTCCCACACATTCGACCGCACGTATGTCGCGTCGGTTAGTGGCTTTGCCGCTAAAGGAAGTAACCGCCGCGGCCCAAACGCCCGGGTAGATATCCACCCGCCTTAACTCTTCATCCTGTCTAATCGGCGTGGACCAGAGGATTAGCGCGAGCAGCATGCGCTTACGCTAGCTGCGCTGCGTTAAATCTGCAATTGAGCGATGGCCGCCCAAGCCCACCCGTCACCCCGGCGAACGCCGGAGTCCTCCGGTTCGGATCGCACCATCCGCCAACAGCGCAACCCCAGCTTTCGCTGAGGGGACGGATTGGCTAGAGGACGTGCCATGACCAACCCCGCTTCCACCCCCAATCACGCGCCCGACCCCGCGATGCTCGCCAAAGCGGAAACGCTGACCGAGGCTTTGCCCTATCTGCAGCTGCATGCCGGCAAGACCTTTGTCGTGAAATATGGCGGGCATGCGATGGGCGACCCCGAGCTGCAGCGCGATTTTGCCGAGGATGTCGTGTTGTTGAAGGCGATCGGCATCAACCCCGTCGTCGTCCATGGCGGGGGACCGCAGATCGGCGCGATGCTAAAGAAACTTGGCGTCGAATCAAACTTTATCGATGGCCTCCGCGTCACCGATGCGCAGACCGCGCAGGTCGCCGAAATGGTGCTGTCGGGCGCGATCAACAAGGAAATCGTCGCCTGGATCGGCCAGGCCGGGGGCCGCGCGATCGGCATTTCGGGCAAGGATGGCGGGTTCGTGCGCGCGTCGAAGGTCGAACGCACGACGCGCGACCCCGACAGCAATATCGAACGCGTCGTTGATCTGGGCTTTGTCGGCGAACCCGAATCGATCGACCGCACGGTGATCGACACGATTTCAGGCGCGGGGATGATCCCGGTGATCGCCCCGATCGGCATCGGCGCGGACGGGCAGACCTATAACATCAACGCCGATACCATGGCGGGCGCGATTGCCGCGGCGTTGGGCGCATCGCGGCTGTTCCTGTTGACTGACGTTGCCGGGGTGCTCGACAAAAGCGGCCAGTTGATGACTGATCTCGACCCCGCGAAAATCGCCGCGTTGCGCGCCGACGGGACGATCACCGGCGGGATGATCCCCAAGCTGGAAACCTGTGTGACAGCCGTCGATGGCGGGGTGGATGCCGCCGTTGTCCTTGACGGGCGCGTGCCGCATGCGATGCTGCTTGAAATCTTTACGCGTCAGGGCGCAGGGACGCTCGTCCACCGCTGATCGCAGGGCGCTTGCTCAAGTGTCATAGTTTAGTATAACGCCTGATATGCCAATGGAGAGCCGGTTTTGATTACGCTTATTCAGATTGCGATGGTGCTGCTCAATCTGGTCTGGTGGGTTGTTGTCGTCCAGATCGTCCTATCGCTGCTGATCTCGTTCAACGTGATCAACACCTATAATGACTTTGTCCGCTCGCTCTATCAGGGCCTCGATAAGCTGACCGAGCCGATGTACCGGCCGATCCGCAAGGTCCTGCCCGATTTCGGCCAGATCGACTTTTCGCCCGCCGTCATCCTGATCGGCCTGCAGATCGGGCAACTGGTGCTGGGCAATGTCGCCGCCTCGATCGCGACCGGCGCACCGCTCTGACGGACAGGCCGTGGACCGCCACGGCTGACGGCATCATCATCGCCGTGCGCGTCACCCCCCGCGGCGGGCGCGATGCGCTAATCGCTGGCACGACGGCGCATTTCGCAGCCCGGCTGGCGGCGGCGCCGGTTGAGGGCGCTGCAAATGCCGCGCTGATCGCGCTGATCGCCAAGGCCTTTGCCCTGCCAAAGCGCGACGTTTCGCTGATTGCCGGCCAGACTGCGCGGATCAAGCGCCTCAAGCTCAGCGGTGAT
Source organism: Proteobacteria bacterium ST_bin13 (assembly GCA_002083645.1). GTDB lineage: Bacteria > Pseudomonadota > Alphaproteobacteria > Sphingomonadales > Sphingomonadaceae > Sphingomonas. Next base: position 80,570 of record MSXQ01000018.1, read on the forward strand.
CCGCAAAGGCTGGCGGAAATCGCCGCTGGCCTCTATGCCCCGGCGGCATGAGCGCACAACTTATCGACGGTAAGGCCATCGCGGCCGCCCTGCGGGATCGGATCGCGCTGCAGGTAGCGAGTTTTCGCGACGCGGCCGGGCGTGCGCCTGGGCTTGCCGTGGTGCTGGTCGGTGAAGACCCGGCATCGGCCGTGTATGTGCGCAACAAGCGCAAGGCGACGCTGGCGGCCGGCATGGCGAGCTTTGAATATCGGTTGCCCGCCGATGTCGAGCAGGGCGATGTGCTGGCACTGGTCGACACGCTGAATGCCGATCCGGCGGTTGACGGGATCCTGGTCCAGCTGCCCTTGCCGCCGCAGATGGAAGCGGGGGCCGTGCTGCTGGCGATCGACCCCGACAAGGATGTTGATGGCTTCCACCCCGTCAACGCCGGGCGACTGGCAACCGGGATTGACGGGTTCGTGCCGTGTACGCCGTTGGGCTGCGTAATGCTGCTCAAGGACCAATTGGGCGATCTGGCGGGGCTGGAGGCAGTGATTGTCGGCCGCTCCAACATTGTCGGCAAGCCATTGGCGCAATTGCTGATCGCCGAGAGCTGCACGGTGACGGTGGCGCATTCAAAGACGCGCGACCTGTCGAGCGTCGTCAAGCGCGCCGATATCGTCGTGGCCGCCGTCGGGCAGCCCGCGATGATCAAGGGCGAATGGATCAAAGCCGGGGCAACGGTGATTGATGTCGGCATCAATCGTTCCGAGGATGGCCTTGTCGGCGATGTCGATTTCAATGGCGCGGCCAGCGTTGCCGCCGCGATCACGCCAGTGCCCGGCGGGGTTGGGCCGATGACGATCGCCTGCCTGCTGCGCAACACCCTGGTCTCTGCCCATCGTCGGGCGGGTCTGAAGTTAGACATGGCTGCGCTGTGACGGAGTTGTTCATCTCCTCGCTGATCACCTTTTTCGTGGTGATCGATCCGCCGGGCTGTGCGCCAATCTATGCCGGGCTGACAGCGGGCGTGCCGGCCGTGCATGCCCGCGCAATGGCGCTGCGCGCGGTGCTGATTGCCGGGGCAATCCTGGTGGTGTTTGCGCTGTTCGGCCAGACGATCCTGTCGGCGATCGGCGCGAGCCTGGATAGTTTCCGCGTGGCGGGCGGCATCCTGCTGTTCGTCATCGCCACCGAAATGGTGCTCGAAAAGCGCACCCAGCGCCGCGAGGACCGGGCCGAGAAGATCAAGGGCACGCCCGAGATTGAGGATGTCTCGGTCTTCCCGATGGCGATGCCGATGATCGCCGGGCCGGGATCGATCGCGTCGATCATGCTGTTAATGTCCCGGGGGCACGGGGTCGAGCGGACCCTGGTGATCCTGGCCGCGCTGGGCGTGATTCTGGCGCTGACATTGGCGGCGCTGGTCGCGGCCGGGCCGATCATGCGCGTACTGGGCGACAAGATCGAAGCGGTGATCACCCGGCTGCTCGGCGTGCTGCTGGCCGCACTGGCCGCCCAATTCGTGATCGACGGGCTGCGCGCGAGCTTTTTCTAGCGCCGGGTGCTCCCTCTTCCCGCTACGGCGTGATGGCGTCAGGCCTATTGAACTTCACAGCCGTTCGGGCTGAGCGCAGTCGAAGCCCACGCGCTCCGCATGCCCTTCGACTTCGCTCAGGGCGAACGGGGTATGGGTTGATCCAATCCGACCTCTTCACACTCTAGTGAATCCGCCAGAGTTTCAGCGGCGATCGTTTCGGCAGCGGCACGGGTTCCAGCCAGGCGGGCGTCTCGCCGCGCACCAGCCGGGCGTAGAAACCATTCTTCGCGCGCACCGTATAGACCGTCGATTCGGCCATGTTCGGGCAGGTCAGCAACAAGGTTGCGCCGTGGCGGCGGGCGATCGCGTGGAATTCATCCGCGCTGCGTTTGAAACCGTGCTGCACATCAAGAATCGCAGCGCCATTGCGGTGATAGGGGCCCGCCACCGCCGAATGATGCGTCAGCGTGATCAGCCGCGGCCCCAGATTGATAAAGGTGAAGATGGTTTGCGGCGGCAACCGGTTCAACACGCCGAGGGTGGGAATGGTGGGGCATGACGCCCCGGCGCGATTGACCGCCTTGGTGTTGGTGCTTGGCTTGTCGGGCACGGCAAAGCGGATGACCAGCCCGATAAAGGCACCCGAAACCAGCAGGAAACCGGCAACCGTGCCAAACACCCGGACCAACACGGATCGATGCGCCAGGCACCAGGGCAGCAGCACCCACCCAAGCGCCACCGCGCCAGGCACCGCCAGCAACTGCGCGGCGGCACCGGCCCGGACCTGCCAGAGCAGCAGCCCGCCGGCCAGCAAGGTGAACAACAGCACCGCTGCCCAGGCGGCAAAGCGGTCGCTGCGCCGCGCGCGCCAGGTCGCGATCAGCGCGCCGATCACGCCGATGATCGGCAAGGCAGCGACGGTCAGCGCGCCGCGCCACGGATGCGCATAAATTGGCTTGGCCTCACGCACATTGTTAAGCCAGTTGGCGGCGAGTTCGGGCGACACTTGTTCGGGCCGCCCCAGGCATTGCGGGAAAACTAGCGCGAAGGCGAGGATGATCGCCGCGCCAGCGCCTGCCGCCAGCCCAAAGCGAACCGGGCGGCTGGCCGGATTGACGCGGGCGAGGATGAACAGCAGCGCGCCCGCCTCGATCATCACGCTCAGCCACACCGGGGTCAGCGCGTCGCAGCGCAGTGCTGCATTGGCGGTGGAGGCGAACAGCCCATAGCCAATCGCGCTGCCCCCGGCGAGCGCCAGGCCGTAAACGGTCAGCCGCTCGGCCTCGGCACGGTCCCAGATCCAGCGCAGCCCCAGGATCGCACCGGCCCCGGCCGCATAAGGCAGCATCTCCAGCCCGATGGAGAGCGACACCGCGCTCGCCAGCCCGACGGTGATCCCGCCCCGGCGCTGAAGCGGATCGGCAAGCCCAGCGACGGTCAGGCTGAGGCAAGCGAGCTGCCAGCCATGATGATCGATGCGTAGAGGCATGAACATCAGCATCGTCGCTGCACACATCAGCAGGAAAATCAGCGCCAGCGGCCAGGCGAACGGGCTCACCAGCCGGCGCACGGTGAAGGCCAACCCCGCCATCGCCACCGATAGCGGCAGCAACGGCGCGATCCCGCACGCCAACCGCTCCGCCAGCGCCGTCCCAAAAAAGGGCCTGAACGCCAGGATCAGCCCGGCGATCGGCAGATCGACGATCCGGCTCCAGTGCATGTCGAACCCAAACGGCGGATTGAGCCGATACTGGCGCAAATCATACCAGCCCTGCCCATTGAGCAGCGCGCGCACCTGCACCAGCCGCATATTGTCATCGGTATCGCCCAGCGACAGCCAATGGATCGCTGGCCAGCGTTGCCAGACGAACCAGGCCGCGATCACCGCCCAGGCGATCAGCGTCAGGCTAAGCCAGTTGCGGTCCAGTTGCTGGGTGAGCGACGCATCGCCGTGCTGCTTGTCGTTCAAAGATGCTTCCCTCGCCTCTCTTCGCGCTCTAGTGCGGCCCCCACAAAGGGCAAGCGGCACGTGAACACGGTCAATCAGGGACAACAGCGACAACGGGCGAGCGATATGCTCGGCCAACTGGTGCGGTTCGCCATTACCGGCGGCTTCGTCACGATGCTGTACGCGATCGTTTACTGGCCGCTCGCCACCTATGTCATTCATCCGATGGCGGCGTTCGTGGCTGGGTATCTGGTCGCGCTGACGACGGGCTATGTCCTGCACAGCCGCTGGAGTTTTCGCGGGCATGGCAGCCGCGACGATATCCGCCGCACCACCGGCCGGTTCTTTGCGGTGTCGTTGGTCAGCTTTGCGCTCAACGGCCTGTTCACCTGGGTGCTCACCGGGCCGCTTTTGCACGGCGCAACCTGGTGGCCGCTGATCCCGATCTTCTTCTTCACGCCGCTGGTCACCTTTGCCCTCAACCGGTTGTGGGTGTTTGCCTAATGGGACGTCGCTGATGGACCGCATCGTTTATGACCGGATGGCCGCGCATGATTCCACCCATTGGTGGTACCGCGCCCGGCGCGAGATCCTGTCGGATTATCTGACGCGCGAAGCCGGCTTGCCCAAGGACGCGCGCATTTTGGAGATTGGCTGCGGCACGGGCCACAACCTGCCGATGCTGGCGCGGTTCGGCACGGTTGAGGCGATCGAGATCGATCCGGTTGCGCGCGGCATTGCCAGCGAGCGGCTCGGCAAGCCGGTCAGCGCCGCACCACTGCCTGCGCTGCCGGGAATCGAGCGGGGGGCGTATGATCTGATCGCGGTGCTCGATGTCGTCGAACATATCGAGGATGATGTCGCCGCCCTTGCCGCGATGCGCGATTGCCTGAAGCCCGGCGGCAAGATTTTGATCACCGTGCCCGCGCATCAATGGCTGTGGAGCGCGCATGATGTGGTGAACCACCATCATCGCCGCTATTCTAAGGCAACGCTGAACACGGCGATTGCAGCGGCTGGCCTTGGCCATAATGGCCTGCGCTATTTCAACTCGCTGCTGTTCCCGCTTGCCGCTGCCGCGCGCGTTGCCGGGCGGATGACGGGCCGCGACGACAGCGATGATTCACCGCCGCCCAAGGCGCTCAACACGCTGTTCGAAACAATCTTTGGCTGGGAACGCCATCTTGTCGGCCGGATGCCGCTGCCGCCTGGCGTGTCGATCGTTACGCTGGCGGCACCGGCGGCTTGACGCGGGGTTTCCGGCGGGGTGCGGGCGCCGGTTGGGCAGCTGTCGCCACCGCCTCTTCTTCCTGCGGCTCGGCACGATAGCCTAGCGTCGCGCGACCCTGTACCGGGCCTGCTACATCTGCGACCAGATAAAGCGGCCGCCGTTTCGATTCGACATAGAGCCGGCCGAGATATTCGCCAATCATGCCCAGCACGAACATCTGCACCGCGCCGAGCAGCACCACGACCAGCATCGTCGATGTCCAGCCCTGCACCGCGCTGCCGGTGAAAAAACCAATCGCGATATAGACGAACAGCAGCAACGACGCCCCCGTCAGCGCCAGCCCGGCATGGCTGGCAAAGCGCAGAGGCGCGGTCGAAAAACCAGTCACCGCATCAAGCGCGAAGCGGATCATCTTGGCGAGCGGATATTTGGTTTCGCCCGCATGCCGTTCGGCCCGATCATACAGAAACGGCACCTGACGGAAGCCAATCCATGCCACCATGCCGCGGATGAAGCGCGCCTGTTCAGGCAGGCTCAAAAACGCATCGAGTGCACGCCGGCTCATCAGCCGGAAATCGCCGGTATCGAGCGGGATCGGCGTATCGGTTACGCGATCAAGCACGCGGTAAAAGGCCGCGGCGGTCAGTTTCTTGAAAAAGGTTTCGCCCTCGCGCTTGCGGCGGACCGCATAAACGACATCGGCCTGCTCGGCGGCCATGGTCGCGCGCATATCAGCGAGCAATTCGGGCGGGTCCTGCAAATCGGCATCGATGATCATGATCTGCTGCCCGCAGCACAGATCCAGCCCCGCTGTCAGCGCCAGCTGATGGCCATGATTGCGCGACAAGTTGATCGCGACGAGATGCGGGTCACCCGCTGCCAGCCGCTGCATCGCTGGCCAGCTCGCATCTTTTGAGCCGTCATTGACGAAGACGATCTCGTAATCGTCACCAACCGCCGCCTGCGCCGCGGCCGAGACGCGGGCGTGCAGAATGTCGAGACAGGCGGCTTCATTGTAACAGGGTACGACAATGGAGAGGGCGGGGCGCTTCATCCGCCCCCTCTACCGTGTGTTTCACCAATAGGGAATCGCCAAGCGCGGAGCGCTAACCCAGTTGCGCCTTGGCGCGCGCCTCGACCAGCCGTTCCAGGATCGTCAGTGGCACCGCGCCATCGCGCAGCACCTCATGGAATTGCTTCAGGTCGAACTTGTCGCCCAATATCCGCTTGGCATTGTCGCGCGCGCGCAGCCAGCTGATATGGCCAAGTTTGTAGCTGCACGCCTGCCCCGCTTGGGTGCAATAGCGTTCGATCTCGCGCAGCGAGCGCGGGCGCGCAAAGCCGACGGTTTCGACGAAATAGTCGGTCGCCTGCTCGCGCGTCCAGCGTTTGGCGTGAATGCCGGTATCTGCCACCAGCCGCGCAGCGCGGAACAGAAATGACTGGAGATACCCGGCTCGTTCGATCGCATTGGCATAGCCACCCAGTTCCTCAGCCACTTGTTCGGCATATAACGCCCAGCCTTCCGAATAGGCGCTGAAGCCCGACAACCGCCGAAGCAGCGGCGAATCAAGCTTCTGGACGATGCTGAGCTGCAAGTGATGCCCCGGCACCCCTTCGTGATAGCTGAGCGAGGGCAGTGTATATTTCGGCCAGTCACCAACGCTTTTCAGGTTGATGAAGTAGATCGCCGGGCGGGTGCCATCGAGCGAGGCGCGGCGGTAATAGCCGTTTGAGGCGCCGTCCTGAATCTCCACCGGCACCGCGCGGATATCGAGTGGTTCGCTCGGCGGGTTGAGAAACGCCTCGCCAAGCCGCTTCTGCATCGCCGCCACGCCGACGTTCAGGCCCGCCAGCAATTCGGCCCGCCCCTCGGCAGTATCGGCATAAAGCTGGGACGGCATATCGTTGAGCGCGGTCAGCCGCGCCCCGACGCTGCCCTTGGTCAGCCCCTGCGCCTTCAGAATCGCATCGAGCTCGGCGCTGAGCGAGGCGACTTGCTCCTTGCCGATCTTATGGACTTCATCGGGCGTGAAATCGGTGGTGGTCGCCGCCTTCAGCGCCTCGGCATAGATGGCATCGCCATTGGGCAGTGCCCATAGTCCCGCTTCCTTGCGACGCGGCAGCGCCTGAACGAGCGCGATTTGCCGATCGAGCGCCGGATAGACCTGGCTTTCGACAATGGCGGCGGCCTTTGTCGCCCAATCGCCCGTCAACCCGGCGGCCTTGGCGCGCGTGACGAGCGAGTTGACCATCGCACTGGCGGCGGCAGGCTTGCCCCGCAGCGCCTTGAGCTGGCCAATCGTCAGATCGAGCGAGAAATCGGGCGCGACAAAGCCGCGCGCGGCTTCCTCCTTTTGCACCGCACTGTCCTGATCAAGCGCAGTCGCAAAGGCGGACAGGCGCGCGCAATAGGCTTCGGCATCGGCGGTGGTGCGGATGGTGTGCGCGGAATTGAGGAAATCGGGGACCGAGAAATAGGCACCGCCCTGCTGGAAGATACGATAGGGGCGGATCGTGCTGCCAATCCCGAATTTATCGGGGCCAACAACGCTGCTATTCAGCGAGTATAAGACGACTTCGCGGTTGAGCTTGGCCGTTTCGGACAGCGTGGTCGTGCCGATCGCCTCGATCCGCGCAATCGCTTTCTTGGTTCGTGCAAGATCGGCGGCGCGCGCGGCGAGCGACCGATCCCCCAACTGCCCCTTGGCGGCGGCGCGCTTGCCCGTATCGAGCCCGAGTTGCGTTACGCTCTCCGGCGAATCATCAAGACCTTCCTGAAAGATCGCTTCGAACAACGCGTTGATCGCGGCATCGCCAGCGGGAGCGGCTGCGCGCAACGCGCTAGGCGTCAGGGAGAGCGCGGCAACAGCACCGCTGGAGGAGAGAAATTGGCGGCGGTCCATGGGCGGGCGACTCCTGTGTGAAGGATGGGAGGGAACCTAGTCGACGACAGCCAGTCAGCAAGCTGCTTCTATACGCGCTCCACCGCGCTCACCGCATCGGCGGCCCGCAGCGCCGCGATCAGGCGCATCAGATGCTGAAGATCATGCACCTCCACATCAATGGTGTTGGTGTGATAGCCCGAATCGCGATTATCGAGCCTGAGGCCCAGAATATTGGCTTTATGCGCGCCAATGATGGTGGCGACGACGCCCAGCGCGCCGGGTTCGTTCTTCAAATCAACCGCAATCTGGGCGGTTGCGCCTTCGGTCTTGTCGCCCCAGGCAAGATCGACCCAATCTGCATCATCGCCGTCGATCAGCGTCTTGCAGTCGATCGAATGAACCTCGATCAGCCGATCAGGATGGCGCAGCCCGACAATCCGGTCGCCGGGCACGGGATGGCAGCATTCGGCGAGTTCAAAGGCAATGCCGTGCTTCAGGCCACGGATCGAAATCGCGCTTGATTGCGGTGGCAGGGCGTGGCGCGCGGCCTTGTCGGCCGATCCCGGCATCAGCGCTTCCATCACGTCGGCATCGGGAATCCGGCGCTTGGCGATCGCCTCCATCAGCGCGGCTTCATCGGCCAGCTTCAGCCTCTTCAACGCCGCATTGATCGCATCATCGGCCAGGGTGGCCGGCAGCCGCTGGACAATTTCCTCATAGATTTTGCGGCCAAGCGCCTGGCCTTCGCTGCGTTCGGTCTGGCGCAAATGGCGGCGAATGGCGGCGCGCGCCTTGCCGGTGATCGCAAAGTTAAGCCAGCCAGGCTGCGGCACTTGCGCTTTGGAGCGCAGGATTTGCACCTGATCGCCATTCTCTACCCGCGTCCGCAAGGGGGCAACCCGGCCATTAATCTTGGCGCCCACCGCCTGGTCACCCAAATCGGTATGAAGCGCATAAGCAAAATCAATCGGGGTTGCGCCCTTGGGCAGCTGGATCAATTCGCCGCGCGGCGTAAAGGCAAAGATCCGGTCCTGATACATCGCCATGCGGGTATGTTCGAGCAGCTCTTCGGGGCTCTCGGCGGTATCGAGAATCTCGACCAGATCAGCGATCCAGCGCACCTGCGTATCGGGGCGCACCTTGCTCTGCTTATAGGCCCAGTGCGCGGCCAGACCGTGTTCAGCCTCGGCATGCATTTCCGTCGTGCGAATCTGGATTTCGACACGGGTATTTTCGGCATGCATCACCGACGTATGCAGCGAACGATAGCCGTTGCGCTTGGGCGTCGAGATATAATCCTTGAACCGGCCTGGCACCATCGGCCACCGGCGATGGATCAGCCCGAGTGCTGTATAGCAATCCTCCACCGTCGGCACGATCAGCCGGAACGCCATGATATCGGACAATTGCTCGAAGCTGATGTGCCGTTCGGCCATCTTCTTCCAGATCGAATAGGGGTGTTTTTCGCGCCCTGAAATCTCCGCGCCAACCCCGCCGCGTTCAAGCAATTGCTTGAAGCTTTTGGCGATCTTGTCGATCCGGTCGCCATCGCCTTCCTTGAGCTGCTCAAGCCGCTTGGTGATTGAGCTATAAGCCTCTGGCTCAAGCTCACGAAACGCCAGCGTCTGCATCTCCTTCATGAACTCATACATGCCGATCCGCTCGGCAAGCGGGGCATAGATGTCCATGGTTTCGCGCGCGATCCGGCGGCGCTTTTCAGGCTTGGCGATGTGGTGCAGCGTCCGCATATTGTGCAGCCGATCAGCCAGCTTGACGAGCAGCACGCGAATATCGTCTGACATCGCCAGCAGGAATTTACGCAGATTCTCGGCCGCGCGTTCATTTTCGGTCTGCGCTTCGATCTTCGACAGCTTGGTCACGCCGTCAACCAGCCGGGCGACATTGGCGCCGAACAGCCTTAGGATTTCCTCCGGCGTGGCGACCGTGTCTTCGATCGTATCGTGCAGGATCGCGGTCGCGATGGTCTCATCATCAAGATGAAGATCGGTCAGGATCCCGGCGACTTCGATCGGGTGGCTGAAATAGGGGTCGCCGCTGGCGCGCTTCTGGCTGCCATGCGCCTGCATCGAAAAAACATAGGCGCGGTTGAGCAAGGCCTCATTGGCCTGGGGATCGTAGCTTAATACCCGATCGACGAGTTCATATTGCCGCAGCACGCGACCACGATGGGGCCGCGTGCTGCTGCTTTGCAACAATATACTTTGTGTCAGCTCGCGCGCGCATTGCACTTGGCAAGCATTTCGGCATCGAGCGGCGTGCCAGCGACGGTGAAGGCGCTGAGCGCGCCAACGCGCTGGACGACCATCTGGCACATGATCACGTCGCGCTGGGTCGATTGCTTGGCGGTGCAAACACCGTCTGCGCACTTCCACAGCGTGCCGGCGGTGATGACGCTGGCCTTGGTCGGGGCGGTCACGGGCGTTGCGCTATAATAGCTGCTGGAAGCCGCTGACGCGGCGCCGGCGAAGAGCAGCATAGCAGAGGTGGCGAGGGCAGCGGCGATGGGGAGGGTGCGTGTCATGATGAACTCCATGATCGGTTCGTGGACAGATTGAGGCGTATATTACCGGCAACCGAATTAAGTTGCGAATCACTACTTACTCCGATAGGTTTCCAGTTGCAACTAGAAACTAATATTTCATTCGCATGACGGTTCAAATTTGTTAGATTACGTCAGGATCGAGGACGCATGGACGGAAAACTGAGAGAACCCTTGCGCGAACTGGCCGAGTGCAGCCTGCCGGCAGCGCTGGAGGCGATGGGTGAGCGCTGGTCCTTTTTGATCCTGCGTGCCGCCTTTAACGGCTTGTATCATTTCGAGGAATTTCAGTCCGAACTGGGCATTGCGCGCAACATTCTGGCCAATCGCCTGGCGCGACTCGTCGAACATGGCATCTTGAAGCGCGAGGCGATGCCCGATGATCGCCGCAAGATCGAATATCGCCTGACCGATAAGGGTTTTGCCCTGCTGCCGACCATGATCGCGCTGCGGCAATGGGGGGAGCGCTGGGAAACCGGCTTTCCCGCCTCACCCGTGCTGGTCGATGAGCGCGATCGGCGGCCGATCGCGCAGATTGACGTGCGCGCCTGGGATGGGCGGGTGCTGACCAAACAGGATCTGCTCTGGTCACTGCCCGAACATGTTGCGGGCAACCCAATCGACATTCGCGCCGCCGAATAGGGCTTAGCCGCTAACCAGGGCTTCCAGCCGGGTACGCACGTCACCCGTGATCGGTTTGGGGCGGCCAGTGGCCAGATCGACATGAACGATCGTCATCAAAATCGTGCAGTGCAGCGCCCCCGTCGCCGCATGGCATAGCTCAAAGCGCTGCATCATGCTGGTCCCGCCGATCCGCTCAATGCGGACAAAGGCCTCGATCTCGTCGTTCATCACGAACGGCTTGAAATAATCAATCTCGGTATGGCGGACGTGAAATTCCGCTTCGGTCCATTCGGGGCCAAGGTCTTCCAGTCCCGTACTGGGCCAGAATTCCGACACCGCCACGTCGACATATTCCAGATAGCGCGAGTTATAGACGACGCGCTGAGCATCGACCTCCGCGTAGCGAACCTTGAATCGGGTGGAAAAGCTAAAGCCAGGGCGTGTCATGCCCGGTCGATGACGGGCCATGGGCGCGGCGTCAATCGCTGCGTGCGGATCAGGCGAGCAGCCGGATACCGACCAGCGCGAGCGTAATCGCCAGGATCGGTACCAGGATATGTTCATGGATCCGCGCCGCGAGCATGCTGCCAAGGATGATGCCGGGAATCGACCCCAGCAGCAGCGAGGCGAGCAGCCACAGATCGACTGAGCCCATCGCCAAATGGCCGATGCCAGCGATCAGCGTCAGGGGCACGGCATGCGCAATATCGGACCCGACCAGCCGCGCGACCGGTACCTTGGGATACAGCACCAGCAGCGCAGTCATCCCCAGCGCCCCCGCCCCGACAGACGTCAGCGACACCATCACGCCGAGCACCACGCCCAGCAAGATCGTGATCTGATCAAGCCGATCCGCATTGGCGCCGACCAGCAATGGCGACAAGCGCGCGACGATCGTCTTTCTGAAAAAGACCGAAATGGCCGTGGCGATCAACGCGACGCCAAGGGCGCCGGTGATCACCTTGCCCATCGCGTCGCCCTGCCAGTTGAACAGCCAGAGTGCCGCCAGCGTCACCAACGCCGCCGGGACGCTGCCGGTCGCGAGACGGCGGACCACGCGCCAGTCGACCGTGCCGTGTCGGCCGTGCACCAATGTGCCAACCGTCTTGGTCGCCGATGCATAAAGCAGATCAGTGCCAACCGCCGTCGCAGGATGGAAGCCGAACAACAGCACCAAGAGCGGCGTCATCAGCGATCCGCCGCCAACCCCGGTCAACCCGACCAGCACCCCGACCAGCGTGCCGGCGAACGAATAGAGCGGATTAATCACTCAGCCATCCGCTCGGCACAGAGGCTGGGGTCAAGCGGAGTCACGCGCGGGCGTGTTGACGCCCATCGATTGGAGATATTTTTTCACGTTGCGCGCTGCCTGGCGCAGTCGCTGTTCGTTCTCGACCATTGCGATTCGCACAAAGCCTTCACCGTTCTCGCCATAGCCCACCCCTGGCGCAACCGCGACCTGCGCGCATGTCAGCAATTGTTTGCTGAACTCAAGGCTACCTAAATGCGCCAATGCCGGCGGCAGCGGCGCCCAGGCAAACATCGATGCGGCAGGCGCAGGAATATCCCACCCTGCCCGACCAAAGCTTTCGACCAGCACGTCGCGGCGCTTGTGATAAAGCTCGCGATTCTTTTCGACGATATCCTGCGGCCCGTTCAGCGCGGCGCAGGCAGCAGCCTGAATCGGCGTAAAGGCGCCATAATCGAGATAGGATTTCACGCGCGTCATCGCGGCGATCAGCTTCTTGTTGCCGACGGCAAAGCCGATCCGCCACCCGGCCATTGAATAGGTCTTGCTCAGGCTGGTGAATTCGATCGCGACGTCCTTGGCACCCTTCACCTGCAGGATCGACGTGGTTGGCTTGCCGTCAAAATACAGCTCGGAATAGGCAAGGTCGGAAATGATCCAGACCTTGTTCTCGCGCGCCCAGGCGACCAGCCGCTCGTAAAAGGTGATATCGACCGTCTCAGCGGTGGGGTTCGACGGATAATTGACCACCAATATCGACGGACGCGGCACGGTGAAGTTCATCGCCCGCTCAAGTGCTTCCCAATAGCGTTCATCGGGGGTGGTCGGCACCGCGCGGATTGTCGCCCCGGCAATGATGAAGCCGAAGGTGTGAATGGGGTAGCTGGGGTTGGGTGCGAGCACGACATCGCCCGGCGCGGTGATCGCGGTGGCCAGGCTGGCGAGCCCTTCCTTCGATCCCATCGTGACGACAACTTCGCTTTCCGAATCGACCTCGACGCCGAAGCGGCGGCCATAATAATTCGCCTGTGCCTTGCGCAGCCCGGGGATGCCGCGCGACGCCGAATATCCATGCGCATCGGGCTTGGCCGCGACTTCGCACAATTTTTCGATGACATGGGCGGGCGGCGGCAGATCGGGATTGCCCATGCCCAGATCAATAATGTCTTCCCCGGCCGCGCGCGCCTGCGCCCGCATCGCGTTGACTTCAGCGATGACATAAGGGGGCAGGCGTTTGATGCGGTAAAATTCGTCTGACATGGGTGCATTCCATCGGTCGGCGGGGTCGGTACAGCCCGTTCATAGGCGATTTGTCGTGCAGGGTGAATGACGGCGAAGCATGCTTGCGGTAGGCTGCGGCAAATAACAAGAATCGAGGATGCGATGCGCGAGCCCGAGCCGACCGAGACGCCGCTGAGTTCGGCCTTCACGATCCCCAGTCTGGAGGACATGCAGCACTGGACATGGGTGATGGGTCGCGCGCAGCAGATGATGCTGGAGGCGGGGTTGCAGACGATGCAGGAAACCCGGGCCATGCCGATCATCCCCGGCTTCACCGATCAACGCACCATCGATCGCGCGCGCGATTTCTGGACCGACAGCATGAAGCTGTGGCAGCATTTTCTGGCGCCCGCGCTGGCCGACCCTATTGAGGAGTCAGCCGACCACGCGCGCGACAAGCGCTTCAAGGCACCGCAATGGCGGGAAAATCCGGTGTTCGACTGGATCCGCCAAAGCTATTTCCTGGTTTCAGACCATCTTTTGCGCGGGGTGGAGGAAATGGACGGGATCGACCCGCACCAGCGCGAACAGCTGCGCTTTGCCACGCGCGGCTTTGTCGATGCGATGAGCCCAAGCAATTTTCCCGCCACCAATCCGCTCGTGCTCGAAAAGACACTGGAAACCGGCGGCGAAAATCTGCTCCACGGTTTGCAGCATATGCTCGCCGATATGAGCAAGGGCCAGCTCACCCATACCGATCCCGATGCGTTTGCGGTCGGCCGCAATCTGGCGATGACGCCAGGCAAGGTCGTCAAGCGTACCCCGCTCTATGAACTGATCCAATATTCCCCAACCACGCCCGATGTGCTGGCGGTGCCGCTGGTGATCTTCCCGCCATGGATTAATCGCTTCTACATCCTCGATCTCACGCCTGAGAAAAGCTTCATCAAATGGGCCGTCGATCAGGGCCTGACGGTCTTTGTCGTGTCGTGGAAATCCGCCGACGCCACGATGAAGGATGTGGTGTGGGACGATTATGTCGAGCAGGGCCAGATTGATGCGATCGATACGATTCGCGATCTGCTCGAAGTCTCCTCAGTGCACGCGATCGGCTATTGTGTGGCGGGCACGACGCTGGCGGCGGCGCTTGCCGTGCTGGCGGCGCGCGGCCAGGCCGACAAGGTCAGATCGGCGACCTTCTTCACCGCGCAGGTCGATTTCGCGCAGGCCGGCGAACTGCTCCATTTCGTTGATGACGAGCAGCTGAAGCTGATCGAGCAGCTCTCGCCCGATGGCTTCCTCGATGGGCGCTATATGGCGGCGACCTTCAATCTGCTGCGCGGGCGCGATCTGATCTGGAATTATGTCACCAATAATTATCTGCTCGGCCAGGATTATGCGCCGTTCGATCTGCTCCACTGGAATGGCGATACCACCAACCTGCCGACCAAATGGCATTTGAGCTATTTGCGCGATCTCTACCGCGACAATTTGTTGGTCAAACCCGGTGCCCTGTCGATCTCGGGCACGCCGATCGATCTCACCACGGTGATGACGCCGAGCTATATTCAGGCCGGACGCGAGGATCATATCGCGCCCGCCGAGAGCGTGTGGCAACTGACGCACCAACTCCGCGGGCCGATCCGATTCGTGCTCGCGGGCTCTGGCCACATTGCCGGCGTCGTCAATCCGCCGGCGGCGGCCAAATATCAATATTGGACCAACCCGGCGCTGGGCGATTCGCTGGTCGATTTTGTCGCCGGTGCCGCTGAGACAAAGGGCAGCTGGTGGCCGGACTGGATCGACTGGATCAGGCAACAGGATGCAGCATCGCTTGCAGCAAAAGGGGCGCGCCTGCCGGGCAAGGGGCGGCTAAAGGCACTGGCGGATGCGCCGGGCAGCTATGTTTGCGAGAAATAAAATCAGATTTTGCAATGGTTTGAACAATTAATCGAATAATATGTTGCGACGCACAAAAAATCCTTGAAACGGGCGAGGCACTCGCATATATTGCAGTGCAGCAAACGAGAAGAGGAGGCCCCGATGGCCGACAAAGTCACCAAGGATGTTGCCAAGCCCGCCCCGGTAGCAGCCGACAAGGTTGCCCCCTCGGTCGTCGCCAAGGCCAAGCCTGCCCCGGCAGCCAAGGCACCGGCGGCCAAAGTTACGCCGGCCAAAGTATCGGCGCCGGCACCCAAGACTGTTGCGCCGGTTGCTGCGGTCACCGCGCCCAAGCCAGCGCCTGTCAGTGCGCCGGTTGCCGCAGCGCCAACGCCGGTTGCGGAAAAGCCCGCACCCGCTCCTGTTGCCGAGCCCGTTATTGCCCAGGCAATGCCCGTGAAAACCCAAGAAGCCGTCAAGACCGAACCAACGCCGATCGCCGCAACCGCGACGCCGGCGCCTCAACCTAAAAAGGAAGTCACCATGGAAAACACCGTCAAGAACACCGCCGAAAAGGCGCAGACCATGTTTGTTGAAATGAACGATCGCGCCAAGGCAGCGCTGGAAAAGACCCAGGGCATGTTTGCCGACATGAACGAATTCAACAAGGGCAATGTCGAAGCACTTGTCGAATCGTCGAAGATCGCCGCCAAGGGCATCGAGACGATGGGCCAGGATGCCGCTGAATATACCCGCAAGTCGTTCGAAGGCATGACCGCAATCGTCAAGAGCCTGGCCGCCGTTAAGTCGCCGACCGAGTTCATGAAGCTGCAGAGCGATTATGTCCGCACCTCGTTCGACTCGATGGTCGCCGAATCGTCGAAGACCACCGAAACGATGCTGAAGCTCGCCGGTGAGATCGCTCAGCCGATCTCGAACCGCGTTGCGGTTGCTGCTGAGAAGATCAAGATCAGCGCCTAATTGATCCGGCGTTTCGGCGCCGATCCATACGCCAAAGGGGCGGTCGCAGCGATGCGGCCGCCCTTTTGCATGCAAAATCGGGGGGAAAAACGGATTAGCATGCGCTTCCCCCTTGCCCTTGGCCGGGCAGGTGCCATATTTTCAGGGCACATGACCATCGGCTTTCACATCCCGCACGCTATGGCCCCCTACGCCATGGCGCAGCGACCGCCCGGCGAGGACGACGAGGGCACCGGCCTCGGCGTCGCCACCCGCACGCGTACCCGCACCAAACAGCCGACACCCTATCGGGTGCTGATGCTCAATGATGATTATACGCCGATGGAATTCGTGGTGCTGTGCCTGCAGCGCTTCTTTCGGATGAGCATTGAGGAAGCAACCCGGGTGATGCTGCATGTCCACCAAAAGGGCGTCGGGGTCTGCGGGGTCTTCACTTATGAAGTGGCCGAAACCAAGGTCAGCCAAGTGATGGATTTCGCCCGGCAGAACCAGCACCCGCTGCAATGCACGCTTGAAAAGGCCTGAACACGCTTATCGGCTGGCGGCCCGGCAATATCGTTGATTGACAGGCGCGATTCAGTCGCGCCCCTTGCGTGCCATCGCTGAGACGATAGAAGCTCGGCAATGGACAGAATCCTTATTCGCGGCGGCAATCGCCTCTCCGGCCGGCTTCCTATTTCGGGCGCCAAGAACGCGGCCTTAACGCTGATGCCCTGCGCGCTGCTGACCGAAGAGCCGCTGACGCTGCGCAACCTGCCCCGGCTGGCCGATGTCGATGGTTTCGGCCACCTGCTCAACCAGCTTGGCGTCTCGACGATGGTCGAAGGGTCGCGCCCCGATGAATTCGGTCGGGTGATGACGCTGAAGGCGGGGCGGCTGACCTCAACGGTCGCGCCCTATGACATCGTGCGCAAGATGCGCGCCTCTATCCTGGTGCTCGGGCCGCTGGTCGGGCGTGCGGGCGAGGCGACAGTGTCGTTGCCAGGCGGCTGCGCGATCGGCAATCGCCCGATCGATCTTCACTTGAAGGCGATGGAGGCCTTAGGCGCTGAAATCGAATTGGCTGCGGGCTATGTCAAGGCGATGGCACCGGGCGGACGACTGCCGGGCGGACGCGTGAGTTTTCCGATCGTGTCGGTCGGTGCGACCGAGAATGCACTGATGGCCGCCGTGCTCGCCAAAGGGCCGTCAGTGATCGAAAACGCCGCGCGCGAGCCGGAGATTGTCGATCTGTGCAATTGTCTGGTGGCGATGGGCGCGTCGATCAGCGGGATCGGCACCGAGACGATCGAGATTGAGGGTCGCGACCGGCTGCACGGGGCGACCTACCGCGTGATGCCCGATCGGATCGAGGCGGGCAGCTATGCCTGCGCAGCGGCGATTACCGGCGGTTCGCTCGATCTGGTCGGCGTTGCGGCGGCAGACATGCGCGCGACCACGGCGGCGCTGATCGACGCTGGGGTCACGATCGAAGAACATGCTGATTTCCTGCGCGTGACCGCAACCAATGGCTTGTCCCCGCTCACCTTGTCGACCGCGCCTTTTCCGGGCTTTGCAACCGATATGCAGGCGCAGTTCATGGCGATGCTGTGCATGGCCGATGGCGCCAGCGTGCTGACCGAGACGATTTTCGAGAATCGCTATATGCATGTGCCCGAGCTGGCGCGGATGGGCGCTGATATTCAGGTGCGCGGTCGCACAGCGGTGGTTCGCGGCGTCGTCAAGATGATCGGAGCGCCAGTGATGGCAACCGATCTGCGCGCGTCGATGAGCCTGATCCTGGCCGGTCTTGCTGCCGAGGGCGAAACGCAGGTTCAGCGCGTCTATCACCTTGATCGCGGTTATGAGCGGCTTGAGGAAAAGCTTTCCGCGGTTGGTGCCGATATTGAACGAGTCAGCGACGGCTAGAGTGCGATGACGTTAGGTCGATTCAACCTCACACCCGTTTGGGCTGAGCCCTTCGACTGCCTGCAAGGCAGGCGCTCAGAATAAACTTCTGCCAATATGGCCGAAGTCGAAGCCCACGTGCTTCGCATGCCCTTCGACTTCGCTCAGGGCGAACGGGGTTTGGGTTGGTCCAATCCAAAGTCATCAGACTCTGACGACGCAGTCGCGCGGCGATCGTTTAGCGGCAATCCTGCGCCAGCGCATCGGCGAGCAGTGCGCGAACGGCCCGCACCCCCGCCAGCGTTGGCGCAGCTTTACCCGAATCGGGACGCGCCACGGGCTCTGCCGCGAGCAAGCTTTGCACGCCGCGGATGGTATAGCCTTCGTGGTTCAGCAACATGTTGATCCGTCGCACCAACGCGACATCTTCGGGCCGATAATACCGCCTTTTGCCGGCGCGCTGGAGCGGCCGCAGCTGCGTAAATCGCGTTTCCCAATAGCGAAGAATATGCCGGGGCAGGCCGATTTCCTGCGACAATTCGCCGATTGTTCGAAATGCCCCGGCCGATTTTTCGAGTGGCATGGCCACCTTGGCCGTCAGCTTGCCTCGACGATGCGTTCGCGCATCATCTGGCTGGCGCGGAAGGTCAACACCCGGCGCGGCGCGATTGGCACTTCAACACCGGTCTTTGGATTGCGGCCGACGCGCTCGCCCTTGTTGCGCAGCACAAAGGTACCAAAGCCCGAAATCTTCACATTTTCCCCGGCGGCGAGCGAATCGCTCATATGATCGAGAATCTGTTCGACCAATTTGGCCGAATCCATCCGCGACAAGCCAACATCGCGGTGCAATGCGTCTGCCAGATCAGCCCGAGTCAACGTACCTGCTTCAGCCATATCAAACTCTCCCCCCAAAATTTGGCTACCCTTGTCAGACACTAACACAAGCGACAAGCCGATCGGAAGAGATTTGTAACCCGTTTGTTACAATCAATATCGGATCAGCGCCGCGCCCCAGGTAAATCCTCCGCCCATCGCCTCAAGCACCAAAAGCGCGCCGCGTTTGATCCGCCCGTCCCGGACCGCGACATCAAGCGCGAGCGGCACCGAAGCGGCTGATGTATTGGCGTGTTGATCCACCGTCATGATCACTTTTTCAGGCGGCAGGCCCAATTTGCGCGCGGTCGCATCAAGAATACGCGCATTGGCCTGGTGCGGCACAACCCAATCGACGTCCTGCGCAGTGAACCCCGATGCGCTCAGCACTTCCTCCATCACCGTCGCCAGATTGACAACCGCGTGGCGAAAGACTTCACGCCCCTTCATCCGCACCTTGCCGACCGTGCCGGTGGTTGACGGCCCGCCATCGACATAGAGCAGTTGATTATGGCGGCCATCGGCGTGGAGCCGGCTGTGGAGCACGCCACGGTCACCCCCCGATTCGCCCTCCAGCACGATTGCCCCGGCGCCGTCGCCGAACAGCACGCAGGTCGTGCGATCCTCCCAATCAAGCAGCCGGCTAAAGGTTTCCGCGCCGATCACCAGCGCGCGCCGGGCCGCGCCGGTGCGAATCAGGCTGTCGGCAACATGCAGCGCGTAGAGAAACCCCGAACAGACCGCGGCCACATCAAACGCCACGCAATCATCAATGCCCAGCATCGCCTGGACCTTGGTCGCCGAAGACGGGAAAGTCTGATCAGGCGTCGCGGTTGCCAGCACGATCAGATCTATCTCGTTCGCTGTTCGGCCGGCGGCATCGAGCGCCGCGCGACAGGCATCGGCCGCAAGCGTCGCCGTCGTCTCGCCCTCACCCGCGATGTGGCGGAAACGGATCCCGGTGCGCTCGACGATCCATTCGTCTGACGTATCGACGGTTTCGGCGAGTTCGGCATTGGAAACACGGCGCGCCGGCAGGGCGGAGCCGGTGCCGGTGATCACTGAGCGAATCATGCCGCCTGATCTTCAACATTGCGCAAATCATCACTGATTCGCCGGGTGAGATCGTCGCGCACCAGCTTGGCCGCCACTTCGATTGCATGCGAAACGCCGGTCGCATTGGCGCCGCCATGGCTTTTGACGACCAGACCGTTCAGCCCCAGAAACACGCCGCCATTATGGTTGTTCGGATCAAGATGATCGCGCAGCAACTGGGTCGCCGGGCGCGAAATCAAAAAGCCGACCTTGGACCGAAACGAACTGCGAAACGCGCGCTTGAGCAGGTCAGCGACGAATTTGGCCGTGCCCTCAGCGGTTTTCAGCGCGATATTGCCGGTGAAACCGTCACAGACGATCACGTCGACATTGCCGTGCGACAGCTGGTTGCCTTCAACAAAGCCCGCAAAATGCAAAGGCAGATGAGTCGCCTTTTTCAGCATCGCGGCGGCATCGCGGATGCTGTCCGTGCCCTTCAAATCCTCGGTGCCGATGTTGAGCAGGGCGACTCGCGGGGCGGCCAGATCAAAACTGGTGCGCGCATAGGCAGCACCCATCACCGCAAACTGTACCAGATTGCAGGCGTCGCATTCGGTGTTGGCGCCCAGATCAAGCATGACGACATCATTTTCGCCAAGCGTGGGCATCAGCGCGGCGAGCGCCGGCCGGTCAATCCCGGGCAAGGTGCGCAGCGCGACCTTGGCCATCGCCATCAACGCGCCGGTATTACCCGCCGAAACGGCAACGCTGGCCCGGCCTTGCTTGACCAGATCAATCGCTACCCCCATCGATGTCGTCTTGGCCCGGCGCAGCGCCTGGCTGGGCTTTTCGTTGGAGGTCACGCTATCGGGCGCGTGGACGATCTCGACCGCGTCGGCGAGAATCGGATGGCTTTTCAGCGCATCGCGAATTGCCGTCTCATCGCCAACCAAAAGGAAGCGCAGCGTCTCAAACCGGTGCCGCGCATCAGCAACGCCGGCAACCATGACCGATAAGCCACCATCGCCACCCATCGCATCGATAGCAATAAGCGCATCGGTTGGCACGTGCTGGATACCCCCGGTCGGTGCTTTCATCAGCCTTCGACCGACATGACTTCACGGCCGTTATAATGGCCGCAAGAAGAACACAGGGTGTGCGGGCGCTTCAATTCGCCGCAATTCGGGCATTCCTGATAGGCTTCGACAGCCAGCGAATCGTGGCTGCGGCGCATGCCGCGCTTTGACGGTGAAGTCTTTCTTTTGGGGACGGCCATTTCGGCACCTTAGCTATGAATTACGAACAAAGGCGATAAACCGGGCCACTGGAACACACAACCAACAGCCCATCGGCCGCAGAAGCCACCAGCGGCCAGACGCATCGCGAAGCGTCGCGCTATAGCGGATTCGGCGCGCCTTGCAAGCGCATCGACTCCATGGGCTGCCGCATAAGCCGCAAGCCCATCGCCGCCGCATCGTTGGCGCCGTTGGCGTCGCTCACTTGCTCCCGCCGCCTTACCCTGCCAAGCCGAGTCGCAGCAGCGGTCACCCATGATCGCCTGCCCGGGGGGAAATTCATGTCATCTGCGCTGCCCATCACGCTGATTGCCGCTGGCGGGGCGGCGTTGATCAATTTCTGGCTATCGATGCGCACCGGCAATGCCCGCCGCGCGGCCAAGGTGAGCATCGGTGATGGCGGCGATCCCGCGCTGATCGGGCGGATGCGCGCCCAGGCGAATTTTATCGAATATACCCCGATCGTCCTCATCTTGATCGGCGCGATCGAGCTGAGCCAGGGTAGCTCGACCTGGCTTTGGGCGGTCACCGGCATTTATCTGCTTGGCCGGGTTGGCCATGCGCTGGGCATGGATGGCATGCCGGTTGGCCGCTTTGCCGGGACGATCACGTCGCTGCTGACGATGCTGGGGCTGGGCATTTATGCGCTGGTCATCCCCTTCACCGCGCCCAACCCGCCGGTAACAATGGTCCCGGTGACCGTCCAGCAACCCGCCGGCTGATCCGCGCCGCCCGGGCTTACCCCGCCATCGCCATATCGCTGACAAACGGGTTGTGGCGGCGTTCATGCGCGAAATTGCTCATCGGGCCGTGGCCGGGGACAAAGGCGGTGTCGTCGCCGAGCGGCCACAGCTTGGTGGTGATCGCGTCGAGCAGATCCTGGTGATTGCCCATCGGAAAATCGGTGCGGCCGATAGATCCCTGGAACAACACATCGCCAACCAGCGCCAGCTTGGATGCCGGGTGATGGAAGACGACATGGCCCGGCGTGTGACCGGGGCAATGATAGACATCAAGCACCAGGTCCCCCACGGTCACCTGATCACCGTCGATCAGCCAGCGATCCGGCTCAAACACCGCACCGGCAATGCCGTAATTGCGCCCATCCTCGTCTAGCCGCGCGATCCAGAAGCGATCCGCTTCATGCGGCCCCTCGATCGGCACACCCAATTCTTTGGCCAGCGTTCCCGCTTCACCGCAATGATCGATATGGCCATGGGTGAGGATGATTTTTTCGATCGTCACCCCGTGCTGCGTCATCGCCGCCTTCAGCCTGGGCAGATCGCCGCCGGGATCGACAAAGGCCCCGCGCATCGTCTTGGTACACCACAGTAAAGTGCAATTCTGCTGAAGCGGGGTGACGGGCACGATCGCGGCGCGCAGGGGCGGGGTGGCTGCATTGGTCATCGCCCAGCAAATATGCCCCACGCGCGCGCCACACAAGCGCCAGCCGACCGCAGCGGGCTGGCCAATGTAACCATAGGCTTGCCCCGCCTTGCCGGGCGATGCATTTGGCAGGGAGCCGATGCCCGATTTCGCCACCCCCTTTGTCTTGCTTGATGATGCCCGCCCGGGCGGCGCACCCGCGCGCCTTTATCAATCGCCAACACGGGTTTTTGAGACATCTGACATCGCCGGGGTCATCCCGATCCTCGAATCGATTCGCGCGGCAACCGCCAGCGGCCAGCACGCGGCCGGCTTTATCGGCTATGAGGCAGCCGCCGCGTTTGAGCCCGTTCTGGGCGATCCGCAGGGGCGGATCGGCCCGCTTCTCTGGTTTGGCTTGTTTGACGGCTTTACGGAAATCCCCGGCGACGCCGTTGCTGCAGGACTGCCTGATCCCGCCGGGGCCTGGATCGCGCCGCCCCGCCCGCACCATGATCGCGCGGCCTATGATGCCAAGCTGGACAAGGTGCTCGCGCTGATTGCGGCAGGCGATCTCTACCAGGCGAACCTCACCTTCCCCTGGACCGTCACGTTTGAGGGTAACCCGCTAGCGGTCTATGCGCAGCTGCGCGCGCGATCAGGCGCTGGGTATGGGGCGGTCGTTCATACCGGTGATGACCTGCTGCTCTCGCTCTCGCCCGAGATGTTCTTCGCGCTCGACAACGGGAAATTACGCTGTCAGCCAATGAAGGGGACCGCGCGTCGCGGCGACACTGCCGCTAAAGATCAGGCGATCGTCACGGCGCTGGTCAACGACCCCAAGCAGCGCGCCGAAAATCTGATGATCGTCGATCTGATGCGCAATGATCTGTCGCGCGTCGCGGTGGCAGGCAGCGTGGCGGTGCCGTCCTTGTTCGCGGTCGAAACCTATCCGACGATCCATCACATGATCTCTACCGTCACCGCCGATCTCGCACCGGATAAGGATGCGATCGATGTCATGGCCGCGCTGTTTCCCTGCGGCTCGATCACGGGCGCGCCCAAAATTCGCGCGATGCAGGCGATTGCCGACATCGAAGCAACACCGCGCGGCCCCTATACCGGCGCGATCGGGCGGTTCGATGCCGCCGATGCATCCGGCCAGGGCGGTGCAATGTTCAACGTCGCAATCCGCACCCTGCTGATCCAGGGGAACGACAAGCAGGCGCTGTTTGGCGCGGGCGGCGGGATCGTCGCCGATTCGCGCGCCGAAGAGGAATGGGACGAGGCGCGTGCCAAGGGGGCGTTCGTCAGCCGGGACCAGCCCGGTTTTGACCTGATCGAAACAATGGCCTTCCACCCGCAAA
The DNA here is from genome assembly GCA_002083645.1 of Proteobacteria bacterium ST_bin13. Lineage (GTDB taxonomy): Bacteria > Pseudomonadota > Alphaproteobacteria > Sphingomonadales > Sphingomonadaceae > Sphingomonas. Next base: position 104,500 of record MSXQ01000018.1, read on the forward strand.
CCGGAATCGCGCTGCTCGACCGCCATCTCACGCGGATGAAGGCCAGCGCCGACCGGTTCGGCTTTGCCTTTGATCGCCATGCCGCGCGCAACGAGCTGCAAGCCGCCACCTTTCGGCTGGATGTCGCGAGCCGGGTACGGCTGCTGCTCGCCGCCAGCGGAGCAATCGCCATCGAATCGGCCGCGATGCCGCCGGTGCCCGAAACCCCCGTGCCCGTCGCGATCATGCCGCTGCCCGTCGATCCAGATGATTTCCGGCTGCGCCACAAAACCAGCGACCGTAGCTTCTACGACACCGCCCGGATCGCGTCGGGCCAGTTTGAGGTGGTGTTCGTCGGCACCGACGGTCTGCTGACCGAGGGGAGCTTCACGACGATTTTCGTGCCGAAAGATGAGCGACTTGTAACCCCCCCACTGCTGGGGAGCGGCCTATTGCCGGGCGTGCTGCGCGCCGACCTGATCGCGCGCGGCATGGCGATTGAGGGTATATTGACCCCGGCCGATCTCGCCGCGCCGTTTTTCATCGGCAATGCCCTGCGCGGGCTGATCCCAGCCGTGCTGGTTGCACCGCCGCAAAAGCCGGGGCTATAGCCCGCTCGTTCCCCAGCAAAGGCGAAACGACATGCATCCCTCAGCCGCCCTCGACCGGATCAAGCCATCGCCGACGCTCGCCATTACCAGCCGAGTATTCGAGCTGAAGGCACAAGGGATCGACGTGATTGGCCTGGGCGCGGGCGAACCCGATTTCGACACCCCCGATTTCGTCAAGGAAGCCGCGATCAAGGCAATTCGCGACGGCAAAACCAAATATACCAATGTCGATGGCACACCTGAACTAAAGGCCGCGATCGTCGCCAAGTTCAGCCGCGACAATGGGCTGGACTATGCGACCAACCAGATCACGGTGAATGTTGGCGGCAAGCACACCTTGTTCAACGCGATGGTCGCGACGCTTGATGCGGGCGATGAAGTCATCGTCCCGGCCCCTTATTGGGTGAGCTATCCCGATGTCGTGCTGTTTACCGGCGGCGTGCCGGTAATCGTGCCAGCCGGTGCCGATCAGCACTATAAGATCAGCCCCGCCCAGCTTGAGGCAGCGATCACCCCCAAAACCAAATGGCTCATCCTCAATTCACCGTCGAACCCGACGGGCGCTGCCTATAGCGCAACCGAGCTTCGCGCGCTGGGCGAGGTGCTGATCCGCCACCCGCATGTCTGGGTGCTGGCGGACGATATGTACGAACATATCCTGTATGACGATTTCGAATTTGCGACGATCGCCCAGGTCTGCCCCGAACTCTATGATCGCACACTGACGATGAATGGCTGTTCCAAGGCCTATGCGATGACGGGCTGGCGGATCGGCTATGCTGGCGGCCCGGCCTGGCTGATCAAGGCAATGGGCAAGCTGCAATCGCAATCGACCTCAAACCCTTGCTCGATCGCCCAGGCGGCCGCCGTCGCCGCACTCAACGGCGACCAGAGCTTCCTGCAGGAACGCAACGCGGCCTTTCAGGCGCGCCGCGATCTGGTGGTGTCGATGCTCAACCAGACCAATGGCATGACCTGTCCCCGGCCTGAGGGCGCCTTTTATGTCTATCCCGAATTTTCGGCGCTGATCGGCAAGCGCACGCCCAAGGGTGTGGTGATCGATACTGACGAGACGATGGTCGCCTATCTGCTCGATGAAGCCCGGGTTGCCGCAGTGCAGGGCGCGGCCTTTGGCCTCTCGCCCGCGATGCGGATCAGCTATGCCACATCGGAAAATTTGCTCCGCGAAGCCTGCGAACGTATCCAAACCGCCTGTGCCGCCGTATCTTAACCGGATTGGCTAGCGTTTGTTCCCAGCTTCTGTTCATCGCCCCCAAGATAATCTTGGGGTTGTTTGGATGGCGATCGCGCCGATCTGAAGGCCATGCCGCGCGCATTCCCCAGCGCCCGGCCCACAAGGATCAGGTTATGGTGAAGTTTTTGAAATCATCGCTGCTCGCGCAGCTCGGCTCCGGCTTTGTGCTGGGTTTGGTCGGCATTATTGCATTCCAGCCTGCGCAGGCGACGCGCACGCTGGCCAGCCAAGTCGCTTCAATTGCGCCATTGATTGGTTGAATTGATGCATCGCGCCTGTAACCAGCAAGGCGCGGCGCCCGTATTCCTAGCGGTACAACCAAGAGGAATATCATGACTCGACTGATCGTTGCCACTGCCGGCCTTGCCGGTCTCGCCCTGCTCGCCTTTACCGGCGGCAGTGCCAATGCCGAGCGCGCCGTGCAGATCCCCGCCGCGCTGAAAGATGTACCGCGCACCCCGGGATTACAGACGGCGGTGTTCGCCGGCGGTTGTTTCTGGGGCATGGAAGCCGTGTTCGAAGGCGTAAAGGGCGTCCAGTCAGTGACGTCGGGCTATGCCGGCGGCACCGCCCAAACCGCGCAATATGATATTGTCAGCACCGAGACGACTGGCCATGCCGAAGCGGTCCGGATCGTCTATGATCCTGCCAAAGTCAGCTATGCGACGTTGCTGCGCGTCTATTTTTCGGTCGCGCACAACCCGACCGAGCTGAACCGCCAAGGCCCCGATAGCGGCCCAAGCTACCGGTCAGCGATCTTCCCGCAAAATGCCACGCAAAAGCAGGTAGCAGCAGCCTATATCGCGCAGCTGCAAAAGGCGCATGTCTTTGACCAGCCGATCGTGACGCGCGTTGAAACGGGTAAGTTCTTCCCGGCCGAATCCTATCACCAGGACTTTTTCCGGCTGAATCCGTATCACCCTTATATCGTGCGCTTCGACAAGCCGAAGGTCGCTGCGTTCAAAACCGCTTTTGCAGCGATAGCCCGCTAACCGATCGTCACGCCGCCAGGGCGAAGCGCAGCAACCGGTCTTCCACCGGCACAAGCGCTTCGGCCTGGCCGCCGATCGCGCGGCGGATTTCCGGGTGACCGGCATCGAGCCCACCGGTCAGCGCCCCAAATGCGGGCAGGATGATCTTGGCCGGGCTGGCGACGAAGCAGCGCCGCGAGACATGACGACCGCGCAACTTGACCCTGAATTTGGGGTGGAAATGCCCCGACAGCTCCGGGCGTGGATCAGCAGGATCGGCCTCATGCCGCAGCACCAACCCGTCGATCACCGCTTCATCGGCAATGATACCGCCGCAGCGATCGGATAGGCCGGCATCGTGATTGCCGGTGATCCAGGTCCAGCGGGTCCGCGCGATCAACGCCTGCAGCATCGCCTGCGCGCGTTCGGGCAACCGATCGCTGCCGTGCGAATCATGAAAGCTATCGCCCAGGCACCAGATTTCGGCGGGCTGCACCGCGTCAACGATGGTCGTCAGATCCGCCAATGTGGCGATACTGTCATAGGGCGGCAGCATCTGCCCGCCCGCGGCAAACCAGCTCGCCTTTTCGAAATGCAGATCAGCAATCAACAATGCACGGCGCGCCGGCCAATAGAGCGCCCCCTGCGGCAGCGCGACCAGCGCATGATGAGCGAACGAAAAGGGAACCATCCCCCCGCTATGCCGCTATCCCGCCCGCCCGGCAATGGGCCTTGTTCGCGGGTGCAACAAACTAGTTGCGCCGAATCCCCACAGGCGTAAAGCGCGCCGTCCTGTCCTGAGCACCAACCCTTATGTCTGCTACTGACACTGTGCCTGAAGGTCCAACGCCCCATCCCCGCTCCACGCTGATGCTCGCCATCGGCGCGATCGGTGTTGTATTCGGCGATATTGGCACCAGCCCGCTCTACGCCTTTCGCGAAGCGCTGGCGCAATCGGCGGGTGATGGCATCGATCCGGGCGAGATTCTGGGGGTGTTATCGCTTGCCATCTGGGCGCTGATTTTGGTCGTCACGCTCAAATATGTGCTGTTCCTGATGCGCGCCGACAATCAGGGCGAGGGCGGCGTGCTGGCGCTGACCGCGCTGGCGCGGCGATCGCTCGGCACGCGCGCCAAGGTTGCGCTGGCGCTCGGCGCGACCGGGGCGGCGCTGTTTTACGGCGATGCGATCATTACGCCGGCGCTGTCGGTGCTATCAGCGGTTGAGGGGTTGAAGACGATTCCCGGCGGCGCAGCGCTGTTCGGTGAGCCGGAGATCATCGGGCTGACCATTTCGATCCTGATCGGCCTGTTTATCATCCAGGGGCGCGGCACGGCGAGCGTCGCGCGGCTATTCGGGCCGATCTGCATCTTGTGGTTTCTCGCGATCGGTGGCCTTGGGCTCTACCATATCCTCGACGAGCCTTCGATCCTGCGCGCCTTGTCGCCCGGCTATGGCATCAGCTTCTTGTTCAACCACGGCGTCATCGGGCTGTTTGTGCTGGGCGCTGTGTTCTTGACGGTCACCGGCGTGGAGGCACTCACGGCTGATATGGGCCATTTTGGACGCCTCCCGATCCAGCTCGGCTGGTTCGTGCTGGTCTTTCCAGCGTTGGTCTTCAATTATTTCGGCCAGGGGGCATTTGCGCTCGATGCGCTGGAAACGGCAGCAGCGACTGGCCAGCCTTTTGCCAATCAGGACTGGTTCTTCCTGATGGCCCCGGGCGTGCTGCGGGTACCGCTGGTATTGCTGGCAACGCTGGCAACGATCATCGCCAGCCAAGCCGTGATTACCGGTGCTTTCTCGCTCACCCAGCAGGCGATCCAGCTCGGCCTGTTGCCGCGGCTGCGCATCCGCCAGACATCGGCCGATCATTCGGGGCAAATCTATCTGCCTGCCATCAACTGGCTGTTGCTGATCGGCGTGCTCGTCCTGGTGACCCAGTTCCGGACGTCATCATCGATGGCAGCGGCCTATGGCATCGCCGTGACCGGGACGATGGTCGTTACCACCTGCCTTGCCTATATCGTCGTGCGGCATCACTGGCATTGGGGGCGGTTGCCCGCGGTCGCGCTGATCGCCCCGTTTTTGTTGCTCGATCTGATCTTTTTCGGCGCCAATATCCTGCGCGTGATTGAGGGCGGCTGGGTGCCCCTGGTGGTGGCTGCCATAATCGGGTTGCTGATCGTCACCTGGCGGCGCGGCAAGCGCATCGTCGGCGCGTTCGAGGCACGGCAAAGCATCCCGCTCGCTGATCTGGCCGCCGCGCTCGCCAAGCGCCCGCCTGAACGCGTTGAGGGCACAGCAGTGTTCCTCACCGCCAATCCCGCCAATACGCCGGGCGCGCTGCTGCACAATCTGAAGCACAATAAGGTGCTGCATGCGCGCAACCTGATCGTCAGCGTCCGCACCGCCGATCGCCCGACCATCGCGCCCGAGGAACGGGCAACGGTTGAACGGATCGATGACAGCTTCACCAGCGTGGTGCTGAAATATGGGTTTATGGAAACACCGGACGTGCCGCATGATCTGACGATGCAGCTGGCGATCACGCCGATGAAGACCAGCTATTTCATCGGGCGCAACACATTGAAAGCATCAGCCGAAGAGGGCATGCCGCTCTGGCAGGACCGGATCTTCATGTTCCTGCAACGGAACACCAGCGACCCGACCGATTTCCTGCGCATCCCCCCCGGCAAGGTGCTTGAGCTGGGCGAACAGGTAACCGTGTAAGGCGGTGCCCTTTACCCTGCCGCCAATCAGGGCCGAAAGGGCTGCTTGGGCGTTTTAAGGTAATCGGCGCGCACCGCGTCAGCGATCACGTCTTCAGGCAAACCAACATAGCGGGCATAGGTGCGGGCAAATCCCACGGCATAAATGCTGGCGGCTATCTCGCTATAATAGCCAAGCTCGATCGATTCGAGATGCCGTTCGGCGATACGGGTGTGGAGCGACACGTCAGCGAGCGAGGCACCGATCGCCTCACGCGCGCGGCGGAGCATCATGCCGGGCGCGTCGATGGTGGCGATGCCAAGATCGACATCGTTGAATGCGGCAAATGTGGGCTCGTTCAGATTGGCCAACATTGATCACCCCCCAAGGCAGCGCCATTTTTGTGCAGTAGATCGCTCGGCTACCGCAAGCGGCAGATGACGTATCTCAGCGAAAAGGGCGGATCGACACTGCTCAATTCGGGTATGCTATCGCGTCGCGCGGCTGATTCACTGCACGCCTGAGCCGTTCAACGCAGCATGCGGCGAACGGCGGTGGTGTCCCGATCAGCGACATGGCGTTTCACTACCGCGCCCCGATGCAGCATCAACACCGCGATCACCCACTGAAAGCCGCGTGCCACCTGGCCACATTGGCTGTCGCTGGTCCGCAGCGGCAGGCTGGCGACAAGCGGTCGCCGCGCCTGCCCCCGCTCACCCCGCGTACAGCTTGACCAGATCGAACAGATAATCCCGCCCGGCATAGATCGACTCAACCTTGATCCGCTCGTTCAGCCCATGCGTGCCATTGCCATCGGGATCGATGAAGGTGCCCGGCGCGCCATAAACCGGGATACCGATCGCTTGCAGGAAAATGCCGTCCGTCGCGCCCGTCGACATCAACGGGAGCAAGGGGACGCCCGGAAAATGCTGCGCGGCGAGCGTCCGGGCCGGGCCCATGATCTTGGGATCAAGCTTGGTGGGCACCGCGGTCGGGCGGATCGGGGCGTTCGCCGTCACGGTCACGGCTGGCCCGGCCAGTTCCTGCAATTTCAGCCGCGTCCCCTCCACCGTTTCACCAGGGAAGATGCGGCAATTGATGTTGGCGCTGGCGCGCTGCGGCAGCGCGTTTTCAGCATGGCCGGCAGTGGCGATCGTTGCCACACAGGTGGTGCGCAAGGTTGAATGCATCGCCTTGTCGCGACTGACCACCGCATCGGCTTCGGCATCTTCAGGATTGGTCAGCAAGCGCGTGATCGCCGTCGCCATTGGACCCCCAACTGCAGCGGCGCTGGCGATGAAGAAAACGCGCGTTGTATCAGTGAACTTCACTGGAAATTCATAGCCTTGCACCGCTTTGATCGCGTCGGCAAGCTGGTAGATCGCGTTGATTGGCACCGGTTGCGAGCTATGCCCGCCAGGATTGGTGACGAGGAAGGTATAGTTTTGCGAGGCCTTTTCACCGACCTGCATCGCCAGCACTTGGCGCCGCCCGGTCGCGTCATATCGCCCGCCGCCGCCCTCGTTCAGCGCAAATTCGGCAGCGATCAGATCGGGTTTGTTCTGCGCCAGCCACTGCGCGCCATTCCACGCATAGGTGGTTTCTTCGCCGCAGGTCAGCGCCAGCTTGATCGTGCGCTTGGGCTGATAGCCTTCGGTCTTGAAACGGATCATGCTGTCCGCCCAGATCGCCGCCTGTGCCTTATCATCGACCGTACCGCGCGCGTAATAATAGCCATCTTCCTCGATCAGCGTGAACGGATCGCGCACCCAATCCTCGCGCTTGGCTTCGACCACGTCGAGATGGCCGAGCAGCAGCATCGGCTTGGCTTTCTTGTCAGACCCATCAAGGATCACGACAATGCCGCCTTCCCGGGGGTGATCGGGCACGCTGAACAGCGTGATCGCGCTGTCGCTATAGCCCGCCGCCTTCATCCGCGCGCCAATCTGTTCGGCGGCCTTGGTGCAACTGCCAACCGACAGCGTCGTATTGGTTTCGACCAGTTCCTTGTACAGGCCGAAAAACGCCTTTTGGTCGGGCCGCGATTGCGCCTGGGCCGTGGCGGGGAGCAAAGCCGCCAGCGCCGTCGCGCCAAGCAAGGCCCCCAATCGTGCCGCCATCAATCCTGTCGCCCGCATGATCCGTCTCCTGCTATCGTCAATTGCACCGAGTAGACCGGGTTTGTCGCAGCGTTGCAACCGTCAGCGCGGCCGCACCGGCAAGGCAAGCCTGACCTCGCGATTGGCAAAATCGATATCGACCCGCCGGAACTCGCGCAGCGCATCGATACCGAGCAGCAACGCAGGCCGCCGGATCAAACCGAAACGGGCAAAGGGCGCGGCATCGGCAAAGGCGACCGGCAAATTTTGGAAAACCACCGTCCCAAGCCGAACCTCGCCAATCGACGCATAATCGGTCGACAGCGACGCGCCCGTCACACTGGTCAGCGCAAGCGGCTTAATGCCGCCCCGCGGGTTGACGATCCTGCGTCGCAACGCCTGATTGCCGACCGTTACCGCTGATCCGGTATCCAGCACCACTTGCACCCGCTGACCGCGAAAAGAGGCATCGGTGACGACCAGCTGACCGAACAGGCTCTTCGCGCGGATCACAATTTCGTCCGGGTCGTTGCTCGCTGCCCGCGCGCCGCGCCCTACCGCCCGCACGGTCATCACCTGTCGATCGAAATCGATCGACACCGCATGTCCTTTCAGCGAATCAAGCCCAAGCAGCCCGGGCGCGCCCAAGTCATTGCCCTTGAATATCGGCGCCTCGATCCGACCCGTAGCGATCGTGCTGACCTTTAGGCTGGGGATGATGGCGGTGGCGACAATGCTTGCGCCCGTCATCGTTGTCACCCGCACACTGCGCCCGCGCGCCAGGCCGAGCAGCCGGGCCAGTTCGCCAGAAATCACGCTGCGCTCGGCACCGGTATCAATCGTGAAGGGATAGGGGCCTGCCGCGCCGATCATCACCTGCACCGTCAACCGGCCAGGAATATCGCTGCCCAGCTTGAGCACATCGGCTTCGGTGACAGGCAGCTGCTCGGAGGAAATCGGTGCCGACGCTGGTGCCGATGCCGGGGCAGACGCTTGCGGCGCATCCTGGACGGCGGCCAATCCCAGCGGCAATAGCGCCAACGCGATAAGGGCAGAGCCAAACACGGCGTGACGCTAGGCCTCAGGCTTCGCCCCGGCAAGCAATCAATCGAGTCGCATCGCCACGCTGGCCAGCGTTTCCGCCTCGATCAGGATCGCATCATCCGCCAGCCCCTGCGGCACGCTCTCGCGGCCGATCATCACCAGCACCGGCACGGCCAGCGGTGAGACTCGATCGAGCGCCACATGCAGCATTGTCCCCGCCGCGCGATCGAGCAGGTCCGCCAACCGCCCGACATCGGTCATCTTCGCGCGCGCATCGGCCCAGGCGGCTTTAAGCAACAGATGATCGGGCTCGTAGCGCCTGAGCACGTCGTAGATCAGGTCGGTCGAAAAGGTCACTTGCTTGCCGGTCTTGCGCTTGCCCGGATGCTGGCGCTCGACCAGACCACCAATCACCGCGACTTCACGAAAGGCGCGTTTGAGCAAATGCGATCCCTGCACCCAGTCGACAAACTCATCCTCCAGGATATCGGCAGAGAAGAGCGCCGCCGGGTCGCTCACCGGATCAAGCGAATAACAGGCCAGCGCATAGTCGTTCGCGACAAACCCCAACGGTTTCAGCCCGTGCGTCTCCATCCGCCGGGTCAGCAGCATGCCAAGCGACTGGTGCGCGTTCCAGCCCTCAAAGCAATAGGCGACTATGTAATGCCGCCCCTCATGCGGGAAGGTCTCAACCAGCAACTGCCCCGGCTGCGGCATGATCGATCGCTTCGCCTGGATATCGAGCCATTCGCGGACATCGTCCGGGAAGCGATGCCACCCGCTGGGGTCCGCGAGGAAGCCCCGCACCCGGTTGGCAAGGTTCGTCGTCAGCGGCATCCGCGCACCGCCATAGCTGGGAATGCGCGCCGGGCGGGCAGTGGCGCGCACCACCAGATCCTCGGTATCGATCTTCTCGACCTCCAGGCTCATGCCGGAAAAGAAAAACGTATCGCCCACCGACAGGGTCGCGGCGAACCCCTCCTCCACCCGCCCCAATTGCCGCCCGTTGCGAAAGCGCACGCTGAGCATCGTCGCCTCGACGATGATCCCTGCGTTCAACCGGTGCTGCGCGATGAATTTCGGGTGGCTGACCCGCCACGTCCCATCGGACTCGCGCACCAGCCGCTTGAACTTGTCATAGGCCTTCAGCGCATAGCCGCCGTCGCTGATGAACCCCAGCACATGGGAAAACTGTTCCGCTGTCAGCGCCGAATAGGGCAGCGCCGACTGCACCTCCGCCAGCATCGCCACCTCGTCGAACGGGGCGGCACAGGCGCAGGCCATGAGATGCTGCGCCAGCACGTCGAGCCCGCCCATCCGGAACACATCGGCATCCAGCTCGCGATCCGCCACCGCATCGAGCGCGGCGCGCGCCTCGAGATATTCGAAGCGATTGCCCGGCACCACGATCGCCTCAGACGGTTCGTCGAGCCGGTGATTGGCGCGCCCAATCCGCTGCAACAGCCGCGACGCCCCCTTGGGCGCGCCCATCTGGATCACGCAATCGACATCGCCCCAGTCGATCCCCATATCGAGGCTGGCGGTACAGACCAGACCGCGCAAGCGCCCGTCCGCCATCGCCGCCTCGACCTTGCGCCGCGCCTCCAGCGAGAGCGATCCGTGATGGATACCGATCGGCAGCTGCAGGTCGTTGACCTTCCACAGATCCTGGAAGATCAGCTCGGCCAGCGCGCGCGTGTTGCAGAAGACAAGCGTCGTCTTGTGCGTCTCGATCTCGGCAATGACCTGCTCGGCGGCATAGCGCCCCGAATGCCCCGACCAGGGCACGCGCCCCTGCGGCAACAGGATCGAGATTTGGGGGTCCGCCCCGGCCTCACCCTGCACCGTCGTGACAGACAAAATATCGCCATCGGGCGCGAGCCAGCCGCGATAGCCATCCGCGTCAGCCACCGTCGCCGACAGCGCTACCCGCCGCATCCCCGGCGCAATCGCCTGCAATCGCGACAGGGCGAGCGACAGCAAATCCCCGCGCTTCTGCGTGGCAAAGGCGTGGACCTCGTCGATGACAATTGTCTTCAGCCCCGCAAACATCAGGAAACTGTCGGGATAGCTGATCAACAGCGACAGCGATTCGGGCGTGGTCAGCAGGATTTGCGGCGGCCTGATCCGCTGCCGCAGCTTGCGGTCGCTCGGGGTATCCCCGGTCCGCGTCTCGACCCGGATATCGAGCCCCATCTCCGCAATCGGGTTCAGCAGATTGCGCTGCACATCCACCGCCAGCGCCTTCAAGGGCGAGACATACAGCGTGTGCAGGCCCTCGGTCGGGTTCCCGATCACCTCGACAAGCGTCGGCAAGAACCCGGCCAGCGTCTTCCCCGCCCCCGTCGGCGCGACGAGCAATGCATGCCGCCCGCTGCGCGCGGCCGCCAGCATATCAAGCTGATGCCGACGCGGCGCCCAGCCTTTGGCGGCGAACCAGTCGGTGAGGGGTTGGGGGAGAGCGGGAGTCACGCACCCGATATGGGGGCGGCAGGGGCTATTGGGCTAGGGGGGCGCCCGATTGCGGCCATGCTTATTGCGTCAGACGCGCACTTGCCACCGCGGTTTGGAACAACGTGCCAAGCGCCGCGGAGATATCGCCATCCGTCGTCACCTGATAGAACAACCCAGGGGAGGCGCAGGCGGTCAGTGCCGGCGTGATCAGATCGGTCGGCGTAAGATAGGGCGTTCTGACATTGGCGATTGACCAGCCGTCCGATGCCGATTCGGGCAGATAACGCGTATTGAGGATCGCGATGCGAATCCCCCGATTCTTGATGGTCGTGCACTGGCTGGTCGGGATCGGCCCGATATAGCGCGTGCCACCCGTCAATTCGTCGCGCATCCCGTCAGTGATGATGAACAGCATCGCTTGCGGAGTGTCGCCACTGGCCTTGGTGCCATTCCCAGATAGCGTCGGCAGCTTGGTCAGCACACCAGTAAAAGCGGTGGTGTAATTGCTGCCGGTATCATTGTCGTTGGTCCCGCAGATCCGCTGGTTGTTGGTGCAATAAATCACGACCTGCGCATCGGCGACATGGCTGCTCACTGTCGCCAGGTCGCTGTCGACGTTGAAGCCGTTGACCGCCGCCATCTGCCAGATCTGCCGAAACATATAGTCAAAGTCCGAAAGGCCCATGCGGTACTCCGCATTGTTGTTCTGTGCCGTAGTGGTGGCCATGGTCGTCAGATCCTGGACCGCGACGGCGACAAGATCGGTCCGCAATACGATGTTCGCGTTGCGCGCGATCTGATAATAATCCCAATAAACCCCGTTGACGAGCGATGTGCCGCCCGGGTTGCTCGCCGATGTGCTCGTCTGGTGGCAGGCAAAGGCGCAGCCATTGGTCGCGGCTGTCATCGCCGATAGCCCGGCACTTGTCGCGGGCAGCAACATCGATGGGGACGTATCGATCATCACATAGAAATCGATATCGGGCGCCACCGCCGAATAGGCCGTCGCCGACCCATGGATCGGCAGAGCCGACAGGCCGAGAATCCCCCCAAAAGCGTTCTGCGACGTCGCGTTATAGGTCACGCGCGCCGTGCGGCTGTAACTGGCGGTGGTCGCGGTACTTGCCGCTGAGCAGGTCGACGTGGTGCCGCCACCGTTCGCGCTGGCGCTGTCCGTCACCGAAATGGCGAGCTGGGCGGGATCGCTGGCACTGAAATTCAGGCCGCTGATCCCCGTCGACTGGCCAACGAACATGTTCCTGGCGGTGGTGCAGGCGACACTGCTCGACTGATTCATCATCGGCCGCGTCACCGCTGCCAAGGCAGCAGCATCGGCATCGGCATTCAGCTTGGTCTGCAGCCGCATCGCCCGGCTGTAATCAACCGCCATCCCGGCCGAAAAGGTCAGCGGGACCAGCGCCAGCCCGACGATCATCAGCACATTGCCGCGCCGGTCGTGTCGGATAGCTGTGGCGACGCTACAAACGGAGCGAACCAGCCGACGCAATGCCGCAATCCGGATCATGTCATCGTCACCGCAGCTGAAATGCGCGGTCGCATATAAATGGTCTCGCCCAGGCGGAGCGGCCCGACCACGCCAAACGATATCGCCGGCACATAGGCATAGGTCACCTCTGCCACGATCGAATAAGTGTCATTGCTGACCAGTTTCGGATTGGCGATGAAACTGGCCCCAACGGTGTGCGGCGTCACACTGCCGGTCGCCTGGCTCCACACAATCTTGGTGACGCCGCTCGCATTGGTGTACAGCTGTGACACGATGATCGTCGCCTTGGACGTGTCATAGGGCGCCATGACCTGAGTCGCGGCATTCAGGATTTCGGCCTCTGACGCTGGCGTCACCGTCGCGAATTGCGAGGTGAGATCGGCAACCGAGCGCGCCGTAATCGTGACCTTGCGATTGCAACCGACCGCGTCATTCACTTGATAGGCGCCAAGGTAGAGCAGGATCAGAAACGGCGCGGTCAGCGCGAATTCAACCAGCGCCAGGCCCTGACAGTTCCGGCGCAGATCGCCAAGCGTCGACCACGTGCTCATGAAAAGGGCTCGGTCTTTGCCACCGATGTTGCGATCAGCAACCGTCGGCCATTGCCCAGCGTGGCGACGTTGAAGCCCAGCGGCCCGGTCGGTACTTTCCAGATATACATCAGCCGGATCACCACGATGTCGCCGGCATTGCCGGGGGTGTAGGAAAAACTGTTCGAAACAGCGCCATTGCTATCATAGGTGATTGTCGGTGCCGCGGTGCTGACCGCGCTGAAAGTGGCAGCACTTTGCACGTCAACCAGCAGGTTTTCACAGCTCAGGAACGGCGGCAGGGCCGTGCAGGCGGCCTGCTTCAATTGTACCGCGCTAAAGCCGCTGCTCTGTGCCTGGCCGGTCATCAGCACGCGCGCGGTTGCCTCGGCAGCGGTCTCGAGGCCCTGTTGCGCGAAATAGACAGTGCTGGTCACGACGATCGCCATCAGCAGCGCTATCAAGGGCGCCGCAACAAACGCGAATTCGATGATGGTGGCACCGCGCTCGTCGCCGAGGAGCCGGGACAGCAGGCGACCCGCCCGTTGGCGGAACACCAATCCCGAAAATGCAGCGATGCGCTTTGCCATCCCCCGCTATCGGCGACGGATGAATAACGGAGGGGCAAGGTCGGCCTCCGTATCTGTACCTATTGCCCGTAAAATGCCCTGAAAAAGCGCCGCGCCCCGGTCGCTCCAGGCGCTAACGAGCTGGCTTGGCAGTCGATGGGTACCAAGCAACGGATGGACGATGATATTGCCCTCAAGGTCCGCTGCCCCATATTCCAGCAATGACCAAGCTCGGCGACTGGATCGAACCGCACCCGCACGGAATCTATATCCCCGCCGCTGAAGCGTGGATCGATCCAGCGCGCCCCGCCCCCCGCGCGCTTGTCACCCACGGCCATGCCGATCATGCGCGCGGCGGGCACGGCGCGGTGTGGGCGACGCGGGAGACGCTGGCGATCATGGACGCGCGCTATGGGCCGCAAGCGGCGCACCCGGTCGACTATGGCGCGCCGCTGACAATGGGCGATGTGACGGTGCGCTTCGTTCCTGCCGGGCATGTGTTGGGCTCGGCGCAAATCGTGCTCGAGCATCGCGGCGAAACGGTGATCGTCTCCGGCGATTACAAGCGCCGCCCTGACCCGACCTGCGCGCCGTTCGAGCCCGTTAAATGCGATGTCTTCATTACCGAGGCGACCTTTGGCCTGCCGGTCTTTCGCCACCCCGATACGGGGCACGAGATCGACAAGCTGCTGGCGGCACTCCATGCCAACCCGAATCGCTGCGTGCTGGTCGGTGCCTATGCGCTGGGCAAGGCGCAGCGGGTGATCCGGGAACTACGTGATCGGGGCCATGATGCGCCCATTTATATTCACGGCGCGATGCAGCGGCTGTGCGACCTGTATGTCGCGCATGGGGTCGCCCTGGGCACGCTGCGCCCCACGACCGACGCCACCAAGGCCGAGATGATGGGCCATATCATCATCGCGCCGCCATCGGCGCTGCAGGATCGCTGGTCGCGCCGCTTGCCCGATCCGATCACGGCGATGGCGAGCGGCTGGATGCGGGTGCGCCAGCGCGCGGTGCAGCGCGGGGTTGAGCTGCCGCTCATCCTGTCTGATCACGCAGACTGGGACGAGCTGACTGCAACGCTGACCGAAATCGCACCAAAGGAGGTTTGGGTAACGCATGGCCGCGAAGAGGCATTGGTGCATTGGTGCGAAACGCATCAGATCAAGGCCCGCGCGCTGGCGCTCAGCGGGTATGAGGATGAAGACGATTGAAGGACAAGTACGAACAGGTCGAGGTAGCTAGCAGGGCCGAATGGCGCGCCTGGATCGCCGCCAACCACCGGCAACCGATGCCGATCTGGCTCGTCACCTACAAGAAGTCGGCGGGTGATCGCTATTTGCCCTATAATGCGATCGTCGAAGAGGCGCTGTGCTTTGGCTGGATCGACAGCCTGCCGCGCAAGCTCGATGATGCACGCACGATGGTGCTGCTCAGTCCGCGAAAGAGCGGCAGTAGTTGGTCTGCGGCCAATCGCGACCGAGTCGATCGTCTGATCGCCGATGGACTAATGGCAGCGGCGGGGCTGGCGGTGGTATCGGCGGCACGGGCGGATGGATCATGGGATCGGCTAAAGGAACCGGAAACTGGCAATCCACCCCCAGATCTCGCCGCGGCGCTGGCAGCGGCGGGTGCTGGTCAGGGCTTTGCTGCCCTGTCGCTCGCCACACGCAAGCGTTGCCTCGAATTTCTGAGCATGGCCCGACGTGGAGAGACCCGGGCGGCGCGGATCGCCAAGATCGTTGCCGGCGCGCAGGCCGGAACCGATCCTCTGGCGTGGCGGCGAAAAGCCCCCGATCAGCCCACCGACGCGATGCGCTGATCAGTCTCCTCGATCAGCCAAGCCTCGGCCTCGCCCGGATCGGTGAAGCATTGCGCGGTCCGCGAGCCGATCGCACGCATCAACTGCATGCGCGCCAGCGACGAGGCGACGACAAAGGCAAGTTTGCGCGATCGATAGGCGGGGTCCGCAAGCATGGCGTGGAACTGCGCAACCATTTCTTGCGACTGAATGGCGATCTCGCGCGTGTCGGCAAGCGAAAGATGCTGATTGGGACCGCAGCGCAGTTGCTGGTGGACAATCCGGCGCTGGTCCTTGAATTCCTGGAGCGCAGCCGGCGTGAAAAAGCCTTTCAGCTTGATCTTCACAAGATCATTGGCCGGATCGGCCTGAATCGAGAAAAATGCGTTCATGCGCGGCCGAATAGCGCAAATCCGTTGCCAAATCGCAAATCCGCAAGCCGCTGATGATGCCAAAGCAAGGATGGGTAACGCATGGCCGCGCGGACGCGCCGGTGCATTGCTGCGAGACGCACCAGATCAAGGTGCGGGCGTTGGCGTTCAGCGGCGATGAGGATGAAGACGATTAACGCGCGGCGGCGCTGATCGGTGCTGGCTGAGTGTCTTCGTCATTGCCGAACAACCAGGCCTCGGCCTCCTCGGCATTCCGGAAATAGGCAACATCGCGCGATGCCGCCGCCCGTTGCAGCTGCATACGGGCCAGTGTCGAGGCATGAACAAAGGCCAGTTTGCGCGACCGATGCGTCGGATCGGCGAGCAACCGCTGGAACGAAAGCACCATGTCCTGTGATTGGATGCTCATGTCGCTGACGTCGTTTAGCGTCATATGGTCATGCGGCCCACAGTGCAGACGGGCATGCGCTGCGTTGCGGGCTTTGATGAATTTTTCAATCGTCTCCGGCCCAAAAAACCCGCCCATCCGGATCAGGACGAGATGGCGAGGGACATCGACATCGATCGTGAAATACGGCTCCATGGCAGGCGTTATGCCGCGAAATTATTGTCGATCGGTAAAAAGAGCACCGATTTTGCCAAGTACCGTACCAATACCGAGTCCCCGCCCCGTAAAGCTGCGCCCTGTCATCGCTCGATCGGCGACGCCGTGTAGAGGTCAAGCGTGCCGGGGCGTGCGGCATAGGCCTTGATCGCGTCCATGAATTCGGCCGATCCCGGTTGCCGGAAATGCAGTTGCAGCGCGGCCATGTCGCGCCAGCGTTCAAAAAAGACGAGGGTGAGCGGATCCTCCGCATCGACCTGGACCGCATGGCTGATGCAGCCATCCTCGGTACGTGAGCGCTGGACATGATCCAAGCTGGCCTGAAGCAGCGCCTCGAAACTGTCGGGCCGTGCGGTCGCGGTGCCGGTTACGATAATCATGATGCCCCCTCCAATGCCTTGGCCCGCCGGCGCTGCACGCTGCTGCCGATGCCGAGCGCCTCGCGATATTTGGCGACCGTTCGCCGGGCAATGTCGAAGCCTTTCGCCTTCAGCAGATCGACCAGCGTGTCGTCCGACAGGATCTTGGTGCCCTCCGCAGCGATCAGAGCCTTGATCGCGCTCTTGACTGCTTCTGCCGACACCGCATCGCCGCCATCGGCCGACTGGATGGCCGAGGTGAAGAAATATTTGAGTTCATAAAGCCCGCGGTCGCAGCTGAGATATTTGTTGCTGGTCACCCGGCTGACGGTCGATTCGTGCATCTCAATCGCGTCAGCGACTTGCCTGAGGGTCATCGGGCGCAAATGCGCGACGCCGTTGATGAAGAACGCCTCTTGCTGCTTCACAATCTCGGTCGCGACTTTGATGATCGTGCGCTGCCGCTGATCGAGCGCCTTGACCAGCCAATTGGCGCTGGCGAGCATATCGGACAGCCAGACCTTGCTGGTCTTGTCCTGCGCACCGGTGGCCAGTTCGGTGTAATAGCCGCGGTTGACCAGCAGTCGTGGCAAGGTGGCAGCGTTGATCTCGATCGCCCAACCGGTCTTGCGGCGCGCGATGAACAAATCGGGCACCACGGCCTGCGCTGCCTCCCCGCCATAGCGGCAGCCGGGCTTGGGATCATAATCGCGCAGTTCGCGGATCATGTCGGCCATGTCCTCGTCATCGACGCCACACAGCCGCTTTAATCGGCCGAGTTCGCCGCGCGCCAGCAGATCAAGATTGTCGATCAGCCGCGCCATCGCCGGATCATAACGGTCCGCTTCGCGCGCCTGGAGCGCCAGGCATTCCGCCAGGCTCCGCGCGCCGACGCCGGTGGGGTCAAAGGTCTGGATCGTCGCCAGCACGGCTTCTACCCGGGCGAGCGGCACGCCCAGCCGATTGGCGATGTCGAGCAGCGGCACGGTGAGATAGCCGCATTCGTCGATCTGATCGATCAGATGCGCGGCAATAAACGCATCTGCGCCGCTCATTACCGGGCCCGCTTGAGCAAGCAGATGATCGGCCAAGCTGATATCGACCGCGGCGAAACTGTCAAAATCGGGCCCGTCCTCGCTCGACGAGCCTGCACCGCTGGCTGCATTCATGCCAAGCGAACCGTCCATGCCGGCACCGTCGGCCACGCTGTCATGGTGAAATGTCTCGGTAGAGAAATCGACATCAAGCGCGGCTTCACCGGCATGGTCGCCGCCCATGATCAGCTCATCCGCGCTGGCTGGTTCGCTGGGCAGCTCAGCTGAGACTTCGCGCTCCTGGGTCGGCCCGTCATCATCGGGCGGCCCGGCCTCAAGCAATGGGTTGCGCTCAATCTCTTCGGCTATAAAGCCTTCGACTTCCAGATTGGAGAGCGCGAGCAGGCGGATTGCCTGTTGCAGCTGGGGCGTCATCACCAGCGATTGCGACTGGCGCAGATCGAGGCGTGGGCCGAGTGCCATCAGGGCGTCCGCAGCACTGTGGCACCTGCCAAGGCCTTACCCATTGCCGCGCGCTTTTGCCGCACGCGATCGCCGCTGTTGCCCGGAAAGCGACAAGGGCAAGGGCATAGCGGCATCGTTAAAGCGAAAAGCCCTCGCCCAGATACAAGCGGCGGACATTGGCGTCCGCCACCAGTTCATCGGGCGATCCGGTAAACAGCACCCGACCATCATAAATAATGTAAGCGCGATCGACGATCTCCAGCGTTTCGCGGACATTATGATCGGTGATCAAGACACCAATGCCGCGAGTCTTGAGCGCAATGACAAGATCGCGGATATCGGCGATCGAAATCGGGTCGATGCCGGCAAAGGGTTCGTCGAGCAGCACGATTGAGGGATCAGCCGCCAGTGCGCGTGCGATTTCGGCACGGCGGCGCTCACCGCCCGAAAGCGCCATGGCCGGGGCATCGCGCAAGCGGGTGAGGCCGAAATCGTCAAGCAATTGATCAAGCCGCGCGATCCGCTTGGTTGGATCGGGCTCAGACAGCTCCAGCACCGTCAGAATATTTTTTTCGACCGACAAACCGCGAAAGATCGAGGTTTCCTGTGGCAGATAGCCAAGCCCCAGGATGGCGCGGCGATACATGGGCAGGCCGGTAATATCGACGCCGTCGAGCATGATGCGGCCGGAATCGGGCTTTACCAGCCCCATGACCGAATAAAAACAGGTGGTCTTGCCCGCCCCGTTCGGCCCCAGCAACCCGACAACTTCGCCGCGCCCGACCGATACCGACACATCCGACAGCACTGGCCGCTTGTCATAAGCCTTGGCGATCGAGACGACCGAAAGCCCCTCGGCAACCGGTGGTGATACCGGCGGAACGGCGCTTACGGTGGCAGCCGTCAAGGTGGTCACATCGTCCATGGTGCAGCCTCAATGCTTGCAGGAAATGGTTAATGCCGTGTTGAAAAATCGCAATTGGCAAGCTTCGTGCATGGCTATTGCCCGATCATGCGCGCCGGGGAAAGCCCAACGCCGCGCATCCCCCGCAGGGTCAAGGCTATTTGTCGCGCTTTGGCACCGAGAATCGGCCCGTTACCCGCCCGCCCGAGCTGGTTACCCCGTCCGCGTTGCCGCCCACCGCTGCCCCGCCATCGAGATAGGCGCGCCCGGAATCCAAATCGATCCGCAGGCGCCCGCCATTCACTGGATTGCCGCCCTGCACCAGCATGACATTGCCAAGCATAGTGATTTCGCGCCGCTGGATATCATAAACGGCATATTGGCTGCGCGCCGATTGATCGGGCCGGGTGACCGTGACGCCGCCCGACGCATCGAGTCGTGAAACCTGCGGGCTGCCATCAACAACCTGTCCGGTATAGGCGACCGTCATCCGCGCCGCACTCAGCGTCATCTCGGCTTGGCGGACGGTGACGCTGCCCGTTAAAATCGCGCGATTCGCCTTATCCTGTAATTCGATATGATCGGCGCCGAAGTCGATCGGCGCTGCCGAATCATGCCGGGTCTGTGCAGTGGAGGCGCCGGCCATCGCGAGCAAGGCGCTGGCCAACAGGCCACTGGCAAGCCGGGGCGGCAAAAATGGGGCGGGCAAAAGGCGGTGCGCGTGCATGGACGCCTATCTCGCCCTTCGCGGCACGATCCGCAAGCGGGCATCGCCATCAAGCGTGACGACATGGCTATCCAGATCGGCCGACATCCTTGCGGCACTAAAGCTGCCCTGCGGCACCTTTCCAGTCACCGCACCGTCACTTTGGAGCTTGCGGGTTTTCAGGTCGAGCGTGGCGTTGCCCGTCACCAGATTATAGCCATTGGGCCCAGTGAACCGAATCGGCCCATCAGCCATCACCTTTTCGCTCGCAATATCATAGCGGCCCGCATCGGCGCGCAGATGCGCGGGCCCTTCCGCCATCGCCATTTCGGCGGACAAGGTGGTGAGCTTCACGATCGGTTCCGCCGAACTTTTCTGAACCGCCGATCCCGCGCGAAGCGAAAATGGCCGCCCCTGTTGATCGGCACCGCGATACAGCGCCGATTGAATCCGCAGCCGTTCCTTGGCGACTTCAACCTTGTTCTTGTCGAGCAGGAAGCTGACATCACCGCTCATCGTCAGCGGCGCTGTGACCAGAAATGCCGCAAAAACGCCGATCATCACCGGCAGCACCCAGCGTGATGTTTCGACAACGCGATCATGCTGGCCGCCTGGGGCCGCCCAAAGCTGGCGCGCCGGCCGCTGGATAAGCGGGTCTTCAGCCATCTGCATCAGACATGCGCGAAAATATCGACTTCGGGCCAGCCCGCAAGATCAAGCTCGGCACGAGCGGGGAGGAAATCGAAACAGGATTGCGCCAGCGCCATCCGGCCCTCGCGGTGCAACCGAAGATCGAGTTCGGCCTTCATCGCATGCAGAAAACGCACATCAGAGGCGGCGTAATCCTTCTGCGCCTCTGACAGATTGGGCGCGCCCCAATCGGAGGATTGCTGCGCCTTGGACAGTTCCTGGCCGAGCAGTTCGCGGACCAGCTCCTTCAGCCCATGCCGATCGGTATAGGTCCGCACCAGCCGCGAGGCGATCTTGGTGCAGTAAACCGGCGCGGCAACGACGTTCAGATAATGGCGAATCGCCGCCAGATCGAAGCGCGCGAAATGATAAAGCTTTAGCCGATCCGGATCCGCCAGCACCTGCCGCAGATTAGGCGCTGCATAATCGCTGCCCGGCGCAAAGCGCACCAAATGTTCATCCGTGCCGCCATCGGAAAGCTGGACAACGCACAAGCGATCGCGCGGGGTCAGCAGCCCCATGGTTTCGGTATCGATGGCGATCGATTGGCCGGTTGCAAAAATGCCTGGCGGCAGGTCTTCTTCGTGGAGATGGACGGTCATCCCCGTCGCCTAGACCCGAACGCGCCCCGGCTCAATGCTTTGCATGCGCCCCTTTAATAAGCGTTTGCGCTAACGCTATTTGTTGGCGAGACGAATTTGTTCGCAGCGCGCGTGGTTTTGCGTTATGCACAGGGCGTGGCGCAAGCAGAGGAGCGCCCGGAGACCTGCGTTTGTCGTCCGACGCTCGGGTTCTTGCATCAATTACGGGCGAACCGGGAAGACGAACAGGGCATGAGTTTCGATAAAGGGCGCCGCGGGGATCGCGGCGGGCGCGGCAAAGACAAGCGCGATGGTTTTGGCGAAGGCGGTTTCGACAGCGGCTTTGGTGGCGGTGACCGATTCGGTGGTGGCGGTGATCGCTTTGGCGGTGGCGGCGATCGCTTCGGTGGCGGTGGCGGCGGTCGCGGCATGCCCCCCCAGGTTGTTGGGGAAGGCACCGGCGTCGTCAAATTCTTCAACGGGCAAAAGGGCTTTGGCTTTGTCGTTCGCGATGATGGCGGCGAAGATGTGTTCGTGCACATCAGTGCGGTCGAGCAGGCCGGGCTGACGGGTCTGGCTGAGGGTCAGCCTTTGGGCTTCACGCTCGTTGATCGTGGTGGCCGCATTTCGGCGACTGATTTGAAAATTGATGGCGAACCAATGCCCGTCGAGGACCGCGGCCCGCCGCGCGATCGTGACGCTGGCCCGGGTGCCCCCCGTGGTGGTGCCGGCGGCGCCGGCGCCGGCGGACCACAGCGTCAGCTGACTGGGGAAAAGGCAACCGGCACGGTCAAGTTCTTCAACGCGATGAAGGGCTTCGGCTTCATTCAGCGCGATGACGGCCAGCCCGATGCGTTCGTGCATATCAGTGCGGTCGAACGCGCTGGCATGCCGACCCTCAATGAAGGCGACCGGCTCGAATTCGAACTGGAAGTCGATCGGCGCGGCAAATTTGCAGCGGTGAATCTCTCGCCGATGCAATAAGCCGTTCCGGCTAACGGATGACGATCAAAAACCCGGTGCGCGACGAGCGCGCCGGGTTTTTGCTTTTTGGGGAAGCAACCGAATGACGATCGCGATTCGTCCGGCGACGTCGGACGACCTATCCTTGCTTTGTGCGCTGATCGAAAGCGCCTATCGCGGGGCGGCGGCCCGCAGCGGATGGACGCATGAAGCTGACTTGCTCGACGGACAACGCACCGATCTTGACGCCCTCGCCGAGTCGCTCGCCGACCCCAGCCATTGCCTGCTCGTTGCCACCAGCAGCGGCCACGTGATTGGCTGTGTCGAGATCACCGACAAGGGATCAGGGCTTTGCTATCTCGGGTTGCTCTCGGTCTCCCCAGAGGGCCAGGCACAAGGCCTAGGCAAGCAGCTGATCGCTGCCGCCGAAGCCGAAGCGCAAACCCGCTTCGCCGCCAGGGTCATGGAAATGACGGTCATCCGCCAACGGGCCGAGCTGACCGCCTTTTACCAACGCCGCGGGTACGAACTGACCGGCGAAGAACGCCCCTTCCCCTATGGCGATGAACGCTTCGGCCAGCCCCGCCGCGATGATCTGGTGTTCGTGGTGCTCGCGCGCGATCTCGCTTAGGCTGGCAAGATTGGCAGGTTTTGGCGGCCAGACCGGATAATGGCGGCGCCAAAAACGGCGGTATCGGGAGGTGCAGGTGCAGATCGGATTGATAGGCGGTATCGGCCCCGCTGCGCAGGACTATTATTGCCGACAATTGATCCGCCTTTTCGCCCAGGCTGAACGGTCCTTGGACATGACCATCGTCCATGCCGACACCCCAACGCTGTTAGCCAATTTGGCGGCAGATCGACGCACCGAACAGGCCGAGTTATTCGCGAACTTGGCCGACCGGCTCGATCGTGCGGGCGCTGGCTTTATCGGCGTTACATCGATCGCGGGCCATTTCTGCCGTCATGAATTCGCTGCGCGCTCCCCCCTGCCGGTGGTGGACATGATTGATGCGGTGGCGAGCGATATTGCAGAACATCGCTTTGAAAAAATTGGTATTTTAGGAACGCGTACCGTTATGGAATCGCACTTCTATGGCGGCCTTGCGGGCGTAGACGTCATTTCGCCACCGGGATCATCGCTGGATGACGTCCATGCGGCTTATGTCGAAATGGCCAAGACCGGCCTAGCAACAACAGCGCAGCGCGCCATTTTCCACGAAGCGGCAACGCACATGATCAACACCTCGGGCGCCCAAGCAATCATGCTTGGCGGCACCGATCTTGCGCTTGCCTTTGATGCGGAAACTTGCCCCTTTCCGCTGGTGGATTGTGCGGCGATCCACGCCCGGGCGATCTTCGAAAAGGCGATTGGCTAAAGTCGCAACGCTGTTCAGTCGCAATACAGTCGTGAACACCCTGCCTCGGGCACTTACCCCCATCACCCGCCACCAGCATCCCGGATTACGTCACCAACCGCTTGAGCCCCGCCACCCTATCCGCCTCCGCCGCCGGCTTATCGGTCCTGATCCGCGCGATGCGGGGAAAGCGCATCGCCACCCCTGATTTGTGTCGCTTTGACAAATGGATCGAATCAAACGCGATCTCCAGCACCAGCGTTTTTTCCACCTCGCGCACCGGCCCGAAGCGCGCCGTCGTGTGATCGCGCACAAATTTGTCGAGAAACTTCAGCTCTTGATCGGTAATCCCGGAATAGGCTTTCCCCACCGGCAGCAGGTCGCCATCCTCAGTCCAGCAGCCAAAGGTGAAGTCCGAATAGAAAGAGGATCGCCGCCCGCTGCCGCGTTGCGCGTACATGATCACGCAATCGGCGGTCAGCGGATCGCGTTTCCATTTATACCACAGGCCAGTCCGCCGCCCGGTGACATAGGGCGAATCGCGGCGTTTGAGCATCACCCCTTCAATCGCCGCATCGCGCGCACCGTCGCGAATCGCCTGCAGCTCAGCGAAATCATTGGCATCGATGATCCGGCTGAGATCGAACCGGTCACCGTCCAGCGCGACAACAAACCCCTCCAACCGCGCGCGGCGGGCGTGCCAGGGCAGGTCGCGCAGATCGGTGGGCCCGTCGAACAGGATGTCATAGAGCCGGACAAAGGCGGGATAATCGGCCAGCATCCGTGCCGACACCGCCTTGCGCCCCAGCCGCTGCTGCAGCGCATTGAAGCTCGCCGCCGCCCCGCCCTCGGCTGCGCTCCCCTGACTATCGCCGCGCACCATCAACTCACCATCGACAACGCCGGGCGTCGCAAAGCCACGCGCGACATCGGGGAAGCTGGCGGTGATATCTTCCCCTGCCCGGCTATAAAGCCGCGTCTCACCGCCGACATGGACGATCTGCACGCGGATGCCATCCCATTTCCATTCGGCGACATACTCATCCAGGCTGAGCTGCTGATCCTCCAGCGGATGGGCGAGCATGAACGATCGGAACACCGGCAAATGGGTGGCGGTCGGCTGCGGCGCGCGCCCCTCTCCCCAGGCGAATAGCGGCGCATAGGGCGGCGACAGGCCGTGCCACACCTCCTCCACCGCATCGACATCCAGCGCAAAAGCCTGGGCCAGCGCGGTCTTTGCCAGCCGTGCGGACACGCCAATCCGCAGCGCGCCCGTGGCCATTTTCAGCACGGCAAAGCGCTCCGTCGCGCTAAGTTGATCGAGCATCGCCGCCAGCACCGCCGGCCCCTCTGCCCGGCTGGCACTGGCAAGGCTATCCACCACCGTGCCAAGCGTCAGCGGGACCAGATCGGCTCGAGGGCCAGGCGGATCGGGCCAGAGCAGCGCCACTGTTTCGGCGGTATCGCCAACATAATCGCGGCTCATCCGGTACAGCACGGGATCGACCCGCGCCTCGATCAGCGCCCGGATGATCGCGGGTTTTACCGCCGGCATATCGAGATTGCCGGTTAGCCCAGCCATCGCCCAACCGCGATCGGGATCGGGCACGGCGCGCAGATACTCAGCGATCAGCTTCAGCTTGGCATTGCGCGACGGCGTGTAGATCAGCGCATCGAGCAAGGCAGCGAAGGACCGCATCGCCAGTGACCTATGGACCGATCCGGGTGATGATTTCATCCAGCACCGCCACGGTGATCCCGAACTTGCGCACCACCATCACATTATGCGCTGATTGCCCGTCGGGCCGCAGTGTCAGGAACTGCTTCGCCCGATACCCGCCCTTCATCGTGAAGCGCAGCACCAGCCGGTCGCCCTGTGTTTCCCCGGTGACGCCACTGATCGCGTCGGACAGCGTGCCCGTGTAATGATCAGGTGCCGTTTCGCGGATCCGCCATTGGCGCTTCTTCGCTGGCTGGCCCGCTTCCTCGACCATCTGATCAAGCACCAAACTGCCATCGGGCTCCAAATGGCCAGTGCCGTGCACCGCCACGGGATGGCGCGTGCGCAGGATGACCTTCACCGTCGCGCGCCCCTCTGTCTGCCCGGCAAAAAAGTCGGTCGCGGCAAAATGGGGGGCGGGTGCGACGCGTTCCAGGCGCGGCATCGCCACGCAGCCGCTGAGCAGCATCATGCCCAGCACCAAGAGGAGGCCCATGCTGCGGCGCTGCCCGCGCCCCGCCATCGCTGATGCTGCTGTCTTCATGCCGCCCGTCTTCGGCGGTTGGGGATCGCGCTGCAAGCAGATTAGCGCTGGGGTCAGCGTAGCGCAGGCGCTCAGGATCAGTACCCCTACAGCTAGCCGGGCAGCCGATCGTCCCCGCCAAAGATCTCGCGCGTATCCATTCGGACGCCGCGAATCGCCTCGCTCTCGCGGTGCTGCGGTTGCAGCGCGGCCACGGCATAGGACAGCAGCAGCGACCGGCGCGGCGCGCCGCTGGCATTGCTGGTCGCGCCGTGGAGCAGATCGGGATCGAAGAGCAGCACGTCCCCCGCTTCGCCGGTCAGTATCTGCGGCGCCACTGTTTCGCTGGCATCCAAATGATGCGATCCGGGCACCAGCTGCGTCGCGCCATTATCCGGGCCATAGCGGTCCAGCCACACCATCGCCGCCATTAATTGCCCGTGAAGGCCCACGCCATCGCGGTGCAGCGGTTGCGGCATACTGCCCTGGCGGGGCGCGCGCCCCTCGACCTGCGACAGGAAGAACGGCGCTTTCAATCGGTGACGGACTGCGTCGATCAGCGCGGGCAAGCGGCAGACGCGCTGGACATATGGGTCCAAATCAACCTGAGCATGGCACCAGTCCATCTGGCGCGGCACCGGCCATTGGTCGGACGCCAGCACCCCGACGTCGAACGCCGCGCGCAACCGAACGATCCAGTCGGTCGGGACAGCATGCCGCAGCAGCAAATAGCCCTGCGTATCGAGCTGCCGCAGCGCTGCCGGATCAACGCAGGCATCGGGAACGGACATGGGCGCGGCAGACATCGCACAAGAATAGGTGGCGGCAAGCAGCCGGGCAAGCTGCTGCGCCTGACGGACGGCTGGCGAACAGCGCTTCTTCTATGGCGTGCAGCCCGACAGCTGCAGCGGCCCGCTCAATCAGTCTCGGCGGATGAGGTGAACTCGACCAGATCCCATAGATTCCCGTAAAGATCGGCAAACACCGCAACCGTCCCGTAATCATGGGTGGCGGGTGGGCGGACCCACTTTACTCCAGCGGCAGTGAAGGCAGCATAGTCGCGCGCGAAATCATCGGTGGCGAGGAACAGGAAGACGCGGCCGCCGGATTGGTTGCCAATGGCCGCCACTTGTTCGGGCGAGGTGGCGCGGGCGAGGAGGATGGTGGTGGCGTTATCGGGTGCGCCGGGCGGGCGAATGGTGACCCATCTTTTGTCTTGTTCGGGCTGGTATGTGTCCTCCACCAGCGTGAAGCCGAGCTTGGCCGTGTAGAAGGCGAGCGCTTCGTCATAATCGCGGACGACAAGGGCGACATGAGCAAGATGGGGCATGACCAGCCTATAGCGCGACCGGGCGCTATTTGGCGATCACCCAGCGGCCATCGCGAAAGCGATAGAGGTGGGGCGAGATGCAGCGTTCCTGCGCCGCGCAATCATCGACCACCGCCTGTTTGAGGTCTTCCAAAGCGGGTCCATCCGGCACCTGCCCCACGAAAACGATATGATCAGCCACGACGGTCATGAACAGGGTTGGTCCCACTCGGGCGGCGAGCTTCTCCCACGCCGGCAGGTCAATCAGCAGGCTCGCGAGATAGTGCTGCTCCGGATAGCTAACCGCCGCTTTCCGCAGCGCGGCAGGCTTGGGTAGCGCCGGGAGGATCGCGCGGGTCTGCGCCTCGGCAAGCGCCCAGGCCTGATCCGGGGTGAGGCCGAGCTTCCTGAGCGCGACGTCGCCGACCAGCGCGACCGTGTCCTCGCTATCGGCGGCGAGCACCGCGTAGAGATCGTCGCCTATCGGGCGATATTTCGCGATATCGCCCTTTTCCGGGAATTTCGCGGCATAGGCATCGATGAAATCCATATAATCGCGGTCACGAACGACCAGGCGCAGGCTGGCGGAGGTGGGATCGGGATGGGGCCGCGACATTTTCATAACGAAATCGGCCTTCGACGCCGCGCAATCGGCAGCACTGGCGGTGCGGCAATAGCCGACCAGCGTGTCCAGGTTGAACGCCCCTTCGGTCCCGTCGGCGCGCTTGAAGAGGATGGTGAGCGGCTGATCCGGATCGGCGGTGAGCCTCGCGCCCGGCATCGCCTTGGCAAAGCGCGCCATCATGTCTGCGCGAAAATCGCGGGGCCGGGCAGCGGCAACGGCGGCGCAAGCGGCACCAAGCGCCAACAGGGCCAACAGGACGACCAACACGCGCATGATACCCTCTTGGAATAGGCGTGCGAACTTACGGGCAATGCACTGCGGGGCAAGCGAATCGTGCCGAAATGGAGATGGTTGTTGATTGATATTGCCCAATATTTTGCCCAATTACGGGCGATGCAGGCGATCACCTATTCTTGGGCGCGCGACAATCTGAAGCGCCTGATGGACAAGGCGGCGGCTTTGAACCTGCTCAGCTGTCGCTATCATTATTGAGTCTGCCATAGCCTCGGCGCGATGAATCAGCGCTTTGCGGTTTGTGCGCGCGCGCGATATCACCGCGTGATGCGCAGCTCGACTTACCGCACCCGCCTCCGCGCGTTTCAGGCCATGCGTGGCGATAATCCGCCGCCGGGCTTCATCGCTGACCTGGAATTTCTGGAGAATCGCGATCTTGATCTGTCGGTGCGGATCGGCGGGATGCTGGCGTTCAACGCGCTGATGGTGACGATCGGCACGCACCCGATTTCAGCGAGTCCCGGCGCCCCGCTCAGCGTCGATGCCGCCACCCAGCCGGGGCTGACGATCGCGAGCCTGATCGGCCTGGCGCCGCTGATCGCCTCAAGCGCTTTGTGCCTGCGCGCGCTGCTGCTGGGCGAGGAATTCGATTCTGACGGGCTGGAGAGCGACGGCGATGACGCCCCCGCCAAGCTGCAACGCCGCCTGTTCGCGGCCTTTGTCCATTCAATCGACGCACAAAGCCGCCTGCTTCGCCAGGCCGTGGTGACGACGCTGATCGGCGGCACGCTGACGCTGATGGTGTGGGCGGCAATATTGGCGGACAAGATGGGACGCTAGCGGAAGCGCTCGTTGCCAAAGTTAGCGCAGAATCGTATAAACGCCCCTATGGCACAGATGAACATCTCCATCCCCGAAGCCCTGAAAAACTGGGCCGAAGCGCGCGTCGCCGAGGGCAGCTACAGCAGCACGAGCGATTATGTTCGTGATTTGGTACGGCGCGATCGGGACTATGCGGAGAAGCTGGCGGCATTGCAGGCAGCGATCGATGAGGGGCTGGCGTCGCCCGAAGTCGATACATCGATCGAGGACATCATCGCGCGGGGACTGGCCCGCCACGGCCTGAGTTGAGGGCCGTCTATCGCGCCGCCGCCGTCCGCGATATCGACGGCATCTTCGATTACAGCGTCACCACGCACGGACCCGCCGTCGCCAAAGCATATCTGCGGGATATCGATGCCACGATCGCGCGACTGCTCGACTATCCCGCGCTGGGCATGACCAGCAACCTGCGGCTGGGCGTGCGCTCGATCGCAGTACGCGAACATCGCCTCTATTATCGGATAGACGGCACCAAGCTCGTCATCGCGCGCGTGCTGCACAAGGCAATGGACCCGGCGCGGCATCTTTAACCCTGCGCGCGGCGGCGCGCTGGCGGCGCAGATCATCAAGACAGTGGAACAGCGCATCGCCCCGCTCGACGACCCGCGGACGCTGGGCAGTGCGCAGGCGGGGAATCAAGCGGGATACTGGCGATGGCGGATCGGCGATTGCCGGGTGGTGGCGCGGGCGGAGGAGGAGCGGATTACGGCGCTGATGGTGTGGGTGGCGCATCGGCGGGAGGATTGTCGGTAGGGACTGGATTTCGGAATTGTGTTGCCGGATTTCCTGCGTCCCCGCAATTCCTGATCGGCGGCACGATGACGCTGATGGTTTAGGTTCCGATATTGGCAGACAAGATTTGGGAGTGGAGGATCCGGCGGTGGGCGGATGAGATCGAGGGAGCGCCGCCTTTAGGGTCCGATGTTGCCTGACAGCTCTGCTCGTGCGAAGAGACAAGAAACGGTTATGGGCTTAGATCCAACTTGAGCACAACTACGCGCCTCCGTCTGACGAACTTTACCGCGTTCGCGAGCTTCGATCATTCATTCTCGCCAGGCGTAACGGTAATTACCGGCGCCAACGGCACTGGCAAAACGCACCTGCTGAAAGTCATATATGCGGCCTGCGCTATCACGTCGGGCGAGGGGCGAGATTTTTCATTTGCTCAGAAAATCGTAAGCGTCTTCCGGCCCTTTGAGAATCGGATAGGGCGTTTAGCACGTCGTCAGGCTCACAGCGTGACCTCATCTGTATCAATCGATACCGCAGATGGGCGACGTCTCGCGTATAAGTTTTCCAATCACACAAAGGAAGTGGTTGGTAGCTCATCTCCTCAGCAGGTCGCCTGGAAGCGCAGGGTCATTACTGCTGCTTACATTCCAGTTAAGGAAATGTTGGCCCATGCCCCCGGGTTTATTTCGACCAATGCCAGAAGAGAACTCGCATTTGAAGATGTGTATTCTGATATCTTGAAACTAGCATACTTACCTAAGTTGATGGGTAAAAAATCTATCGAACAAACCCAACTTTTAGAAAAACTGCAAAAGACAATTTCTGGCAAGGTCACGCTCAAGGGGCAACACTTTTTTCTAAAAAATGGGCAAGGAGAATTAGAGTTTTCTTTATTAGCCGAAGGAATTAGAAAGCTTTCTTTGGTATGGCTCTTAATTCAGAACGGAACATTGCTGAATGGGTCTATTCTTTTATGGGATGAACCAGAGGCTAATCTTAACCCATTGCTAATGGAGCAGTTAGTTGAAGTAATTCTACAACTACAGCGCAATGGTGTTCAGGTAATTCTTACGACTCATAATAACGTTCTTCTTCGTTATTTTGAGCTAAATCGCCAGAAGGCCGATAGTTTAGAATTTTTAAATTTGCGCCGTGACGAGAAAAAGGGAGTGATTTTCGAATCAAGCAAATCACTATCGAAGCTTGCAGGGATATCTATACAACAAGCGATAGATAACCTATACGACGTAGAAATCAAAAGCGCAATTAACTTAGGTCTATAGTATGCCAGTCACAGAAGGCGGGCTGACCATGGTGATACCGCCAAATTGCATTGCGACGAAGTTTGATGGAGCAGATCATGGCCTGTCTCATTGCATGAAGGCAGTAGATTTCGTGATCGAAACACCTGGCGCGCTACTATTTATAGAATTTAAAGATCCAGACGCGGGAACTGTCGAGACACGGGCAGCGTGGACAAAGGAATTGTCAAACGGCCGAATAGATAATGAACTAAAAACGAAATTTCGCGATACATGGATTTATATGCACGCATCAGGAAAAGTGAACAAGCCAATCAATTATCTAGTGTTGATCGCGCTCAGCAACCTTTCCACCGAAGCTTTATCAGCGAGGACTTCAAGCCTCAAACGGCAAATTCCCATTGAGGGTCCTAATGGGCCATGGACTAATCCCTTGCTGGCAGGATGTGCAGTCCATAATATTGA
This sequence comes from Proteobacteria bacterium ST_bin13, assembly GCA_002083645.1. Taxonomy (GTDB): domain Bacteria; phylum Pseudomonadota; class Alphaproteobacteria; order Sphingomonadales; family Sphingomonadaceae; genus Sphingomonas. The sequence continues at coordinate 135,846 of MSXQ01000018.1, forward strand.
GAGTTGGAACCGAAATTATCAACAGCTGACTATAGTGCGTGACTAGTCGCTCTTCAAATAAAAATATTTTCCAGTCTCGCGGACTTGACAGCCCTTTCCTCCATTCCAAAGATTCCTTTCCCTTGGCTCACCGCTTCTGACTCCGCGCCCATTGGCCCCGTTGCGATGAAGTTAAACGGCGTGATCAAATCGACCCGCCAACATCCACCGCGCCCGCATCAGCAAATACAGCGCAAACCCCACCGCCACGCCCGGCACCATGCCCAGCCCGATGCACACCCAGCCATGCCGGATGCCGTGGGTGTGCCGCTCGTACAAAATCCACGCCGACAGGATCACCCAGCAGGCGAGCGTGTCGGCGGCATAGCCGCTGGCGTAAGGGTTGACGAAGCCCGCCGCGAAGGCGCCGATTACGTCGGGATGGGCGATCAGCGGGGGCGTTACGACCAAGGCGAACACCGCCAGAAAGGCGAGTGCGGCGGCGACGATCACCGCCTTGAACACCCCCGCCGCCATGGTCAGCCCTCAGCGGGCATATAGAGATCGCCGCCCGCGCGGTATTTCTCGGCCATCTCTTCCATCCCCTTGATCGCCGCCGCCTTGCTCGCCGCTGCCGTTTCCGCGCCCGTCGGGCCGGTGGCGATGAAGCCCTCGACGCCCTGATTCTGCTTGCCGGCGAAATCGCGGACTTCCTGCGTGATCTTCATCGAACAGAATTTCGGCCCGCACATGCTGCAGAAATGCGCGGTCTTGGCGCCTTCTGCGGGGAGGGTCTGGTCGTGATATTGCTCGGCCGTGTCGGGATCGAGCGAGAGGTTGAACTGGTCTCGCCAGCGGAACTCGAACCGCGCGCGTGACAAAGCGTCGTCGCGCAGGCGGGCCGCCGGGTGGCCCTTCGCCAAGTCCGCCGCGTGGGCGGCCAGCTTGTAGGTCACCACGCCGACCTTCACGTCATCACGGTCGGGCAGGCCCAGATGCTCTTTCGGCGTGACGTAGCAAAGCATCGCCGTGCCGTACCAGCCGATCATCGCCGCCCCGATGCCGCTGGTGATATGGTCGTATCCCGGCGCGATGTCGGTCGTCAGCGGCCCGAGCGTATAGAAGGGCGCCTCGCCGCAGACCTCGAGCTGCTTGTCCATATTCTCCTTGATCTTGTGCATCGGCACATGGCCGGGGCCTTCGATCATCACCTGCACGTCGCTCTTCCATGCGCGGTGGGTGAGTTCGCCGAGCGTGTAGAGCTCGCTGAACTGCGCTTCGTCATTGGCGTCGGCGATGCTGCCGGGGCGGAGGCCATCGCCGAGCGAATAGGCGATGTCATAGGCCTTCATGATCTCGGTAATCTCGTCGAAGCGTTCGTAGAGGAAGCTCTCCTTGTGGTGGGCGAGGCACCATTTGGCCATGATGCTGCCGCCGCGGCTGACGATGCCGGTCACGCGCTTCGCCGTCATCGGGATGTACGCCAGGCGGACGCCGGCATGGATGGTGAAATAATCCACGCCCTGCTCGGCTTGCTCGATCAGCGTATCGCGGAAGATTTCCCAGGTCAGGTCCTCGGCCACCCCGCCGACCTTTTCCAGCGCCTGATAGATCGGCACGGTGCCGATCGGCACGGGCGAGTTGCGGATGATCCATTCGCGGGTGTCGTGGATGTTGCGGCCGGTGGAGAGGTCCATCACCGTGTCCGCGCCCCAGCGGATCGACCAGACCATCTTGTCGACTTCGTTCGCCACGTCCGACGCGACGGCGGAGTTGCCGATATTGGCGTTGATCTTGACCAGGAAGTTGCGGCCGATCGCCATCGGTTCGGATTCGGGGTGGTTGATATTGTTGGGGATGATCGCGCGGCCGCGCGCGACCTCATCGCGCACAAATTCGGGCGTGACATGATCGGGGATGCTCGCGCCAAAGCTCTGTCCGTCGCGGATCAGCGCTTCCTTGGCGGCGGCGCGGCCCATATTCTCACGGATCGCGACATATTCCATCTCGGGCGTGATGATGCCCCTGCGGGCATAATGCATCTGGCTGACATTCATGCCCGACTTCGCGCGCAAGGGCCGCTTCACGACGTTGGGGAATTGCGGCACGCCCGCCGATCGATCAGGCCCCGACAGGCCGTTATCCTCAGGGCGCGCCTCGCGGCCGTCATAGCTTTCGACATCGCCGCGCGCGAGAATCCAGTCGCGGCGCAGATTGGGCAGCCCCGCCGCAATGTCGATATGCGCAGCCGGATCGGAATAAGGCCCGCTGGTATCGTAAACGCGAAGCGGCGGCTCGCCGCACGATGGCTCCAGCATGATCTCGCGCATCGCGACGTTGAGCGGCCCGACATGCACTTTCCGCGATCCGCGAATGGGGCCGGTGGTCACGCCGATTTCGGTGCGGGCGGGGATGTCTGCCATCGTTTTCACTCCAAGCTATCGAAGGAGCTACGAACGATTGCGCCGATCAGCAGGATCGGTCTCGCGCGCCACTTCCTCCGCCGGTGTCAGCCGGATCAGGTTCAGCGGGTCGGAGGCTGCCGCCTCCCTCTCAAGCGCAGCCAACAGCGCTTCCCCGGGGATATTGGGAGGATAGTGCGAAGAAATGAGATAGTCCAGCACGCGATCGCGCTCGACAAAATCCTACCAGGGCAACAAGATAGCAATTATCGATAAGGCCTTGCCATGGAGGCGATATGACCGCTCGCGCACGCTGGTCTGCTGCTGCTGCCCTGCCGGTGCTGGCGATGCTGGCGTCGCCCGTTCCGGGCCTGGCGGCGCCGGTCCAGACTAGCCTTGCTAGCCCACCCGCTCCCACCAGCACCGACGGCAATGACATCGTCGTCGAGGGAACGCGCAAAACGCTGCGCAACATGCTGAAACAGACGCTGGATAACGGCCCACAAAACCAACTGGCCCGGTATTCGGACGGGTTTTGCCCGCGCGTTGGTGGTTTTCCAGAGGAATGGTCGCCGATTATCGAAACGGTCGTGCGCAACAATGCGGCCGAGGCTGGGGTGCAGGTGAAGAATGCCGGATGCCGGCCCAATGCGCTGATCCTCTTCACAGACCATCCGCAGCAATTGATGGTTGATCTCGACAAGGCCAGCCCCTCGCTTTTGGCTCATTTGTCGGCGGGGCAGCGGCAATTGCTCTTGGGCAAGAAGCGCGCCGTCTATTCCTCTCGGGTCGTCCAGCAGGTCGATCGCGAGGGCAATGCCATTAGCGACGGCATCTCCCGCAGTTTCGGAGCGACCCGGATATCGGCCAATGTCCGATCGGATATCCTGCTCTCGGTCGTCGTCATCGATATCAACCAATCGCCCGGTAAATCGCTGCGCCAGCTCGCGGATTTTGCGACAATGCACCTGCTGCTCAACCTCACGGTCAAAACACTGGACGAAGCGAACCCTTCTTCGGTCCTGTCGCTATTCATGCCACATGAAGGGATGGCGGTGCCGCAACGATTGTCTTTGATCGATCGCGCGACGCTCCACGGCCTCTATGTTCCCCGCAGCAACAACTTTACCGCACAAGAACAGCGTGAACGGATCATCGGCACCATCAAGAAGGGCTATCGCGCAATCGCGGCGGCGGAGTGAAGCAGCGGCGCTGCGCTGCTAAATACCGCAGAATAGCGCTTGGATTTCCGTTGACCTAAACTCTATTCCAGGCGTGCCGCGAGCCCCCGGAACCAAAGATCAGAAAGTATAGCCGAGCCCGATGGCGCTATAGACTTGATTGGGATTGCCAGCGACGCTCGTCAACGGCGATCGCACGAAATCTCCCCGCAGCCAACAGCACTTCCCGGGGGATATTGGGCGGATAGTGCGAAGAAATGAGATGGTCCAGCACGCGACCGCGCTCGACAAAATCCTACCAAGGCAACAAGATAGCAATTACCGAAAAGCATTTTCCATGGAGGTGATATGATCGCTCGCCCGCATTGGTCTGCCGCCCTGTCCGTGATCTCGATGGCGATGGTCATGGCGTCGCCTGTCTCGGGCCGGTCTGCGCCTGCGCAAACCGCCCTCCCTGGCCCGGCCAGCACCACCAGCACCGATGGCAATGACATCGTGGTCGAGGGTTCACGTAAAACGCTGCGGCACATGCTGAAACAGACGCTGGATACCGGGCCACAAAGCCAGCTGGCCCGATATGAAGACGGGTTTTGCCCACGCGTTGATGGCTTTCCCGAAGAATGGTCGCCGATTATCGAGGAGATTGTGCGCAACAATGCGTCAGAGGCTGGGGTGCTCGTGAAGCGACCGGGCTGCCGGCCCAATGCGTTGATCGTCTTCACCGACCAGCCACAGCAGTTGATGGCGATCTTTGAAAAGGCCAACCCCTCCCTGTCGGCCCATTTGTCGCCAGCCCAGCGGCAATTGCTGCTGGGCAAAAAGCGCGCCGCCTATTCCGCTCGGGTCGTCCAGCAACTTGATCGCGAAGGCAATGCCTTTGATTTTTTCTCAAACACCATTCGCAATGCCAAAGCGACCCGACTATCGACCAATTTCCGATCGGATATCCAGCTGTCGGTTGTCGTGATCGATATCAACCAATCGCCCGGTAAAACGCTGCTTCAGCTCGCAGATTTTGCGACGATGCACTTGCTGCTCAACCTCTCGGTTAAAACCCTGGATGAGGCGAACCCTTCTTCGGTCCTGTCGCTGTTCATGCCACATGACGGGGTGGCGGTGCCGACACAACTTTCTTTAGTCGATCGGGCGACGATCCAGGGTCTTTATGTTCCCGCCAGAAACAATTTTACCGCAGATAGTCAGCGTGAACGGATCCTCGGGCACATCACCAAGGAATTTCGCGCAATCGCGGCGGAGAAGTGAAGCGACCGCGCAGCGCTATTGAATACCGCAGAATAGCGCACGGATTTCCGTTGACCTAAATTCTATTCCAGGCGGGTCCGGCGCGCACGGAACCGCCAATCAAAAAGTATAGCCGAGCCCGATGGCGCTATAGACTTGATTGGGATTGCCAGCGACGCTCGTCAACGGCGATCGCGCGAAATCGCCCTGCAACCGGCTGTAGGAGACCAGCGTGAAGAGCTGAAGCCCGTGTTGCAGATCGCCGGATAGCGCATAATTGAACAGCAGATTGGCGGTGTAGTTTTTGACGCCACCGCGCGGGCGGGCAAAAAGCGGCAAGCCACTGCGCGCCGCGCCGGCGGCATCGACCGCGAAATAGGTTTCGGCATAGCTATCGCCGACGATCGTGGCCGATCCGCCAATGCCGACATAGGCGCTGCGACTGATCGGCGTGCCATAATCGATTACAGGCGTCAGCACATAGCTGTTATGGACACCGGTCACGTCGCGGACATAGTTGACCCGCACGGATAGCCGGTCATAGGGGCTAGTGATCACCCCGGTCTTGCCGATGCCGACATAACCGCCCACTTCGAATGCCGCCCGGCGCCGACCAAGTGCGAGCACCCGGGCATCGACAATCCGTGCCGTTCGATTGAGATTGAGGCTGACCACCGGCCCGAGCATCAAATCCCAGCTGGCCATAGATTTGTCGCGGATCAGATCGGCGGAAAGCTGCAACCCGCGCGATGAAAAGTTGATGCCATTGACCCGACCGCGCACCGCGGCGGCCGGGATCACCACATAATCATTGGAGCCATCATAGCTGGGGACTAGCCCCACACCGCCGCCAATGGTGATGGTATCGCGATCAAGCGCTGCTGGATCCACTTCGATTCGTGGGGGTGTCGGGCGATCAGCCTTCTGGGCAAAGGCCGGGCCAGCGATCACGGTGAGCGATGCGACGGCGGTAAGCAAACGCAGACAAGACAACACGTTCTTCTCCCAGACAACGGAAAAAATCCTAGCTTATGGTTAACGCTAGGCAAGCCGATTGTCTCCGCCCCCGCGGCAAAACTGCCCCGATTAGAGAAGATACCGCATCTTTATTTCCTGTTGATCAGGTGCCGCGCCAATGTCGAAGCGCGCCGAGGAAAATCGTGGTGGGCCGAATCGAATGATTGGGTTGCGCGAAAAGCCAAATCCCTCGCGCGGGATGCCTAGCAATGTATCGAGCTTGTTATTGCCATTGGCGTCATGGATCACCGCGACGGCATAGCTGCCATAAGGCAGGTCATCGAAATGCACCTTGTGCATCGTGGCGGGCACCGAGCGGGTGACAGCGCGCGCATCATCGATACACCCGGGGAAATTCTTGGGGTCAGCCGTCAGACATAGGCGGAGTTCGCCGCGATCGGAACGCAGATTATCGATGGTGACGTCAAGCGTCGTGGTCAGCGCTGCCCCCGGCAACAGACCGACCAGGATCAGCGCCGCCCCCAGCCGACGCGTGAAGCGCTGTGCCGGACCGATGGGCTGTTGATCGCGCACGATTGGGCAGTTTGTCGAAACCACCGATTCCCCGGTCAGTCCCGCAAACATGGTCCCAGAAGCGAAAATATAGCCCATAATTGCACCTGTAGTCAGAGTGATGCCGCTGATGATGGCTCGCGGTAATCAACCATGCACCCATTGGCCCAGCCCAGATGAACCTAGGGAAAACTTCCCACCCCATATGGTTGGTTACCCCCATAACCGTCATTACAGTCAAAACCAATGCAAGGGCACCAAGATGCACTGGAATGAGTAACACAAGCAGCGGGATAACCACAGCACCCGTTAGCGCTTCAATGGGATGAAACGCCATTGCCGCCCAGGCGGTGGGCGGTCGGCTGGCGTGATGCACCGCATGGGCGAGCTTAAAAGCTTTGGGCTGGTGCATCCAGCGGTGGGTCCAGTAAAACCAGCTGTCATGCAGAAAAAGATAGATCAGCACGGATACCGGCCAATACCATAGCGGATAGGCAAATAAATCGGTGTAGATTTGCGTCCAACCATGCGCCTGCCAGCCCCAGGCGACAATCCCGGTAGGTATCCCGTAAATGGCAGCACTGGCCAAACTCCAGCCGATTTCGCGACGGATTTGCTGATCAAGCCCGGCATAAAGGCCGGGGTGGCGCCACCGCGTGATCGCCGCAAAGGCCCCGCTGACGATAAGATAGCGGATGCCGACAATCAGCGTCACGGCCACGGCCGAAGCGACAACCCCAAAACCGACCGGCCCAAATCCAACGGGCCCAAATCCAACGGCAGATCCAATAACCATCATCGGGCCATATCGCATCCTGGGCCGATGCGAAACCACGCCGATTGGCTGCTGAACCGCGTTTTCTTCGAAAAACCATAGGGGAAAAGGCACAGGGAGGGTTTCGCGTCGGCACAAAAATCGGTTAGGCGGCGCTATGGCTACGACGATCAAGTGCGATCTCGCTGTCGTCGGTGGGGGGCTTGCCGGCGGGTTGATCACGCTTGCGCTCAGGAAAAAGCGCCCCGACCTGGACGTGCGGCTGATCGAAGGGTCGTCGTCGATCGGCGGCAATCATCTCTGGTCATTCTTTGCCAGCGACATTGCCGATGCTGATCGCTGGATCGTGGCGCCGCTGGTTTGCTATGGCTGGACGTCGTACGACATCAAATTCCCCGCGCATGGCCGGCCGATCAAGGCCAGCTATTATTCGATCGAATCCGAACGACTTGATCTGCTGGTGCGCTCGTTGATGCCCGAAGGTGCGCTGATGCTTGGCCGCAAGGTGCTGGGCGCGAGCGCCAAGGCCGTGGTGTTTGCCGATGGCGATCGGGTCGAAGCCAAGGGCGTGATTGATGCGCGCGGATCGGGCGATCTGTCCAAGCTCGACCTTGGCTGGCAGAAATTTGTTGGGCGCGAATATGCGCTGACCGAACCGCATGATCTGGTGCGCCCGATCGTGATGGACGCGACGGTCGAACAGATTGACGGCTATCGATTCGTCTATTCGCTGCCCTTTTCAGCAACCCGGTTGTTCATCGAAGACACCTATTACAGCGACACCCCTGATCTCCACCGGCCCAAGCCCGGCGGCAGCAATGCCGATCCGATTGCCGAGCGGATCGATGACTATGCCCGCGCCAAAGGCTGGCGGACGGGGGAGATATTGCGCGAGGAAAGCGGCGCCTTGCCGGTCGCGCTGGGCGGGGATTTCGAGGAATATTGGCAGAGCGGCGGCAACAAGGTGGCCAAGGCGGGGATGCGCGCCGGGCTGTTCCACCCGACCACCGGCTATTCGCTGCCCGATGCCGTGCGCACCGCATCGCTGATCGCGCGCGCGCCCGATCTTTCAGGTGCTGGCCTGCACGAACTGATGCATGGCTTTGCCCGAACGACATGGCGCAAGCGCGGCTTTTACCGCATGCTGGACAAAATGCTGTATCGCGCTGGCGAACCCGATGAACGATATCGCATTCTTGAGCGCTTTTACCGCCTCAACCCTGCGCTGATCGGGCGCTTCTATGCGGGACAGACCACGATGTTCGATCAAGCGCGGATCCTCACCGGGAAACCCCCGGTGACCATTGCCAATGCCATCAAGGCGCTCAGGAGCAAGCCCGCATGAAAACCGCAATTGTCATTGGTGCCGGCTTTGGCGGCCTGGCGCTCGCCATTCGCCTGCAGTCAGCGGGCGTACAGACGACCATCGTTGAAGCCCGCGACAAGCCGGGCGGCCGCGCTTATTGCTGGGAAAAAGAGGGCTTTGTCTTCGATGCCGGCCCCACCGTCATCACCGATCCGGATTGCCTGCGCGAACTTTGGTCGCTGTCGGGCCATAATATGGACGAGGATGTCACGCTTGCCCCGGTGATGCCCTTTTATCGGCTCAACTGGCCGGACGGCACCAATTTTGATTATTCGAACGACGATGCGCAGCTGACTGCCGAAATCGCCAAGCTCGACCCTGAAGATGTCGATGGCTATCGCCGCTTCCTGGACTATTCAGCAGGGGTCTACAAAGAGGGTTATTTGAAGCTCGGCCATGTCGCGTTTCTCGATTTCGCCTCGATGATCAAGGCTGCACCCAGCTTGATGAAATATCAGGCATGGCGCAGCGTCTATTCGGTCGTTTCCAGCTTCGTAAAAAGCCCAAAGCTGCGCGAGGCGCTGTCGTTCCACACCTTGCTGGTGGGCGGCAATCCAATGACGACCAGTTCGATTTATGCGCTCATCCATAAGCTGGAGAAGGACGGCGGCGTCTGGTTCGCGATGGGCGGCACCAACAAGCTGATCGCCGGCCTGGTCACACAGTTTGAACGCATCGGCGGGGTGCTGCGGTTGAACGATCCCGTCGCCAGCATCGACACGCTGGGCGATCGCGCGACGGGCGTCACCACCGAGAGCGGCTGGCACGGTGATGCCGATGCCGTGGCCAGCAATGCCGACGTGATGCACAGCTACCGTGATCTCCTGAAATCCTCGCGCAGTGCGCAGCGGACAAAGAAGCGGCTTGAGCGTAAGCGCTATTCACCGTCGCTGTTCGTGGCCCATTTCGGGTTGAAGGGCAATTTCCCCGAAATTCCCCACCACATGATCCTGTTCGGCCCACGCTATAAAGGGCTGCTGTCCGACATTTATGATCACGGCGTGCTGGCCGAGGATTTCTCGCTCTATCTCCACCACCCGACCGTCACTGATCCGAGCATGGCGCCTGAGGGGTGCTCGACCTTTTATGCGCTGTGCCCGGTGCCGCATCAGGGCAAGTTTCCGGTCGACTGGAAAGAGGTCGGCCCGATCCTAGAAAAGCGGATCCTTGATGAGATCGGCAAGCGGTTGATCCCCGACATCCACGACCGGATCGTCACCAAATTCCATTATGCGCCAAGCGATTTCAGCGCCGATCTCAATGCCCATCTGGGCAGCGCGTTCAGCCTGGAACCAATTCTCTTGCAAAGCGCTTTCTTCAGGGTCCACAATCGCGACGATAATATCCCAAATCTTTACTTTGTTGGTGCAGGTACACATCCCGGTGCGGGGATCCCAGGCGTTGTCGGCAGCGCCAAGGCCACCGCAGGTCTGATGTTGGAGGAGGATCGGCAATGATTTCAGTGGTGGCGAGCAGCGCCCTGTGGCTGAGCGCGGCATTGATGACGACGAGCGAGGGCGCAACCTGGGCCTATGTCTCCGAAGGTAATCAAGGATCGTTGTGGTATGTCGATACGGGCAGCCTGCGCGATACGCCCGATGATGACGGGCAGCCAGTTCGCCAAGTGCTGATCAAGACCCAATATGCCGCCGTGAAGACTGGCCCGGCCAAGGAAATCAAGCGAGTGGTGTTGTTCAAATGCAGCGAAGAGCTGTCCAAGACGCTGTCCTATACCGAATATAATCCGCTCGGGGAGGCAACGCGCAGCTATGCCTATCCCCTGCCTGCTTATGACGCCGTCATTCCTGGAACCGTGTTGGCAGGTGCCATGGCCAAAGCTTGCACGACAGAGCTCAAATGAAGCGACTTGCCGTTTATTGCGGCTCAGCGACACCAACTGATCCCGTGTACATCGATGCCGCCCGTGCCGTTGGGCGCGGGTTGGCAGCGCAGGGAATCGGCGTCGTCTATGGCGGCGGCCGACTCGGGCTGATGGGGGCAATTGCCGATTCGGCGCTTGCCGCCGGTGGCGAAGTGATTGGCATCATCCCGCAGGCGCTGGTCGATGCAGAGGTTGCGCACCGTGGGCTGACAGAGCTCCACGTTTGCCGGACGATGCACGAACGCAAACAGGCTTTTACGGATCTGTCAGACGGCTTTGTCACGCTGCCCGGCGGGACCGGCACGATGGATGAGCTGTGGGAAGCGCTAAGCTGGGCGCAGCTTGGCTATCACACCAAGCCGGTTGGCGTCCTCAACATTGCCGGCTTTTATGATGGGCTGATCACCTTTGCCGCCAAGATGGGCGAGGTCGGCTTTATCCGCCCCCAGCATCAAGGGCTGATGATCGTCGACGAAACGCTGGACGGGCTGCTCGCCAAGATGGCCGCGCATGTGCCCGCCACGACCATTGCCCAGATTGGCAGCAAAGACTTGTGAGCCAGGCGCCCGCGCTGCCGGGCCGCGACGCCATTGTTGCCTCCGCACAGGAATCGATCGCCCGGGGGTCGAAAAGCTTTGCCGCCGCCAGCCGCCTGTTTGCACGATCGACGCGCGAACGCGCCTGGCTGCTCTATGCCTGGTGCCGCGCGTGCGACGATCTCGCCGACGGGCAGGACCATGGCCATGGCATGACGGTGGTGGACGATCCGCAGGCCCGGCTCGCGCTGCTCACCGCGCAAACCGAAACGGCTTTGGCCGGGCAATGGGTGGGCGATCCTGCTTTTGACGCGCTGCGCTTTGTTGCGACCGAAACCAGGCTGCCGCATGGCTTTGCCCATGATCATATTGCCGGCTTCGCGCTCGACGCCGCCGATTGGCGGCCACAGACCGAAGATGATCTGCTACGCTATTGCTATCATGTCGCCGGGGTTGTCGGCTGCATGATGGCGGTGGTGATGGGGGTCGATCCGGGTGACGAGGCGACGTTGGACCGCGCCTGCGATCTTGGGATCGCCTTTCAACTCGCCAATATCGCGCGGGATGTCGGCGAAGACGCCAGTGTCGGGCGCTGTTATTTGCCCGTCGATTGGCTGGACGAGATGCAGATTCCGGCAGGCGCGCTGATGGCGGCTGAACACCGGCCAGCCCTCGCGCTGCTTGGCCAAAGGCTCGCTGATCGCGCCACTGCCTATGAAGCCAGCGCGCGCTTCGGCACGCCAGCGCTGGACTTCCGATCGGCTTGGGCAGTGCTGGCCGCCGCTGGCATTTATGGCGGCATTGGTCGTGAGGTTGCGCGGCGCGGTGGCCTGGCCTGGGACCGGCGCGTAACGACATCGGCTGGGCAAAAGATCGGCTGGATCTGGCGCGCCGGCAGCGAAGCCGCCAACCGCGCACGCCGCTATCCGCCAACCGGGCGCGACCCGGCGTTGTGGGTGCGCCCGCGCCAGGCGTGATCAGCCCCTGATCGTCTCCGTTCGGGAAAGAAACCCGCTGGGCGGCGTCCCTTTGCCTGCCGAGAAGCTTTCGTTCTGCGCAAGCGCACCCTACATGCAGCACGAATGCCACCTGATCTTTCCTCCGCGACTGACCGCCCAGAACCGCCCTTGTGGCCGATGCTGCGCCGGTTCCTGCCCTATCTGTGGCCCAAGGATCAGCCCGCGCTGCGCCTGCGCATCGTCATCGCGCTGCTGCTGGTCGTCGCGTCGAAGATCGTGCAGGTCTATGGCGCGCCCTTCGCGCTGCAGGGTGTGGTCAACGACATGGCGGCGGGGGACCGCGGCGCGACGACGCTGATCCTGGCGCTGGTGGTCGGCTATGCCGCCGCGCGCTTTGGGTCGGTGCTGTTCGACAATTTGCGCAATGCGGTGTTTGAGCGAGTCGGGCAGGACGCCACCCGGCGACTGGCGGCAACCGTCTTCCGTCACCTCCACCAGTTATCGCTGCGTTTTCATCTTGAGCGGCGGACGGGGGCCGTCACCAAGGTGGTCGAGCGCGGCACCAAGAGCATCGATACGATGCTCTATTTCCTGCTGTTCAACATCGCGCCGACGGTGCTTGAGCTGGGGCTGGTGCTGCAGATCTTCTATTCGAAATTCGGGCTTTGGCTGGTGCTGGGCACCGTCGCCATGGTCGCGGTATACATCACCTTCACGCGAATCGTCACTGATTGGCGCAACGCCTTGCGCGCGCAGATGAACGATCTCGATACCGGCGCGGTGGCGCATGCCGTCGATTCGCTGCTCAATTTCGAAACGGTCAAATATTTCGGTGCCGAGGAGCGCGAAGCGACCCGCTATGATGGCGCAATGGCCGCCTATGCGACGGCGGCGGTCCGCAACCAGAATTCGCTCGCCTGGCTCAATATCGGCCAGTCGCTGATCACCAATCTGATGATGGCGGGTGGCATGGGGCTGGTCGTGTGGGGCTGGTCGCAGGGGCAGTTTAACGCGGGCAATGTCGTGCTCGTCTCGACCCTGCTGGCGCAACTCTTCCGTCCGCTCGACCTGCTTGGCATGGTGTACCGCACGATCCGCCAGGGCGTGATCGACATGGCGGCGATGTTCGACCTGATTGATGCCCCCGCCGAGGTAACCGACACGCCCAATGCCCCTGATCTGGTGGTGGGCGCAGGCCATGTCCGCTTTGAAAATGTCGTGTTCGATTATGATCCGGCGCGGCGGATCTTGAAGGGCATCGATCTCGATATTCCCGCCGGGCATACGCTGGCAGTGGTCGGGCCATCGGGAGCCGGCAAATCAACCCTCGCGCGGCTGATGTACCGATTCTATGATCTGACCGGCGGACGGATCACCATCGACGGGCAGGATATCGCGCACGTCACGCAAACATCTCTACGCGCCGCAATCGGCATCGTGCCGCAGGATACCGTGCTGTTCAACGACACGATCGGCTATAATATTGGCTATGGCCGCGCGGGCGCGAGCCAGGCCGAGATCGAGGAAGCCGCGCGCGGTGCGCAGATCGCTGAGTTCATTGCGCGCCAGCCGGGCCATTATCAGGCACGGGTTGGTGAGCGCGGCCTGAAATTGTCGGGCGGCGAGAAGCAGCGCGTGGCGATTGCGCGCACGCTCCTGAAAAATCCGCCGATCCTGATCCTCGACGAGGCGACCAGTGCGCTCGACAGCCGCACCGAGAGCGACATTCAGGACACGCTCGAGGCAATCGGCAAAGGCCGCACCACGATCGTCATCGCCCACCGGCTATCGACCGTCGTCAATGCCGACGAGATCGTCGTGCTTGAAGCCGGCGAAGTGGTCGAGCGCGGATCGCACCAGGCGCTGCTGCGCAAGAACGGCCTTTATGCCGATATGTGGAACCGCCAGGCGCAAGAACGCGCCGAAGAAGAAGGCGCGCTGGCGGCGGAGTGATCAGCGGCAGCTGAGCCGGATCAGCTTTGCCTTTTTGTCGAACACGATCGACGAACACCGGTCCAACTGGTCGCGGCCAACGATCAGGACGTCACGACGATTGCCGCCGCGCGCGGTGACGACGATTTCTTCCGGATCAGCATCAGCATCGGGAATACCTGCAACCGACCCATTATCGCCGGTGCGCACGAACAGTTGCTCAATCGCCAGCGGGCCGACCGATAGCGGCCGCGCCAGCCGCATCGCCCTGACCGGGCGCTGAATGCCAAACGCAACTTCGGCCCGATCTGCCGCACCATAAAATTGCCCGCCCAACCCCTCGGCAAGCGCCGCGCCGGCACCCGCCGTCGCCAGCGTCTGGCGGTGTTGCGGATCAAACAGCACAATCAACGAGCGCTTACCAATTGGCACCCGGCCATAGCTGGGCCGGAAAGGTCCTTGATCGAGCGGCACCGCGATGGTCCGTTCGCCAGGCTGCGGCCCGCGCAGTTCGAACCGGACGATATCGACGGGCAAGCCCCCCGGCCCGACTGCCGCGTCAGCCCCTGTCGACCAGGGCCGATCGAACCAGACCACCCGGCGGCGAAAACTGGCCTTGCTGACCTCAAGCCGGGTGACGCTGCTCTGCCCGGCGACCTTGACGGGCCCGACCTTGACAGCAAAGCCGAACAAGCCGCCATGCAACCCGATCCGCTGTGCAAAATCGGGGTTGAGCGTGGGGGCAGCGGGTGCCCAGGGGCTAATCCGCAGCCGCGCTGGCTGGCCACCGATCACCGCCGATACCACGCCATCGCCCCGCACCACATAGTCGATCGCCTTGGGTGCTGCGGCAATCGCCGCACCGGTAAGGCCAGTCACCAGCAGCAACAGCAGAGTTTTGGGGGCATGGGCAGCAACGCGCGACATCGATTGGAAACTCCTGCGTCGGCCGTGAATACCGAGCCCGTATAACAGCTTGGTGACGTGGCCAAATTAGGGCCGGGAAGGATCAGCCTGGCGAGGCTGCCGATCCCGCCAGCAGGCCACCATCGATATCAAATTCGCTGCCCGTGACATAGGTCGCCTCATCAGAGGCAAGAAACACTGCCATCGCAGCGACTTCTTCCGGCGTGCCAAAGCGTTTGAGCGGGGTATCCTTGGTGAGCGCCGTCATGCGTTCCGCCCGGTCAGGGCCCTCACCCAGCATCGGCTCCCAAATGCCCGTCAGAATCGCGGCGGGGTGGATCGAATTACAGCGGACCTTCATCCCCTGCTGCGCGCACCAGAGCGCAACCGATTTGGTGTGGTTGCGGATCGCTGCCTTGGACGAGGCATAGGCCGCAGCCCCCGGAATGCCGACCAGCCCCGACCGCGACGACATATTGATGATCGCCCCCGTCCCCTGCGCCCGCATTGCCCGGATAGCGTAGCGACACCCCAAAAAGGTGCCGTCGAGGTTGATCCGGTGCACGCGGTGCCATTCAGCAAGCGAGGCATGTTCGGGATCATGCGGGCCGCTGCTGTCTTCAAAGCCAGTAATGCCGGCATTGTTGACCAGGATATCAAGCCGGTGGTCGCGCGCGATGAGTGCCGCCATCACCCCCTCCCAATTGCCCTCCTCGCCAACGTCAAGCGGCAGGAAACGGGTGGTGCCGCCAATCTCATCGGCAAGCGCCGCGCCCGCTTCGCCATCAATATCAGTGATCCAAACGGTGGCGCCTTCCCCTGCAAAGGCGCGAACGATCGCCGCGCCGATACCGCGCGCGGCCCCCGTGACGAGCGCGACCTTACCGTGGAGACGACCGGGGCGAGCCATAATGTCATTCATGTCGGATGGTCCCTTGCGGTGATGGGCGCTTCGCCGGTAGCGCAGCCCTTATGCCCACAACGCTCGACACGCTACAAAAGACCTTTGGCTTTCCCACCTTTCGCGGGGTGCAGGGCGATGTCGTTGCGCGGGTGATGGCGGGCGAGAATACGCTGGCGGTGATGCCGACCGGGGCGGGCAAATCGCTTTGCTATCAGCTGCCATCGGTGGTGCTGGAGGGGACGTGCGTGGTCGTCAGCCCGCTGATCGCGCTGATGCATGATCAGCTGCGCGCGGCGGACGCGATCGGCATTCGCGCCGCCACCTTGACGTCAGTCGATACCAACCAGGCCGAGACGGTGGCGCGATTCAGGGCGGGCGCGCTCGATCTGCTTTATGTCGCGCCCGAGCGGGCGTCGAACGACTCGTTTCGCAATCTGTTGCGCCAGTCCCCGCTCGCTTTGTTCGCGATTGATGAGGCCCACTGCGTCAGCGAATGGGGGCATGATTTCCGCCCCGATTACCGGCTGCTGCGGCCCTTGCTTGACGAGTTCGGCGATGTCCCCAGGCTTGCGCTGACCGCCACCGCAGACGCGCATACCCGTGCCGATATCCTCGACCAGCTTGGCATTCCGCGCGACGGGCTGATCATCGCCGGGTTCGACCGGCCCAATATCCGCTACATGATCTCCCCGCGCGACAACACCGCGCGCCAGATCACCCAAGTGATTCGCGACACGCCGGGGCCGGGCATCGTCTATGCGCAAACCCGCGCTGCGACCGAACGGCTGGCCGAGCAACTCGCCAGCACCGGTCGGCCGACGCGCGCCTATCATGCTGGCCTCGACCCCGCTGTGCGCGCGCGCAACCAGGCGGCGTTTGTCCGGTCGGAGGATATGGTGATCTGCGCGACGATCGCCTTCGGGATGGGAATCGACAAGCCCGATGTCCGCTTCGTCGCGCATGCCGGGCTGCCCAAATCGATCGAGGCCTATTATCAGGAAACCGGCCGCGCCGGGCGTGACGGCGACCCTAGCGTCGCGCATCTCTTTTGGGGCGCGGAGGATTTCGCCCGCGCCCAGCAACGCATCGCCGAGGTCGAGCCTGAGCGGCAGGCAACCGCCCGCGCGCAATTGCAGGCGCTGTCCGGGCTGGTCGAGACCGGCACCTGCCGCCGGGCGATGCTGCTCCGCCATTTCGGCGAAAATCCGCCCACCGAATGCGGCAATTGCGATAATTGCCTGTCCAAGCCTGCGCTGATCGATGCGACCGAGCTGGCGCGCAAATTCCTGTCGGCGGTGTACCGCACCGGGCAGAGCTTTGGCGTCGGCCATCTCGAAAAGGTGCTGACCGGCGCGACCGATGAGCGCGTCGAGAAAATGGGGCATGACCGGCTGAGCGTGTTCGGAATCGTGTCGGGCGCCGAAGCCGCGCTGATCCGGCCCCTGTCGCGCGCGCTGCAGGCACGCGGATTGCTGACCACCACCGAGCATGGCGGCTTGAGCCTGGGCGGGGATGCGCGGGCGGTGCTGAAGGGCGAAGCACCGGTGCAAATCGTTGCGCCGCCAATCAAGAAACCCGGCGGCAGGCGGCGCGCGGCGGCGGCCGACATGCCCAATGACCCACTTTTCGAGGCGCTGCGCACCAAGCGCCGCGAGCTGGCGACCGAGGCCAAGGTGCCGCCCTATGTGATCTTCCACGATTCGGTGCTGCGCGAGATGGCCGCGCTGAAGCCAGCGTCGCGGGTGGCGCTGGGGCAAATCACGGGGATTGGCGCGCGCAAGATGGAAGCTTACGGTGATGCCTTTCTGGCCGTGATCCGGGAGTCAATATGATCCGCGTTCTTACCCCTGACTTTGCCGTCGCCCCGCAGATCGAGGTCGATGATCTGGCCGAAATCGCCGGTGCCGGCTTCGTCGCTGTCATCAACAACCGCCCCGAAGACGAGGAAACCGGCCAGCCCGTCGGTGCCGCGCTCGAGGCCGCCGCTGCCGCGAGTGGGCTCAGCTATGTCGCGATCCCCGTTGGCCATGCCGGTTTCGGCCATCCCCAGCTCGATGCGATGGCAGCGGCACTGGCATCCGCCACCGGGCCCGTGCTCGCCTTTTGTCGATCGGGCACGCGCAGCTGCAACCTTTGGGCGTTGACGATGGCAAAAGGTGGCGCCGACCCGGAAACGCTGGTGCGGCAGGCAGCGGGCGCTGGCTATGATCTATCGGGCATTCGCCCCACGCTTGACGCCCTGGCAGCAGGCGCGTGACCACGCGATGAGCCTGACCCAGCTGATCATTTCCGTCGTCGGTGTGCTCGGCCTCGCGCTGCTTGCACGATTATTGCGCCTGGGAGAGGGAAAGATCGCCAGCGCTGACGATGCCTGCCGGATTGCCGAAGAAATGCTCGCCGGGTTCGAAGCACGGCGCGCGATTGTCAGCAAGGATGGCGATGCCGCCTTAGTCGCGGGCAATGGCACGGTCGCCGTCTTGAAGCGCCACGGGGCGAAGGTCGCCGCGCGTCGGCTGGTGCCGCCCCTGTTGATCCGCGACGCGCCCGAAGGCGTGACGATCGACACGGGTGAACGCCTGTTCGGCGCCGTGACGCTGATCAACGTTTTCCCGGATGACGCGCGGGCACTGGCAGCGCCACTGACACTGGTGTAAGCAAGCGACATGAATTTGCCCGACCCCGTCTCCTATGCGGTCCCCGCCTTCATCCTGCTGGTGCTGGCCGAGATGCTCGTGGCCTGGGCGCGCGACAAGAGTCGCTATGAGCCCAAGGACACGCTGACCTCCTTGTCGCTGGGTCTGGGCAGCACGATTGCCGGGGTGATCGTGGGCGGTGCGGCCTATGCGATTGCGCTTTGGGTGTGGCAGTTCCGCCTCTTTGATATTGGTTTTGAATGGTATTGGTTTCCGATCGTCTTCGTGATCGACGACCTGGCCTATTACGCCTTTCATCGCTCCGCCCACCGCGTCCGCTGGTTCTGGGCGAGCCATGTCATCCACCATTCGAGCCAGCATTATAATCTGTCCACCGCACTCCGGCAGACATGGACTGGCTTTTTCTCGCTCGGTTTCTTGTTTCGCTTGCCGCTGTTTTTGATCGGCTTTCCACCGGCGATGGTGTTCTTCCTGGCGGGGATCAACCTGATCTATCAGTTCTGGATCCATACTGAAGTGATCGACCGGATGCCGCGCTGGTTTGAAGCGGTGATGAACACGCCATCGCACCACCGCGCGCACCACGCCATCAACCCGCGCTATCTCGACAGCAATTATGCCGGGGTGTTCATCATTTGGGACAAGATGTTCGGCAGCTTCGTGGCGGAACGCGATGACGATCGGCCCCATTATGGCATCGTCAAACAGCTTGGCAGCTTCAATCTGTTATGGGCGGCATTCCACGAATGGATTGGCATCGCCAAAGATGTATGGGCAGCGCCGGGTCTACGTGCCAAGATTGGGTATATCGTTATGCCGCCGGGCTGGAGCCATGACGGTAGCAGAGACACATCGGAATCGATCAAGCAGCATTGGCTAAACAGCCAGGCAGGCCGAGGGGAAGAGACTTGGAAGAAGCCGATATCGTCGTCGTCGGGGGTGGATCAGGCGGGAGCGCCGTCGCCAGCCGGCTAAGCGAGGGCGGCACCTACAAGGTCGTGCTGCTCGAAGCGGGCGGCAAGAATACCGGGCTCCGCACGCGCATTCCCGGATTCATTCCGTTCCAGACTGACAAGACCAACTGGCAGTTCGAAACCGTGCCGCAGGTGGGACTGAATGGCCGTCGCGGATACCAGCCGCGTGGCAAGGGGCTCGGCGGCTCCTCCGCGATCAACGCGATGATCTATATTCGCGGTAACGCTTGGGATTACGACAATTGGGCTGCAATGGGCTGCCCCGGTTGGTCGCATGCCGAGGTGCTGCCCTATTTCAAACGTGCCGAGAATAATGTGCGCGGTGCCGATGAATTCCACGGCGGCGATGGCCCGCTGCATGTCAGCAACCAGACCTCACCCAACCCCGGTTCGTTTGACTTTATCGAAGCGGGCGCATCGCTCCAAATCCCGCGCAACGACGATTTTAACGGCGCGCGGCAGGACGGCATTGGCATGTACCAGGTCACGCAGAAAGGCGGCGAACGCTGGAGCGCGGCGCGCGCCTATCTGGAGCCCGCGCGGGATCGCGCCAATCTGTCGATCATGACCGGCGTGACCGCCGAGCGCGTCCTATTTGACGAAGGTCGCGCCTGGGGTGTTGCCTATACGCAGGACGGCGAATCGCGCGAGATCAGAGCGAAGCACGCCGTGGTGCTGGCCGGCGGGGTGTTCGGCACCCCGCAATTGCTGATGCTGTCCGGCATCGGCCCCGCCGCGCACCTGCGCGAGCACGGCATCGCGGTGCGGATCAATCGGCCTGAGGTGGGCGAGAATTTGCAGGATCACCTCGATTATGTCGCGTCGTATGAGACCAAGAACACGCAGTTCCTGGGACAAACGCTAACGGGCACGTTCAATTCGGCGCGCGCGTTGATCCAGTGGTTCCGCAAGCGCGAGGGGGCGATGACGTCTCCCTATGCCGAAAGCGGCGCGTTCCTGACGATGAACCCCGATGCGCCCTGCCCCGATGTGCAGCTGCATTTCGTGATCGCAGCGCTTGAGGATCACGGCCGGTCGAAAGTGACCGCGCACGGCTTTTCTGGCCATGTCTGCGTGCTCCGGCCGGAGAGCAAGGGCACGGTGCGGCTCGCCTCGATCGATCCGCGCGTGGCCCCGCTGATCGACCCCGCCTTCCTCACCGATCCGCGTGACATTGACCTGATGAAAAAGGGCGTCAAGGCGATGTACCGCATCCTCGAAACCCCGCCGATGACCAAGTACGACGCACGCGACCGCAATCCCATCGATCTGAACGATGACGATGCGCTCGAGCGACTGATCCGCGCGCGCGCCGACACCATTTATCACCCGGTCGGCACCGCCCGGATGGGATCGGACGAGGGCGCGGTCTGCGACCCCAAGCTGCGTGTTCGCGGGGTGACGGGGCTCTACATCGCCGATGCCTCGATCATGCCCAAGCTGATATCGGGCAACACCAATGCGCCGTCGATCATGATTGGCGAACGCTGCGCCGATTTCATACTGGCGGACCTCGCCTGATCGCCTAAAGCACGGGCGTGGATAGAAAAGACTGGAACCGCATCGGCCTCGCCGCCGCAGTGTTGCTTGTGCCCGGCGGGTTTCTGCTCGGGGCAACAATGCTGGCGCGGCGTGCGGGCAAGGCGGCCCCTGAAGTGCCGGTGACGCCCAAGGGCGAACCGGAAACCACCCCCGTTGCTGAACCGTCGACGCCTGCGGCCTTCGATTAGCAGCCCAACTGGTAAACCGGATTGTTCTGAGAATCCTTCGCCATAGGGGTTGCCCCACTGCCAAATAATGGCAGCATGTGATGCTATTTCCGTCCAGGGAGAGCCGCATCATGTCTCGCTCACATCGCCTGCTCGATCTGGTCCAGGTCCTGCGTCGCCATCGCCGTGCGGTGGCGGGTGCTGTGCTTGCCGAAGAGCTCGGCGTGTCTTTGCGGACGCTCTATCGCGATATCGACACCTTGCGCGCGCAGGGTGCCCCCATCGATGGAGAGGCGGGCGTCGGCTATGTCCTGCGCCCGGGCTTCATGTTGCCGCCGCTGATGTTTTCCGAAGAGGAGATCGAAGCGCTGGTGCTCGGCTCGCGCTGGGTATCGGAACGCGCCGACGGGTCGCTGGGCAAGGCCGCGCGCAATGTGCTGGCCAAGATCGGCGCGGTCCTGCCCGATGACCTGAAGGACGGGATTGAGGCGTCGGGCCTGTTGATTGGCCCGGGTCAGCCGATCGCCGCTGGCGACGCTGAACTGGCGACGATCCGCGCGGCAATCCGGTCCGAACGCAAACTGGCCATTGCCTATGCTGACGAGCAGGGCAGCATCACCCAGCGGACCATCTGGCCCTTTGCGCTGGCCTTTTATGATCGGGTGCGCGTTGTCGTTGCCTGGTGCGAATTGCGCGAAGATCATCGGCATTTCAGAACCGATCGAATCACGGCGCTTGATGTCGCGCCCCACCGAATGCCGCGCCGCCGCGCCGCGTTGCTCAAGGAATGGCGGGCGCTGCGGGGAATCCCGGAGCAATGACGCAAGGATAGCGACTACTGACATAAACTGGCAGCATGGCAGTTTAGACGTCTCTCGATCGGCACCCAACCCCGGATGCCGCCGATCCGAGGAGACCTTGCATGTCAGACTTTAGTTTCCTGCTCCTGCACGTCACAGACCATGCCGCCAGCGCCCAGCTCTACGCCGCGTTGCTCGATATTCCGATCGTCGATCAAAAGCCCGATATTGCCCTGCTGCCGCTCAAGGACGGCGTGATGCTCGGCCTATGGTCGGCAGAAACCGTCGAACCGGCGAGCAGCGGCCAAACCGGGGCCAGTGAGGTGGCCTTCACTGTTGCTGATGCAGCGGCCGTCGAGGCGACGCATGCCGACTGGAAGCGGCGCGGTTTGACGATCGCGCAGGCGCCGACCCGGATGAGCTTTGGCACTACCTTTGTCGCGCTCGATCCCGATGGTCATCGGCTCCGCATCTTCGCGCCGGATGCCGCATAGAGTATCGTGTTGGAAATATGATCCGCTTGTCCTGAGTAGCCATTGAGCTTGTCGAAATGGCGTATCGAAGGGCCCGTTCGGGGCAGATCCTTCGATACGGGTCTTCGACAAGCTCAGCCCCTACTCAGGACAAACGGGGTGAGGATTCAAACTTCAGGCACGATGCGCCAAGCCGATCCTGCCGAACCCTCAGCATCCACGCGGCATCTCGACCACAAAAAAAGGGCCGGAGCGTTGCCGCTCCGGCCTTAGGATGTTCGCAGGAGGAACCTGGGTGGGGGTGCGCCGCTGTCTTTAGCGACGGGCGGCGCACCCCGATCGTGTCAGTAGTTATAGGCGCGTTCGCCATGCTCGCTAATGTCGAGGCCATCGCTTTCGACTTCGGCAGAGGGACGAAGGCCAATCGTGTATTTCAGCAGCAGAAACAGGATCAGCGAGACGCCGCCCGACCACACCAACGTGATGCCCACCGCCTGTAGCTGGACCCAGAGCTGCGCGACAATGTCGTACTTTTCCGGATAAAAGCCCGCCGGCGTCACCGTGTAATCGAAATAGCCCTGGCCACCGAGCGACGGGGCGGCGCAGACGGCGGTCCCCAGCGCACCGACGATCCCGCCGACGCAGTGGACCCCGAACACGTCGAGCGAGTCGTCATATTTCAGGGCCTTTTTCACCGTCGTCACAAAGAAGAAGCAGACGATGGAAGCCACGAAACCCAGCACGATCGATGTCATCGGCGCTGCATAGCCCGAGGCAGGAGTAATCGCGACAAGCCCCGCCACGGCGCCAGTCGCGGCACCCAGCAGTGAAGGCTTTTTGTGGACGATCTGTTCAATCACCGCCCAGGCGATCGCCGCCGCCGCCGTGGCAACATAGGTGTTGATGAACGCCACCGTCGTCACGCCATTGGCTTCCAGATTGGAGCCAGCGTTGAAGCCGAACCAGCCGACCCAGAGCAGGCTGGCCCCGATCATTGTCATCGTCAGCGAATGCGGCGGCATGGGTTCCTTGTTGAAGCCAAGCCGGGGACCGATCACCAGACAGCCGACCAGCCCGGCGATGCCTGCATTGATGTGCACCACCGTGCCGCCCGCGAAATCAAGCGCGCCCTTGCCCCACAGATAGCCTGTGTCGGTCGGGTTAGCGGGAAGGAAATCCGGGCCAGCCCAGTACCAGACCATATGCGCGATCGGGAAATAGACGAGCGTGAGCCACGCGACCACGAAAATGATCAGCGGCGTGAACTTCACGCGCTCAGCAAACGCCCCGACGATCAAGGCGGGCGTGATGCAGGCAAAGGTCATCTGGAAGATTACAAAGGCATATTCAGGCAGGTAAACGCCGTTCGAGAAGGTCGCCGCGAGCGTGCTCGCATCGACGCCCATCAGCATCGCCTTGGAAAAGCCGCCGACGAAGGGAGCCGTATCGCCGCTGCCTGCGGTGAAGGCCATCGAATAACCCCAGCAGACCCAGACAAGGCTGGCGACCGACACGATCATCAGCACCTGCATCAGCACGCTCAGCATATTCTTGGTCCGCACCAAGCCGCCATAAAACAGCGCGAGGCCCGGCACCGACATCATCAGCACCAGCACCGACGAAATGAGCATCCAGGTCGTGTCGCCCTTGTTGACCATGGCAGCGGTGGGCACGAACGGCGCGGCCGGTGCTGCTGCTGCCGCGTCCTGGGCCCAGGCGGGAAGGGCAGCAAACAGCGTCGCGCTGGCCATCCCCAATCCTGCCAGTTTTCCGGCCGTCTTCATTGAAAGCTTCATCATTGCCCCCTTCACTGACCGGCTCACAGAGCGGTCGTATCGGTTTCGCCGGTGCGGATCCGCACGGCCTGGCCCACATCGAGCACGAAAATCTTGCCGTCGCCGATGGATCCGGTGTTGGCTGCGGCTTGGATCGTTTCAATCACGCGCGGTGCCAGGTCCGTTGCGCAAACGACTTCGATCTTGATCTTGGGCACCATATTGGTGGTGTATTCCGCGCCACGATAAATCTCGGTCTGGCCCTTTTGCCGACCAAAGCCCTTCACCTCTGACACGGTCATCCCGGCGACCCCGATATCGGTCAGCGCCTCGCGGACCTCATCGAGTTTGAATGGTTTGATAATGGCGATGACCAGTTTCAATCGCTTGCCCCCCAATAATTGTGCACGTGCGAGAAACATCTCAGCAAGGGGCATGCCAGAGTCACAAAATGTTGAAATATTGCGGTTTCGCGACACTAGCCAAGCAAGGCTGAGTCAAATTTTTGTGCAGTTGCGAAGGCCTGCCCAAAAAATAGGCAGTTAGCGTGCCGCTTTTTCGACAATCGCCCGCGCGGCGCCGAGATCATCGGCATCGACCATCACGCGCACTGGGATCAAAAACGCGCTGCCATCGGCGATGCTGGCATGGCCATCAAAGGCGACCGCGAAGATATCCTCCGAATCGAGCAGACCGATCACGATATGCGCTTCGTTGCGATCGAATCGCCCGAGTTCAGTCAGCGCCACGGCTCAGGCCATGGGGTCGAGCATGACGGTCTGCACCCGCACCGGCAGCCCGTCGATGCTCTTATTGCGCTCGGCGATGCGCGCAAGCCGCTCGGCCGGGTCCTGCTGGGCATGGAAGCGAACCAGCGTGTCGCGCTCCTTCTCCAGCGTCATCTTCGGCACCGCCCAGCCACAACTGGTCTGCAGACTGTCGACATGGATATCGAAAATCTGGCGCGTGCCGGGGAGTTTGGGGAAGTGCCCGGCAAGCTCGTCGAACCCGGGCTCCCCCAACACGGTAAACCGGCCGTGCCCGTACAGCCGCAGGATCAGCGCGGGATTGTCGAACGCACAGAACATGATGGTGATGCGGCCATCGGCGCTCAGATGCGCCTGGGTCTCGTTGCCCGATCCACCGAGATCGAGATAGGCGACCCGGTTGGGTCCGAGCACGCGGAACACGTCCATCCCCTTGGGACTGACATTAACGCGGGCCCCTTCCGCAGCGGTCGCGACGAAGAAGATCGGCTGTTTGGCGATGAACGCGCGGTGCTTGTCGTCGATCGCGCTGAAGAATTCGGCCATCATCCCGCTCCATTGACGCGCATAAGCCGTGCGCGTAAAAATGCGTCATGCGGATCGACAAGATATCTTCCGGCACGCGTAAGGCGGTCAATCTAACGCTGGATACCGGCGTCGTCGAGGCGGCGCGCGCGAATGGCCTGAACCTGAGCAAAGTCTGTGAAGCGGCGCTGCGCCAGGCGACCAAAAAGGCAGCAGAAGAGAGCTGGAAGGAAGAAAATCGCGAAGCGATGGAAGCCTGGAACGTCTGGATCGAACAGAACGGGTTGCCACTCGAAAAATACCGAATGTTCTGATCAGCGATGGCACAATTTGATGCTGTCAGATTGCGCAGCGGTGATCTTGTCGTCGTCCTGCAGTCCAATCTGGTCGATTATCTGCCGACCCGGCTCGTGGCACCGTTGCTGCCAATAGACCAGGTGCCGAGCATCGTTCCGAGGCTCAACCCAACGATTGAGATCGGCGGTGTGGACTTCATCGTTGCAACCCATCTGACGGCCACGGTGCCCGTCCGGGAACTCGGCAGGATCGAGGCCACGCTGGCTGAGCATGACTATGCCATTACGGGCGCGCTCGATATGCTGGTCATCGGCTTTTGAACAGACGCCCTAAACCGCCGTCCCACCCACCGTCAGCCCGTCAACCAGCAATGTCGGTTGTCCCACGTCGGCCGGCACGCTCTGCCCGCCCTTGCCGGGCGCTGAATCTTAGCCTGTACCGATTAAGCCAGTAAAATTTGCTTATTCATCCAAAGGAGTAGTGTAATGAGGAGAGAGAACTGAAATTACATTTTCTCAATCAGTTTCACCTTGTCTCGATAGAACTGCTCAGCTGCGTTGATGATGCCGTTAAGCAACCACAGATTTATCCCACCGCCAACAATTGGACCAACAAAGGGAACAAATCCTCCAATTAGCTTTCCGCCAAATTTTCCGGCAAATTTTGCGGCAGATTTGGCTATCGCTTTCCCACCGACCTTTTGGCCGATTAGATAGCCAGAGCTCGTTAGCATGACCTTTGTTAGCCCCTTTACATATCCTTTGCCTAGAATTTTTGCACCCGACTTAATCAGCACTTTGCTACTAAGTTCTGCAGCTCCTTTTCCTTTCATCGCCTCCTGGATCGACTTATCGTCAGCCCAATATCCAAGAACGGCTGCGAAATCCTCGGGCTCCAAGATGTTATCCAAACCAGCGCGCGACCCCAAAATCGCTCCAACACCGTAGGTTGCGACCCCCATACGGTTGAGAACGAATGCAGCGTCGGCAACCAGTCCTGCCACGTGAACCCCGGGTATAACAACAGACGCACCTCCGCTAACTGTTACCATGGAGTTTTGCTGTACCCTCCAATCACCGAGATCATAATCTTTTGATCCGATGTAAAGTTTATCGAGATCTGGGGTCATGCCGTTGACTGAGTTTATAAACATCTCAGATATTTGCTCTGAAACACCCATATTCACCCCCAAAACTGACAGAAAGTAATTATGATACTGACCACCAACCCAAAAAAAGGTCAATGTTCTTTTAGGGATAAATGAAATAAGAGTTAAATTTATTACAGTTTAGACTACAGCGCCAAAATTCTTGGCACCGCCGCTAAACCGCCGTCCCGCCCACCGTCAGCCCGTCCACCAGCAATGTCGGTTGCCCAACGCCCGCGGGCACGCTCTGCCCGCCCTTGCCGCACATGCCAACGCCCTCGTCGAGCGCCATGTCGTCGCCGATGCCGATCACCCGGGTGAGGACGCTGGGGCCATCGCCGATCAGCGTTGCGCCCTTGATCGGCGCGCCGATCCGGCCATTCTCAACCAGATAGGCCTCGGTGCAGGTAAACACGAATTTGCCCGAGACGATATCGACCTGCCCGCCGCCGAACGACTTGGCGAAAATGCCCTTCTTCACCCGCGAGAGCAGCTCCGCCGGATTATCGCGCCCACCGCGCATAAAAGTATTGGTCATGCGCGGCATCGGCGCGTGCTGGAAACTTTCGCGGCGGCCATTGCCGGTGGGGGCGACCCCCATCAGCCGGGCGTTGAGCCGGTCCTGAATATAGCCTTTCAAGATGCCGTCCTCGATCAGGATATTCTCCTGGGTCGGCGTGCCCTCATCATCGATCGACAGCGAGCCACGGCGATCCTGGAGCGATCCGTCATCGACCACGGTGACACCTGGTGCCGCAACGCGCTCGCCGACGCGGCCAGAAAAGGCCGATGTGCCCTTGCGGTTGAAATCACCCTCCAGCCCATGGCCGATCGCCTCATGCAGCAGGATGCCGGGCCAGCCGGGCCCGAGCAGCACGGTCATCTCACCCGCCGGGGCATCGACCGACTCGAGATTGACCAGCGCCTGGGCAAGCGCCTCATCGATCGCGCGGTTCCAGGTGTCGGGGCCCATCAGCTGATCATAGAGATAACGCCCGCCAAGCCCGAAACTGCCGGTCTCGCGACGGCCATTCTGTTCGACGACGATCGACACGTTCAGGCGGACCAGCGGGCGGATATCGGTTGCGATGAACCCATCAGGGCGGACGATCTCAACCACACTCCAGCTGCCCGAAAGCGAAACAGATACCTGCGCCACGCGCGGATCGCGCGCGCGCGCCGCCGCATCGATCGTCTGGCAGAGATTCACCTTGTCGGCGAAGGGGACAAGATCGAGCGGATCGGCATCGGTATAGAGATGCCGGTTGGTGGCGTTCGGCGGCGGCGCCTTGGCTGATACCGATGGGTCGATCAGCGCCATCGTCGTGGCGGCGCGACTAATCGCGGCGGCGCTGATCTCATTGGCATGGGCAAAGGCGGTCGTTTCACCCGATACCGCGCGCAGGCCAAAGCCCGACTGGGTATCATAACTCGCGGTTTTCAGCCGCCCGTCGTCGAAACCGAACGCTTCCGATTTGCGATATTGCAAATACAGCTCGCCATCATCGGCGCGGGAAAGCGCATCAGCGGTCAAGCGCTGCGCTTCGGCGGGGTCGAGGGCACCAGCTGAATAGAGCAGCGCGCGAGGGTCAGGCATTTGGGTCATGCCCGGCAATATAGGGCGATCAAACGCTCGCGCCAGCGGGATGATCGGGCAAGGCCGATTGGTCTGCCCCATCCGCCGCGCCGCCGATCAGCACGAAGCGCCGATCGCAATAGCCGCAATCGACATAGCCCTGCTCGTCAATTTCCAGGAACACGCGGGGATGGCCGAGCGCGGCCGGGATGCCATCATGCGCGCCGTCACAGGCAACGCGGGACTGGGTGACGCGGGTGATTTCGGGTGGCGGGATCATGGGCTTCGCGATAGCAATGGTGGCGACGCACAGCAAGACGCGGTCGTCATGGTAAAGGGCTTGAGACAATGCGGCGACCATTATGCGCAACCTTCATGGCCCTGCTGATTCCTACCAGCCTGGCAAGCGCGCAAGAAGCCGCGCCCGGCGTGACGACAACCGCCATTCGCGCGGCTCTTGTGGGAAACTGGACGGGCAAGCTCGAATATCGCGACTATCAGGCCGATCGCTGGTTCGGCCTGCCCGTTACCGTATCGGTCGAGATGATGCGCGACGGGCTGACGCTGATCCGCCATGCCGATTTCGATGACGGGCCCAAAACGGGCATTGTCACGATCACCACGATCGCGCTGTTCGACCCCAAGACGAACCGCGAGCAAAGTGCGAGCTTCCGCAAGGGGCGCAACACTGAGCTGAGCACGACGACCTTGCGCCTCACCCGCGCGGCGGCGCTCGATCGCTGGACGCTGGAAGAGACGCAAGACGGCCAGGATGATGACCGTCCCGCGCGGATTCGCGAAACCACCACCCGCGATGGCGCGACGATGGTCACGCTGAAGGAAGTCGATTTCCTTGATGATAGCGGAGAGGCATGGCTCACCCGCAATCGCACCACGCTGACGCGCCAATGATGAGGGCATTCGCGGCGCTATAGGATCATTCGATGTCCGATACCCCGTCCATCGGCGCGTTTGCGATCGTGCCAAGCAACGATCTGCCCAATGCCATCCCCTTTTGGGAGCGACTGGGCTTTGCGCGCGCAGGCGGATCAGACGACTATATCATCATGGCCGGCTGGGGATGCGAAGTGCATTTGATCCAGGCTGGATCAGGCGCGTGGCGCGTTCCCGCTGAGCATAATCCCTTCGGCGTCTTCATCCGGACCCCCGATGTCGACGCCATCGCCGCGCGAGTCGACGATCTGATCATCCGCCCGGGCGGCGTGCTGCGGCACCGCGAATGGGGCTTGTATGAAGTTGGCATAGCCGGACCCGACGGCCTGCTGGTCCGGGTTGGCTGGCCGTCGGCACGCGTTCGGGCGTAGGTTTGCGCACGCCATTTCCCGAAATGTCCGTCGAAAATATTTGGCGACCCTGGCTTCGTGGCTTAAGCGGCTTGGCATGACCGACGCAGCCCATGAAGCCGCCATTTCGATCGACCGCCTGTCGAAAACCTATAAGGGCGGCAAGCGCGCGCTTGATGACGTGTCGTTCGATGTGCCGAGAGGCCAGATCTTCGGGCTGCTCGGCCCCAATGGCGCGGGCAAATCGACGCTGATCAATATCCTGGCCGGGCTGGTCAACAAGTCCAGCGGCACCGCTTCGATCTGGGGCTTTGATATCGACAAGCACCCGCGCAATGCCAAGGTGTCGATCGGCATCGTCAATCAGGAAATCCTGTTCGATCCGTTCTTCACGCCGGTTGAGACGCTGGAAATCCAGGCCGGCCTTTACGGCGTGCCCAAGGCCAAGCGGCGGTCGATGGAGCTGCTGCGCGCGGTGCATCTGGAAGACAAGGCCAACGCCTATGCCCGCACCCTATCGGGCGGCATGAAAC
Organism: Proteobacteria bacterium ST_bin13; assembly: GCA_002083645.1. GTDB lineage: Bacteria > Pseudomonadota > Alphaproteobacteria > Sphingomonadales > Sphingomonadaceae > Sphingomonas. The sequence goes on from MSXQ01000018.1 coordinate 165,974, forward strand.
GGCGGCTGATGGTCGCCAAGGCCATGGTCCACACCCCCCCGGTGCTGGTGCTCGACGAACCGACCGCGGGCGTCGATATCGAGCTGCGCAAGCAATTATGGGATTATGTCCGCGAACTAAACGCGGGCGGCGTCACCGTGGTGCTCACGACGCATTATCTGGAGGAAGCCGAGCAACTCTGCGATCGGATCGCGATCATCAACCACGGCAAGCTGATCGCCAATGAACCGACCCGGACGCTGGTTGGCATGGCACAGGAAAAGCTGGTTGCGGTCACGGTCGACCGCGACATCGCCACCCCGCCCGACCATGGCAGCTTCGAGAAGATCGAGGTCAAAGGCGACCGCGTGCTCGAGATCACCTATCGCAAGGACAGCGTGAATGCCGGGCAAGTGCTCGCGGCGGTGCAGGCGGACGGGTACGGGATCGTCGATGTTTCGACCCGCGAGGCTGATCTGGAGGATGTTTTCCTCAACCTGACGCGGGCGAGCAATCCGCCTTCTCCCCTCCCGCTTGCGGGAGGGGTCGGGGGTGGGCCTGTGTGAATGCCGACCTGGCGGCCGAGAGATACCGCGCGCGCGCGCAAACTACGCAATGCTGCAACGCCTGCCGAGCGAAAGCTCTGGCTATATCTTGGCGCAAGTCGGCTCGACGGGCACAAATTTTCTCGGCAAATGCCGGTTGGACCATTTTACCCGGATTTCCTTTGCAGATCAAAACGACTCATCGTGGAAATCGATGGATACTCGCACGACACCGATCCGACGCGCGATGCGAAGCGGGACGATTACCTCAACGCACTTGGATATGTCGTGATGCGATTCACCAACGATGATGTCATGAAAAATGTAGACGGCGTGGTCTCAGCGATTGGGATCGCGCTTGCGGAAAGGCCCACCCCCAGCCCCTCCCGCAAGCGGGAGGGGGGTTTTTGACCCACACCACCGACATCCTCATCATCGGCTCCGGCGCCGCTGGCCTTACCGCCGCGCTCAACCTCGCTGATCAGTTCAAGGTGACGGTGCTCGCCAAGGGCGGGCTCAACGAAGGGTCCACCGCTTGGGCGCAAGGCGGGATCGCCGCCGTGCTTGAACCCGGCGATACCTTTGACAGCCATATCGAGGATACGATGATCGCCGGCGCGGGCCTCAATGACCGCGCGACCGTGGAATTCGTCGTCGAAAGCGCCCCCGCCGCGATTGCGCGGCTGGCCGAGCTTGGCGTGCCCTTCAATATGGAGGGCAACCTCCCCCATTTGACGCGCGAGGGCGGGCATAGCCACCGGCGGATCGTGCATGTCGATGATGCCACTGGCTGGGCGGTGCAGGAAGCGTTGCAGCGCGCCGCCGATCTGCACCCCAACATCACCCTGGTGCCCGACATGGTCGCGATCGACCTCGCCACCGGGCGGCATGAGGCGCGCTATTCGGGATCGGGCCATGTCTGGGGCGTCTATGCCGTCAACCGCGCGACCGGCCGAGTCGAACTATTCACCGCGCGCGCGACGATTTTGGCGACTGGTGGCGCGGGGCGGACCTATCTCTTCTCCACTGCCCCACGCGGCGCGACCGGGGACGGCATCGCGATGGCGTGGCGCGCGGGCTGTCGCGTCTCGAACATGGAGATGATGCAGTTCCATCCGACCTGCCTCTACAATCTCGACGTCAAAAATTTCCTGATTACTGAAGCGGTGCGCGGCGAAGGCGGGCATTTGCTGATCCCCGAAACCGGCTATCGCTTCATGCCCGATTTCGATCCCCGGCTGGAACTCGCCCCGCGCGATGTCGTGGCGCGCGCGATCGATCATGAGATCAAGCGGCTGGGGCTGGATTATGTCCATCTCGACATCAGCCACAAGGACCCAGATTTCATCCGCGACCATTTCCCCAACATCTATGAAAAGCTGATGGGGCTGGGCATCGACATGACGACCGATCCGATCCCGGTCGTGCCCGCGCAGCATTATACCTGTGGCGGGATCGTCGTCGATCTCGACGGGCGGACCGACCTGCCCGGGCTTTATGCGGCGGGCGAATGCACTGAAAGTGGGCTGCACGGCGCCAACCGGCTTGCGTCCAACTCGCTGCTCGAATGCTTTGTGTTTGGGGAGGCCTGCGCCCGGCATATCGCGGCGCATTGGGACGATCTGCCGCCGCCGCCCGCAATCCGCCCCTGGGACGAAAGCCGGGTCGAGGATTCGGACGAGGAAGTCGTCATCAAGCAGAACTGGACCGAGATTCGCCGCTTCATGTGGAATTATGTCGGCATCGTCCGCACCACCAAAAGGCTTGAGCGCGCGCAACACCGTATTCGCCTGCTGACCGACGAGGTGAATGATTATTATGGGCATTTTCGCGTCACGCCCGATCTGATCGAGCTGCGCAACCTGTTGCAAACCGCCGAGCTTATCGTGAAATCGGCGCTGCACCGCAAGGAAAGCCGGGGGCTGCATTATACGCTCGATTACCCCGACATGCTGCCCGATGCGCGCGATACGGTGCTGATGCCTTAACCAAATACTGACCATTTTCGGGAAGTTTCGCGGTTCATCGTGCTTTTCCGGGTATTCATCGCAAGTGCGATTTATGCGTATACCGTGTTAACGGCTACCGCGTCATGATGGGGCAGACGTTCCGGGGGGAGGGTGAACAGCTTGTTTCAGCAAGGAAAAGATGTGACACTCGAACGGCACAATCCGGCACTTGCCGCCTTTGCGATGATCGCGCTGGCGGGGTGCGCGTCTACTTCCTCACCGCAGATTGCGCGGGTCGCCCCGCCGCCGCCCCCCGCGCCCGTCTATCGCGTCAGCATGCCCGTTCCGCCATCTGCCCCGGTCCGCGCGGTGGCACCCGCAGGTCTTTCCGCCTCAATCAATGCCGTCCGCGCCCAATTTGACGGAACCGTTGGCATCGCCGTGCGCAGCGTCGACAAGGGCTGGTCAGTGGCCACCAATGGCGATCTGAAGCTGCCGCAGCAAAGCGTCAGCAAATTATGGGTCGCGATGACGGTGCTTGATGCGCGCGATTCCGGGCGGCTGACGCTAGACGATCCCGTCACCGTCACGCGCGAAGATTTGACGCTGTTTCATCAGCCCATTGCCGCGATGGTGACTGGCGATGGCTATAAGGCGACCGTCGGTGAGCTGCTCCAGCGCGCGCTGACCACCAGCGACAATACCGCCAATGATCGGCTGCTGCGCTATGTCGGCGGGCCGGAGGCTGTACGGGCATTCATCAAGCGCAAGGGGCTGGGTGCGATCAATTTCGGCCCCGGCGAGCGCTTGCTGCAAAGCCAGACGGCGGGCCTGCAATGGAAGCCCGAATTCGCGCTGGGCAGCGCCTTTACCCGCGCCCGTGCCCGGCTGCCGCTGTCGACTCGGGTGCAGGCCTTTGAAAGCTACGTCAGCAACCCGCCCGATGGCGCCGCGCCGTCTGCCATTGCCGGGGCACTGGCGATGCTGAAAAAGGGTGAGCTGCTGTCATCGCCATCGACCAGCTATCTGATCTCGACGATGGAATCATCGAAGACCGGCCGACAACGGTTGCGCGGTGCCGTGCCCGAAGGCTGGCGTTTTGGTCATAAAACCGGCACCGGCCAGGATCTCGCCGGGCGCACGGCGGGCTATAATGATGTCGGCATCCTGACCGCGCCCGATGGGCAAAGCTATACGCTGGCCGTGATGATCGGCGACACCCCGCGCCCAGTCACCGAACGCCAGGCATTAATGCAATCGGTGGTCGCCAGCGTGGTTGCGTATCACCGCTAAGGACAGTTCGACCGCAAGCCGCGGGATGGCCTTGCCTGCATAAGTCGGCAGGACCACGCCATGGATGATAACAGCATCGACGCGCGCATCGCCGCGCAGGATTGGCCGACAATCACCGCCGCGCTCGACGCGCGCGGCTGGGCGATCCTGCCCGCCTTGATTGATCCCGAATCAGCGCGCGCGACCGCCGCGCTGTTCGATGACGATGCCCGGTTTCGCAGCCGGATCGTCATGGCCCGGCACGGCTTTGGTAGCGGCGACTATGGCTATTTTGCCCATCCGCTGCCGCCGCTCGTCTCGCGGCTCCGCCACTCGCTTTATCCGCAGCTGACCGCGCTGGCTGATCGCTGGCACGAACGGCTGGGCAATCCGGCCCGCTTTCCCGCCGCGCATCAGGACTATCTGGCGCGCTGTCACGACGCCGGACAGCAGCGACCGACCCCGTTGCTGCTGCGCTACCGCAGCGGCGACTATAACTGCCTGCACCAGGATCTGTACGGCGCGAATGTCTTCCCGCTGCAGGTCGCGATCCTGCTGTCGCGCCCGGGGAGTGATTTCACCGGCGGCGATTTCGTCATCACAGAACAGCGCCCCCGCCAGCAATCGCGCGTCGATGTGGTGCCGCTTGGCCAGGGCGATGCAGTGATCTTTGCCGTCAACCACCGGCCCGTCCGGGGCAGCCGGGGCGATTACCGGGTGACGATGCGCCACGGCGTCGCCACGATCCGCAGCGGGGAGCGCCACACGCTCGGCATCATCTTTCACGACGCGCAGTGACCTGATCGACAGCGCGGGCCGATCGCCTGCCGAAACACTTTGTACAGCGCGATGGTTCGGCTATCTCTGCGCGATGCCTCATCTCTATCTTGTCGATGGCTCCGGTTATATCTTCCGCGCCTATCACCGCCTACCGCCACTGACCAACATCCATGGCCAGCCAGTCGGGGCGGTGTACGGCTATACGACGATGCTGTGGAAGCTGGCCGATGAACTCCACAAGGCCGACGGGCCGACGCATATGGCCGTGATCCTCGACAAGGGCAGCCACACGTTCCGCAACGATCTCTACGATCAATATAAGGCGCACCGGCCACCCGCCCCCGAAGATCTGGTGCCGCAATTCCCGATGATCCGCGATGCTACCCGCGCCTTTTCGTTGCTCTGCATCGAGGAAGCGGGGCTGGAAGCTGACGATATCATCGCCAGCTATGCCAAGGCGGCGCTGGCGCAGGGCTGGGAGGTCACGATTGTCTCCTCCGACAAGGACCTGATGCAGCTGATCGCGCCCGGGCTCGACATGTATGATACGATGAATAATCGGCGGCTGGGGCCGGGTGATGTCGTCGAGAAATTCGGGGTCGGGCCGGATCGGCTTGGCGATGTGCTCGCGCTGATGGGCGACAGTGCGGATAATGTGCCGGGCGTGCCAGGCATTGGCCCCAAAACCGCCGCCAAGCTGATCCTGGAACATGGCGATCTGGAATCCGTGCTCGCGGCCGCACCGGCGATGAAGCCTGGCAAATTGCGCGACAATTTGATCGACCATGCTGAAATGGCGCGGCTGTCACGCATTCTGGTGACGCTGAAGGATGATGCAGCACTACCCGATCCGCTCGACGATCTGGTGCTGAAGGGCATTCCGGATGCGCCGCTGCGCGCGTTCCTTGATCATCACGGCTTCAAATCACTGCTCGCGAAACTTTCCGCCGTCAGCGATACGCCCGTCGCCACGCCGCAAGCGGTGCCCGCCGAGCAAGACGAGGCGATTGATCTCGATCTATATGAAACGGTGGTCGATCTGGCGGCCTTCGATCGCTGGATCACCCAGGCACGCCAGCAGGGCTGGATCGCGGTGGATACCGAGACGACGGGCATTGATGCGACCCAGGCCGAGCTGGTCGGGATCAGCCTGGCGCTCGCCCCCAATCGCGCCTGCTATATTCCACTCGCGCATGGCGGCACGGACATGTTCGCTGAAAAGCCGGAACAGCTCGATAAAGCCGCAGCCATCGCCGCACTGAAGCCGCTGCTTGAAGACCCGAGCGTGCTGAAGATCGGGCATAATCTGAAATATGACATGATCATCCTCGGGCGGCTGGGCATTAATGTTGCGCCGTTTGACGACACGATCCTGATGAGCTTTGTTCTTGATGCCGGGTTGCACGGGCACGGCATGGACGAGCTGGCGATGCTCCACCTTGAGCATAAATGCATTGCCTTCAAGGATGTGGTCGGCACCGGCAAAAGCCAGCGTGGCTTTGCTGAAATCGATTTGAAGACCGCGACCCGCTATGCCGCTGAGGATGCCGATGTCACGCTCCGGCTGTGGCGCCGCTTCAAACCCCGGGTGGCGGGCGAAGGCGCGACGCGCGTCTATGAAATGGTCGATCGCCCGCTCGCCCCCGTCATCGCGCAGATGGAGCGCCACGGCATCAAGGTCGATCGCGATCGGCTGGCGCAGTTGTCGAGCGAATTTGCCGCGCAGATGGCGACGCTGGAGACCGAGATTCACGCCCTGGCTGGAATGCCCTTCACGATCGGCAGCCCCAAGCAATTGGGGGACGTGCTGTTCGAGCAGATGGGCATCAAGGGCGGCCGCAAGGGCAAATCGGGCGTTTATTCCACTGATGTGACCGAATTGGAAAAGATCGCCGCCGACAAGGCGTCGCCCGGCGCGGTGATTGCCGCGCGGGTGCTCGACTGGCGGCAGCTGTCGAAACTCAAATCAACCTATACCGACGCGCTGCAGGCGCAGATCAACCCAGCGACGGGCCGCGTTCATACCAGTTACTCGCTCACCGGCGCGCAGACCGGACGGCTGTCTTCCACTGACCCCAATTTGCAGAATATCCCGATCCGCACCGAGATCGGCCGCCAGATCCGCGATGCCTTTGTCGCTGAACCCGGCAATGTGCTGCTCGCCGCCGATTATTCGCAGATCGAGCTGCGCCTGGCCGCGCATATGGCCGATGTGCCCGCGCTCAAACAGGCCTTTGCCGATGGCGCCGACATCCATTCGCTGACCGCGCAGGAATTATTCGGCGAGGTTAATCGCGACACGCGCGGGCGTGCCAAGACGATCAACTTCGCGATCCTCTATGGCATCAGCCGCTGGGGGCTGGCCGGGCGGCTCGACGTGACGCCTGACGAAGCGCAGGCGATGATCGATCGCTATTTTGACCGCTTCCCCGGCATCAATAATTATATCGCGACGACGATCGAACAGGTGCGCGAGCGCGGCTACACCACCACTTTGTTCGGGCGGAAATGCCATTTTTCGCGGATCAAATCCCCCGTCCAGCATGAGCGCCAGGGGGCAGAGCGCGCCGCGATCAACGCGCCGATCCAGGGCACCAGCGCCGACATCATCAAACGCGCCATGGTGCGGATGGGGCCGGCCCTTGCCGAAGCGGGCCTCCCCCATGTCCGCATGCTGCTGCAGGTCCATGACGAACTGGTGTTCGAACTGCCTGAGGGCGATGTCGCTGCCGCAAAGCCGGTGATCGAACGGGTGATGGCGACCGCCGCCGAACCCGCCATCACGCTGTCAGTCCCGCTTGGGGTGGAGATTGGCACTGGCAAAAGCTGGGGCGCCGCGCATTGACGGTCACGCCGCGCACGCCTGCATCCCCGGCTTCCCCGGCATCGGACGATATTGCCGCGATCGCCAAGGGCGGACGGACCAATGTCATTGGCTTTGCGCTGCGGCTGGCCGCGCGCGTGCCGTTTCTGTTCGTTGCCGGGCGGCTTTACGGGGCTGATATGGTCGGGCGGTTCGCGCTTGCCGTGGTGGCAGTGGAACTGGCGGCGCTGATCGCGACCTTGGGCATGAAACGCGGCCTGGCCCAGGCGCTGTCCGAAAGCGACCGGCCACATGCGCATGTCGCCTGGGATGCGCTCGCGGTCGCGCTGATCGCGTCGGTGGTTGCCAGTGCGCTGCTATTCGCCTTTCCCGGCATCATGTACCGGGCGGGGGCGCCGATGGGCATTGCGCGGCTGCTGCCGGGGATCGTCGTTGCCATCGCCTGGTCCGATCTGACGCTGGCCGCGCTTGCCTATCGCCATAATGTCAGCGCGACGGTGACGGCGCGGGCAATCATCGAACCCTGGACGATCAGCATCGCTGCCACCGGCCTGTATTTCATTGCGCCGCATGACGGGCTGGAAATCGCCTATATGCTGTCGATGGTCGCGGCGCTGATCGCCTCGATCGTCCCCTTTGTCCGCAGTTACGGCATGCCGCACGGCTGGAAGCCAAGGCTGGCGACGATCGCGACGCTTGCGCGCCAGAACATGCCGCTTGCCGGTGCGGACGCGATCGAATGGGCAACGCGCAATGTCGATCGCTTCATCCTGGGCCAGCTGTTCGCACCCTCGGTGGTCGGCATTTATTATATGGCACAGCAGATCGCCTCTTTGCCCGGACGGCTGAAGAGCAGTTTCGATCCGATATTGGGGCCCGTCATCACCACCAGCCTGGCGCGCGGCGACAAACAGGCCGTCGCGCGACAGATCAGGCAAGTGGGATTTTGGATCATGGCCGCGCAAGGGTGCCTGGCATTGATGGGATCGATCCCCGGCGAAGCCGTGATGGGCACCATCGGGCCGCAATTCGTCGCCGGCACTGCTGCCCTGGCCTTTTTGCTGACCGCAGAAGTTGTCTCCTCGATGGGGGCGGTGTCCGAAAGTGCGCTGGTCTATGTCGCGCGTCACCGCAATCTCATGATTTCCGCCGTGATGCTGACGGTGCAGATCAGCCTGAGCTTTGCCCTGATCTTTGCGATGCGCGCGGTCGGTTGGCCCCCCACTTATCAAGCAGCGGGACCAGCAGTTGCCCTGATGCTGTCCTATGCAATCACCTCAATCATCAAATCACGGCTGCTGTCTTCGCTGCTGGGTGCACCAATATCGGGCTGGCGCTGGCCAATGCTGTGGGCAGCGCTTGTCGCGATCGTGATCGGCACGGCCTTTACCGCCCTGCCGCATCGGTTTGAATGGGTTGAACTAGTCTTCGGCTTGCCCGCGATCGCCGCGAGCTATGCCTTTGTGCTTTGGAAATGGGCCTTTGGGCCAGAGGATCGCGCGCTGTTCAAGCTGAAGCCCCCCGCCGCCGGCTGATCGGTATCCCTAATCCCAATCAGTGGCGGAAATGCCGCATGCCGGTGAAGATCATCGCCAGCCCGGCATCATCCGCTGCTGCAATCACCTCAGCATCGCGGATCGACCCGCCCGGCTGAATCACCGCCGTCGCGCCTGCTTCAACCGCTGCCAGCAAGCCATCGGCAAAGGGGAAGAACGCATCCGACGCCACTGCAGATCCGATCGTGCGGGCTTGCGACCAACCCGCCTTTTCAGCAGCATCGCGCGCTTTCCAGGCCGCGATCCGCGCCGATTCCAGCCGGTTCATCTGGCCTGCCCCAATGCCCGCCGTCGCCCCATCCTTGGCGTACACGATGGCGTTGGACTTCACATGCTTGGCGACTGTCCAGGCGAAACGGCAATCGGCGAGTTCGCGCACCGTCGGCTGACGTTTGGTCACCACCTTCAATGCGTCGTCGGCCACCGCTCCATTGTCGCGCGACTGGACCAGCCAGCCGCCCGCGATTGATTTGGCAAACAGCCCGCCACGTGCCGGATCGGGTAGCGGCCCGGTCAACAACAGCCGCAGATTCTTCTTGCCGGCAAACAGCGCAATCGCTTCTTCATCGGCATCGGGGGCGATGACGACTTCGGTGAAGATACCCGTAATCGCCTGCGCGGTCGCTGCATCAAGCGGGCGGTTGAGCGCGATGATCCCGCCAAAGGCCGATACCGTGTCGCAAGCAAACGCCTCGGCATAGGCCGCCTCGATCGTCGCTGCAGTCGCGACTCCGCAGGGGTTGGCGTGCTTGACGATCACGCAGGTCGGCGCGGCATCGCGAAATTCGCTGACCAGGTCGAGCGCGGCATCGGCATCATTATAGTTATTATAGCTGAGCGCCTTGCCCTGCACCTGTCGCGCCTGGCCAATCCCGCGTGCCGCCGGGCCGGTCGCCGCGTAAAAAGCCGCCGACTGGTGCGGATTCTCGCCATAGCGCAAAATGTCGCCGCGCTTCAGGGTGAGCGGCAGCGTTTCAGGAAATTGCTCGCCCTGGTCAGCAAAACCGAACCAGCTGGCGATCATGCCATCATAGGCAGCGGTCGCTGCAAAGGCGCGCGCCGCGAGCCGGCGGCGCAGATCGAGCGTGGTCGCGCCGCCTTGTGCATCCATTTCGGCGATCAGCGCGCCATAATCCGCCGGATCAGTGACGATCGCGACAAAGGCGTGGTTCTTTGCTGCCGATCGCACCATGGACGGCCCGCCAATATCGATATTCTCGATAATCTCGGGCCGGTCAGCGCCCTTGGCCACGGTTGCTTCGAACGGATAGAGATTGACGACGACCAGATCGATCGCGCCAATGCCATGCTCGACCATCGATGCGACATGCGCGGGGTCATCGCGCACCGCGAGCAGCCCGCCATGGACGATCGGGTGAAGCGTCTTCACGCGTCCGTCCATCATTTCAGGGAAACCGGTCAGCGCACTGATATCGCGCACCGCCAACCCGGCATCGCGGAGCGCCTTGGCCGTGCCCCCGGTTGAGACCAGTTCAACCCCGTGGCGCACCAATGCCTGGCCAAGTTCGGCAATGCCGGTCTTGTCGGAAACCGAAAGCAGCGCGCGCGTAATGGGAACGGGGGTCATCTCAATCTCCAGGATTGCGGCACCCCTGCCCGCTCAGCGCGCGCGCTTCAAGGCCCAGCTGACATTGGCGCCCCCCGCCGGGGCCTCGGCTGTGACCACCAGTTGATGGGTTGGCTGCGGGCGGCCATCGCCATCGACCCACAGGCTGTCTTCAATCCCCAGCGCGCCCCCCCGGCAGCGAAACTGCCAAAGCGATCCCGACGGCAATCGCAGCAAGGCCGCCTGGCCATCCGCGGTCGGCGAGACTTCGACACCGCCACCAAGGTGAAAACGCACGGCAAACGCCGTCATGCTCGCTTTGCGCTTCCGCCCGGCCGGCAACAACATATCCTCACCCCGCAAATCGCGCCCATCAGCGGAGAGAATCAGCTGGCGGCGATGCAGAAAACCGAAGCGACGGGCATAGCCATCATGGCTGGCCTCGATCCGGCTCGACGTATCGCTTTCCTGGCGGCTCAACTCGACCTCGCCGACACCGCGACCAAGCGTGCCATCGCTATGAATGGCGGTGGAATTGCTGTCACCAACCACCAGGGTGGAATGCGCCGCCGTCGTCCGCAACCCCTCTGCCAAGCCGACAGAAACCGGCGCGGTGACACTGCGCGCACCACCGCAATTGACAACCAGCCGCTGCGCGCCATCAGAAAATTCAAACGCCAGCGTCGATCCGCAGCCCCCCTCGACCAGCCGCGCGACGGGCGGTGGGGCGGCATCGATGATCAGCACGCTTTGCCCGGCCGACAGCCGTTGATACCCCCAATCGCGCGCCTGGCGGAGCGGCCGGGCCCGCACGCCAGTGGCGGTAACAACCTGATCAACCACGCTGCCCGGCACCGGCCCGCCGCCTTGCCAGCTCGAAAGCCCGTGATCGCCAAGACAAATGCCAAGCAGTGCTGGCACCATCGCGTTGATCGTTTCCTCCAGCCGGGCTGGCGGCTCCAGTCGGCGGGCGACATAGGCTTCGCGCAATGCAGTGAGCAGCATGATGATATCGAGCTGCGCGGCTGGGGCGCGCGCCACTGATCCGCCATCATTGAACACCGATGCGTCGATGGCGCGGTTCAACCCCGCTTCGCCCATTTTGCGCCGGACATCGCCCGCTGGGATCAGCAGCCCGGCGGTGACAACCCCGCACCAGGCGGCAATCCGTGGCGCACCGGGCGGCACCTTGTCAGCACAGCGATCAAGATGGCGCGCGCCCCGCGCCAGCGTATTGAGCACCAGCGAGCGGTAAACAAGATCCGCCGATGACAGGATCAGCGGCGCATGCGCTGTCCAGGCCATGATCCGCCGCCCCCAATGGTCCGCGCGCCAGGCCGGTTCGGCCACGGTATCGGCATGCGCCGCCAGCCAGGCGCGCATCAGCTGTTCGGCGATGGGGGCGGCCTGCGCGCGGGTGGCGACGCTCGACAAATCGCGCAACCAGGCGCTGCTGTGCAGATAATCGGCGATGCTTTTCGAAAAATCGGGCTTGGCAAGCGTGAGGCTCTCGATCGGCCGCTGCTCGCCGCGCACCGCGACAATGCCCTCCAGCAACGCCGCGCCGCGCTTCAGATCGCCAAGAAACGGATCATCGGGCACGGCGATGAGCTTGAGCGGATAGCGCCCTTTCAGCCGCAATCCGTGGATCGGAGTCCGCCAGGTCAGCCGGTGCAGCCGTTCGGTCAGTTGCTGCGCGAGCGACAGTCCCTTGTCGCCGCCAAGCCTGACGAGCCGCTTGCCCTCTTCGATCCCGTCGGCACCGGTCTCGCGATCGCCCAGCTCGGTCACGATCCCCTTAGGGCCGCGATATTGGCGGCATAATGGTCAGGCCCACCGCGAAACGCCGCCGTGCCCGCCACCAGCGCGTCGGCCCCAGCCTCGACACATGCGCGCGCGATCGTTGCATCAACCCCGCCATCGACCTCAAGATCGATCGGCTTGCCCAGCTTGTCGATCATCTTGCGGATCGCCTCGATCTTGCGGATCTGCGACGTGATGAAGCTCTGCCCGCCAAAACCGGGGTTGACGCTCATCACCAGCACCAGATCAACCTCTTCCAGCACATAATCGAGCATCTTGGCCGGCGTAGCGGGGTTGAGCACCACGCCAGCGCGCTTTCCGAGCGTCTTGATCCGCTGAAGCGTGCGGTGGAGATGCGGGCCCGCCTCTGGATGGACAGTGATCGTATCGGCGCCGGCATCGGCAAAGGCATCAAGATAGGCGTCGACCGGCGAAATCATCAGATGCACGTCAAACGGCTTGGTCGTATGCGGGCGCAGCGCCTTGATCACCGCAGGGCCGATCGTGATGTTGGGCACGAAATGCCCATCCATCACATCGACATGGATCCAGTCCGCCCCAGCGGCGTCGATCGCGCGAATTTCCTCCCCCAGACGGGCAAAATCGGCGGAGAGGATGGACGGCGCGATACGGACAGGGTTCGACATGACGGGCATGTAGCAGAGTGCGCCGTGCCCGCAAGATTCCTACTCCCAAGAATTCTCCTGGCAAGATTTCACCTGGCAAGATTTCGCGTCAGGCGGTGCGCATCATCCGCACGATGAAAAAGCCGTCACACCCGCCCAGATCGCTGCCCGGATCGGATAACGTCCCCGGCAAAGTGCGCAGCCAGCCGCGGGGATGCGCGGTCATGCCCGCCGGCAGCTCGTCGGGCAGCACCGGATCAATTGCGAAATCGGCGCGGCTGGCCAGAAAGGCCTCAAGCTGCGCCTCACCCTCGGCCGGTTCGAGCGAACAGACCGCATAGACAAGCAACCCGCCCGGCCGCACCCAATCAGCGGCACGCGCCAGCAATTGCGCCTGGAGCGCGGCCATCTCGGCGATATGCGAGGGCAGCACGCGGTGGAGCACATCGGGATGGCGGCGAAAAATACCCGTCGCGCTGCACGGCGCATCGAGCAGCACCGCATCAGCCGGCGCGTGCGGTGCCCATTTCAGCGCATCGGCGGTGACGATATTGGCCTGGAGATGCGTACGTTCGAGATTATCGCGAAGTCGCGCCAGACGACTTTCGTTATTATCGACCGCCGTCACCTTCCACCCGCCAGCCGCGAGCTGCAGCGTCTTGCCCCCCGGTGCGGCGCAAATGTCGAGCACATGGCCTTCGCCGCGCCCGATCAGCCGGGCGGGCAGCGATGCGGCCAGATCCTGCACCCACCAGCTGCCCTCACCAAAGCCCTCCATAGCAGGGATCGCGGCGTGATCGGCCAGGCGGAGATGGCCGGGCATCAGGCTCACCCCGTTCAACCGCGCGGCGAGGTCGTCGGTCTGGGCAACATCGGCGAGCGTCAGGTCAAGCGCGGGCGGCACCGCCAATGCGCGTTCGGCGGCCGTCACCATCGCATCGCCCCAGGCCGCTTGCCAGCGCAGCGCGACGGGCATCGGGAGCGCAGGATGTTCGGGCAGGGTCGCATTGCCGCGCACCAGCGTGCCGAACACGCCATGGACGAGTTTTCTGGGGCCGCCATCGACCAGCGGCAGCACCGTCGAGATCGCGGCATGCGCGGGCGTCCCCAGCGCCAGCGCCTGAACAAGCGCGATCCGCAGCGCCATCCGCGCCTTGGCATCATCGGGCAGCGCGCGCTGGGTGGCTGAATCGATCAACGCATCGAGATCAGCCATCCGCCGCAATGTTTCGGCGGCAATCACATGGACCAGCGCGCGATCGTCAGCGCGCGATATATCGCGCGATGCAGGCCCCAGTGCCTGTTCAAGCGGTGTCCCGCGCCGGATCACTGCATCGAGCACGCGCAGCGCCGCGCGGCGAACGGGAACGCCGGGGGCATCTTCGGGCGGTTTTGCGGTCGATTGAGGGGGACGCACTTGCAACGGCTCCTGTCAGGCCCGATTTCAGGGCAGATCATCTTTGGAGACCCGCCATGGGCCAGCGCCCGCCCCATGTGAAGCCACCCGCCCATCTTTCCAAGAGCCCGCCGCTGCCAACTCCCGAGCCAGTGGTGACCGACGCGACCGAAGAAGACCCGCTGGGCCTCAACCCGGTCCGCTACGGCGATTGGGAGCTGAAGGGGATTGCGGTAGATTTTTGAAGGCCTAACGGATGAGCCAGTCCGAGAGCGACAAGGAGCCATCAATGCTGCCGATCCGGCCTGTCCTTGTCGCCGCTGCGGCGCTGTTTTTCTGGTTGCCAAGCGTTTCCGCAGCAGATCGACAGCCCGCCCCACCGCCACTCGTCGTTCCGGAAAATGGCCAGGCGGTGCTGACGATCAATGGCCAGCAAGTGCAGGCGTTCCTGTCGCCCGGCATGCCGAACGACGTCTATCTGTCGCGTGCGACCGCCGTTTCGCTGTTCGGCAACGAGGCCGAAGTGTTTGGGAAACCTTTCGGGTTCGACATCGGCATCCTGTCGATCAATGTCGGCGGCGGCGGCGCGCGGATCGGGCCAATCAGGATCGCCGGACACTCGGCACCCATCGCGCTTGGCTCGGCTGACATACTGGTGCCGGGCCGAGCGCAATGGTTCGAAACCAATGCCTATGAGTTCGCAGACGCCCTGGCCGGTCCTTATGCGCTGCCATCCCCCATCGTTGAGTTTAAGTTGCGGGCCGTTCGGGAGGATGAGGCGAGCGTCACCGTCCCGCTTGGCAGCCGCAATGCCTGGTGGCTTGCGACAACGCCGAAGACCATCGGCAAAAAGCGCGTTCATTTCGCGTTCGCCCCGCAGTTTAAGGATACGGTCGCCAGTGCAGCAGCCGGCGCGGCGATTGTGCGCGACCTTGGCGGCAGCTTCAGCGGGATGCCTCAACCAGTCGACATATCTTATGGCGTTCGTCGCTTGGCACGTGAGGTGACATTGGCTCGTCCACTCGTCATCGGTAATATTTCGATCGACAAGATTCTGGTCCGAACGCGCGACTATGGCAGTGCCGAGTCGATTGCCGACCCCAGTGAAATCGCCCCCGAGGCAGCGGCCAAGGAAATCCTCGTCAAAGGCAAACGCCGCACGATGCCACCGTCCTACGTGGTCTATGTTGGCGCCGATGCCCTAAAGGGCTGCTCGTCGATTCGTTATGACAAGAGCGCCGCGCTGATCACGCTCTCTTGCCGGCCCGAATAATTACGGCCGCCGCCTAAGCCCGGTTCTCCACCCGCAGCGGCCTAGCAAGCAGCGCGCTGACCACGTCGTGAACCGGCGCGCCTTCAAGCAGCACGCAAACCGCATCAACCACGGGCATATCCACCCCCGCCGCCCGCGCCGCGGCCTGCAGGACGGGCGCGGTAAATGCCCCTTCGGCCACGCTAATCTTGCCCGCGAGCAGATTGCCCGCCGCTTGCCCCTGCCCCAACCCGACGCCCAGCGAAAAATTGCGCGACGAAGTCGACGAACACGTCAGCACCAAATCGCCAAGCCCCGACAGCCCCGTCAGCGTTTCCGCCCGCGCGCCGCGTGCCAGCCCAAAGCGCGTCATCTCGGCAAAGCCACGCGCGATCAGCGCGGCGCGGGCGTTCTGGCCGAGCCCCGCCCCTTCCACCACACCGCACGCAATCGCGAGCACGTTCTTCACCGCGCCGCCAATCTCGGCGCCGATCACATCGCTGCTGAGATAGGGCCGCAGCGCCGGCCCCGCGAGCCGTTCTGCCAGTCGCGCGCCGAGTTGCGCATCGGCGCAGGCAAGCGTCACCGCGGTCGGCATGCCTGCTGCCACCTCATGCGCAAAGGTCGGGCCCGACAGCACGGCAATCGGCGCGCCCGGATGCACCTGCGCGGCGACCTCCCCGACCAGCAATTGCGTCCCCGCCTCAATCCCCTTGGCGCAGAGCACCAGCGGCGTGCGGCCAACCGCCGCCTCGGCCAGCACGGCCCGCACATGCTGGGCAGGCACCACCACCAGCAGCGCCTCGCACGCCGCCAATGCGCTGAGGCTGTCCGTAGCGCTGACGTCATGACTGAGGGGCACGCCGGGCAGAAACAGCGTATTTTCATGCACTTGGTTGATCGCTGCTACAACGTCGGCCTCGCGCGCCCAAAGCAGGACGGGATCGCCGGCATGCGCCGCGACCTGCGCCAGCGCGGTGCCCCAGGCCCCGCCGCCGATAACGCCTATGCGCATGGACCGATCCTCACGCCTTCACCCCCGCGCCGCGCACCGTCTCCGCCGACGGATCAAGCGGCCAGCGCGGCCGGGCGGCGACATCAAGCGGGTCGGTCAGTCCGGCGGCAAAGCGCTCGGCCCCGGCCCAGCCGATCATCGCGGCATTGTCAGTACACAGCCATAAGGGCGGTGCGACAAAGCGCAGGCCATGCGCCGTGGCCAAGGTCACCAGCGACCCGCGCACCGCCTGATTGGCTGCCACCCCGCCTGCGACAACCAGCGCGCTGACCCCGTCGAGCCCGACCAATTGACGCCGCGTGCGATCGATCAGGCAATCAACAACCGCCTGTTGAAACGACGCGGCGATATCCTCGACCCGATATTTGCCGCTGTCCTGCGCGCGCACCACCGCGCTTTTCAGGCCGGCAAAGGAAAAATGCGGCTCGCTTGACCCCAATAACGGGCGCGGGAGGGGCACCGCTTTGGCATCGCCGAGCAATGCCGCGCGCTCCACCGCAGGGCCACCGGGAAAGCCCAAGCCCAGAATCTTGGCGGTCTTGTCAAACGCCTCACCCGCCGCATCGTCGATCGTGGTGGCCAGGCGACGATAGGCGTTCACCCCTTCCACCAGCAGCAATTGGCAATGCCCGCCCGATACCAGCAGCAACAGATAGGGAAATTCTAGATCCGGATCGGACAGCCGCGGCGACAGCGCATGGCCTTCCAGATGGTTGACCGCGATCAGTGGCTTGCCCGCGGCATGCGCCAGCGCCTTGCCCGTCACCAGCCCCACCATCACCCCGCCGATCAGGCCCGGTCCTGCGGTTGCCGCCACGGCGTCAATTTGCGCCAGGTTCACCCCGGCATCGGCCAGCGCCGCCTCCACCAGCGGCACCAATATTTCGACATGCGCGCGCGCCGCGATTTCGGGGACCACCCCGCCATAGGGCCGGTGCGCCGCTTCCTGGCCCGCCAGCCGGTGCGCGCGGATCACGCGATCACTTGAGACCAATGCAGCAGCGGTTTCGTCGCAACTCGATTCAATACCCAGGATCAGCGCCATGGCTTCCCTCTAGCCGCAACCGGCGCTAGCACCAACGGTGATGACAATGCTTGCTCCCAAACTCCGTCTTGGCACGCGCGGTTCGCCGCTTGCCCTAACCCAGGCCCGCATGGTGCGCGATGCGCTGATGATCACGCATGGCCTTGCCAAAGCCGATGTCGAGATCGTCGTGATCAAGACGACGGGCGATCAGGTGCAGGATCGCGCACTGGCCGAGATTGGCGGCAAGGCCTTGTGGACCAAGGAATTGGACCGCGCGATCCTTGCCGGGGAAATTGATCTCGCGGTCCACTCGATGAAGGATGTCGAAACGATCCGGCCAGAGGGGATCGTGATCAGCGCGATGCTGCCGCGCGCTGATGTGCGTGATCGACTGATCGGGCCGGACAGCATCGATGCCCTACCGCACGGTGCCACGATCGGCACAAGTTCACCCCGGCGACAGGCCCAGCTGCTCCGGTTGCGGCCCGATCTGAACATCGTCCTGCTGCGCGGCAATGTTGATACCCGCCTCGCCAAGGTCGCATCGGGCGAGATCGACGCGACCCTGCTCGCCGCCGCCGGCCTTGATCGGCTCGGGCGGCGCGATGTCGGGCGCGGCATTGCGATTGACGTCATGCTGCCAGCCCCGGCGCAAGGCGCGGTCGGCATTGAAACGCGCGCGGCTGACGAAGCGACGACGGCGCTGATCAACGCGATCAGCCACCAGCCGACAATGGCCTGTGTGATGGCCGAACGCGCTTTGCTGCTGGCGCTGAATGCCGATTGCCACTCGCCGCTAGCCGCGCTCGCCGAAATTGATGGCAAGCATCTTCACCTGCGCGCTGAACTTTTCGCCGCCGATGGCAGCGCGCATGTCGAGGGCGAGACGCGCGGGATGACCGACGATCTTGGCTTTGCCGCGCAATTGGCAGCGGATTTGCTCGCGCGGGCACCCGCACCAGTGCGGGCATTGTTCGGCACGTGAGCCGCTTGGTCGCGGTGCTGCGACCGGAACCTGGGAACAGCGCCACGATCGCCCGTGCCCAGGCACTTGGGCTGAAAACGCTCTCCTTGCCGCTGTTCGTGGTAGAGGCGCTGCCCTGGACGCTGCCTGACCCTGCGCGCTTTGATGCACTGATGCTGACCAGCGCCAATGCCCTGCGCTGGGCCGGGCCAGCGATCGATCGGTTGCGCGCGCTGCCGGTGGTCGCGGTCGGCAAGGCAACCGCAGCGGCGGCCCGCACGGCCGGTTTTGACGTCATGATTGTCGGCGATCGCGATGCCGCGGCGTTGCTGGTTTCCGCCGGTGCGGCAGGTCTGCGCTGCCTGCTCCACCTGGGCGGCGAGGAGTCGATGGTTTCGCCAGGCGGCCTCGTCGGCGAATCGGTCCCGGTTTATGCCAGCGCCGCCATCTCCATCGCCCAGCCGATGCTGGCCCCGCTGGTCGATAGCATCGCGCTGGTGCATTCCCCCCGCGCTGGCGCGCGACTGGCGGCGCTGGTCGATACCGCCGGGTTGGCGCGTGACCGAATCATCATTGCCGCGCTGAGCGAGGCAATAGCCGCAGCAACCGGCACGGGGTGGCAGGCAATGGTGACGGCGCCACGTCCTTTGGATGAAAAGCTGCTGGAGACCGTGGCAGCGATCGCTCGTTCTGATTGACCGCGTGCGCGCACACGCGGATAAGGAGGCGATGAGCAGCGACAATCAATCAGCGAGCGCCGGGGCAGGACGTCCGACGATGCGGATGCTGCTGTGGTTCGCGGTGGTCGCCTTTGTGCTCGGCATTGGCGTGACGGCGTTGTTTGTGCGTCAATATCGCCAATGGCTGCCACGATCGGCGCAGATGATGTTCGATGGGGGCGCTGACGGGGCCGCTGGATCCGCGCCGACCAGCGGTGGTTCGGCAACGGGCACGGGCGAGACCGGCTTTGTGCCCCCGCCCGAGGCAGGGGCCGCGGCGCGGTCGATTGACAATGATATGCTGAACGCCCGGCAAGTCGCGATCGCCGCGCAGCTGGCGACGCTCGAAGCCCGGACCATAACGATCGATCAGGAATCGCGCGCCGCCGCCAGCAATTCGGGCCGAGCCGAAGCGTTGCTGATCGCCTTTGCCGCGCGGCGGGCAATTGATCGCGGGCTTGGGCTTGGCGAGATTGAAGGACCGCTCAAACGACGCTTTCGAACGACACAGGCGCGCGCTGTGGCAACCGTGGTGGCGGCGGGGCGGGCACCTGTGACGCTGGAGGAATTGCGGCTTTCGCTCGACACAATGGCCCCGGAATTAACCTCGGGCGTCGCGGTTGACGGGTGGGTGACGAGCTTCCAGCGCGAATTGGCCGGGCTGATCGTGATCCGGCATGAGGGCACCGCCTCGCCGCGCGCGACCGATCGGCTGGCGCGGGTGCGGCATTTGCTTGATGCCGGCAAGGTGGACGCAGCGCTTGCCGAAGTCGGGCGCCTGCCCGGCGCGCAAAAGGCCAAGACGTGGATGACGGCGGCGGGGCGGTATGTCGAAACCCAGGCGGCGCTTGATGCGATCGAAACCGAAGCCATTATCGGGCAGCATTCCGATATGACGGGCACACCTGCTCAACCAACTGCACCAGGCCAGACCGGCACCGAAACACGGGCAACAGCCGTCCTCACGCCGTAACCGTTCGGCCTATCGATCCGATCAAAACACCCCGGTCGCCCCAATGGGCATCAGGGTTGATCCGTAATCGGGCGCGGATATGCTTTTTGCCTGAAGCGGCGGCTCAAGCTGCGCAAAAATCGTTTCGCTTGAATCCGACTTAGAAGACGAAGCTTGTCGACACCAGGATTCGCGGGTTGGGGCGTTGGTCCACCCCACCCAGCGCGCGTCGCGCATAGGCGGCTTGGACATCAACACTCCCAAAAGGATGGCTAATCCTGATGCCACCACCAGCCGACTGGAGGCTTTGCGACGTGAGCGGGATCGCCCTGGTCGCCAGGCTCGTCGCGCGAGCGGCATCGACAAAGCCATAGATCTGGGCTGATTTGATCACGACATTGCTGATCGGCAAATCATAGCGCAGCTCGGCGAGCCCGCCATAGCCTCTGTCGCCCGTGATCGCTGCCGGATCGAAACCACGGCCAAGGCCCGAACCGCCAAAGGAAACGAGCTCACCCGACAGCAGTTTCGAATTGCTGTATTGCCCCTGGAAATTCAGCTGCGCGCTAAACCCGCCGGGCAATGGCTGGGTGCGCTGGATCGAATAGACCAACCGCGTGAAGGACGGGTCGAAATTTGGCGTGGACGGGGACGGTGCCGCGCTGTTCAACCCGCCTAATATCGGCAAGCCTTGGAAAACGCTGGCATTAATTGTCGTGGCGCCGTTGAAGAACCCATTTTGCTGCACCGACAGGCCAACATCGAGCACCGTGGTCCGGTCCCTGATCAGCGGCACGCCAAGGATATCGGTGTCCGATCGATTGACCGACAAGCCCGTTTCGCCAAAAAGCGAAAAGGCACGGCTGCGGATGAAGGGGTATCTGGCCCGCGCGCTGACCGAAATCAGGTTGTTGACGATATTGAGCGGGCGGACGGATCCACCCGGCTGCGCCTTGGCGGCCAGAATACCAACACTGGCCAATAACCCGCTCTTGCCGATAGCCACGGTGTAGCGACCGCTGACAGACTGCACGGCTTGCAGATCACGGCCACCGGCATTGATGCCCAGGTTGAGCGAGCCAGGCAGATCAAATGGGCGGTTGAAGGTTGCATTGACCCCATAGGACCAGGGTCCCAGGATGCGTGATGCGCCGTTGTTGACCGCGATCTGAAAGGTATCGGGCCGCTCTTCGAGCGTCACGATCAGGCTGGAGCCGCCCAGCGTCGCCCCTTGCCGCAGCACACTGGTCCCGCCAATGCCGGGGATGTCGTTGAGCAGCAGCAGCCGGCGCTCGAGCGATGGCAGATCAATCGGCTTACGCTTCAGCAGTGGTTCCAGCGCAGCCTTGACGGTGCGCTGGGTGCCTGCATCCAGGCCCTCCACCGTGATATCCTCAATAAACCCTTCGATCACGGTGACCTTGATGACACCATTGTTGATCGGCTGGGGGGCGATGAACACGCGGGTGAGAAAATATCCCTTTTCGCGGTACAGTGATTCAAGTTTGGTCGCAGCCAGGCGGACCGCGCCAAGCCCAGTGCGCTTGCCTTTGAGCTCGGCAAAGAAACCGTTGATGACTTCCGGCGGAAATGCCGTTGCACCATCGACGACGACATCGCGCAGCAGGAACTGCACGCCATCGATCGATTTGGCGACGGCGGATTTGTCGGGTGATTGGATGCGCAGTTCAAATTTTGGCGTGGCGACCGGGGGCAATGTCAGGCGTTCGCGCGAAATTTCGCCCTGGCTTGGCTGGACGACCTGCGGGACCGGGGGCGGGACCTGTGCATAGGCCCCGCTTGTGGTCAGCACGGTGCCCCCCACCGTGATGGCGCCCAGCCCGACCGAACGGAGGTGACGGTACCGATTGATCGGTTGGGCAATGATCACGTCATTTATCCTCAAGCACGATCAGCGTGGACGTCGCCCCGGCGTCAATCCGGCGACAATGATAGGCAATAATTGGATCTGATGGATATTGCGTTGCCAGCGCCCGGAAGGAGTCGATCCCCTTCGGGTTTTCGGCCTTTAACAACTCATAAGCGGCCATGTAATCTTCTGTCACATTGGTCGCTGCATCAGCCTCTGACACCGGCGAGAACAGGCCAACCGGCTTGGTCTTGCCCTTCAGCACGACATCGCCGATCGGACGGAACTTCAGATTGGGACATTCAGCGACCGATTCTTCGGTCACGCAGATGCGCGTGCCGAAATATTTGTTCACGCCTTCAGTCCGCGCCGCCGTGTTGACGGTATCGCCCAGCGCCGTGAAGTCCATGCGCGAGGACGAGCCGAAATTGCCGACCGTGGCAACGCCGGTATGGATGCCGATCCGCGTCACCCCGATCGGAATCCCGGCAGCATTCTGCTTCTTCTTGAAGTCTTCGGCATAGACATCAAGCTCCAGCGCGCATTTCACCGCCCGCTCGGCATGGTCCGGCTGGGAGATGGGGGCGTTGAAGATGGCCATGATGGCATCGCCGATAAACTTATCGATCGTGCCCTGATATTTCAGGATGATCGAACAAGCACCGTCGAGATACGCGTTCAGCACTTCCGACAGGGCTTCGGAGGTCAGCCCTTCGGACAGGGTCGTGAAGCTGGCGATATCCGTGAAGATAAAGGTCACCTCACGGCGATCGCCCTTGATGCTGAGCGCGCTCGGATCATCGACGAGCTGGCTAACCACCGCTGGCGAAACATAGCGCGAAAAGGCGCCCTGGATGAACTGGCGTTGCTTGCGTTCGGCACGACCAATGGCGACGTCCATCAACCACAAGGCCAGCAGCAGCGCGAGCGTTGGCGCAAGCAGCGGCACCAGCGGCAAGCCATTGCTATAGCCGAAGAAGGACCCGACCCAATAAAGCAGGATGAAGATGCCGCCGACCGTGAAGCTGAATGCCGCCCCGCGCTTCAGCAAGCCAAGGCCGACCCCGACCAGCGCGAACAACACCGTGATGGCGATGTCACCGGCAAGGTTGAAGCGCTGCAACGAGCGTCCTTCCATCACTTGCGAGATGCCGTGCGCCATCACCGTGATTCCCGGCATGTTGCCGTCGTCGCCATCATCAAGGACAGCGAGCGGGGTGCGGTGGCGATCCGTGATCGACAGAATGGCGCCGATCAGCACGACCTTGCCCTTGAACCACTCATCGGGAAGGAAGGCGACGGTGTGCGAGGGATAGACCGCAAAGGCGGGTGTTTCGGCATCGGGATGCGGGCGCCACGCGATTTCGGGCGCGGTATTGGGGGTATTGATGCCAAGCAGCTTTACCGCCTTGCGCACAAAGCCAAGCGGCATGCCGGGATTGGTTTGGCCTGGAAAGATCCACCGCACGCTGTCGTTGGTCGGGTCTTTTAG
>MSXQ01000019.1:0-86053 GCA_002083645.1 Proteobacteria bacterium ST_bin13
TAACTACCGAACAAGTCCGGGGGAAGTCGAAGCCCACGCGCTTCGCATGCCCTTCGACTTCGCTCAGGGCGAACGGGGTTTGGGTTGGTCCAATCCAAAGTTATCAGACTTTAAGCGATCGCCCGTGACCTGTTGATCGTCACCCCGCGCGCAGCGAAGCAATTGAACGACGCGCGCGGGAAACTGGGCGAGCTACGCCGCGCGAAAGCGCTCCAGCCCGGCGGCCAGATCGGCGATCAGGTCGGCTGGGTCTTCCAGCCCGATGCTTAGGCGCACTAATGGCCCATTGAAGTCGGGCGTCGTCGCGGTGCGGTAACGCTGGGGATCAACCGGCAGCGCCAGGCTTTCAAAGCCGCCCCAGCTATAGCCAATGCCGAACAGCGCCAGCCCGTCAATCAAGGCGGCGCGGGCATCCTCATCGCCGCCACGCAGTTCGAACGAGAACAAGCCCGACGACCCCTTAAAGTCGCGCAGGAAATGCGCCTGGCCCGGGCAATCGGGCAGCGCTGGGTGGAAAACCCGCGCCACCTCCGGGCGAGTTTTCAGCCAATGCGCGATCTTCAGCGCGCTTTGCTGGTGATGCGCCAGCCGCACCGCCATCGTCCGTAGCCCCCGTGACCCCAGCCAGCAATCATCGGGGCTGGCGATATGACCAAGCTGGTGGGCGGTGTCGCGCAAGGCAGCAAAATGGCCGGGGCCGGCGGTTACTGATCCCAGCATCGCATCGGAATGGCCGACAACATATTTCGTGCAGGCCAGGATCGACAGGTCGATTCCCATCGCAATTGCCGGCAGGAAAAGCGGCGTCGCCCAGGTATTGTCGAGCAAGGTCGTCACGCCGCGCGCTTTGGCGGCGGCGATGATGGCGGGCAGATCGGGCACCTCGAACGTCAGGCTGCCAGGGGCTTCGATCAGGATGGCCCGCGTCTTGTCGCCGATCAGCTCGGCAATGCCTGCCCCGATCATTGGATCATAGAAACGCGTGCTGATTCCGAAGCGCTTGAGCAGGCCGGTCGCCATTGATTGGCTGGGATCATAGGCATTGTCTATCATCAGCACTTCATCGCCGGGTGCCAATACCGAAAGCAGTGCCCCGGCAATCGCGGCGACGCCCGAACAATACAGAAACGTGCCCTCCGCCCCGGGCTCAAGCGAGGTCAGCGCATCGGCCAGCGACCATTGGGTCGGGGTACCGCGCCGCCCGTAGAACAGCTTGTGATGCGTGTCGCGCGTGGCCGCGCGCAGATCGGCAACAGAATCATACAGGATGGTCGATGCGCGCCACACCGGCGGGCTGACGATCCCGCTCGTCCATTCCGGCCGCCGCCCGGCGTTGACGACGCGGGTCGCGTCGCCGTGCCGGTCGTCGCCCGTTTCGTTCATGCCGGGCCCATAGCCTTTGGCGTTGAGAGATCGGCACCCCATTCAGACCAGCTGCCGTCATACAGCGCGGCTTCATTGCCCAGCAGATGGGCGCCGAACACCAGCACGGCGGCCGTGATGCCTGATCCGCAGGTGCCGACCAGCGGTCGTGAGAGGTCAATGCCGGCATCGGTATAAACAGCTTTCAGGGCATCGTCTTGCTTCCAGCTGCCATCAGCATTGAACATCTGGCCGTAAGGGATGTTCTTTGAACCGGGGATATGGCCGGGCATCGTGGCGGGGCGTGGGTCGGGCTCCTGGCCCGTGAAGCGTGCCGCTGAACGCGCGTCCATTACCTGTTCGGCGCTGGTTTCGACATTGGCCTTCATCTGGGTCAGCGTGCGCAGGCCCTTGTCGTCCGCCCACACCGTGAAGTGGCGATGGCGCAGGCTTTCCTTGCCGCTCTTCGTTTCGCGTCCTTCGGCTTTCCATTTGGCGATGCCACCGTCGAGAATGGCGACATCATGCGCGCCAAAGGTCCGCAGCATCCACCAGGCGCGGGCAGCGGTGTGCAGGGGCGAATCGTCGTAAAGGACGATGCGGCTGCCATCGCCCAGTCCAAGCGACTGCATGCGGCTGGCGAATTTTTCGGGCGAGGGCAGCATCATCGGCAGCGTGCTCGATGTATCGGCAATTTCTGCCAGATCCATGAAAACGGCGCCGGGAATATGCGCGGCTTCATATTCTGCAGCAGCATTGCGGCCATGATCGGCAAGAAAATAGCTTGCATCAACAATCCGCAGATCCGTTGCGCTCAACTCGCCTGCCAGCCATTCGGTCGTTACCAACGCGTCCATTATCTTCTCCCGGAATCCTGTTGGGCACTCCCTAGCGGTCACTATGGCTGTCGTCGAGACGATCTAGGGCCTGAGATGCAAGAACATTCACTGGTGATCAGTCTGTCCGATGGCAAGGGCATGATCGGCACCAGCATCATTTCCTTTCGGGTTTTCCCGCGATAAGTGCAGGGTGATGACACCCAAATTCCTTGGCCAGACGAGCGCATTGCCAGCATCGCCCGAAACGGCAGTGCTCGATTATGTACCCAATCCGCGATGTGACAGCACCTATATGGTGCGGTTTGCCGTGCCCGAATTTACCTCGCTCTGCCCGGTAACGGGGCAGCCCGATTTTGCGCATCTGGTGATCGATTATGTGCCAGCGGCAACGATCGTCGAATCGAAATCGCTCAAGCTGTTTCTCGGCGCCTTTCGCAATCATCAGGCCTTTCATGAAGATTGCACGGTCGGCATCGGCGAGCGGCTTTATCGCGAGATGCAGCCGCTCTGGCTGCGAATCGGCGGCTATTGGTATCCGCGCGGCGGTATCCCCATTGATGTCTTCTGGCAGAGCGGCGCGCCACCAGCTGGAGTGTGGATCCCCGCGCAGGACGTGCCCGGATATCGCGGGCGCGGCTAGGCGGTAGACTTATAAGAAACGGCCTGTCGGCAAGCGCCCCATACAGCGCCATTCAAATGATCCGACAACTGGTCTGCGAGCGGACGTTTATTGAGGCTGGGGTTCAGGCTGGGCCCGGATGCGAATGTTCACGAATGTTCGCACTGATGCGATGGTTTCGCCAGATCGTCGTCAGGGGGCAGCCCTTTGGCGAGGCGGGCGTTGCTTCCCAAGGGCGAGGAAAAGACGATCGACGGTGTGAAAGAGCGAGGGACGTGTAGCACGACTCGCTGTTGTAGGACAGAATTGGCCGGTTTCGCCCCATAAGTCGCCATTTAGTGCGGCTTGAAGACTCCCCGAAACCGGCCGTTGCTCGAGGTAGCTCGCTGCGGCAGGAGCTGGGGCGCTTTTGGACCGGCAGGTTCTGGGCGCCCGCTCTGCTACAGCGGACGTCGCCTGGTAAACATGTTCACCGGCAGCAGTTGGGCCGGAGAAAGACTGTCTGGTATCGGCCGCGGCAGCTAGATAAGCGGTCGTTCGGCTGATGACCCGATTGTGGTAAATTCCCTACTTAGGCAAGCGCCCGCGCTACAGCGAGTTCGTCGACCAGCTGCTGCGGCGCGTGCTGTCGGAAAGGCCGTCGACGCCGGATCAGGCAGATTAGTTAGGTCTGGCGTTTTGAGAAATCACAAGACGGCGATGCACGCATCGCCGCGCCCTCGGCGCTTCCAACCAGCCGTGATCTCGAAACGGAATCGGCAGCGATGTATGAATCAACTGTATTGAAGCCCAAGTCTTTCACAGCTCCAACGATCTTTCGACAGAAGCCTTCTACCTCGTTCGATCCTGCAGCCTTTCCGGTCAATTGCGAAAGGCTATTCCCCCACCATTCCAGTTGCCGAAGATAACTATCGAGGTTCCCGATCCCTCCAATATTTTCAACAAGTGGAGTGCTGAGAACATTACTTGCCTTGGCCCTGTCGCCCCATGCGTTGTCTTCAAAATCGGCGACACAGTCGCTCTTTAAGAAATACGATCCGTAAGTCGGAAGAAAACCAATATCCCATTGTCCCAACATAAAGTCCCGTCTGTTTTCGTTCACTTCATCTCGGGGCCCAAAGATCGAAACCCGTTGTTTCGAACCAGACAGAACATCCAAGTCATGGCGCTCAGTATTGGCACCCGAAACGCCCATAAATGCCCCCGCACTCTGATCTATTTGTTTAGAGACATTACGATTTGATTCTGCGGTAAGTGTCGTGATGATCCCAGCGCTGGGCGCTACTGCTTTCAGGCCAAGTGTCACCGCCTCTAGCGCCGTACCCGCCAGTTGGAAAGTCTGCGTATTCTTCATATCCGCCGACACGAAAATCTCTGCTTGACCATTGGTGTCGCGTTCTAAAAGGAAAAGCGGATAATCATAGGCATGAACGAGAATTGATCGATCATGACTTTCACCATCTGATCTTGTGCTCCGGTATCTTCTTGAATATAGTACAACGCTTCCCTCGTAATTTGAGATTTTGACCTTCAAAATAGAGTTGAATGTGTAATCGACCCCATTGAAGAACCGTCGAAAGCCACTGCGCGGCAGGTGTCCGATCTGGACCCCCGGTGCTTGCCTAACTGGTTCGACATTCAACCTAAAATAGCACAATTTTGAGGGGGCACGAGAGCCTGACTGAACCGCAACAGATAAAAAAGGTGTCGAATCCGCAAGGGTCAACTGGTTGTCAGGCGTTAATTGATCATTGCCAGTACTGCTTTGGGCATATGAAACTTGCGCCTGAAGGAAAATCGCAATGACTGCCAAAAATGAAGCCTGTTTCATTTTCACCCCCAGAAAAGACCATCTGTATTCTAGACTGTCGGCTTTACATTTCAATCGAATTTAAGCCGATTTTTCCCAGATAGCGGTCCAATCCGGCCCTGTCGGCGGTAGGCCCTGTTGACAAATTGAACTCACAATCGCTGCGAGACGTGATTCAAGATAGTGCCGCGTGGCGTCAGTGGCTAACGGTAGCTTTCGGCAATGACAGCGAGGCCCCAGAATGTCAGAAATTAAGGCCCGAAGCTGCCGCTATCGACTGATCCAGCGAGCGGCAGCTCAGCCAATGCTTGATCCCAAAAGCTGTCGGACTGTAAACCACCCAGTTTCAGTCATCTAGCCCGCGTGCCGAAAGCGATCGTTTATGGGTTCATGACCTCGTTCGCGTTTGGGTCGCGACTGGACCGTGATTGGGCAACGCATCACCGCAGTTTCATGCTGCGCTGCATCATAGGTGCAACCATATTGCCGTTAACCCGTTAGGTCGACTCGAGGGTTTGCAACGAAGGGTAAGTGCACCCGCGATCGTTGCGCTCTCCGAAGGGCGCGCGCATGACCGAGGCAATCGACAGGATTTCGCATATCAAGCATCTGGCCCTGATCGGTAACTTCCTGCCCCGCCAATGCGGGATTGCGACCTATACAACTGATATTTTCAACGCGCTGACGGCTGCCGCCCCTGATCTGGCCCCCGATCTGATCGTCGATGTCTATGCGATGGACGATTATCCCGGTCGATATGATTACCCCGCCGCCGTTACTGGGTCGATCGCCCAGAATGACCGGTCGAGCTATTTGGCCGCGGCCCGATCGATCGAGGCAAGCGGTGCCGAAGCGGTGTGGCTGCAGCACGAATATGGGATTTTTGGCGGCGTTGCCGGCGATTTCATTCTGGGCCTGCTCGATCGGCTCTCGCTGCCCGTTATCGTCACATTGCACACCATTCTTGAACGACCCAATGCCGATCAGCGGCGCGTGCTGGAGGGGTTGCTGCGTCGCGCCTCCCGCGTGATCGTCATGGCCGAAAAGGGCCGGGACATCTTGCAGCGTATTCACGGTGTCGGCGGCAAGGCCGTGGTGATGATCCCGCACGGCGTGCCGGATCGCCCGCTGGCTGATCCCGCGGTTTTCAAGCCCCGTTTCGGCTGGGAAGGCCGCAGGACCGTGCTGACCTTTGGCTTGCTGGCCCCAAGCAAGGGCATTGAGACGATGATCGATGCCCTGCCGGCGATCGTCGCTACGCAGCCTGACACGCTGTATATTGTGCTGGGCGCAACTCACCCCAATCTGGTCGCGCATGAAGGCGAAGCCTATCGTGAGCGGCTAAAGGCACAGGCGGCGGCACGCGGCGTGACCGATCACGTCCAATTCATTGACGCCTTTGTCGAGCACGAGCATCTGATCGATTATCTGCAAGCCGCAGATATCTATGCCACGCCCTATATCAATCCGGCACAGATTACCTCGGGCACGCTTTCCTATGCCGTCGGCGTCGGTAAGGCAGTGGTCTCAACTCCTTATGTGCATGCCACCGAAATCCTGGCCGATGGCCATGGCGTGCTGGTGGATTTCGGTGATTCCGCAGGCTTTGCGCGTGAGATCGTCGCGCTGCTCGGCAATGATGGCAATCGCGAACGATTGGCCGCGCGCACTTATGCGCGGGGGCGGACGATGCTGTGGTCCCAGCTCGCCGAAGCCGCGCTGCGCGAGATTGCAACGATGATTGCGGCAAAGCCGTGCCGCTTGCCGAGCCCCGTTGCCCCGCTGACCCCGCTCGACCCTGACTTCGCCGCCGTTGAACGCATGAGCGATTCGACCGGCATGTTGCAGCATTCAATCTATTCAATTCCCGATCGTCACCATGGCTATTGCATCGACGATAATGCCCGCGCGCTGATGCTGGTCGGGCGGATGGACGCACTCGATGACGTGGCGCGCGATAAATGGACGACGATCTATGCCTCGTTCATTCAGCATGCCTGGAACCCCGAAGCGCAGCGCTTTCGCAATTTTTTGAATTTCGATCGGAGCTGGTGCGAAGAAGCTGGATCGGAGGATTCGAACGGTCGCACGCTTTGGGCGCTTGGCACGACGGTTCGCTATGCGCGGCAACTGAAGCACCGCGATTGGGCGGCGGCGCTGTTCGATCAAACAGCGTCAATGGCACTCGAACTGGGTAGCCCCAGGGCGCAGGCATTTGCGATGCTGGGCGCTGCAGAAATGCTTGACTGCCACCCCGGCCATGCGCTGGCACGAACGATCCTGGAGCGATTCAGTGCTGATCATCTCGCCTTGCTCAATGCCGCGCGGCGGCCGGTATGGGAATGGTTCGAAATCGTCCTTGCCTATGATAATGCCCGCCTCCCCGAAGCGATGATCCGCGCTGGCCTGGCGCTGGGCCGGGCTGATCTGGTCGAAACTGGTGTCAACGCGCTGGACTGGATCATGGCACAGCAAACATCGCCCGAGGGGCGTTTCCGGGCGGTGGGCACCGAAAGTTTTGGTCGACCCTATGCTCCGCCCCTGTTGTTCGATCAGCAGCCGCTGGAAGCACAGGCGACGGCGGATGCCTGTGCCGCAGCATTTGAGGCAACGGGCGAACGCCGCTGGATCGACGAAGCGCACCGGGCTTATCATTGGTTCCTGGGGCTGAACGATCTCGATCTGGCGCTGGCGACGGTGCAGGACGGGGGCTGTTTTGACGGGCTGACGCCAACCGGCATTAATCGCAACCAGGGGGCGGAATCGATTTTGGCGCTGCAATTGGCGTCGTGCACGATATCGTCGCTATCAACCTTGGCCGAATCCGTGGCAGGACCAACCAGGGCCGTTGCATAGCCATCATGTTGGGCAGCGCTTTGATGGGATCAATTTAACCGATCGGGTTGACCGGATCGTTTCAGGGGCCGCGCCAGCCAGTGTTAGAAGTTTTCAACCACCGTTTGCGGCTTCACGCTGATCCGTCGCGCGTCGTTGTGCGCCCGTTCCACCTTGCCTGGCAGGCCAATGGCAGTGCCCCCAGCCGCACGGCGCGATTGGTGCAGGAAGTTTTGGCGATGAGCCGCGCCCAGACCCGCGCCGAGCTGGAAATCGTGCTCAAGGATTTTGAGGCTCGCCACTGGCAAACGCGGCGCGTGTTCATGACGCGTTATGCCCAGATCGAAGCCTTGCTTGATCTTGATGGCAGCCAGATTGATGACGAGCGGCGCCAGCTGATCGGCGCCTATTTCTGCCACGAATATAGCTATGCCGCCGCCGCGCTGATGAATCCCAGCGTCGTGCCGCATTTCGACCAGAGCGGCATGCCGCCCGGATCGCAACGGCTGCTGATGTCGATGCGCGCGGTGGGTGAGGGGCATATTTCGTCGATCGCCTTTCGCGAAGGGATCATCACGAACAAGAATGAACTGAAACTCGCCCCCGAACCGCCTTTTGCAACCGCCACCGATACCACCGACCGCGAGGAAATGGTGATGCCGACTGGCCCGGTAACGGTGCACCGCCACCGCGACAGCACGCTTTCGGGCACCGTCATCTTTCCGATCACCCAGGCCCAGTCGAAGGGGCTGGAAGACCTGCGCCTCGTCCAGTTTTGCCATGAAGATGGCAGCATTGAGTGGCTTGGTACCTATACCGCGTATAACGGCTCGATAATCCAGTCCGAACTAATGCGGACGCGCGATTTCCGGGCGTTTGATTTGGTGCCAATGACGGGCAGTGCCGCGCGCAACAAGGGCATGGCGCTGTTCCCGCGCATGGTGGACGGCTGTTATATGATGATCGGCCGGCAGGATGGCGAGAATCTGTTTTTGCTGCGCTCTGATCACCTGACCCACTGGAATGAGGGACAGCTGCTGATGACGCCGGCTTACCCCTGGGAATTGGTGCAGATCGGCAATTGCGGTTCCCCGATCGAGCTTGATGAGGGCTGGCTGCTGCTGACGCACGGCGTTGGCGCGATGCGCAAATACTCGATTGGCGCCGTGTTGCTCGACAAGGCCGATCCATCAAAGGTGATCGGGCGCACCCGCGAGCCGATCCTAGCCGCTGCCGATCAGGATCGTGAGGGCTATGTCCCCAATGTCGTCTATAGCTGCGGGGCGATGCGGCACGGCGAATCGCTGTTCCTGCCCTACGGCGTTGCCGATAGCTCGATCGCCTTTGCGTTCATCCCGATCAAGGTGCTGCTCAGCCATATGTAGCCGTGTTTCGTTTCGCAGAGGAGCGCCCGAGTGTTATCACTGCGCCGCATGATTTTTAGGGGGATATGATGAAAAGCGCCATGATTGCAGCCGCTGGTGTAATGATGTTCTGGGGCATGCCAGCGCTGGCCAAGGATGCCGCCGTTGAAGCGCCAATCTATCAGTTCGTCGATGCTTTCAACAAGGGCGACATCGCTGCCGCCGCCGCAACCCATGCCGGCGATGCGCATATCACCGATGAGCTAGCTCCCTATTTCTGGGGCGGTCATGACGTCGTGAAGCGCTGGGCCGATGATTATGCCAAGGACGCCGCAGCCAAGGGCCTCACCAATCCTAAAGTGGTTCTGGGCGCTGTCACGCGTGAGCTGGTCACGGGCGATCGTGCCTATGTCGTGGTGTCCTCGACCTACACTTTTACGCTGAAAGGGGCAGCGATGGCCGAATCCGCGCAAATGACCTTTGCGCTCAAGAAGCTGGACGGCGGCTGGAAGATCGTCGCCTGGACCTGGACAGGGCCGGATGCCACGCCAGTTAAATAGGGCTGATCCCGGTGGCCAGTGAAGACGCTGGTTCAATCTCCATCACCGGACAGCGGGTGTCAGTGTAAACGATCCGCCCAAGGGTCCAGAACGGTGCGATGGGTGCGGATTGCGATTGATCGGCCCGATGAACGGCAGCAGGTAATTTCGTTCATGCAACGTTTCGCCAGCTTCGGTAGTTAGGCTTCAACAATCCAAGGAGACCGAGATGCCCCGTTTTACCCGTCTAGCCACCCTGATCGCCACGTCTTGCATGGCGCTTTCCACGCCGGTGCTCGCTCAGACCGCGCAGGAGGAGCAGCGATTTTCCACCGCGCAACAGCGTTTCCAGAACGAAATGCAGATTTTTCGCACCGAATTTGATCGCTATCAGGCGGCGCGCAACAATCGATCGAACTTTCGCGATCCGCGCGCCAACGATCCACGCTTCGACGATCCGCGCTACAATGATCCGCGGTACAATAGTCAGCGCAATGTAGATCCGCGCTTCGCCGATCGTGATGAAAATGGCTATGATCCGGCCCGCTATTATCGTGATGGACCCAATTATCAGGAGCGCGTGCTCTCGGCCGATGACCGCGTCTATCGCGGTAACGACGGTCGCTATTATTGTCGCCGCAATGACGGGACCACTGGCCTGATCATCGGCGCGATTGGTGGCGGTGTGCTCGGCAATGTCATCGACGGCGGCCGCTCGCGCGCGGTCGGCACGATTCTCGGCGGTGTGCTGGGTGCGGTTGCAGGCAAGGCAATCGACCAGAATAGCCAGCAAGTTCGCTGCCGCTAAGCGGCTGACCGGGGCACCGCTTCTATGGGGAGCGGTGCCCCGATCTATTTGCCGATGCTAACCGATCAGCCGCTCACGACTAGCCTATAGCCCGCGTCATAGGCATCGAGTGTCAGAAGATGGGCGTAACGGCGCGCCCATGCACCACTTTCCAGGTCCTGCGCTAACAGGCCCAGCCGTTCTTCGGCGTCCTCAATCGCCCAGAACGACGAACTGCCCGCGCGCAGCGCCGGGTCCAGATAGGCCGTGGGGCGTCGCCAATAGGCGTAGAGAAAACCATCCGTGCAATCATGCGGCACCGGCACCGTGGTGACCGTCACTGGCCCCAGCCAATGCTGATAATCGGCCATGGCAGGCATGCGCACGTCGTCCAACGTCGCGAGGGCCGGCAGATAATCAGTCAACCAGGGACGCTGGGCGGGATCAAAGGTGAGCAGGACGATGGGACCGCGCGTCACGCGACGCAATTCGCGCAAGCCAGCCGCCTTATCTGCCCAGTGATGGACAGTCAGGATTGCCATTGCCGCGTCAAAGCTATTGTCGTCAAATGGCAACTGCTCGGCATATCCCTGGATGACAGGGGCAGATGACGGCGCGCGCTGGCGGATCATCGCCGAAGACGGTTCGATTGCGGTTACGTGTCGGTCGGCCGGCTCATAAGATCCGGTTCCGGCGCCGACATTGATGATCGTCTCTGCCGACCCAAGCGCTGCATATATGGCGCTGGCGATTCGGAGATCGGGCTTGCGTAGCGCTGCATAGTCGATCCCGATCCGGTCATATTGCACGTCCGCCATCGCTCCTGCTCTCCGATTGCTGGGTGCGCCCAACAGGTGTTCAGCCGATCACCGCCCTTTGAACAGCCCGCCCAGCACGCCGCGCACCAGCCCGCCGATCAACCCGCCGCTGCTCGAACCACGCTTGCTGCTCGTCCCGAACACTTGCTTGGCGACTTCATTGGCGACGGTGCGGGTGATGGTGGTGGTCGCGGTCCGTGTCGCGGCGGTGGCGATCTTGTTCCAGGGGTTATTGGCGGCGGCGCGTTCGGCTTCGCGCGCCTGGCGGGCGGATTCCTTTTCGGCAGCGATG
Source organism: Proteobacteria bacterium ST_bin13 (assembly GCA_002083645.1). Classification (GTDB taxonomy): domain Bacteria; phylum Pseudomonadota; class Alphaproteobacteria; order Sphingomonadales; family Sphingomonadaceae; genus Sphingomonas. The sequence goes on from MSXQ01000019.1 coordinate 11,266, forward strand.
CGGGCGCGTTCAGCGTCTTTGGCGGCGCGGGCGTCGACCTTGGCCTGGAGCGCGGCGGCCTTTTCTGCCTCCGTTGCGGCTTTGGCTTCAGCGGCGGCGGCGGAGGCTTCTTCAGCCTTTGTCGCGAGTAATTCCTCGGCGGAGTCAGCATCGATCAGCGTGTCATATTTCTCGCCAATGGCGTCGGTCGCGATCATCACGCCGCGTTCCTTGGCGTCGAGCGGGCCGACGCGGGTCGCGGGCGGCTTGATGAGGGTGCGTTCAACCGGCGATGGCGCGCCATCGGGTTGCAGCAGGGAAACTAACGCCTCGCCGACCTTCAGTTCGGTGATGACGGTTTCGACATCGACGCCGGGATTGGCGCGGAAGGTAGTCGCCGCCGATTTGACCGCTGCCTGATCGCGCGGGGTAAAGGCGCGCAGCGCGTGCTGGACGCGGTTGCCGAGCTGGCCGGCGACCGTATCGGGGATGTCGATCGGGTTCTGAGTAATGAAGTAAACCCCCACGCCCTTCGAACGGATTAGCCGGACGACCTGTTCGATCTTCTGGAGCAGCGCCTTGGGCGCATCGTTGAACAGCAAATGCGCTTCGTCGAAGAAGAAGCACAGCACCGGTTTATCGGGATCGCCAACCTCAGGAAGGTGTTCGAACAGCTCGCTCAGCAACCACAGCAGAAAGGTGGAATAGAGCTTCGGGCTTTGCATCAATTTGTCAGCGGCGAGGATGTTGACGATGCCCCGGCCCCGATCATCACAGCCAATGAAATCGGCCATTGCCAGCGCAGGCTCACCGAAGAAATGCTCGCCGCCCTGAGCGCGCAATTGCAGCAGCGAACGCTGAATCGTGCCGATGCTCGCCTTGGACATATTGCCATAGGTCGTCGTCAGTTCATCGGCGCGGGTGGCGCAGTGCGCGAGCATGGCCTGCAGATCATCGAGATCGAGCAGCAACAGCCCTTCCTTGTCGGCGACGGTAAAGGCGATGGTCAGCACGCCTTCCTGCACCTCATTCAGGTCCATCAGCCGCGCGAGCAGCAACGGCCCCATTTCGCTGACCGTGGTGCGCACGGGATGGCCTTTTTCGCCGAACAAATCCCAGAATTGCACGGGGGTGTCGCTATAGGCCCAGCCCTCATATCCAATCTCCTTGGCACGGGCGGCGAAGATCTCGTGCATCTTGGCGGTTGGCGAGCCGGCCATGGCGAGGCCGGCGAGATCACCCTTCACATCGGCGACGAAGCAGGGGACGCCAACGGCGGAGAAGCCTTCAATAATGCCCTGCACCGTCACCGTCTTGCCGGTGCCGGTCGCGCCAGCGATCAGGCCGTGGCGGTTGGCGCGCTTAAGTTCGAGCGCCTGCGGTTTACCGCCGCCCGTACCAATGAAGATGCTGCCGTCCGCCATTTCACTCTCCCCAGGCTCTTGCTTCGCTATCGCGCGTTTGCAGGGACGACGGCAAGATATGAAAATGCCGCCCGGTCATTGCTGACCGGGCGGCATCGATAAACCATCGACAAATGGCTTATTTTTTCAGCTTGATCGGCACAAAGGCACCCGGCAACCGCTGGCGCTGCACATAGAGCAGCACCGTTGGGCGGCCGTCACGGACCGCTTGCGCAACGATCGCCGCAAGCGCATCGGGCGTGGCAACCGGGGTCCCATTGGCCGAGACGACCACGTCGCCGCGCTTCAGCTTTTGCCCGGCATCGCTCGATGGATCTGTGCCGCTGATGACAACCCCGGTCACGGTCGAATCGACACCGATATTGCGGGCGATTTGCGGGGTGAGCGGGACAACGGCGAGACCAAGCTTGTTGGCGACGGGCGACGCGGGTCCTTCGGTGTCGGGTTGGCTCATGCCATCCCCGTCTTCACCACCCGCTGAAGCCTGCAGCGCATCTTCGGGTGGCCGCGTGCCGACAAGAACCGAAACGGTCATCTTCTTGCCGGCGCGGATCAATTCGATAGGGATGCGCGATCCTGGCGTTTCATTCGCCACCAGATAGCTAAGCGATGCATCCTGCGTCACCGTTTTGCCATTAACGCCGATGACAACGTCGCCGACCTTGATGCCGGCCTTGTCAGCGGGCTCGCCCGGCGCAATGCTGCGGATGATTTCACCGCTATTCTTGGGCAGGCCGAGTGCCGCTGCGCTGTCATCATCAAGCGATTGCAGGCCGACACCCAGATAGCCGCGGGCAATCGTGGTGCCCTTCATCAGCTTATCGATGACAGGCTTGGCGTCTTCTGCAGGGATCGCAAAGCCAATGCCGATATTGCCGCCCGACTGACCAGCGAAAATCTGCGAATTGATGCCGATGACATTGCCGTTCAGGTCAAACATCGGGCCGCCCGAATTACCCTGGTTGATCGCGGCATCGGTCTGGATGAAGCGATCATAAGCGCCGGCACCCGTTACGCGGTGCAGCGCCGAGACGATCCCCGCAGTTACCGTGCTGCCGATGCCGAACGGGTTGCCGATCGCGATGACCCAGTCACCAACGCGGGTGCGAGTCGAATCGCCGAAGCGAACGAAGGGCAGGTCCTTGGCGTCGATCTTGAGCAGCGCGAGATCAGAGATAGGATCGCGACCGACCAGCTTGGCGACATATTCCTTGCGGTTGGTGAGCGTGACGGTGATCGAATCGACCGACGCGCCCTTGGCCCCCGGGGCAACCACGTGATTATTGGTTACGACATAGCCGTCATCCGAAATCAGGAAGCCCGAACCGAGAGACTGTGCTTCGCGGGTCTGGGGCTGCGGCGCGCCTTGGCCCTGACCCTGGCCGCCGAACAATTCAGCAAAGGGTGTGCCGGCAAAGGGATTGGCCGGTGCCTGTTGAACCTTGATGCTCTGTTTGGTCGAGATGTTGACCACCGCCGGCTGCAACTTGGCGACCAGATCGGCAAAGCTGACCGGGGCGCCTGCGCGGGGCGCGATGGCGGCCATCGCTGCCGGTTCATTCTGCGCCGTCTGCGCGGCGGCAGGTGGCTGGAGCGTTACAGCGGCAGCAGCGCCGCCCAGCAAAAGGGCTCCGGTAATGGCATAGGCATAACGCACGTTAGATTATTCCTCTCTTGTCCGTCGCAACACGGCAAGCTTTGCCGGTCCGCGCCTTAACGGCGATTGAATATGAACCGATTGTCAGCGGGGACGCCCAGTGAATTGCTTCAGATATTCGTTATTGGGCGAAAGGACGATCGACGTCTCGCCCTGTGGCGTGCTGCCATCGGCCCCAAAGGTCTGCCGATAGGACTGCATTGCCCGGTAGAAATCATAGAATTCCGCATCCTTGTTGAAGCTTTCGGCATAAATGCGTGAGGCATTGGCATCGGCTTCGGCGCGGATGATCTGCGCTGATTTTTGCCCTTGCGCGCGGATCGTCGCCGCCTGTTGCTGGCGCGCGGTGCGCATCCGGTTGAGCGCGCTGTCGAGCGGGCTGCCATCGGGTAGGTCAGCGTGCTTGATGCGGACATCGACGATCTGGACGCCATATTGCGACGCCAGTTTTTGCAGGCCGTTCTGAATATTATCCATCACCTGGCCACGCTCCGGGCTGAGCAAGGCCGCAAAGGGGCGCTTGCCGAGTTCGTTGCGCAATGCCGAACCGAGCAGCGGGCGTAGCTGTTCGGCGATTCTGTCCTCGGTTGCTGCGCTGCTGCCGGTGGACACCACGGCTTTCAGGGGATTGACGATGCGGAACCGCGCGAATGCATCAACTTCAAGCCGTAACTGATCAGTCGACAGCACCTGCTGGTTATCGAGATCGACATCGAGCACGCGCTTATCGACCCAGACGACCTTGTCGATGAACGGGAATTTGGCCAGCAGCCCGGCACCGGTGCGACCAAACGGTTCATTGGGTTGCCAGACATTGACGGTATAGACCGGTTGTTCAAACCGCAGCACGACAGCCTGTTCGGTTTCGGGCACGATCACGAAGCTGCTGACTGCAAGGATCAAGGCGACCAGCGCGCCAATGCCAAGCGCGACAGGATTGCGGAACAGGGTGGCGTTCACTGGCTGGCTCCCGGCGCTGGATTGGCTAGCGGCATGGCCGGCTCTGCAACACGGCCGCGAACGCTGGGCAGCGGCAGATAGGGCACCACACCACCCGTTTCGACGATCGTCTTGTTGGTCTTGGCCAGCACGGCCTCCATGGTTTCATAATACATGCGGCGGCGTGTCACCGTGGGGGCCAGCTTATACTGGGCATAGGCCAGATCGAACTGGGTCGCCTCTGCCTGCGCGCGCGCTGTGATCTGCTGTGCGTAGGTGCGGGCTTCGTTCAGATTCGATTCGGCTTCCTGCTGCGCCGCGCTCACTTTTTTGAATTCGTCGATCACCTTGGTCGGTGGATCGGCTTGCTTGATGGCGATGCCCTGGATGCGGATACCGGCATTATATTCGTTGAGGATCGATTGCATCAGATCCTGTGCCCGCACGCCGATCCGGTCGCGGCCGCTGCCGATCGCTTCATCCAGCGTCACCGTCGCAACGGTGGCGCGCATCGCGCTTTCGGCAACCGCGCGAACCGTGTCCTTGGGGTTGCGGATCTGGTAGATATAATCCTGCGGGTTGGCGATGTCCCACCGAACCGAATAGGCCAGATCGATGATGTTCTGGTCCCCGGTCAGCATCAGATTTTCGCCGCCGCCACCTTCGGGGAAATCCTCGGTCCGGATTGCCTGGACATCAACCTTGGTCACCGTGGCGACAGGGGCCGGCCAGGTGAGCCGGATGCCGGGATCGAGCGTTTGTTCATAACGACCGAAAAAGGCGACGACGCCGCGCTGCTGCGGCGCAATTTGATGCACGCTGGTGAAGATGACCCACAAAGCGACAATCAATGCCGAACCGATCAGCCAAATCGCGCGCCCGCCGCCGCCACTGGGGAAGCCGGTAAAGCTGCCGCCGCCGCCACCGCCACCGCCCGAGCCGCGTGCACGGCGAATAAATTCATCGAGCGCGGTGGGCTTGGGCCCGCGCGACCGATTGCCGCCAGGGGGGACCGACCAGGGGTTGCGAGGCCCCTCATTGTCATCGCCAGAATTGCCCCAGGGGCTTTTTGGCTTTTCGGTCATCAGGGTGGAGAGGCGCTGCAGCCAGGCCGGACGAGTGATCATTGGCCCTTTATAGGTGTCTTGGACGGGAAAAACAGTGGCAACCGATCAAGACCGCCCTAATGCCGTAGACATGACTGATATTGATCTCCTCAACGCCACGCTCACCGCCATTGCCGGCCCGCGTGCTACTGCTCGGCTCGAACAGGGCCGCGCTTCGATCATCCTCGACGTCAGCGGCCTTGAGCCGACGGCGCGCGACATGTTGGCGGCGTCGGTTCGCGCTGAAGTGTCGGCGCTCGCCGGAATCGACGAGGTGCGCGTCGCGATGACCAGCCAGCGCAGCCAGCGCCAACTGATCGCGGTGGCCAGCGGTAAGGGCGGGGTCGGGAAATCAACCGTGTCTGCCAACCTTGCGATCGCGCTGCACCAGTTGGGGCGCAAAGTCGGGCTGGTCGATGCTGATATCTATGGCCCCTCGCAACCCAAGCTGATGGGCGTCGAGGGCAGCCGCCCCACCGCGCCGGACAAGAAATTGTTGCCGGTCGAAACGCCCTATGGCGTGCCGTTGCTGTCGATGGGGCAATTGGTTGAACCCGATCAGGCGATTGCCTGGCGCGGGCCAATGGCCGCTGGGGCGCTTGGGCAATTGGTCGATGCCGATTGGGGGGATGCGGATACGATCGTCGTTGATATGCCCCCCGGCACGGGCGATGTGCAGCTGACGATGATCCAAAAGCACCGGCCGGCCGGGGTCGTCATTGTGTCCACGCCGCAGGATCTGGCGTTGATCGATGCCCGGCGAGCGATCGACCTGTTCGTCAAGGCGGGCATCCCGGTGATTGGCCTGGTCGAAAATATGGCGGGCTATGCCTGCCCGTCCTGCGGCGTGATTTCCGATCCGTTTGGCAGTGGCGGGACGGAACTCGCCGCTGATCTGCTCACGCTACCGTTTCTGGGGCGCATCCCACTCGATATCGCGATTCGGACTGGCTCAGATGGTGGTCACCCGCCGGTCACCGGGAACGGACCCGAACGCGCCGCGTTCATGGAGATCGCCACGATCGTGCGCGATTGGCTTGATCGAGGAGGCAACCATGCCGCTGACTTCGGATGACGACATCAAGGCGTTGCTTGACCGCGTGCGCACGATCGCGCTGGTCGGTGCGTCGGATCGGCCCGATCGCCCCTCAAATGAGGTGATGGCCACGTTGCAGCGCCATGGCTACCGCGTGATCCCGATCAACCCGCAGATCGCCGGCGAGCATATCCACGGCGAATTCGTTTTCGGCGATATGGCCGTGCTCGGCGATCCGATCGATATGGTCGATATCTTTCGCAATTCTGCCGCTGCCGGCGCGGTGGTTGATCAGGCGATTGCCGTCGGTGCAAAAACAGTCTGGATGCAGTTGGGCGTTATTGATGAAGCCGCCGCAGCGCGCGCCGAAGCAGCGGGCTTGGCGGTTGTGATGGATCGCTGCCCGGCGATCGAGCTCAGGCGGCTGGACATCGCCCCAATCGGCTGACCGCGAAGGGATTGCAGGCGACGCCTCTTTTGATCACAATGCCATAGGCTTGAGGGTGTGGTGATCATGCTTGTGGCAATGATGACGATGATGATGGCGGGCACGGATGTCGCTGATTTGCTCAAAACCTATCGCGACCTGACGCGGGCGGAAATTCGTTGTGAACAAAGCGCGGATCGTGACGAGATTCTGGTGTGTGGTGCCCGCAATGCTGATCGCTATCGCTTGCCATTTATCGCTTATGATATCGGCAATCCGCGCCGCGAAGGCGTGTTCGAACAAGCCGAGCGGTTGCAGCACAAAACGACGCCATGCCAGGATATGGGCCCCTATCTGGTCGGTTGCGGCATGGTCGGGGTTGGGGTCACCGTTGGTGGTCGCGGCACCCGTGTCGGCGGATTGAGGCCGCCGGCGCCTTAGAGCGCGATGACGTTAGGTCGCTTCAACCTCACACCCGTTCGGCCCCGGATCAGGTCCGGGGGAAATCGAAGCCCACACGCTCCACATGCCCTTCGACTTCGCTCAGGGCGAACGGGCTATGGTTTGGTCCAAAGCAAAGTCACCAGACTCTAGGCCAGGATATGCATCCATAACGGTGCGCCGATCAGGCTGGGCGAACCGCGCAATTTCTCCAGCGCCTGCGCAACCGCACGCTCCGGGCCTTCATGCGTCACGATCGCGACCAGCACGCTGCCGTCGCTGGCATGGCCACGCTGCATCAGGCTTTCAATCGACACCCCGGCATCGCGCATCGCTGCGGCAATTTCGGCCAGTACGCCAACCTTGTCGGCCACGGTCAGCCGCACATAGGCGCGACCGAGCCGGTTGCCCGTATCGGCGGCGTCCTGCGCGGCGAGCGATTCGGCGGGCATCGCATAGGGCGGTCCATATTCGCCGCGCGCAATATCGATCAGATCGGCAACCACCGCCGATGCGGTCGGCCCGTCGCCTGCACCTGCCCCCTGGAACAGCAAGCGCCCGACGAAATTGCCCTCTGCCACCACCGCATTGGTGGCACCGGTGACATGGGCGAGCGGGTGGCTGGTCGGCACCAGATGCGGGTGGACGCGCTGGAACAGGCCAGCATCAGTCGATTCGGCAATGCCAAGCAGGCGGATGCGATAGCCCAGCGCGGCTGCCTCAGCGATATCGGCGGCGAGGACTGCGCGAATGCCGCAAGCCTGCACATCGCCAAAAGCGGGTTGAGTACCAAAGGCGATGCTGGAGAGAATCGACAATTTATGCGCGGCGTCGATGCCGTCGATATCGAAGCTGGGATCGGACTCGGCAAAGCCAAGCGCCTGCGCTTCGGCCAGGACATCGGCAAAATCGCGGCCCTCTGCCTCCATCTTGCTCAGGATGAAATTGCAGGTGCCGTTCAGAATGCCATAGACGCGCCCAATCTCATTGGCGGCAGCCCCTTCACGCAGGCCCTTGATGACCGGAATGCCGCCCGCCACGGCTGCTTCGAATTTGAGCGGCGCGCGCGCGGCTTCAGCGGCGCGCGCGAGTTCCAGCCCATGATGCGCGATCATCGCCTTGTTGGCGGTGACGAACCCTTTGCCAGCGGAGAGAGTCGCGCGGGCGAGGGTGAGCGCGGGGCCGTCCGATCCGCCGACAAGCTCCACCACCACATCGACATCGGCTTGCTGGGCAAGCGCGGTGGTATCATCGACCCAGGCAAAGCGGGTGATATCGACGCCGCGATCCTTGGCACGATCACGCGCGGAAACCGCAACGATCTCGATCGGGCGGCCCGCCCGCCGGGCAATCAGATCGCGATTGGCATCCAGCAAGCGAATGACGCCACCGCCAACGGTGCCGAGTCCGGCGAGCGCGATGCGCAGGGGTTTTGCTTCAATCATGCGGCTGACGCGTGCCGTGCACGCCACGGTGCGTCAAGACTGATAGATTGGCTGGTTCGTTATCATGTACTGTATCTGGCCCGCCCAGCCCGGCACGGGTTCATTAGACAGTCGCCAGTTTGGCGAAACCGTAGGTAGCAAAACTATGGTTGATGCGGGCCGTATCGGCGCAAAACCGCTCTCACGATTACGCCAACCACGAGGAGAGTGATAAGCGCTGGGAATGCGCCGATGTGGGTGGCCAGTGCAGTTTGCACCAAAAGGCCAATTGTAACCCCTAAAGCGCCGACAACAATCCATCCAATTGGCCAGCGCTTAACGCCTTTTGCCCCGCTGATTATTTCTTTACCAACCCAATCTCGACTAGCCGCTCGTGCAGATACTCATGCGCGGTGATCGGCGTTGGGTAGCGATTGGGGTTCGCGTCGCTGACGCAACCCGGCAGCGTTTTGATCAGGAAATCGGGCGCGGGGTGGAGGAAGAAGGGCATCGAATAGCGCGGCAGCGCGCGGCGTTCTGGTGGCGGATTGACAACGCGGTGCGTGGTGGAGGGCAGGACATGATTGGTCAGCCGCTGCAGCATGTCGCCGACGTTGACGACCATTGCATCGGCGGGTGGCTTGATCGCCAGCCAGTGACCGTCCCGGTCGAGCAATTCTAGCCCGGCTTCCTCTGCCCCCAGCAACAGGGTGATGAGATTGATATCCTCATGCGCGCCTGCCCGCACGCCTTCTGCATCGGCGGGGATTGGCGGGTAGTGGAGCAGGCGGAGGATCGAATTGCCGTCCTTTACCGCTGGATCAAACCAGGTCGCTGTAAGGCCAAGATGGCGGGCGATTGCCGACAGAATCGTATCACCGGCGCGATCAAAGGCAGTGAATAGCGTGGTCAGCGTTGGCTGAAACATCTCGGGCCGGGTCGGCCAGATATTGGGGGGCATGACTTCGGCATAGGCATGGCCAGCGGGCAGATCGCGGCCGACATGCCAAAATTCCTTGAGGTCGACCAGGCTGGCGCCCTTGGCGATTTCGGTCTTGAAGGGGGTATAGCCGCGCTGCCCGCCGCCTGCTTCGGTAAAATAGCCCCGCTTTTCGGCTTCCGGCAGCGCAAAAAATTCCTGCGTATAGCGCCAGGCATCATCAATCAGCGTTTGATCGATGCCATGATCAGCGACAACGGCAAAGCCGAACCGTTCAAAAGACGCGCCTAGTGCGCTCGCGAACCCGTCAGGATCATCGCGGTTCTGCAACAGCGACAAGGTGGGCACTTCGGCAGGCGGCGTTTCGAGCATCGATGGTCGTCCGTTAGGCAATGAAGGCCGCAACATAGAACGCCGCGCCGGGTTCGAACAGGGGTTCGGCCCCCTGTTCGAACGGGGGGTCTGCCGGGCCGCCGTTATCCTTTGCTGACGGTACCGGTGCTGTGGCCGCCCGGGGCGGGCTGGACGTCGATCCGGATCGGCTTGCCATCGGCGTCAGTGCCTGCGAGCGCGGTGCCGTCTTCTTTCAGGGTAAAGCCCTGCTTGCCCAGCGTATCGACATACCAGGCGCGAACGGTTGCCGGATCAGCCGGGCTGTCGAACGCCAAATCGATCATGTCATCCACCTCATGCGGCATGATCTTCATGTCGACCATTTTTGAACCGGGATAGAGCGGCAGCGCGGCCATATCGACGGCGCTGCCATCGGGCATCGGCATGTCCATTGCATTATTGCCTGCCATTGCCACAGCCGATGTGGGTGCTGGCGCTGCGCAACCGACCAGCGTGATCGCCATGGCTGCCAATGTCGCAACGCCAAGAGAGAATGATCGCGTCATGCCAGCCTCCACGCTAAGTTTCCTCATACCCTCAGAGGCGAGGCAGGGGTACTCGGTCAAGCGTTGCTATAATTAGGCACCGATTCAGGACAAAATCGTACTCATCACCCTGGTTTCAGCCGCCCGCGACAATCACGCCGGTTGAATGGCCATTGGCAGCAGGCGTCAGTTCAAGCGCAAATGGCTTGTCCTCTTCATCGGTGCCCTTCAGCCCGGTGCCGCTTTTGGTGATCTTGAAATCTGCCTTGCCCAGTCGATCAAAAAACCAGTCGCGCACCACGGCGGGTTCCGCCGGGCTGTCAAAGGTAACCCGGACATTGGCTTTGTCGTCTCCATCCTTGCCGTCATGGGCGACAATATTCATCCCGCTGATCGTTGATCCTGGATAAAGATGGACGCCATTCATCTCGAAATCGCTGCTATCGAGCTTCAGCTTGGGCAGCGTGATCTTGCCTGAGAAGCCGGGCGCATTGATCGCCACCTCACCAGTTTTTCCATCGACACCGGCCGTGACATTGCCATCTTCGGTCATGGAATTGAGTGAAATCGTGGTCCCTTCCTTGCCGTCGTCGCCACAACCGGCCAGGGGCAGGGCGAATATCCCCAGCAGCAACAATGAACGGCGCATCGGTCGTCTCCTATAGTGTGTTGATGTTATAATACACATGACCGCCGACGACCGTCAAGCCAGGCCTGATTTTGTGCCCCCATAGGCTCGACCGAGCGCCCCGCTTCGGGCATGGCAGCCGACATGACCGTTCAGCAAACCATCCGCGCCCCAGCGCAGCCGCCGATCGGTTTTGTCGAATTTGTGGCGCTGGTCGCCTCCCTCATGGCGCTGACGGCGCTTGGCATCGATGCGATGCTGCCGGCGCTGCCAGCAATCGCCACCGCGCTGAACGTTGGTGTGGCGAATGATCGCCAGCTGGTGATCGGCGTGTTCCTGCTGGGCTTTGGCCTGGCCCAGCTGGTGCACGGGCCGCTTGCCGATCGCTATGGACGGCGGCCGGTGCTCGTCGCGTCGCTGTCGGCCTATGTGATTGCCAATCTGATTGCCGCCTTTTCGGCCAGCTTCATGTTGTTGTTGGTGGCGCGCTTTGCTGCGGGCATGGCGATCGCGGCGTCGCGCGTGGTGACGGTGGCGCTGGTGCGCGATTGCTATTCGGGACGGGCCATGGCGCGGGTGATGAGCCTGGCCTTCATGGTGTTCATGGCGGCGCCCGTTCTGGCGCCAAGCGTGGGCGAGTTGATCCTGCTGTTCGGATCCTGGCGGCTCATCTTCGTGATGATCGCCGCCATCTCTGCCGTCATCCTCATCTGGTTCGTGATCCGGATGCCCGAGACGCAGCGGATCGCGGATCGTCAGCCCTTGTCGATCGAACGGTTGTGGGACGGCTGGCGGCAGGCGCTGACCGATCGCTTTTCGATTGGCTATACGCTCGCGGCGACGGCGTTGATGGGCGGGCTCTATGGCTTCATCAATTCCGTGCAACAGATTGTCGGTGCGCTGACGGGCGATAATCGCCTGCTGGTGCCGGTATTCATTGGGGTGGCCAGCATGATGGCCCTGGCCAATTTGCTGAATTCGCGGATTGTGATGCGGCTCGGCACGCGCCGGATATCGCATAGTGCGCTGGTCGGGCTGGTCCTGCTGTCGGCGGTGCATCTGCTGATCGCCCGGCTGGGGGCTGAAACAATCTATAGCTTTGCGATCCTGCAAGCGCTGGCGATGGCCTGTTTTGGTCTGGCGACGGCCAATTTCTCGTCGATGGCGATGGAGAATATGGGCCATATCGCGGGCACGGCCTCCAGCGTGCAGGGCTTTATCAGCGTCACGGTGGGCGCGCTGGCTGGCGCGGCCATTGGCCAGTCGTTCGATGGCACCACGGTGCCGCTGTACATCGGCTTTCTGGTCGCCGGCCTGGTCGCGCTGGCGATCGTCGCGATTGTCGAACGCGGGCGGCTTTTCCGGCCGAGCTGAGCCGGCTCGCGACCAGCCGGGGGAACAAGCAGCGCCGCTTGCCGTTGGCCATTCCGAACGGCTGCACCCCGCAGCCTTTTCGGAGAGCAGCGAATGGCAAGCGGTGGCGAGCAAATCCCCGGCAATGGCACCGGCGACGATGGCTATGATGAAGATGGCTATGACGAAAGCCAGCGGGCCGAGATCCTTGAGGCCAGCGGCGGCGGCACCAGCGACGGCACGATCATGACCGATCTGATCCCCGATCTTGGCGGCGATGAGGATGTCGACAATCTTGATCGGCATGAATTCGACACGCCCAAGGGCGGCGAAGGTCGCACTGACAACGACGATGCCGACGATGACAGCGATGACGATGACGATGACGACGACGACGACGATGATGATGATGACGACGACGCGGATGAGGACGAGGACGAGGACGAGGACGATGCCATCGCCGACGATCCTGATAGCGACGCCTGACTGACCCGGCTTGACGACCCAGTGCTGCGGTCGCAGCATGGACGGCTGGGGAGGGGAGCTGCCATGCCGATCGACAGCCGGGTTGATGCCTATATCGCCAAGCAAGCGGATTTCGCGCGTCCGATCCTGATCGAGCTGCGCGCGCGCCTTCATGCGGCGGTTCCCGGTCTGGAAGAGACGATCAAATGGGGCATGCCGTTTTTCGTCCGTCATGGTCGGCCGTTCGCCAATATGGCCGCCTTCAAGGCGCATGCGAGCTTCGGCTTTTGGCAGCGCCCGGACCAGCCAACGGGGAAAGAGGGCGAAGCGATGGGCCAGTTTGGCAAGCTGACCGCGCTGGCCGACTTGCCCGATCCAGCCAGCTTTGCCGCGACAGTGGCGGCGGCGGTCGCGCTGGTCGATGACGGCGCGAGCAAGCCAATGCGACCCGCTCGCCCGCCCAAGCCGGCGCCGGTGGTGCCGCCCGAACTTGCGGCGGTGCTCGCGGCCGATCCGGTCGCCGCCGATCATTTCGCTGGTTTTGCGCCGAGCTGTCGCCGCGAATATTGCGACTGGATCAGCGAGGCCAAGCGCCCTGAAACCCGCGACAAGCGCGCAGCCGAAGCGGCTATTTGGTTGCATGAGGGCAAGCGACGGCACTGGAAACACGAAGCCTGCTGAACGCGATCAGCGGCGCTGACCAGGGTGCCAGTTGGGACGGCCGTTGGCGCATGGCGCGGCGCGGGGCATAGGCTTGTGCCTGGGCGGCACGGGGCATAGTATTGCGCCAGCATCCATTTTCCCCTTGCAGGAGCCCCCAACGATGCGCGCCTTATCCTCGATTGTCGCTCTTTCCGGCCTGATATTGGCCGGTGGACTCGCGCTCGCCCAAACCGCGCCGACGCCGCCCAAGCCCCCGATGCCGCCGATGGCCGGGATGTCGCACGGCGATCACGCCCGGATGATGGCCGATCACAGCATGATGGATCATGGCAAGATCGTCGCGGCGCGGCAGGCGGGGTTTCACCTGACCATCGCCGCGTTCCTGGGCATCAAGGCAGGCATTGCCCGCGGTGATGATGTGAAGAAGCTGGCGCTGCCAGCCGCCGCGATGGCGAGCTGGGGGGCGGTGATCCCGACGATGTTCCCGCCGCATAGCGACACGCCCGAAAGCGACGCGCTGCCAAATGTCTGGAGCGACCGCGCCGGTTTTGAAGCCGCTGCTGCCAAGATGGCCGTCGCGGCACGCACGCTGGCTGATCTGGGCAAGGCAGGTGACACAGCGGGTTTTGCGACCCAGTTCGACGCGCTCGCCAAGACCTGCGGCGAATGCCACACCACCTATCGCAAGCCCGAAGAGAAGAAATAGGCGGCAGCCGGACGCCGGACCGGAGACGAGCGAGTTGCTCCCGGAATTGCGCGCCTGCCCCGGCAAAGGTGCGGGATATCGCGGGATGGCTGCGGCATTGACCGGAGGCGGGATATGTGATGGTATCACATCACCATATCGGGAGAAGAGCCATGCGCCTGCGTTCCTCTGCTTTTGCCATCCCCGCCGACCATGCCGAGCCGATCGGTGGCATCAACACTACCCCGTTGATTGATGTGCTGCTGGTCCTGCTGGTGATGTTCATCATCACTATCCCGATGCAGATCAACCAAATCCCCGTGCCGCTACCCCAGGCAGGGCCCGCGCCCGCCGAGCAGCAGCAGCCGCACCTGCTGACGATCGCGGCGGGGGGCGCGGTGATGCTGGACGGACGGGCGGTGACCCGCGCTGCACTGGCCGGGCCGCTTGCGGTGCTGCGCGATGATCCACGCGCCGCGCTGGAGATCAAGACCGACCAGCGCGCGCGCTATGACCATTTCGCGCAGACCATGGCGGTGGTCCGGCAGGCCGGGATCACCCGTCTGCGTATATTGCCCAACGAATGAGGCTAACGCCCCGGCAGCAGTTCGGGCCGGTATTCGAAATGCATCGTATCGAAATGCCGCCAGCGGCCGCCCCAGATGAAGCCGTGGCGCTCGAACGCGGCGATAATGGCAGCAGGCAGGCGGTTGCGATAGCGCGCGCCCTCGCCGCCTGACCAGCGCCAGTAATCGGCCTGGGCGCTCGCGAGATCGACGGCGATGCCATAGCTGTGCATGCTGCGCTGGCTGGTCCCTGCAATCGCGCGGCAGCTATAGCCGCCCGAATGGGGAACGAGATAGCGCGTCATTGCGGGCGGCAGCTTTTCGAGATCGCGGATGACGGCTTCGAGCTGCTCGGCGACATGGTTGGCGGTGGTGACGCGGATGCTGCCGCCGCCGCGCCCGTGCAGCCACGCCACATCACGCAACCGCACGGTGCCTTTGCGGCAATCGCCATAGATGGCATCGAAAAAGGGCTCGTAGCGGGTGCGGCCTGGGTCTGTAGTCGGCGCGGGCGAGAGCGGCGCGCCGGCGGGCCCGAGGGTGCGCGGCAGGCGCGTGCCGTTGCTGAGGACGACCTCGCTGGCGGTGACCTGCGTGACGAGGCCGGGATAGCCGGCGATGAGGCGCGCGGCCCATGGCGGCGCGGGGGATTGCGCTGCGGCGGGGGGGGCTAGGGCGAGGAGGAGGGTGAGGGGGCGGCGCATGGGGTTAAGCTGGCACCAAGACCGTGTTGGAGGCAACCGCATAACGGCCCGCACGTACATCTCGCTTGTCGGCCAACATCATGCGGTGTAATTTGGCAAAGATGAATCCCCGCATGACCCTTTTCGATTCAGTCGATCCGGAGGCGGAAGCTGCGGCGGATGCGCGGGCTGAGGCTGATGTCGAGGCCGGTCGTCTGGTCAGCCATGATGCCGTGAAGCGCTGGGTTCGCTCATGGGGAACCGACAAGCCATTGCCGCGACCCCTTATCGGCGACTGACTTGCGCAAGATCGTGTGGACCAACGAGGCGGTCGAGCACCTCGAGGCGATCATCGCCTATATCTCGGCGTTCAATCCATCGGCGGCATCGGGGCTGGGTGCGCGGCTGATCGCGGTTGCCGACAGCCTGTCCGAATTTCCCGACCGTGGCCGCGATGCGGGTGGCGGGATGCGCGAAATGACGACGGTGTGGCCCTATGTGTTGCGCTATCGGGTGGAGGCGGAACGGGTGATTATCCTGCGCATCCGGCATGGGGCGAGAGGTGAGGAGGATTAGGTGCATTTAGTAAACTGGCACCGCAATTTCCGCTCCTATGGCCTTTTGTCGCGAGATCAGTCGATATGGTTTGCGGCCAGAAGCAAAGCACGCTCCTCGGCATCTTTCGGCGAATATGAGATGAACTCACGATAGCCGAATTTCAAACCTAACTGGTGCATCAAGCTACGGTCCGTCTCCTAGTATAAAATTGCAATTTGTTTGGGCGCTAAAATGTCCCTCGCCCCTCCGCCACGGCGAATGCGTCTCATATAATCGTCTTGCTGAGCAATTGCCGCAATCTGAATTCTGGAAACGGGGAGTCCCTGATAGCGCTCGAAAAGCAACGCCAGCGCTTGGGTGCCATGCAATGTTGAAATAATCTGGCGGTCTGCATCGGATACAATTGACCAGAAATTTCGCGTATAATCGAAGTCGGAAACAAGCCACCAGATATGACGACGGCTCGATGCTGAGACACTTTTCTTAGCGTCTCGATTTTGACCTGCTGTGAGATATTCCTTCCGAGCTCGTATCAGGCCAACCGCACATTTCGCATCTTGTTCGTTTACTCGGAGCAAAATGCAGAATTCGTCGATTGCCTCGGGCGGGATCATCCAGCCAAAACCAACTGTGGTTGATTTGACATCGACCTCACGTCCACCGATCAGCAGATCGAGCCTTATGCCGCGTGGGACCTGCAGCCAATCTCGGAGTAGAATTTCGAATTTGGTACCGAGATAAGTCTTTTCCGTTTTTTCCAGATCGGCGAAATAATACCGTCCGCTTCGAGCGGTATCGATCACTTCATCAATGGCAGATCTGAAGAAACTTCGCAGCTTCTCTTCCAACATGGATTGACCGCCGACAGCGCTTAGTAGGTCCGCTTCAAGTGCCGATAGATCGTGATAATCTTCGTGGCCGGGCGACAATGGCGCACGGGTTGCGCCAACAACCATCAAGCGACCCGTGCTGCAAACATCCGTGATACGGACAAAGCAATCTTCAGATTATGCGCGACTGCGCGTGCGACAGGTGGCGGAAACGCATTGCCAACTTGCCGATATGACGTTGTTTTTGCGCCATAGAACTGCCAGCTGTCAGGAAAGCCCTGAATCCGGGCAACCATGCGGACCGTTAGCCGGGGCATGCCGACAAAATCGGGATCGGGCGCTTCTGCTGCCAAGCTGCGCCCTTCGACGCCCAGTGATGCCCAAGCCTTTCTGGCGCGCGTCGGCCCAAGATCGGGGCCGCCATGCTTTTTTGACCCGCCGACAATGGTCGGTGCGATTTCATTGGCGCGGGCAGCCCATGCTTTGGTGCCGAGCCAGCCGCGCGCACCCATCAGGTCTTTCAGTGTCTCGCCGACCGTTGGCGGATTATGGGGCAGCGCAGTTGGCCAATCGAAGACGTCGGCCAAGTCCTTCCTAATGGCGACAATCACGACCCGGGGGCGAAGCTGGGGGACGCCGAAGTCGGATGCGTTCAGCAGGCGCCATTCGGTATGGTAGCCCAGCTTATCAAGCTGACGCTTCAGCGAGGTACGATAGTCATCGAAAACGGCTGAGAGAAAGCCACGTACATTTTCGATCATCACTGCCTTGGGGCGCATTTCGTCGATCAGCCGAAGCGCCGCCGGGAATAGGTTGCGTTCGTCGAGGTCGCCAAGCTGTTTACCTGCCACTGAAAAGGGCGGGCAGGGCAATCCAGCAGCGAACAAATCGATACCCTTGTAGGGGCGCCCATCGAACTCGTTCATGTCGCGGGCAAATACATTCCAGCCGGGCCGGTTCAATTCCAGCGTCTTTGCAAAGTCGCGTTCGATTTCGACCAGTGCTTCGTGCCGAAAGCCAGCCTGTTCAAGGCCGATCGCCTGGCCGCCGGCACCGGCGCAAAATTCGATAGAGTGCATTTCGATTCTCTCGATGGCCTTGCTTAAGTTCAAGGCTATGTTCTGTCTATGTTCGCGTCAAGCCGCAAGTCTCAAGGTAGAAAAGTGGCGGTTTTTGTGTGTCAGGATAACCGCCAACCCCGCGGACAGCAGCCCATCTTGCGTTTCGCTCCGGCGGAGGCGGCTATCGGGGCAAGACCGCCATCCGCAATTATAGCGGAAAAAGTTAGAGGGTTGAAGTCATGCGATTATCGCATGACTTCAGAGACTCACTCCGCCGCAATGCCCGCCTTTGCAAACATGTCGTCGCCCGCATCCTCATTCGCCACATCAACCGGCCCGGCCTTCGCCTTTTGCCGCTTGTCGAAGCTGTCCCACACCTCGTTCCAATTCCCCCGCGTCGCGCCCTTTGAATATTCCGTCGCGCGCTGTTCGAAGAAGTTGGCGTGCTCGACGCCGTTCAAGAGCGGGGCGAGCCAGGGGAGGGGGTGTTCTTCGATCATGTAGATGGGTTTCAGGCCCAATTGGCCGAGCCGCCAATCGGCGATGTAGCGGATATATTTCTTGATCTCCTTCGGCGTCATCCCCGTGACCGGGCCCTGTTCGAAGGCGAGATCGATAAAGGCGTCTTCGAGCCGCACGGTCGTCTGGCAGACGTCCATGATGTCGTCCTTCACCGCCTTGGTCAGGCAGCCGCGCTCCTTGCAGAATTCATGGTAGAGGCGGATGATGCCCTCGCAGTGCAGGCTTTCGTCGCGCACGGACCAGCTCACGATCTGGCCCATGCCCTTCATCTTGTTGAAGCGCGGGAAGTTCATCAGCATCGCGAAGCTGGCGAAGAGCTGCAGCCCTTCGGTAAAGCCGCCGAACATGGCGAGCGTGCGGGCGATATCCTCGTCAGTGTCGACGTTGAACTTCTGCAGATAATCGTGCTTGTCCTTCATCTCGCTATATTCGAGGAACATGCCATATTCGCTTTCGGGCATGCCGATCGTGTCGAGCAGATGGCTGTAGGCGGCGATGTGCACCGTCTCCATGTTGCTGAAGGCGGCGAGCATCATCTTGATCTCGGTCGGCTTGAACACGCGGCCATATTTCTCGTGATAGCAATCCTGCACCTCGACATCGGCCTGGGTGAAGAAGCGGAAGATCTGCGTCAGCAGGTTGCGCTCGTGATCCGAGATTTTCTGCGCCCAGTCGCGGCAATCCTCGCCCAGCGGCACTTCCTCTGGCATCCAGTGGATCTGCTGCTGCCGCTTCCAGAAATCATAGGCCCATGGATATTCAAAGGGCTTGTAGGTCTTGCGGGCTTCGAGAAGCGACATGGCGTGCTATCCTGTTTTTGTAGCGAAACAATAAAAAGTCAGAGCATCGGGAGCAGGCTGAACGCCGTAAAGATCGCGCCCGCTGCGAACAGGCAAAAGCCGACAAACTGGCGGCTGCGGCGAGTGCTTGCTGTTTCGACCTTGCCGGTCGACAGCCCCTTGGGTGAGCCGAGGATGAAGGACACTACCATGCTGGCGAAAATGAGGTTCAGGCCAATGATGATGCCGAGAAGTTCTGCTGCGTTGGTCAAGATGAAATGCTCCAAGTCCAAAGTGCCCAGGCGAAACCGCCCAAGATGAGTGCAAGCGCCGCCAGCATCGTGCCGGCAATCCGCTTGGCGTAGCGTGCCTGATCGGTAGCTCCGGGGCGCGAAACGACGAATACCGCCAATAGGCCCGCCGCCGATGCGACCAATGCCATGATGACGGGCGGCGTGAAAAGGGCAAGCGCGCGGGTCATGCGCGTTCCCGCCGAACGATCACGCGATCGACATAGACTTTGCGGGTGCGGTTGGAACCGACGCCCAGGAACACAATGCCGATAAAATAGCCGAAATCATACCAGCCGCCATTGTTCGGCACGGCATAGACCGCGACATCGGCCACGAAGAAGGAGGCGATCGCTGCCACCGGGAAGATGAAACCGTGCCAGACGCCGAGGAAAAATCCAGGCGCGCCGGGTGCCACCGCACTGCTCGCCTGCTGCGCGCAGGCGGCGAGCGCCAGCATGAGCGCGACAGGGACGGCCAGACGAAGCGTGCGGGCAGTATGCGGCATGATCAATTCCTTGATGACAGCGATGGACGTGCATCGAAACGCACAGCCGCGCGTTCAGGGGGCATCATCATCGAGGAGGAACGAGCATGTCGCACGACCACGCCATCAAGGACCGGATCAAGGACCATATGGAAGTCATCGGCGCGGACGGCGTCCATGTCGGCACCGTCGATCACATCAAGGGCGAGCGCATTCAGCTGGCCAAAACGCATAGCGGGCCGCATGGCGACCATCACCATTTCATCTCGCTGGGCATGGTCGCCGATGTCGAGGGCGACAAGGTGCGGCTGAGCGCCAACGCCGATGTCGCGGTGACGTTCGAAGAAGAAAAGTGATGTCACTTTCCCTCCTTTGCCCGCTTGGGCGAAGGAGGGAGCCATCCGATCGGGGGCACCGGTCATTTGGCTTCGTCCAGCCGTCGCGCTTCGGTGACGGGCAGGCCGGCTTCGGTTGGCACGTAGATCAGCGACGCCTTTGAATCCTCCAGCGCCTGGATCTGGAGATAGCGCAGATAGCCTTCCGGCCCGCCGAGGCTGTTTTGCAAAATGGCATTGGCCTCCGCCGCGCCCTTCGCCCGGATAACTTCGGCCTCAGCGAGCGAAATCGCACTTTCCTTCTTGGCGCGCGCCTCCAGGATCGCGACCTGCCGTGACGATTGCGCCTCGGCCAGCGCGGCTTCGCCTGCCAGTCGCTGCGAATAGACGCGGTATTGCGGCCATCCCACCAGCAGCAGGATCAACAGCACGATTCCGCTCAGCGCGGCGACGCCCATGCAGCCGGTTTTCTGATCCATTGCCGAACGCCTCACCTAATCCTGCCAAGCCTTACTGAAACGCTTCACTGGCACGCCAAACACTCGTCATAATCCTTTTCTTCCAACTCGATCTGCTTGGGTTCGGCGGTGTTGTCCGCCTCCACGCCCCCTGCAAAACCGGCGCGCTGGATCGACTTGGAACGCAGGTAATAGAGCGACTTGATGCCCAGCTCCCACGCACGGAAATGGAGCATCAGCAGGTCCCATTTCTCGACATCGGCCGGGATGAACAGGTTGAGCGACTGCGCCTGATCGATGAAGGGCGCGCGGTCGCCGGCGAGTTCGAGCAGCCAGCGCTGGTCGATCTCGAAGCTGGTTTTGTAGCAGTCCTTCTCCTCGCTCGAGAGGAAATCGAGATGCTGGACCGAGCCGCCCTTCTCCAGGATCGAGCTCCACACCGCCTCGCTGTTCTTCGATTTCTCGATCAGCAATTTTTCCAGATAGGGGTTCTTGATCGACCAGCTGCCCGACAGCGTCTTGTGGGTATAGATGTTCGCCGGGATCGGTTCGATGCACGCGCTGGTGCCGCCGCAGATGATGCTGATCGACGCGGTTGGTGCGATCGCCATCTTGCAGCTGAACCGCTCCATCACGCCCTGATCGGCAGCATCGGGGCAGGCGCCGCGCTCAATCGCGAGCTGCATCGATGCTTCGTCGACCTGGCCCTTGATGTGGCGGAAGATCTGCAGGTTGTACTGCTTGGCCATCGCCCCTTCAAACGCCAGCCCGCGCGCCTGCAGAAAGCTGTGAAAGCCCATCACGCCCAGCCCCACCGAGCGCTCCCGCGCGGCGGAGTAAGCGGCACGCGCCATGCCCGGCTCGGCGCGATCGATATAATCCTGCAGGACATTGTCGAGGAAGCGCATGACATCTTCGATGAAGCGCTTCTCGCCCTTCCACTGGTCCCAGGTTTCGAGGTTGAGCGACGACAGGCAGCACACCGCGGTGCGATCATTGCCGAGATGATCCTTGCCCGTTGGCAGGGTGATTTCGGAGCAGAGGTTGGAGGTCGACACCTTCAGCCCGACATCGCGGTGATGCTTGGGCATGTTCTTGTTCACGTGATCGCTGAAGACGATGTACGGCTCGCCCGTCGCGAGGCGGGTTTCAACGAGCTTCTGGAACAGCGCGCGCGCATCGACGGTGCCGCGCACCGATCCATCCTTGGGGCTGGTGAGGTTCCATTCGGCCCCGGCGCGGACGGCTTCCATGAAAGCATCGGGGATCAGCACGCCGTGGTGGAGATTGAGCGCCTTGCGATTGAAATCGCCCGAAGGCTTACGGATTTCGAGGAACTCTTCGATCTCCGGATGGCTGATGTCGAGATAGCAGGCCGCCGAGCCGCGCCGCAGCGAGCCTTGCGAAATCGCGAGCGTCAGCGAATCCATCACCCGCACGAACGGAATGATGCCGCTGGTCTTGCCGTTCAGGCCAACCGGCTCGCCAATCCCGCGCACATTGCCCCAATAAGTGCCAATGCCGCCGCCGCGTGACGCGAGCCAGACATTCTCGTTCCAGGTATCGACAATCCCTTCCAGGCTGTCGGGCACCGAATTCAGATAGCAGCTGATCGGCAGGCCGCGCCCCGTGCCGCCATTCGACAGCACGGGGGTGGCGGGCATGAACCACAGCTTGGAGATATAATCATAGATGCGCTGGGCATGCGCGGCATCGTCCGAATAGGCGGAGGCCACGCGGACGAACATGTCCTGATAGCTTTCGCCCGGCAGCAGATAGCGATCGTTCAGCGTTTCCTTGCCGAAATCGGTCAGCAGCGCGTCGCGCGCGCGATCAACCTCAACAGGGAAGATTTGCGGCTTCACCGACTTTGAATCAGCCTTGGCGGCATGCGCCTTTGCCTTCTTCGCCGCCACCGCAATACTCGCGGTTGCCGCCTCGATAATATCGGTTGCCATATCGCTATTCTCTTCCCGACCGTCTCTGAAATCCACCGACTCTTCTCCCGCGCTGCGAATCGCATTTTCAGGCGATCCGTCCGAATCGGGGGCGAACCCCCATGCTATCATCTGGCGGAGGCGAGCGAGAACAAAAAGTGTCCATACGCCCTGCGCCAGGCACAGGAAGGATCAGTCTGCGATGCTCGATCGCGATAGCTGTCTACCAGTGCTTGGGTCCGCCCCCGAACTCAACCACAACAGATTGTGCCCATTCGGGCGAGGGCGCAAGACGGTAAATGACATTTTAGGGACTCGGTTCGTCGCTATTTTGATTCGCTTCATCGGCACCGCCAAACCGCGATGCGGCGCGACGCGTGGACCTAGGCGGGGTTAGCGAAAGGCAAGAGAACGAACGGGAAACGGAAAAATTTCGGGAGATTATCACCTTCGCATCGATGCTCGTCGTGCTGCAGTGCAGCCATACCCAAGGGCCATGCAGACCACGGCCTGATAGGGGCGTGGCGAAGACTGGAATTGGCAATACCATTTGGAGAATGTCGCTGCGCCGGGCTGGGGCATTCGACTCGCTTGCAGCTGTTGCACCGAATGCTTTGCCGCGCTTACCCCGCCAACCGGGCCAGTCGTTCTTCCACGGGGGCGTTCAGGCGTTCCATGTTGAAGTTTTCGGCAAAGGCGATGCCCGCCTTGCCGTCGCGGTTCCACATGACGCGGGCCGGGAACATCTGGCCGTCGACCAGTTCGATCTGCAGCGCGATATCTTCTGCATTGCGACCGAAATCAATGCCGTCGATCATCGCGCCGCTTGACGAGATGTTGCGGATGCGGACTTCGCCTTCGACGCTGCCGACGCGCAGCCGGGCGGATCGCATCATGGCCGTGCGCTGGCTGCGCGATACCTTGAAGCCGATCGCTGTTGCCATCCCGCCGCCTTCGGTCAGCACGCGATAGACGTCCTCGGCGCGGGCCGGGCGGCCATAGACAAAGCCCTGAATATGGCTGCAGCCAAGTTCGCGGATCAGTTCGATGTCGTCTTGCGTCTCGACCCCTTCAGCGGTGGTTTCCATGTTCATCGTCGTCGCCAGCGTGACGATCGCCTTGATGATCGCGGCGTTACGATTGCCGGCCATCGCGGCACCACGGACAAAGCTCTGATCGATCTTGATCTTGTCGAACGGCGCACTCTTCAGATAGCCGAGCGAGGAATAGCCCGTGCCGAAATCATCAAGCGCCAGCCGCACGCCAATCCCCTTCAGCGCCTTGAACATCGCATCCGACGAGGCGGTTTCGTCAAGAAACACGCCTTCGGTGATCTCGAGTTCGAGCCGGCTCGCCGCGATTCCCGATTTGGCGAGCGCATTGGTGATGATGGAGGGCAGCGCCGGATTGGCGAACTGGATCGGCGAGACATTGACGCCAACCCGGACATGGCGTGGCCAGCGCGCCGCTTCGAGACAGGCGGTGCGCAACACCCATTCGCCGATGCTTTCGATCATCCCCGAATCTTCAGCGACCGGGATGAAATCGGCGGGCGAAATGCTGCCCCGCGTCGGGTGCTCCCAGCGCAGCAGCGCCTCATAGCCCATGATCCGGGCGCTTTCAGTGCAGACCACGGGTTGATAGACCAAGTGGAGTTCATTCTTGATCAGCGCATGACGCAGATCATCTTCGAGCTGACGGCGGTTTTGCGCGCCGTGCAGCAATTCTTCCCGATAGAAACGGTGAACGCCGCGGCCATCCGCCTTGGCGGCATAGAGCGCGAGATCGGCATTGCGAACCAGCGTTTCCGCGTCGGGCCCGTCGCGCGGTGCGACCGCAACGCCAATCGAGCAGCCGATTGTGATCGACGCGCCGTCAATCGAATAGGGTTGCGAGAGGGTGGCGATCACTGATCGTGCAAGATCGGAAAGCGTTTCGACATTGTCTTCGTCGGGCAGCACCACCTGGAACTCGTCACCGCCAAGCCGCCCGACCAGCCCGGCATCGCCAATGCTGCGCAACAGCCGCTGCGCCACCTGGGCGAGCAGCGCGTCGCCGGTCTGGTGGCCAAGCGTATCGTTGACCACTTTGAAGCGATCGAGATCGAGCAGGAACATCGCGGTTGACCGCTGGTGGTGGCTCGATTGGTTGAGCGTCTGGTCAAGCGACACCCGCATCCGCTGGCGATTGGCCAGACCGGTGAGGCCGTCGAACAGCGCCAACCGGGTAATCTCTGCCTCGGCCCGGCGCTTTTCGGTCAGATCGCTGCCGCTGCCGATAAAGCCCTGAAACTTGCCGTGCGAATCGATCACGGGGCGGCCCGACATCGACCACCAGCTATCGACCGTGCTGAACGTGGCCGGGCGCACTGGATAGTCCGAAAAGCCCGTCCGCGACGACAGGTGAAAGCCCAACGTGCGTTCGGTGCCGGGGCTGACATTGTCCATCTTGAACACATTATTCAGCGGCCGACCGATTGGCGGCAAATCGGGTTCGGCGAGCGCCTCGGCGACCTTGGGCGAAATATAGGTCAGCAGGCCTTCGCGGTCGGTCTGCCAGAACCAGCCGGTGCCCTGGCTTTCAAATTCATGGACGAGGCGGGCGGCAAGCAGGCCTTCGCGGTGATCGCGTACCCGGTGGCTCGCTTGTTCCCCGTCCAGCAACGCCAGCCGCCGCATCGCCAGGCCAAGCCCGACCAGGCAGCCACAGGCGATATAGGTGCCCGGCCCCGGCCCGGTGAGCGCGGCGATCATCCCGGCAATCGTCGCGGCAAAGCCAAGCAAAGCCGCGCGCATCGGGTGGAGCGCCAATGCCGTTACCCCCATAGCGCCCAGCACCCCAATGAACGAGGCGAGCTGCATGCGATCGGTCGCCAGCGCGCTTGCCGACCAGAGCAAGGCGGTCATCGCCAGCGCCAGCCCGCTGCCATAGCCGACCGCGCTGCGCACGTGCAGATGGGGCCGCCAGTCGCGCATCGGCGGGCATTTGAGGATGATCAGCCCGGTCAGGCCGAGCAGCAGCACCGCCGCGCCCTCCAGCCCAACGGTCAGGATAAGATCGACTCGCTCGGCGAGGATCACGGAGCAGGTTACGGTAGCAACGGCAGCGAGTTGGACGAAGAACACGACCGGCCAGACCAGCCTGGTCTGCGCAACGATCGCCGCGAAATCAATGGCATCACTTTCCGATGCGGAGCTGTTGAGCGCCAGGGCCTGCCAAAGGCCGCGCTGTGGTCCTGACGCCTTGTTTTTCTTAGACTCTCTGCGCTTCATCGGCGCGGCTTACACGCATGATCGTTTAACTTGCGTTAGCGCACCGGGCGATGATCCAAATTTCGCGAGACTATTCTAGCGGCTTGGCCCGGCGCCGGCGGGCGGATATGGCAGGCGCTTCATCGCTCAACGCCGAACCCTGCGAGGATTTTTATGGCCACGGTCATCCGCACCGCCGATCTGATCGAAAGCGTCGCCGACGCGCTGCAATATATCAGCTATTTCCATCCAATGGATTACATCCATGCGCTTGGGGCGGCTTATGAGGCAGAGCAGGGTCCTGCGGCCAAGGATGCGATCGCGCAAATCCTCACCAATTCACGCATGTGTGCAGAGGGGCACCGGCCGATCTGTCAGGATACCGGCATCGTCAATGTCTTCATCAAATGGGGCATGGATTGCCGATTGGACGATACCAGCCAATCGCTCCAGGCTGTGGTGGATGAGGGCGTTCGGCGCGCCTATCTGCACCCGGACAACAAGCTGCGCGCATCGGTGCTGACCGATCCCGCCTTCACCCGGCGCAATACCAAGGACAACACGCCGTGCGTGCTACATGTCGATATGGTGCCCGGCGCAACCGTTTCGGTCGATGTGGCGGCCAAGGGCGGCGGCAGCGAAAACAAGAGCAAGTTCAAGATGATGAACCCAAGCGATTCGATCGTCGATTGGGTGCTGGAGATGCTGCCGCAAATGGGCGCGGGCTGGTGTCCGCCGGGGATGCTGGGCATCGGCATTGGCGGCACCGCGGAACATTGCGTGCTGCTCGCCAAACAAGCGCTGATGGAGCCAATCGACATGGGGCCGCTGAAAGCGCGCGGGGCGAAGACTGATATCGAAGCTTTGCGGATTGAGATTTTCGACAAGGTCAACGCGCTGGGCATCGGTGCGCAGGGGCTGGGCGGGCTGTCGACGATCCTCGACGTCAAGATCATGGACGCCCCCTGCCACGCTGCGGGCAAGCCAGTGGCGATGATCCCCAATTGCGCCGCAACCCGCCACGCGCATCTCTCGCTTGATGGCTCGGGCCCGGCCTATTTGGAGGCGCCCAGGCTGGACGAATGGCCGAAGGTCGACTGGCAGCCCGATAGCGCTGCCATCCGCGTCGATCTCGACACGCTGACGCCAGACATTGTGCAGGGCTGGAAACAGGGTGACCGGCTGCTGCTGAACGGCAAGATGCTGACCGGGCGCGATGCTGCGCATGCGCGGATCAAGGCCATGCTCGACAAGGGCGAAGAACTGCCGGTCGAGTTCGCCGGTCGTGTCATCTATTATGTCGGCCCGGTCGATCCGGTCGGTGAGGAAGTGGTGGGGCCAGCCGGGCCCACCACCGCCACGCGGATGGACAAGTTCACGCGGATGATGCTGGATCAAGGCCTGCTGGCGATGGTCGGCAAGGCCGAACGCGGCCCCGATGCAACCAAGGCCATTGCCGAGGGCAAAAGCGCTTATCTCATGGCGGTCGGGGGCGCTGCCTATCTGGTCGCGCGGGCGATCAAAGGCAGCAAGGTCGTTGGCTTTGCCGATCTTGGCATGGAGGCGATCTACGAATTCGAGGTGCAGGATTTCCCGGTGACGGTCGCGGTCGATAGCGAGGGCAACAACGTCCACCAGCTCGCGCCCTTGGTATGGAAGGAAAAGATCGCGCGGGACGGGCTGCTGGCGGGGGCATGATTTCCGGCGGTATCGGCTATTTCGCCATCGTCTTCATCGTGGCGTTCGGCTTTGGTACCGTCAGGACCTTATGGCTTGCTCCGACGATCGGCGCGACGGGCGCGGTCCTTGTCGAACTCCCGCTGATCCTGATCGTCAGCTTTCTCGCGGCGCGTCTCGTTGTCGCGCGGGTCAGGCCGGCGCCATCCGGCACGGCCATCGGCATCGGGGCGATTGGCTTTGCCCTGTTGATGGCGGCGGAAGCGGGGCTGGGGGTGTTCGCCTTTGGGATGAGCCTGTCGGCATGGCTCGCGTCGCTGGTTCGGGTGCCGGGGGTGTTTGGACTGGCGGGTCAACTGGCCTTCGCCGCCATGCCGTTGATTGTCAGCGCCCGGCTATCATCACCGCCACGTGCCCAGTGATCGCCGTTGGGGCAAACCGGTCAGTCCAATTCCAGCGGGCGCATCTTCAGGCTGGCATGCAGGGTCGGCAAGCTGCCAAGCAGGGTCATCAGATAAAGCACGGCGATCTGCATCGCGCGCACGAGCGTGTCACGCGGCCATTCGGCAACCTGCGCCCGCAGGCCAAGGCCGAACAGCGCGATCAGGGCACCGGCGGCGACAATGCTCAGCGTGAACAAATAGGCCTCGCGTCGCACGCGGCGATCATATTCATCGACCAGTGATGGATCCATCCATGGCTTCACCGGACCGAACACCGGCAGCAACAGGCCTGGCACCATCGCCATGGTCACCAGGCCTTGGCCAAGAAAATATCGATCGGGATCGAACAGCCCCATCAACAAGCCGCCGGTGCCGATGATGACGACCGCAATCGGCAATACACGTAGCCGATAGCGCCGCCCTTCGCCGCGTTCGAAGCGGCGCTGCATCGCCGGGATGCCCGTCCATTCGACCATGTCGTCGAGGCGCTGCGGGACGGTTTTTGAGGATTTCATTCGTCGTCTCCTTCCGCCGGTGGGAGCGGCACGAGCAGTTCGGCATAGAAAACGGGCAGGGCCAGACCGAGCCCGACGAGGAGGTAGGTGAGGGCTGCCCATTGGCGCGGTATCGTCGGGACTGGCCAGCCCGCAATCGAGGCAATCCACAGATAGACCATGCCCAGCATGATCACCGTGATCAGTGTCGCATAGGCACGCGTAGTGGCCGCCGAGAGCGCGTTGCGTTCGAACTCGTCGAACGTCGCTCGCCCCTTTTCGGTCATCCAGCTCTCACGGCCGAATGGCGACAGCGGAACGACGCCGAGCAGCAGGAACGCGATCGCCGGATTGGCGGCCCATGATTTGCTCCCGAAGCCCGGGTCGAAGAGGTCAGCGATGGCAAATAGGATCCCCGCAAAAATCCCCGCTGCCAAATAGTAACGCGTCCAGCGGCTTCGCTTGCGCGCGGTCTGCGATTCCGCAACCCATTTGCGGAGGTCATAGCTCATGCACCTTCTCCATTGCGGCGGAGCGTGTCCGCGACCGATTCGAACGGATTGAACGAAAACAGCATCTCGATTGCGACGCCGAAATAGGCGGCGATCTTCATCGCCAGTTCCAGGCTGGGCGAATAATCGCCGCGCTCGAGATAGCCGATCGTTTGGGGGTTAACGCCAACCGCATCAGCGAGATCGCGACGTGAAACGCCCCGATCTGCCCTGAACAGTGCAATGCGGTTGTAGATCATCGGTTAACTTTGTTCTTAAAAACGGACGATATATTGTGTATAAGCAACAGAATGACGATAATGTCAACACCAGCATCCGATCAGCTCGTTTCGTCCGAAAGGCTGTAGCAGCGCAGCGAGGATGGCATGCAGCGGGGGGCTGGCGAATTGGACATTGTAATGGATGTTCGCGCTGATGTGCTTGGCCCGATCAGCCTAGCTGGTCGCATGGGTGTCATACCAGCCCGTCCCGCCTGCAAAGACGCGGTTCAGCGCCGCCTTCACATAGCGATTCTTCACGTCGCGAAACCGGCCATTATGCATGCCGACCATGCGGACATTGCGATAGATATGGCGATAGCGTGCGCATGTCTGGTCAAAGCTCATCCACCGGCCCGGCAGTTCCCGTCCGAACAGCCCGCTGGACCCACTGACAAAGGTGTAATCGATAGGCAGCCCCTCCAATGATTTGGCGGGGGGGCGCTGCCGCATGATATCATGCTGCGGGATTATCTTGAATTTGGTGTAGCCGGCCTGTCGCAGCAGCTCCAGATCGGCGAGCGTTTCGTCATAAAGCCAGGCATGCGATTCAATCGATGTAAAGTCTGGGCGGTCGTCACGATCGATCAACGCCCTGATACATAATTGATCATAGCCTTCGATATCGACCTTCATGAAATAGGGCATGCCATAAGCGCTAAACAAAGCGGCCATGCTCATCGTTGGAACTTCGATCATCGTGCTGGGTGCGCCCAGTTTTGCGTTCCGTTCCATCCAGTCGCGACTGGCCGTTCCCCATACGGACAGTTTTTCGTTGATGTAGAATTCGATTGTCCCGGGGACATCTGCGATCGCCTTGTTGACGATCGTTAATTGTGCCGATGCAATGGCGGCCGCAAATCGTCGTGCAGCACTCGCGGCAAGTGCGGGGTTGGCTTCTACTGCAACGACCTTGAATCCCTTGCGCAGATAGAAATCAGTGTCCTGTCCCTCATGCATGCCAATGTCGAAAATCATCTGATGGTTAGTCATAAGACAATGATTCTTTTGTGATATATTTGCATTGATTATTGCCATGGGGATTTCGGTCCCGCAACCAACGGACATCTATTGCTTCGCCCCCTTGGGACGGTGGATCAGTCGATTGGCTCCAGCATCAATCGGGGGGCATCGCGACCGCAGTTTGGCCCGGGGGGCAGGGGACGATCGTCCGGCTTGCAGCCAACGTTGCGGTATGACAGGGGGCGGGATGCTCAGCCGGATTGCGCGCAGGATTGGAACGACGGTGCTTTTTGCCGTTATCATCCTTTGCCTCGCGCTCACGATCGTGCCGCATTTTCTGGATGCGATCTATTATCAAGGGCCGGTGAGCGCCCATTATGATGGCGAACGTTTCCGTAATCCTGATCGGGATGATGAAATTCGGCTTCGCCCGCGCGGCAAGCGCGGCAATTACATCTGGCGGCGGCTGACGGGCCAAACCGGGGATGCCCCCCCGGCATGGCCGGATCATGTTCGGGTGGTCCCCAAACCGGTGCCGGCGCGGGTGATGGGTAATGCCATGGTTGCTACCTGGGTGGGGCACGCAACCGTGCTGGTGCAGACCCAAGGGTTGAACATCCTGACCGATCCGATCTGGTCAGCGCGGGCAGGGCCGTTTGATATTGGCCCGGCACGCGTTGCCGCGCCGGGCATTGCCTTTGACAAGCTGCCGAAGATCGATCTCGTGCTGGTCAGCCATAATCATTTTGATCATATGGACCTGACGACGCTGAAACGGCTGTGGGACCGTGATCGGCCGCTGATCGTCTCTTCGCTGGGCAATGATGCGGTGATCGGTCAGGTCGGCGTGCCGTCGCGAACGCTTGATTGGGGCGGGCGGTTGACCGTGAAGCCCGGCGTTGAGGTGATCGTCAACCGCAACCACCATTGGAGCACGCGCTGGCTGAGCGACCAGAATCGCGCGCTCTGGTCCAGCTTTGTTGTGCGGTTGCCGGGCGGCAATCTGTTCTTCACCGGCGATACCGGCGCTGGCGATTTGCGCTGGGCAGATGAGGCGGCGGTTTATGGCCCGATGCGGCTGGCGCTGATCCCCATCGGCGCGTTCCGCTTTTCACCCGGGCAAATGGGCGACTGGAGCCATATCGGGCCGGTCGATGCGGTGGACGTCGCGCGTCGGCTTGGTGCGTCGCGATCGATTGGCATGCATTGGGGCACCTTTCGGCTGAGCAATGAAGCCTATGATACGCCGCCCCGGTTGCTCGCCGCTGCCATGGCCTGCACCCGTCAGGGCGGCCGGTTCGATACCGTCGGTTTTGGCCAGCCGACCGCGATTGCACCTTATGCGTCCCCGGCTGGGACGCCGCCAATGCCACGCGCAGCGTTGCTTGCCTGCCTCGATACGCCCAGCATACGCGCCATGCGATAGGCTTCCTTTGGGGCGCGCGAGTCGCATCGATCGGGGGCGATCACTAGTTTGGGATTGGGTTGGGATTGGCATGAACGAGTTGCGGATGCATCGCCATGAAACCACGCTCGACCGGGCCGGCTTGGCGGTTGCGGTCGGCGGTCTGCTGGGCGGCGCGGTTGCCATGGGATTGGCGGCGATGGGATCAACCAGCGGCCCATTGGGGCTGACGGCCGCCTTTATCCTCGGCGCCTTGCTCTGCGCGCTGGCGATCACGGCGGTTGCCACGCCGATCTGGATTTTCATGCATTTGACGGGCCGGCGCGCCGCTGGCCATGCCGCGCTGGTTGGCGCGGCGACCGGCTTCGTCGTCTTTGTCTTCAGCCAGACCTATGGCTTTGGTCTGTTTGAAGCGCCGCCCAGCGATTTGCAGACCCTCTTGTTCCGCTGGGCGAGC
Organism: Proteobacteria bacterium ST_bin13; assembly: GCA_002083645.1. Lineage (GTDB taxonomy): Bacteria > Pseudomonadota > Alphaproteobacteria > Sphingomonadales > Sphingomonadaceae > Sphingomonas. The sequence continues at coordinate 43,276 of MSXQ01000019.1, forward strand.
GCCGCCGCCACCAGCGTGATTCTCGCGGCGGTTGCGGCGGTGATCGGCCTTGTCATGTGGCGGGTGGCCTATCGGTCGCTGCAATAGCCACCATAGGGGATGGCCCGATCAGGCCCGACCCGCGATGAATTTCAGCGCGGTGCCGTTCATGCAGTAACGCTTGCCCGTTGGCGCCGGGCCGTCATCAAACACATGGCCGAGATGCCCGCCACAGCGGCGGCATTCGACCTCGACACGTTCGAACCCCAGCAATGTGTCGGTTTCGGTGTGAATCGCCTTGGGCAGATGCTGGAAAAAGCTCGGCCAGCCGGTGCCGCTGTCATATTTGGCTTTGGACGAAAACACCGGCAGCGCGCAGCCAGCGCAGGTGAAGATGCCCGCGCGATGCTCGTTTAGATAGGGGCTCTCGCCCGGTGTATCAGTCGCTTCCTGCCGCAGGGTGCGAAACTGCGCCAGGGTCAGCCGCTTTTTCCATTCGGCTTCGCTGAGATTGATCTCATACCGGGGCTTCACCGCCGCTGCAGCACCAGAGGCGGCAACAGCGGCGGTGGCAACGGCAATCGTCGATGCAGTCAAAAAGGTGCGGCGATTCAGGGTCATGTCGGTGCTCCTGTGGGGTGTGCTCAGCTACGCGAAAAGCATCGCGTTGGATGCACCGACCTCCCTCAATCGCGCAGGATCAGGCCGGGCCCGTCCGGAACGCACACAGCTTGTTGCCGTCCAAGTCACGGAAATAGGCACCGTAAAAGGCCTGTGGACCTTCGTCGCCACGCAGCCCCGGAGGACCTTCACAGCTGCCGCCTAGCTCCAGCGCCTTGGCATGCAGCGCATCAACCTTGGCGCGCGTATCAACGGTAAGGGCAATCATCGTGCCGTTGCCGACGGTCGCGGCGTTTTTGTCATAAGGATTGGTCACGGCCAGGCCGGGCTTGTCCCAGCCGGTGCCCCACATCGTGAAACCGCCCAGATCGTCGCCAAATTCCATGATGCGCGCCGCGCCGATGCTGCCGAGCAGGGCATCGTAAAAGCCCCTGGCGGCGGCGATATTGTTCGTACCCAATGTTGCATAACCGATCATCGCGATCCTCCCTTTATCGGGCGACGCGACTCACGCCGACCCTCATGTTCTTTTTATGTTCCGAGGGAATATTGGTCAATCGCGAATTCGGCACAGGGCCAATGGCGATGGTCGCGTCTGATTGCGCCGCGCCGCTACGTGCCCCATATGTTCCCGCATGGCCATCCAGATTCGCACCAGCCTCGACGAGCCGGAAACCGGCATTAGTTTCGTGCCGCACCGGCCCGAACGTCCGCCCAAACTGGAAGGCGGCAGGCCGTTCAAGATCGTATCCGACTATACCCCCGCCGGCGACCAGCCGACCGCGATTGCCGAGCTTGTCGCGCAGACCGAAGCGGGTGAGCGCGACCAGGTGCTGCTTGGCGTTACAGGCTCGGGGAAGACCTTCACAATGGCCAAGGTGATTGAGGCGGTGCAGCGTCCCGCGCTGATCCTGGCGCCCAACAAGATCCTGGCGGCGCAACTTTATGGCGAGATGAAGTCATTCTTCCCCGACAACGCGGTCGAGTATTTCGTTTCCTATTATGATTATTATCAACCCGAAGCCTATGTCGCGCGGTCCGACACTTATATCGAAAAGGAAAGCTCGACCAACGAATCGATCGATCGGATGCGGCACGCGGCGACGCGATCGCTGCTTGAGCGCGATGATGTGATCATCGTCGCTTCGGTCAGCTGCCTTTACGGCATCGGCTCTGTCGAGACCTATTCGGCGATGATCTTTGACCTGAAAAAGGGCCAAGTGGTCGATCAGCGCGAGATCGTCCGCAAGCTGGTGTCGCTCCAGTATAAGCGCAACGATGCGGGCTTTTCGCGCGGTAATTTTCGGGTGAAAGGGGATACGCTCGAAATCTTCCCATCGCATTATGAGGACACTGCCTGGCGCGTGTCGATGTTCGGCGACGATATCGAGGAGATTGTCGAATTCGATCCGCTGACCGGCAAGAAGGTTGCCAGTCTGGATTATGTCCGCGTCTTTGCGAACAGCCATTACGTCACGCCCGGCCCGACGCTGAAACAGGCGATGGAGGCGATCAAGTTCGAGCTGGCCGAACGGCTGAAAGAGCTGGTCAGCGAGGGAAAGTTGCTTGAGGCGCAACGGCTGGAGCAGCGCACCAATTTCGATCTCGAAATGATTGCCGCGACCGGTTCTTGTGCTGGCATCGAGAATTATTCGCGCTTCCTGACCGGGCGGATGCCGGGTGAGCCGCCACCGACATTGTTCGAATATCTCCCCGAAAACGCGCTGCTGTTCGTCGATGAAAGCCATGTCACGATCGGCCAGATCAATGGCATGTCGCGCGGCGATCACCGCCGTAAGCTGACGCTGGCCGAATATGGCTTCCGCTTGCCGAGCGCGATCGACAATCGCCCGTTGCGGTTCAACGAATGGGAGGCGATGCGCCCGCAAACCACCTATGTTTCGGCAACGCCGGGATCATGGGAAATGGAGCAGACGGGCGGGGTGTTTGCCGAACAGGTGATCCGCCCCACCGGCCTGATCGATCCGCCCATCGAGATCAAGCCGGTCGAGGAGCAGGTCCAGGACCTGATCGTCGAGGCGAAGAAAACTGCCGAGGCGGGCTATCGCACGTTGGTGACGACGCTCACCAAGCGGATGGCCGAGGATTTGACCGAATATATGCACGAGGCGGGGATCAAGGTCCGTTACATGCATAGCGATGTTGAGACGCTCGAGCGCATCGAGCTGATCCGTGACCTGCGGCTGGGGGTGTATGACGTGCTGGTCGGCATCAACCTGCTGCGCGAGGGGCTCGACATTCCCGAATGCGGGCTGGTCGCGATTCTGGATGCCGACAAGGAAGGATTCCTGCGCTCCGAAACCTCGCTGATCCAGACCATCGGCCGCGCCGCGCGCAATGTCGATGGGCGGGTGATCCTCTATGCTGACCGCATCACCGGCAGCATGGAACGCGCGATGAATGAAACCGGGCGCAGGCGGGAGAAGCAGCTCGCCTATAACGCGCTGCACGACATTACCCCCACGACGATCCGCCGCAACATCGGCGATATCATCAAGGACGTGGCGAGCCGCGATCAAGTGACGGTCGAGATTGATGAGGACCGCCCGCACATGGTCGGTCACAATCTGCGTGCGTATATTGAAGAGCTTGAAAAGAAGATGCGCGCGGCGGCGGCGGACCTGGAGTTTGAGGAGGCCGGGCGCTTGCGCGACGAAATCCGATCGCTGGAGGCAGAGGAACTGGGGCTGCCGGTGGACGAGCGCAAGGCACCCGTGATGGGTCGGAGCAACGAGGGCAAACCGGGCACGCGCAAGACGCGCTATGGGAAGAGCCAGAAGTTGCGTGCTGGGGTGGCGGGGAGTTCGAGGCGGGGGCGGTAGCAATATTTTGAAGTTACTAGTGAAATATAACTGAGAATATACTTTAGTTAAAGACAAATGTATTTGGAATCAAAAGTGTTGTTTCGGTGAAGGTAATTAATGATTAGCGGCCCTTCTTGGAGTTAAGCCATGATCCGCACTTTCGCCGATCCGGAAGCTGAGCGTCTATGGCGCGGCGAGCGTAGCCGTAAACTCCCACAGGACATTCAGGAGCGCGCCTTTTACCGGCTAAAATTGATCGACGCGGCGGCGTCGCTCGACGATCTCCGTAATCCGCCGAGCAACCGCCTGCATGCGTTAGCCGATGATCGCGCCGGACAGCACTCGGTTTCAATTAACAAAAAATGGCGTATATGCTTCGTTTGGCACGACGGAGGCGCGGACGGTGTCGAGATCACAGATTATCACTAATCCTGATTGGCTTCATAACCCGCATGCCGGGGAGATGCTAGTAAGTGAATTCATGGAGCCGCTAGGGCTGGATGCTACGCTGCTGGCACGGTCGATCGAGGTGCCTGTTGCTGACCTTGTGGCTGTTATCGAAGGGCGGCAGATCATTGGCGGTGAACTCGATCTCCGTCTCGCGCGCTATTTCCGTTTGTCCGAAGGATTTTTTCTCCGCCTTCAAGCTCAGTACGAGTTGTTGGAAGCCAAGCGCGCCCTGAACGGTGCGCTAGATCGTATCACCCCCCGCGCCGCTTAACCCATCACGCCGCGCGCTGTTCGCCTGCGATGCCGGCGACGAACTTGCCCGCCACGCTTTCCATATTGGTCAGCCGCGCATCGACCGTTGTCACGCGCGCCTGCAGGTTGTCGACTTCGCTGGCAACGACCTGACTGTCCTCGCGGATCGCGGCGATCGTGCCTGACATGGTGTCGGCGGCGTGCGCGGTTTCGTCGACGCTGGCGGTGATCGCGCTGACGGTGTTGGCCTGGTCGCTCATCGCCGTGCGGATCCGCCCGGCGCCATCGGCAAGCTGGGCAATGGTCGATTTGATCGACGCGTTGGTGTCCACGGTTGACCGCGTCGCTGCCTGAATGGCGGCGATCGTCGCGGCAATGTCATCGGTCGCGCGCGCAGTCTGGTTGGCGAGGCTTTTCACTTCCTGCGCCACCACAGCAAAGCCGCGTCCGGCATCGCCGGCGCGTGCTGCCTCGATCGTGGCATTGAGCGCCAGCAAATTGGTTTGCCCGGCGATGTCGCGGATCAGCCCCAGGATCGATTCGATCGATTTGGCGTGGTCAGACAGCACCCGCGACATATCCACCGCTTCCTCAGCCTGTTTGCTGGCGCGCATGGCGATGTCGGCCGCTGCCTCCACTTCGCCGCGCGCGTCGCGGATGGCCTTGATCAGGCCACCCGCGGTCTGTGCAGCGTCGCGCATCGCGATAGCCGATTGTTCGGCTGCGATCGCGACTTCGGATGTCTTGTCGAGCGTGCTGCGCGCCGCCAGCGATGTCTGCTGCGTATGCGCGCGCAGCGCCGCGACATCGGCCACTGATTCGTGCAGCATGCCCCCCAGGTCCGCCAGATAGGATTGGCCCCGCGCCGCCAATTCCTCCGCGGTCTCGGCGCGGCGAACGACGCCGATCTGCGTCATGCAGATGTCGACCTCGATACAATGCAATCGGTGGATCGTGTCGAGCGCGAGCGCGACGAAATCGACATCGTCGGCATAATGGCTGGTGATCGCGCGGGTCAGGGCGGTGCCGTAATTCATCAGGCCATAGATCACCATCGGCAGCGAAAGGTTGAGCGCGGCCTGTTCTCGGCCGCGCCGCGCAATCAACGCGACCCAATTTTCATCGACCGGCAGGGTCCAGCGTTGCGCCGTCGTCTCGAGGACCAGCACCACGAATTCCTCGATCCGATCGGGCGCGACGCCGCTCAACGGATTTTGAAAATTAATGCGCCATTCGCGTTCGATCACCGGCGTGATGACGTGCGAGGCGCGCGCCCAAACGGTGCGCAAGGCCTGCTGAAAATGACCGCCTTCGTTATACAGGCGAACGCGCATCGCGACTTCCTTGTCGCTCAACCGCTTGCTGATCCTCCCGTCGATCATTGCCGACCTGCCCCCAATTCCCGTGACTCTAATCCCCAGGACCCCAAGTCCCACGACCAATGTTGGACGTTTAAGCACCAAGTAGCGCGATGGTGTTAATGCACCCTAAACCACAGCGAACGGCGGTCGATCGGGCCGAATTTGTCATTCGCGGTGATTGACCGAACGGCCCATGGACTGTATTAAATACATAACACACAAAAGGATGCCGCTGATGCGATCGACTGCGTTGCTGTTCACCGCCGCCCTGACTCTCTCGTCGCTGCCCCCCTTATCGCCAGTCGCCGCGAAGCAAGCTGTGTCAACTATCACCGCAGCTGTCACCGCACCCGGTCGCCCGGCGGAGCAGGTCACGCTTGATGAAGGCCGCAAGCCCGCCGATATCCTGGCGTTTGAAGGGTTGAAACCCGGCATGAAGGCCGCCGATGTCATGGCGGGGGCAGGCTATTATACCGAGATTATGGCGCGCGTCGTGGGCCCGAAAGGGCATGTCACGGCATATGAGCCCACCCAGTTCTTGCCGACCGATGACAAGGGCAAGGCGATCTGGACGTCGCTGGTCGCGCGCAACCCGAATGTGACGCAGACCGCGTATCCGTTTGATCAATTCGCGGCAGCACCGAACAGCCTTGATTTCACGATGCTGCATTTATCTTATCATGATCTCTATTGGGAAAGTGCGCAGTATAAGGTGCCACGCACGGACCCTGACGCCTTTGTCGCCACGCTGTTCAAGGCGACCAAGCCGGGCGGCATTGTGGCGGTGATCGATCACGCCGCGCTGCCGGGCGACACCCGCGCGACCGTTGAAAAGCTGCACCGGATCGATCCCGCCGTGGTCAAGGCCGATTTCGTCAAGGCAGGCTTCGTGCTGGAGGCCGAGAGCGATGTGTTGAAGGTGGCAGCGGACGATCATAGCACGATGGTGTTCGACCCCAGCATCCGCGGCAAGACCGACCGGTTTGCGTTGCGGTTTCGGAAGCCGAAAAAGGGATAGTGTATCGTCCAGTCTAGAGGGGAGCTGATCAATGCGTAAATGGCTGTCGATGGCGGTGACATTTGTTTGTGTGGCCTGGGTTTTTTGTACAGTCGTTCCAGAAGCCTTGGCCTTTCCGCATCACCTTCAGGTCGGCGACACTCAGCTTTATTCGGATACGCCTATCCCTGAGGTCGCAGCGCGCAATATCCTGGCGCGATCGGATCGATTGCTTCGGGCCAGCCCGATCGCCGGGCCCGGATATGGCCGCCGTATTTTCCTGACTGACGGCGGCTGGCGCTGGCGATTATTGGCGCCGGGATCGCAAACCACGATCGCGATCAGCCGACCTTTCATTGAGACCATCATCTTCAATCGCAGTGACATCGCCAACGATAGCGTGATGACGCGGGCCAACACCTCCGGGCGACGCAGCCTGTCGGGCGTGATCGCGCATGAACGCACCCACGGCCTGATCCGCGCCCATTTCGGGCCGCTTGCCGATTGGCGCTACCCTATTTGGCTGCGTGAAGGATATTGCGATCTGGTCGCGGGTGGTGGCACCCTTTCCGACGCCGAAGCCGCCGCCCTGAAGGCACGGGGTGAAATGGCCCCGGCGCTCGTCTATTATGACGGCCGTAAACGGGTCGAGGCAGTGCTGAAACGCAATGGTGGATCGGTGGAGAGGCTGTTCGCGACGGCGACGAAGTAGCGGACGGCGCTCGGCAATGTTGTTTCGGGGGGCGGACCAGACCTCGTTATGTGGACTTAACCCGTTGCCAATAATTAGGTAGCGCCAATCAGCGGCCTCGCTAGTCTTATCAACAAGGGGGCTGCGATGGGCTGGTTGAGTAACGTCCACAAATGGTGGCGCGATGATTTTCTGGGGCCGCGCAACACTTGGCGGTTCAAGACGCGAATCTCGATGCGGGTGCGGTGGCTGCGGCTGAAGGCCTGGGCAGGCGAACAGCGTCGGCGAGATGTGCGGCGACATTTGCCGCGACCAATAGTGTTGCTGGCAATAGGCTTCGCGATCCCGCTGGTGGTTTTGTGGCTGCTGGAACTGCGCTTTCCAGCCGAGGTTGGTGGCGTCGGTACTGCATTTCAAACATTTTTGACCAAGGGCGGAGAAGGGCAGCTAGAATGGCGTGAGGCGTTACAATTGCTGCTGCTGGTGATCGGCCTGCCTTCGGCGTTCATCCTGTGGCTGTTTCGCGACATTCACGTCAACGAAACCCTCGCCAATCAGCGCAAGGACGTGAACCTGAAGGAATTTCAGGAAATCCAGATGCGCGCGGCGGGCGCGCTCGATGAGAAATATCCGGCTCATGCGCGCGAGACGTTGCAGATCGCGGCATTGCACCAATTGCGCAGCTTCCTGCGCGGCGATTATGGCGAAAGCTTCCGCCGCCCGGCTTGGGAATTGCTCCGCGCGCGAATGGCGACCAGCGCCCGCGAAACGGGAACACGGGCGATTGTGGAGTCGGTCGAGGCGCACGATGAGGCGCAACCTGACTCTGGGCTGTCGCGAGTAGACTGGGCAGAAGCAAAGGTCACCGAGATCCGGCGGGCGATGGCCGCAGTGGCACCGCACGCAGTTGCCAATGCGGAACGGGCGGTGATCCGAGAAGACTCGCGCTCCATTTTCCGCGCCGATCTGCCTCTTACTGGCACCTGTTTCGATCTGATTGATGTGTCGGGACCCAGGAGTTCGGCTGGCGCGCTGCTCGCTTCTCGAGCATTATCGCAGTGCTCCTTTATCGGCGCGAATCTTCGCGAAGCGCATCTTGAGGGCGCTGACCTAAGCGGGGCGCATCTCGAAGGCGCCGACCTGTCCGGGTCGCATTTAGAAGGCGCGGACTTGGGCAATGCGCATCTCGAAGGCGCCGACCTGTCTGGGTCGCATTTAGAAGGCGCGAATCTTCGTGAAGCGCATCTTGAAGGCGCGGACCTGTCCCAGGCGCATCTTGGAGGCGCGGACCTGCGCCGGGCCCATTTAGAAGGCGCAGACCTGCGAGAGGTGGCTCTTGAAGGCGCGGACCTGTTCGACGCGCATCTTGGAGCCGCGAACCTTTCCGGAGTGCATCTTAAAGGCCCGGGACTGTACACGGTACATTTCCGAGCCTCGAACCTGTCCGGGGCGCATCTCGAAGGAGCCAAACTGCGCTGGGCGCATCTACAGGGCGCGAACCTGTCTAATGCGAACCTTCGAGGCGCGGACCTATTTGAAGCGTATTTTGAAGGCGCGAACCTGACCAACGTGCACCTTGGTGGTGCGGACCTGCGCCGTGCGCATTTTGAAGGTGCAGACCTGCGCGAGGCGCGTCTCCAAGCTGCCGACCTGCGCCGTGCGCATCTTGAAGGTGCGAACTTGAGCGGTGCAAATCTTGAAAATGCGGACCTGAGTGGGGCGCATCTCGAAGGTGCAATTTTACATCGAGTTAACTTCAATGATGCTCAATTGATTGGAGCGATTTTCGACGATGCGACGATTTTTGTTGGAAACTGGTCGGGACGGACAGAAGTCGAACTCGAGGCAATCCGTGACGAGTTCATCGAGCGAGGGATGGTGCACGTAGATGATCCTCCGCCAGTTGAAGATCCACTGTAATGATCCCCCTCAATCCTCCACAATTAAGCTCGCATGCTTGGTCTCGGGCAGCATCAGGAACCCGATCGTGGCCATCCCGATGATCGCCGTGACGTACCAATAAAACCCCGCCTCCAGATGCAGGTCCTTGAACTTCAGTGCGACATATTCCGCCGTGCCGCCAAAGATCGTGTTGCCCAGCGCATAGGGCAGCGCCACGCCCAATGTGCGGATATGCGCGGGGAAGAGCTCGGCTTTGATCAGGCCGCTGATCGATGTGTAGGCCGATAGCAGCATCAGCGGGACGAGGATGATCGCGAAGGCGCTCACCGCGTCGGTGGTTGCTGCAATGGCGGAGAACACCGGTACCGACACGGCCATACCACCAAAGCCGAACAGCAGCAGCATCGGCTTGCGCCCAAACCGGTCGGCGAGCAGGCCGAAGATCGGCTGCGACAGCATGAAGATGATCAGTGCTGCGGTCATGATTTCGGTCGCGGTCTGTTTGCCGAAGCCCGACGTGTTGACCAGGAATTTCTGCATGTACGTGGTGTACGCATAAAAGGCGCAGGACCCGCCGCCGCTGATCGCCGCGACGATCATGAATTCACGCGGGAAAGCGCGCCACAGGCTGAGTGCGGTCGATTTGGGGCGGTCCTTGGCGAGTGCCTCGAACTGCGCGGTTTCGGCGAGCCGCCGCCGCAGCACATAGACCGCCAGCGCCAGCGCCGCGCCGATCACAAAGGCGATCCGCCAGCCCCAGGCGCCCATCGCCGCCTCATCCAAAAAGCCCTGCAGGATCAATGTCACGCCTAATGCGAGCAACTGCCCGCCGATCAGCGTGACATATTGGAAGCTCGACCAGAAGGCGCGCCGCTTCTTGCTCGCCATTTCGGACAGATAGGTTGCGCTCGCACCATATTCGCCGCCGACCGACAGCCCCTGCAACATCCGCGCGATGACGAGGATAGCGGGCGCAATCACGCCGGCCTGGGCATAGGTTGGCGCGATCGCGATCATCAGCGATCCGGCGCACATCAGCCCAACCGACAGCGCCAGCCCCGCCTTGCGGCCATGCCGGTCGCCATAGCTGCCCATGATCCAGGCGCCGATCGGCCGCATCAGGAAACCCACCGCAAAGATCGCGGCGGCGCTCAGCAATTGCGCGGTCTGGTCGGATTTCGGGAAAAAGCTTGGCGCGAAATAGATGGTCAGCACCGAATAGGCATACCAATCATACCATTCGACCAGGTTCCCCGCCGATCCGCCGAGGATCGCTTTCAGCCTTTTGCCGTCCATAGTTCCTCCGCCGGGCCCCTGATTGCCCCTTGGTTGCCCAAGGACGGGACGAAGGGAAGCGGTTTCATGGTTGATGGGCCGGATCGGCGGTTGAGCCTTTCGGCGGCATCGCGCATAGAGATAGGATGCTGCGATCGCCCCTTTTTGTCGTGATGCTGGTGGCCGGCTGCGCCAGCGCCCCTGCGCCGCTCCCGGCCCGGCTTGCCCCGCCACCCGCGCGGCAAGTCACGCCGCCGGTGGTATCGACCGCCATGCCGACCCCTGCACCTATCGTTGCCGCTACCCAAACGCCGGTCCCGGTGTCCCCCGCTTATGGCGGTGACTGGCGCGATCGGCCGGTGACGCCAGGCGACTGGGTGTATCGCCAGGATAGTCGCGGCAGCATCGCGCTGTTCGGCAGGCCGGGTGCCGATGCTGAACTGACCATCCGGTGTGATCGCGGCGCCGGGCAAATCTATGTGTCGCGGCGCGGTGCTGCACCCGGCAATGCGCCGCTGACCATCCGCACCTCGAGCACGGCGCGCACCATCGCTACCCAGCCAACCGGCGCGAGCCCGGCGTATATGGCCTTCGCGCTGTTCCCGCGTGATCCGTTGCTTGATGCGATCGGGTTCAGCCGCGGCCGGTTCATCGTCGATCAGGCGACCTTGCCGGTGCTTGTTATTCCCGCCTGGCCAGAGATTTTGCGGGTGAGTGAGGATTGCCGCCCGTGATGCGGGGGACGGTGGTGGTACTGGCCCTAATAGGGTTGGCCGGTTGCGCCCCGTCTGCTGATACGCCTCCCACCAAGCCGGAAGATGCCTCGGTCGCGATCAGCGTGCCCGGGCCGGACCGCGTGATCGCGTCGGGGATATTGCCGACGCCCGAGCTGGACGGCGTGGCGATCACCGCTGGCCATTGGCGGCATGATGTTGGCCCGGCCGGCGATGCGGCGGTGTTTGTCGATACTGCCGGCCAGACGCAACTTGCGCTGCGCTGCGATTCCGCTCGCCACCGATTATTGTTCGTCCGCGCCGTGCCCGCTGCAGCGGGGGGCATGCTGAAGATCATCACCGGATCGGGTGCGGCCAGCTTTGTCGCGCGGCCGCGCGCCTTTGCGCCGGGCGTGATGGCGGCGGTGCCGATCGACGATAGCTTCATTTCCACGGCGCTGGCGCGAGCAAAAGGGCGGATTGGCGTGATGCTGACGGGCAGTTCTGCGCCCGGTGCAACGCTAGCGATCCCGGCAGACGGCGCGATTGCAGCGGTGATTGGGGACTGTGCGGGCCAGTCCCAAGCACAGTCCTCTTAAGTCGCCCAAAAAGAAATAAATTACAAGACTTGTTGTTATGAATCACATGATTCAAACAGGAGTCGTGCCCAGGCAGGGTACGCCGTTTTAACTAGCGAAAGGAGGTGATCCGATGTCTCATGGTTCAGCAAAGGGGTCGGTTCAGTTCGTTCGGGGGATGCGGCGCTAATCCGCCGGGCCTGACGGGGGGCATTCTCCCCCAGTCAACGTTAAGGCCCATAGGATTGGCGGCTCGCATGGTCTCCCGGGCTGGAGCTTCCGGCCGCTGACCATGTCAGGAGGTTGCCGGGGCGGTGCGTGGCACCCCCCGGCAGCCTCTTTTCATTTGTGGGGGTGTCAATCGCCGTCAGGTTGCCCCTCTGCGTTGATTTCCCCAATTTTCGTGCGAAACTCAATTCGTGAGGAGATTGCCCGGTCTATGTACATAGGCATTTCCATCATCAGCATTTGGCCAGCTTTGGTCCGCCCCAAAAAACGGTCACCAATTCGTCCTCTCGCGGTTTGATCGACAAGTCGCATCAGGCGATGAGCGATATCCCTTGCCTGCTTGGGACTCGCACTTTTCAGTTCTCGGTGAGATTCAACTAGTACTTCGGCTAGCCAAGGCATTGGTTCTCTTATTAGCCCAGCTAAAATCAACAGCGATAAGTCGCCGTCACGAGAATCTATTGCTCCATGCATGAGTTCGTCAATCATCCGAGGGTCAAGGTCGCGGCCGCTCCGGCTGGCAATCTTTAGTTCGCGATCCATAAAATCTGGATCAAGATCACGCACTCGCGCCCCTAAACCTCTAACCTGGGAAACCAGCTCCTCCAGAATTTCTCCGTGCGGCCGCATATTTTTACCGGCTGGCGCCTTTCCCGGTATATTATCGACCTTTTGCTGCAATTGTGGCCATAATGCGGGAACAAGTTGATCAATCGTCGTGTCGGAAGCCTTTATCTCTGAAACAACATTGATAGCTTTTATGACATCCATGACGCCTTGTTGGTCAATCTTTAGAGCTTGAAATTGAGATAAAGGGCCACTAAGATCGCTTAACTCAAGTCCAAAAAGTAACGGTATTACTTTCGCATCAAGCATCGATTTTGATAGCGCTCCAGCCTCAAACAAAATCCACTCTGAGCTCAAATTTTCGGGAGTAATGCAAAGTATTCCAAAGTTAGAACTTTCTAACTCTCCAGAAATAGCCTGTGCCCATCGTTCTCCCGCCGATATATCTTTTTCCGAAACCCACGGTTTTGCGTACTGCAATATAAGTGGTATCCACTCTTTCAAAGCTATGGCCAGCGCTTTACTTCGATCGCCACTCCAGCTAATAAATACCTTCATAATAACTCCTATTCGCAATCCTAATAACAGCAGATTTTTTACGTCGCCGTCAACTTATACCGTCACTTCTGTTATTTGAAATCGTCAATCTTTCTAATAATCTGCTTACCACTTTCCGCCAGCGCAAAAAGCGAAGAATACTTGCAACCTTCGCAACTTTGAGGTGGCGCGTGTGCGCTCCAGATTGCCAATCTCAACCCGTTCGTCTCGAATAGCCGTTGTGTTTGTCGAAGTGGTGTATCAAAGGACGGTGTTTGCGACAGGCCTTTCAATATGGGCCATTGGCAAGCTCAGCCCCTACTCAAGACGTACGGGTGGTTGGCGGTTCATCGTCCGGAAGCGAAATCCTCAACCCCACTTGCGCCGCGCCCCCTGCCCGTTACGCTTGCGTTAACGTCTTTGGGGAAATTCATGCGCCACCATTTTCTGCCGATCGCCGCCGCCGTCGTCTTTGCCGTCACCACCCCCGCCACCGCGCAAATCGCCCCCAAAATCGAGGAGGCCTCCATCGCCGATTTGCGCGCGATGATGGCCGATGGCACGGCGTCGAGCGAGGCGATTACCCAGGCCTATCTGGCGCGGATCGCGGCGATGGACCGGACCGGGCCAACGCTGCGCTCGGTCATCGCGACCAATCCGGACGCGCTTGCGCAGGCCAAGGCCGCTGATGCGCGGCGCAAGGCGGGCAAATCGCTCGGGCCCCTCGACGGGGTGCCGGTGCTGGTGAAAGACAATATCGAAACCAAGGATCCGGTCGCGACGACGGCGGGCAGCCTGGCGCTGAAGGACAATGTCACCTTGCGCGACGCGCCGATGGTGGCGGTGCTGCGCGCGGGTGGCGCGGTGATCCTGGGCAAGACCAATCTCAGCGAATGGGCCAATATCCGATCGAACAATTCGGTCAGTGGGTGGAGTGCTGTCGGCGGGCAAGTGCGCAATCCCTATGCTTTTGACCGCACGCCATGTGGGTCGTCGAGCGGCACCGGTGCCGCGATCGCCGCCAGCTTTGCCGCAGTAGGCATCGGCACGGAAACCGATGGGTCGGTGGTCTGCCCGTCGTCGATCAATGGGCTGGTCGGGCTGAAGCCGACGATCGGGATGGTCAGTCGCACGCATGTCGTGCCGATCAGCCATAGCCAGGATACGCCCGGGCCAATGGCGCGCAGCGTCGCCGATGCCGCGATCCTGTTTTCGCAAATGATAGCCAGCGATCCCGCCGATCCGGCAACGCGCGATGCCGATCTGTTCAAGCACGATTACGCCGCCGATCTGCCCCGCGCGACGCTGAATGGGGTGCGGGTGGCGGTCTATCGGCCCGCGATGAATGCCGATCTTACCAAGGCGTTCGACGCCGCGCTTGCCGTGCTGAAGGCGCAGGGTGCGGTGCTGGTCGATGTGGAAAAGCCCAAGCTTGACGGGATTGGCGCTGCTGAATTCGCGGTGTTGTTGACGGAGCTGAAGGCTGATCTGAACAGCTATCTCGCCACCACCCCGCCGGCTGTGAAGACGCGGACCCTGGCGGACATTATTGCCTTTAATGAAGCCAATGCCGCGGCGGAAATGCCCTATTTTCGGCAGGAAACATTCCTGGCGGCGGAAAAGACCAATGGCCTGACCGATCCCGAATATCTCGGCGCGCGCGCAAAATCGCTGCGGCTGGCGGGCAAGGAAGGCATTGACGCGATGCTCGCCAAGGCCGGCGCGCAGATCCTGGTGGAACCGAGCTATGGCCCCGGCTGGCTGATCGATCACGTCTATGGCGATCAATATAATGGCCCGTCGTCGAGCGAGCTGCCCGCAGTATCGGGCTATCCCAATCTGACCGTGCCGATGGGGCTGGTGCGCGGATTACCGGTTGGCCTGTCGTTCATCGGCCGCGCGCATAGCGAAACAACCTTGCTGGGTGCCGGCTATGTTTATGAACAGGCGAGCAAAGCGCGGGTCGCGCCGCGCTATCTGCCAAGCGCTGATGTCGGGCCGGGGATGGACGGGACGCGCTAGAGCGGGATGACGTTAGGTTGGTCCGTTCGTCCTGAGTAGCCACTGAGCTCTTGTCGAAGTGGCGTATCGAAGGACAGCGTTTGGGGCAGGTCCTTCGATAAGTAGCAGGTGAAACATGCCCCCGGTATGTTTCAGGATCGTCTGGGAGACGATCCGACCTGCTACTCCTCGACAAGCTCAGCCCCTACTCAGGACGAACGGTTTGAGTTTCGATTCAATCTGCTTTCATCCCGCGCTAACCGCGTTCGCGCTCCAGCAACTCGACGCGGATATGCGTTGCACGCAGGGACATCCTGACCTCGATCATGAACATGACGAGGCCGGCGACCAGCAACGCCATCGCCAGAATGAAAATCAGCGCGACGATTGTGCCGATGTGCAAATTGGCGAGCTCGGCGACGAAGAGCAGCGCGACGACGGTACAGATCGCCACTGCACTGGTCACGCACAGGAACAGCGCGGCGTTGATCACGGACATGCGCCGATCAAGCAGCCGCAATTCCCAGACATGCCGATCATGTTCTGGGCCGCTGCTGCGCGGATGAAGCCGTTCGAGCGCGCGGGCGCGATCGACGACGCGCGCCAGCCGCCCGGCGATGACGTTCAGCACCGCGCCAATCCCGGCGAGGAGGAAAACCGGGGCCAAGGAAAGCTGGATCGTCTGCGCGATCGTGGTGACGGCTGGGGAGAATTGCATAGGAAAATACTCATAACGGATCGCGGTGGTCTGGCCACTACCAACCATATCGTAACGATTATTGCGGTATTTTTGCTGCATGACCAAGCCGCTGTTGCTCGCTGATTTCGTGCGCCTGCCGGCGACGATGACGGCAATGGCGTGTGAAGGGCTGTCCAGCAGGATCGATGCCGTTGCGGCGGTCGCCCCGCATAGCCACCAATTTCTGCGCTATCACTGGTTCGCGTCGGCACTCGCCGCGCAGGGCGGGCAGGCCCATACGATCATGATCGAAGCGGATCGCGTGCCGCTGGTCGCGCTGCCGATGGTGGCGATCGGGCCCGGATGGGCGCGGCTGGCGGCGGTACCGGGCAGTTATTGGCCATTTCGTAGCTTTCCGGCGTATGAAGGCGCCGATGCATCGGTGTTCGATGCGCTTGCTGATGCGCTGGCAGCGCGCGTCAATGCGCTCAGGATCGGGCCGGTTTATGATGATGATCCGGCAGCAATGGCGCTGATCACGGCGGCGCGCGGACGCGGCTGGGCAGTGCTCGATCGCTTTATCGCTGATAGCTATCTGCTCGATATGGCTGCCGAAGCGGTCGGCGGGTGGCCGCGTAACTCGACGCTGCGCAAGAACCGTTTCCACGAAAAACACCTTGCCGAACACGGCGCGCTGGGGTGGGAATTTCTGGATGGCAAGGCGCTGTCGAACGGTGGCTTTGATGCGATGGCGGCGATTGAGGAAAAGAGCTGGATCGCCGCGCGCACCGATGGCCGCGACGCGAAATTCACCTGCACGGGTCACGGCGCCTTCTGGCGTCAGGTCGCCAGCGATCCGGTGATCGCCGGGATGCTGCATGCCGCGCTGTTGCGCGTGGATGGCGCGCCAGCGGCTTTTTCCTTCGATATTGATGCCGGTCCGCTGAAATATGCGATCGCCAACAGCTATGATCCGGCGTTTGCCAAACATTCACCGGGCAAATTGCTCTATTATCGTAATCTCGCAGACGCGATGGCGCGCGGGATCACGCGGGTTGATTGGGGCGCGGGCGATAGCGGCTATAAAAGGGTGATCGGGGCGACCAAAGGGCCGGCGATCCGAGATTGGCTGCTGGTGCGGCCGGGGTTGCCGGCGATGCTCGGCGCGCTGCTCAAAGGCCATTGGGCGCGGAGCGGGCAGGGGCATTGATCGGCTATTGACGGCTGCTGCTGCCGCCCGGTAACTTTAGCACCTCGCTTGGAGTGGATATGTTAGGAATTGTCGCCCGCTGATTGCTGGCCGGGATCGTGATCCCGGGCCCGGCATCACGCATCGTCGCCGCCCATTTTTGGGCGTTTGCGGCGGTGATGGCGCTAACCCCATGCTCGGGGCTGACATTTCCTATGAATATTTCAAAGCTTGAACAGCGCGTGCTGCACGCGCTGGCGCAGGGTGGCCGCATCGTCCACCGGCGTGATGATGACGGGCGTATCGCGGCGGTCGATTGCTTCACCCGTGAAGGCTATGTGCTGAGCGATTGCACGCTCAGCTTGTTCCAGCGACTCAGGCGGCGCGGCTTGATCGCCAGCAGCGGCGGTGGCCCCTACCGCGCGACGCGGCTTGGGCTGGCGTCGGTACGGGCACAACCCGACAATCGCTAATCCTGGCATCGGTTTGGTGGACCCCGGCACTGTGCCGGGGTCCCCTGATCAGCGTGATGCTAAACGGGATCAAGCGCACTTGCGGCACCGGGGGAAAACCGGCTTTACTCATGCGGATGACTAAATTGCTCCACCACCGCCCGAACGCGTCATGAACCGGGGAGAAGAATTGCTCGCCGGGATCGAGCTTGGCGGCACCAAATGCATCGCGGTGCTTGCGCGCGGCGAGACGATCTTGGCCAAGCAGGCTTGGCCGACCGGCGCCCCTGCCGAAACATTGGCGGCGGTGCTTGGCACGCTGGAGGGCTGGCGGGCGCAACAGGGCTTTGTCGCGATCGGCATCGCGGCGTTTGGCCCGCTGGGGCTGGCCCCGGCCGCGAGCCGTTTTGGCCATGTGCTGGAGACGACCAAGCCGGGCTGGAGCGGCTTTGATTTGCTCGGCACAGTGCAGTCCCGTTTTGATTTACCGATTGCGCTGGATACCGATGTTGCCGGGGCGGCACTGGCGGAACAGCTTTGGGGCGGGTCGGTTGGCTGTCGGGTGCATGCCTATGTGACGATCGGCACGGGCGTTGGCGGCGGCATCATTGTCGATGGTCGGCCCGTGCATGGTTTCCTGCATCCTGAGATTGGCCATATGCGCGTGCCGCGCCGGGCGGACGATGCTTTTGCCGGCATTTGCTGCTTTCATGGCGATTGTGTGGAGGGGTTGGTGTCTGGCCCGGCGCTCGAAGCGCGGACGGGCCTGGCCGGGGCGGATATTCCGGCGGACCATCCGGTCTGGGCGGATGTCACCAAGGAACTGGGCGATTTCTTTGCCAATATGCTGATGAGCTTCGCGCCCGAACGGATTGCGCTGGGCGGCGGCGTGCTGCAGCAGCGGCCCTATCTGCTCCCCCAGATCCGCGCCGTGGTGACGGATCGATTGGCGGGGTATCTGCCCGATACCGCAATTGCCCCTGCCGCGCGGATCGCGATGGCGACGCTGGGTGCGAATGCCGGTCCGCTCGGCGCCATCGCGCTGGCAGCGCTCGCGCGCGGCTAACCGAGCCCGGCTTTCGTTGTCTTACGGCGCGACGGGATCGCCAGAGGGCGGTGCGGATGCCCATTTCTGGGCCAGACCCTGGCTGAGTCCAAAGGCATAGAGCCGGTTCATATAGGCCGTATCGAACGGCTTATGTGGCGGCCCCGGTTCGAAGCCCGACGTGATATAGCTCAAATGGTAGCGCGCGCCGTAGCGTTTTGACCAAAGATAGGCGGTGGCGGTCTGTTCGCGCACTGCTGCTGCCGTCGCCAGCGTGAAGGCACGACTGGCAATGGCCAGGATGCCGCCTTTGACGATCTTGAAATCGCCCCCCAATTGCCCATTCACCAACAGATAGAGATCGGACACATCGGTGCCGATACCGCTGGTGGTGATCACCCCCGGCGGCACCACCAGCAACGATCCCGACGTCGCGCCATCGACATGCGCCTCACGGATCAGTTTGCCGCCCGATTGCGCGTCGATCACGACGGGCGGGAACAGCGCAGGTACCGCAGACGACGCCAGCAGCACCTGCCGAAACAGCCGATAACGGCCCGGCGCCTTGCTGTCGGCGATAACCCCCAAATTCCACACGACACCGCGCTGCGCATCGAGATTGGCGGTGCCGACGAATAACCGCCGGCCACTGCGATGCGCGGCGGCGACCTCGTCGATCACTGCATCGGTCACATAGGTGTTGAGCAGCCGCCACAGCGGCCCAGTGGTGGCGACACTGGTCGACAGTAACGCCGTTGGCGGCAGGCGCAGATTGTAAATGTCGCGCTGGCTGATCGTTGTGTATGCCGCTTTGACCCGGTCATCATAGCGCGCGCCGAGAAAGGCAAAGGGAGCAATCAGCGCGCCGGTGCTGACCCCGGTGACCACGGTGAATTCCGGGCGCTTGCCTGATTGGCTCCAGCCGTTGAGGAAGCCCGCGCCATAGGCCCCGTCATCCGATCCGCCCGATATGGCGAGCATTGCCTCTGCCCGGCCGGCCAAGCGTTCCGGTCGCGCGCGCATGAAGGCGGCGGGATCATCGGCCCAGAACCGCGCGCCGGGAATGCCGGGCATTTGCGCAATGGACTGTTCTTGTTCGCTGTAAAGCCGCTTGGGCAGCGTGACACAGCCGCTGGTCATAACCAGGGCAAGCGCCAGCAGCGTCGTGAGGCCGAAACGTCCGGTCATTTGTCCGTCTCCGCCCAGGTGCCGCCAAGGGCCTTGGCGAGTGCGATATAGGCTTTCAGTGTGTCGGTCTGCGCGCTTAGTGCCTGTTGTTCAATGGCTAGCCTAAATGATTGCGATTCAAGCCAGGCGATCCGATCATCTTCGCCTGCGCGAAAGCGACGTTCGGCAAGCGCGGTGGCGGTGCTGCTTTCGGCGAGGGCAGTGGCGCGGTCCAGTTGCGCGGACCTGCTCGCGGCGAGACGATTGACCGCAGTTTCGCTGTCGGCAAGCGCCCCCAATACCGCCTTTTCATAGCGGGCTGCTGCGGCACCGGCGCGCGCATCGGCGGCGCGGATCTGCGCCCGGATTCGCCCGAAGGAGAAAATGGGCCAGCTGAAGCTCGGCCCGATCTGAAAGCGCGTGCTCGCCCCCGAAGCAATATCGCCAATCGCACGCGATTGCTGGCCCAGGCTGCCGGTCAGCGAAATATGCGGGTAGAGATTGGCGGTCTCCACGCCGATATCGGCGGTAGCGGCAGCGAGATCGGCATCGGCAGCACGGATGTCGGCGCGGCGGCGGAGCAGATCGGAGCGGATGCCGGTCGCCACCACGACGGGCACTTGCGGCAAGGGTGCGGTGGGGGACAGATCGGCGAGCAATGCCTCGGGCGGCTGGCCGGTCAGCAACGCCAATCGGTAGATTGCGCCGCGGATATCAGCCTCAATCCCGCTGATCGCCGCGCGAGCGGTGTCCGCACGCTGGCGTGCTGATGCCTGATCGCTGGCCGAGGATTCGCCCGCTGCGGTGCGTTGCGTGACCAGAGCTGCGATCGCATCGCAGATATCGCTGTCCGCGCGCGCATTGGCGAGCCGAGCCTGGCCGGCGCGCAGATCTGCATAGCTGCGCGCAACCTCGGCGATGCTTTGCAGGCGGATATCGTCGATGCGCGCGGCGGCAGCCGCAGCCCGTGCTCGCGATCCTTCCACCGCGCGCCGGGTGCCGCCCCACAGGTCAAGCTCCCAAGAAGCATCAAAGCCAGCATCAAACAGCGAAAACTGCCGCGTGAAACCGGGAATACGCGCAATCGGGATCTGGCCATTCTGGCTCAGCTGGGTCTGCGTCGCGCCACCGCTCGCGCGGATTTCGGGCACGGTTCGGCCAGCGGCAGCGTCGCGATTGGCGCGCGCATCAAGCAGCCGCGCCTGTGCCTCACGAACATCGAGATTGTCCGTGAGCGCTCGCGCCACCAGCGTGTCGAGCATCGGATCACCCAGCGCCCGCCACCAGCTGGTATCGACATCGCCGGGTGCAGTGTCCGGTGATACCCATGGCGCCGCGCTGCCAAGCGTGGTGGGCGGTTGCCGATAGCTTGGCCCGACCGTGCAACCGCCAAGCACGGCCACTATCAGGATAAGGGGCGGGGCATATCGCATTGGCTTCACTCCACGCGCGATCGGAATTGCAGGGTTGCTGCGGTCAGCGTTACGGCAGCGATGATCATCAGCGGCCAGCTATTGGCGAACACATCCGCCAGCGGCATCGCTTTCAGGAACAGGCCCTCGGCGATGATCAGGAAATGTTTTTGCGGGTTTGCTTCGGCAATGATCTGCAGCCAGCGGGGCATATTCTCATAGGGGCTGGTGAAGCCTGACAGCAGGGTCATCGGCACCGTCACCAGAAACATCCCCAGAAACGCCTGTTGCTGGGATTGCGAAATCGTCGAAACGACCATGCCGATGCCAATCACGGCGAGCAGAAAAAATGTCAGCGCGGCATAAAAGAGCAGGATCGATCCGGTCATCGGCACCCCGAAAAAGACCGGAATGACGATCAGGTACAGGGTGCCGTTGAACATGCCGATCAGGAAAGGCGGCGTCATCTTGCCGATCAGGATTTCATGCAATCGAAGCGGCGAGACCATCAGCTGATCAAACGTCCCCAGTTCGCGTTCGCGGGCAACCGACTGGACGATCACCGACAGCGCGGAGATGGCGCAGATGATCGCGACCAAAGACGGCATGATGAACCACAAATAATCGAGATTGGGATTGAACCAATTGCTGACCAGCACCCGTCCGGGGGGTGGCGTTCGCGAGGCAGCCGGGCGGACGACCGCACCAACGCTGGCGGCGATCTGATCGATATAGCTGGCGGTGATCTGCGCGGCATTGGATCGGCGCCCGTCAAAAATGGCCTGCACCTGTGCTGGCCGATGTGCCGCAACATCGCTGCTGAAGCGCTGATCGAACACCAACACACCAATTGCGCGTTGATCATCGATCGCGCGGCGCAATGCATCTGGCGATTCGATGCGGATCAGCCGCTGGACATTGGGGCTGCCGGCAAGCTGATTGATGAATTCGGTCGCTGCCGGGCCGCCGTCGCGATCATAAATGCCGATCGTGACATTCTTCACCTCCAGCGTTGCCGCCGCGCTGAACAGCACCAGCTGCAGCAGTGGCGGGATGATCAGGGTGATGCGCCCGCGCGGATCGCGCAGTACCGCCCATAGTTCCTTGACGATCATCGCCAGGATTCGCCCGCTGCCGCTCATGCGATCCGTCGCTTCGTTGCCCGCACAGCGAGGGTGAAGAAGATCAGACCAAAGCCGAGCATCGCCGCGATATCAGGCAGGAACAGCCGCCAGTTATCGCCCACCACGAACACGGTTTGCAGCGGCGGGATCAGGTAGCGCGCCGGGATCAGATAAGTGATGATCTGCACCCAGCGCGGCATCGAGGCGATTTCGAAGATAAAGCCCGACAGCAACATGCCCGGCAAAAACGCGGTCAGCAGCGCGATCTGGCTGGCGACGAACTGGTTCTTGGTGGCCGCCGAAATAAACAACCCCTGGCCGAGTGCCGGGACCAGAAACGCCGATGCAACCGCCAGCAGCGCGATCGGCGATCCGCGAAATGGCACGCCGAAAACGAACACCGCCAGCAGCGCGCAGATCGTCATCGAGCCAAGCCCCAGCATGAAATAAGGGATCACTTTGGACGCCATGAATTCGCCCATGCCAATCGGCGTGGCCATGATTGCCTCCATCGTTCCGCGCTCCCATTCGCGGGCGATGACGAGCGCGGTGAGGAGGGTGCCGATCATCGTCATCACGATGGCAATCGCGCCGGGTACCAGGAAAAATCGGCTGGCAAGCTCAGGATTGAACCAATAGCGCTGATCGACGCTGATGGCCGGGGCAATGCTGCGACCGCGATCTTCACTTCGCGCCGCCGCCCAGCTAGCCTGCACGCCTTGCGCATAGGCGGCGGCAAAGCTGGCGGTGTTGGGCGACGATCCATCAGTGATCACCTGAATATCGCCGCTGCCGTGCCGTTCGACACGCCGACTGAAATCGCTGGGGATCACGACAATTGCGCGCACCTTGCCCGCGACCAGATCCTGCTTCAGGATTTTGAGATCGCCCGTCGAGGCGACGTCGAACCAGCGCGATTGCTGAAAGGCACCGGCCAGGCTCTGCGCGGGGCCGCCACCGTCCTGCAGCGACAGCGCGATCCGGGTGCGCGCCGTATCCAGGCTGACGCCATAGCCGAACAGGAAGATCAGCAGCACCGGCAGGACAAAGGCGATCAGCAGTGTCGATGGATCACGGAAGATCTGCAATGTCTCTTTCAGCAGCATCGCGCTGAATCGGCGGTAATCCCAGCGCGCGTTCATGCCGCCGCCTCGCGCTGCAGGTCGGCAGCCTCGATCAGGGCGATGAAGGCGTCCTCCATCGTTGCATCGGCTTTGCCCGCCTGGCGTTTCAGCTCGTCGGGGGTGCCGGTGGCGATTTGTTCGGCGCGATAGATCAGCGCGATCCGGTCGCAATATTCGGCCTCGTCCATGAAATGGGTGGTTACGAGTACCGTTACCCCCTTTTCGACTAGCCCGTTGATATGGCTCCAAAATTCACGCCGGACGATCGGGTCGACGCCTGATGTCGGTTCGTCGAGGAACAGCACAGGCGGTTCGTGCATCACCGCACAGGCCAGCGCGAGGCGTTGTTTGAAACCAAGCGGCAAGGTGGCGCTATTGACCTTTAGGTAGCGCTCCAGCCCGAAAATCCCGGTGACGCGCGCCGTTGCCGCGCGCCGCGCGGCCCCCTGCAACCCATAAATGCCAGCGAAGAAGTCGAGATTCTGCTGGACGCTGAGATCGCCATAAAGCGAGAATTTCTGGGCCATATAGCCAAGCGACTGGCGCGCATCGGCTTTGGCGGTGCGCAGATCGAAGCCCGCGACCGATCCGGTGCCATGGGTTGGCGTCAACAGGCCGCACAGCATCTTGAAAGTGGTCGATTTGCCCGCACCATTGGGGCCGAGCAGCCCGAAAATCTGCCCGCGCGGGATCGAAAAGCTCACATCATGCGCAGCGGTGAAATCGCCAAAAATCTTGGTCAGCGCATGGGCGGCAATCGCCGGTGCATCATTCGCCGGGATGGTGCGATAGGCCTTGGCCAACGCACTGCTGCCATGCGCGCCGCCGCCCAGAATATCGATGAAGCCATCTTCAAAACGCGGCTCGGCGGGTTCGATGGTGATCGCGGGCAGGCCGAAATCGGCAGCAGTGAGAACAACGTCGCGGTTGCGGAGCAACAAGCGCACGGCGTCCCCCTGCACCGTGCCATCGATCACGTCATCGCGGTCAAGAACATGCTCCAATATGTGGCGACGATCGGCGGAGGGGACCGCGACGCGAACCACGCGCCCTTCTACCTGGCGCAGCAATTCGCCCGGCGGGCCGCCGTGCAGCATCTTGCCTTCGTTGAGCAGGAATACTGTGTCGCATTTCTCGGCTTCGTCGAGATAGGCGGTTGACCACAAGATGCCGACGCCCTCACCCGCCAACGCGCGGACCATTGCCCATAATTCACGGCGCGATACCGGATCGACCCCGACACCAGGCTCGTCGAGCAGCAACAATTTGGGCGCGCGCACCATGGCGCAAGCAAGGCCCAGTTTCTGCTTCATCCCGCCCGATAATTTGCCGGCGCGGCGCGCCTGAAAGCGCTTGAGATCGGTAAAGTCGAGCAACCGCGCAAAATTCTCAGCGCGCTCGCTGGCCGGCAGGCCGCGCAGATCGGCATAGAGATTGAGATTCTCGATCACCGACAGGTCTTCGTAGAGCCCAAAGCGCTGCGGCATATAGCCAATCTGCGCGCGGTCAGCTTGGGCGGCGGGCGCGCCGAACACCTCGATGCTGCCCTGATCGGGAATGATCAGCCCGGCGAGGATGCGGATCAGCGTGGTCTTGCCGGCGCCGTCCGGGCCGACCAGTCCGGTCATCTGCCCCGGCATGATCGTCAAGTCGACCGAGTCGAGCGCGGCGGGGCCATCACTGGCGAAGCGTTTGGAAACGCCCACTGCCCGTGCGACGGGCGCTGTCATGTCAGTTCTTGCCTGCGGCGCGGGCCGATGGCACGGCAATGCTGACGGGCTGGCCCTGGCGCAGCGCATCATCGGGATCGCTGACGTTGATCCGCAGGCGATAGACCAGATCGGTGCGTAGATTTTCGGTCTGTACGGATTTGGGGGTGAATTCCGCGGTCGGCGAGATGAAGCCGATTGTGCCGTGATAGCGGCGGGGGTTGCCATCAGCGCTCACCAGCACGGCCATGCCGGGCGAAATCCGGCCAAGATCCGGCTCGGCGATATAGGCGCGCACGCGTAAGGGGCGATCGATCGTCAGGGTGAACACCGTCTCGCCGGGTTGAACGATCGCGCCGGGTTCGCGCGCGCGCGTCAGCACCGTGCCGCCTTCGGGCGCAATGATCGCGGCATCGGCCAGATCGGTGCGGGCCCGATCACGGCTGGCCATGGCGGATGCGCGTTGCGCGCGGGCGGCGCGAATATCTTCGGTGCGGCTGCCGGCTTGCTGCAACGACAACGCCTGTTGCGCTGCCTTTAGCCGTGCTTGCGCTGCCTTTAGGTCTGCCCGGGTCGCGTCGGCGATTGCCTGGCTGACCGCACCACTGGCGACCAGCGACTGGCGGCGGGCATCGTCTTGCTGCGCCTTGTCGAGCGCGGCCTGGCGTTCGGCGAGCACCGCCTGCGCCTGGGCGATATCCTGCGCGCGGCTGCCAGCTTCGCGCTTGGCGAGTTCGGCATCGGCCAGGGCGATCTGCGCATCGGCAACCGCCACCGAATCGCGCAACGGTCGCGGATCGAGCCGGGCGAGAATGGTACCGGGCGCTACCTTGGCGCCCTCATCCACTGCCATCGTTTCGATCCGCCCTGGCACGCGGAAAGCAAGTTCGACCTGCCGGACATCGACATTGCCATAGAGCGCCAGGCCGGTGTCCGCAGGCGCAAATAGGCCGAATCCACGGGTGGCAAGCGCCGCCACCACCAACATGATCAGCGCCGCGATCCCAATCGGTCGCCTGAACTTCATATGCCGTCTCCTGCTTCGAGCGCGTCGAGAATCGCGGCCAGATGCCGCTGAATGCTTTGGTTGATCGCGGCCGCCTGGTCGGGGCCGATGCTGGTCCAGCCGGTGGTGCGCATGACGGCGGCGTGCGCGACGCGAAAGGCCATGACCTGGCCCATCAGCGCGATGGTGCGGACTTGGGCCTCGCCCCGGCTCAGTCGACCGCCGCTGACGACGATCAGCAGATCGGTAACATGGGTGAGCATCGACCCCATTACCCCGCCATACAGAATCTCGAACGCGGCGGACGGCTCCATCTGTTCGCGCATGATGAAGCGGGAAAATTGCGCGGTTTCCTCGCTCACCATCGTCTGGACAAAGCCGGTGAAGATCATCGATAGCCCCGCGCGCGCTTGCGCCGGGCTAGCATCGGCGCGGCACAGGGTGGCGACCTGGTCCAGCGCCGGGGCGACCATCGCGCCAATCGTATCGGCAATATGCTGCGCACAGGCCAGGTAAAGCCCGTCCTTGCCCCCGAAATGATAGGTGATCGCCGACATCGGCTTGCCGGCCGCCCCGGCGATATTGCGCGTACTCGCCCCCTCAAGCCCATAGCGCCCAAAGGCATCAATCGCGACGCGCAACAGCGCTTGATCGCTGGGGAGATTGGGCGTGGCCATCGACTCAGCTCTAGTTCGTTCGAACGAATGAGTCGATGGGGGAGTTTTGCCCGTCGGCAATCGATAGTGGATTGCCGAGTAATTATTGCTTTAAGATTAAGATGTTACTTCTAAAACCCGCAGATATGGTGTGTCGACAAGGCCACGTCGCCGAGACCGGCGTGGGCTCAGCGTCGACAGCAAATAGCTTTATCTACCGGTAGCTGTGTGAGGGTGCTGTCAGTCTAACTCGAACCAATCTCCACACGCGGGTTCATCGTTCGTCCTCTTCATCGACACCAAGGATTTTGCGGCGGCCTACGGCGTCCGGAGGCGAAACCAATCCCTCGCCCTGCATACGCTCGATAAGCCGCGTCGCTTCGTGGCGAATGAGTCTGAGCTGCTATTGTAGCCATGGTGGGCGGACGGCCCCTAACTCGAGAATAAGCTCTCGTGCCGTTCGATACTGCTCGGAGCCGATACTGATATCGGCCAAGGCTCCATTTCCCGAGTTAATGGCGAGAGGTGAAGGTGCTGGCCCGCTTCGTCAACGACCAAGGCGCGGGCCGAAAATAACAAGGAGCCTTCCTTTCGCGTATTTCGGCCGATCACGAATGTCCGAAAAGGCTGGAAAACGGCCTGGCAGGTTTCGGGCAGCGGTTTGAGGTAAGCCGACATTGGTTCAGGCCAATCGAGCTAGGCTGCTAGGTTAACGTTGCCGCGAGGCTGCGGGCGACAGCGACGGTCGCCATCGCGCCCCGCGTGCCATCGTTCGAAAAGGCGATCACGGCCTTGCCGATTGCTGGCGCGATAGCGCAGTAGGCGTGGATAAGCGTGTTCGTGCCCCCTCGAGAGCGCAATTTGACCCCGCAAGCGAAAGCAAGATAGCCTCCTGCGATGCTCCCGCCGAAAATCTCGATTTTCTCTGCCCTCTTTGTGCTCGTGTCAGCCAATTCGCTCACGCCAGCGGCCGCCCGGGATCTGTGTGCCGAACGTCCCGGCCAGACCACACCACCCTGCACCGTCGAGCCGGGCGGCGTGGTTCTGGAAACCGGCCTAGTCAGCTGGTCGCTGCAGCAAAGTAGCAAGGACCGAAGCGACACATTCACGATCGGGCAGAGTACGCTGCGGATCGGTATTGCCGATCATGGCGAAATCGCAATTGGATTGACCCCCTTCGCAACTGAGCGCGTGCGCGACAAATTGGCGGCGCTGGCTAATCGTCAGTCGGGGGTTGGCGATATTACCTTTTCAGTCAAACGCAGTTTCGGGAAAGCGGATGCACCGATTGTCGCGATCAAGGTCTATGTCACGGCACCCGTCGGCGCTGCGCCTTCGGGCGCTGGCGATTGGACGGGAGGGGCGGCTCTGCCGGTATCGATACCGTTGTCGGACGCTATTGAGCTGTCGCTAACCCCGGAGATCAATAGCATCGTAAACGGCAGCGGCAGCGGGCATCACCTTTCCTTTGGCAGCGCAGGCGGGCTTGAGTTCAAACTATCGAACACTCTCGGGCTAAATACCGATGTTCGTTTGCTCCGCGACAATGACCCAGTCGGGGCCACGACAAAGGCAACACTCGGCACGTCGTTGGCCTATCTGCCGAGCGACAAACTCCAGTTTGATCTTGGGGGCAATTTCGGGATCAACAAAGACACGCCCGATGTCGAGCTCTATGTTGGAATTGTGAAGCGGTTTTGACGCCAGTTCGGTTAACTCATTAAGGTAAAACGCAAAAAATTTTAACCACCTACTGCCCTTCGAGCAGCGGGGGCTCACCTTGACCAGCTTTTCGAGGTGAGCCAGCGGCGGACGTGCCCTACGTTAGAGAACTTGTATGCATTGATGGCCTAATGATGATTTCGGTAAACATCAGAGAAGCAAAAGGGCTATGGATTTTCCGCATCGCCGCCGTTTTGCGAATTGCCTAGTCCGTGATACACCATTCCTATGGGGGCTTGGCAATTTTTCGTCTCGGTGCGAGCGCCTCGGTTTGTTATCGCATTGGCGGGGGTCATCCTTGCATTTCCGGCGGCGGCAGCGACACCGAAATCGATCTGTCAGACCGGATCTGTCCCCGAAGCTGGAGTTTCCGCGCCGTTATTGGAGAGGGCAAGCCTCGCGGCAGAGGACGCCATTGAACGGCGGCTTTCCGGTGGCGGCGGTCCAAGCGAGATTGCCCTGCTCGCGGTCGCTGACGAACCGATGAGCCCAATTTCGCCTGCAGTCCGAGCACGTTATTGTGCTGCCGCGGGGGAGCTGATGCGGGTCGATCCGGGCGGTAACCAGTTGGAAGCCAGGCAATTTCTGGTCGCGGCTGTCAATCTGGCGCGACAAGCCGGCGACGCCGCCGGCGAGGCGCGTGCGGCCTATCGATTGGGGTTGGCGCTGCTGGGTGGCGACAGCGCCGTCGGCACCAACACACGCGGCACGGCGCAGCCCATTATGGCGCCAGCCGACAGCAATATTCCTGTGCCGGGCGAGGATGATCCGTGTCAGGCGATCGAAGCGCCCGTCATACGCGGTGCAGCCGCAATCTTGGCACGAGCTGCTCTTGGTTGTTCCGCTGCACGCGCGCTTGAGGCGGGCGATGCCGACCGCGCGGCGCTCGCCCGACTTCGTTTAGCCCGCTTGATGCTATCGGACATTACTATAGCGCCGTTCCGTGCCGCTTCACTGCGCGGAGAAGCCGCAATTGCAGTGCGTCAAGGTCTCCAAGCCGCGCAGCACATTGGCTCTCCCTTGCGACGCGCGCTGCTCACCGGGCGGCTTGCCGAGGCAATGGCCGCAGCCAATCCCGCCGACGATGCGATTGGATCGGCGATCAAGTCGATGCACGCAGACGCGCGGGGCGACGCCGCGACATTGGCATTTGCGGCCGGACTAGAGGGCCGGATCGCGCTCGCGAAAGACGATCGCCAAGCCGCAGTAATCGCACTCGAACGAGCGGTGTTTCTTGAAGGGCAGCGTAGCCAGCCGTTGCGCCTGCCCGGCTGGCTGTTGTTGTTGGCCGAGGCGCGCCCCGATCGCCGGGTGGCGTTGGTGTTACAGGCTTATCGCGCACTGGAGGCGATCCGGCCGATTTTGCCGCTCAATGATCCGCTGACGGAGGAGTCTAATTTCGCCTTGCAGATGCGACCTGTTTTCGAGGCCGCGGTCGCGGCGCAGCTTGCCGAGGCGGGGTCGGACCAAACCCGCATCGCCAGCGTTCAACGCATCGTCGAAACCTATCGCGAGGCGGAGTTGCAGTCAGCGTTCGGCGCCAATTGCGTACCGGCCCGCGACCCAGTCGATCCGGCGGCGCTGCGGACTGGCGAAGTCTTGCTCTATCCGATTCTTCTCGATGATCGCGTCGAGCTGTTATTCGTCGCGGGCGGGCGCGACGGCACCGCAAGCTTCAGCCGCCTTGCGACAGACACGCCCATCACCCGCAGGGCAGTCGTCCAGCTCGTCGACGAAATGGCGAGTTCGCTGATCGGCGGCGGTGACGAACGCTGGAAAGACGCCGCGCACGCGCTCTACGATCTGCTCATCAAGCCCATCGAAGGCCGACTTCAGCCCGGCGGGACGCTCGTGATCGTCCCCGATGGTCCGCTACGCGCGCTGCCGTTCGCGGCACTGATCGATGGCAATGGCAAATATCTGATTGAGCGGACGCAGCTCTCGCTGGCGCCAGCGCTCGCTTATTCGCAGCCAGGGCGCGATCGCAGCGGCCGGGCGCTGATGGTCGTCGCGGTGGCGCTCCAGCGTGATGTCGATCTGCCCGCGGGGCGTTTCGCCAAGCTTGAGGGCACGCGCGACGAAGCCCTGGCCGCCGCTGGCCCGGGCGGCACCGTGATCGACGATTTTCGCGCAACCGACCTCCGGCGCGCGCTAGCGCGTGGGCATGTAGATGTGCTGCATCTGGCGACGCACGCCGCATTCAACGGGCGATCGGACCGCAGCTTCATCGTCGCCAACGGCGAAGCGATCCCGCTGGCCGATCTGCGCGGCTTGATCGGCGACGGGCGCGCGCGGGGCGACGATCTCGATCTGCTGGTGCTGAGCGCCTGCGAGACCGCGGTCGGCGACGATCTGGCCAGCATGGGGCTGGCCGGTGCCGCCGTTCAATCGGGTGCTGACAGCGCGATTGCCTCGCTCTGGTCGGTCAACGACACCGGCACCGTCGCGCTGATGAAGGGCTTTTACGACCGCTACCGGGCAGGCGACGGCAAGGCGGCCGCGTTGCGGCAGGCGCAACTGGCCTTGATCAGTCGCGCGGGCGATCTGTCGCACCCGTCGATCTGGGCGGCATTCACGCTTCTGGGTGGTTGGCGGTGAGGCGTTGCGCAATCATGGTCGGGGCATCGGCCTTGGCGCTGCTGGCGGCACATCCGGCGCGCGCGCAGACGGCGATTACCCCCGATAGCCAGCCCGGGGTTGGTACGGGCACAACGGCAACGACGGCCGGCACCATAACCGCAATCGACGGTGGCCGCCGTGTCGGCGACAATTTGTTTCACAGCTTTACCAGCTTTTCGCTGGGCACGGGGGACAGCGCGGTCTGGGTGCGATCGGGCGGCGACGGCGGCAGCATTGCCAATGTCATCAACCGGGTCACGGGCGGCACGATCTCGACGATCGATGGCACGATCGCGACCCAAGGCCTGGACCGCGCCAATTTCTTCTTCATCAACCCAGCCGGAATCATCTTTGGGACGAATGCCTCGGTTGCGGTGCCCAACGCTGCCTATTTCTCAACGGCGAACACGCTGCGTTTTGCTGACGGCGGCGTCTTCGGGGTCACGACGCCCAGCGGTTCAACCTTTTCGATGGCGGCGCCCAGCGCGTTCGGTTTCCTTGGAGCGCGGGGGGACATCACCGTGCGCGGCGCCGGGACAGGCTTTGTCGGCCCGAATACCAGCCTGTCGTTGAGCGCGGCCAACATCGCGATCGATCGATCGACCTTCTCGCCCGGCGCGCTCGATCTGCTTGCGCTCGGCGCAGCCAATCTCAATGTCGCGCTCGATTCGCCGCTCGCGACGCGGTTTTCGGGCGGCTCCCTGTCGCTGGCCGACAGTTTCATTAGCGTAGAGCCAAGCGCCAGCCAGACCGGCCTGTTGCGCGCCAATGCCGGGCGGATCACGCTGACCAGCTCGATCCTGGCAGCCGATTCGAACGACCGCGGCGCTGCGGGTCTGCGCGTGCTCGCCGGCGATCTGATCCTTCGCGGGGCAGTCGGCGGCGCCCATCAAACCTACCTTGGCAGTTTCGCGCCCGATTTCGGCAATGCCGCAGCGGTCAATATCGACGCGCTGCGGATCGCGCTGTCGGACACCAGCCAGATCAGCTCGCAGGCGCTGCCTGGCGCGCTCGGCAATGCCGGCGATATCCGTCTCCGCGCCGGATCGTTGCTGGTCGAAACGGGCGCTTCGATCATTTCCTCCGCTTACGGCGATTCCAGATCGGGCAACATCGCCATCACGGCCGACACCATCAGCATTGCCTCGGGCGGGCTAATCGAATCGACCACCTTTGGTAGCGGAGATGGTGGCGATCTGACGATCAACGCCGGATCGCTGACGATGGACAATGGCGTGATCGCTGCCGAGGCCGAACAAGGCGCAACCGGTGATGCCGGGACGATTACGCTGAGCGCATCGACGGTCGCGCTCACCAACGGCGCACGCATTTCGTCTTCAAATCTGGGGGCTGGCCTTGGTGGACTGGTCGACATCACGGCCGACATGATCACGCTGCGGAACGGTTCGCGGATCGAGTCAGACGCCATCGGCTCGACAAGCGGCGGTGCAGGGGTGGTCTCCATCACCGGCCGGGCGATCCGGATCGAATCGGGCAGCGAGATTTCGTCGGTTACCGAGGGTTCGGGCGATGCCGGTGCGGTGGCTATTACAGCGGACAGCCTGGTGATCGACGATGGCGCGATCAACAGCGCGGCACTGGGCGGTACGGGTGCCGCCGGTATCGTCGGGATCACGGCCAACAACCTCGATCTCCGCAACACCGGTGAGATCACAACATCGACGCTGGGATCAGGGGCGGCCGGATTCATCCAGGTCGAGGCAAGATCGATTACGATGTCGAGCGGTGGCGCGATCACCTCGCAAACCTTTGCCGCCGGTAGGGCGGGCGATATCGTCATCCAGCCGCGCGCGGGCACGGCGCCCGATATTTCGATCACCGGCGAATCGCGGATCACCTCGGCGCAAACTGGCGCGCGTGCAACGGGCGATGCTGGCAATATCCTGATCGATGCCAATCGGCTTTACCTGGGCCCGGCGGCTACGCCGTCGATTAGCACCAACGTGGCCAATCGTGGCCTTGCAGGGGTGATCGACATTACCGCGAAATCGGCGGTGCTCGATGGTGCGGAGATCGCCTCGGCGGCGACGGGCACCGTGTCGGGCACGGCGGGCGCGATCGATATCACTGCCGACATGCTTAGCATCGTCAATGGCGGGCGGATTGAAACCACATCGTTCAACCCCGATCCGGCGGGCGCGATCAGCCTGAAGTTGGGAACGCTGGCCGCTCAAGGAACTGGCTCGGAGATCACCAGCGAGAATCTGTCGCAGCGCGGCGGGACGGCTGGCGGCATTTCGATCGAGGCGAACCGCATCGACCTGCTCGACGGTGCGGCAATCTCGACCAATTCGATCGCAGGCGCCGCGGGCGACATCACCTTGCTGATGCCGCGCACCGGCACGCTGGTGCTTCGCGGTGCGGCGCAATCGGGCTTGATCACGACATCGTCGGGACCAGGTACCGGCGGCCTGATCACGATCGCCAGCCCCTATCTCATCCTGTCGGACGGGGGCCAGATTCTCGCCCTTGGCCAGGCTTTCGGGGCGGATGTGCTGCTCCAGTCCGATTTCTACATCCGCTCTTCGGATCGGCTGAATCTCCTTTCGGTCGATGGCGCCTTGCTGGTCGACAGCCAGGTGGGCGATCTATCGACCGGGGCCGAGGCGATCGACCTGTCGTTCCTCGATGCCTCATCAGTGCTCCGCGGCCAGTGCGCTGCCGCGCGGCGCGGCGGTACTAACCAGCTCAACCTGCGCTCGACGGGCCCCTATGCTGGCCTCCTCGAACCGAGCCGTGAGGTCGCGACTGACGTGGCGCAACTGCCTGCCCGCTCGAATTTGTGCGCGCCGTGATCGGTTTGAAACCGTTCCGAATCCTGGTAGCGTCGACAGTGCTCTGCAGCACCTGCGGCTACGCCCAGGACCGCCCCGAACCGCTGCAGGGCCGGACCGGACCCGGCGCATCGGCGCCGGCACTGCCCGCTTATTCCAGCCCGCAGTCGCCGATTATCCCAATGGTCGAGGCACCGCCGATCAGCGCCGCCAACCCGAGCGATGTCGATGTCATCATTTCGGACGTCATCGTGACCAGTGGGCCAGGCATGGCACCTGCGCTGCCCAGTTGGGCGCCCGCGAGCGATCCTGTCACCGGGATTGCGCTTGATCGTCCCGAATCAACCGGGTTCGACGCAGCCTGGGTCAAGCGTCAGGTCGTGCAGAACGGTTTAGTGGGCGCGCGGGTGCCGCTCGACCGCGTTACCGCACTGATCCAGATCATTAATATCGCGCTCGTCCGCAACGGCTATATCAATTCGGGCGTGCGGATCACTGGCGGCGAGTTGGTCGATGGCGGCGTGCTGCACCTTGAGCTGATCTTCGGTCGTCTGACAGATCCGGGCGATGGCGGTTTGGTCGGCGTCAGCTGGGGTGCGGGCGGCGCACGCGGGCTGACGCCTGACTATGTGACGGATCGGATGCGACCGGTTGGCGACGTTCCGCTCAACGCCTTTTCGGTCGAACGTGCTTTTCGCCTGCTGTCGGAAAGTCCGGCGATCGCAACGGTGCGTGCCGATCTGCGGCCGGGCGCGCGCGCTGGCGAAGCGACGCTGGCGCTGACGGTGGATCCGGCAGAGCGCACCGACCTGTATTTCAATTTCGCCAATAGCCGCTCGCCAGCCGTCGGGGGCCAGCGCGGCGCGATTGGAGGGTCTATCCGCAACCTGATCATGGCAGGCGATCTCGCCAGTGCCGAGGCCGGGATCACCGCCGGCCAGCCCGATGCATCGGCAAGCTATCAGCTGCCGGTGCTGGGCACGCGCACCACGCTCATCCTGCGCGGCGGCTATAATCGGGCATCGGTGGTCGACCGTCCGCTGTTACCGCTCGATATCAGCGCGCGCGACTGGAATGTCGAAGGCGGGCTGAACCAGTTACTTGTCGCCGAGCCGTTGACCCCGCGGCCGACCGGCGGCTGGCGCGCGGCCCGCAGTATCTCCGTGGGATGGCGGCTCGCGCATCGCGAAACGCAGACATTCCTGCTCGGCCAGCCCTTTTCTTTTGCGCCCGGAGCGGTCAACGGTCGGTCGGATTACACCGCGCTGCGGCTCGTCGCCGACTGGGTCGAACGCGGCATTTCCCAGGTCACCGCGCTGTCGTTGACGTTGACGCAGGGGCTCGCTGGATCGCGGGTGATGCCGACCAATGCCGCCGACGCGGCTGATCTGTTACGCCGGGTGCCGAAGACCGATTTCCGCGCCGCCCTGATCCAGGCCAGCCATGCGCGCCGCTTGACTGGCAAGGGCCTCGAACTGCGGCTACGCGTTACCGGCCAATGGGCCGATGGCTTGCTTTATTCGGGCGAGCGACTGGCGGTCGGCGGTGAATTCACTGTTCGTGGATATCGTGAAACCCTTGCCCTGGTCGACCGCGGCGTCGTTGGCTCGGTCGAACTTTACCAGCCTGTGTCGCTATCGGGTCGGGGTGCCAGCGCCAACGGGGTCAATCTTGCAGCATTCGGCGTGTCGGTCTTCGTCGACGGTGCTATCCTGAGCAATGCCCTCGATCCGCAGCCGCAGCCAAGCGAACTCGCCAGCGTCGGTGCCAGCCTGGCGTGGATTCCGTCGGACGCGTTCACTGCGCGGGTCGGCTATGCCCATGCCTTGATAGAAGCGCGCCAAGTCGGCAGTCGCGACTTGCAGGACCGTGGCGTTCAGTTCCGCCTGACTTTCCACCCGCTGGCGCTGTTTCGTAAGCGCTAGGCCATTGCGGCGGCCGCACCGGCGGCCAGGCTACAAGATCGGCGCGCCCGAAACATCGGTTTTCTTGCAGCTGACCGTCATCCACCCGGTCTTCCGCAAATAGGCCAAATCGATCTTGCGCCCTTCGCAGGTTATACGGCGCTTGCCATCGCTGTAAAAATTTACCGAAACGGCGAACCGGCTTGGTCCTTTGGCAATCGCCGTCACGGCCTCGTCGAAAGTGCCGAACTGCGCGCAAGCCTTGTCATTGCCATCGCAATTCCAGTCGGTGATGGGATAGGTGAGATACGGTGATCGGACAGCACCACCGGGAATGTCGATAATCTCGTCGCCCTGCTCGATCGCCAGCAGCCCAGGCAGCGTGATGCAGCGCGCACCGATGTCGCATTTACTGGCCGCGTCCGGATCGTTGGTGAAGACGGGCTTGACGGTGCCGGCAAACTTGAAGGCGGGTCCCCCGGCGATCGGCGCGATCGACGCACCCATCAGCACATCGCCGTGCTGGGAATCTGCGGCGTTTATAGTGGCAAGCCGCATCGCCAT
This sequence comes from Proteobacteria bacterium ST_bin13, assembly GCA_002083645.1. GTDB lineage: Bacteria > Pseudomonadota > Alphaproteobacteria > Sphingomonadales > Sphingomonadaceae > Sphingomonas. Next base: position 79,420 of record MSXQ01000019.1, read on the forward strand.
CGTCAGCACGGCCTTGTCGCCAACGCCATCGCGATAGAGGATCGCCTGTTCGGGCGGCTGGACGACGATCACGGAGCCACGCAGCGCAGCGAACGCATTGATCGCGGCCAGCATGACGGCAAGGAAAAAGCCCGCAGCGCCAATGGTAATGCGTCGATGCCAGGTATCGCGGACGCGCTCTCGTTCCGCCGGCGTGGTGGGCGGATCGTCGTCCATCATCAGGTTCGCCATATCTTCGATCATCGTGCGTCCCCGTTCGGCCTGCAAACTTGCTGCGTCCCGGTGTCAGGCGTAAGGATATTGAACGGCGACGTCGAGGGGAGCAGGACATGACAAAGTGGTTTCGCGGCGGCACGGCACTGATGGCGATTGGGCTACCAGCGGCGGCAGTTGCCCAGGCCTTTTCGCTGACGGTCGTCGAATTTGCCGGTGGGCCCGATCAGCTCATCACCTTTAACACGGGCAAGGTGGTGGCTTACGACGCTAGCGATACGCCGATGTTCCGGGCCGATCGCGCGTTCCTTTTCGGTGACGGCAGCAAGCTAGGGAATCCGGCCGGACGTGTTTTTGCCTGGGATCTGGTGCGCAAAAAGGTGCGGGTCAGCGCCGCGGGCCGCCCCCAGATCTGGCTCGCCTGCAGCGAGTTAAAGCCGATGTCGCTGGCTTGTTCGACCACGCTCCGCATCGCCAATGATGGATCACTGGTGATCTCGGGCACTGGACTAAATGGGGGCCTACGCGGGAACGGACCGATCGAAGCGGATGCGGCAACGCTAGCACGCCTCCCCGATTGTCCAGGCGATCCTCGTTGCCCATCATGATGGTGCTGTCAGTCTAACGCGAACCGGTCTCCGCTGATTGGAGCTCGGTCTCGAGCGCCATGGATTATCCCATGACCAGCTGCCACTCAGCCAGGGCGGCTGAGCGGCGTTCTTTGAAGGTTTGGCGATCGACGATGTGGCGTTCAAGGTTGAGGTGATTGTGAACATTGGCGTGGACCGAGGCGCACTTTTGTAATGTCTTCATTCGCCTGAACCGGAGCATCGCGCGCTCTTGTCGTCGGAAGGGAAGATGGCTGTTTTCGGCCCGGTTGTTGTCCCATCGACCGATCCCTGGACGATCGAGATTGCCCAGTTCGCGCATCGCGGCCGGATAGGATTTGAGACAGTCAGTGACGATGGTTTCGGCCGGGCCGTGGCGCTTCAATGCCTTCTTCATGAAGGTAAGAGCGGCTGATTTGTCTCGCTTTTTCGTAACGTAGCTCTCGAGGATTTCACCTTCGTGATCGACCGCGCGCCAGAGGTAAACCATCTCGCCATTCAGGTTGGCTTCGCCGCCCTTCGGGTCACGTACATCTCATCAAGGTGCCATCGCCAATGGCGAAACCCGCGCATCCGGCTGATCCGTTGCCGCCGGATGTCGCCAGCAAACATTGGCCCAAACCGGTTTCACCACATCCGCGCGGTTTCGTGACACAGGTCGATGCCGCGCTCGAACAGCGAATCCTCGACGTTTCGCAGCGACAGCGGAAATCGCACATATATCAGCACCACCAGCTGGATCACCTCGGGCGACGAGTTGAAACAGCGAAAAGGGGAGGGAGGTTTTGCTCGGGATTTGCGGCTCATTCGCGTCCGCTATCAGCACCAGTGGCCAACTGCCACATTGGTCTGACAGCGCCGTCCTGAGCCTAGCTGCGAGCAAGATCATCGATGGTCAGCGGCCCTTTTACCCGTCACGCAACAGGCGAACTGAAGGGCCGCTGAGCATCATTAGCTTTTACAACTGTCGATCGCCCTTCCCACCAGCGTTTCGTAGAGGTGGATACGCGGTGTGCTCGCCCAGAAGTTGCGATAGGTGACGCTGGCGTTCGGCATCACCCGCACTTTCGGACTGCCTGTCCCGCAAACCTTATCCACGACGAAGTTAGACTTGAACGTGGTCAGGCCGCCCAACCCAATGAAATCGGGATAGTCGCGCGCGACATGGCAGGCCCGGCAGCCTTGACCATAAACAATATTATACTCGTTTTCCTTGCCTGCCCAGCTTGCAGGGGTTGGCGGCAGAACCGGACGACCCGTGAAATTGTTGCCGGGATACCAGCCATTGACCAGATCAGCGATCGCATTGCCGGTGTTGGTGTCACGAACGAACTTATTGAGTGTTGCAAACTTGTCGAACTCTAACGCTGTAGGGGTTATCGCGCTGATCGCCTGTCCGTAATCCCATCGCCTATCATTTGAATACCGAAAGCTTGGAAGGTCGAACTCGCGAAAATGCGCGTCAGCGGCCTTGTTGTTGGCGTTGAGGCCTGGGCCGCCGCCATGGCACGTCTGACACAGGTACGGAACCGGCTTGGGCCCGAACCCGTCAAGATCGGCAAATTTGAGGCGACCCGAACTGGCCAGAGCGCCAGCGCCATAGACGTAGAACTGGACCGCCTCAACGCCCGCAGCCTGGTCATACTCCATGGCAACAGTGGCGCCCGGATTGGTCAGGGCCTCGGCATCATCGGCATTTTGCGAGTTTTGATCGGGGAGCCCATAGTTTGTGACATAACAGGCCAGCTTCTGGCCGGTTTTAAGGCAATTCATGCTACGCCCGAAGCCGAGATCATTGTGATTGAGATAGGTCGCATTGACGAAGTCCACGCTACCGCTGCCACCGGTAGCATTGAAGCCGTTGGCGGCCCACCAGTCACCAAGGGTGGGTTTGGGCGTGACGGCGTCGAGCGCAGCGTAATAGGCCGTTGCCTGTGCATCGCCATCGGCCGGGTTGTACTCGCCATAGGGCCCCGCAAGAAATGCCGGTCTACCGAACCCGTCGATGTCACCATAGGGCGGCACGACGCCCGGCGATGCGTTGAGAACGATCGGTGTGCAGTCGGTATAGGGTGAATCCGGCCAAAGATCGGGCGTCGTCATCGCGTGATGCGGTGGCGCGTCGGTATTGATGATATTGTCGAGCAGAACGACTTGCTGATTATTGGCCGTTCCGCGCAGCTCCAGCCGCAAGCTGTTCGGGAAACCGGTATTGAAGGGGATGCGAAAGATCGCATGATATTGCGCTTGATCAAGCACAACCTCCTTGACCTTGGGCGGCGGTGCACCGCCGAATGAGACATAGGCGCGCAACGTTAGATTGGACCATCCGTTAAAATCAGGGCCAACCTCTACCCGCACGCATGTTGCAAGCGCCGGATCGCTTCCGGCGACATCCATGTTGATTTCAGAAAAGTGTTTTGTCTGACCGACATACATCCAGCCCGACGGGGTGTTCTGCAGCGCCGCCGTGCCTTCTTCCAACCACAAACCCGTCTTGTTGTTATAAGACCAGAGCGCGATCGTGGCGGGAGCCGAAAGTCGTGCAACGTCTGATACCGGCACACGGACCTCGGCTTTCACGCCGGGTTTTAGGTTGAGCCGATTCCCCGACGTATCGGTGAACTCGGCATAAACGGCACCATAGCTGAGCAGTTCCGCGCGACCGCCCGCAGCGGGCAGCGCCTGATAATCGCCCGGCAGCGCACGCCTTGCGGGATTGAGCGATGCCGATGCCGCACGAACGGGCCCCGTTGGGGCATTGCCCCCGGCATCAACCAACCCCCCTGCCGGAATCGCGATCTGAACGCCGCGCGAATCGCAACGCTCCTGGCCCCTGGCCGCCGAAAGCAAGGCGGCGTCAACGCGGCGGCGCTTCGCCAGGTACCTGCGATCACCGGGTTGGTCGGTTTCAGCTCGGTAAATTGCGGGCTGGACAAGACGAAGGAGCGGGCGCTTGCGGGTGTCTGTCGGGCGCGCTCCGCACGGCCCGGAATCGCGCGTGCCAACGATGTTCACCACGCCATTGGCAGGCAGGACATCAATCTGGGCGCGGATCATCTCGTAGGTCGCCCCGGTTGCATCCTTATCATAGACGCGCGACATCGCCGCGTAATTGGGGTGTGCAACGTTCAGCACATAGCGATCATCGCTCTGTGGGGGCGCCGCGAGGGAGAACCAGCCATTGGCGTCGGTTTTCGCCGTCGCGCTGCCTACGGTCACAAGCGCCTTTTCAATTGGCGTGCCCGACACTTCATCGAGGACCTTGCCAGAAAATGACAGGTTGGGGCTCCCCGTCCGCATGTCGATCCGCTTGAACGCATAGCCGCCCATCCCGTCACGCGCGACGACATAGGCGGCAGGCTGGCCGGGCTCGGCGGGTAATTGCCAGCTTTCAGTCCCCGCAGTGCCGGCGCCGATCAACCCCGCGGCATCGCTGACCCGCCAGCGATACTCGATCTGATTGCCATCCGGGTCACGCGTGGTCGCGGCCAGCTTGATCGTCGCGCCGGTGACTGCGCGATGCAGGGACTTTGTTCCGTCGGTGGCAAATAAGGTCGTGATCCGTGGTGCGTGATTACCGAGCGGAAGATCGACGCGCACGCTGCCGCCGGTCAAAGCCACCTGTGCGTTTGCCCGCGCATTCTCACAATTCGATTTTACCGTATAGGTTCCAGGCGACAATCCGGCGATGGCGTATTCGCCGCGGATATTGGCGCGAACTTTTCGGCCTCCGGCGCTAACGGAGGTGGAAACGTTAAGCCCGAAAAAGGCATCGTTGATCCAGCAGGGCCGGTTGTCGCCGGTCAGCGTCACGCCGTAAACGACCGGTCGTTCGATGCGGGCATCGACATATTCGATGCCCACTGTCCGCTTCGCAACCACAAAAGACTTTGAGCAGCCGTTCGATCCGCCGATCGACCAGCAGACCTGGTATTGGCCGGGCTTTGGTGCCTTGAGGCTGAATCGTCCGTCCAGTGTCGTGATCGCGGTGTCGACGTCGCTGCCGCCCAGAACCTGAAGCACTACCTTCTGATCGGGCAAGGCGATGCGGCCGATCCCGACATTTGCGGCCACGCTCGCGGTCGGCACAATCAGACGCAACGTGCCTATTATGCGCACCTGCTTTAATACCCTGACCGGCTGCGCAAAGCTTAATGACGACTGGGTGACAAAAAATGCTCCAATAAGAAGTACACATGCCGTGACCATGGCCCATAACAGCTGCCTTGATCCGTAGATTTTTTTTAAATAAGTTGTCGACATGGCAAATTCTCCAGCCTTACCAGCATAACGCCGGTGCTGTGGAAAAGAGCATGCCAGACCATAACAGCCGGCATTGCCCCGGCGGACAAGTTTGTACTTCTTCGAAATCAGCAGATTTCAAAGGTTCAACGCATCGACTCACAACGCAACTTAACTTTTTGTAACGACTCTACATATCACATATCGATGGTGATCTCAAAATATCAAAAATCATTACTTATCGATACTACGTTGGTTGGTGCGACCCTGACTAATCCGCCCGATGCCCGGATGCGATCGAGAGCCTCACGCGAAGCAGTCTGAACGGTGCTGTCAGTCTTGTGCGAACTCGTCTCTCGACGATGCAGATCGGGCTTTGGTCCGAAGGTTCAGCTGGCGAGCGATTGCCACCCGGCCAGAGCGGCCGAACGGCGTTTTTTGAATGTTTGGCGATCGACGATGTGGCAATCAAGATTGAAGTGATTGTGGACGTTTGCGTGAACCGAGGCGAACTTTTGTAATGTCTTCATTCGCCTGAACCGGAGCATCGCCCGCTCCCTTCGTCGGAAGGGAAGATGGCTGTTTTCGGCCCGGTTGTTGTCCCATCGGCCCATCCCGCGACGATCGAGATTGCCCAGCTCGCGCATCGCGGCGGGATAGGATTTGAGACCGTCAGTGACGATGGTTTCGGCCGGGCCGTGCCGCTTCAGCGCCTTTTTCATGAATTAAGAGCGGCTGATTTGTCGCGCTTTTTCATAGCGTAGCTCTCAAGGATCTCGCCTTCGTGATCGACGGCGCGCTATAGGTAAACCATCTCTCCATTCAGGTTGGCTTCGCCGCCCTTCGGGTCACGTACATCTCATCGAGGTGCCACCGCCAGTGGCGGAACCCCCGCATCCGCGAAACCCGCTGCCGGCGAATTTCGCCGGCGAACATCGGTCCGAACCTGTTCCACCAATGCCGCACTGTCTCATGGCAAATGTCGATCCGGTGCTCGAACAGCAGATCCTCGACGTTCCGCAAGCTCAGCGGAAATCGAATGTACATCATCACCACTAGGCGGATCACCTCGGGCGACGAGTTGAAACAGCGGAAAGGGGAGGGAGGTTTTGCTCTGGATTTGCGGCTCATTCGCGCCCGCTATCAGTCCCAGCCGAGGACTGCCACATTGGTTTGACAAGGCCGTCGTCCTTTCCTTGGGCTCGCCAGAAGGAAGGGCGGCCCCCTTCGGCTGGCTGCTTGCAGCAGCCGCTCAGGACAGGCTTCGACAGGCTCAGGGTGGACGGATTTGGGGGGGCGCGTGCCGTTCGCTGTTGCAAATGTATCGCAGTCCGATCTTTTTGCGCTGCAGCACGGACGGCAATTGACCAACAAGATGCTTATGGTAATTGAAGGACACCGAACAGGACTTGGCACCACACGGTGAGAGGCCACGCCGCGTGCGGTCGCAAGCAGGAACGTAACCTTAATCCAGGAATTAGTCCCAGGGAGGTCGTTCCACATGAAGTTCCGTCTCGCCACCACAGCATTGCTGTGTGCCTTTTCCGCGTTCGCCGCCACGGCCGCGC
>MSXQ01000020.1:0-34000 GCA_002083645.1 Proteobacteria bacterium ST_bin13
AACACCATGAAAAGGAGGGCCTGTCCCGGCGTTGGGGCCTGAGCTTTCCCCACCGATCCGCACGCAAATCCGCGCCAGAGCCCGGCCCATTGGTCGCCCAGCGCATCGCCCGACGTGATCATCGTCGAAACTTCTAAACCGGACCTCCCGCTGATGTGGCTGTCGAGCTGGAAGCTGCTGGCAGAGATATCGACATCAGTCGGCAAACATCTCGTTTATACGAGGGGCAGCTGCAGGCTGCGACTTTGCATTCGATACCAAGCCGCCCTGCCCGTTCCCGCCGTCTCGATACCGTGCGATGAGACCTATGAACTGCGCATCGCAGCTGTCACGCGTATGTATCTGATAACGCGCGCCTCCAGCTCCACATTCCAAGGCGCTCACGTCATCACGCACAATCAACGGCTGCGGTTGAGCCGCTTCCTTGCTATTCACGATGCGCTCGTGGCGGGTGCGTCTTCTCGTGACCTCGCCTACGGCCTGATCTTCCCCAACCACCGCCCTCTTGTCGGAGCGACCTGGAAAGCCTCGAGTGAGCGGCGGCAGGTTCTTCGGCTGATCGCCCAAGCGCGTAGCCTCGTCTCCTGCGGATATCGCGATATTCTCTTGCACCGCTGACCGAGACATCCGGGGTGACAGATTGCGGCACCCACATTCAGTCACTCCCTGCCCACGCCAATCCTCCGCCAAAGCTCGCGAACCCCAGCGACAGCCCGCTGCTGCTGCCAACCTTCGCCGGAGCCTTGCCATGGATGCCAGACCCACCCCCGTGACTGCACGATTTTTGCGGACGCCTGATGCTGCAGTGCACCTCGGGCTTTCGGCCCGCACCCTTGAAAAGCACCGCTGTTTCGGGACCGGGCCGGTCTATCGCAAGCTCGGTGGCCGGATCGTCTATGCGGTGACAGATCTCGACGCATGGGCAGAGCAAGGGCTGCGGCGGTCAACCAGCGATCCCGGCAAAGGCATCGTCCACCCAGCCAAGCGTCTTGATGGCTATACTCCGCCGGTCCGGCGCTGAGGCACGCAATGCGACGCCTGTCCGCCTTCCCAGCCAAGCCTGCGCAGCTTGACCTGTTCGTGCCCCAGGGCCGCGATATTGCCGCGCGCGACGCGCAGGACCTGATGGCCTGGCCGTTCTTCAGCCTCGCCAAATCGAAGCGGGTCCGTCCGATCGATTTCCGAATGGGCGAGGTTTCGATCCTCGTCGAGGCGACTGCCGAGCATGGCATGGCGACCATCTGGGACGCTGATGTCCTCATCTGGGTAGCGAGCCAGATCGTCGAAGCGCGCGACGGAGGTCGGCCTACGTCGCGATTGATCGCCGCGACCCCGCACGAGATCCTTGCCTTCACCCGGCGTGGCACTGGCAAGGCCAGCTACGAGCGATTGAAGGCGGGGCTGGATCGACTGCAATCGACCACCATCGCGACCTCGATCCGCCAGCATGACGCGCGGCGGCGGCACCGCTTTTCGTGGATCAATGAGTGGAAAGAGCGTCTCGATCATTCGGGTCGTGCGCTCGGGATCGAGATGATCATTCCTGACTGGTTCTACGAAGGCGTGATCAATCAGTCGCTCGTGCTCACCATTGATCCAGATTACTTCGCGCTGACCGGTGGTCTGGAGCGCTGGCTTTACCGTCTCGTGCGCAAGCATGGGGGCAAACAGCGCGGAGGCTGGAGCTTCGACTTCCAGCATCTGCACATGAAGTCAGGCGCGCTCTCCCCGCCCAAACGCTTCGCATTCGAGCTGCGTGACATCGTCCGGCGCCAAGCGCTGCCGGGATACACGCTTACCATCGAGCATTCGCTCGGCCGCGAACGGCTGAACTTTGTCGCTGTCCGGCCCGACCCGTTCGACGCCGCAATGCGCCGTCTCGGTCTGCGGACCACCAACCATCACCCTGTGGATATGTCATGATGCAGCACGGACTATCAGGAACCGCCACACTCGGACCATCAGGAACCGGAAGTTCGGACTATCGGGAACCGAAACGCCTTCCAAAGCACCGGAAAACCTCAGCAATTTGCGCCCTTAACTATCCTAACAAAGAATCCTTCGGATTCTTGCTAACGGGCGAGCACCTGTGGACAAACAGCGGCGCGCCGCCCGAAAGGCCTGCCGATACGAAGACCAGCGATGACCCGCAGCTGACCCATGCGACGCTGGTCTGGCGCGAGGGCCAGCGTGAGGACTGGATCAAATTCGGTAAGCCCGTTGCCGAACGGATCGTCAGCCGTAGCGAGCGGATCGAAAGCTATATGGCGGGCCAGGTGTTCGCCTTGGTCCGCTGGGCGTCCAACGATTATGGCACCGTCCGTTCAACCTTGGACATCGTACAAGCTGTCAGCTTAGGCGAGCATTGCGCATCCGTGCCGAAGGTCGACCCCGGCGGAGAGCTGCTGCTTTCGGTCCATGGCTGGCCCAAGGTCGCACAAGTCTTCCAGCTGATCTATGCCATCGAAGCGTCAGGCATAGATCCCTGCGATGTTGCTCCGGAACATTGGCGACACATCCACAACAGGGTAGCGGGCCGACTCACCCCGCGTGAATACACGCCCGCGCGGCACCAAGCCTGGCTCCAGCGCAAGGCACTTCTGCCATGAAGCGGCGCAGCATGATATTTGCAGCCATCGTAGGTTGCGCAACGCTCACGACATTGGCCGTTCCAGTCGCGCGCTTCGCGGTGTGGAATGCGACCGCCTCGGTCCCCACCGGGCTCTACGCCATCCGTGGCAAGGCGAGCCTGCACGCCGGCGAGCGGGTCGCCATTGAGCCGCCGCCCGAACTGCGCCGCTTGCTCGCCGAGCGGCGTTACCTCCCGACAGGCGTCCCGCTGCTGAAGCGCATCGCGGCTGTACGCGGCCAGCGCGTCTGCCGAGATGCATTGAGCATCACGATCGACGGCCAATATGTCGGCGCGGCGCGTCCGCGGGACCGTCTGGGGCGCGCACTGCCGACCTGGGCCGGCTGCCATGTGCTGCGCGCCGGCGAGCTATTCGTGATGAACCCGGCAGCGCCCGACAGTTTCGATGGGCGCTATTTCGGCGTGCTGCACCTGACCCATGTCATTGGTCGCGCAACCCCAGTCTGGACCGATGAAGCCGGCAATGGCGACCATGTCTGGTTCGCCGACCCGCGCGCCTCCGACACTTCCTTACCCTCAACCCAAGGAGATTGAACCCATGCGTATCGGAACTTTTCAAGCCGCCGGCGGCGGCTACAGCGGGCAACTGCGGACGCTGTCGCTGAGCATTGCGATCTCACTCGTCCCGGCAGACCCATCGGACAGTGAGAACGCTCCGGACTTCCGTGTGGTTGCTGGCGAAGATGCGGATGCGCGCGAAGTCGGCGCAGGCTGGAAGCATGTCGGGGAGAAGGCGGGCGACTATGTCAGCTTGCAGATTGATGATCCTGCGTTCGTGCAACCGCTACGCGCCAATCTGTTCAAAGGCGATGACAATGGCCATGTTCTGGTTTGGTCGCGTCCCGCGCGGCGCGAAAAGGCAAACTGAGCCATGCAGCTCCGCCGCTTGGGCTTCGCCGCCTTGGCTGCGCTCGCTTTGTTCGGTGCCGCGCCTGCCTTTGGGCAGGACGCTGCCGACCCGGCAGCGCCGCGCACCGTCGACATTGCAGCGCACGTTGCTGAGGCATCGCTGCGTTTCGGTATCCCGGAGCGATGGATCTATGCCGTCATGCGGGCCGAGAGCGCTGGCCGGATCGGCGCGGTATCGTCGGCCGGAGCTATGGGTCTGATGCAGCTGATGCCCGGAACCTGGGCGCGCCAGCGCGCCCGCTTCCGTCTTGGCAGCGATCCGTTCGATCCGCGCGACAACATCTTGGCAGGCACCAGCTATCTTCGCGAAATGTATGACAGTTATGGCGCCTATGGCATGCTCGCCGCGTATAATGCAGGCCCCGGGCGCTATCGGGAGTGGCGCGATCGCGGCCGCCCGCTTCCTGCCGAAACCCGCGCTTATGTCGCAAAGATCGCACCGATGCTGCAATCGGACAACACGGCCACTGACGTCGCCAGCGCGCCAACTGTGCAGCCACAGCGCATTGCGTGGATACAAAGCCGACTATTCGCGGCGCGAACTGCCGCAGCTGAGGCAACACCGAGCGCGGACATCGGCAAAGAAGCGGCGGCTGCGTCCCCTGCTCCGCTGCGTCCGCACGGCGGCCTTTTCGTTCCCGTCTCGGGGAATCGCGACCAGTGATGGGCCTCCTGCGCATCTGGCGCGTCATGGCGTGGCCTGGCGCAAAATTGTGCGGAAGCGGAGTGACAGGAAAGGATGGGTCAGGAGGATGGCAAGATAAAAGCGGAGCCAGCCGCTGGGGTGTGGGGCCGCAGAATTGCTCAGGTTTTAGAGCCAGCCGCTACATGACCCGGCTGGCTCTATTTAGAGAAATCCTCGCATTTCCGCCGCCCAGCGAGCCAGCCGTCATTTGCTTGGCTGTTCAGCCGTGAGCGACGATGATTTCGAAATCCGGCCCGGCCGCATCCGCAATCGCGGCCCCGGCCAGAGCAAGGAGCGCACTCTGAAGGCGCAGTTGCGCGCTCTTGCCAACCGGTCTGGCCGTGGCGGCAGGGCGAGTGCTTCCGGATCTCGGCGCGGGACGGGTCGCCTCGCGCGGGGGCGGATCGCCAGCCTGCGCGCAACCTCGCGCGCCAGTCAGCGGCGCGTGATCGTCAAGGCGCGGATCGTGCGGCATCAAGGAAACCGCTTTGCCGCGGCGCCGCTTGCCCGGCACCTGACCTATCTCAAGCGTGACGGAGTCACCCGGGACGGAAAGGATGCCGAGCTGTTCGGCAACGGCGATGGCCCTATCGACGGCGATGCTTTTGCCGAACGCTGCGCCGATGATCGGCATCACTTCCGCTTCATTGTCGCGCCTGAAGATGCTGCCGAACTTGAAGATGTTCGGACCTTCACCCGAGAACTGCTGACCGGCATGGAAAAGGATCTCGGCACAGGTCTCGACTGGGTGGCGATCGATCACTGGAACACCGACAATCCTCACATTCATATCCTGATGAGAGGCAAGGCCGATGATGGTCACGACCTCGTGATCGACAAGGACTATATCCGCGAAGGCATGCGCGCTCGTGCCGAGCAGCGGGTATCCCTCGAGCTAGGCCCGCGTACTGAGCGGGAGATCGACGGAGCGCTGGCGCGCGAGGTCGATGCCGACAGATGGACCAGCCTCGATCGCCGGCTGCGCGCGATCGGCAACAAACTGGACGGCGTGGTCGACCTGCGTCCGGATCCGCAGCGGATCGCCAATCCGGCCAACCAGCATCTCATCGGCCGCGCCACGAAACTCGAACGCATGGGCCTAGCAGACAAGATTGCGCCTGGCTGCTGGCGGTTGAAGCCAGCACTGGAGCAGACCTTGCGGGAGCTTGGCACCAGAGGTGATATTATCAAGACGATGCACCGCGCCATGACGGGGCAAGGTCTGGCCACTGAAGCGGGACGCTTTGCCCTTCATGATGAAAGGGCGAGCGAGCCCGTCATCGGGCGACTGGTCGAGCGTGGCTTGCACAATGAGTTGACCGGTCAGGCCTACGCCGTGGTCGACGGCGCCGATGGCCGTGTCCATCATTGCAAATTATCCGACATCGACATGACGGGTGATGCTGCCCCGGGCGCAATCGTCGAGCTTCGCTCCTGGACTGACCGGCGCGGCCGCGAGCAATCCTCGCTCCTGACCCATTCCGATTGCGATCTTGCTACCCAGGAGCGCAGCCGCGGAGCAACCTGGCTCGACAAACAATTGATTGCATCGGAGCCGCTGCCGCTCGGTCCAGGCTTTGGCAGCGAAGTCGAAGCAGCGAAAACGCGCCGGCTGGAATATCTGGAAAGTGAAGGCCTGGCCCAACGGCGCGGTGACCGGTTCGCCCTGTCCCGCAATCTGCTTGGCACATTGCGCGAGCGCGACCTTGCCGACGCTGGTGCCGCGCTTTCGCGTGAGCACGGCCTGCCCTATCGCCAAAGCCGATCGTCCGGTGAGGTATCAGGCGTCTATCGCCAGCGCATCCAACTTGCTTCGGGCCGGTTTGCGATGATCGACAATGGCCTTGGGTTTTCGCTTGTCCCTTGGTCAAAGCAACTCGATCGGCATCTCGGGCAACATGTGAGCGGCCAGCCCCGGTCTGGTGGTGGCATCGAATGGACACTGGGCCGAAGCCGGTCGATCGCGATATGATGTGGCAAGCTGACCGCTATCAACTCAACCTTGACAATCGCACCATGTGATGCGTATATCCGCGTCAGGAGAGACGACCATGGCAAGCGCAGCAATCACCCACCAAGCGGCTCCAGCAGCAAGTCTGCAGACCTTTTCGGGCGAAGGCGACCGCAAGCGACTGACCGGCGCGGCCGTCAAGGCCGTGTTGCGGCTCGTCGATGCTTGGGGTGGCAGCAATGCCGAAGGCGCCGCGTTGCTCGGCGTATCCGAGAGCACATGGGACCGCATCAAGGCCGGCAAATGGGATGGCACCTTGAGCCAGGATCAGCTGACCCGCGCCTCGGCCTTGATCGGAGTGTTCAAGGGCCTGCACCTGCTTTTCGCAGACGGGATGGCGGACCGCTGGCCTCGCCTGCCCAACCGGGCGCCGGTCTTCGGCGCGAAGTCGCCGGTCGAAGCGATGATCGAAGGCGGCATTCCCCGTATGCTCGAAACCCGGCAGTATATCGACGCGCTGCGTGGCGGGCTCTGAGCCGCAGTCTGCGCTGCCGCTGGTGCCTGAGGCGTTCCCCCGCACCATCAGGCTTGTGGCGAGCGCGCGCCTGCGCGAAGCCGTGCTCGCGCCGCTGGCCGACGACCCCGACGAGTTGGCGCTGCTCGCCGAGATCGAAGGCGCGACCAGCGGACGGTTAGTTGCAGAGGAACGCGGACTTGGCGCACTCAGCCCCGAAGAACTCGTCCATGGCGTGCCGCATGCCCGCTTCATCAATGCCAGCTTCGCCTACGCCAAACCGCGTGAGCCAATGCGCTTCAACCCCGCGGACCGCAGCGCATGGTATGCAGCGCTGGCGGTTGAAACCTGCATTGCAGAAGTCGGGCATCATTTGACCAAAGCGCTGGCTGATGCAGGCGACTTCAACGCGGTCGTGGAGTATGGCGAAATGCTGGCGAGCATGGCAGGCGTGTTCGTCGACCTGCGCGAAGCAGCGGATCATCCCGCGCTCGATGCCGAACCCGCGACCGGTTATGCTGCTGGCAATATCCTTGCCGCGCAGGCACGCATCGAAGGCCATAACGGCATCATCTACCCCTCGGTCCGCCACGCAGGCGGCACCTGCATCGCCGCACTATGGCCGAATGTCGTGCAGTCGGTGGTGCAAGGCGCGATGGTTCGACTGACCTGGCCGGGTACGCCCGATTATACCTGGGAGCCGATCTAACGATCTGCGCCAACGTTCCCGTTTTTACGCCAAGGCCTGCACGCCCCAACTCCCCGCTTGCCAACCTCTCCGAAGCTCACCGACCTAGGCGTGAACGAAGCGGAGTTGCGCCATGTCGGCTGCCAAAATCCTGTGGGGTCAAATCCTCGCGGTGCTGATCATCATTGTTGCGAGCGTCTGGTCCGCAACCCAGTGGACAGCCTCGGCGCTCGGTTTCCAGCCAGAGCTCGGCGTGCCTTGGTTCCACTTGTTCGGCCATCCGGTCTATCGCCCCTATGACCTATTCTGGTGGTGGTTCTCGTTCGACGCATACGCTTCAAAGATTTTCGATACCGGGGGGATGATCGCCACCTCGGGCGGGTTCGCGGCAATTGTGGTTGCCATCGCGATGTCCGTCTGGCGCGGCCGCGAGAACCGCAACGCCAACACCTATGGCACTGCCCGGTGGGCGACCCGCGATGACATCCGCAAAGCCGGATTATTGGCCAACACCGGAGTTGTGCTCGGACAGTTCCAGAACAACTATCTTCGCCACGACGGGGCTGAACATGTCCTCTGCTTCGCTCCGACGCGCTCGGGCAAAGGCGTCGGCCTGGTAATCCCGACCCTGCTCACCTGGCCGGGCTCGGCGATCGTCCATGATATCAAAGGCGAGAATTGGGATGTCACCGCCGGTTTTCGCAGCACGTTCAGCCGCACCCTGCGTTTCGACCCGACCAGTCTTGAATCGTCAGCTTACAACCCGCTGCTCGAGGTGCGCCGGGGCCTCAATGAGGTGCGCGATGTGCAGAACATCGCAGATATTCTGGTGGATCCCGAAGGCAGTCTCGAAAAGCGCAATCACTGGGAAAAGACCAGCCACGCGCTGCTCGTCGGCGCCATCCTTCATGTGCTTTACGCCGGTGCCGACAAATCGCTCGCTGGCGTCGCGGCTTTCCTCTCCAATCCCGACGAGACCATTGAGAACACGCTTTATGCGATGATGGACACCCCGCATCTCGGTGAATCGGGCCCGCACCCGGTCGTTGCCAGCGCAGCGCGCGAACTGCTCAACAAGTCTGACAACGAGCGGTCAGGCGTGCTGTCGACCGCAATGTCCTTTCTGGGCCTTTATCGCGATCCGGTGATCGCCAAGGTCACCAGCCATTCGGATTGGCGGATCGCCGATCTCGTCAGCGGCCGGCCGACTTCGCTCTATCTGGTCGTGCCGCCATCCGACATCAGCCGCACCAAGCCCCTGATCCGCCTTATCCTCAACCAGATTGGCCGCCGCCTCACAGAAGAGTTCGATCCTGCAACCAAGCGCCAGCGCGTGCTGCTTATGCTGGATGAGTTCCCCGCGCTCGGCCGGCTCGATTTCTTCGAGAGCGCCCTCGCCTTCATGGCGGGCTACGGCCTCAAGGCGTTCCTAATTGCACAGTCCCTGAACCAGATTGAGCGCGCCTACGGGCAAAACAATGCCATCCTCGACAATTGCCATGTTCGCGTGGCCTTTGCGACCAACGATGAGCGCACGGCCAAGCGGGTCTCCGAAGCGCTGGGCACAACCACCGAACAGCGGTCGATGAAGAATTATGCCGGGCACCGGCTGTCACCCTGGCTTGGCCACTTGATGATCTCGCGCTCCGAAACGGCGCGCGCACTCCTCACGCCCGGCGAAATTCTGCAACTGCCGCAGACCGACGAGGTTGTGCTCCTATCTGGGGCGCCCCCGGTCAAGGCGAAGAAGGCACGCTATTACGCCGACCCTCGACTGCAGTCTCGAGTGTTGCCCGCCCCCGGGAGCTGCGGCCAACGCGCAGACGCGCGGGCCACCGACGATTGGAGCGCTCTGCCCCCGATTGAGCCAGACCCCAAATCATCCAAAGAGGCAGGCCGCAGGATCGATCCTGCCAATGGCGGCTTGCGGCGCGAGCCTGACCTCCCCGAACATGTCGAAGTGGTTGCGCGGCCCAAGTCTCCTGCAGCGGAATTCGACTTTGCTGAGGCTGACGGCGCAGACCCTGACCAATCAGCCGCAAACGGTGAACGCATCCGGCGCACTATGGAGCGCGGCGCACGGCAGGCCTCGCTCGACCTCGGCGACGGGATCGAACTGTGAAGCTGAAGCGTACGTTTCGGCTGCCACCCGACGTGATCGACCAACTTGCCGAGTTCGCAATGCGCAGGCGCGTCGGCCAGCCCGATGTCGTGGAGGCCGCTCTGCGGTCTTTCATGTCGCCCGACAATCCTGAGCAGCTCGAAGCAGCGCTCAGCCGCCGCCTCGACCGCATCGACCGGCGGCTTGGACAACTCGATCAGCAGACCGAGATAACCACCGAAGCCTTGGCATTGTTCGTACGGTTCTGGCTTACCGCCAATCCGCCACTGCCGGATAGTGGCCTTGCCGCAGCGCAAGCGCAGGGCAAGGAGCGGTATGAGGGGTTTGTCGAGGCACTTGCGCGCCGATTGGAGGGACGATCCCGATTGAGCGATTTTCGAATTTAGAAAGGGCGGCATTCGCCAACAAGATGTACATTCGACACCCACCTGATGGAATAGCCATCCCAGCGTGCGCTCAGCACGATGGCGCTACAGCACAATAAGGGGCGCGTCATGGGCGCCTTTCCTACCTGCTAGCTATCCACGCTTCAGCACAACAAGGCTCGTGAAGACCTCGCAGCGATTGAACTGCGGAAACAGGGCTGAAAGGCCTTGGTCATATGGGCGTGCGGGACTAGGAAAGAGGATGAAATGAGGCAGACTTTCTCGCAATTTATGGATGATGCGCAATGAAGGCGATCGAACTGTTCGCAGGGGCTGGCGGTCTCGGCATCGGGATAAGTAGGGCGGGTTTCAAGCCTGAGCGCATTGTCGAATGGGAGCCGAATTGCCAGCGTACCCTTCTTGCCAATCGGCATGCTAGTCAATCGGACGCGAAACGTTGGCCGCTCGAAATCGAGCGTGACGTTCGCGACGCCGACTTCACGGCGCACGAGGGCAAGATCGAGCTGGTATCCGGCGGCCCCCCCTGCCAGCCTTTCTCCGTTGGTGGCCGACACCGCGCACAAGCGGACCGGCGCGACATGTTTCCGGAGGCGGTTCGCGCGGTGCGGGAGGCCAAACCGCGAGCCTTCATTTTCGAGAATGTCCGAGGCCTGACCCGGGCCAGCTTCAGTTCCTATTACGAATACATCAAGCTGCAGATGCAGTACCCCGAGCTCGTCGCAATGGACGACGAGGACTGGTCGACGCATCTGCGCAGGCTCGAACGGCATCACACGAGTTCGCGGGCGGAACGCGGATTGGAATACCGGCTCGTTGCGGAGGTATTAAACGCGGCCGACTATGGCGTGCCCCAGAAACGGCATCGGGTGTTCTTCGTGGGCTTCCGGAAGGATCAGGGAATCGAATGGTCTTTCCCCGAAGCTTCGCACTCGCAGGAAGCCCTTTTGTGGGAGCAGGCGCACGGGGATTACTTCGAACGACATCGCGTGCCCAAGGCGGAGCGGTGGTCGAACGCAGAGCGCATGAGGGCCCGAGCGGATCGGCTGATCGAAAGACCTGCGGAGTTGCCTTGGCTGACCGTACGCGATGCCCTGGCGACCTTACCCGACCCCGAGCACAACCCCGCCGAAATCTCCGGCATTTCCGGTCACAGGTTTCAACCTGGCGCCCGCAGCTATCCCGGCCACACCGGCAGCCCATTGGATGACGCCGCGAAGGCATTGAAGGCCGGCGTTCACGGCGTCCCAGGGGGAGAAAACATGCTCGCTCGGCCCGATGGATCAGTTCGTTATTTCACGGTCAGGGAAAGTGCTCGACTTCAGACCTTCCCCGACACTTATCGGATTGAGGGCGTCTGGTCCGAGGCGATGCGGCAGCTTGGCAACGCGGTGCCGGTTACCCTCGCCGAACGCGTGGCGCGCAGTGTCGCCCTTGCCCTGAAGAGCGCGGAAAGCACCAAGCAATAGGCATGTCGCGGGATCCTTCACTAACGAAGGCGAGCAAGATCCTCGCCGAGATCGAGGCGCTGCTTGCCGCCACCGAGAGCGCGGAACTGACAACCCCGGCGCGCAAGAAGCTGGTCAGCAGCGTGGACGCGATGCGGGATCGTCTTGAGCGACTCACGCGCAAGATCGATCCCAACGAGTTGCCCGACGCTTTCTTTGACCCGGCGGAGCCCAGTCTCATCGGAAATTTCGTGGCGCTTGCGATGGTGGCACAGGACCGCAAGCCGCTCGGTAGCCTGACCCGCTTTTACGGGTCCGGCGTCTACGCGATCTATTACACAGGTCCCAATCCGCTTTACGCGCCGATCAGCGGAACCGAGACGCCGATTTATGTCGGTAAGGCGGATCCGAAGGGGAATCCCAAAACAGCGATCGATCAGGGGACGAAGCTTGCAGACCGCCTCAACGAGCATCGCCGAAACATCGAGAAGGTCTCTGGCATCGAGCTTGAAGACTTCGAATGCAGGGCGCTCGCTGTTCAGACAGGCTATCAGGCGGCGGCCGAAAGTCACCTGATCCGGATGTTCCGGCCGATCTGGAACAACGAGACAGGGATTCTCTACGGGCTCGGAAAGCACGGTGATGACGCCACCACGCGAGCCAACAACAAGTCACCCTTCGATACGGTCCATCCCGGACGCAAGTGGGCCGCTGGGAGCCCCGAAAATCAGACGGTCGCCGAGATCGAGGCGAAAGTGCGCGACCATTTCCGGTCCGCGACGGTGTTCCGGGACAGAAACGCGGTGCTTCAGGCATTCGTCGATAACATCAAGCGAGAAGACCGCCTCGATCGCCACGACCCCGCCGCTGCACCCAAGGGCGAAGACTAGACTCAACCTAGCTCGGCTTCGCTTCTCCAGCGCTCCATCCCATCACGCTTGCGTCATCTCCAAGGCTTAACGGTTCTTGTCGCGAGCATGGCTTTGGCGAGATCTCGACCATCTGAAAGCCTGCAACTGGCAACGACGCGGCCGTAGCTCTGCCCATCTGCCGAACACCGCATTGCCGGTGCGCGCACGATGATATGACCGGTGTCGCGCTGGCCCTTCAGCCCGCCGAGTAGCCGGACCAATGCATCCCTTGCCGCAACTGCGGAGGCCGCTGGGCATGGGTGTCCCCGAGAGCAAGTCTCGTCCATTTCGCGAGCTGCAATACCGGCGATGCGGATCTTTGGCCCCTCTTTGCACCAGATAGGGCCGTCCCCATCCCAGACGGCAACGGGTGTGCAGGCAAAAGTTGCAGCCGAGGCGAGCGCCAGAATTCCCATTGGTCGTGTCCTGTGTTCGCAATGGTCAGCTTACGCCGCCTCGCGGCCTTGCTGATCGCGATTGTCGTTGTCGGGTTGTGCCTTTCGAGATGCTCCCATGGAAAGAAACGCGCACAAGCGCTCCTCATCCTTTGCCATCCTGTATTTCGGTTCTTGGGTGAGGTCAGACCGTATGGCGTCAAGCTTAGCCCTCAGCTTTCCCGTCCTATCGTCGCTATACAAGGCGTCCCTCGTCCCAAACCTGCGAAGCATATGGCCAAAGGCGAGCAGCAATTCCGGGTGCTGATGAATGAGATGATGGCCTAGCTCGGCGAAGCTCTTGTATCGGAACCCCACCGGCTTCCCTGCCCTCGCACTCTCGATCAGATGGACGATGCGCGTGGCTGTCTGCAGATCAGGGTATTCCCCTTCGAGGCCGAAGCCTATGGAACGAAGGCGATCGTTAAGAAGCAGCCATGCCTTGTGCCGTGGCAGGTAGACGTCATCACGCGAGGCATCGAGAACGAAATAAAGCACTTGCTCGCGCAGCTCATTCTCCCGGTCCTCCCGGGCTTGCCTTTCAGCCGCCTCGGCAGCGGCGATCCTTTCCATGCGGGCCGCTCTGAGTTCTTCGCGGAGTCTTGCCGCCTCCTGCCCATAGTCGAACGCGATAATGGTCTGGCGGTCCACATCGACCGTGACCTCATCCCAGCAGACCAGGCGCTCGACCCACTCATCGACGATCTCATCGCCCTGAATGATCGGCTTGCGGTACCAGCATGTCATGATGAAGCTTCCTGCCGCTTCGGACGCCACAGCACTTCTTTCATCGACCACGAAAACGTTGGAGTTGTTGCCGAAAAGGATGTCGTCATCCGTCATGCGACGATAGCTCGGATGGAAGTACGGCAAGACCCAGACGAGCGCCGCCCCTTCGGCCCGATAGAACTCCTTCCGGCTCAGCACGACGACCATGAACGTGGTGCTCAGCTGCACTTCAAAGGCTAGTCTGTCGGTGTCCGTCCGCGCCGAAACGTCAGGCCGACGCAGTCCGGTCAGACCTTCGCCCGCTCTCCAAGTCCTTTCTGACGCAACGTCCTTGAACCGTGGGTCGGCCGTGAGGCTCCGCAGAAGAAGTGCCTTGACCTGCTTGTGCCCCCCGCTCTCCTGAGCGCCGCGGTACTTCATTGCCCTGATATCGGCTTCGCTCAGCTCCGTTCGAGTGACAGCGGGGCACGAGCCATCTTCATGGCGATGCCGGAAGAAGAACCGCTTGGTCGTACTGCAAGCCAGATAGACCGGAACACCGCAGGTCGCGCAGACCAAGCGTGCTTCGTCACGTTTGACGAGCGCCTTGAGTCTCTGGCGCAGCAGGATTGCGCGTTCATACCGGAATGCCCGGATCAACCGGCGGACATTTAGCACATGGCCAGTTCGCGGGTTCCTGACCGCGTCAATCTCCGGCCTTGTAACCGCCGATGCCCATGCCAGCGGATCGACTGTCGTGTTTCCAACCATGGTCATGTCCTTTCCTTGAGGCAGCAGACATACCTCGCGCGGCGAAGCTAATAGCGTTCCAGTCGCGACCCCGTTTGTTTGAGCCCCCAGCGTCGTTCGACATAGAATTCGAGCGACCTGCGGACCTCGAAGCTCAGGACCTCCTGCGTGAACCCAAATTCTAGCCGGACAGCCGCCTGCTGCTCTTCTGTAAGGCTGCTCAGCGGCCGAAGCCTGATTTCGATGAGATCGTCCCAGTCAGCATCGCGCGGAAGGTCTTCGCCGACCGGCGTCACGTCGAAAGTGCTGTCAGGATGGACCCGGACCGGAACATAATCGCGCCATTCGCGGTGGTGGAAACTCCAGGCCCGAACGTGCAGGCGCTCGCCGTCGGAGGCAAAATGCGCCGGCGCGATCCATTGGTTCTGGCGCAGTCCACTAGACATCGACACATAGCCGATTTCGATCTTCTGCCGCTGCTCGATCGCCTGCCACAGACGCCGCATTACAAATGGCGGGCATTGCCGGGCCGGAGAAGGCAGAACAGACAGCCCGCTCAATGTGGGATGGCCGACAAACTCATCCGGTGAGCCTGCATCCTCCACAAAAGGCAGGCCGCGATGGTGGGGGTCGGCAACATAACACTTTCGGACCGTGTCATAGCGAGGCTTCGGCTCTGCAACCCGCTCGAGATATTCCCTCAGATCGATTGCTGCCTGCGGAGACGAGATCCCGAAACGCTCGATGAGGTCCTTGCGATTCACCTGTCCTCGCCATGTCAGGCACCGGTCGAGATAGACCAGGCGGGCAAGCATTGCTGGCTTGAGTGCGGGATCGTCCATGTCCGAACCCTACTTGACGCACCATCACACGTCTATATAAAATTTATATGCACTTGGATTCGAGGACAGATTAATGCGCATTCTGCACACCAGCGACTGGCATCTGGGCCGACAGTTCCATGGCATGTCTCTCGATGATGACCACGAGCACATCCTCGTCCAGATCCTCGCAATGATCGATGATGAGCGTCCCGATGTCGTGATCATCGCCGGCGACATTTTTGATCGGGCAAACCCGCCCCAAAGCGCGATCACCCGCCTCTCGCAGTTCCTCACAACGGTGCGGGCAGCATCCGATGCAGCGATCGTTATGATCGCGGGCAACCACGATTCCGCTGCGCAGATCGGTGCAATGGGCGTTCTTGCAGATGGCGGCGCAGCGATTGTGCGCGGACCACTGGATGAAGATGAGCGGCCCCTCGTGATTTCCGATGCCGATGGGCCGGTGGCCATTTCCGCCCTGCCCTTTGCCTTCGAATATGCCGCGCGTCTGTGTTTCGAAGACGACGCTATCGCCTGCCCTGCGGACGTCATCCGGGCCCAGCTTGCCAGCGCTCGCAAGCACGTGGCCGAGGGAATGCGTTGGGTTGTCGTCGCACACGCCTTTGTCGACGGCGCGGCCACCAGCGAAAGCGAGCGCCCCTTGACGCGCATGGTCGGCGGGATTGAGACCGTGTCGGCGGCGGCCTTCGAGGGCGCGCACTATGTGGCCCTAGGGCACCTCCACCGCCCGCAACCGGTCGGACAGGATCACATTCGTTATTCCGGCGCGCCTATGGCATTCGGCTTCGATGAAGAGGGGCAGCAGAAGTCAGTCAGCCTGATCGATCTTGCAGCCGACGGCTCTGCCACGGTGACCGAAGTGCCGCTACGGCCGCTGCGTCAGGTCAGAACCATTCGGGGCAAACTGCTTGAGCTCCTTGCTGCCAGCGAAGTCTCCAACGATATCGTTCGCGTCGTTCTAACCGACGAAACGCCGCAGATTGATCCCATGAAGAGGATCCGGGCCGTGTACCCCAATGCGGTCCAGCTCGCTTACGAACGCAGCGAGCGGCCCGTCGTGCAGCGCCTCGAGGAACAGCGCGCGGCGATCGATGACCCACATGCCCTCTCTTCCACGTTCCTCAATTTCATCCGCGGCGAGCTGCTGACCGAGGCAGAAGGACAGATTGTCGCCTCCGCACTTCGAGCGTTCGAGACAACGGAGGATGACCAATGAGGCCGATCAAGCTGACCCTGAGCGCTTTCGGCCCTTATGGGGGGACTGAGACCGTCGATTTTCGCGAGGCAACGGATGCCGGCCTCTTCGGGATCTACGGCCCTACGGGCTCGGGCAAGTCGTCGATCTTCAGCGCGATTGCCTTTGCCCTGTTTGGCGAGGGCGCAAAGGAAGAGCAGGGCATCGGGACCATGAGGTCTGATTTCGCGCCTGACGACCTCCTCACTGAAGTCAGCCTGCAATTCGAATTGGGGACAAAGCGCTATTATGTCAGGCGTATACCTGACCAGATGCGTCCCAAGACAAAGGGCGAGGGATTTACCGCGCAGTCGCACGCTGCCTGGCTCTTTGACGTGTCTGATATCGCCATCGATGATGTCGGTCCGGATTGCTGCGGGTCCCCGCTGGCAGAACGCAAGGTCGGCGCCGTCCTCAGCCATGTCGAAGGTCTTCTCGGCTATGGCGCACAGCAGTTCCGCCAGATTGTCCTGTTGCCGCAAGGCAGGTTCGAGCGTTTCCTGGTGTCGAACAGCAAGGACCGCCTCGAAATTCTGCGGGAGCTGTTCGACGTCTCTCTCTACCGCCGGCTCACCGAAAAGCTCAAAGCCGATGCCGCAAACGTCAGGCGCGAGATCGAAGATGGCTATCGCCTTCACGGGAACCGCCTTCAGACCGAGGGCTTTAACAGCTCGGACGAGCTCAATGACGGCATTGCCTTGGCACTCGAGCGATATGAGTTTGCCCAATTGGCGGTTTCCGAGACGGCGACCGTGCTCGCAGTGGCAAACAAGGCATACGCGGCCGCCGAAGAGCAGGAAAAACGGTTTGTCGAGGTCGAGGCCGCATCCGCTGCACTCAAGCAGCTCGAAGGGCAGGGCCTGACTTTTGAGGCGATGCGAACCCGCAAATCCCGGGCGGAGCTGGCGCGGCGCATATCGGATCTCGACGCCACCGTTGCCGATGCCCAGAGGCGCTACAGGGCAGCGATTGAAGCACACTCCAACGCTGAAATGGCCGCCAGTGAAGCAAGCGCTTCTCTTTCGGCAGCGAGCGCGATGCTGCTCGATCTTCGCTCCCGCGAACATGAGATCGAAGACTTTGCGCGCAAGATCGACCAGCTGAACCGCCACAAGCAAGTTCTGGTGGATGCCGCCGAGCGTCTGGCTGACCTTGAAGCCGCCGAGGCGGGGCTGGAACGAGCAAAACAGGCTCACTCCCAAGCCGCCGACGCTGAGGCAAAGGCTGCTGATCTCTGCGAAGAGAAGGAGACGGCGCTCGCGGCAGCCCAAGCGAATGGTCTTGAGCGACAGAAGCTGAACGGAACTCGCGATGGTTTGAAGAGCGAGCTCGATGCAGCGCAGGCCTCCGCAAAGGCGACGCAAGATGTGGAATTGTCGCAGGAGGCCTGCGACAAGGCATCGACCATTGCCCGCAACGCGCAGGCTCGCCATATCGAAGCAGTCGCTGTCGCCGAGACACACGAGCGCGCCTTTCTTTCGGCCCAGGCCAGCGTCCTTGCCCAGCGATTGCAGAACGGGCACCCCTGCCCGGTTTGCGGCGCCAGCGACCACCCCGAACCGGCGCATGGTTCAGGCGATGCCGGTGCACTCGAAAAGGCGTGGCGCGATGCTCAGGGCGGAGCCCAAGCCGCGGCCAAGGCCGATCGTGAGGCCCAAGCGGCCGCCAGTTCGGCCGGTGCCACACTCGACGCAAAGCGTGCAGTCCTGGACGGACTTGCGGAGCCGAAGCGCAGCGCGAGCGACATCGATGGCGAGTTGCAGCTTATTCTTGATCAGATCGATGCTTTGGGCGCACACGTCGACATCGGCCTTCTCACCCAGGAACTGGATGACGCACGCAAGCGCAAGCTGGCAGCGACAGAGACCCTCCAAAAGGCTCGCGACGCGCTCGGGGGTGCCACGACTGCAGAGGCATTGGCCCGACAAGCTTACGACGAGAAGATTGCATCAGTCCCCGAAAATCTGCGCCAGCAAGACGGTCTGCAGGCCGCAATCGATGCCGCCACCGGAAACTTGAGCGGCCGGAAGCAGGCCCTTGCTGATGCCGATGCGAAGCAGCGCGAGCTAGATGCCATTGCTATCAAAGCAGCAGCCGCACTGCAGAGCGCTGCGACTGCGGTCAGCGACACCGAGATCGACCTCGCCGCAAAGCAAACAGCATTTGAAGCCCGCCTTACCGAGCTTGGGATGGCCAAGGCAGAATATCGCGCGGCGATCCCCGATATTGCCGAAATTCCCGCACTGGAGAAGGCTATCGCGGGCTTTGACACTGCCCTTGTTGAAGCCCGCGCACGAGAAACGATGGCAAGAAACGCGGTCGGCAACGCGCAGCGGCAAAGCCTTGAGCCCTATCGTCTGAGCTGCGTTCAAGCACAGGCGGGGGCAGACGAGGCGGTTCAGCATAGCGCTGCTGCTCAGCAGAAGCACCAATCGCTTGTCGATCTGCAGATCAGTCTGAAAGATCAGCTTGGGAACCTTCAAGCCCTTGAGCAGTCCTCGGGCGCGCTGCGAGGAATTGCAGAAGCCTTCGACGGTCAGAACGAGATGCGGACCAGTCTCGAAACATTCGCTATCGGTGCGATGTTCGATCAGGTTCTCGAAGCAGCGAACCTGCGCCTCGATCCGATGACCATCGGTCGATATCGGTTTGAGCGCGACACCGAGAGCATCGGGGGTCGCTCAAAGCGAGGACTGGACGTCCGAGTTCATGATATCGAGACGGGCCGTGCCCGCGAAATTATCACGCTTTCCGGCGGCGAAACTTTCATCGCGGCCTTGTCCCTGGCACTCGGGCTGTCCGACATCGTCGAGATGACAAACGGTGCC
Organism: Proteobacteria bacterium ST_bin13; assembly: GCA_002083645.1. Classification (GTDB taxonomy): domain Bacteria; phylum Pseudomonadota; class Alphaproteobacteria; order Sphingomonadales; family Sphingomonadaceae; genus Sphingomonas. The sequence goes on from MSXQ01000020.1 coordinate 19,061, forward strand.
ATCAGGCTCGACACCATTTTCATCGATGAAGGCTTCGGCAGCCTAGACACCGATAACGACGCTGGAACGCTCGATCAGGTTCTGCAGGTGCTTCAGAATATCGTGGGCGAACGGCGCGCCGTGGGCCTCATCTCGCATGTGCCGTTGGTGCAACAGGCTGTTCCCAATGGATTTACAGTGCACAAGGGTGCCAATGGAAGCCAGATCGAAGTAAGGTCGGCATGAAGCCGCAACGTGAGACCTTGCTCACTTCGAGGACAATACATGGAACAAGCAGGGGCAAGTATGACCACAGCGCGACTGTTCGATCTAAACATCGAGAAGATCCTCGAAGCTTGGGAGAGCGCGCATGCGGTCCGTGAACTCATTGCCAATGCGATCGACGAACAAGAATTGACCGACACCCCCGACATCGAGGTCGTCAAGACCGAAGATGGCGACTGGACTATCCGCGATTTCGGACGCGGGCTCCGATACGAGCACTTCACGCAGAAGGAAAACGCCGAGAAGCTCCGGAATGCCGGGAAGGTCATTGGCAAGTTTGGGGTTGGCCTGAAAGATGCGATGGCAACCCTCCATCGCAATGGTGTCGCCGTGAATATTCGATCCGCACACGGCGAGATCACCCTTGCTCAGATAGCCAAGCGCGACTTCGATGATGTTGTGACGCTCCATGCTGCGGTTCAGCCATCACCTGATCCGTCGATGGTCGGCACGACTATCATTCTGCGTGGTCTGAGCGATGAGCAGATGGAGAAGGCAAAGAGTTTCTTCCTTCGATTCTCAGAGGAGGAAGTGCTCGAGTCGACGCGCATCGGCGAGATCCTCCGACGAAAGCCGGATGTGTCCGCGCGGATCTATGTGGCTGGCCTTTTGGTCGCCGAGGAGGAGAATTTCGCGTTCTCCTACAACATCACGGCCCTCACCGAGCCGATGCGCAAGGCACTCAATCGTGAGCGTACCAACGTCGGCCGCACCGCCTATTCTGATCGCGTGAAGCAGATGCTTCTTAACGCAACGAAAGCGGAAATCGGTTCGGAGCTCGCTGACCAGCTGCAAGCATTGCAATCTGGCCTTGGCAGCGACGAAGTTCGCTGGAAAGAGGTAGCGGTTCACGCTGTTCGCATCCTTAGCGGCAGCGGCAAATATCTGTTTGTGACTGCGGACCAATTGATGACGAATTCGTCCTCGGTAGACCACGCACGGAACGACGGGATCAAGATCATCACGATACCCGATAGCATCCAGAGAGACGTTGTCGGCATGACGGATCTCAGCGGTGAGCCGATCCGTGACCTCGGCCAATATCAGACAGAGTGGAACGATAGCTTCGTCTTCGATTTCTTGGAGCCGGGCTCCCTTTCGACCGCAGAGCGCTCGGTGTTCGACATGGTGGAAGCCATCGCCGCTCTTGTGGGCGGACTGCCCGATCATGTGCAGTCCATTCGGGTGAGCAATACGATGCGGGTGGAACTTGCAACCGGTAGCGATGCCTTAGGGCTATGGGATGGTTCCACCAAGTCGATCGTGATCCGCCGCGACCAACTCTCGTCGGTTTCGAGTTTTGCGGGCACACTTCTTCACGAGATAGTCCACGCGCGGACCGGGTTCGACGATGTCACGCGAGATTTCGAGAACGCGCTTACAGATGTGATCGGTCAGACGGCCGCCGCAGCGCTAAAGCCAGCGCGGGAACCGAAGTCGCTCTTCACCAGCCTCTTCAGCCGAGCTTGAGCAGGTCGCAAGACCACAAGGCTGGATTTGATCCAAGCAGAAGGAGAATGTGGAGATCATCTTGGACTCATGTGCGGAGCCAGCGGAAATGAACCATGTCCTAAGCTGACGTGTGCGCACCAATTTCGGTCGTTGAGATGGTCTGTGCATCATCATGGAAGCTGCCATCGACAAAGTTTACTGACTGACGAAATCGATCCAATTTGAAGATGTTATCGCTCTGGATCGATAATCGGTTGCGGTGCTATACTTCCTCCATGGAGGGGACATGGCTCTATCATTCTACGAAGCAAAACAACGGCTTCTTTCTGGTCAGCCCCTTACTTGGGCGAAGTTCGGGGACCACAAGGCGGGCTCGGTGCACCTCGCCTCCGCCGGAGCGCGGCGCCTATTCCACTTCCTGCTCACCTGCGAGCAATCCAAAGTGGCCGACGCGCACGAAAGCCTCTTCGACGATCTGATTGCAGCATGGGAGCTTGAGACCTTCGATCCCGCGACCGAGACGGAAAAAAGCGGGACGCCAACGAATGCCGGCCCCTGGCGTCTGGCCAGACTTGAAACCAGCGGCTTCGGGGGATTGAACCAGGTCGGGGGACCCGTCTTTTCCGTACCTTTCGACGGGGCAAACTGGTGCCTCGAAGGTCAGAACGGATCGGGCAAGACGTCGCTAGCCAGCGCGATCATATGGGCGATGACCGGCTATCGGTGCCGAGACCAAGACGGGCTGCATCTCGAGACCGGCATCCGAACTCCCGTCGAGAATGGTGCTGGCTCCGCGATGGGAGACTGGCCTTCTATCGTGTCCTATCCCGCCAGCGCTATCGCGTTGGCGGGCACCGCCGAGACCTGGGTGCGGCTGACCTTCCAAGATCCGGCCGGCAACACCGCCCATGCATACCGCAGACTGCTGGCTGCACCAGGCGTCCAGCCTGTGATCGAAGTCGATATCTCAGCTGATCTCCTGATGGCTCCCCAGTTGCTGGAGGTCGGCCTTCTCATGCCCGCTCGCCTCGCCCGGATCGGCTTTGGCGAGCGCAGCCAGTCGATCTACGATGCGGTCAAACTCCTGACTGGGCTCGATCAGCTGGCCGCCATTGCCGATGGCGCGGCCAATTTCACCCACCGGTCCAAGCGTTTTCTCAAATACGCGCTGGACAAGGGGGGTGAAACCATTGCGGCGCGCCTCGAAGCCGCTTTTGAACGCGCGGCCCAAACAGCGGTCACGATCGACTTCAACCTGAAAGTCGCGGGCAAGCGCGAAGAAAAGGGCTACGCTCAGGAGCTCCGCGACGCCGCGAAGACGGCTTCGGATCAGGCCGCCGCACACCTCGCCGTGCTGACCTCGGAGATCGCATCGACACTTGACACGGCGAATGCGGACGATCGTGGCACGATCAAGGCTGCGGTCAATTCGGCGCGGGCGATACTGGGCGACAGTTCTAAAGGCGTCGATGTGTTCTCTGCTTGGAAGGCGCTCGCGAATGCTCCAGGAGACGCACAATTTCAGGCGTTGCCGAATTTGCTTGCCGAAGCAAGGGCCCGGCTTGCCGAAGCAATCCTTTGGGACAAGCGACAGGCCGAGGATCAGAAGCTGCGGCTGAAGGCGCTAGCATCCCGATTCTACGAGCCGGCGCTCCATTCTCACGAAAGTGCCGATTGCCCTTTGTGCGAGGGAAAGCTGACCGGCGAGAAGCGCGCAGCGCTCGCCGATGAGCTTGCCAACCTCAAGCAGGCAGCATCCGTCGCAGAGCGGATGCTGGCCGATGTTTGTACGGAGCTCGAGAAGTCGATCCGCGATTCTGTGCCGCAGCCTGTTGATGCCCACTTTGACACCTTGTGGGCGATGCAGCCGCGCGAAGCCTTTTCAGAGGCTGCCAAGCAGGTGTTCGTCCAAGGGGCACCGTTCTCGACTGTCCTGACCGGCGTAGCAGCGTTCGCGTCAGATGCCGTTGACATCATAGCGCAGAAGCTTCCCGTCTTCGTGCACACCATGACGATGCCGGATTCGGCCTCGCCACCGGCGGCATTTGGGCTGCTGAGCTATATCGCCAAAGTAGAGCGTGTGATGGCCTTGGCCGGGTGGTGGCAGGCGCATCGACCCCAGTTCGCGTCCGCCTGGCGCGAGATGGTGGGCAGCGCGGCAGAGGACGGAACATATCCGGCCTTCTCCATAGAGGGGAAGGTCCAGGCGCTTGAGGCGGCCCTCGAGCGCGCTGCCCCACTCGATCAACTCGCCAAGGACCTGGGAACGGCCGCGAAGGAAGCGGATTTATGGCTTCCGATCCACGAACAACAGCGCGTCCGGGAATCTATAGCGACGGCGCTGATACCTCTGAAGGATCTGCGTCTGCTCGTCGCCGCACAGACCGCGGGATCGATTTCGGCGCTCTCCGAGCGCATGAAGGCAATCCTCGACCGGATCCATTTCAAGGAACGATTGTCGTTTGAGGATGCCGCCCTGGAGAAGAAGGCGGTCCTCATCGCGGGCAGCTTCGATCCCGGTGTACGCGTCGATGCGTCCCTGGTTGCCAACAGCTCCTGGTTGCGGGCAATCCTTTGGGCCTTCGTCCTCGCCGTGCGCGAGCAGGCGATCGTCGATGCTGGCGCCAATCCATTTCCTTTGATGTTGCTAGACGATCCTCAGGTTACCTTCGATCCGCGCAACAAGCGCAAATGGGCAGAGGAGATCGCCAGACTGGGCAAAGCCGATCCGATCGACATCGCGGGCGCGCAGATCCTCATGATCACGCATGAGCGCCAATTTTTTCAGATCCTGGTCAACTCGGAGAAGCTGCCCGGTCAGCAGGGCCTGGTCGTGCGCCTGTGCAACGCTTCAAAGGTAGCGACGATCATTTTCGGAGATTCTCTCGCCAGCGCCTTCGCCGACGCACTGGCCACGAACGACGACCAGAAGGGGCACGCCTATGTCCAGAAGGTCCGCATCTACCTGGAAGATCTGCTCAAGATCATGCTTCGCGCCGAGGATCCGAACATCGTCAACAAGACCCTAGACGAGCTCGCCACGCTGATGAAGGCGCGGCGCACTGCGAGCGTGCCCCCATTCACCAATCCGTCCTTCAACAAGCTGCTCGAATACATCGCGGGCGGCGGTGGCGGTAAGGCAATGGAGCATATCAATGAGGCGCATCATCATTTCGACGGCACGATCGGTGTCGCGCAGGCGATCGATGTTAGAAAGTTCTGGGAAGAGAAGGTCGAATCACGGCTTCACACCTGCTTCAAGATCTTTGCCGAATTCGAGGCCCATGTGGGCGAGCCGCGCTTGTTCGCCTGGATGGACAATGTGGTGGAGTTCCCGGCAACCAATCCCTCCGACCTCAAAGCCGTCCCGTTTTTCCATACCGGCATCGCTGCGGCAGCGAAGACCGATGGGCGCGCGGGCGACGGCCTGATCACGATGGCGGAGCTGTCGGAAGTGCAGCAGGTAACGCTCTACAACCACGCCGCCTTTCAGCTTGCCGCAGGGACGCTCGATCCGGTGGCTGATATCGGCGACGTCATCATCGTGAGTAACTATGCAAAAGTGCATGAACGCAATCTCGTCGTCACCACGTTTCAGGACCAGCTGCTCGCACGTCGATACAACGAAACCGAAGTCCACCCGCATATCGCCGTGCTGACGGGCCAAGCCACCGATCCGACATCGCTCGCCCAACCCGTGATCGCTCCAAAAGAGCAGATTGACATGCGCAAGATAGTCGGCACCCTCTTTGCAAAACACCGACTGCCGACGCCGCCAAAGTCAAACAATGTGGAGTTCCTACCGCTTGCCGATTTCGCGGCGATCCATGCGATGCTCCAGAACGCCAAGCTGTTTCAAGTTGAAGGACGCAGTGCTGAACCCGTCGCGCTGGATGGCCAATACATCATCACTCATCCGGTCTCGATGACGAGCGCGGCAATTGCGCAATTGGAGGGGCGCCTGGTGATCGCTGTGGACGATGCTGGCGCCCGGTACCTCAAGCGGTTCCGACCGCACGGCCAGCTTGTTATTCTCGAGAGCCTCAACCCGGATGGAATGACGCCAGCTGAGTTGCTGAGTTTCGGTGGGGAACAGGGGCTGCCGAAATTGACAGCGTTGATGGAGGTGGTCGGAATCTTGTTCGAGCTGCCTTCATGAGGCGCTGGCCTTGTTGCTCGGGATCGCAATGGAAGGAAATAGCATGCCGGCCATGACCGATCCGATGGACGCGCTGCTCGAATTCCGCAGGGCGATCGCACAACGGGAGATTCGCGTTCAGCCAGCAGACTTCCATCCCTGGCATCTTCGTGCATGTCGATCAGCCGGCCGGCGCACCGAGATATTCCTATGCGCTGGTTGAAGACGGCGATGTCACCGCAGTCGCGCTCTTGGCACTGAATGAGCCGATCGAGGGCGTGCCGACTTTCCAGCTTGGCTACGCGGTGATGGAATCTCGGCGAGGTGGGGGGCGCGCGCAGCGTGTCGAAGGCGGCGATCAACGAGATATGTCGCGGGCTTCGCAGGAACGGGATTCCGAAGCTGTATTTCGAGGCGGTGGTCGACGCGAGAACATCGTGTCGCTCCACATCGCTGAGAAGGTGATCGGAGGTACGCGTACCGAGTGCCTTGACCACGATTCCGCCGTGCCCGCCATCCAGTTTCAATTTCTCGTAGGTTCTAGCGCGTGAGCGCCGCGATATGAACCAACGATTCCTGTCTTCAGCTTGGCTCATTGTGACCGACGGGTGTCGAAGCCAAGAGGGCGCAGAAATGTGCCGGGGCTTCAAGCCGAGCCGAAGCAGAAGGAGCGTAAGTGTCTGATAGATAGACGTAGCCGGGCAACGCGTCTCTCGTCTCAGAACCCTCCTGATTTGGTCCGATCGAACCGGATCGTCTTCTCCGCCGAAGCGATTGCCTGGCTCAGCGAAACCCGTTCTTTGAACGCCGCCTATGCAAATAACAACGTCGTTCAATTATCTGAGTTATAGAGCGACCTAGATGTTAGCGGTGCCCACAAGGAAAAGTTGCTTGAGGCGAACATCGCCGTTCAAAACCGTTCGACGATACTCCGGTCGATGAATCTGAGCACGCTAGTGGCCATGCCTGGTAGAGCAGCTCCAGTCGGCAAAATCCTTGCTCGCACGGGCGTCGCGATCGATGCGATAGACGCAGCCGAGGCGTAGGGGGCATCATCCATCTGCGCTACGATTTCTGCCTTTTCGCTAGGCTACCATGACTGCAACAAGCTATTGCGTCTAAGCATTCCAATGTCTCTTTGATCTGCCTCACGAGCGCAGCCGATGATCGGTTGCCTCGCCGATACGAGGCAATTCATGAGCGTCATCCCCATCCAGTCGCAGGCATCGTCGCGCGGAGCGCGCATGCTGCGCACCGCGCTCGGGCCGGAGATTGCCGCCTGGCTTGAAGATGCCGCGGTCATCGAGGTCATGCTCAATCCTGACGGGCGGCTCTGGATCGACCGGCTCGGAGCCGGGATCGCCGATACGGGGAGCGGGATGTGCGCTGCCGATGGCGAGCGGATCATCCGCTTGGTTGCGCATCATGTCGGAGCCGAGGTTCATGCCAAGGCGCCGCGCGTTTCGGCCGAGCTTCCCGATACCGGCGAGCGCTTCGAAGGTCTGCTGCCGCCGGTGGTGGCAGCGCCGAGTTTTGCGATCCGCAAGCCCGCCGTCGCCGTGTTCACCCTCAAGGATTATGTCGCGGCGAAGATCATGTCTGTATGGCAGGCCGACGCGCTGGTTCGCGCCGTTGCGGCCCGGAAGAACATCCTGGTCGCTGGCGGCACGTCGACCGGCAAGACCACCCTCACCAACGCGCTCCTGGCCGAAGTTGCCAAGACCGACGACCGCGTGATCCTGATCGAAGACACCCGCGAACTGCAATGTGCAGCGCCCAACCTCGTGTCGCTGCGCACCAAGGACGGCGTGGTCACGCTCTCTGACCTGGTCCGTTCCGCACTCCGCTTGCGGCCCGACCGCATCCCGATCGGCGAGGTGCGCGGTGCCGAAGCGCTCGACCTGCTCAAGGCCTGGGGCACCGGCCATCCCGGCGGCGTCGGCACGATCCACGCCGGATCCGCGCTTGGGGTCCTGCGGCGCATGGAGCAGCTGATCCAGGAAAGCGTGGTCACCGTGCCGCGCGCGCTGATCGCCGAGACCATTGATGTCATCGCCGTCCTTGTCCGCGACGGGACTGGGCGGCGGCTCGCCGAACTCGCCGAGGTCACCGGCCTCGATGCCCATGGCGACTACACCCTCCGCCCCATCACACCCCCAGCCACAGGAGTTTCATTGTGATCCAGACCCTATCGCGCGCCCGTGCCCGCCTCTCCGCTGCCATGCTCGGCGGCTTCGTTGCTCTTGCGATCGCCAACCCTGCCCATGCGGCGGGCTCATCGATGCCGTGGGAGGCGCCGCTCCAGTCGATCCTCGAATCCATCCAGGGACCGGTCGCCAAGATCGTTGCGGTGATGATCATCATCGCCACCGGGCTCGCGCTCGCGTTCGGCGACACCTCGGGCGGCGCGCGGCGGATGATCCAGATCGTGTTCGGCCTGTCGATCGCGTTTGCCGCCTCCTCCTTCTTCCTGTCGTTCTTCTCGTTCGGCGGCGGGGCCTTGGTGTGATGGGGGGTCTGATGGAGACCGCGGCGCCCGAAGCTGTGCCGGGCTTTGTCGTTCCGGTTCACCGCGCGCTGACCGAGCATATCCTGCTTGGCGGCGCGCCGCGCGGGCTGGCGATCGCCAATGCGACGCTGGCGGTCGCGATCGGGCTTGGCCTCCGGCTGTGGATCGCCGGGGTGGTGATCTTCGCGCTGGGCCACATGGTCTCCGTCTGGGCGGCGCGGCGCGATCCGCAATTTGTCGATGTCGCGCGGCGGCATCTGCGCTTCCCCACTTTCCTGAGGGTCTAAGCCCATGCTTTCGCTTCGCGAATATCGCAACAAGGCCGACCGGCTTGCTGACTTCCTGCCCTGGGCAGCGCTGGTCGCACCCGGCGTGGTGCTCAACAAGGACGGCAGCTTCCAGCGCTCGGCCCGCTTTCGCGGTCCCGATCTCGACAGCGCGACGCCCGCCGAGCTGATTGCGACGACCGCGCGCCTGAACAGCGCGCTGCGGCGACTGGGTTCAGGCTGGGCGATCTTCGTTGAGGCGGTGCGCCGCCCGGCGCTGGATTACCCCGACAGCGACTTTCCCGATCCGGCCTCGGCGCTGGTCGAGCGCGAGCGCGCCGCGCAGTTTGCCGAAGAAGGCGCCCATTTCGAAAGCCGCTATTTCCTGACCCTCCTGTGGATGCCGCCCGCCGAAGACGCCGCCCGCGCCGAAAGCTGGCTCTACGAGGGCAAGGCCGAAAAGGGCATCAATCCCAAAGAACTGCTCGACCTCTTCATCGACCGCACCGAGCGCCTGCTGCGTCTGATCGATGGCTTTGTGCCCGAGGTGGCATGGCTCGACGACGGCGAGACGCTGACCTATCTGCACAGCTGCGTTTCCACCCGCAGTCACCGTGTCCGCGTTCCCGAAGCCCCGATGCATCTCGACGCGCTGCTAGCCGATGAGCCGCTGACCGGCGGCCTCGAACCGCGGCTTGGCCGCGCGCATCTGCGCACGCTGACCGTGGTCGGCTTTCCCAGCAGCACCTTCCCGGGTCTGCTCGACGAACTCAACCGGCTCGCCTTCGCGTATCGCTGGTCGACCCGCGCCGTGATGCTCGACAAGACCGATGCCACCAAGCTGACCGCCAAAATCCGGCGGCAGTGGTTCGCCAAGCGCAAATCGGTCGCAAGCATCCTCAAGGAGGTGATGACCAACGAGGCTTCGACGCTGCTCGACAGCGACGCCTCGAACAAGGCCGCCGATGCCGATGCCGCGCTGCAGGAGCTCGGATCGGATTTTGTCGGCCAGGCCTATGTCACCGCGACGGTGACGGTGTGGGACGAGGATCCTGCGCTGGCTGCGGAGAAGCTGCGTCTGGTCGAGAAGGTCATCCAGGGCCGCGACTTTACCGTGATCGTCGAAGGCATGAACGCGGTCGAAGCCTGGCTCGGATCGCTTCCCGGCCATGTCTACGCCAATGTCCGGACACCCCCGATCTCCACATTGAACCTTGCCCACATGATCCCCCTGTCTGCCGTGTGGGCCGGGCCGGAACGGGACGATCACTTCAAAGCCGCCCCCTTATTCTATGCGCGGACCGAAGGTTCGACCCCGTTCCGGTTCTCTCTCCATGTCGGCGATGTCGGCCATACGCTGATCGTCGGGCCAACGGGGGCGGGCAAGTCGGTGCTGCTGGCGCTGATAGCGCTGCAGTTTCAGCGGTATACCCAAGCCCAGGTCTTTGCCTTCGACTTCGGCGGATCGATCCGGGCAGCGGCGCTGGCCTGCGGTGGGGACTGGCAGGATTTAGGAACGAGCCTTTCGGACGACAGCGCTGGCGCGGTGCTGTTGCAACCGCTGGCGCGGATCGACGTACCGGCGGAGCGCAATTGGGCGGCCGAATGGCTCCAGGCGATCCTCACTGCTGAAGGCGTAACGGTTGATCCAGCAACCAAGGAGCATCTCTGGTCGGCGCTGACCTCGCTCGCCACCGCACCCATGGCCGAGCGCACGCTCACCGGGCTCGCTGTGCTCCTCCAGTCGCAGGCCTTGAAGCAGGCGCTGGCACCCTATTGCATCGGCGGGCCGTTCGGGCGGCTGCTTGATGCCGAGAGCGAACATCTGGGCGAGGCCAGCTTTCAGGCCTTCGAGACCGAAGGACTGACGGGCTCGGCCGCAGCCCCTGCCGTGCTGTCCTATCTGTTCCACCGCATCGAAGGCCGGCTCGATGGCTCGCCAACCATGATCATCATCGACGAGGGCTGGCTTGTCCTCGACAGCCCGGCCTTTGCCGCACAACTGCGCGAATGGCTCAAGACGCTGCGCAAGAAGAATGCGAGCGTGGTTTTCGCAACGCAAAGCCTCGCCGACATCGAGACCAGCGCGATTGCGCCTGCGATCATCGAAAGCTGCCCCACCCGCATCTTCCTCCCCAACGAACGCGCGGTCGAACCGCAGATATTGGCGATCTATCGCCGCTTCGGCCTCAATGACCGGCAGATCGAGATCATCGCGCGGGCTACGCCCAAACGCGATTATTACTGTCAGTCGGCGCGCGGTAACCGATTGTTCGAACTTGGCCTCGGCGAAGTCGCGCTCGCCTTCACCGCCACATCATCAAAGACTGACCAGCTCGCCATCGATGCGATCACGGGCGCGCACGGCAGCGCTGACTTTGCGGCGCGCTGGCTGCGCCATCGCGGTCTTGCCTGGGCAGCCGAGCTGCTGCCCGCTCCGTCTCCCCTTCCCCAGCCCGGTCCGCGCTCGGACCCATCCCAGGAGTAGTGCCCATGAAAGCCCGTAAACTCGTCTCGACGCTTGTTGCCGGTGCCGCAGTCCTTTCGGTCAGCGTCGGCGCCATGCTGCCGACCGCTGCCAGCGCCCAGATCGGCGGCGTGGTGTTCGACCCGCGCAACTATGCCCAGAACATCCTGACCGCTGCGCGCACGCTTGAGCAGATCAACAACCAGATCCGGCAGCTTCAGAACCAGGCGACCTCGCTCGTCAACGAAGCGCGCAACCTGCAATCGCTGCCACTGACCGTGCTCGAACCGCTGCAGGCGCAGATCCGGCAGACGCAGGCCTTGCTCGGGCAGGCGCAGCGCGTGGCTTACGACGTCCGTCAGATCGAACGCGAGTTCCAGAACAACTATCGCGCGGGCGCGATGACGGGGCCGCAGCGCATGCTGGTCCAGGGCGCCGAAGCCCGGTGGCAGAACAGCGTCGGCGCGTTCGAGGATGCCCTGCGGGTTCAGGCCGGCGTGGTTGGCAATATCGACGGCACGCGCGGCGCCATCGACAGCCTCGTTGGCTCAAGCCAGTCGGCAACCGGCGCGCTTCAGGCCGCCCAGGCTGGCAATCAGCTGCTGGCCGTGCAGGCACAGCAACTCGCCGACCTCACCGCCACGGTCGCCTCGCTCGCGCGGGCGCAATCGCTCGATGCGGCAGCGCAAGCGGCTGCCAAGGCGCAGGCCCGCGAGCAGCTTCGCCGTTTCCTTGGCGATCGCCGGCCTTACGTCCCGGGCAATGCCCGGCTGTTCGGGAACTGAGGCGATGGACAGCAAGCTCTTTGCGCGGATTGGGGCCGGCGCCTTCGTCGCCATTGCCATCACCATGGCCGCGCTCGAATTGCGCGAAGAGCCTGCACCGCCGCCTAGCTCTGCGATAGCTGCGGCGGATGGTTCCGGAGACGGTGCAAAGACCACCCTTGGCTATTGCTCAAGACTGGGCCTTGAGGCGGCATCGGTCGATATCTGCACCGCAGCCTGGGCAGCGGAACGCCGCCGGTTCCTGGGGCAAACCGAGCGTGATGCGGCGGACGTGCCCCCTGTGGCTGACAACAGCGGTGATCCAGCCTTCGATATGCCGGGGGATCGCTGACATGGGTGGCACCGGCGTCGTCGACCGCTTCCTCGACATCTTCTCGCGCTACATCGACAGCGGGTTCGGTCTGCTGGGCGGCGAGGTCGCCTTCATCGCGACCACGCTGATCGTCATCGACGTCACGCTGGCAGCGCTGTTCTGGTCATGGGGCGAGCAGGACGACATTCTTGCCCGCCTGGTCAAGAAGACGCTCTTTGTCGGCATCTTCGCCTACATCATCGGCAACTGGAACAGCCTCGCCCGCATCGTCTTCGAAAGCTTTGCCGGGCTTGGCCTCAAGGCCAGTGGCACCGGGTTTACAGCGGCCGAACTGCTGCAGCCGGGCAGGGTCGCGCAGGTCGGGCTCGATGCCGCCTATCCCTTGCTGGAATCGATCTCCGACCTCCTCGGCTTTGTCAGCTTCTTCGAGAATTTCCTGCAGATCGTGATCCTGCTGGTCGCCTGGGCGATCGTCATCATCGCCTTCTTCATTCTATCGATTCAGCTGTTCATCACGCTCATCGAGTTCAAGCTGGCAACGCTCTGCGGCTTCGTGCTGATCCCGTTCGGTCTGTTCGGCAAGACCGCCTTCATGGCCGAGCGCGTGCTTGGCCATGTCGTCTCGTCGGGCATCAAGGTGCTGGTGCTCGCGGTGATCGTTGGCATCGGCTCGACCATCTTTTCCGAGTTCACCACCGCCATCGCGGGTGAGCCCACCATCGAGGACGCATTGTCGATCGTGCTGGCAAGCCTGGCGCTGCTCGGCCTTGGCATCTTCGGTCCCGGGATCGCCAATGGCATCGTGTCAGGCGGGCCGCAGCTTGGCGCAGGGGCCGCAGCCGGCACCGCGCTGCTCGCCGGCGGCGCTGCCGCAGGCGCTGTCGCCGGTGCCAAACTGGCGGGCGGCGCGGTCGCCAGCGCGGCCTCCAACGTCGCACAAGGGACGTCGCGCGCGGCAGGCGGCGCGACCATGGCCTACGCCCTCGGTTCTGCCGGCAAGTCGGGCGGCGCAGCAGTCGCAGGCGGCGCCCGCGCCGTCGGCGAATATGCCGCCAGCGCTGCCACATCGCCGCTGAGAAAGGCCGGTGACGGCGTGAAGCAATCCTTCCGCGAGGGCAGCCGCGACGCCATCACCAAGACCGGCGGCAGCATCACACCCGCACCGAATACGCCCCCGCCATCGCCGCCTGCTCCGTCAGATACCGGTGCCGACCAGCCAGCCTGGGCCAAGGCGATGAAGGACCGGCAGACGATCTCACATGGCGCGAGCATCGCTGCGCACACGCTCAAATCGGGCGACAGCCATGGCGGCGGCGCCTCGGTCGACACCTCAGAAAAGGACTGACACACATGTTCCGACGACCTTCGATCCGTTACGGCAAGACCCCCGAACCAGAAACGCCCTACCAGCGTGCAGCCCAGGTCTGGGACGAGCGCATCGGCTCGGCGCGGGTGCAGGCGCGAAGCTGGCGCTACGCCTTTTTCGGCGCGCTTGGCCTGTCCGCCTGTCTCACGGCCGGGATCGTCTGGCAGGGTTCGCAGGGCTCGATCATTCCCTGGGTGGTGCAGGTCGACAAGCTTGGCGAAGCCCAGGCCGTCGCCCCTGCGGTCAGCGACTTTGATCCGAGCGACCCGCAGATCGCGTTTCACCTGGCGCGGTTTATCGAGCAGGTGCGCAGCATTCCCGACGATCCGATCATCGTCCGTCAGAACTGGCTGCGCGCCTACGACTTTGTCACCGACCGCGGCGCATTGGTGCTCAACGACTATGCGCGGACTAACGATCCCTTCGCGGCTGTAGGCCGCGAGCAGGTCGGGATCGATGTCACCAGCGTCATTCGCGCCTCGCCGACCAGCTTCCGCGTTGCCTGGGTCGAACGCCGCTACCGCGATGGGAGCCTCGCCGAGACCAGTCGCTGGACCGCGATCCTGACGATCAGAGTCCAGACCCCGCGTACGCCCGATGCCCTGCGCAAGAACCCGCTCGGCATCTTCGTCAATGCCATCAACTGGTCAAAGGAACTTGGCTCATGATCTCGCCCATTCCCGGTCGCCTTGCGGTAACCCTCCTGCCCGTCCTGCTTGGAACAACCGCCTGTCCGGCTTCAGCTCAAGCGGTGGCACCAGAACCGGCACCAGTGGTCGTCGATGCGGCGTCCACCGCGACAATGCAGACGCAATCCGAACCGCGGCGAGCCCCCTCCCGCGCCGCGCGCCGCTCCCAGCCATCCGCCCCCCGGGATAGGGTGGGAGCGGCAAACGCCGCCGCGCGCGTGCAGCCTGAGGGCGAGCAGTTCATCAACGCGATCCAGAACTATGCCTGGGCGCCCGGCGCGCTCTATCAGGTCTATGCCGCGCCGGGACAGGTGACCGACATTGCGCTGCAGGAAGGCGAGCAGTTGGTTGGCGCCGGACCTGTTGCTGCCGGAGATACTGTGCGCTGGCTGATCGGTGACACCGTAAGTGGGCGCGGGGCCAGTGCCCGCGTCCACATTCTGGTGAAGCCGGTCCGCTCCGACATCACCACAAACCTTGTCATCAACACCGACCGGCGCACCTATCATATCGAGCTGCGCGCCAATCCGTCGGTCTACATGGCGTCGGTTTCCTGGACCTATCCGCAGGACGAGCTGATCGCCTTGCAACAGGCGCAGGAAGCCGAGGCGCGCGCCGCGCCGATTGCCGCCAGTATTCCGGTCGAGGCGCTCAATTTTGCCTACCGTCTGTCGGGCGATCGGGCTGCGTG
>MSXQ01000021.1:0-74551 GCA_002083645.1 Proteobacteria bacterium ST_bin13
GAACAAACCTTGAGGTGACGCCCATCTCACACGGCTTGAGCGATATTTTTCCTGACGAGAGCCGATACAGGTTAAAGCTGACGATGTCGGTCCCGCCCAACTCCCTGGCAAACAGACTGTTGCGGCGACCGTCCTCGGATCGCCGTACGGTCAAGCCGAAACGCCGGCCTTCATATACACCCTGACTGTATCCCTCAGGGAGCCCCCTGAAGGCTGCATCGAACTCGGTAGGCTGCATCACATCCACCAATCTCAATTCAGCAGACGCGCAGCGTGGTCGAGCCACCAGCGGCGTCCCCATGGCAGAAACTGCACTCGACTAGGCCCTTTCCAGCTGATGCTTCGGCTCAACCCCCATTAGTCCCAGGCCATTCCGGATGACCTGTCCGATTGCGGCCGCCAGGAACAATCGAGATCGGCTAAGTGGCGCGTTGTCCGGATAGAGGAATCGCCGCGTCGGGTCGTCATTTCCCATGTTCCAGAGTGTGTGGAACTCGGACGCCAGCGCCTCGAGGAAGAAGGCGATCCGGTGCGGCTCGCGCGCTGCGGCAGCGGCCTCGACGACGCGTGGGAATTCTGCCGCACGCTTCACGAGAGTGAGGCTCGAGCTGTCCAGGAGAGTAAGATCGGCTTCGTCCTCTAGGCCGATGCCAAACTCGGCCGCGCGGCTCGCAAGTGAGCAGATGCGCGCATGGGCGTATTGGACATAGAAGACCGGATTGCTCTTCGAAGCCTCCACCACCGTTGCGAAGTCGAATTCCATGTGCGCTTCCGGCTTGCGGGTCAGCATCATGAACCGAACGACGTCCTTTCCGACCTCCCGGATGACATCGGCTAACGTGACGAACGTGCCTGCGCGCTTGGACATTTTGACCGGCTCGCCTGCACGCAAGAGCCGTACGATCTGTACCAACTTGACGTCGAACCGCTTGCGGCCCTCGGTCAGGGCGTCGGCCGCCGCGACGATGCGCTTCACGGTTCCACCATGGTCTGCGCCCCAAATGTCGATCAACTCGTCGGCATCGCGCGCTTTCTCGAAGTGGTAGGCAAGATCCACACCGAAATAGGTCCAGCTCCCGTCCGGTTTACGGATAGGGCGATCCTGGTCGTCACCAAATTTCGTCGACCGGAATAGCGGCAGCTCGACCGGTGCCCAGTCTTCAGGCACTTCGCCCTTCGGCGGCTCGAGGACGCCGTTATAGACGAGATCGCGCTCGCGCAGCCAAGCCTCGGCGGCGTCGGGCTTTCCAGCAGCGACGAGACTCGCCTCCGACGAGAAGCGATCGTGACGTATTCCGAGCAGTGACAGGTCCTCGCGGATCATCTCCATCATCGCGGCGACGGTCCGCGCGCGAAAAATCGCCAGCCAGGCCGTCTCCGGGGCGTCGACATAGCGGTCACTGAATTCGACTGCCAGCGCCTCACCGACCGGCTTCATATAGTCGCCGGGATACAGGCCTTCCGGTATCTCGCCGACGCTTTCGCCCAGCGCTTCGCGATATCTGTGGTGTGCCGAGCGAGCGAGAATGTCGACCTGCCCGCCGGCGTCGTTGACGTAGTATTCGCGTATGACGCGGTGGCCGGAGAACGCGAGCAGGTTGGCGAGCGCATCTCCGACCACCGCCCCGCGGCAGTGCCCCATGTGCATCGGACCGGTCGGGTTGGCGGAGACGAACTCGATGTTCACTGTCCTACCGGCGCCGAGCGCCGATCTCCCATAGCGATCCATCTGCTCCGCGATGACCGCCAGTTCATCTCGCCAGGCCTGGTCGGTCAGCCGAAGGTTTATGAAGCCCGGGCCTGCAACTGTCGCCTCTGCGATCTCATCCAGAGTGGCCAGCCATTCCGCCAGCTTCTCGGCAATTGGGCGCGGTTGAGCGCCGGCGAGGTTTGCCAATACCATCGCCGCGTTAGTCGATAGATCGCCATGCGCTGGGTCGTGCGGCCGTTCCACGGTCAGTCCATTCGGCTCGATGCCGGCTGGAAGGTCCCCCGACGACTGCAGGGCTTCGATTCCGCGCGCCAGATGATCGAGAAAGCGAGTGTGAAGCGGCGCGGCCATCAGCGGAGCCATCTGTCTCGGCTGCTATGCAACCTTCACGCCTTTCCAGAAGGCGATGTGATCCCGGATAGTCTCTGCGACCGGATTTGGCTCGGGATAGGTCCAGGCCGCGTTGGCGTTGAGCGCGTCGCCAACGCGGATATTGAAGTATCGTGCTGTGCCCTTGATCGGACAGACGGACGTGTGCGCACTCGCCTCGAGCAGGGTCCGGTCGACAGCGGAAGGTGGGAAGTAGTGGTTTCCTTCGAAGACGACTGTCTCCTCGCTTGTGGCGATGGTGGTGTCTTTCCAGACTGCGATGACCAACTGAATATCCTCTCGTATTTGCTTACGGGGTGTAGTTTGCGGGCTGTCTGGCCCGGGCTCATGGGCTGCGGCCATCAAAAAGGGGGGATGTGCACTCAACCGCGACGCGCACCGCCCTGCTTGAGGCGACGGTAACTTGGCGCGCACCCTGGTAATTCGTCCTGTCGACCAAGCCCGCTGCACGGTTGATGGGAATGCTCGTTCCCTCAGCAAGCGCGTGGACGCGGACACCTTTCATTTGGTTGATCTCCGATCAGGGGCGTTCGAGAAGCGCTACTGTACCTTGACCACCGTCGGCACAGACGCTGACGATTCCCCGCGATCCGGCCGGCATGGCCCAAAGTTCCTTCACCGCTTGGCTGAGGTCGCGCGCGCCTGTGGCACCGAACGGATGACCTATGGCTACCGAGCCCCCGTTGGGATTGACGCGGTCCCAGTCGAAGTCGCCCATGGCCGCCGGGACACCGGCTGTTCCGCGCACCCACTCCTGATCGGTAATAGCTGCAACGTTTGCGAGGACCTGTGCTGCGAAGGCTTCGTGGATTTCCCAGAGTGCGATGTCGGAAAAGCTAAGTTGATGCCGCGCAAGAAGGCGCGGAATGCTATAGGAGGGCGCCATCAGCAGGCCCTCGGTGTGGAAATCGACGGCCGACACCTCGTAGTCGATGAGCCGCGCAAAGGGGGTGCCCCGCGGCAGTCGTGCTACGCCCGCCTCTGTGGCGACCCAGCACCCGGCGGCTCCATCGGTAATCGGTGAGCTGTTGCCGGCAGTCAGAGTTCCCTTCCCACTATCACGATCGAAGGCGGGCTTGAGTGCCGCGAGCCGCTCGGCCGACGTATCGGCGCGTGGGTTGGCATCGCGCGCCAGCTCAGGCAGCGAAATCACGAGGTCATCGAAAAAGCCACGTTCCCAACCAGCGACTGCCCGCTGATGGCTCTTAAGGGCCCAATTATCCTGCGCCTCGCGCGAAATCCGCCAAGCCTTGGCGGTCTCCTCCATATGATCACCCATCGTCCTTCCGGTGATCCGGTTGGCCCAGCCCTTTGTAGGGAGCGCGTAATCGCGAGGGGTAAGGGACTGGAGAGCGGCAAGCGCGGCCGTCGCATCCTGCGCGAAGAGGTCAGTGAGCCGCTTTGACGCATCAGCCGTCAGGGCGATTGACGGCCTGCTCATGACTTCGGACCCGCCAACCATAGTGAGATCGGTTCCTGCGCCCAGCATCCCTGCTGCAGCGAAAGTCGCCGTCATGCTTGTCGAGCATGCCAGGACAACGGAGAACGCCGGAACAGTCGGATTGAGCTTGGCGTCAAGCCAGGTTTCGCGAGCAATATTGCTCCACCCCAAATTCGGGATCACGGTTCCCCAGACGAGGAGATCGGGCTCCGCCTTCGCCGCCATCGCCTGTACAACAGGCACGGATAACGAGACGGCATCGTAAGCGGCCAACGCTCCTCCACCGCGACCGAAGGGGGTCCGAAGGCCGGCGGCGATGAAGACGGGTTCGGCAAAGCGGCTCATGCTGATCTCCAAACTATTGCTGCGCTGCACATCCGCGATCGGCGGGACGAGAGGCGGCTTGCGCGGCTAGCCACCGTAGCGCTCGGTTTTGATAATGGAGGCGTCTAATCCTGCCAGCAGCGCGCCTTCGGTCGCGATGTTGACGAAACCGTTGGACCCGCAAACGAAAACTTGTGTGGGCCTTCGGTGAAGCCGGGCCACAATTTCTTGGACCATCACGCTATCGATCCGTCGCCCGAAGTCCGAGTCGCGGATCGGGCTCTCTCGAGTAATCGCCAGTGCCAAGACGAACGCCGCGTCGCCGATTTCGATCGAATGAAGCTCTTCTGAAAAGAGAACGTCCTCCGCCGTCCGTGCGGACAGGAGTAGCGCTGTTGGCACGGCCGGTTTTAGTGCGCGGCGTTGCCTGATCATTGCCATCAACGGCGCGAGGCCGGAGCCTGCCCCGATCAGCAGCACGGCGTCTACGGCTGGCTCGGGCCACAGGAAATGGCCGCCAAGCGGACCACGAAGCTCGATTTCGTCGCCGATCGCCGCGATATCGTGAAAGAAGGACGAAACTTCGCCATCCGGCAGGCGCTCAATGGCCAGCTCGATGATTGGAGACGACGCTGTCGACGACGCGATCGAGTAGCTGCGCATCGCACTGTAGCCATCCGGTGCGGTCAGCCGGACATCGACGTGCTGACCTGCGATGTGCGCAAACGGTTTGCTCAACCGCAGGAAAAAGCTCTTGATGCTCGGTGTCTGCTGGACGATCGCGTCGATCACGCATGACTGCCACGACACGATCTGCGCCCCGTATTCAGTCATTGGTGTATCGCTGCTCGCGCCATGGATCGCCGTAGATGTGATAGCCGCGCAGCTCCCAGAAGCCGGCCTCGTCACGCGTCGTGAACTGCAGCGCATTCACCCATTTGGCGGACTTCCAGAAGTAGAGGTGCGGAACTAGAAGACGCGCCGGCCCTCCATGATCGCGGGGAAGCGGCTTGCCCGCATAGTTGAGGGCGACCATCGCTTTCCCTGACAGCAGATCCGCCAGCGGGACATTTGTCGAATAGCCATCGTAGCTGTGCGCCAAGACGAAATCGGTGGGTCGATCGAGCCCTGCATCTGCGAGGATGTCTTCGATGAGTACGCCCTCCCAGGCGGTGTCCAGTTTGGACCAGGAGGTGACGCAGTGAATGTCTCGGGTCACCTTGGTCTTCGGAAGTGCGTTGAATTCGCTCCAAGTCCACACTTTGACGGGCTTCGGGCCGACCTTAACGGTAAATTTCCAATCGGCGGGCTCCACGTTCGGCGTGGGTCCGGCTGACAGGACGGGAAAATTCTCAACGAGATGCTGACCTGGCGGGATCCGCTTTGATTGGTCGCCGGCCGAGCCGCGGCCGCTGAATCCTCTGGTGACCATAACGAATCCCTTTCTTGGCACGACAGATCGGAACCGGCTTCAGTTCAGCGTCTCATACAAGATCTTCGCACGCGCTACTGCCGAACGGGACCGATTGACTGAAACTTAAAGCACCGAATGCTCTATCCAAATAGCTATGATCTCGCTCATAATGAAACGTGATGATTGCACGTGAACTATAACGCCAGGCCGGCCTGATTTCCCAATACCCTGTCGCTATAGTTTTTATACCTTCGCAACAGCGTTACAGGCGCATATCCGGGTCATGATAAATGCAGCCCTATTGGACCTCCCGGCAGACGTTAGAGAGACCTCCCCCAAATGGGCCGATCTCTTTCAGGGCGTCGTCGACCGTTTCCGGTGCCATGAAGGCACCAAGCCACTGCGTGCCGACGAATGCTTCCCGAACATCGACCTTCCAACAAGCTGAAGACGTCTGGCGAACGCTTTGTGAGACGATTTCTGATGATCCGGTCGTGCTCGGCTTGAACCCTGGGGACAGGTGCCAGATTCACCCTTCCGCTCTGTTACATGATAGCTTTCCGACGTGACCACGCTCATCGTCTGTGTGCTCGCGTTCTGGATGGGCTACTCGGTCAACCAAGGCGGGACTTGCACTGTCGCTACGGCGCACGAGATCCTTCTTCGTCGTCGGCCCCGTCTATTCGTCGGTCTTCTGGCGGCCTCGGCGACTGCGGGCCTCGTTGGCGTACCGTTAGTATGGTTTGACGCTGGGTCGGCCATGCTGGCTGGCACCGTGGGCGTTAGCGGCACCTTGCTGGTCGGGGCGGTAGTTTTCGGAATCGGCGCTACGATCAACGACGCCTGCCTGCTCGGCGCGCTTGGCCGCCTCGGAGAAGGAGAGGTTCGGCTTATCGTCCTTCCGGTCGGTCTCGCCGCCGGCTTCTTCGTGGCCGACGGTATCGGACTCGACGAGATCAGACATGTCCAAGGCAGCATATTGTCGGCGCCGAGCATGACTGGGTACAGCGCTCTTGCCGCTTTTGCGGGAACGCTGGCTATCGCGCTTGCATTCGTCCTGCGTACCGGGGTTGTTCGCCAGCCGGGGCAATGGCCACTCGGTTTATCGATGATCGTCCTTGGGGCTACCGGGGGTGCGCTCTATGTGACTGCGCCCTCCTGGAGCTACCCGGATTTGGTCCACCGCAGCCTGCCGCTTGCGATGCGCCTCGAAAACGATGTGGCTGCCCTGACGGTGACCGCTACAATCGTCGGCGCAGTTGCCGCAGCGCATCGCCGCAAGCGGTGGCGTACGCAGAGAGTATCGATCGGTGACGCCGCGAAAACGATCGCGGGCGGCTTTCTCATGGGATTGGGGGCGGCGGTCATCCCTGGCGGGAATGACGGTCTCATTCTAGCTGCATTGCCGGCACTCTCCGTCGGCGGATTGGTCGCTTATCTCGTTATGCTAGCGACCATCATGGCTGCGCTGGCGGTCAAGCATTGGTTCCAAGGGCGGCTGCAGACAGCAGACCGGACCTGACTTGAACAGATAGTCCTTCGCTGCATCGCTGCCACCACAGCCCATTGCGGTTGACGATGACCATGCCGCGTAGCACGCAACAATTGTCAGCACGCGGCTTCGTGCTCGGAAAATCTCAGCCCCCGGAACCGAACAGCGGCTGAGGTATGGAAACTATGTCTCGTCGCTATTGGAAATAATGCACCCGCAGCTTCATAGTCCAGAACGCGAAATCTCTGAATACCGAAAGCAATTCGGAAGAACGTTCGATCTGATCGATTGTGAGTCTGGGATACAGCAGACTGGAGACACTGATGAAAGCCGTTGGTTATAAGATTCCGGGACCCATCACCGAGTACGCCGCGCTGGTCGACATCGGTCTGCCTCAGCCCGTCGCTGCGGGACGCGATATCCTGGTCGAGGTGAAGGCCGTCTCGGTCAACCCAGTCGACTACAAGATCCGAAGCAGCACGCCGCACGCCGATGGGGACTGGAAGGTGTTAGGATGGGATGCGGCCGGAATCGTGCGCGAGGTCGGCCCCGACGTCACGCTATTCGCGGTAGGCGACGAGGTCTATTATGCCGGATCGCTAATAAGGTCTGGCACCAACGCGCAGTTTCATCTCGTCGACGAACGGATCGTTGGTCGTAAACCCGCGTCGCTCGACTGGGCGGAAGCGGCGGCGCTGCCGCTAACGACGTTGACGGCGTGGGAAGCGATGTTTGATCGCCTGGACGTGACCAAGCCAGTTCCCGGTGCGGCGCCGGCGATCCTCATCATCGGTGGGGCAGGCGGGGTCGGTTCGATCGCCGTTCAGATAGCGCGACAACGCACGGATCTCGACGTCATCTCCAGCGCATCTAGACCGGAAACCCAGGAGTGGGTGAAAGGGCTCGGCGCGCACCACGTCATCGACCATTCTCGGCCACTCGCGGCACAGATCGAAGAGCTCGGCATCGGCGCTCCTGCTTTCGTGTTCTCGACCACGCATACCGAGCAGCATGCCCCGGAAATCGCTGAACTGATCGCCCCGCAAGGACGGTTCGCGTTCATCGATGATCCTAAGGCATTCGATGTCATGCTGTTCAAGCGCAAGGCCGTGTCCATCCATCACGAACTGATGTTCACACGGTCGCTCTATGGTACGCCCGACATGGATGAGCAGGGTAAGATCCTCAACGCGCTAGCGGCGCTGGTGGACGACGGCAAAATTCGCACGACGCTGACCGAGAAATTGTCGCCGATCAATGCTGCCAATCTGAAGGTGGCACACGCACTGAGCGAGAGTGGCGCGGCAAGAGGCAAGATTGTCCTCGAAGGCTTCTGATGACCACTGACGCCGCATCTTTTCCAATCCCAAGAACGCCGGACGAACCAACCCTGGCGAAGGAAATCCCATGACCAAATCCATAGCCACCGCGTCCATCAATCGCGAAACCGCAGTCGCCCTCATCGACGCGGCGATCGCCGCGGCACGTGTAATCGGCATCCCGGCTGCCGTCGCTGTCGTCGACGCTACCGGTAACCTGCGCGCTTTCGAGCGCACCGACGACGCGCCGTTCCTCACTGTCGATGTTGCTGTCGACAAGGCTTGGAGTTCCGCTTCGTTTGGTTTTCCGACCCATGTCTGGAACGACTATGTGAGCAACGATCCCAAAGTGGCGCCGCTGGCCTATCGCCCCCGAATGGTCGCTGTTGGTGGCGGATATCCGATCCTTGAGGACGGCAAGTTGATCGGTGGGATAGGCATCTCCGGAGGCACTTATCAGCAGGACCAGGATGCCTGCGTCGAGGCACTCCAGAAAATCGGCTTTGAACTGCCAGCCTGAGGAGTGGCAGGCCATCGCAAAGTCGATGGCCGGCAGGCCCCACCTTATGAAGGATTTTATGATGGAAGCGTTCGTCGTATTCGCGCGTGAGGAAACCACCGATCCGGATGAACTCACCACCTACGCTGCAGTTGTCGACCCATCTTTCGATGGCCACGACGTGACCTTTCTCGCCGCTTATGGCGCGATGGAGCATTTGGAGGGACTGCCCTTCGAAGGCGCCGTGATCTTGCGGTTCCCTACGATGCAGGCCGCCCATGAATGGTATCATAGCCCCGCCTATCAAGCCGTCGCTGCCCACCGTTTTGCCGGTTCGCGCTACCGCGCCTTTATCGTCGAGGGCCGGCAGTGAAACGCTCACAGAAGAACGGCGGCGCTGACCACGAGGTATGCGTCCAAACGAACACCGGGAGTTTCTAGATGATCGAGGCCGAGGCACGTATCGCTACGATTGAATCAAGTCGATACCTGACGAAACTCGCTGAGGCGTGGGTTCACACCTATCCGGTTCGATATGATACGCTGACAGCCGAAATCCAGCTTCCCGGCGGCGAGCTCGTATTGACCGCAGACGGCGACAGCCTCTCCTTGAGGCTGGTGGGCACCGATCGCGAACGCTTCGATGCTACCAAGGAATCCGTCGCCAAGCATGTTGATCGCGTCGCAGAACACGACACCGGGGTCCGGTGCGTTTGGCATGAGATATCATGATAGCACGCTCCACCGGCCATTGACGGACAATTCCGCTGCGATCCTGTCGGAAACCCTTGGGTTGCGCTTAGCCACCAGCCTCGGTGTTGGGCAACTTAGGCAGACCTTCAGCCTTCATCGCCCATACCTTCGAGGACGCTTGTGACCTATTGTCTCGGTATTCTGGTCGAAGAGGGCCTGCTGCTCGCATCGGACTCCCGCTCCAATGCCGGGTTTGACCAGATCGCCGAGGTCACTAAGCTCAGCTTGATGCCGCCCGCGCCGGACCGCATCGTTGCCATCCAGTCCGCCGGGAACCTCGCCACGACACAGGCGGTGATCACGACGCTGCGCGAGGCGTTTGGCGGCGGCGACCCAGCTCTCGACGTCAAAGCCTGCAGAACGATGTTCGAGGTGGCGCAGGTTGTTGGCGAGCAGCTGCGGGTGGCGATCGCGCATGACCGCGCCTTCGTGACGCCCTACGGCGATCCTGGCGCCAGCTTCCTTGTCTCAGGGCAGATTGCTGGCCAGCCGCCGCGCCTCTTCCAGATCTATTCGGCCGGCAATTTCGTGGAAGCGACCGACCGCGCGCCCGTTCTGCAGATCGGCGAGACCAAGTATGGCAAGCCGATCCTCGATCGCGCTCTGACCTCGTTGAGCTCACTCGACGACGCGGCCAAGCTCGCGATGCTGTCGTTCGACGCCACGATCCGCAGCAATCTCTCCGTGGGCCTACCCCTCGACGTGATGCTCTACCGCGCGGACAGCTTCTCTGGCGCCAGCCTCGTCACGGTGAGGTCCGACGACGCATATTGGGTCGCGCTCCGGGAGGGCTATAGCGTGGGCCTGAGAGGTCTGATCGACAGCTTGCCGCCTCCGCCCACGGTCTGGCAACCTAACAGCATTGTACCGCATGATGGCGTCACTAAATTACCGATATGCAAAACAACCTAGTTTCGTTTCGCGAGCATGAAGAGCTCGGCGATGTCGCGTGGCTGCGCGACTTTGAGCGCGGCCTCACGGCTGCGTCCGAACAAGGCAAACCTATTCTCCTGTTATTTCAGGAGGTGCCTGGCTGCTCGACATGCGTAAACTTTGGGCAGGATGTTCTCACCCATCCCTTGATGGCAGAACTGATTTCGGTTCACTTCATTCCGGTGGCTATCTTCAACAACCACTCAGGCAAGGATGCCGAGATCCTGCGGCGTTTTGGCGAGCCATCGTGGAACAACCCGGTGGTGCGCTTCCTCGGGCCGGACGGGACTGAGATCGTGCCCAAACTGGCCGACCGTTATGATGCACTTGGGCTGCACGAGAAGATCACTGCCGTTCTCGAATGCGTCGGCGAGAACTTGCCCGGTTACTTCCGGCTGCTGGCGCGCGATCTGCTCGTCGAAAGTGGCCTTACCGAAAACGCACTTTATACGACGCCATGTTTCTGGTCGGGCGAAACGAGCCTCGCCCAGCATCCCGCGGTAATTGTCACCGAAGCTGGCTGGATCGACGGAGAAGAAGTGGTGCGGGTGGAGTTCGACCCACGTGCGGCCTTGCGTTCCGAACTGGACGCCTATGCCAGCGAAGAGGGGTTTAATCCGCTCCAAGGCGGTTCGTTTGAGCACGATCGCGAGCCGCAATTCTACCTGCGCAAGCACACTGCCCGCCACCTGCCTCTGACACCGGCCCAACGCACGCAAATCAATCTGGCGGTGCCATATCGCACGCCTCTTGCCGGGCTGCTCAGCCCTCAACAATGTGCATGGCTCGCCGACCCCGGGTTGCAGCGAGCGAGTGGAGGCGATGAGTATCGTGAGGACATTCGACAGAGCTGGCCGGCGCTCGTAGCGCGGCTTGGCCTGATCGAAAGGGCCGCTAGTGGTCGCGACCCGCTCGGAGCGTAGCGTGACGAAAAATCTTCCGGGCGCCGGGCCCTGCCTGCCGGTCTATCGAGGATGGGCACCGGCGCGAGATGTGCGGGGCCGACAATTATCCGCGAGGACCGTGGGCGGGCGGCGCTAGGTCCGAACATGGTCCCAGACCTTGGAGATCACGACCGAGCCTTCGCCCACCGACGATGCCACCCGCTTCACGGAACCCGCGCGGACGTCCCCAACCGCGAAGATGCCCGCCTCTGAGGTTTCGTAGGGAGAGCTACCGTTCACCTCTTCCCCAGTCAGGACGTAGCCATGGGGGTCAAGGGCGACAAGTCCGGAAAGCCATGCGGTGTTGGGGGCCGCGCCGACCATAACGAAAAGCGCGCAGGAGTTGATCGTGCGGGTCGAGCCATCATGCACGTCGCGCATCGTCACCGCCTCCAGCTTGCCCGATCCGTGAAGGGCGCTGACTTCGGTGCCATATTCGATCGTGATCGCCGGGTCCGCGATGAGGCGGCTGGACAGATAGCTCGACATCGAGGACGCGAGCGAACTCCCGCGGACGAGGACGCGAACATGCTTTGCATGGCGGCTGAGGAACATCGCGGCCTGACCGGCGGAGTTCCCGCCGCCGATGATGATTGTCTCGCTATCCCGGATATAGCGCGCCTCGCTTTCTGTCGCCGCGTAATAGACTCCCGCCCCTTCGAGCGCTTCGAGCCGATAGATCGGCAGACGGCGATATTGGACACCGGTCGCGACCACGATGGCCCGCCCGCGGACCCTCTGCTCGTTATCAAAGGTTGCGCAGAACGAGTTGTCTTCCAGACGTTCCAGTTTGACCACCCGCCGCGGCATCGCGAAACGCGTGCCGAACTTCATCGCCTGGACCTCGCCACGCCACACCAGGTCGGCGCCGGAGATTCCAGTGGGGAAGCCCATATAGTTCTCGATCCGGCTCGAGGTGCCCGCCTGGCCTCCAATCGCCACATCCTCGATCACCAGTGCGCGTAGCCCTTCGGCGCCGGCATAGACGCCTGCGGCCACGCCTGCAGGCCCCCCGCCGACTATCAGGACGTCAAAGGCTTCATCGTCGACGAGATCGTGGTTGAGGCCGAGCAAGCGGGCGACCTTGTCGGGCGTCGGGTCCGCGACGACCACATCGCGCCCGAAGATCACCGCCGGCTTGTCCGGTGACGCCGAACAGGTCATCGCAACTGCCGCCGCCTCCGGACTTCCGAGCGGATATGACATGTAGGGCAGACGGTTGCGGCTCGCGAACTCCGCTATCCGGCGCACCCCCCGATCCGCCTCCTCGCCGATCAGGACGAGCGTGCCGTAACGCCTGTCGAGTTGCTGACGTCGCCTCGCCGACAGCACGGTGATGACGATGTCGGACATCTCGGGGGTTTCGGACATCAACCGCAGCATGTCCGGGCGCGGCACTTCGATTACGGTGGTGTTGGTGACGGCTCGCATCGGCAGCGACCAGTTCCCGCCGTTCAGGAACGCAATTTCCGCCATAAACTGCGTCGGCCCGAGGGTGGACGCGATATGTCGCTCGTCAGTGAATGGGTTCACGACCTCGATCTCGCCTTCTTCGACATAGACGAAGCGGTTGGCGGGCTCCCCGGCTCGTGCGACGAATGCGCCAGCAGGATAGCTGCGGACCGTGCCAACGGCTTGCAAGGCCGCGACATGAGTCGCTGAAAGGGGAACACGTTGCATCTCGCGCAAATCGCGCCCGATTGATTCCATAAGTTGCGTCCCATGTTGCCGTCAGAGCGACGGCAATTGTATTCCTGATGTAGTGAGGCAAGATGCGTATTCCGGATGTGCGTGACAGGCCGGTAATTTAGAAACTCCCGCTACGGTTTGGGCAGGCGTGACCCGCTCCCCGTTTTCAGGTCGCTGACCGATGCTTTGGTGTTCATATGCCCTTGGCAGGGGCAGTTCGTACACTCGGCGGGTGCCAACGCGCCAAGGCTGCCGTGCGTATACACATTGTTGTAGTCCATCCTCGATGCGAGGAAAAGTGAGGTAATCCAGCACGTCGCAAATCAAGCCGCGAGCTTTGACAGGGTGCCATCGCCCATACATCACGAGTATCGAAAGTATACAACCGGCCTATTGGACGCAGCGTTCTCGTTCTTGCTACTCTGAAACCAACGCCGAGACTTCGGCCTAAGCAGGGGCAAGGTAACATGGCAACTAGAAGAAATCTCTGGGTCATCGGAGCATGTGCTACATTTGCTGTCAGCGCGCTCGCGCTTTCTGGCTTCAGCGGAGCCACTGCGGAGGCTGCGGCTAAATCCGGAAAGAGTGCGGCGACCGATGCTGGCAGGCCTGTTGCTGATCCGAACTACCCCATGATTGATCTCCCGCCAGTATGGGATGCGACGGGTAAACTCGTGCAACCGAAAAACTTCCGCGATTGGCACTTTATTGGTGCGCCGGTGACGCCCCATGGCCTGAACAATGGCAAGGCCAATTTTCCCGAGTTCCACAATGTTTATGTGCAGCGCTCTGCCCTTGCAGTTTATCGCGAAACTGGGAAATGGCCCGAGGGCACTATGATGGTTAAAGAGCTGCAACTGATCGGCGGGGAAGCCGAATTTCCAGATGGGTCACACATCGAACCGTCGGGCCGCGGATATTTCCCGGGCGCGGTTAACGGGCTTGATGTCGCAGTGAAAGATAGCAAGCGGTTTGGGGCGTCGAAGAATTGGGGTTATTTCAACTTCAATCATTCCGCACCGCCATACTTGCCCGCGACGGAGGCCAAACCGATTGCTGAATGTGCCGGTTGCCATATCGCGAATGCGGATGAGGATATGGTCTATATCAGCCATTACCGGGCAATCATCCAGCCTCTTCCAGGCAACTAAGCAAGCATTCGAGCTGTTGCGGCCTAATTCGGCACTATCGATTGAAGAATGATGGGTAGGTCTGCCGTGAAACGAAAACATCTTACTTGGCTTGGTGGTATGGGCGCTCTCGCGCTCATTGCTGCGCTTTCTACCTATTCCGAAGCGAGCGATGCAAAAGGGGGGGGCGACACATTCTCGACGCTGGTCGGTCCAGCTGGTGAAATCTCTTATCCGAAGGATTTCCCCAATGGCTTCACATTTATCGGCACATGGGCTGTTGCCGGCGGTGATGGGGTTGCAGATGTGCACTCGGTCTACACCCGACCACAGGACGTCGCGGCTTTTCGGCAATCCGGGAAGTGGCCCGACGGTGCAGTGATCATAAAGGAAGTTTCTGCAACGATTGGCGCATCACACACGACTGGAAAGGCGTTCTGGGCCAGCGAAACTACGACCTGGTTCCTCATGATCAAAGATACCCAAGGGCGCTTCAAATCAAACCCGCTATGGGGCGATGGCTGGGGCTGGGCTCAATTCGACCCCAAAAACACTTCTCGCCAGATCGCGACTAATTACAAGTCGGACTGTCAGCAATGCCATGTGCCTGTTCGCAACAACGATTGGATCTACACATACGCCTACCCTGCGCTTGGTGGGCTTGGTCAGAAGGCAATTCCAGTTAGCGCTATGCCAGCACTGCAAACTGAGGTCGGGCACCGCGTCGAGAATGCACCTGTCATGAATGTTGCCGGTGGTATGGCCGCGCTCACGCCTGCGATGGCGCAAGCACGAGCAGCGCAAGGCAAGGTTGCCTTTGAAGCAACATGCAGCGGTTGCCATTCGGCAGTCGTGGGCGAAAATGGCACAGGACCATCCTTATATGGCGTAGTCGGTCGAAAGGCCGGATCGCTTGAGGGCTACAGTTTTTCTCCAGCCATGTCCGCATCGACCGTACAATGGTCACGAGGCACTCTGGAAATGCACCTGGCGGACACGAAGAACTTCATTCCAGGCAATCGGATGGGGAAATTCTTCCCAGGTGTGGACGATTCTGCGACGCGGAGCGATATCATCAGCTATCTTGAAGGCCTGAAATAGCCTTCGGCTTGCCTTTCGAAAGTGATCTGGGCGGGAAGCCGTCTTCCTCATTAGCGTTGGTTCATTGGCTTTTGGCGTGTTCCGTCTTCGTTGCGCTGTTGACCGGATTCACGACCTTCGACTGGACCTGGAAGGTAGCTTACCCGATACGCGAGTGGCTTTTTGCGGCGCACCGGATGGCGGGTATGATTGCCGGGTTCTTCGGCTTGCTATGGCTCAGCCGATATCGGTTTCCGCAGCGTACCAAACGGACTGGGACCAAATGGTCCATGGGAATTCGGCTGTTCCAGTTCGCGCTTCTCTTAGTCGTCTTAGCAATGGCCCTCTCGGCTTGGGTGGCCCGCGCACTTGGGGGGCGCTGGTTGGAACTGGTGTCCTTCTGGCCTGTGTTCAACCTAGTCTCTCAGCCCGCAGTTCCGTTGGCATATTCGCTGTTCTATTTCCACGCAACACTGGCACTGCCTCTGGCGACGATGGTGACAATCCATGGGGTCGGCGGCATCAGGACGATCTACAAAGGGAGAAGCGGAAATAGCGACGACGGAAAAAAGACGACAAGTGCTTAAGTCGGCGTTGGTTATGACCGTAATCGCGGGGGCCGCAACAGCTCGGGTAGGTACTGGATCTCAGAAGCTTGCGGCACGTCGTTTCAATTGCAAAAAAAGGCGATCGGATACCCCGATTCGGCGACGTGAGAGCAAATTCTGCTCATGCTTTGGGGGGCCAAGGGCCGCTAATGCGCTTCTTGCTGGACGACAGTATTCAGCTCGGTGGCTTGACTGCGAAAGAGTAGGCTAAGGTGTTACTTCATCCATTAGGCCACACAGGTCGCTCTTCAACATCTTCAACGAGTGTGAGTAAATTCGCGCCTTTCACACTAACTCCGTTAGCGCGGTTCAAGGGCAGAACAGCGCTCGGGTATGGAAACTATGTCACGCGGCTATTGGAAATAATGCGCGTATATCCTCATAGTCCGACAGGCGAGACCTTAGAGCCCTGAGCGTAATTCGGACGAACATCGATCCGATCGATCAATTCCTTGGGATGCGGGGCGCAAACGAGCTCGGAGGTCCGCGTGCCATCGCGAGGCGCGACCATTATTCGGGCTTTTGCATCGGGATTGGAGGGATCAGATGAGCGTCGCCGAAGAGCAAGCACCCCAGCTGCGGGTGCAGAAATGGATCGGGATCGATGGAGAGATCATCGCGCCGCTCAAGCTTGCGGACGTCGGCACCGGTCCGAAGATCTTGTTCGCCTTCCAGCACTGGTGCCGAGGCTGCCATCTGCATGGATTCCCGACGCTGCAGAGACTGCACAGTGCATTGAGCATTCGGGGTGTGGGCTTCGCGGTGATCCAGACCGTTTTCGAAGGGGCTCATGAGAACACCTTCGAAAAGCTGCGCGTGAACCAGCTCGAGTATGATCTTCCAATTCCGTTCGGGCATGACGAGCCGCCGGCCGGCGCAACGCTTCCCACTTTCATGCACGACTATGGCACCCGGGGCACGCCTTGGTTCTCGGTTATCGACGCTGGGGGCCGCATCATATTCTCGGACTTTCATCTCGATGCAGACCAGTTTGTGAAGGGGTTGGAGCTGGAGTAATGATCCGACGTTGGTTCATCCTGACCAGCAGTCATTTCGGGATGCTCGCCATAGGCTTCGCAGGCGGCATCTATACCCTGCCGATCCTCACAGCGCCCCGTGCGCCGGACGCTGCAGTGCTTCAGACGATCACTGCCGAAACGCCCTACGCCGGGCGCCTCGCTCGCAATCTCAAGGGCAGCGACCTGCTTCACTGGGGGGAGGGCGAAGTCCGGGTCTCGCGCGTTCGGATCGCACATATTGGGCGTCTTGCTCCTGGCCCGGCCTACAAGCTCTACCTAGCTCCTCGTTTCGTCGACACGAAGGAGGCCTTCCTCCTGGCCAAGGACAAATCGGTCCGCGTGGGCGACGTGAAGACGTTCAACGGTTTCATCGTCGAGGTGCCTGCCGGCGTCGATGTTCGCGATTACAACACGGTCGTTATCTGGTGCGAGGCGTTCGAGCAGTTCATCAGTGCGGCAGAGTATCAGCCTTCGCCCCAGGCTCAGCGATGACCTCGGCGATGGATACCATGAGGTCGGCAGGTAAGCGCGGCCTCACGCTCGCCCCGGTGGCGGCCTTGCTGTTGAGCGTCGCCGCGCTGCTCCTAGGCAACGGTTTACTGGGCACGCTCCTGATCGTGAGAGCCGGTCAGGAGGGCTTTTCGACCGGCGCGATCAGCGCGATGATGTCCTTCTACTTCGCAGGTTTCACGATCGGTGCGCTTGTGCTGCCCCGGATCATCGTCTCTGTGGGGCATGTCAGAACCTTCGCTGGCTTTGCAGCTATCGCTTCGATGACCGCCCTGCTCCATGTGGCATTCGTGGAGCCGATTGCCTGGATATCGCTTCGCCTGGTCACCGGATTTGCCTACGCGGGCATGATCCTCGCAACGGAAAGCTGGCTCAATGCTCATGCTTTGCCATCCACGCGCGGCCAGCTCCTGTCGATTTTCGGCGTCGTTTCGATGGGCTCATGGGCGGTCGGGCAGGCGTTGCTGAACATCGCGCCGCCCGCGGACATGACGTTGTTCCTGATCGTGTCGCTGCTCATATCGGCGGCGGTGGTTCCGATTACTTTGCTGCCCAGCCTTCCGCCGGCGCAGGTCGCACAGGAACGGGTCGCGATCAGGGACCTTGTCCTCGCATCACCCCTCGCTGCGGCTGGGGCATTCCTGGCTGGTCTGGCCATCGGCGGTTTTTGGGGCATGGGCCCGAACTTCGCCCAGAGGATCGGACTTGATGTGGGCGGCATATCCGCGTTCATGGCTGCGGTCCTTGGTGGCACGCTCGTATTGCAGTGGCCACTCGGTTGGCTTTCGGATCGAGTGTCCCGCAATCTCGTCATCGCCGGTGCCTCTCTAGCGTCCGCGGCGGCTGCCATCGGGCTGGCGTTGGCGGTCGAGGCGCCGCTGCCCGTCCTCCTGGTGGCGGGAGCCCTCTTCGGGGGTTTTGGCATCCCGATCTATTCGCTGTGTCTCGCCGTCGCGAACGACGATCTCCCCGCGGGCCGGCTATTGGGCACCGCGCGCGGGCTCCTGCTTTTCAATGGGATTGGGACAGCCGCCGGCCCCCTCATAGGCGGAGCTGCAATGGCTATAGTCGGTCCTGCCGGGCTATTCCTTTATGCGGCGGCGTTACTCACCGTCTTGGCGGTGCTGGCCGTTGCACGCAGGCAGCAGAAACGGCCAATCCATGCCAAGGCGGCCGCCCGTTCTCCGAGCACGCCGATGATCACTGGCGCTCTCGATACGATGATATGCATGGAGAAGCGGGCGCAGGGCGCGCTGGACTAGCGCAGCACAGCACCTGCCCGAGCGGCGGTGTCAGGCAACGATCGCCGTCACTCTAATTTCGATACGCATGGCTGGAAGGCCGAGCGCTTCGATCCCCAATTGCGTCCAGATCGGAGCGCGGTCGGGCATGTAGTGGCGATACAGCCTGGCCATGGTTTCGTTGATCACGGGAGGGAAACCACCGACGTGATAGGAATTGACGTGGACGACATGCGGCCAGCCTGCCCCGGCGGTCGCGAGTGTCCGTTCCACGTTCTTAAACGCCTGCTCGATCTCTTCCTCGATGGACTCGGGAATGACGAGATCGTCGTTCCATCCACCTTGTCCAGAGATCTCCACGCGGTCGCCAATGCGCAATGCCTGCGAGTAATGCAGTGCGTCGTGCAAGCGCGTCCCGTATCCGGGGGTTATGAAAAAAGAAGGCGTTGTCATGGGCTTGCCTTTGATGAGACGTGTCTATGCGATTGCAAGCGACGGGCGCCCTATTCGACGTCTTCCACAACGACATCCCGGCCGTTGAACTGCACAGTCTCCCCGGCCTGGGCACCTTCGATTGCTTCGAAGATCGGCGCCATCGTGGAAATGCCCATGAGTTCACGCCCCCGACAGGTGAACTTGTTCGTCGACACTGCGATCACGAAGTGGCGGCCGGACAGTTTGACCACAGCGCCTTCAGCAACAGCTGACTTGGGGCCGAAGTCGATGGTCCTGAGCTTCTCAAGCTTGTCGGAATAATCATGAAGCGTGTCATCCAGCGCTTCAGCAATGTCGCTCGCGACCTCGGCCTGAGCCTGCTCGTCGTTTTCGACCGGTTCGGTTCGATCGATCCGAGCGGTGGAGAGATAATCCAGATAGCTGCCGCGAGCGCTATTCAAGGCTGCGGTTTCCAGCGAGAGCATTGTCTCTCGAATGTGGTCTTTATTCCAGTCCATGATCACCTCGTTTTGTTTCTATACTTAAATGCTCAGGAGGCTGGACTATGGGCGCCTCGGAGGGTGCCGCAGAGGCTCGCCGACCGCGCTACTCGTCGCTGATGACGTCTTCGCCCTGATATGGAACCCTGATCAGCCGGGAATCTCGGATGATGCTCGTGACGAGCCAGACATATTCCTGCTCGGCGGTATCGAAGCCGAGGATGCTGAAGGATTGGCCGAAAGGGCATGGTGGGAAGTCTGGGAATCCCTCCCGCAGAACGTAACGCTCGGGATCGCGGTGGAACTCGTCCTTGAAGACTTTGCGCAGGCCGTGCTTAGTCGGCACGTCTCCATCACTCGCCGACGCTGTTTCCCGATGCTCTACAAGACGCTCGGACAGGTCCCTCGTGCAAATTTCGTGGACCACGTCGAAGGCGTCGACCAACAGGCCTTTGTGCCGTGTCGCCGGATCGGTGATCGCGTAAATGTTGGAGGCGTCTTCGCCGTCATCGCCGCTCTCGAGGCGCAACGCCGCGTCGACGCGAATGGTGCACGCGTCGAGGATCGATCCAAGTTCGAGATCAACGAGATTGCCGTCCTTGACGCGGTATTCGCGGTCATAGCCATTGGCGATGAAGGACTGGACTGCTTGTAGAACGTCGGTCACTTCGGATGTCATGCGCGCACCTTCATATCGAGTTGGATTGGATGCGCTTCCGCACAAGTCGTGCTTTGGTCCATCAGATGACGGAGAAGAGCGCGGAGTGCGGAGTTCATAGCCACTTGGACTTCTTGAAGCGCGCGAACAGGATGAGGCTGGACACCGCGATCAGCCCGAGCACGACGAAGTAGCCATAGGTCGTGTTCAGCTCCGGCATGTTCTTGAAGTTCATGCCGTATATTCCAGCGATCGCCGTCGGGACTGCGAGTATCGCCGCCCAGGCAGCGAGTTGGCGGGTGACCACACCGATCCTTTGCGCTTCCAGAAGGCTGCTGGCCTCAAAGACCGTCGACAGGACCAGCAGGAGGCCGTCGACCATCGACTGCACGCGATGGACATGGTCCGCGACGTCGTGAAAATATGGTGTCATTTCGGCGCTGATGCAGGGAAAGTGGCCGCGAACGAGCTTTCGCACCAGCTCTGCCATTGCCCCGAGCGTGCGCTGGAACCGCGTGAGTTCGGACCTTAGTTCGAAAATTCGCGCCACCTCTTCCGGCCCGAGGAAGTCGTGCAGCGACCGTCGTTCCATGGCCAGGACGTCGTCCTCGATCATTTCGAAGATAGGCAGATACTGGTCGACCACGCGGTGCAGGATGGCGTGCAGCACATAGTCGACACCCTTGCCGAACTGCGTCGGCGATGCCTCAAGTTGCGCCCGAAGTTTGCCCAGCGCTCCGGCGTTGCCGTGCCGCACGGTGATGAGGTGATTGTGACCGGTGAAGATCGCCATCTTGCCGTAGACGATCCGGTCGCCGACCAGCTCAGCGGTTTGAGCGACGATGTATAGCTCATCGTTATAGACTTCGAGCTTGGGCGGGCACAGCGGGTGCATCGCGTTGTCGATTGCCAGCGGATGCAGATTGTACGTCGTTTGGATCGCGCGAAGTTCGCCTTCGGTAGGCGCAGTGAGCGCGATCCAGCAGAAGCCCGATCGACTCTCGCCCAGCTCAATACGCTCGTCGAGCGCGATTTCCCGGACGCGCTTGCCTTCGTTGTAATAATAAGCGGCGATGATGGTCATGCAGGCCTCGCAGGAATGCGCAGGCCACGCTGTATCGCCGGTCGCGCCAGCCCGCGCCCGACCCACGCCAGGACGTTAGGATAGCTGCTAAGGCCGAGGATGTCGCCAGCAGCATAGAATTCGAGCAGCGCATTCACCCAGCCAAACGTCGCGATGTCCGCGATCGAGTAATCATCGACAATCCACTCGCGGCTTTCCAGGCGGCGATCCAGGACCCCGAGAAGACGCTTGGATTCATCGACAAAGCGCTGCCGAGGCCGCTTGTCCTCGTAATCCTTGCCGGCAAATCTCAGGAAAAAGCCAAGCTGGCCGAAGGTCGGCCCGATGCCCGACACTTGAAAGAACACCCAGGCCAGAGTTTCGTATCGTTGGGTGGGTCTGGTTGAGATGAACTGGCCCGTCTTGTCGGCCAGATAGACGAGTATCGCACCGGTTTCCCATACGCCAATGGGCTGGCCGTCGGGGCCAGCCGGATCGATGATCGCGGGTATGCGGCCGTTGGGATTCAACGACACGAACGCTGGATCCTTCGACTCGTTGTTCGAGATGTCGACGAAGTGGGGCTCGTACGGCAGGCCAGTCTCCTCCAGCATCATCGAGACCTTGACGCCATTGGGCGTGGGGGCCGCGTATAGTTGCAGGCGATCCGGATAAAATGCTGGCCAGCGCTGCGTGATCGGAAAGGAGGAGAGGTCTGTCATATCTGGGTCCTGGCACTGCGACGGCGGCTGAATGGATCAATGCCGGGTTCGACGACCGCGTCGATTGACGCGGTCGTCGGGGGTTTGTGAACCGGATCGGCGCGGCACTGACGGCAGCTAAGCTTATTCCGCTGCTGCCCCGGCCGCTGGGCTCAGATCGCCGGCCTCATGCCGTCGCGGAAGAACCCAGTCGGAACGGGGGAAGTGGCAGGTGTAGCCGCCCGGCCGCTTCTCCAGATAATCCTGGTGCTCGGGCTCGGCCTCCCAGAAATCTCCAACCGGGACGACTTCAGTGACCACTTTGCCTTTCCACAGCCCGGAGGCATCCACATCGGCGATCGTGTCCTCGGCGACGCGCTTCTGCTCCTCGTCGACGTAATAGATGCCCGACCGGTAGGAGAGCCCAACATCACCGCCCTGGCGGTTCTTGGTCGTCGGATCGTGGATCTGGAAGAAGAATTCCAGGATGTTCCGATAGCTCGTCACCGCCGGGTCGAACGTGATTTCGATCCCCTCGGCATGCGTCCCGTGATTGCGATAGGTAGCGTTAGGAACATCGCCACCGGTGTAACCCACACGGGTCGAGACGATGCCGGGCCGCTTGCGGATCAGATCCTGCATGCCCCAGAAACATCCGCCTGCGAGAACTGCGCGCTGATGCATGTTAGGCCTCCTCTACTTGATCGAGATATTCGCCGTATCCCTCGCTCTCCATCTCGTCGCGCGGGATGAAGCGAAGGGACGCTGAATTGATGCAGTAGCGCAGACCGCCGCGGTCGGAAGGACCGTCCGGGAAGACGTGGCCAAGATGGCTGTCTGCGTGGACCGACCTGACCTCCGTGCGGATCATGCCGTGCGCGCTGTCCCGCACCTCGTTCACGTTTGCCGAAACGATCGGCTTGGTGAAGCTCGGCCAGCCAGAACCCGAGTCGAACTTGTCCGTCGAAGCGAACAGCGGCTCGCCCGACACGATGTCGACGTAGATCCCTGGTTCTTTGTTGCCGTCATACTCTCCCGTGAACGGCCTTTCAGTGCCCGACTCTTGGGTAACCCGGCGTTGCTCGGGGGTCAGGCGATCCAATGCTTCCTGCGACTTTTCAAACTTCATGATAGTCTCCTATACTTATCTTAGAGGACCAGTACGGTTGCCGCTTATTTCGTCAGTCATTGCGTAGACTATCGCAGCGCGGCCTGGATTTATCCAATGCGCGCTGTGTATAGTTTCCATAGCCCAGCAGCCATACGGTCGCGGGTCACTTCCACTCGTATCCGGCAGCCAACTGTGCGACCTTTCGTATCTCGATCGGTGCGGTGGACCCGGATACCGTCGCGATCACGACTTCGCGCTCCAGATCAAACCCCTCGATCGGCCGGGTTACTAGGCCGCTCACCGTGGCCGATCGATAGGGGAGGATGCATACGGCATAGCTGTCGGCCACCACCCGTTGCACCCAGTCTTCGCGATCTGATCGAAGGCGGGGTTGAATGACCACTCCCCGTTGCGCGAAGTGGTCATGGATCCGATCGCGAAAATCGCATCTAAGGCGATCGACGAATGGGAACTCGGCCAGATCTTCGCCGCGCACGGTCTCATTGGCTGTCAAGGGATGGCTTGCCGAGCAGCCGAGCACGAAACGCTCCCGAAATAGAGGATGGATCTCCAGCTTGCGGTCCAGCCTCGTTTCACGCGGCAGGATGCACGCGTGATATCGTCCCGAAAGCACTTCCGAAGTGTCCTCGTTCGCCTGCAGCGAGTGCAGCCTGATTTCGATAGATGGCGCTTGCGACAACGCGCTCTCGAAAAACGCCGTGAATTCCTTTGGACCAACGGAGGGTGCGACGGCGACATCCAACACCCGGTGCCTCCCCATCGCCCAGTTCTCGGAGTGATTGCGGACACTCCTCATCGCGACTACCACGCGCCGGAATTCAGCTTCAACGTCATGGCCAAGACCGGTCAGGCGGCTGTTCTTTCCGTCGCGGTGGATCAGCGGGCCGCCAAGCTCATCTTCCAAGCGGCGGATGGCGCGGGTCAGACTTGGCTGTGATACACCGCTCAGACGAGCAGCCGCTGTGAAATTCAGCGTCTCGGCCAAGTTGATGAAATAGCTGATCTGATTGAGTTCCATAACCCTTGGCCCATGCTCTGACTGATGCACCTTCCGTGAGATCGCCTCGGGGGCCGCTCACGATGTATGCGCGACGCATATAAGATGTGCATAAAGGGTTGTCTATATGCGCCATGCATATAAAGTATGCCGCATGACTATCGGATGACGGAGCGCTCCGGTCAGCTTCGTCCAGATTTCCGAGACAGCGACCATCAAACCGCGTGCTGAAGGGTCAAAGGATATGGCAGAGAAAACATTCACGTTTTTCGGCGGGGCTGGCTCCGAGCTTTCCGGACACCTCGAACTGCCGGAAGGAACGCCGCGGGGCTGGGCGATCTTCGCCCACTGCTTCACATGCGGGAAAGACAGTCGAGCCGCGGTTCACATCTCGCGTGCGCTTTCGCGTGCGGGGATCGGGGTCTTGAGGTTCGATTTCGCTGGGACGGGGATCGGCGGTGGTGCCGGAGAACCGGTGAACTTCGCATCGGACGTTGAGGACCTTCGCGCGGCGGCAAGGGCGATGGCGGCGGCGGGCAAGTCACCCTCGCTCCTCATCGGACATAGCCTGGGTGGCGCTGCTGCGATCGTAGCGGCCGTCGATATGCCTGATATTGCGGCGGTCGCCACGATCGGTGCGCCGGCCGACCTTCAGCATATCTTGCGTCTCTTCGGACCGAATGATCTGGATACCATCGCAAGCCAGGGTGAGGCTTCGGTGGAAATTGCAGGTAGACCCTTCCTCATCCGCCGCAGCTTCCTCGAGGCGGTTGAGGAGATCGACGTCGAGAAGTCCATTGCCGCTTTGCGACGCCCGGTGCTCGTCATGCATTCGCCACTCGATCAGGTGGTTGGCATCGACCACGCGTCGCGCATCTTTGTCGCTTCCAGGCATCCAAAGAGCTTCATTTCGCTCGACAACGCGGATCATCTTCTCACCGACGCCGCAGACGCCAACTATGCCGCGGCAATGGTTGCGGCTTGGGCAAGCCGGTTTCTCCCGCCAATCACCGCGGATCTTCCGCAGATGGAGGTTGCCGAGGGCGTCATCGCCACCGAAACTCTCGCAGGGAAGTTCCAGCTTGAGGTCCGCAGCGGCGAGCACATTCTCTTCGCCGACGAGCCACCGTCGGTTGGCGGTCTTGGGACCGGCCTATCTCCTTACGAACTCGTATCTGCCGGCCTCGCAGCCTGCACGGTGATGACAATGCGTCTCTATGCCAACCGGAAGGGCTTTCCGCTCGAACGGGCGAGCACGACCGTGCAGCACGAAAAGGTGCCGGACATGATGCCGCCCGATCGTTTCACTCGTATCGTCGTCCTCGATGGGCCGTTAAGTGATGAACAGCGTGCTCAGATCCTCGCAATCGCTGATCGGTGTCCGGTCGACCTCACTCTCATTCGGGGTTCGGATGTGCAGACCGAACTCTTGAGCATTGGCCAGGCTGCGGGTTCCGAGAGGTTGGATTGACCATGGCGCAGACTGAGAAGGGCGAACCAACGGTGAGCCAACCAGCAACCGGAGATGGGACGGCTGCAACTGAGCGAGCGATCCTCGCGGGCGGCTGCTTTTGGGGCATGGAGGATCTGCTGCGACGGGCCAGGGGCGTCCTGTCAACCCGCGTTGGCTACATAGGCGGTGAAACGCCCGATCCGACCTATGCGAGACACTTCGGCCATGCCGAAGCGGTGGAGGTCACCTTCGACCCGTCCGTTCTCAGCTACCGCTCCCTCCTGGAGCTCTTCTTCCAGATCCACGACCCCACGACATACGAGCAGCAGGGCAGCGATGTCGGACCCAGCTATCGATCGGCAATTTTCTACACCAGCGACACGCAGAAGGAGGTCGCCTTGGCGACCATTGCCGAGATCGAGGCATCGGGTCGCTGGCCCGGCCCGGTGGTGTCGGAGATCAATCCGGAGGAACCCTTCTGGGAGGCGGAGCCGGAGCACCAGAAATACCTGGTGCGCAATCCTGAGGGCTACAGCTGCCACATCGCGCGGCCGACTTGGCGCTTGGATGGACCTAGTCGATGAGCAAATCGAGGATGCTCCTCCTGGTTCGTGAGGACGAGAGCCGCAAACGCGGCGCGTCGGTGTGCTCGGCTCTGCTCCCATGATGCCGGAGTTCATGGTCGCTGGTCTCTGGGGTCTGGTGTCGGGCAGCGGGCTTCTGGTTGGGGCGACTATCGCTGACGCATTCTTCGGGCGGCTCACGCACCGTATGATCGCGGCGATAATGGGCTTCGGGGGCGGAGTGCTGATCGCAGTGGTCGCGACTGAACTCATCGGCGAACGACACCCCGCGGGCCTGGGGCCGCTGGCGATACTCGCCCTTCTTGCCGGTGCCGCAATCTTCAGCGGCAATAATTGGTATCTTGCTCGCCGCGGTGCCAAGCACCGCAAGCGGTGCGGTGAATGCACGGAGCAGCCAAGCGAGCGGCAGCACCAGGGCAGTGGAACCGCGATCGCGCTCGGCAGCGTCCTCGACGGCATCCCGGAGGCCCTGGTGATCGGAATGTCGGTCGCCGGCGGTGGCAAGATCAGCCTCGCCGTCGTCGCAGGCTTCTTTCTTGCCAACGTGCCACAGGGCCTTTCGAGCGCCTCGGGAATGAAGCTCGCAGGCCGATCGCGACGCTATATCTATGCGGTGTGGATCGGCATCCCGGTGCTCGTCTGCATCGCCGCTGGCGCGGGAAACTTCGTACTTGGCTCGGCAGAAACCTTGGCGCCGGCCATACTCTCATTCGCGGCGGGTGCCGTGATCGCGATGCTGGCGGAGACAATGATCCCCGAAGCCTTCGAGAAGGCGCCGCCGTTCATCGGTCTGATAACGGTCGTGGGCTTTCTCGCGGCGTATCTTCTTGCTCAGCATTAGTCGCCGCGATCGCGCGCCTTCTAGAGGGCATCGTTCCTCGCGCGGTCAACACCGCGCTCAAGCAATTCGGCATCGATCGGACAGTTCGTGCAGCCCTCGTAGCAGCACAGGCGGCAGATGCGGTATGACTGCTCGAGATTTTCCAGGCGATTGCGCAGGACGCGTTCGGCGATGTTGCACAAGACTTTCAGTTCGTCAGGATCAAGGATCGACAGCCCTTCTGCAATCACCTGATCACGCGAGGCCAGAACCTGGTCGCTAGCGACCTTACCCCTTGATGTGAGATAGAGGGAGCGCGTGCGCCCATCGGTCGAATGCTCCCTGCGCTCGATCAGTTCCTCGGCCGCCAAACGATCCACCAGCCGAACCGTCCCGGCATGGGAAAGGCCTACCCCGACCGCAAGCATGCGGATCGAGAGTCCGGGCTTGTGTGCGAGTAACGCCAGCGCCGAGGCGGCAGGTCCAGCTTCCGGCGCTCGCGATGAACTAGCGCGAACGATGTCGTCGCCGATCATGAGTGCGAACGCCCCGAAAATATTTCGATCTCGAGATCCATCCATCGCTGCATCTATATGTGCGCGGAGCATAGACAGCAAGCATTACCCTGTTCCGGCGCTTTAGCGTCGAAAGTATCTAAGGTATTGATTTACAACATTGTTAGTGGTTATTGCGGGAAAAAAAGTGGGTTCGGCAAATCGATACAGGGATCGTCTCGATACGCCAAAGCTATAGAGCAACGCTCTCTCCTCGGCATCCCGGGCAGGCCCGCGCGCGAGGGACACCACGCACCAGTCGCGGCCGATCGGGTCGCCCGGACGAGGATCAGCAGGAGTCTAATGACGATTCCGGTGCCGCACTTCCACCGTGTCGCCGCGCCCGATCACTATTGTATCGATCTCATCGAGGAACAGACCGTGCTCCACGACGCCGGGGATCGCGGCGATCGCGGCCGCGATTTCAGTTGGCTTTGGTATCTCATCCAAAGCCGCGTCCAAGATGTGATTGCTTTGATCCGTGAGGGCGGGCGTCCCAGCGATTGTGCGGTGCATGACGCGGGCACCGAGTTCGGCCAGACGTGTACGGACGAACTCGGTGGCAAAGGGCACCACCTCCACTGGCAGCGCGAACTTCCCGAGCATAGGAACGAGCTTGCTGGAATCGACTATTACAATCACGCGGGTGGACGCGGCCGCT
The DNA here is from genome assembly GCA_002083645.1 of Proteobacteria bacterium ST_bin13. Lineage (GTDB taxonomy): Bacteria > Pseudomonadota > Alphaproteobacteria > Sphingomonadales > Sphingomonadaceae > Sphingomonas. The sequence continues at coordinate 28,056 of MSXQ01000021.1, forward strand.
ATGACCTTCTCACGAAGCAGCGCGCCACCACCGCCCTTGATGGCTCGGAATCGGTGATCGATTTCATCGGCGCCGTCGATCGTCAGGTCGATAGAGCTGAGGCTCTGAAATGAGATAAGCGGCACCCCTACCCGACGAGCGAGGGTTTCCGTCGCTCGTGATGTGGCGACCGCGGTGACTTTGAGGCCCTGCCTGACGCGATCACTTAGGCATTTCACGGCATATGCGGCAGTGCTCCCGGTTCCCAATCCGACGAGCATACCATCGCGAACTTCCTCGACCGCTTTGGCTGCAGCAATCGCTTTCTCGGCGTCAGAGTTGGGCATCAACTGAGAACCTTTCTTTGGACCAAGCTAGCGGCCTCGATCACCAATTGAATTAAGCTGCGCCCTCCATTTCGGGCGCCTTGGCCCCGTAACTACGCCGCTATCTCACCCTGACAGCTATCGAAACGATACCTATCATATATGCGCGAAGCATATATGATAATTCGGTTAGGATCACAAAGACGTCCTCCCCGACGATTCTACGACCAGTGTAGAGGAAATTTTTGATGAGTATTTTGGACCGTTACGATTTTCGCGTTCCCGAGCACGATCGGAAGGATCTAGCTCTGCTCAGATGGGCTCTCGTGATCGTATTTTTGTGGTTCGGCGCGATGAAGTTCACAGCATATGAGGCCATGGGTATCGCCCCGTTTATCGGAAACAGCCCAATCATGAGCTGGCTGGGCATGTTAGGGACGCAGGGGCAGAGCTATTTCGTCGGCGCTATCGAGCTATCGACCGCTCTTGCCCTGATCCTTGGTGCATTCCGTCCAATCTTCTCTGCGCTCGGCGCACTGATGTCAGCAGGGACGTATCTGATCACGCTGACCTTTCTCTTCACCACGCCCGGTGTTGCGGAGCCGACTGCCGGCGGCTTTCCTGCCATTTCGGCTATGCCAGGACAATTTCTACTGAAGGACGCAGTTCTGCTGGCGGCGTCCCTCGTGCTGCTGCTTGCTTCTATCCGCAACAGAGGCGCCCCTGTGGCCTCGTGATTGTGAATCTCTCGTGACGACGGGCGTGCATATTTTACGGCACTTCTGCGGGCCATGGATACTCCGACGCGAGATCGAGCCCGGTGGCGCTCACCTGCATGGCGACGCGGTCTTCGCCCCTGTCGGCGAAGGCGCGCTCGCTTATCGAGAGAGCGGCATTCTCACTCTTGCAGATGGACGTGAATTCTCAGCGTACCGGCAGTATCGCTATTGCTTGAGCCATGACAGAATTGTCGTCGAGTTCGCAGACGGACCCGATATCGGGAAGCAGTTCCTCAGCTTGAGTTTTTCGCGGACGGATCGCGGGCTGGAGGCGAGTGACGTTCATACCTGTGGAGACGACACCTACCATGCCACCTACAAAATCCCGGGACCGGCATCCTTTGAGGTGATCATCATGGTCCGTGGGCCTGCGAAGGCGTATGAACTAGTCAGCAGATACTCTCGGGTGTCGGTCAATGGCCCCATCAAAGGATCCTCTCAGAAGATAATGGTGTGATGGGGGCTTGGGCGGTCGCCACCGGCTAGCTCGGGTGCTAGTATCCCGCCATGGAGATGCACCAGATCAGGTACTTCCTTGCGACGGCCCGCGCGCTGAACTTTACCCGGGCGGCCGATGACTGCAACGTGTCGCAGCCGTCGCTAACCCGCGCGATACAGAAACTCGAGGATGAGTTTGGCGGGGAGCTCTTCCGCCGCGAGCGCAGCCGCACCCATCTCACCGATCTCGGCCGTCAGATGTTGCCACATCTCGAACGGACGCTCGAGGCGGCGCAGGCCGCAATGCAACTCGCGAGGGGCCTTGAGAGGGCGGAACTTGCACCGCTTGCCCTTGGCGTCGATGCGACGATTGAGTCCGACACGCTTGACAGGATCCTGGCGGAGCTCGCTGATTGTCTTCCGGGTTTCGAACTCTCGCTTTCCAACGGGTCGTCGGGCGATCTGATCGAAGCTGCCATGAGCGGTGGGCTGGACCTGATTGTCGTCCAACTACCGGACGACGCACCTGATCGGCTCGACGCATGGCCGCTGTTTGAGCATACGTATCATATGGTCACTCGTGCGGATCATCCGCTCGCCGGCGGAGGGATGCCGTCGCTGCTCTCAGTGCGCGATGAATCCTGGATCGATTACGAAGGCAACGGGTGCGCGCGGCTCAAGACCATCGCGGCCTCACACGGCTTCGTGCCAATCGTGCGGCATCGCGCCACCGATATGGCTCAGGTGAAGCAGTTGGTGATCTCGGGCCTCGGCAGCGCATTTATCCCGCGGCCGAGGGACGACGAGCGCTTATGTGCCTTCAGGTTTGCCGATGTCGAAGCCAGGCGCGGCGTCGTCCTGGGAGCGGTAGCTGGACGTAAGCGCAGCATCGCTGCAGATGCCTTCGTGCGATCCTCCCGCGCCCGCAGCTGGGCCGCAGCTGCCAATTGAGCCGAAGTGGAGGGGGTCATGTGCTCTTCGCGTTTCGCCGGGCCTTATGCCGTGCGGGACTGCGCGGGCTCAGCGCATCGCGGCGACGAACTCGACGATGTCTACTGGTTCGGGCCGCAGTCGGAAGTCGGGGTCCACATGCGCGTAGCGAATATTGCCTTCTTCGCCGACGACGAATGTCGCGGGGATCGGAAGAAAGCCCCCATCGCTGCCATAGATTGCCGCTAGATCGATCCCGATCCCAAGATACCTCCGCTTGATCTCCTCGCCGACGGGGAAGGCCAGCCCACAGGCGAGAGCCGCCCCGTGGTCGACGTCGCAAAGCAGCGTTGCACTCGGTCCGACTATCTCTTGAATGGCGGAAGCGCCTTCTCCAATTTCGCCCGCCACGAGGACCAACCGTCCGCCCACTTTCTCAAGGGCGGGCGAGGAGGCGGCCCAGCATTGCAGTTCATGCACGCAAAACGGGCACCATCTTCCTCGAATGAAGCTGATGACGAGCGGCCGTCCGTCCTGCAGCTGCTGGATTGAACGGTAGCGTCCCGCCGCGTCAGGAAGTGAGAAGTTCGGAAACGCTTCATCGACGCGAGGCGCCGCTTTTTTGACGTTCAGCCGCTGCAATCGCGCTACGAAGCTCTCGTAAACAGACCCGAAGTTTAAGTCCGCTACGATGACTTCGGCTTCAGGATTCGACTGCAGTCGGATGGTGGTCATGCCTGCAGGATAGCGTCGAAACGTGCGGGCGGGACAGCGCCAAATTGCGCGGGTAGACCAAAGGTCCATTTGCGTTTGCGGGTAACCCAAGAAGCGGCGCAGCGTCGTGCGCACTTGGCGCGGGCGGCCTGTGTGCAGACTGCGCCCCGACACGCACACGCCTGTCGGTTGCCGCCGACCGCATGGCCGGACGTAGTTCACCCTGGCCGATAGCACCCCCTCGGCCACGTCGATCAGGGGCATTGCCGGCTGCGGTAGGTTATCGCCGTTGCGCATATTGCGGGTTGAGAGCCGGCGGCGACGCTGCCCGGTTGACATACTCGATCGGGAGCCAACGATAGCCTGCGCTGTCATCGATGATCTGAACCACACCTGGGAAGGGCAGGTGTGGCGCGGCGACCAGGGCGCGACCGATCGCTAGGACCGTTAAGAGCGACGGATCCCCCGGCGCGAAAGCAATCGCTGGCTTTGGATGTGACGCCGGCATCAGAAACGATGATCGTTTGTGCCTCCCTTTCTCGTATCGGAGTGCAAGTGCGGAGCAGGTCAAAGCGGCTGAGCGCATTCTGAACGGAGCCATGTCTCCTGCATGCTGCTGAAGCCCGACTCCTGGAGAGTCTGCGTCGCTGCGGCTACGCCTCGGCCCCGTCGATGAAGGCAGTTGACGAACTCGCGAAGCGCTTCGAGCCGAGCATCGGCAAGCCGCCAGTTTGCATGACTTCCCGTGAGGCATTGGTCGGTCGTGAAGAGGGCTTGCGCGAGACTGCCACGCGGCCCGAATGTTCGACCTCTCTCGCTTCGCGCCAGCGCGATGACGGTCAGCTCCATCGGCGTAAAGAGGATGGCGCCGGATGGAAGGATTTCCGTCCCGATCGCATTCGTGGAGTGCAACAGCATGGCGGGGCTCCATCGTTCTTTGGATCGGCTTAGCGATCGCAACTGATTGCGCCGGTCGCGACGCCGCTGATATGCGGCCGGGCTGACTACATTTGCTGTAAGTGCGATCAGGCCTTGCCGCTTCCTTCATCAGAATGTGCAGACTATCGCAGCGTGGCTAGGAATTAGCCAATGCGCTCTGTGTATAGTTTCCATAGTGCCATGGTCTTCGCGTGTGACTCAGCTCCATGCGTGTTCGGCTGCCAGTTGTGCAATTTTCCGTATCTCAGCCGGTGCGGTGGATCCGGATATTGTCGCAATCACGATTTCGCGTTCCAGATGGAATCCGTCGATCGGCCGGGTTACAAGGCCCCGCGCCGAAGCCGATCGTTCCGGAAGAATGCATATGGCGTCACCGTCTGCGACGACGCGCTGCACCCAATCCTCGCGGCTTGATCGAAAGCGAGGGTGCATGAGCAGGCCCTTACGTACGAAGTGATCGAGGATCTGATCGCGAAATTCGCATGTGAGCCGATCGACAAAGGGGAATTCCAGCAAGTCCTCGCCTCGCACGACTTCGTTGGCTGTCAAAGGATGATTTGCCGAACAGCCTAGCACGAAGCGCTCCCGAAACAGAGGATGCACATCCAGCTTGCGCTCCAACCTCGCTTCCCGCGGCAGGATGCAGGCGTGGTATCTTCCTGAAAGCAACTCCGACGTATCTTCGCTGGCCTGCAGCGAGTGCAGCCGAATTTCGATGGATGGCGCCGCTAATAAGGCGCTCTTGAGGAACGCCGTGAGCCCCGTTGGTCCGACGGTCGATGCGACGGCTACATCCAGCACGCAGTGCTTCCCCATGGCCCAGTTCTCGGAGTGATCCCGAACGCTCTTCATCGCGACTACCATGCGCCGAAATTCGGCCTCAACATCCTGACCAAGACCGGTCAGGCGACTGTTCTTTCCGTCGCGATGGATCAGCTGTCCGCCAAGCTCCTCTTCCAACCGGCGGATGGCGCGGGTCAGACTGGGCTGCGACACACCGCTCAGACGAGCAGCCGCTGTGAAGTTCAGCGTCTCAGCCAAGTTGATGAAATAGCTGATTTGGTTCAGTTCCATCGGCATAGACCCATGCAACTGAATCTTGCGCCTGCCGCTACAGCGCCTTCGGTGAGCTGGCTGCGTGAATATCCGCCACTCATGGAGCTGGGCGATCGCAATTTCTGTTTGACCCTTCGGCGGCGTTCTGGCGGAAAATGGGGAAAGCGGATGCCTGGCTTCAGCGCGCGGACGGTCGGCCAGCGCAGGCGCGCGATCAGTTCATCGTCTGCGGGCGTCCAGTCGGATGCCCACGGCACCGAAACGGCGAACATCCCCACGAAGCGATCCGGGCGCAGCCGCACGGCCGGCCAGCCGGTGTTCGTCCCCCAGTCGTGGGCGATCACGTGACCTGGTCCACGCCGACGTGGTCAAGGATCGCGACCAGGTCGCCCATCACGTCCATCGCCGTCCACTTCCGCGGGTCCCAATCGCCCTCGGTCTCGCCATAGCCGCGCAGGTCGGGTGCCATGGCCATGTAGCCCGCGTCCGCGACGGCCCGCATCTGCGCGCGCCAGGTTCGCCACAGGTCCGGGAAGCCACGCTGATCCATGCCTCGTTCCTGGCCCAGAGTTCGCCGGTCCGGTCGGGGTCGATGGCGTAGGATCGGACACCGTCGGCGAAGGGGTTTGGTGAATCGTTGACCGGTGCGACCGCGCAGTCCTCGAGATAGTGGCCGCCGAGCGCACTCGGGTCGGCGACGACCGCGGCCCAGGCCGGGGTCGCGGTCCCCTGCTGCACGGTCTTCATGCGAGGTCCCTGGCCGTGCCAATGACGTTCGCACCGTGGGCTACGAGCGCGTGCGGCCTCGAGCCCGATGCCCGACGAGACCCCCGTGACGAGGAAGCGCATGCCCCCGAGGTCGGCGCCGGCCAGCACTTCGTCTGCGGTGGATTTGGCGTTGAGTTGTCCGGTCACCTTGATCTCCGGCAGTATTCGCGGCGTGCATGGGAGCGAGGGAGGAAGCGCGGGGTCGACCGCTCCGGCGGACCCCGCGACGGACGGGTCAGGCGCCGAATGCACCGTCGATCGTGTGCATCGCTCCCGTGACGAATCCCGCTTCGGGACCGGCCAGCCAGGACACCATCCCGGCGACCTCCTCCGGTCGGCCGTGGCGCTTGATGGCCATGAAGCCGTGCAGCAGATCCTTCATGGGACCGTCCGCCGGGTTAGCGTCGGTGTCGATCGGTCCGGGCTGCACGACGTTGACCGTGATGCCGCGCGGTCCGAAATCCCGTGCGAGACCGCGCGCCATGCCCTGCAGGGCCGACTTGCTTAGGGCATAGGCCGCCATCCCAGGGACCGGCATGCGGTCGCCGTTCACGGAGCCGATCACGATGATCCGCCCACCTTCCTGCATGCTGCGGGCCGCCTCGACCGAGGCGTGGTAGGGTGCATTGACGTTGATCGAGATCAGCCGGTCGATCGCGTCCGGATCCTGCTCGAGGGCGTCGCCGAAAATTAAGATCCCGGCGTTCACCACCAGCACGTCCAGCGGACCGCTTTCGCGAACCGTGGCGATCACCGCGTCGCGGTCAGCACTGTCCGTGCGGACGGTCTTCGCGCCCGTCTCGTTCGCCAGCGTCTCCGCCGCCTCGGGTGAGCCAGAATAGGTGAACGTCACCTCCGCGCCGTCCGCGGCGAAACGCCGCACGATCGCGGCCCCAATCCCTCGACTCCCGCCAAGAACCAGAACGGACTTTCCTTCGAATTCGGCCACTGCGACCTCCTTGAGTATTAAAGTAGAAGACACTACATAATTCTCCGGTAGCGGTGGTCAAGGGATTATGTAAGAATGACTACAGAAAAAGTGCGCGTCCGCGGGCGGCCGCGCCAGTTCGATCCCGAGCAGGCGGTCGCCACCGCCCAGCGGCTGTTCCACGCGCGCGGCTACGACGCCGTCAGCGTCTCGGACGTGACGGACGCCCTGGGCATAAACCCGCCCAGCTTCTACGCCGCCTTCGGCAACAAGGCCGGCCTCTTCACGCGGATACTCGATCGGTACGCGGGCACCGACGCCATTCCGATGGCCGAGATGCTGCGACCCGACCGGCCGGTGGCCGAATGTCTCCTGTCGGTGCTCGAGGAGGCTGCCCGGCGCTATGCCGCCGATCCAGTCGCCTCGGGCTGCCTCGTGCTGGAGGGAACTCGCTGCAACGACGTGGAGGCACGAGAGGCGGCCCGCGCGTTCAACGTTGCGGGCGAGGGCCTGGTCCGCGACTACATAGCCATTCGGCACCCCAACGACGCGGCCGCGGTGACGGACTTCGTCAGCACGACGATGTCGGGGCTCTCCGCCAAGGCCCGCAACGGACACGACCTCGAGCAGCTTCTCGCGACCGCCCGGCTCGCCGGGCTCGCGATCGCGCAGGCTCTCACGGTTCCCGGTACCCGGTCAGTCACGCCTCTACGGTAGATCTGTGTCACAGACCCGCGCAGCCAAGCCGTGCGCGTAGCGAACGACCTGCGGGACGGGCCTCGCTAGGCTTTGACTCGGACCGCCGCTGCGGCGGCTCGGCGTGCAAGCGCGGTATGGCCGCCGCGGCTCCGAGGTCGAAGGTTGCAGACAGAATCACGCCGCAAGTTCGATCGAAGTGGGTCCCAACACCGACCGACCCAGTGGCATCACCTGACCGGCGAAGCGGTCGATGACCGCACCGACCTCCGCCATTGGCAGGCCGCCGATGTCGATCTGGGCCAGCAGGCGGTCGAACGGAGCGACCTCGTGCACCGCCAGGATCTTGTCCACCACCTCGGTCACCGACCCGACCAGGAGCGCCGTGCTGCCGCTGCAATTCGGGCCTGCCTGCCTTAGCAGGCCTCCGAAAAAGGGGAGCGCAAGTGCCGCAAAGCGGAGGCGGTGGGCATGCCGTTTCATTCGAGAGACCATCCCGCGCGCGAGCTTGCTGAGCGGCTGTCTGACGTCCGCCGAGAGAAACTCAGGGTGTGTCCGGCGGGACGCAGGCAGCGGCTGCCGCCGGGAGAGTAACCTTGGCGAAGTTTGCCCTGATAAATTCTAGCTTCGGATCGATGAAACGTTTGCAGAACGGCCTTTCCGGATCGGTCGCATAGTAGTTTTGATACCGAGCATCCGAAGGCCTAAATTCGCGAAACGGCAGGATGGCCGTGGACAAGGGCTGTTCGAAAGAGCTGCTCAATCTAGCGAGCACCTCTCTCAGTTCGGTCGCCTGCGTGTCCTCGAAGGTGTAGACTGCACTGCGGTATTTCCCGCTGGGCTCGAACTTCTTGGTGGCGGAGTGCGTCCTCAGGTGGATTTCTAGCAACGTGGCGAGCTCGATTGCCGTCGGATCGAAATAGACCACGACCGCCTCGGCCCAGGTATCGGATGGGGCATCCGACCGGATGTAACCTTGATCGACCTGCTGCACCCCCACGATGGCTTGGAAAACTCCCTCGGTGCACCAGTGGCACCCTCCGCCGAACCCGATCCTCTCCATGTGGTTTCCTCAACTATTGGCGATTAGGGGCGTTGAATAGCCACGACTGCCCGAATTCGCATAAGGGTCGTTCACTCTATCGGTCATGTGCGTTGATCCGCCGGAACCAGCGTGCCGGGCGACCGCGAAAATTTATGCGCCACGCATATAGCACTCTCCGATCTTAAAGTATATGCTCGACGCATACACTATAAGGCATGCAGTCGATGCGCCAAAAAAATGTATTCGGAGCGCTAGCGTTATTGGTGGCCGACGAGATCGTGCGGTCCGCGAGTGCGCAAGCGCCCGAGGGTGGACCCGCGTCGGCCGCGTTGGCGCTCCTTCATCACGAACCCGGCTTGTCCATTCGCAAACTCGCGGAGAGAGTTGCACTTTCGCACGCCGGCGCCGTGCGTCTCGTAGATCGCATGGTTGCCGAGGGTTTGGTCGAGCGCCGTGGTCAAAAGAGCGATGGGCGGGCCAGATTGCTTCACCTGACCGTAGCGGGGGAGACTGCGGGCAAGGCGGTGCTTCAGGCTCGCAACGAGTCGCTGGTTCGCGCTTTCAGTGTCCTCAATGAAGACGAGATCGCGACGCTCGGGACAATTTCGGAACGCATGCTACGGGCGCTTCTGGGCAGCGAAGAACACGCCGGCCGCGTATGCCGGCTGTGTGACCGTTCGAGTTGCCTCAACTGTCCGGTAGATGACGAGCTTCGCAGCCGCGAAGCTGCTTGCGCCTGAGATGGGTGAGCCAGCTAGTCCCGGACGGTGCCCTCGCAGCCCTCTCGAGAACCACACCTCCTCCGCTGACGCTCGGTTGCTTGCAGGCGCGAGACGGCGGCGTCCGGCCTTGATGCCGGCAAAACTCATAGCGAGGCAAATATGACGGTTACGGTGTTACTGGCGACTTTTCGAGGCACTCAGAGCATCGCATTCCACGAGAGCCAGACTGCGGCGGAAACCGCTCTGATGAGTTTCGTTGACCTCCATTGGGCAGCACAGTTTGAGGGAGAGCATGACGAGGTTCCGCGATCCGAGAACGAGCGTCTGCAGCGTTTCTTCGCCGATGACCGCAACTCGTACATAATCGCTGAAGCCGATCTTTCGCAGCTTAAATCGCACATCAATGCCGTTCGTCCTAAGCCTCGCAAATGACTCCGGGTGACATTGACCATGTAGCGAGTCGCAGAGGGTTAACTCTCGATTCTGAACGGTGAGGGATGGCGATGTTCGAATGCCTCATTCTGGGTGACAGTATTGGCGTCGGGACGGCGACGGCGCTTGTTGCGCGGCATGCAATCCACTGCGATGTGATGGCCGTCGAACGCGTCAGGGCAGGGCAGATTTTTGGGCTGGCGAAAGCCCGCCAAGCGTTATCGTACATCCATTTTGGCCATCGGTTCAAACGATCGTCCCGGGACGAGGCTCGTCGGCGATCTCGTCAAGATAAGGGCATCTATCACAACAAGACGCGCAATCTGGTTGCTGCCCTATTCACGCGAAATGGCGCCGTTGGTAAATTCAGTCGCCGTAGCCTTTGGCGACGAGTCCATCGATCTTAAGCGATTTGCAACGAGCGATCAGATACATCCTCATCGTTACGACGATGTTGCCCGAGCGCTGCTAAAGTAGAGTGGCACTCGCCGGCGTGAACCAGTTGCGCGCTTGACCATTTGGACAGCGTGGCGAGAATGGCTACGCAATGCGCGGCGCCAACCGCACTATCTTCGGAGCAATCGTATGGCGACACTGTCACCAATCGAAATCTCGAACTGGCTGGCAATCTATGCGGCAACCGGCCTTTGCTGTTTGCTCGCCGTAATCCTGTCTGTCACGATATCCCTAGCTGAGCTTTATCGCGAGCGTGCCTGGGCGGGACTGAACTCGGTCGGCGATGTTTTGCGCTTCCTACCGAGGACATGGTGGCGGTGGCAGAAGCGATATTTGCTATCGACCCCGGTGACGTTGATTATAGTCGGATCCTTTGCTGTCACGTTGTCCTGGGCCTGACGCAGCGGCCGGCTTCCCTCAATCGCTAAGTGCCTCCAGCAGGATAGATCCGGCATGTCCGGTTTTAAGATCGTTGGGCGTTAGCGCGACGACAGGAGCGATCTGAGTCAGACGCCGGAGGGCGGCTGCTTTCGACGGTCGAGCCTCGTCGCTCATCATCCCGGTCGCCTCGACAACGATGCGTCGGACCTCCCCTGTATTTCGCGATCGAGCCTCAAGCAGGAAACTCGGCCTGCAGGCACCGAGGGGTGTCAACCTGTCGAAGATGGGCTTCTCGATGGCGACGTCGATGCCGTGCCGGTGAAGGGTCCAACGCGTGTCCAGGAGCGTGCGTAGGATGCTGCGTTCGAACTCCGAATCGACGGGGATAAAGCGAGTTCCGGAATAAATAGGCTGGGCGTACGCGCGCAGAGGCGCATAGCCATGTGCTTCCGGATACTCGCCGATGACGACGATGACCAGGAACGGCCCTTTGACGGGGTTGTCACGCACGGAAGGGGACTGAACCCGGTTGGCGACGGTGATGGGGTCGGCGCCGGCTGGATAGATTGTCGACCCGCTTACCCTCTGCGCAAACACCGAGAGAAAACCTTGAGGAGCATGGCCGCGCGGCCATGCTCGCGCGAGGTCACGGATCACAGCATATGCGCGCCGGCTGTGAAGTGCGTCTGCATGTGTCCACAGCGCGCGGCCGAGTTCGACGCCGGGCGCTATTTCGAGCTTGGCGGCCGCCCCACTAAGCGCTTTGAATTCCCGGGCGATTGATCGCTCTGCCGGCTCAGCGGAGACTGGCGGCGCGACGGCGAGACCGGAGACGTCCAACATTCGCCATAGGAGGCGCGCGAGCCTCGGCACCGAAGCGTTACGCGTGCGATCGTCGGTGCTCTGGCTGTCAGGTCTTTGTGCGAGCTTCTCGGGAGCGGGACGCAAGATCTCGAAATAGCCACCCGGCGGATCGGCGGGCGTTTCAGGGCTGCGGACCTCGCTGATCCGGTTCGTCGCTTGGTCGCGAAAGAATGGACAATTGGACAGATGCTCCGGTCGAAGCGATCCTGTGAGGCGGCGCAGATAGTAGGTTTCGGCCTCAGACAGGAACGCGGGAGTGAGTATCGGCGGCCTGCAGTTGCTCCCGAGGCAACCGCAAGCGATCCACTTCTCGCCAATGCGAGCCTGTTGTACCAGCAGGATGCCGGCTTCCTCATCGCGCCGGGTGCCTTCACCCGTGTACCATCGTACCAAGGCCGACTGGAGAACGGCGGGGAGAGGAATTCGGGCTGCGCTGAACCCGTCACTATAGCGATCAATCAACCACATGCTCGAGCCTGTCTCAGCCGATCCAAGGCAATGCTTTCGTCAGCGCGTAGGATTGACAAGTCCAATCTGCTTGATCTCAACTTTTCGTGACGAAGGGATCGGAGATCTAAGATGCGTTTGATCTTGCTCGGATGTGCGGCGCTCTCAATGGCAGTTATTTGCTCCGGTCCAGCGAGTGCACGCCGACCGCAGTCGACCAGGACGGTCCAACTCATCGTCATGGATACCGCCAGCCTGTCGACACGTTTGCCCGCGAGAACCAGCTCGTCGGCCGACTTCGATGCTCCAGAAACCCCGCACGTCCCTCTCGCGGAGGAGCCCATTCCGGCTGCCTTCCGGACCCACGACTTGAGTCGGCGCTGGGTCGAGTTCGAGATGGTTAATCGTTTCGTGTCTTCCGCAGCGCCGTCACCGACGGCAGGGGCCGATCCTGACCCATTCGCCCATGTCGGCAACGCCAAATTCAGTCTCGATCAACTGCAGGATAACCTACCGCCGCCCCCTCCGATCATCATCCCGCGCTGGATGCAGGGAGGGCTCGCCTTCACCGCGGCCACAACCAGCTTTGCTCCCGGCTGTGCGGCGGGCTATCGGCCGTCCGGGTTTCTCAATCTCGAAGCCGAGGGTCGGCGTTTCGGCTACTACGGGATGATGAGCGCGATTGCCTGTGAGTACGGCATTCCGGTCGGCCTGTTCGATGCGCTCATCATCCGGGAAAGCAGATACAAAGCGGACGTTTTCTCGGCCAAGAACGCGTTCGGGCTGACACAATTGATGCCGGATACCGCTGTAGGGCTTGGAGTTGATCGCTACGATGTCGAGCAGAACCTCCGTGGCGGTGCTCGCTATCTCCGCCAGCAGTTGGACAAGTTTGGCCAAGTTCACCTGGCGCTGGCAGCATATAATGCTGGTCCCGGCCGCGTGAGGAACGGCATGGTACCGCGAATTGCCGAAACCCAATCCTACGTCGAGAACGTGCTGTTGAACTGGCGTAGATTGGCCGGACTATCAAGGGTCGCGACTATCCAGCCCGCCTCAGCGCCATCGACACGGCCGCAGACTTTTGGCCGGACGGCAACCATTTCGTCTTACTGATCGGGCACGGCACCGTTCCGGCAGCAACCAGACCATCCGCTAAAGACCGAAATTGGAGATTTGCGTGAGGTGCGTGCGGCGCGCCATCACCGCGGTCACCTCCTTTACGAGCTTCTCGATGACAGCCTGTCGCAAGGGGCCGGCCCACTCCTTGCGGACCTCCGTTCCGTCCATCCCTTCGATCTCATCGAGCGCGGAAACGAGCATGGCAGGAAGGCCTTTGAACAACTCGGTCAGCATCGCAAGCGACGTGGAAAAACGCTCATCATGGAATAGAGCTTGGTCACGGAATGTCTCTACCGCGATGATTGCCTGGACGATGTTGATGCCCAGGGAATCGAGGATCTGCTGGAACTCGTTTAGCGACATGGTCGCCCGCTTGCCCGGATCGCTGTGGAGGAGCAGTCCGAGCCGAGTTTTGCTGATGCCGGACCTGAGCGCCAATTTGCGCTGACCGACGCTTTGTTCGGCCATCGCTTCCAGGATTAGCGGGATGAAGTCCCGCTGCCGGCTGTTAGTCGAACTACAGCCGTCCTCCGGAACCTCGATTCGAGCAAGGGAAGACAAGCGGTTGTCCCTCTTCTGTCGTCATTCATCGAACGAACCACAGACATGTCGAGTTGGCAAGCGCCTCAAACTCTTATCCAGGAGCAGCCAACAGCGGCCTCAACTATCTGATGGGGAACACGTTCTCGACTGCCTCTTGATCGCACTCTGCTGGTCTTGCGCTTTCCTCTACGGAGTCCAGCCCGAGCCGCTTGAGTATGCGCGTCGCCTTCTGCCGGACTACATAGTGAAACAGCAGGACAGAGAGCGCGTCGCCAACACTGATATTGGAACCGAGCTTTTCGGAAAGGCGCTGTTTGACCTCGCCGAAGCTGTCGGCGCTCGTTTTTGTGATGCGAAGGTCGATCCTGATGTTGCCGTTCGTGGGGATTGCCGCCAAATGCTCGAGAATGGTTTCGGTGGAATGATCATCAAACGGAGAGTCGATGCCGATCGTGTCGTCGATCAGGTTTGCGAGGGTCTGATAACGCTTCACCTCGTTGGACCGCAGACGAAGGCTTTCCGTCGTCAACAGGAACAGATGCTCGGAGATATCCAGCTCATAGCGGAGTGAGTCTCCCTTCATTGCATCTCCACCAGACAATCCTTTATCCGCTTGGCTGACGTCGCTTCCGAAAGAGCGGTCGCATGGCTCGGCGAGCCACGATTCTGACGTGTAAAAATAGTCCGATTCGGTGGCAACTTCAATTATCACGCAAACATCGAATCCCGGGGCAGCCTGCCCCAATTTGCAGGGCGCGGCGGCCCGATGCAAGGGGCGGTTTGCCCCGCTTTCAGGGGACGCGTGCCCCGTAATCCGGGGCAAGCGGTTTGAAGCGCCAAAAAAAGCCGCGGCCGAGGCGCGTGTTCCGGAAACTTAGTTGCTGACCCTCGTTTGGCGCAGTCACCTTTCTCTTGGGCGCGGGATCAATCGCGTTCCGATTGAAGGGAAACTCTCATGCAGTCTGTCCTCAAGAACAGCGGTCGTGCGGAGCTGGCGGTCCTCGCCCTCATCGCACTCGCGCTCGCTCTGTTCATGTTTGCCGGCCCCGCATTCGCCGGCGCCGACACCACCTTCGACACCGCCCTGACGAAGTTTACCGACTTCCTTGAAGGATCGGGCGGCAAGATCATCACTGTCCTCTCGCTTGCCGGCGGCATCGTCGCTCTCGCATCGGGCCGCTTCTCGATGGGCCAGATCGCCATTCCGGTCGGTGTCGGCGTCGGTGCTGGCACCGGTATCCCGATCGTCACCTCCACCGTCACGGCGACGATCTGAAACGGCCGATCGTCGGTCGGAATAGCAGTTCCGGCCGGCTTTTGGGGAGGGTGGTGCAATGGCCGCAGACAAGTACGTCATACCGTCTCATCTGGACGATCCCGAGCTAATCGGGCTGTGGACGCTAGATGAATTCCTGGCGATGGTTATCCCATTCGTCTGGGGAATCCTGTCTCAGCATATCCTTCTTGGCATGTTGCTCGCGGGCGGCGGTTGGTGGGGATTGAAGAAGGCTAAGGCAGGTCGGGCGGCTTCCTGGCTGCTTCACATGGCCTATTGGCATCTTCCGGCCGGGTTCACCGGCATGAAGGCCACACCACCCTCCTATCTTCGACTGATGGCAGGGTAAGATGGAGATCTCCCACACACACGCGCAGAGTCAACGCATCCTGCGGCAGCGAAACCTGCTTGTGCTGGTCGCAATCGCGCTGGGCACCTTGTCTGCGATCCTGCTGCTCGTGACCGCAACGCGCGATCGGGAGGTGATCTTGCAGCCGGTACTGGGCTCTCCGTTAACAGTGAACAGCGCGGGAGTGTCGCGGGAGTATCTGGAGCTTATCACGCGTGACACCGCGGTGCTCACGCTCGATCGCAGTCCCGCCAATCTCGAATATTGGATGAAGTCGGTTCTCGAAATCACCGCGCCAAGTGCGCAGGGCAGAGTTCGGGCTGATCTAATGAAAATTGTGAACGAGCAGCGCGGTTCGTCGATCGCGCAGTTTTTCACCATCCAAACGATGGAAATCGACCCGAAGAATCTGTGGTCCACCGTCACCGGCGACCTTCACACGATCGTCGGCAACAAGGTTGTGTCCAAGGAGCGACGGACCTTCCGCTTCGATTGGCAATATTCCGGACTGTCCCTGAAGCTTGCGGGCTTTGGCATGGTGACTTCGGCCAAGGAAAAGGATCAGTGATGTCGGTCTTCGCCATTGGCAGCGCCGCGCTCGGCGCTGTCTTCCTCTCCCGCTTTTACTGCTATTTGAGCCGGTTCATGGGGGCAGCCCTGCTGGTGGCGAGCTTCATGCTCAATGCCGCACCGGCCTGGGCCGATCAGACAGTGATGGCGGCCGACGGCAGCCAGGTCGATTGCGCCGCCTCGGCAAAGGATCTTACGCGGATCAGCCTGGTCGAGGACGAGTTCGCATCCGTCTCTAAGATCTCGACGGGCAATCCCCAGGATGACTTCTCCGTCGTCAACGAACCGGTGCGCGGCGACATCTATTTGTCGGTGCCCGAGGGGTTCGGCCGCCAGGCGCTGTCGTTCTTCGCGACCAGCAAGCGGGGTTACGTCTACAAATTCGTGTGCCGCATTGTCGGCGAACAGGCCGTCCAGCTGTTCATATCGAACCCGGCGATCGCCAAGGACAAGGCGGGTGAGGCAGCGCCGCAAGTGGCTGAGGCGAGCCCGCAGGACGGTGCAGTCGCACTCGTACAGGCGATGTACTCGAACCAACTCGTCGACGGGTACGAGATACGTCAGCGCGCGCTCCGCCCGGTCTATGTCGGCAACCTTAAGGTTCAGATGATCGCGGAATATCGGGGTGCAGACCTCATCGGCCGCGTGCTGCGCATCGAAAACAAGAGCGCGACGCCGATCACCCTGACCGAGACCGCGGTGGCGCCTAGCAGTGCGCTGGCCGTCTCGATCGCGGAGCCGAAGCTCGATCCCGGGAAGGTCACAACGGCCTATCTCGTCCTGCAAAACGGGAGGCAATGACATGGCCTTGGCCGATTTTCTGAAGCGCAAGCGCGCCCCCTTGGACGGCGCGGGCGAGGAGGGGGTCTCTCCGATCTCGAGCGATCTCACCGCCAATGAGAGTGTCCGCAAGAAGCAGCGCCTGCTGCTCGCCGGCGTCGCCGCGGTCGGCCTGGTCGGCTCGTCATTCTGGATCTTCGGAGATGATGGCAGCGAGTCCGGGCCGACCGGGGATGAGGCCGCCAAGGTGGAGGTATCGACCAAAGACATGGTCAACAAGAACCTCAATCAGCAGGAATGGATGGCGCTCTCCGAAAACCAGATGCAGTCGGTCGAAAACCAGCTGAAATCGGTCAACGGACAGCAGCAGCGCGTGGACCAACTCGCCCAGCAGATCGAGCTTCTCAGGGGCCAGAATCAGGCGATGCAGGCCGACGGCGCGAGGGTTTTGTCGGCGTACCAGCAGGAAAACGATCAGCTCCGCCGCGAGGTCGCGACCAGCCGAGCAACGCCGCCCCCGGCGCCGGGTCCGGCCGCGATGTACGGGCCTGGCGGCACCCAATCCTACCAGCGGCCCGATACGGCTGCAGGTGCGCGGGCGATCCCGGTCAGCGCCAGCGCCGAGGTCAAGATGGTCAGCTTCCAGACCTCGGACAGCGGAACCGCGACCCGCGTTGCCAAGGGAACCACTACCTATACCGACAGCATCAACTATCTGCCACCGAACAGCTTCGCGAGCGCCAAGGTCATCGTCGGCGTCGACGCGAGCGCGGGGGTCAACAGCCAGACCGATCCGTTGCCGGTCGTGCTGCGCGTCACCGGGCCGGCGCGATCGGTTTACCAGAATGGTCGGCTGCTCACGACGAAGATCGAAGGCTGCCTGATCAACGGCGCGGCGCGCGGGGATCTCTCCAGCGAGAAGGTCTACGTCAAACTGCAGAAGATGACCTGCCCGCAGCCGGGCGGCCGCTACGCTGTATCGGAGGTCAAGGGTTTCATCGCGTTTGGCGGCAAAACCGGCGTGCGCGGTAGAGTGGTCAGCCGTGAAGGATCGCTTGCGATGCAGGCGTTCTTAGCTGGCCTGGTCAGCGGTGGCGGTAACGCACTCAACACTGCCTTCAATCAGCCGCTCGCGAGCATCAGCTCCAATGGGGAAGGCGGTCTCGACCGGACGCCGAATTTCGGCAGCGTTGGCTTGCGCGCGCTCGGCGGTGGCGCTGCTGAGTCCGGCAAGGACGTCTCGAAATATCTGATCGAGCGCGCCGAGCAATATCAGCCTGTGATCGAAATGCCGACCGGCATCGACGTTGAAATTGTCTTCCTGGAGGGTGTGTATGTCCGCAATTGAGAAATTGCGGGGGCTCGGTGCCCTCGCGCGTTCCGCTCCGGCGATCGTTGCAATCGGCGCGATCGGCGTCGCCAGCATCGCTCTGGCCGCCGATGTCGCGCAGAGCGACGAGACCCAGGTAGCCAGGTTGCTGAAGACCCGCCTGCCGAAGACGCAGCTCACCAAGGTCGACTGCAAAAAGGTCGACGGTCTTTGCGAGGTCACGGCGGGGGCGAACCTGTTCTACGTCAACCACGGCGCGCGCTATCTCATCATCGGCCGTGTTTACGATATGGAGACGCGCCAAGACCTGACCGCAGCACGGCTCCTCGAAATCAACCCTGACATGCTGGTCGGCGGCGCTGCCAAGGCGAATGCCGCAGCAGCCGAGGCACCGGACGAGGGTGCGCCGGAGGTGTCGGCGGCGAAGGGTGGCGTCGGCAGAACCACTTTGCCGGCGCGTCCCGTGGCGCTCAACCTGACGGGCCTGCCCTCGGATGGCGCGATCGTCTGGGGCAATCGCGCGGCCAAGCAGACTGTGACCGTCTTTACCGACTTCCGCTGCGGCTATTGCCGTGCCCTCACCAACGTCCTTCGCAGTATGGACGTGCGGGTCGTCGAACGGCCGATCTCGGTTCTCGGCAGCCGGGACATCGCCGACCGGGTCTATTGCTCGAAAAACCAGGAGGAGGCGTTGCACGCCGCCTATGCAGGCGAGCCGTTCAAGGCGCCGGGTTCGTGCGATACCAAGGGGCTCGATGCCAATGAGAAGTTCGCCCAGAAGCACGGGCTGAGCGGGACGCCCGTCATCGTACGAAGTGACGGCGCGATGCTTGAGGGCTATCGTCCCAAGGAGTTCCTGGAGGCCTGGCTCAAGGGCGCCAAGTCGTGAGCGGCCGGTTCATCCGATCGGCGGCAGCCCGAGCGATCCTGGGCACCGCGGCACTGGCAGCGCTGAACGGCTGCGCCACCTTCGGCAGCAATGTGAAGGGCAGCTTCTCTTGTGCCGCGCCAGACGGCATCTGCGCGCCTTCCTCGTCGATCGACGATCGTGCTCTCGCCATGATCGCGGGGGATAGTGGCGCCGCCGATGTGTCGCCGGCCGGTCCTATCGGCCCTATTAGGGAACCGAGAGCGGGGCCGAAGTCGCCGCGCACGGCCGCAGTCGGCCAGCGCTTGTCGATCGGTCAGCCTGATCCGCGGCGCACCCAGGAGCGCGTGCTGCGGATCGTGTTCCAGCCCTATATCGATGCGCAGGGCCGGCTGCACGAGGCGAGCGCCATCCATGCCGTCGTCCAGAGCGGTGAGTGGCAACAACAGGCCCTGGCGTCTGCAACCGCCATCCCGGATCGCAATGCCAGGGCGATGGTGCCTGCGCCGATCTCGCTTGCCGAAGCTGTCGATCGTGCCGATTCGGCAAACGCCGAGGTGTCGGCCATCGATCCTAACTTGCCAGATCCTGCCGCGATCGCGGCTGCCCGCGCGCGCGCGGCTGATCCGGTAGAGGCGATCAAATCCGAGGTTGCGGCCCGTCTAGCCTCCAAGACGGGCCGCACGCCCATGCCGCAGGCACCCGCGGACCAGGCGAGGACGACGGGGCGCAGTGTCGAGGGTGCCACAGCCACGGCTTCCGCCGCGGGTGGCAAGAACGCTAGCGCCCGTCCAAAAGCGGACACGATTGTCGCCGCACCCCAGCCGAAGATCACGGTCGGCCCAGAGGCCGCGACCCGTGTGAAGGCAAGTCCCGAATATCGGGCAGCTGCAACCCAGGCCGAGGAGGCGGCACGCGCTGCCGCTGCGACGGCCGCGCTCCCCGATGCGAAGCCGCCCGTCAAAGCGACCGTACGAGCGGCCGGCTTCCCCGCCGCCGTGCCGGAGGACAACTGAGATGGCGAAGGCCTTTTTCGACGACCTGCTCGCCGGCGTGTTCGGCGACAGCAAGAGGCCGGATACGCAGCGGCCGGACCTGGCGGTCCCTATGCTGGCGCATTGGCTCCCCTATCGCAGCTACGACCCGAAGACCGGCATCTTCTACAACAGTGCGTCGCGCGGTTTCGTCATCGAAGCCGCGCCGCTGGTCGGGGCGGATGAGCGCACCGGCGAAATCCTCGCGCAGTTCCTCTCCGAAGGGATACCGGCGCCCGGCTGCCTCCAGTTCCACCAGTGGATGTCGCCGCGCATCGGTGAGCGGCTGTCGAAATGGTATCTGCCGCGCTATTCGGCGCGCGGCGTCTACGAACGCATGGCGAAGCACCGCGTCGATTTTCTAACGGACGGTGTGTGGGACTCGCTGTCGGCCGACGCGCCCTTCTGTTTGCGCAACCACCGCGTCGCCATCTCCTATTCGACACCGGAATCATCGAGCGTGTCGATCGAGCAGATCGTCTCGGTGATGGAGTCGATGATATCATCGCTGGCCTCGATCAACGTCGCTGCCCGCAAAATGGACCCTGTCGCGCTGATCGGCTGGATCGACGACATCACCTCGCCGACCACCGCGGCCGGTGACGACGCCGTCAGCTACAACCCACTCGATCCGATCGCTGACCAGGCCATTCGTCGTGACATCGAACTGCAGGTCGAGCCCGACCGGATGCTGCTGCGCACCGAGCGCTTCCGCCCGACCGGCAAGACGGTCAAAGGCGCGCCTGAGATCGGCGAGATTTATCCCGACGTGCTCGACGTCCGGTCGTTCTCGGTGCGCAACCTCCCGACGCGCTGGGCACCCTGGGATGTGGCGCGCCTGATCGGCGACATGTTCACCGACAAGCTGCGCATGCCGTGCCCGGTGGCGACGAACCTGTGCATCGATTTCCCCGACGCCCAGGCCTCGACCAACAAGGCCAGCTACAAATTCATGCGGACGACCAGCCTTGCTGATTCCAAGTCGTCGAAGTTTCTGCCGCAGCTGCGCGACCAGTCCCAGGAATGGCGCTACGTCAACGAGGAGATCCGGCAGGGCCGAAAGCTTGTCCGCGTATTTTTCAGCGCCACGGCCTTCTCGCCCAAGGGCAAGGGCGACAGCAACGAGCGCGTGCTCAAATCGGTCTACCGGGCCGCGGGCTGGGACCTGCTCGACGATCGCTACCTGCAGGTCATGGGCCTGCTGTGCGCGATGCCGATGACGATGGCCAATGGCCTGTCAAAGGACCTCGAGCGCATGAAGCGGATGCGCACGCTGCTCACAACGACGGCGGCAAATCTGGCGCCGTTGCAGGGCGAGTATCTTGGCGGATCGGTGCCGCACCTCCTTTTGATCGGACGGCGGGGCCAACCCTTCTTCTGGAGTCCATTCGAGAACACGGCGGGCAATCACAACGTCGCGGTGTTCGGCAAGTCCGGCTCGGGCAAATCCGTGGCGCTGCAGGAGCTGTGCGGCTCGCTCTGCGGCGCGGGGGCCAAGGTTGTGGTGATCGACGATGGCCGTTCTTTCGAGCACTCGGCTAAGCTCCAGGGCGGTGCATTCGTCGAGTTCACGATGAGCTCGGGCTTCTGCCTCAACCCGTTCTCGATGATCGACGAGCGCCAAGCGGCCGAGGACGAGGACTATCTCATCGATTGCATGGCCATGCTCAAGGCAATCATCAATCAGATGTCGCGCCACATCAATCTGCTCGACGACACCGAACGCGGCCTGATCGATGGCGCAGTCAACCAGGTGTGGGACCAGCATGGCAGCCAAGGTTCCATCGATCTTGTCATTCAGGCGCTCGAGGAAACCGGAAATCCGCTTGGCTCCAATCTCGGCATCGCGATGCGCCCCTTCTCGTCGGGCGGGACTTATGGCCGCTTTTTCCAGGGCCAAGTGTCATTCGAGTTGAAGGCTCAACTCACGGTGTTTGAGCTTTCGGACCTGTCGGCCCGTGAGGAATTGCGCAGCGTCGTCCTGACCGCGATCATGTTCATGTCGCAGCAGATGATGCGCAAGCTCGATCGCTCGATCCCCAAGGCGCTGCTCCTCGACGAGGCGTGGCAGATGCTCCGGGGCGGGGCGATGGCCGACTTCATCGAGACATACGCGCGCACCTGCCGGAAATACGGCGCGTCGCTAGTGACCGCGACCCAGTCGCTCAACGATTACTATAAGTCGGCCGGCTCGATCGCCGCCCTCGAAAACTCCGACTGGTTCGTCATCCTGCAGCAGAAGCCGGAGACGATCGCGGACTTCAAGAAGCACGACCGCTTCGAGATGGACGACTATACCGACGCGCTGCTGCGCTCGCTCAAGCGCAACGGCTTCGAATATTCGGACATCATGATCAAAGGTCCGGACACGCTCGCTGTCGGGCGCCTGGTGCTCGATCCCTATTCGGCGACCTTGTTCTCCTCGAGCCCCAAGACCTTCGCGGCGATCGATGCGCTGATCGCCGAAGGCATGAGCATGGACGAGGCGATCGAGCGGATCGCCTTCCCCGACAATCCGGAAAAATGGGTCAGCAATCTCGCCCCGGGGGACGAGATCGCGATGGCGGCGGAGTAGCAAGATGGCGACCAACGTCAGCAAGCCGGCGGGCATCGGAACGGGCAGGGCGAGGCGATCGGAATGGCGTTCAGTCGCCTATTTCACGCTGCACGGTTTCGGTTTTGCCGGCTCGACGCTCCTGATGACCTGGGGGTTGTTCTTCCTCTTCTTCCTCGCCCTTGGCGGCTTTTCGTTCGACGGCTTCATCCATCAACTCAACAATCTGACCAGTCGCTACGTCGTGGCGGACGCGGCGCGCACCGGCGCGTTCCTCAACATGTTCGCCATTGCCCACATGATCCTGTCCGCCGCGATCATCACTTTCCGCCGCGAAAGGATCCTCCCCGAGCGCAAATCCGAAGGAGAGCGTCATCATGGCTGAACAGCCCGAACTCGATCTTCCGCCGGTTCCGGCGGTCAAGCCACGCGACATGACCGCCGTGCGCAAAGCAGGGTTCGGTGGATTTAGCCGGCAGCAGATACTGATCGGGGTGTTGGTCCTGGCCCTGATCATCTGGGCGATGTGGGTCACGCGGGCCCTGACGGCTCCCCAGCAAGAACATATCGTTTCGGCACGCCTGTCCGCGTTGGTCGGCGACTATGTGGAGGCACAGCGATTTTCGGGCTCACCGCCCGAGCGCGTGCAGGCCGAGATGCGGGCATTCATGGCTTCGCTCGACAAAGAGCTCCAACGGCGGTCCACCTCCGGGCAGGTCGTGCTGGTCGGCGAAGCGGTTCTGACCAAGAACGTGCCGGACATCACCGATAGCCTGAAGACAGCAGTGTTCGCGGCGGGCGTGCCCGTCCCCAAGCGCGCATCCGTCGAAGAACTCCAGCGCCTGCAGGCGCTGTCGAGCGCGCAGGCCGGGATCGCCGCTCGCCAACCGCAGCTCTCGACACCGCAGGGACAGATCGATCCGATGGGAGCCGCCTCAGCCCTGCCGCTACAGCCTGAGGGGCAGATGCCGCCGATCGGGCCGGGCGCGTCGGTCGCAACCTTTGGAGGGCCCGATGGCAACGGTCGTCAGTGAGCCGGAGCATCCGGGCTGGCGCCCACGCAAGCGGCTGTGGCTCCTTCTTGGGATGGCAATTGTCGGGTCCGTCGGGTTTGGGGCGATCGCCAGCTGGCGCGACAGCCATGTGCTGCTGATCAACGCCTCGGATTCTCTCCCCAATTGGGCGTTCCTGATCCGTCGTCATCAGCTTCCGACCCGCGGTGACTATGTCTTCTTCGATCCACCGCGCAGCGCGTTGCTGCTTCGCCACTTCGGGGCGAAACCCCAGATGTTCGGCAAGATCGTCTACGGCATGCCGGGTGACATGGTGGAGCATGAAGGCGCGGCCGTTACGATCAATGGTGCGCCGATCGCCCGCATGAAACCACGGACGAGGACTGGCGAACCGCTGACGCCGGGGGCGATCGGAGCGATCCCGGCCGGTTGCTACTATGCCGGGTCTCCGCACCCGGACGGTTTCGATAGCCGCTATGCCGAGATCGGGTTTGTCTGTGGTCGGCAGCTTATCGGCGTCGGGGAGCCGGTGTTGTGAAGCGGATCCTCGCCGGGGCCGCTGGCTGCGCGCTTCTGGGCGTTGCCGTCCTTGTCGCCGGTCCGATGCGGACGGAAGCCCGCGATTATGGCCAGGCTGGTCAGGCGTTCCCAGTCATCGAGCCTGACCTGCTTGCCACGATCGAGGGGCGGCTCAAGCGCGCCGAAGCGAGTGGCGAACTCGCGCGGACCAACCAGATGTTCGCCAAGCGCGTCGAGGCGAAGGTGCGCCGCCCGACGCCGGTGGCCGGCATCACGCCGGCGATCGCCGCTCGTGAATGGGACTATGATCCCGCTGTCCGACTTGAGCGCGACATTCATGACCAGAAGGGCAATCTGATTGCGTCTGCGGGGCAGACCATCAACCCGCTCGACTTCGTTGCGGTCAAGCAGGCGCTCGTCTTCATCGATGGCGACGATGCCGCTCAGATAGCATGGGCGACCAGTCGTTTCACCGACCTCAACGCCAAGATCATCTTCGTCAGCGGGTCACCGCTCGAGGAGATGACGAACCGGAAACGGCGCTTCTTTTTCGACCAGGCCGGCAAGCTGACCTCCCGGTTCGGCATCGAACATACACCGGCGGTGGTTCGCCAGACCGGCCGGGTCATGCGGGTGACCGAGCAGGTGCTGCGTCAGGGAAAGGCAAGCTGATGCCCCTCTGGCTCGACTTGCTGCGCACGCCAATGGCCGCGCCCGAAACGCCGTCCCTTCGCCGGATGCGGCTGACCTGGCAGACCCTGTGCCTCTCATCCGCCCTTGTGGTGGGGTTGTTTCGGCCCTTCCATCGCGCCGCCGGCCAGCTCGCGCCGCTGACGGCAGCGATCCTCTTGATCGTGACCCTTGGCTGGACTGTCTTCTACCTCGTTCGAAAGCACCACGCCGACAGCGTCTTCCTCGACCTCAGCACGAGCGCGGAGTGATGCGCGCCCTGAGATACTCCTTCGGCGCCATGCTGATCCTGCTGTTAGCATTTGCGTTGGCGCCCAAGGCCGAGGCGGCGCCCACGTGCCATGGCAAGTTCGTCAATCCGATCACGGACGTCTGCTGGTCGTGCCTGTTTCCGCTCTCGGTCGGCGGCTTGAAGATCTGGCCGAGCAACCGGCCGGACCCCAGCAACCCCGCGTCGCCGGTCTGCGCCTGTGCGGATCCTCTGCCGCGCATCGGCATCTCCGTCGGTTTCTGGGAGCCGGCGCGCCTCGCGGACGTGACCATGAAACCATGGTGCTTCCCGAACCTCGGCGGCATCCGCATCGCGCCGGGCTTCGATATCGGTCAGGGCTACCTGGCTGGCCCATCAATGGTCGGTGGCCGCTCGCAAAGCACCGCCAAGTGGCATGTCCACTGGTACGTCTACCCGCTGCTATACTGGATGGAGATTCTGACCGACTTCGTCTGCTTCGAGCAGGCGTCGTTCGACATCGCCTATATGACAGAAGTCGATCCGCTTTGGCAGGATGACTCGCTCGCCGCTTTGATCAATCCGGAGGCGATCGTCTTTGCAAATCCGATCGCCCAGGCAGCCTGCGCGGGCGACTGTATCGCCGGCACCGTAGGCCTTCCGCTCGATCCGCTCT
Source organism: Proteobacteria bacterium ST_bin13 (assembly GCA_002083645.1). Taxonomy (GTDB): domain Bacteria; phylum Pseudomonadota; class Alphaproteobacteria; order Sphingomonadales; family Sphingomonadaceae; genus Sphingomonas. The sequence continues at coordinate 53,509 of MSXQ01000021.1, forward strand.
TCTGGTGCGCGGGCTGCCAGGGCTCGATGTACCCGCTCAACGGCAACATCCCGGCTTCGATCGGACACGTCCAATCCTCGCGGCTCGCGCTGTCGCGCTTCGCGTTCAAGATGCATCGCGAGGCGCTCGCGTGGGGCACGATGGGGTCTGCCGGACTCTGCAAGAAGTACCTCATGCCGATCATGCGGAAGCAGCAATATCGCTTTCAGATGGTCAATCCGATCCCGACCGTGAGTGGCCGCTTTGCCTGCTCCGCGATCGGGGCGTCCACCATGCCGCCCGATGCGGGACGTGCCTACCCCGCCGGTGGCGAGGACATGGGCTATCTCGTCTGGCGCAAGCGCAATTGCTGCGTTTTCTAGGGGATTTGCGATGCGCCTTCTCACCATGGGCATCCTCGCCCTTGTCGGAACGGCCACGATCTCGGCGGTCCTCGCGCAGACCGTCGACGGCGTCGACGTCCAGGCGGTGAAGAAACGCGCGGCCGATCTCGCGGCTGACGCGCAGGCGTTTGTCGAGCAGGTGAAGGACCGCGGCGACCAGTTTCGCGAAGAGGCGGTGACCATCCGTGACGCTGGCACCGAAAACATGCGGCGCGTCGCCTCGACCGATCTTCCCAAAGGCCCTGCAGGCGCAGTGGATTTCGACGAGATCGTCCAGGGCGCGGCGAAGAACGCCAGCGCCCGAACCGGGGAGGCGCCGCAGTTTATCGCCTTTGCCAGCCTGTCGATGCCGGACGCTACGCTCAAGCAAATGGTTCGCGACACGGCCAGCGCCGGCGGGGTGGTCGTGTTTCGAGGCTTCCCCAATAATTCAGCAAAGGAGTTTGTCGCAAGGATCAGCAAGGTTGTCGAGCAAGGGCAATTTGCCAGCATCGGCATCGATCCGCGGCTTTTCCGCGCCTTCGATGTACAGGCGGTGCCGACCTATGTGACCGTCTCTTCGGATTTCGATCTGTGCGCCGGCTTCTCGTGCACGACGAAGCTGCCGCCCTTTGATCGCATGGTTGGCAACGTGACCGTAGACTATGCGCTGTCCACCTTCGCCGGTGGGAATGGTCCAGGCGCGCGGGTGGCAGCCGTTGCGCTTTCGAACATGAAGCGCGGGCGCCCGTGATCGCGCGCCGGATCATTTCTGGCCTGTGCGCCGTGCTGATAGTCGCCGAACCAGTGGCTGCGCAGCAGATGACCGTCGAGCAAGCGCGCGCCGAGGGCAAGGCGATGGCGCAGGAGAAGCGCAACGACAGCTCGTTAGTGCCGTCGAGCGACGCCCAGGCGCAGGCGGTGCCAGGATACACGGGGCCAAGCCAGCCCCAGACCACCTACTTCGACGATGCCGACAAGCTGGTCGCCGATGCACAGGCCATGAAGTCCACCGATCAGAGCTACCGCGTGACGACGGACGCGGACCGGACGCGCCCCACGTTCACAAACGCCGAAATTCTGGCAACGACGAGTCGTGCGACGTCGGTCGAGAACGATCCGACCGCCTATCTCGACGGACAGGATATCTCCTCAGGATCCGGGACCTGCACGCCGCTGCCTCCCGGTAGCGGGACGGACGGCTATTACGAGGCCAGCTGCAACAGCGGGACCAAGGTTGATGAGAGCACAGCGGTCTGCCGGACGCCGCTCGTTGTCGACGTTACGCCAGGCACGACGAAGTATATTTACACCTGCGAGAACTGGTCGAGATCGGCCGCGCAGGGTGGCGACAACAGGTCGCGGCGCTGCGTGCCAGCTTTCAACGCCCCGGTTGCGAACGGTGTGTGTCGCGAACGATCGCGCGAGACGGTGTTCTACAACATCTGCCGCCAGGGCAATCCGCGCTTCTGCACCGAGCCCGACGTCGAAGAGGGCGAGGTCATCACCTATGAATGCGACAGCGCCGCGGTCGCCAGGCCCTACAGCGAGGAGACGGTCGGCCAGGTAATCAACGAGCGCCGCGACGAGAGCATGTGCAACGCGGCGACCGCCGCGCAAACGTGCGAACTCGCCTCTGAGATCTGTGTGGATCCGGAGCCCACGACCCGAACAATCAATGGCGTTGCTGTAACCCGCGCCTGCTGGAACTGGCAGCGTAGCTACAGCTGTCACCAGTTCAGTCAGGCCAATGACTGTGCGGATCTCGAGAACAACCGGCAGTGCACCTATCTGCGCGACGAATGCCTCGATGATCCGCAGAGCGGAGCGTGCAAGGTTTCCGAGAAGATATATGAATGCCCGACCCCCAGCAGTACCGCGCCGGGTGATCAGCAATATATCTGCGGGAACGACGTCTACTGCATCAACGGGGACTGTGAACCGATCGTCCGCGAAGCCTCGACCGAGTTCAGGGACGCACTGGTTGGACTCCATGCGTTGGATCAGGCGGGCAAGGAGTTCAACGAGGCCGATCTCAGGGTTTTCAGCGGCAAGCGCGAAACCTGCCACAAGCCGGTTTTCGGCCTTATAAATTGCTGTGCGGGGAAGGTGTCCGGTGCGGTGCCGGTGGCGGCCGGCGCTGCGGCACTGGCCGGGGGCCCTGCTGCTATAGCCGCCTTCGCAACGCCATTCCTTGTGCTGTTCGCCTGCTCCCAGGACGAAATGAAGCTCGATATCAGGGACCGGATGGGCTTTTGCCACAATGTCGGCACCTACTGCTCGTCGAGCTTCCTCGGAATCTGCAAGACCAAGCGAACCGCCTTTTGCTGTTTCGAGAGCAAGCTGTCGCGCGTGCTCCAGGAGCAGGGTCGCGTGCAGCTGAACAAGCCTTGGGCCAGTGCCAAGAAGGAGCAGTGCCAGGGCTTCACGATTGATGAGTTCGCGTCGCTCGACCTGTCCGTAATGGATTTCACCGAGGTTTATGCGGACTTCATGGACGCAGCGAAGCTGCCCGACGAAGTCCAGACAATGTCTGATATCCAGGACAAGATTCAGGCTTATTATGATCTCCACGGCAAGTAATCTTCTCGCTTCCGGCGATGGCCCCCCCTGCGATTGGGCGATGACGGTTTTCGAGCTGGCGATCTTCCTCGCCACCTATCGCGCGATAAGGCCGATCGGCGCCGATGCCTTGTCCGAGCGACTGGGCGATTGGTTCGAATGCTGTGTAGCGCCCGATGAAGTGAAGGCCGCCACGGCCAACATGGTCAACCGAGGCTGGTTGAACGCGGTCGGCGGAGGCTTGTCAGCGGCTGAGGAGGGCCGTCGTGTCGCCGGTGCCTTGATGAACGGTGTCATCCGAATGCTCGACCAGGGCACGCGCCTGATCGACGTCGCGCTGATGATGTCAGTGCTTAGGCTTACGAAAGGGGAGTTGGACAATGGGCCTCTTTGAAGCGCCGACCCTCCTCGCGCTCCTGTTGCTCCAGACGGTCCCGCCGCCACCTGCCACCCCCGCAGGTGCCGGCTGCGGCCGGTCGCGCGCCCTAGATGGGTTCGACTGCTGTCTCCACCTAACGCTCAGATCGAGCGCCAACCCCTTCCTCCTCAACCAACCTCCCTCCGCGCAACCTCAGGCCGATGATGAAAGGACGATAGAAGATGCCGCGAAACGCTAGGCTTTCGATGCTTCTGCTGGCGCTGTCATCGCTCGGGGGAGCCGCGCCGATCAACGCTCAGGAAACGGGCGCTGCTCGCGACGCGATTGAGCAGGACCTGCCTGACGAGTTCTATTGCGGCGAGCGCAAGCTCGGCCAGTGGTTCTACTGTACCCGTCCAAAGCCCCCCGAAAGCACCGCGAACGCGGCACCTGTGCCGGAGACGAGCTCTGCCCAGCGTATGGCCGCGATCACCAAGCAGCTGGACGAGCTGAAAGCGCGTGCGATCCTTGAGCCAACCGAGGCGAACGTCATCGCCTATGTGCGTTTCCAGCGCGAACAGCTCGACCGGGCGTCGACCTTTTCCGACACGTGGCAGCGCGCCCTCTGGCAGAACCCGGACCTCGACTACACGCTGCAGCGGCCGGTCTCGACAGTCGGCAAGCGCCTGTGGCTCGATAATCGCAAGGCGGATCGCGACGCGGTGCTCACGAGCCTCGGGCAGCGCTACGGGCTGTTCTACTTTTATGCGCAAAGCTGTGGCGCCTGCGAGGTGTTCGCGCCAATCCTGCGGTCGGTCACGGACAGTCACCGCATGTCTGTGATGGCGGTGTCGATGGATGGCGGACCCAGCCGCGATTTCCCGAACTATGTCGTCGATTCCGGCCAGCGCTCCCGGATGGGCGTGCCTGGCAACGAGACGCCGGCACTGGTCCTCTTCGACACCCAGACCAAACGGACGATCCCCGTTGGATACGGCGTGCTCAGTGCCGACGAGATCATGGATCGGATCTTCATGCTGACCAACACCAAGGTGGGGAGCGACTACTGATGGAACCGCAAACAGGGAAGGGGAGGGTTCGCGCTTTCCGCCGCAAAGCCGCAGGTTGGCTCGGACTGGTCGCTGCCTCGCATTTTGCGCTGGTCGGCGTCGCCCGCGCTGACGTCGCGGGCCAAATGAACAGCTTCTTCAACGATGCAGGGGGCGCTGCGAATGTCACCGGCCCGACCGCGTTCCAGGGCCAGTCGGCCGGCTATTACTCGCTCGGCAATGTGTGGACCCGCTTCCCGCAGAAAAGCGTCTCGCCGTTCAATCTCCAGCTTCCGAGCGCGCGGGCCGGCTGCGGCGGCATCGACCTGTTCAGCGGCAGCTTCTCCTTCATCAATGCGTCCGAGATCGTCGCGATGCTGAAGGCCACCGCGAACAACGCCCTCGGTTTCGCTTTCAAGCTGGCGATCGATTCCGTCTCGCCTGAGATCGGGAAGGTGATGGATGAGTTCAGCCAAAAAGCGCAACTCCTGAACCAGATGAACATCTCAAGCTGCGAAACCGCGCAGGCTTTGGTCGGCGGCATATGGCCCCAGATGGAAACGACACGCTCTACGATCTGCGAAGCCGTCGGCAACAGCCAGGGCGTCTTCTCGGACTGGGCGGCATCGCGGCAGGGCTGCAACAATGGCAACAAGCGCGACTCCACGATCGCCGGCAATACCGACGGCAACATGAAGGACCAGCTTGTCGGCGAGCCGCACAACTACACCTGGGAGGCGCTGAAGAAGTCCGCGAAATTCGGCGCCTTCGATCAGTCGTTTTCTGAATATGTCATGACGTTGGTAGGCACGGTGGTGACGACGCCCTCGACCGATCCGACAGTAGGCGGGAAGGTCGTCATGTTCGGGCCGGCGGAGGAAGCGGTCGTGACCGCATTGCTGGACGGAACGGCGAATGCGCCGGCGGTGAAGATGCTCAAATGCAATGACACGGACTGCTACGATGTCGGCGAGCAGACCCTGACGGTGCCGGCGTCGGCTGCGCTGCGGCCGCGCATCGCTGGCATGATCAAGTCGATGAGCGGCAAGATCCGGACGGACACCGCGCTCGATGAAGCGGAGAAACAGCTGCTGAACATCGCCACGGTGCCAATCTACAAGATCCTCGCGGTGCAGGCCTATGCGCATTTCGCGCTGACCGACGGCGAGATTGAGACGCTGTCCGAGATCGTCGCGGTCGACCTGCTCGCGGCTATGTTGGACAACATGCTGGACCGGGTCGAGCAGGCCCAAACGCACTATCAGACGTTCGACCAGGCGACAGCGACCCAGTGGAAGCAGCAGATCGCGGCGACGCGCCTCAAATTCTCGCAGCGCGACGTCAAGCTCAACAACAAGCTGCAGGTGACGATGCAGATCATCAACCGCAGCATCATGCTCGAGTCCACACTGCAGAACTCGATGACGCCCGGCATGTCGTCGGCGCTGAATTTTTCCCGTGGGTTAAACGCGCAGGGGCTGATGTAGGTTAGGGGAGGGGAGCCCGATCGATGTTGGAGGTCTTCACAGTCGGGGGCGGCGAGTATCTCGTCAACACCTTCAACGCTGTCGCCGCCTGGTCGGGAGGAGGGGGCTACCGATCCCTCATTCGCGTCGTGATGGTGATGGGTCTTATTTACTCGCTGCTGGTGGTCGCCTTCACCCTTAATTTCCGCGTCTGGATGAACTGGTTCCTCCAATCAACGCTAATTTACCTGTGCCTGATGGTCCCAACGATCGACGTCAAAGTGACCGATCGGATCAACCCGTCCCTAGCGCCGGCAACGGTCGCGAATGTGCCACTCGGGCTCGGGGTTCTGGCGAGCTTCACCACCCAGATTGGTGATTGGCTCACGCGGACCGCCGAGACCGTGTTCGTCATGCCGGGCGAGCTCAACTACACGACAAACGGCATGGTCTATGGCGCACGCCTGTTCGACGCGACGCGCAACTTCGTCATTCGTGATGCCGAGTTTTCGACCAATCTGGAGGAGCACTTCAAAAAGTGCCTTTTCGGCGATGTGATGCTCTATCAGAAATCGCTCACGACGCTCTCCCAGTCGAAGGATCTGTGGGTAGACATCGGGCCCGGCTCGGAAGCCCGCTCGCAGGAGTGGCTCGAGCTCCAGGGCGACGGGACGGTGAACAGCGCGATAGTCACCTGCAGGCAGGCCTACCAGATGCTCGACGCCCAATGGGCGCCGATGATCGAGGCCAACACGCCGCTTTGGGGCAGGGAACTCTACCCCAAGCTGAGCAACACGCTGGCGGCCGACAAGCTCAAGCACGATCTGCCGATCGCAAATCAGGCATTCACAGGGTCGGCGAGCGGGTACGCGGACTCAATGCGTCAGAACACGGCGATCAACGCCTTCATGCAGGCTCGCAACAGCATGGCGGGGGGTTCGGGCGCGGCGACGATCGACACCTTCGCGCAGACGCGAGCCGACATACAGGCTCGCAACACATATAACTCGATAGCCCAGCAGGCGATGGCGTGGGTGCCAATCCTCAACATCGTCCTGACCGTCGTGTTCTTCGCGATGTTCCCAGTGATCTTTCCCTTGTTCCTGATGCCACAGACCGGCCTCGGCACGCTCAAGGGCTACGCGATGGGGTTCTTTTATCTCGCTGCGTGGGGGCCGCTGTATGTCATCCTTCACATGATCTGCATGACGCGCGCGGAAGCTGCGGCGACCGGCGTGGCCAGTGGCGGTGTGACGCTCGGCACCTATGCCGGGATCGCGGCGGTGAATGGCGAGACTGCGACGATCGCGGGCTTCATGCTGATGAGCATTCCGTTCCTCGCGGCCGGGCTAGCGCGGGGCGCTATGTCGATCGCAGGCCAGGCGACTTCGATGCTGGCACCCGCACAGAACGCGGCGGAGGCCGCAGCGCTCGAGCAAACCACGGGCAACTACTCCTACGGAAATGTGAGCTGGGCGAACGCTACTTCGAACATGCGGCAAAGCGATCAGTGGTCAGTGGCGCCGAGCTTTATGGGCGGGTCGGCCAGCGTGGGTTGGCGGCAAGACAATGGTGCGGTTGTTTCCGGGTTCGGGAATGGGCAGGAAGTGATCGATACGGGCGGTGCGATATCTCGGCTTGGTTTCACGCCGACCATAAACAGCGGGACGGTATCCGAGTGGCGGCAGATGGCGGGCCAGGCGCACCGTCAAGCGGAGGCGTTCGAAAACGCCGCGCAGGAAATTCTTACCAGCACGCACACTAATCGAAGCGCGTTCGGCACCTCATCCGAACGCTCTTCGGGTTTCGAGTCTGGAAGCGGCCGATCGTCAAACACGAATGTTGAGCAGTTCGATCGAACCACAGGATCGAGCTCACAAGGGCTGGAGGAGCGTTCGTCAACCGGACAAAGCCAGCGAATCTCGCAAGGCCACGAGCGATCCGCCGGCACCCTTGATCAAGTAACCGGTGGTTTGACGGGAGGTGTTGGATCCGGCGGCGGCGGGAGAAACCAAGGGGGGAAAGGCAGGTCGGGCAACCTGATTCCGAACGTTGGGGGTAGCCTCAGCGTCAGCCGAGCGGGTCAACAGGCCGACAATTTGCGGTACGGCACTGACGAGACACGCTCGACTGACAATTCAAGCTCTTCCTCGAGCGGCGTGCGCGACGAGCATTCCAGTGGCAGCGGCGCCTCCACTTCCGATGGTACATATGAACGCGCCGGGGTGTTCAGCCGTGCATCGTCGACATCGTCTTCGTCGCAGAGCACCGAAGATGCGCTCGCGAGAGCCAAATCCTACTCAGAGGCTGCGCGTCGGATGGAGGAGCTCTCCCAGTCGCTTTCTCGTGATGCGAGCTTCGCAGAGACTCACGGAATGCAGCTCAGCGAGAACATGAGCCAAGATCTCGCTCAATGGTATCGGCAGCAGCAAGCGCTACATCCGAACATGGACGCACCTGAACTCTGGGCGACGAGCTTGACCGACCATCAACGGGCCGTGCGCAATGAAATGATCCAGCAATGGTCGCAAGAGAAGCGGGATGCGTTGTGGGAGGAGATCAAGGGTAACATTCAGGAGCCGACTCTTGTCGAAGTGCATCGCACCGACATCGGAGGCGCTGGTGACGTTCTTTCGTCCTATCGGCCGCACGGTGTTGATAGGGTCGGCCAAGGTGGCCACAGTGGCGATCCCGGCGCGGCAGCGAAGATCATCGCCGACGGCCGCGCGCAACTTGGCGATGACAAGGCTGCGGCACAGGCAGCACGATCGAACCATGGCCAAGCGTCAGTCGATCTGCAGTCCGAGGTGTCAAAAGATCACGATCGGGGCTTTTTTACCGATCCCAACCTCCGGAAGTGACTTGAGATCAAAGCGCGAGGAAAAGATAACCACCGACCGCGACTAGGAGAGCTAGGGAGATAACGCTGCCGATGGCTCTTCCAACCGTGACAGGATGATCATCTGCTTCGTCGCAAAAGATTTCGTGCGGCATCGGTTCGGCCGATCGATAGATCGGACCGCCCGGCAAATCCTTAGTCAGACCATAGGTGGTAGTATCGAGCATGACTGAATATCCAACAGAGTGTTGATACACCAGTCTGCGCGAGCTCACAAGGACTGGCCCGTCTCACACATCCTAAGCCGGCACCAGGTCTGAGCGGATGAAGACGTGACGCCATGTTCCTGCTAAATAGAGAAGTCACAATCTGTGCCATATAGAAATGTCACAGGTTGGGGAACAGCAGGGGCTGCGTGGAGCCATCGATACAGCGTAGCGCAGACCCTGCTGATGCGCTGACCATGGGGTGGTGGACCATGGACCCGCTGCCCTGCAGTGGGCCCGGTCATGTCCTCTGCACGAACCTGAGCGTGCCGCGTTCGCGCAACGCCTCATCACTGAGCCTGGGACCGCGCTTGAGCTTCAAGCCGCCCAGTGTGCGGCGGTCGATCTTTGGTGGCGGTTCTGGCTCGGGGAACAGATGCATGGGTTGGTCACGGCGGGCAGGGGCGTCATTGTTGCGTTTGCGATGATGCGGCATGATCGCCTGCATCTGCTTTGCCAGCAACAACGCTGCGTCCAGATGCTTGTTCTCGACAATGGCAGGCTGGTTCACCTGCCGCATCTTGTCGAACTGACGATAGGGCAGGACATGGCCCTCATGCTCGATCTCCAGTCGGCCGTCGGGATATTCACAGACCGTCACCCGCTTGCGCGCCAGCTTTTCGCTGACATCGTTCGGCTCCAGGATGAACATCGCCTTGTTGTAGTGCAGCGTCAGCGCTGCCGTCACCGTTCGCTGCTCCCGCCAGACCATGATCGAGCGCAGATCGTCATGTGGGGCGAGGGGGCGGTGCAGATCGCGGACATCGAAGGCAGGGCGGGCAAACCGCTCGTTGTGCCTGGCCATATAACTGTCGAGGAAAGCGTTTGCGTCCGCGATCGACGAGATACCCTCCAGTCGCATCGCTTTCACCAGGCGATCCTGCAAGGTGGCGTTGGCCCGCTCGACGCGGCCCTTGGCCTGTGGCGAGTTGGCGCAGATGATCTCGATGTTCAGAGCATCGAGCGCGCGGCCAAAATGCGTCATCCCGTCGCCACGCGCGGCGCTGGCCTTGGCATTGCGGAAAACACTGTGCTTGTCGGAATAGAAGGCCACCGGCTTGCCATGTCGCTCTATATATTGGCGCGTCGCCTCCATATAGGCGAAGGTGCTCTCGCTCTCGACCATCTTGAGCTGCATCAGCTCGCTGGTGGCGTCGTCAATATAGACGAGTAGGGTGCATTGCGGCCCGCGGTCTTCGAACCACCAATGTTTTGAGCCGTCGATCTGGATCAGCTCACCTCGGCAATCCCGGCGATAGCGAGGCTGATACGGGCGAGGGCGACGGGCTTGACGATCCTTCCAAATCCCGGCCTCGATCATCATCTGCCGCAGCTTCTCACGCGAGATCCGGAGATCATGCCGCTCGGCCAGATACTCCGCAGCCAAGGTAGGACCAAAATCATGATAATGGGTCCGAACCAGTGCGACAATCTGATCTCGAATACCATCATCCAAGCGCGGGTTGCTGGGTCGACCACGGCGGCGCGACAAAAGCCCGGATGATCCATCGTCAAGGTAACGCGTCAACAGTCGATGGGCGTGGCGCCGGCTGATGCTCATCAGCCTTGCGGCCTCGGTGACGGTCATGCGACCTGAAACCACATGCATCAGCGTCTCGACCCGCGAAAGCTCCTCGGTACTCATACGCAACACCGCCATGCTCAATACCTCCGAACAGCCGGAGGGCACGGTAGCCCAAGTGAGACACCTCTACTTTGCGCGACTGTGACATTTGAACGTTGCTGCTACACGCCATAAGATTGATAATAAGGATTATGTTAAATAATATCAATATCTTAGCTGGGTATTTGTAGTCCGGGCAGCGCCGCTTGCCAAGTCTGCCCCAGAATCACTGTTACCGGACATAAGCTTCCGCCAAGCACATATCCTGCCAGGCGCTCACCCAATTTCAACCAGCGGGCACTATGCCGCTGGCATGAACGCGCAATTGCCGATCCTTGCCGGCGGACCAATGCTCGATTTTGACGCCGCCTGCGCACGCCTTAATCAATGGCGCGGCCAGATGGTCGAGAATTTCGCACGCTGCGAGCAGGCAGTGACCGAGACGCTCGCGCAGCTCAACGAGAGTACGGCCATGCCCGAGGTGAAAGGCGTCAAATTCCCGCACCTGGTCGGCCAGCGCTATGATCGCCTCGCCGCCTTGCTGTCGGCGCCAGCGCAACCCAGTGGGCATGCCAAGGTCGGGCTCGCCGCTCTCGCGCGGTTCCGCACCCACGACGCCCTGCGCACGATGCTGTGCCACGGTGTCACCAAAGTTGCGGTCGATCGCGCCGGGCAGTGGGTGGCTGTGATGACCCTGGTTAGCTTCAAGGCGCGCGAGACAACGACGGAGAAGCTCACGCTCGAGGAAGACGTGGCTCGCACGCGGCTGGAGCAGCTTATCGACGACCGGCGCCGCGTCTGTACTGCGCTCGGCCAGGTCCGGCGCGAGACGAGCCAGACGGCGTAAGCCTGCTCAGAGGGAGCCCTCGACATATCCGATGCTGCGCGAGCCGACCGAGACGCCGGTGACCTTGCCGCCATTGATCGAGAATTTGCTGCCGCGCTCGCCGCCCGGCTCATACGGAAACAGCTTTTTGTCAGGCAGTTCGGAATAGATGTCGGGGAGTTGCTTTAGCCCTTTATACAACCTGCGCACCTCGGATCGTCTCGCCAGCAGCATCTGCCTCGTCGCTGGCGGGATGACCGGGGAATAATCAACGGGGATAGGCATGTTTTACAAGTTCATGGGCGGCAGCGACGAGGATCTGCTCGCGGTGTTCGATCACGCCGTCGTCAACGGCTCACTCAAATTCACGTCGGCCGCCAGGTTCAACGACCCGTTCGAGTTCAAGTTCAAGTCGGTGGCGCCCGAGCGCGACGCCTATGAGGCATGGCACCGCGCGCATAGGCCCGATGTGACCGCCGAGCAGCGCGAGCATGGCTGGGAAGCGCTGACCGGCAGGCAGGCCGACTGGAACAGCGGGCTCGTGCCGCGCGTGACGATGCTCGAGCGCCTCTATGTGCTGTGCCTCGCGCAACGCTGGGACGTGCATCTGATGTGGTCGCATTATACCAGCGCGCATCATGGCTTCGCGATCCGCTACAAGCCCGAGATCGTAACCGCGCTCGCGGCGCTTCCCGATTACGAGATGCGCGGCGATGTCGCCTATGGCGATGCGGTGCCGGACCTGCGCTGGTTCTCCGAGCCGGCCGAAGACATCATGCGGCCGGTGCTGCTGACCAAATCCTCCGACTGGGCCTATGAAGCCGAGCACCGCGTCGTGCTGACCGGGCCGCCGGGCGGGGACGCGCTGGTCCATGCGATCGACCCCGACCTAGTCGCCGGCGTGATCCTCGGCGCGCGCGTGCCCGAGGCTCTGGTCGGAAAGGCGCTCGCGCTGCGCAAGGCCCGCCTGGATTTCACGGTCGAAGAAGTGGGCGCGCCGCGCGACAGCTACAAGCTGACTACCCACCGGGTCGAAGACAATGTTCGGCGGATGCGCGGATTTCTGTAAGCTCGAATGGAGACGACCAAGACCAGCGCCCCGGCGAGGCACCGCCCCGCAAGGCGCTAGATCATCCGCGCCGAAGGCAGTAGCGCGAGGATCGCCGCCAGCGCGTCGGGCTCGACCAGGAATGGCATTTCGGTGGCCCCGCAGGCGACCGCGAGGTGAAATCGGTGCATGCCGCCGACGATATGGATGCGGGTCTTGTCGATCGCCAGCAGCGGCGGCGTAACAGGTAGATCGCCCGACCAGCGATAGGCGGTGCCGCAGGATTTGAGCCGATGGCCATCGTCCCACGGGTCATTGTCGCGGCTCGAGACATAATTGAGCGCGCCAAGCACTTCGGGCACGTCCGCGAGAATCAACACCCACGCCCGAGCGCCCGGGAGGCCGGGATGTTCGCCGTCTAGCGCCAGATAGAAATGCTCGGGCGCAAGATCCCAGCTCGGCTCGAGCCCCTGCGGGAATGCCGCCAGGTCAGCACACCATTCCCGCGCCCGCCGGCCATTCTCGACATGCGCCACCTCGATATCCTCGTCGCGCACCCCTTCCAGGACCAGAAGCGCCGTGCTCGCAGGCAGGCCGAGGCCAATGAGGCGCGCGAATTCGGCATGGTCAAGGTCAGCCATCGGTGGGGACCCCGGACATCTCCATCTCGGATCTGGCCCGCATCAGGAAGTCGCGCCGGACGCGCCACCCGCATCGCCCACGCCAGAGTCGAGGATGAAGACCAGATGCGGCCCGGCGGGCGGCGTTGCGCGGACATGAAGCGCATTGAGGTAACGGTGGCGCTGATGCCCCTCGACCAGCACGAGGCGGACATCGGCCAAATCTTCCCCGCCGCTGACGACCCCGTTCGGGGTCGACAGCAGCACCATCGGATAATCCCAGGTCCCGCTGTCGAGCGCGATCGCGGTCTGGTGCCGACCGAGATAGTCGTCGCGCGCGAAGGTCTTGTAGTCGAATTCGGGATGGAGCTCGCCGCCATATTCGCGCCGGATGCTCCCGAGGATAGCCTCTCCGGTCATCGTCTCGAGACGCCAGCGCAGCGAGCCGAGCGGTATCCAGGCGAAGCGCGAATAGGTCCAGTGACGGTGGATCCATTGCTCGCACAATTGCGGGTGGAGATGCCCGAGCTCGGCGCCGTGGCGCGCCCACCAAGTGGCGAAGTCCTCCTTGTCGAACGACCCCTCGCCCACCGGCCGAAGATGCTCGGGCCAGACCGGCTCGCGATGAACATCGAGATCGAGCCTGCCGCCTGCGCCAGTCGCCGCAGCTTTCGGATGCCCTGCCATCAGCGCCGCCGATCGAGCCGGAACTCATTCGCCGGCACGTCGACCCGCCACCAATCCGACGGGCAGGCGATCAGGTCGATGTCATAATGGTCGAGACGGCAATAGATCTCGGCGACATCAAGCGTCGCGGCATAGACCGCGACATTGCCGAGGTCGTAATATTCGGCGTGATGCGCGGCGTACCAGATCGCCTTGTCGAGCGACGGGGTCCACGACAGACCCATGTGATGGACTGGACCGGCGCAGCCGCGAAACAAGGTAATCCGTCCGTTCTGAGTCAGCGCGACCGCATCGCCGAGCGGTTTGAGCGCAAGCAGCCTCGCACGGTCGCAGGCGTCGAAGATCGCGCGCGGCACGTCGAGCCCGACGCTGTCGAAATGGCTGGCATGGACATAGGCATCGAGCCAGGCCGGCTCGAGCGCGCCGAGCGCCGCCAACCCGCGGTAGTTGCGGACGATGAAACCCAAACTCTCGGACGGAATGTAGCCGTGGAAATTCTCGTCTCGCGCAATCGCGTCGCAAACCTTGCCCGCATCGCCGGGATCGATGCCGGCGAAATCGAGCCCACTGAAGTCCAGCCCCGCGTTCGGCACCGCAGGCGTCACGGTGCAATCGTCCATCACCGCACACGCGGCGCGCGCGACGGCGGCTTCACATTCTTGGTGAAGACCCCCGACAGACTGTTCGACAGGCGGAAGTAGCGCGTCGCCTCCTCGCGTCCCTCGCGGCTCATATGGCCGAGCACTGCCGACCAGGAGAGGCGTGCTTCCTGCGTCAGATGGAACATGGTCGCGGGCGGATGATAGGTGAGGTCGACACCGGCCTTGCGCAGCGCCTCGGCGTGTTCACGGAGCAGGACCGCGCCGCGGAAGACGAGCTCGCGATCGGCGAGACCGGATTCGATCTCGGGCACGACCATCTGCGCCAGCTGGCGCGCATCATTGCCGCCGGCGGTCACGAACGCCTTGCGCGACGCTTCGTCGATTGTGGCGCGTACGAATACCCGGTTGAGCAGTGCCGCGGCGATCATCGCCTCGACATCCTGACGCCTGCCGCCGAGGCTCTGCGATTGGTAGAGGAGCAGCGACAAGAGCAGGAAGAACAGATTATTGTTCTCGTCCTGCATCGCCTCGACGATCCGGTGCGGCGCATGGCCATTGAGCGTCATATCGGGCTCGAAGACCCCGAGGATCGGACGCCAGATCGAGGTCGACACCAATGCGTCGTGAAGCGCGTCGCGTCCGCCCAGGATATAGCCGAGGAACACCAGATATTCGACGTGTAGGTTGCCCTGCGCGTTGGAGATCGTGTCGAGCCAGGCGGTGAAACGCTGCCGGTCCGGGGCCTCCTTGAGAAAGGTCAGGACACCGTCGCGCACCAGCGCAGAATAGACAGATTGCTCGGCGGGCGACGGCGCCTTGGTGAGCATGCGCTCGGCGACGAGGTATTCGGCGAAGGAGCGGTGCCCGAAGTAATAGACGTCGCCCGACTTCTTCTCGAGGAATGAGCCGGTCAGATATTCTCGCTTCAAGGAATCTGGGTCAGCGGCGTCGCCCTGGGGCAGCCCGGCGACGAGCCGGTCGGGCAGGTCGGCGGCCGAGAACGATGTCGCACCGGCCTTTTCAGTCCACAACCAGAATGCGACCTCACGCAGGAAGTCGAGACGCCCGGTTTCGGCGATCGGACGCCGCGCCGCCTTTTCGGACTCGCGCTCGGCGAGCGATTGGAAGAAGACTTCGTAAAGCCCCCAGCGCGTGATGCCGTCAGCGAAGCGGGAGAGATCGACCTGCGGGTCGGCCGCCATGTCGACCAGAATTTTGGCGTGGACCGGCTTGCCGAACAGGTCGGGATCGGCGTCGGCGAGCCGGTCGACTTCCTCGACCCGCCTGGCGATCCAGTCGCGATTGCCGGTCTCGGCATGAGGGCCGTGCGTCGCGCGATGCGCGAGATAGCCGGCGATGAAGCGCGACCGCTCTTCTCGGGTGAACTCCGAGAGCTCATATTCGATGAAATCCGGCCAGTCGGGCAGCCGGCGATAGCCGCCATCCCATTTCTTGAGGCCGCGCAGGACATGGAAATGCTCGTCGGTCGAGGTGAAGGCGCTGGGACGCCCGAGCAGCACGACCTTGGCGGCTGCGCCGGTGAAGCGGTTGAGGTCGGCGATCTGGTGCCGGAAATCCGCCCAGCTCATCGCGTGCTTCATCTCGTCGAAGCCGTCGAGCACAATCAGCAACCGCCCCTTGGCGTTGAGATCGAGAAAGCGCCGGACGTTGAAGCCATCGACCGGGAAGTCGAAGGTGAACATGCCGCCGAGCAGCCCCTCGATCCCGGCATAACGCGACAGTTCGCCGAGCCGGATCAGCACCGGCCGACGGGCTAGCGGATCCGCAAGCGCGGTTTGGGCCTGCATCGCGACGAGGCGCCGGGCGAGACTGGTTTTGCCCGCGCCATAGCCGCCGAGCACGGCGAGCGGGCGCCGGTCGTCGTCGGCGATCCACAGCTGGAGCGCATCGAACAGGCGCATGGCTTCGTCGCTGGCATGGCGCACATGGTCGGTGCCATAGGTGATGCGGCGGCCGGTGCTTTCGATATAATATTGGCTGAGGCCGTCGTGATCGAACAGGCCGGCGAGATGCCGCACATAATCGGCGAGCCCGAGCGTCTCGTTCTCGAGCTCCCAAATCGTCTGGTGGCGCAGATTGGACTGCTCCGCGTTCACATAGGCCTGCGCGCCCGACGCGAGACCGTTGCGCGTCACGAGCAACAGGAAGGCCGGCTGATACCGGTCGACCAGGCCGCTGTAATCGGCCCAGATGCCCTTCACCTGCTCGCGCGTGAGCGGCTTGGCGTAATCCTTGGTCTCGACGAAGATGTGCGTCGTCTTGCCGAACTCGACCTTGATGAAATGCAGGTCAACCTTCTTGCCCATCACCAGGTCTTCGCGCGTCGGCCGGCCGAACCGCACCGAAAGCAGATTGGCGGTCTCGTCGCGCAGGCTGTCGCCGACCAGCGGCTTGGGGTTTTCGAGATCGAACGTGCTCATCTTCGGAACGATACCAGAACAGATCGCCGTCCGACAGGTAGCTTCCGACCCGACGGGGGAAACATCACCCGGCAAAGGTTCCTTCTCTGCTCATGGTGCGCTAGTCTGGTCTTGCCCCCAGGCAGGGACCCCGATCTTCAGCCAGTCTTATAGGTTCCGGCGGCGGGCCTTCGACCATTTGCGTCGTACTTAGTTCCGCGTCCCCCGACATGTCGGGTAGCGGCTGCATCCCCAAAACTGCGCCCCAGCGCGATGACCCCTCCGAGCGGTCCGGCGCTGCATCGAAGATCCGCACTGCGGGCAACTCGGCGCGGCTGCCCTTCCTGACGAAGGCGAGCGAGGCGGAGTATTGGGCGATGGCGCCGGTGAAGCAGCCTGCCGGGACTGGATCGTGAACGGCGCGGCAGTCGGTACTGACATTCCAAGCGACTTAAGATCGTGCGCTGCCTGAGCGCGCTTCGCAAGCGCGTCCGTCAGCGCCGGATCGCCATTACGCGCACGGATCGCGACCTGCTGCGGGCCTGTCTGCAGCGCCGCCAGGGCGGAGCGAATCTTGGTCTGGAGATCAGCACGCTTTGTAGCCCAGTTGGCTCGAACGGCATTTTCAGCCTGTACGTCGGAGGCGTCTGGAGCCGAGTTGTAGGTAAATCTGTCTTCGTGAGCCTTGCGCCATGCGAGCAGCTTCGCGGTCATCGCCTCACCGAAGCCGGGAACAGCGCGTACAGCGTTCGACTTGATGTCTGCGGCGGTCTCGATCCCATAGGATCCAAGCGTTGCCGTCTTGGCCGCGCCGATGCCGGCGATCCTGGCGCGCCGAATGAGGAAGCGGTCGAGATATTCCTCCCGCTTGCGCGCTTCGCGTGATGCCTTCAGCTTCTGGATATTGTGCGCGAGGTCGCGATCGAGGTCACGGTACGCTCGAATCGAAGCCTCGACGTCGGCTTTGACCGTGACGAGTTCGCTGAGGCCAAGCCGATCAACGAACCTCTGCTGCAGTGAGCGAACCCGGGCGTCCGCATCGCTGTACACCGCTTTGAACGGTGCCTGTTCAACAGATCCGCCGAAAAACCTGATGAGGCCGAAGAGGCCGATGCCGATCCAGACGATCGCGAAATTGGCGGCCGCCAGAAAGCCGCCGACGGCCGCAATCAGGGCAACAGCCCCCAAGGCCCGATGGCCCATGCGCGCGCGGCTGGCGGCGGCAACTGCCTCACTCGCGGTCGTGATCTGACCGGACCAGATCGGGAGCAATGAAGCTGGATCAGGGAGTTTGATTGCCGCGAACTGCGCCGCGATCCGCTCTATGTCGAACGGTCCACCGGGTGCGATCTGTGGCGTGGGCCCAAGCAGATCGGGGAACATATCGACCCCGGACTGGCCGGCGACACGGCACCATAGGCAAGAAGACGCCGCTGACGGGTAATAATGTGTTCGGACCTTTCCGCAGTGGCTCAATGCCTGCTCGAGCTCCTTCATCAGGGTCGCCCAGGTCACTGCGCTCGGCCGACCCGCCGGATTTCGACCGAAGGCGGCCTCAAATGCCGCGGCGATCTGCGGTGGAAAGTCCTTTAGGCTCACTGATCCTGGCGGCGGCGTGGTGCACGTCTCGGACGCCCGAACCTGTGAAAAGGCGAAGCGATGCTGTGCAATCGCATCGCTCATAGAAATGTCACCGCCGGCGAAGCGGCCGGCATAAGGGTGCTTTCCCATGGCGAGGAGGTGAAAGATTGCCACCGCAAGTCCGAAATTATCATGCGCTTCGGTGCGTCGGACGGTCGATAGATCCGCGCCGTGCAGTTCGGGCGGCGTGAAATCGGGCACGCCCACGACGCAGGGGAACAGCTTCCCGTCTCTGGAATATTGAAAGCTGTCCGCGTCGATTAGCGAAACGGTTGCCTCGTTCGATACGAGAACACCCGAGTGGTTGAAGTCGCCAATGACACAGCCGCTCTGATGGACCTTCACCACGGCGTTGGACACGTTGAGGGCTGCGCGCACGAGGAAGCGGTAATCGGCCTTTGGGAAATGAGCTTTGCGAGATTTGGGGCCGTAGAGTTCGTGAATCGGTCGATAGCCGGATACGAGGCGCATCAGGAAACCTAGGAAGCCTCCTTTGCCATCGGTCGCGATCGCGGCCGGGAAAGCCACCAATTTCGTGGTGTCGGCAAGGTCGGCAAGCACCATCGCTCGCACCTTCGGTTCGCGTTTCGCCCGCAGCTCGTCCTTGTAGATTTTGACAGCGCTGTCGGGCTTGTTCTCGATAGCAAAGACTTCGCCTTCGCCCCCTTTGCCGATCCGCTTGCCCAGCGCAAATGGCCGGCCATCGATCTTGATCGCCGGCTGGGTCAATCCCGCGACACCAGTACCAGCGTCTTGTCGTCGTCGGTGCGATCGCAGATTGCAGGACCGTCGAGGTAGCGCCCTAAAGCTGCCGAGAGGCTGACCAGTCTCCCACGCTCAACCGCTTGGTCGACCGGTTTAATCATTGGATCGAAGAAGCGCGCGTGCGGCTCCTGATTGGCATGGTGCAACGCTATGCTGTCAATGCCGTCGGAGAACGCGGCGAACGCGTCGTATTCGCCAGCGCTCTGGCGAGAGATGTGCAGGCGCGGTTCCGGATCATCTGTCACGAAAAAGGTCGTGGCGGCAAACTCGCCATTTTCGGGCCAGCAGATCGACTCCCACTGACCTGCCTTCCGTGCGACCAGGGCGCTGTCCCCGATCTGCAACGCTAGCAGTTCGTCACCAAAGACTATGAGGGCAATGAGGGTAGATGCGAACTGACGCTTCGTGAGACCCCGCTTCTCAGCGACCAACGCAAGCCTGTCCCTGACGGTATCGAGCCACTCATGAATCTGATCGTCTGGCGGCAGCCCGCCGTGGTTCGCGGTCCAGTCGCAGATAACGGTCGACAGCATGCGGCAGACGAGGGAAGCGCCCTCCCCCCCGTGGCTTGAGCTGCCCGCTCCATCAGACACCACAATGCACAATGTATCAGGGCCTGGCACCTTGACGGTATAGGCGTCCTGCTTCCGCGTTCCGGCTTTAAGGTGCGACGTTCCGATCCTTGAGGCCGCGGCCCACCGCCACCGCCCTGGATCAGCCGGCAACGGCCCAGCCGTCCGGTGCCGTGGGGTTGGCAAGCGGCACGGTGTCGCCTGGATTGGATTGCGATACCGCGCTCAGCGAGCTCGACAGCCATTGGAAGAGTTCGCGAAAAGCCAAGCCCCGGAGTTTCAAAGGCGCGCGCGTGGCAATCTGGGAAAGCACGGACATGTCTGCGCCCTCTACGCCGGCGGCATAGAACATGAATTCCTTGCGCTCTTCCCCTTCATGGACGCGGCGCTTGGCTTCCTGCCAGCTGTCGGTGGGAGCGCCGTCGGTGATGAGAAACACCCATGGCCGATAGTATTTGACACCGTTCGCACGGTATCTGTCCTTCCGTTGCCGAAGAAGATCGAGCGCCGTCACGACAGCCTCTCCAAGCGGAGTAGCGCCGTTGGCTTCGAACGCCTCAGGATACCAACCATCGACGGTGGTGAAATCGGTGCGTGTCTGAACAGGACCGAAGGTGATGATGGCGAGCTCAACGCGCTTTGCCGCCATGGCATCGCCAACAAGCTCCTCTTTGAACTCGATCAGCGCTTGGTTGAGCTGATCGATCGGAGCGCCACGCATTGACGTTGAGGTATCGATCAGGAGGACGCAGGGGCACCGCTGCTCAGGGTTCTCTGCGAACTCGGCGTCGGCAAATGGCTGTTGTTCAAAATCTTCCACGAATCAATTTCCCCCGACCAATAGTTGGTTTTGTCATAGCCTGAGCGGTGCAACTGACCCAGTCTGGTCATTAGCGATGAACGTCATTCCGAAAATGATGATTTTGCCCAACGCGCCGGCGAGAGGCTCACCATCCCGGTGGACAGATAGCGTATCATGATGCCGCAAGCATCTTACCCCTCCAACGTTCGATGACGTCGTCGAAATTGACCTCACGCCATCCCGCATTCCACTCTTGAAGGTAGTTCACGCTTCGCGAATGCGGCTCAGGCACCGGCAATGCAAAGCGCCCAACTGTTGGCATGAGGGGCGCATCTCCAACCGTGAGGAACTCGCCCTGACCGAGGTTTGGAAGGAGGTCGCCAATCCCGGCAGACAGGTCTGGCAGCAGCGATTTAATATAGCTTTGATCTACCGAATTGGTGAGCCGCAACGCAATGAAGTTACTGCATTGTGAGAAAATTGTCTCAGAGACCTCCGACGGTCGCTGACTCACAACCATCAGCGTCACCCCAT
>MSXQ01000002.1:0-135783 GCA_002083645.1 Proteobacteria bacterium ST_bin13
CTGCCGCCGCCGCCGCCTCCGCCGCCGACGCCGCCGCCGATGCCGCCTACGCCGCCGCCGCCGACGACGACACTATTTGGTCAAGTGTTGAAGTGGATGCCAGCTGGCTTGAAAATGCGGACGAGCCCGGTAACGCGGCCGAAGCGATGACCGCGCTGCCGCTGTGGCCCAGCGGACGCCCCGACTGGTTCGATCTCGAATGGCAATTCGCGAAGCGTGATCTGGCGGGCGACGGCAACGTGTCAGACCCGTGGATCGACTGGTTTGATCGCCGGATCGCGGGCCATGCCACCGCCTTTGCGCTGCCGCGCGCGGCAGACGAAGCGATCCAGATCCGCATCGCCGATCAGGATGACGCTTTCTGGGATCGCGGGTCGGCCGCCGTCAACGCCGATATACAGGCTTGGATCGACGCTGCCGCTTCACCCGACATCCCACCGCAGCGCCCCCATGAACTGATAACTGCGGTGCGGGATGGCCGAGTTGCGCTAGTTCACGCACGCCCGGTACCCACTACGCCCGATCAGGATCAGCGCCGCCGCGATGCCTGGCAGGCGATCCGCGACGCGCTCGACGATTATCGCGCCGATGGCCCAGCGGACAACCACCCGCGCCTGAACCGCATGATTGACCGGCTGGCGGCGTCACTGGGCGCGGAGTTTGACGCACTCAACCCGGTTGGGCTGGGGATGCAGGCGCAATATCTGCAACAATATGCCGCCCGCGCCGACGATTTTCTGGTCGCGGACCGCGCCGCCGATCTGGTTGGGCTAAACGTCACTGTCGGGTCGCTATTGCCGCAATTTAAGGAATGGCGGGATTATCTCGCCGATTCCGAGACCGAGTCAGATGTACCGACAGAGGCGCTGAACGCGGCAACGGCAATCGTCGCCGCGATTGCCGAGCAGGACGTCGCCGAGCCGGAGGTGAACGCCGCCCTCGCCGAAATGGCAGCCGATGCCAAGGACGAAGCGTCAGTTACCGACCCCGACGAGCCCAAGCTGCAAACCTATCGCCAGCGGTTGCTGGGGGGCCTGGGCAACACCCTTGCGAGTGCAAGTGAGATTGCATTGCGTGTCGTCAAGGGTGGGCTCGGCACGGCAGGCACACTTGCGGTTAAGGGTGTCAAAGCCGCTGCTGGCCGGGCTGGCAAGGGCGTGGGCAACGCAATTGAAAAAGGTTCAGAAGCCGCAACACTGATGCTCTTTGGCCTGGCCGGAGAGCAGTTGTTGCTGTTGGCCGGGATGGTTCCATCCCTCTCCTGGATTGCGACCGTCGTTGCTTACCTCAAAAAGAACGCACCGAAAGATCCACCTGAAGAATAGTTTGCCGCCCCTCAAACATTAAACCGAAACAGCATCACGTCGCCGTCATGCACCACATATTCCTTGCCTTCCGACCGCAGCTTGCCCGCATCGCGTGCGCCGCTTTCGCCCTTCAGCGCGACATAATCGGCAAAGGCGATTGTCTCGGCGCGGATAAAGCCTTTTTCGAAATCGGTGTGGATTTCGCCTGCCGCCTTGGGGGCCTTGGCGCCCGCCTCGACGGTCCAGGCGCGGGCTTCTTTGGGGCCGACGGTGAAGAAGGTGAGCAGGTGGAGCAGCTTGTACCCGGCGGTGATGACGCGAGCGAGGCCGGTTTCCTGCAAGCCCAGTTCAGCCAGAAATTCGCCGCGATCCTCGGGCGGCATCGTCGCAATTTCGGCCTCAATCGCCGCTGATACGACGACGGCTTCCGCGCCTTCGGCCTTGGCCTTTTCAAACACCCGCGCCGACAGCGCATTGCCGTTTGCCGCATCGCCCTCATCGACATTGCAGACATAAAGCACGGGCTTCGACGTCAGCAACTGCGCCTGCGCAAACGCCCGCGCCTCGTCGTCGTCCTTGGGCACCGTCAGCCGCGCGGGCTTGCCCTCGCGCAGCAGATCGAGCGCCTGGCCGAGTACGGAGGCGGCAACCTTGGCTTCCTTGTCGCCCTGCATCGCCTTTTTCAGCGCGGCGGGGACGCGCTTTTCGAGGGATTCGAGGTCCGACAGCATCAGCTCGGTCTCGACCGTTTCGGCATCGGCAATCGGATCAACCTTGCCCTCGACATGCGTCACATCGCCATTTTCGAAACAGCGCAGGACATGGACGATCGCGTCGACTTCGCGGATATTGCCCAGGAACTGGTTGCCCAGCCCCTCGCCCTTGCTCGCCCCGCGCACCAGTCCGGCAATGTCGACAAAGCCCAATTGCGTCTCGATGATCTTCGCCGACCCCGCAATCGCCGCAAGCTGATCAAGCCGGGGATCGGGCACCGCGACATTGCCGACATTGGGCTCGATCGTGCAAAAAGGATAATTCGCCGCCTGCGCCGCCGCCGTTTCGGTCAGCGCGTTGAACAGGGTGGACTTGCCGACATTAGGCAGCCCGACGATACCGCAACGAAATCCCATGAATGATCCTTGGTGGTGGTGGCCGATGTCAGCCAATCTGTGGATGGCCCGATAGGCGGTTGGGCGGCGAAATGCCAGTCCATGGGCGGCCATCCGATGAAATGCCCCATAGGCAATGTGCCAACAGGGCGTTATTTCGGCAGCGTACCATCGTCGCCACGGTGGAAGGATCCTTTGGGGGGAGGGGAATATGGCTGATCGCAAGAAGCGCCGCACACCGACGACAAAGGGCATCAGCGCCAGCCTGATCGATGACGTGCTCGCCGAGCTATATGCCTCGATCAAGAAGGAAAAGGGCGGCCATCTGCCCGATTATATCCCCGAACTTGCCAAGGCCGATCCCAACCAGTTCGGCATCGTCATCGCCACCGTGGACGGATCAATCTACGCGGTCGGTGATTCGGACGTGCCCTTCACGATCCAGTCGATTTCCAAGCCGTTCGCCTTCGGGCTAGCGCTCGAAGATCACGGCATGGACGAAGTGCTGCGCCGGGTCGGCGTCGAACCGAGCGGCGACGCCTTCAACTCGATCGTGTTCGATCAGCGCGCCAATCGCCCGTTCAACCCAATGGTCAATGCAGGCGCCATCGTCACGTCCAGCCTGGTCACCGGCCCGTCGCTGTCGCCAAGAGTGCAGCGGGTGCGCGATATGTTCGAACGCTATATCGGCCACCCGGTCGACGTGGACGAAGCGGTGTTCGGTTCCGAAAAGGCAACGGGCCATCGCAACCGCGCCATCGCGCATCTCGAGCTCAATTTCGGCATGCTTGTCGAGCCGATCGACGAGCATCTCGACCTGTATTTTCAGCAATGTTCGATGCTCGTCACCGCGCGCGATCTGGCGCGCATGGCCGCGACGCTCGCCAATGGCGGTCTGAACCCGGCGACGGGCGTGCAGGCGATCGATCCGGGCTATGTAAAGAACGTTATCTCGGTGATGAACTTCTGCGGGATGTATGATTATTCGGGCGAATGGGGATATCGCATCGGTTTGCCGGCCAAGAGCGGCGTGGCCGGCGGCGTCATCGCGGTGCTGCCCGGGGTGATGGGCATCGGCGTTTTCTCGCCACCGCTTGATGAGCGCGGCAATTCCTATCGCGGCATCAAGGTGTGCGAAACGCTGTCGCAGCGCTTCGGGCTCAACATGTTCGATGTCGCCGAAGGCGCGATCTCGTCGATCCGCCGCAGCTATGACGCTGCCACGGTCAGTTCGAAGCGGACCCGGTCGCCGACGGAGCGCGCGGCACTTGATCGGCACGGCGCCGCGATCAAGGTTGTCGAGCTTCGCGGGCGGATTCACTTTGCCGCGATCGAGCAGATTAGCCGCCTGTCCGCCGCGCTGCCCGACAGCGTTTCCCACCTAATCCTTGATCTGTCGCGGGCGGACATGGTCGAGCCACAGGCAGCCTTGCTGATCGTCCAGCTCATGGCCGGGCAAGCCAAGGCGGGTCGGATCGTGCGGTTGGCGATGTGGCGCGATTCGGCCTGTGGCGAGGCGATGGCGCGGGCAGGTGTTGATTTCACAACAGTGTTTGCCGATGCCGATGAGGCTTTGGAATGGGCTGAAAGCGATGTGCTCGCCAAGGCAGATGCGCAAGCCGATGGCGAGCCACAGGCGACGCTTGCCGAGATGAATCTGTTGCGCGGGCTCGATGATAGCCTGCTCGATGCGCTGGCGACGGCGCTGGAAAAGCATGATCTGCCAGCCGGCAGCCATATTGTGCGCGAAGGCGATCCGGCGAGCGATCTCTATTTCCTCGCGCGTGGCACCGTGACGGTCAGCCTGAACACCGCCGACGGCCACCGCGTGCGGCTGACGACGCTCGATCCTGGCGTCGCCTTTGGTGAGATGGCGCTGGTCGACGGCGCACCGCGCTCGGCAGACATCATCGCCGACACCGACGTGTCGGTCTATGTCCTGTCGCTTGATCGGCTCGACGCGCTGTCGCTCACCGCACCGGCGGTGCATGCCGCCTTGCTCCGCAATATCGGTCGGGAGCTGTCGCAGCGGCTGCGCAAGGCGAACCGCGAAATCCGGTCATTCACTGAGGTCGCTGCCTGACCGGGGCGGGGCGTCGCTACCAACGATAGTTAAAACTTACACTGATCCGCTCGCCCCCGGACTTGCTGGTCCCCTCATGCGGCATCACCTCATGCCTGAGCCAGCTTTCCCATAGCAGCACCGTCCCCGGCATCGGCTCGACATAAACGAACGTCCGCAAGTCCTCGGGCGCGTCGTCGCGGCGGGTGGGGGCGGCCATCATTTGGGCGAGGCGGGGGTCTTCGAAACGGATTGCGCCCGCGCCCGGCGGCACCGCGACATAGACCGTGCCCGACACCACCGAATGCGGATGGATATGCCCTGAATGCGTCGCTCCCGGCTTCATCACGTTCACCCACAGGCTGTCGAGCTTCAGCTTGCGCCCGGCCAAATCGAACGCGCAGTCCTCGGCAAAGGCGGCGACATGCTTGTCGAGCAGCTTCACCAGATCGCCAATCACCGGATCGCGCCTCGGCAGATCGTTGAGCGAGGCATAGCTGGTATAGCCGCGATAGCCCTTGTCCTTGCTCCACGCAGCGCCCGCCCGGTCTTCCACAGCGAGCATCAGGCACGACCGGGCCAGATCCTCGACCAGCGCCGGGTTCTTCAACGCGCCCTCATACAGCCGCGTGGCGAAGAGCGACCGGACGCTCATGGTTGCTGCCTGAGCGCAACATCGTTCATGAAGCGCACGTCATCGCCCTCGGTCAGCCATTTCGCCTCAGCCGCGACCGCGCCGAGCATCGTCGCCAGATCGTCCATCTCGGCTTTGGCGAAATTGCCCAGCACATGGCCGGTCACCTTGTCCTTGTGGCCGGGATGGCCGATGCCCAGCCGGACGCGGCGGAAATTTTCGCCGATATGCGCCACGGTCGATCGGATGCCGTTATGGCCAGCGGTGCCGCCGCCCTGCCGCACCTTCACCTTGAACGGGGCGAGATCCAGCTCGTCATAGAAGACGGTAACGTCTTCGGGCGCCAGCTTGTAGAATCGCATCGCCTCGCCGATCGATTGGCCGCTGTCGTTCATAAAGGTGGCGGGTTTCAGCAGCAGCAGCTTTTCGGTGCCCAGCCGTGCCTCGATCGCCCAGCCCAGGAAACGCTTTTTGGGCGCGTCGAAATCATGGAAATCGGCAATGGCATCCAATGCCATGAAGCCGGCATTGTGCCGGTGAAACGCATATTGTGCGCCCGGATTGCCGAGGCCTGCCCAGAGTTGCATGGCTAAAGCCCTCTCCTCCTTGGGGAGTTTTGGGTCGGCCATCCCCCCGGCATGGCCTAAACATTACGGGGTAATATTTACCCCAAATTGGCGGGGTGAGGGGGTGCCAAGCAAAGCTGCGCCCAGCCGCCCCCTCTCCCAAACCCTCTCCCCAACGGGGAGAGGGCTAAGGTCACTCTTACGCGCCAGCGGCGTCGGCAGCTTCGCCTTCGCTCGACTTGAGCGCCGATGGGGCAACGATCGTCGCGATGGTGAAATCGCGGTCTTCGATGGTCACCTTGCTGCCCTTGGGCAGGGTCACGCTCGAAATGTGGATCGAATCGCCCACATCGAACCCAGCGAGCGAAATCTCGACATCATCTGGGATGACCGAGGCGTCGCACACCAGCTCAAGCTCGTGGCGAACAATGTTGAGCACGCCGCCGCGCTTGATGCCGGGCGAGGTTTCTTCATCGGTAAAGCGAACCGGTACCTGCACCGTCACGGTCGAATGCTCGCCGATGCGCAGGAAATCGACATGCACGGGCCGGTCGGTAACCGGATCGAACGCGACATCCTTGGGCAACGTCAGCGCGGGCGTGCCGGCAACGTCGAGAATGACGGTGGAATTCATGAAATGCCCGGTCATCAAAGCGCGCATCAGCGCTTTTTCCTCGAGGTGAATCGAGACGGGGTCTTGCTTGTTGCCGTAAATCACGGCGGGTACGCGGCCTTCGCGACGCAGCGAACGGGAGGCTCCCTTGCCAACCTGTCCACGCGTCTCGGCTGCGAGCGTCAATTGTTCGCTCATGTCAGTCTCCGAGTGTGTTTGGTGTCATCATCCGGCCAAGCCTCCAGGGATGACCCTGACCGGAAGCGCGGCGCTATAGGCGAGAGGACGTAAAAGGGCAAGTCATGGGCACGGGGGAGCTTACTGCACCCGCGCGACGCGAAGCCCGCGTGCGCGCAGCATCGCCACGAGCGATTTCGGCCCGACCAGATGCCCCGCGCCCACCGCGATCATGATCGTGCCGGGCTGCTTCATCCGCAGGGCGATCCAGCGGCTCCAGCGCGCATTGCGATTGGTCAGCAGGGCTGTCTCCAGCCCTGGCGCACCCGCAAAAAGCCGGTCGTTGCTGCGCGCCAGCGCGGCGACATTGCCAGCCGACCAGGCGGCTAGCACTGCCGGATAGCTGCTGCTGTCTTCCACCGTCCGGGCAAGCAACAGCCGCTGGTCGCGTTCGCTCAGCGTGTCGAAAAAACCCAGCTGGCTGCCTGCACTTTCGAACGCGCGTTGTGGCTTGCCGGCAAAGCGCGCCGCCAGCACCGTTTCGACGCCGTCAGCCGGGGTCGCCCCGGCCGCGCGGGCGCGTCCGCTTTCAATCGTGACGGCGGCGGCCCATGTCTCCAACCGGTCGAGTGTCGCCACGGATTCGCTGGCGTTGGCGATAGCGTGATTGAGCGCGTCGCGATGATCAGCGGGCAGCCGTGCGGCGATCGGGGGCAGGCCATCGCGCCGCGCCAGCTTCATAAATAGGGCGGAAATCGTCGCCGGATTGGGTTTAGCAATTTCCGTAACCAATAGGTCCGACGAAGCAATCGCGCGCGTCACCGCCGGTGTTTCCCAATCGACCGACGGGGGCAGCGCGTGGATTGTGCCGAACAGCCAGATTCTGGTGTCGGTGTCGCGGACTAAAAAAAGCGCCGGCCGCGCCGGGGCAGGGCGCGGCCGGTCGCAGCCGGGCAGGGCGATGAAGGCGGCGATCCATAGGGGCGTGATCAGCCGCCATCGCATATGCCCGAACCCTTCAATAGTTGACCCGGGTGGCGGTCAGGTGGTGGGTGCCCAGCTGCACCTGGACGCTGTCCTTGCCGGCCAGATGGCCCGCGCCAACCGCGATAAACACCGTGCCGGGCTTCTTCATCCTTTCATCGATCCAATTCGCCCAGCGGACATTGCGATCGGCGAGCAGGATCTTGTAAAGCTTGGGCAGCTTGTCGATGTCCCTGTTCATGACGGCGCCCAGGGCTTCGGGATCGCCCTTGGTCCAATTGGCAACCATCTCGTCGATGGTTTTAATCCCGTCGCCAAAATCATCGACACCCAGTTCCAGAAACGCAATCTGATCTGCTTCGGGCAGCGTGGCGAAATAGCCGA
This sequence comes from Proteobacteria bacterium ST_bin13, assembly GCA_002083645.1. Taxonomy (GTDB): domain Bacteria; phylum Pseudomonadota; class Alphaproteobacteria; order Sphingomonadales; family Sphingomonadaceae; genus Sphingomonas. The sequence continues at coordinate 7,837 of MSXQ01000002.1, forward strand.
TTTGCTGTTCCAGCGTTTCAAGTCCCGTCACCGGCTTCCCCGCCGCTTTCGCGGCGGCATCGATGGCGCGCTCAGCACCCGAACTCGGATCATAGCCGGATTTCAACAGCAAGATGTTGCTCATCGTTACAGAAGCAAACCACGGATAATACTGGTCCAAGGCGGTTGCGGGAACGCCCAGCTTGGCGAGCACGGCTGCATAGGCAGCGCGCTTTTCAGGGTGGAGCTTTTCCGTCAGCGGTGGGCCATCGGGATCGACGACCAGCGGCAGCAAAATCTTCTGGGCTTCCGCGTCATTGGGCAGCGGGATTTCGAGCACGACTTCCTTGCTGGCGTCGAAAGCCTTTTTCACGCCTTCGTCGAACCAGCTCAGGCCGGGCTTCAGAACATGGACCGTGCCGAACAGATAGATCGTCGTGTCGTCGTCCTTCACTACCCACAAGGCGGGGTCGGCATCGACCGTGGCGACGGGGGCAGCGGCGGGGGGTGTCGTTGCTGTCTGGGCGAGGGCCGGGCCAGCGAGCATCAGGGCAATCGGGCTCATTGCGCCGAGCAGGCGTTTGCGTGTGATCAACATCATGTCTCTCTTCTCAGGGGTAGTTTTGGGGTTTAACGCGAATAAGTCACATAAAACGTCGCTTGACGAACACGGCCAGGACGATGGCCATTGTCGCTGTAAAAATCCCGAATTCACTGATCGGCAGGTTTAGGTCCAGCTTCGCGCCAATATCCTTCGCCACGAACAGCGTCAGATAGACGATCATCCCGACGTAACAGCTCCACAGATTGGCATCGCGTTCCTGCTCGTCGATGACCCGCATATAAATCAGCGTGCCCCAGACCAGGCAGACGACCATCGCCAACACGCCACCGCCAAGCAAAGCCGTGCGCATCAGCCCTGGATCGATGTTCACGCCGATCCCCATCAGCACACCGGCAATGGCACCTGCTGCAATGGAGCCGATCCACGCCGCACGCTGGTTGCGCAATTGGCTGCGGGCACTGGCCTGCCAGTCAGTGTCGGATGTGCCTTTGCTCATCGCTTGATCCTTGACCGGTTTCTCAATCGCGCCACTTCAGGATGATGAAGGTGACGAGCGTCACCCCATAGCCGAGCAGGAACAGTCCAAGCGCGGTCGGCTCGGGTGCAAGGCCGCCCGCCGAAAGCACGAACCACGCCGGGTAACCGCCAAGCACCGCCAGCCAGCCTGCCGCCAGCCCGCGCAGATTGCGCCGCGCCGCCAGCTCGTCGATCGTGCGGAACATGTAGAGCGGCAGCCCAATCAGCCCGATCAGCAGGCCGATCGCTCCGATGATCGCGATGGCAGGCGACAGTTGGAGCCCGGTGATGTGCCACAGTGATGGATCGCCCTCATGCGGATGCCTATCGAATGCGCCGATCATCGACCCGATGACTGCGCCGAAGATAATTAGTCCGATGTAAAGCCGGCGCTGGTACCGCTTGCGCGCCAGTGTCGCCAATTCGCCTGGGCCCATCTCACGCGTTGCCATTGGAGCGCTCCTCGCCGTCATCGAAAACCTCCTCGATTGCCATGTCGAACAGTCGACCGATTTTGAAGGCGAGTGGCAGGGAAGGATCATATTTCCCTGTTTCGATCGCATTGACGGCCTGCCGCGATACGCCCAGCCGGCCACCAAGCTCCGCTTGGCTCCAGTCGCGTTCGGCGCGCAGCACCTTCAATCTGTTTTTCATCAGCCCTGTCCACATCCGCGTGAACCCTAGTCAATCGTCCCTGACCCGATGTCAAGGTACACTGACTAAATGCCCGCGATTCGCCTTCATGTCAAGTGTCACTGACAAATGGTCATTCGAACCTGACCTAAACACCCCTTCACTGAACCCGGTCCACCCGCACGCCGCGCATCTCAAGTTGCTCGATCAGCGATCCATCGCCAATGAAATGCCCGGCACCGGCGGCGAACAGGCACGTGCCCGGACGGCGCATCCGGGCGATCAAGGTGGCGGCCCAGGCGGCATTGCGGTTGGTGAGCAACGGCGCTGCGAGCGCGGCAGAGCCGGTGGCGGCGGCAAGATCGATCGTCAGCGCCGAATCGGGGCCAACCTCTCCCTTGGCCCAGGCGTGGGTGGCGGCGCGCAGATCAGCCCGGCTGCGGATGGGCGCATCCAGCGCGGCATGCACCATGCGTTGCTGCTCCACCTCGGGCACGGCGTTGACGCTGGCGATCACCTGATCGCTGTTCTCAATCGCGCGCACCCGCTTCTTCCGGGCAGTGAACTGCGCTTCCAGCCAATCATCGGCGCCGGGTCCGGGCACTTCGCCGCTGCGTAACTCACGCACCAGCGAGATTGCGACGGAGGCGATCCAGCTTGGCATCTGATCGAACAATGTCGCCGCTTCGGGGGGCAGGCTGGCGGTAAAGGCGGCCAGCTTGGCGCGGTGATCGGCCCCGACCCGCGCGGACAGCGGGGGCAGCGTGGCGGTGGGCGGCGCTTGGTCCCGCAAGCTGTTGCGCTCCACCGATTCCAGGATCAGCTCGCTCGATCGCGCGACAATGCGTTCAAGCGCGGCCGTCCGCCATGCAAAGCCCGGCGGCAGGACATGGATCGTCCCGAACAGATAGATCGTCGTATCGCGATCACTGATCCGCCAGATCGCCGGGCGCGGTCGATAATTTTGCGATAGCTGCGCCAGCCGTTCGCTATCGCTTGGCCAATCGGCACCCTCCAGCCAACGCACATCGAAATCATCGGGCGCGACGCGTTCATCGGGGGACAGGCGCGGATAGCGCAATTGTGGGTGGCCGTGGCGCGAGACCGCGTCATCATCTGCCACAGCGCGATAGCTGATCCGTGGCGGATCGCGTGCTATCACCGGAGCTGAAAACAGCAGCGCCGCCATCAGCATTGCCGCATGCCGTGCCCAGCTGCCGCCCAGCGGCGAAAAGGCGACCCTGATCGGGACCATCTGCGTCGATAGATAAGGGTTAACGCGCCGTGCGCAAGCCGATCGCCAGGGCGCGCCCGGCACGCTGCGCCATTGACCCGCCCCAACGCCCACGCCAAAGGTGCGCGCGTTCAATATTGCAGGTGCGAAGGTTCGTTCATTGGCCAGCCAGCCGACCCGTTTTCCGTTAAGCTTTCAGGCCATGATCCTGACGCTCCACCGCTATTGGAGCGATCATGGCTGCCTGATTCTCCAGCCTTATGACATGGAAATGGGCGCGGGCACCTTTCACACCGCGACAACCTTGCGCGCGCTCGGGCCCGACGCCTGGAACGCGGCGTTCGTCCAGCCCTGCCGCCGCCCGACCGATGGCCGTTATGGCGAGAACCCCAATCGGCTGCAGCATTATTATCAATATCAGGTGATCCTGAAGCCAAGCCCGCCGAACCTGCAGGAGCTGTATCTCGGCTCATTGAAGGCGATCGGCATCGACATGCTCGCCCACGACATCCGCTTCGTTGAGGATGATTGGGAAAGCCCGACTTTGGGTGCGTGGGGGCTCGGCTGGGAGGTCTGGTGCGACGGCATGGAGGTGACGCAGTTCACCTATTTCCAGCAGATGGGCGGTTTCGACTGCAAGCCCGTCGCGGGCGAGCTGACCTATGGGCTCGAACGCCTCGCGATGTATATCCAGAACAAGGACAGCATCTACGACCTGGCCTATAACGATGCCGGGGTGAGCTATGGCGACGTGTTCCTGGAAAACGAACGCCAGATGAGTGCGTGGAATTTCGAGGTGGCGGACACCGACTCGCTGGTCGACCAGTTCAAGAAGCACACCGCCGAGTGTGAGAATTGCCTCGAAGCAAAGCTGCCGATCCCGGCCTATGAGCAGGCGATCAAGGCGAGCCACGTCTTCAACCTGTTGCAAGCACGCGGCGTCATCTCGGTCGCTGAGCGCCAGGCCTATATGGGCCGCGTCCGCGATCTGGCGAAGGGCGCGTGCGGCGCGTGGATGGAAAAAAACGGGTGGGCGGCGTGAACGCAACCGAAAATCCTCCCCGGGACGGGGAGGTGGTGCGCAGCACCGGAGGGGGAAGGCCGCGCACGCTCCGACGGCCGGAAGTATACCAAGCCCGCCGCGCACGCCGGGAAATGAGCTTGCCGGAGGTATTGCTGTGGCAGCGGCTCAAAGGGTCGCCGCAAGGCGTCGCCTTCCGCAAGCAGCACCCGATCGGAGCCTATCGAGCCGATTTTTACTGTGCCGTTGCCAAGCTCGTTATCGAGGTCGATGGCATCGCGCACGATATGGGCGATCGACCGGAGCGGGACATCAAGCGGACAATGTGGTTGGAAGCGGCGGGTTACCGCGTTTTGCGGATCATGGCGGCTGACGTTTTGAAGAACGCTGACGAGGCGGCTCAAGCGATCGTTGCGTTTGCGACGGCCCCCCTCCACCACCAGCCTGAAGAAGGCTGGCGGTCCCCCTCCCCGCTGGCGGGGAGGATTGAAGAGTGACCGACTTCCTACTCGAACTCCGCTCCGAAGAAATCCCCGCGCGGATGCAAGCGAAAGCCCGCGAGGATCTGGCGCGGCTGTTCGTCACCGAGCTTGCCGCCGCTGGCCTAGCCGCGCCTGCCATCACCACCTTCTCCACCCCCCGCCGCCTGACGCTCATCGCGCGCAGTTTGCCGCTCGAAACCGCAGCGGTGTCGGAGGAGATCAAGGGCCCCAAAACCGCCGCCCCCCCACAGGCGCTCGACGGGTTCCTGCGCAAAACCGGCCTCACCCGCGATCAGCTCGTCGAGCGCGACGGCGTGCTCTTCGCCGTCATCGACAAGCCCGGCCGCGCCACGGCGGACGTGCTAGCCGAAGCGATCCCCAACATCATCCGCGCCTTTCCCTGGCCCAAATCGATGCGCTGGGGCGATGCGTCGGCATCGACTGAGAGCCTCAAATGGGTCCGCCCGTTGCAGGGCATCGTTGCGCTGCTCGGCGGCGATGTCGTCCCCTGCGCGATCGCCGGCATCACCAGCGGGCGCGAGACGATGGGGCATCGTTTCCATTCCACGGGCCCGATCAGCATCGAGAGCGCCGCGACCTATGCCGATCAGCTCCGCGACGCCCATGTCATCGTCGATCAGGCCGAACGCGCGCAGATCATCGCGCTCGGCGCGACCATGGCCGCGCGCAAGGCGGGGCTCGAGCTGATCAAGGACGAGGGGCTGCTGATCGAAAATGCCGGGCTGACCGAATGGCCAGTGCCACTGCTTGGGCGCTTCGATGACGCGTTTCTGAGCGTCCCGCCCGAGGTGATCCAGCTGACGGCGCGCGTGAACCAGAAATATTTCGTGTGCGCCGATGCGGATGGGAATTTGGCGAACGCCTTCATCTGCACCGCCAATATCGATGCGGCGGATGGCGGCACGAAGATCGTCGACGGCAACCGCAAAGTGCTCGCCGCGCGGCTGAGCGATGCGAAATTCTTCTACGACACCGATTTGAAGGTGAAGCTGGCGGACCAGGCGACGAAGCTCGACCGGATCGTGTTTCATGAGAAATTGGGCAGCGTGGCGGACAAGGTCGACCGCGTCGCCAAGCTGGCCCGGTGGCTGGTGGAGGAGGGGATCGTAAAATCCTCCCCGCTCGCGGGGAGGGGGACCAGCGAAGCTGGTGGAGGGGGCGTGCCCCAACCGACCGCCTCTCCTTCGGCAACCCCCCTCCACCACCAGCCTGCGGCCGGCGGTCCCCCTCCCCGTGCCGGGGAGGATTTAAAAGAAATCGCCACCCTCGCCGAACGCGCAGCCAAATTCTGCAAGGCCGATCTCGTCACCTTGATGGTCGGCGAATTCCCCGAACTACAGGGCGTGATGGGCGGTTACTACGCCGCCGCGCAGGGCGAAGACCCCCGCGTCGCCGCCGCAATCCGCGATCACTACAAGCCGGTCGGGCAGGGCGATGATGTGCCCACTGATCCGGTGACGGTGGCGGTGAGTCTGGCGGATAAGCTGGATACGCTGGCCAAGTTTTTTGGAATCAACGAGGGGCCGACAGGCTCTCGGGATCCATTTGCTTTACGCAGGGCAGCGATCGGTTGCTTATCGCTGATTATCGACAATCAGCTCCGACTGTCGCTCGCGTCCGCGATCAGCCAAGCACTTCTTCCGAGTGCTCAGGGTCTCGATGGTTGGCCTCCCGGAATCCAATTACTGTCGTTCCTAGCCGACCGCCTCAAAGTCCAGCAGCGCGAAGCCGGTGTCCGTCACGACCTGATCGACGCGGTGTTCGCGCTCGGCGGGGAGGATGATCTCGTCCGCCTGCTCGCCCGCGTCCATGCGTTGCAGGCGTTTATCGGCACTGCGGACGGTGCAAACCTGCTCGCGGGGTATAAGCGCGCGGCGAATATTTTGAAGAAGGAGGGTTGGGCCGCTAGTGCTCCGGCGCAGGCCGGAGCCCTGAGTTCGAGCGACAACCCCAGTAACGCAGGGCTCCGGCCTTCGCCGGAGCACGGTGCCGCTGCAGAAAATGCGCTGCCCTACACCCCCGAACCCGCCGAAGTCGCGCTCATCGCGGCGCTCGACGTCGCGGAACCCGCCGCCACGGCCGCCGTTGTCGCAGAGGATTTCGAAGGCGCCATGGCCGCGCTCGCTTCACTCCGCGCGCCGATCGATGCTTTTTTTGAAACCGTGATCGTCAATGACCCCGATCCCGCCAAGCGCACCGCGCGGCTCGGCTTGCTGGCGCGCGTCCGGGGTGCAGTGCACGGTGTAGCTGATTTTTCGAAGATAGAAGGTTGATATGACCCAATATGTCTACCGCTTCGGCGGCGGTGTTTCGGATGGCCATGGGCTGAGCAAGGAACTGCTTGGCGGTAAGGGCGCGAATCTGGATGGGATGGCCTCGATCGGCCTGCCCGTGCCCCCCGGCTTCACGATCAGCACCGAAATGTGCACGCGCTATTATGAAGAGGGCCAGGCCTTCCCCGACAGCCTGCGCGCTGAAGTCGCCACTGGCCTTGCGCATATTGAAGGCATCACGGGCAAATCCTTCGGCGATCCTGCCAATCCGCTGCTCGTGTCGGTGCGCTCGGGCGCGCGCGTGTCGATGCCGGGAATGATGGATACCGTGCTCAGCCTGGGGCTGAACGACGCGACCGTCGCCGGGCTCGCCACCACCAGCGGCGATGCGCGCTTTGCCTGGGACAGCTATCGCCGCTTCATCCAGATGTATTCAGATGTCGTGCTTGAGCTCGATCATGACGGGTTCGAGGAAGCGCTGGAGGTTGCCAAGGAAGATAATGGCTATTTCCTCGATACCGACATGTCCGCTGAGGATTGGCAGGCGCTGGTCGCCGAGTATAAAAAGATCGTCGAGCGGCTCTGGGGCAAGCCCTTCCCGCAGGACGTGCATGACCAGCTTTGGGGCGCGATTGGCGCAGTGTTCGGCTCATGGCAGTCGGAACGCGCCAAGGTCTATCGTCGGCTCAACAGCATCCCACATCACTGGGGCACTGCCGTTAATGTGCAGGCGATGGTGTTCGGCAATATGGGCGAAACATCGGCGACGGGCGTGGCCTTCACGCGCGATCCCGCCAAGGGCGACCGCGCTTATTACGGCGAATTCCTGATCAATGCGCAGGGCGAGGACGTCGTCGCGGGCATCCGCACGCCGCAATATCTGACGCGCGCCGCGCGTGAGGCCGCCGGGGCCAAGCCGCTCAGCATGGAAGAGGCAATGCCCGAAACCTATGCCGAACTGGCCGAGGTTTTTGACCTGCTCGAGGTGCATTACCGCGACATGCAGGACATTGAATTCACCGTCGAACGCGGCAAGCTCTGGATGCTGCAAACGCGCTCGGGCAAGCGCACTGCGTCTGCCGCGCTCAAGATCGCGGTCGATATGGCCAATGAAGGGCTGATCACTGAGGAGGAAGCAGTCGCACGCGTCGATCCGGCCGCGCTCGATCAATTGCTCCACCCGACGCTTGATCCAAAGGCCGTGCGCGACGTGTTGACGCGCGGGCTCCCGGCATCGCCGGGCGCCGCTTCTGGCGCGGCAGTGTTCGATAGCGAAACCGCGCAGAACCGGGCCGAGCTTGGCGAATCGGTGATCCTGGTGCGCACCGAAACCAGCCCCGAAGACATTCACGGCATGCATGCGGCCAAGGGCATCTTGACCGCACGCGGCGGCATGACCAGCCACGCCGCCGTGGTCGCGCGCGGCATGGGGCGGCCCTGCGTATCGGGGGCGGGCACCGTCTCAATCGATGCGAAGGCGCGGATGATGCGCGTCGCCGGGCGCGAAGTGAAGGAAGGCGACATCATCACGATTGATGGCGCATCGGGCGAAGTGATGCTGGGCGAAGTGCCGACCGTGCAGCCGGTGTTGGCTGGCGATTTCGGCGTGCTGATGGGCTGGGCCGACAAGGTCCGCCGCCTGCGCGTTCGCGCCAATGCCGAAACCCCGCTCGATTGCCGCACCGCGCGCGATTTCGGCGCAGAAGGTATCGGCCTGTGCCGCACCGAACATATGTTCTTCGATGCCAAGCGGATCACGTTAGTCCGCCAGATGATCCTCGCCGACAGCGAGGCGGGCCGCCGCGCCGCACTCGACAAGTTGCTGCCCGAACAGCGCGGCGATTTTACCCAGATTTTTGAAGTGATGGCCGGGCTGCCCGTGACGATCCGGCTGCTCGATCCGCCGCTCCACGAATTTCTGCCGCATGAGGAAAGCGAATTCGCTGATGTGGCGGAAGCAACCGGCATCGGCATCGAAGCGCTGCGTCGCCGGGCTGGGGAATTGCATGAATTCAACCCGATGCTCGGCCATCGCGGCTGTCGGTTGGGCGTGACCTATCCCGAAATCTACGAGATGCAGGCGCGCGCGATTTTCGAAGCGGCGATCGATGTCGCTGACAAGACCGGCGCTGCGCCTATCCCGGAAGTGATGATCCCGCTGGTCGGCACCCGCAAGGAACTCGAACTGATGAAGGCGGTGGTCGATGCGCAGGCGGTGGCGGTGTTCGCCGAAAAGGGCCGCACGCTTGATTATCTGGTCGGCACGATGATCGAATTGCCGCGCGCCGCGCTCAAGGCGGCGGAGATTGCTGAAGTCGGCGAATTCTTCTCGTTCGGCACCAATGATCTCACCCAGACGACGCTTGGCGTCAGCCGCGACGATGCGGGGCGTTTCCTGACGACCTATGTCGACAAGGGGATTTACGCGACTGATCCGTTTGTCAGCCTTGATGTCGAAGGGGTCGGCGAACTGATCGAGATCGCCGTGGAACGGGGTCGCAAAACCCGGCCTGATATCAAGCTCGGGATCTGCGGCGAACATGGCGGTGATCCCGCCAGCATCGCCTTTTGCGAGACGACCGGGCTCGATTATGTCTCCGCCTCGCCCTACCGCGTTCCCATCGCAAGACTCGCCGCCGCACAAGCCGCATTGAAAAACCGGCGATAATCGGCAACCAGTCATCCAATTGGGATGAGGATGGTTGAATGAAAAGCTGGGCACGCCTGCTGATTGGCGGCGTAGCGGGAGTCTTGATCGGAGGGGCGGCGGCGATTGGCAGCGTCCGGGCCGGATCGCTTGGCGCGCAAAATGCCATCGGCCCCTGGATGACGGGCAAAGATTTCGGGACGGCATCGGCCAGCGGTTATACCCGCGCGGTGGTTGCGCTGCGTGGCTTGCTGGCGCTGCCGGCCACCGAAGCGCGCTATTATACCGCCGCAACCGATGATGCCGGTCGGCAGCTTGATGGCGCGTGCCGCTATCGGATCACTGGCGGTGCGCTGCCGGCGAAATGGTGGAGCCTGACCTTCTACGATCCGGCCGGTTATCTGGTGCCGAACGCCGCCGACATTTATTCAGTCGGCAGCGCGAGCCTGCCGCCCGCCGAGGCATCACGCTGGACCATCATTGTTGCCCCTGGTCAGCAGCCGGGCCGCTGGTTGCCGACCGGTGGGGCAGGGGCGTTTCAACTCACGCTCCGCGCTTATCTGCCCGCTGATGGCGGCAAGGGCGATTTCACGCGCAGCCAATTGCCGCAGATCGTGCGGGAGGCCTGCGCGTGATCCGGCATTGGCTTGCGCCCCTCCTGCTGGGCATTTTTTGCGGCCTATTGGCCTGGCATGCGACGCTGGCCGTGATCCCGCGTGCGCTGATGGCGCTAGCGGTGCGCCGGGTCGCGACGGCGGGGGGCATCAACAAGATGACGCACGCGCCGATCGTCACCGCCAAATCGCGCGCGATTGTGCGGCCCAGCCCTGATCTGCTCTATTCCAGCTGCCCTTATGACATCGGCGTCGGCCCGGTGCTCATCGATGTGATGCCGGTCGCCGCCCCCTATTGGTCGCTGTCGGTGTTCGATGATCTCACCAATGTGGCGTTTGTCCGCAACAATAGCCAAACCGCCAATGCGCCGGTGCATGTCGCGCTCGTTCGCGCAGGCCAGCAAGCCCCGGCGGGCTATCAGGCGGTGATGCCACACGGCACGCGCGGGGTGGCGCTGATCCGTATCCTGATCGATCGCAATGCCCCCATCGACGCGATCGATGCGGCACGCCGCCAATCACGGTGCCGCGTTTCGAATTAGGGCAACGTACTGAAATATGATCCGTTTGTCCTGAGTAGCCATTGAGCTTGTCGAAATGGCGTATCGAAGGACGGCGTGTGGGGCAGGTCCTTCGATAAGTAGCAGGTGAAACATGCCCCCGGCATGTTTCAGGATCGTCTGGGAGACGATCCGACCTGCTACTCCTCGACAAGCTCAGCCCCTACTCAGGACAAACGGGGTTGCGATTCAAACCTCAAGCGCGATGCACTAGGCGTGTTCGGCTGTCGCCATTTCGGGTTCAGCGTCACCATCTTCGCCTGACCCGATCAAGGCGGCCTGCAAACGCCACTGATCATTGGCGATTTGGCCGGGCTTCATCGCGAGGTGAATTTCGATCGATTTCTCATCCTCGGCGCTCAGCTTTTCGATGTCTTCGATTCTGCGGATCCCAAGCGAGGCAAGCCCGGCGGCAAGCACGGGGTCAATCCCCTTAATCCGGGTCAGCTCGGCGGTTTCGGCGTCGATCGTGACGGGCTCGTCCTGCTCTTCCTCGGGCACAGGATCAGCGGCCACCTGCTCGGCGACGTCATGCGCCGGGCTATCGGCGGCACCGTCGACCAGAACCGCTGCAAGCGCCTCGGGCGCTGGCGCGCTCGTCACATCGGCTGTGTGGGTTGTCTCGCCATGGGGCAGATTTTCAGGGCCGCTTGCCATCGCGCTGGCCAGCGGTGCAGCAATTGCTGCGGCAATGGGCAGCGCCATGGGGGCGGGCTCTTCCGCCGAGTCCGTGGCAATCGGCTGCGGTGTTGGCGCAGCTTCGGGCTCGACCGTTGCGGTTGAGACCGGTGCCTCTGGTTCGGGTTCAGCGGGACGTTCCAGCGCAGGTTCGGCCGCCATCGGTGCCGTGTCGGCGATCCGCTCGGGCACGGGGGTTGGGGGTAGCACTGGCGTGCGGGCTTGCTCGGTCAATGTGGTGACATCGTTACGCAAGCGGACAATTTCTTGAGAAAGAACGTTTTTCTGCGTCTCAAGTTCGGCGATGCGCTGGGTCTTTTCGATATTCAGTCGATCGGTTTCGTCGCGATACTGCGCGTAAAATCGCCGCTCATCATTGAAGCGCCGCCGCCATTTGCCTTCAAAGGTCGATGCGAAATAGCCCAGCGCCCAGGCCACCACGAGCAACGCGGCCAGGACAGCAATCTGGGCTGGCGAATTGGGCAATTGGGGCAGCATGGCTTGGCCTCACGACATGGATTGTCGCTTCCCAGTTTGCCCTTTCACTTCCCCGCAAGCAAGCGCTCAGCGCCGATCAGATACCGCCCGAAAAGGCATCCGAGATCGAACACGCCGCTGGCCCCAGAATGACGACGAAAAGCGTCGGCAGGATGAAGAGAATCAGCGGAATCGTCATAATCGCGGGCAGACGGGCTGCCTTTTCCTCGGCGCGCATCATCCGTTCGTTGCGAAACTCCGCCGACAGCACGCGCAGCGCAGAAGCGAGCGGGGTGCCGTATTTCTCGGTCTGCACCATGGTCGTGACCACGCCCTTCAGCGCATCGAGCTTGACCCGCAAAGCGAGGTTTTCAAAGGCCTGCCGACGTTCCGACAGAAAGCCCAGTTCGATTGCTGTTAGCGTGAACTCATCGCCCAGCTCTGGATAGGCGCGGCCAAGTTCGCGCGCCACGCGGTTGAACGCCGCATCCACTGTCAGGCCGGCTTCGGCGCAAATCACCAGCAGATCGAGCGCATCGGGTAATCCCTTGCGGATCGCATCCGATCGCTTGGTGATCTTGTTGTTCAGATAAAGATCGGGTGCCTTGTAGGAGAGGATAAAGCTGCCCGCGACGAGGCCATAGGCCTTGAGCGGCGACCAATCGGCAAACATCTCTGTCCCATAAACCAAATAGAGCATCGTACCGCCCAATACGACCGGCATCACCATGCGCGCGAAGATGACCGCGACGGCATATTCTTTTGATCGGATACCGGCCTGCATCAGTTTGATCTGTGCGGTCTTGACCTGGCTGTCTTGCAGCACCTGCAGCGACTGAAGAAAATTGCGCATGCGATCGGTCGTGCGGTTCTGCCGAACCAGCTTGGCACGGCGTTTCGCGGTCGAAGCGGTAATGCCCGCTTTCAACTGCTCACGGCGATCGTTGAGCGCCTTGACCCGCTTCGTCATCGGATCGTTGACCGTCATCACCGCATAGATCGCGACGAGCACCATGAAGGCGCAGACGCCAGCGAGCAGCGTCGCGACGCTGGTCACATCGACCCCGAGGATCGTTGGTCCGGCAGAGGCACCCTGGAATTGCACGCGCAGTTTTTCCCGTCGCTAGATTTCGAAATTGACCATTTTGGCCATGATGAACGCCCCGATCCCCATCCACAGCAGGCCACCGCCGCCAGCGACCATCAGCCGCGGGTCGACGAAGAAATTCTGCATATAGCTGCTGTTGATCATCCAGATCATGCTGAACACGATGAACGGCAGCGACCCGACGATATAGGCCGATGCCTTGGATTCGGACGACATCGCCTTGATCTTCAGCTTCATCTGCCCGCGCATGCGTAGCACGGTCGCCAGATTGGCAAGCGTTTCAGCAAGGTTGCCACCCGTCTCGCGCTGAATCGCGATTGTGATCACGAAGAATTGAAATTCCGGCGTGCCCAGCCTGTCAGCGGTTTCCTGCAGCGCCACGTCCATGGTCCTGCCGATCTTCATCTTGTCCGTGATCGATCGGAATTCCACGCCAACCGGGCCATCCACTTCGGCGCCGACGACAGCCATGGTCTCACCGATGGGCAACCCGGATCGCAAGCCACGCACCAGCAGCTCGATCGCGTCGGGGAATTTGGCGGTAAACTTGGCGATGCGCCGCTTGATGAAAAAGCCCACCACCATATGGGGCAAGCCCGCGCCGATGATGATGCCAACCAGCAAGGCCAACAGGACCGGTACGCCGCGTAGCGCCAGCAATGCTGTAACGACGACGATGATGCTAATCGTCGCCGTGCCATATTGGCCGACGGTCCAGGTCTTGCCCGTCATCATCAACCGCTTCTTGAGCAGCGCCGGATTGGGCAGGAAGCGCATTGCTGCTGCATCCATCCGGGTTGAACGATGCTGAGTAATCCGGCGCAGGTGCGCCTCTGCTACCGCGCCGCTTGCGCCATTGTGACGATTGGTAAGCGTGCGTAGCCGCCTTACTTTGGCGCGTTCGGGCGATGGCCCGGCAAAGGCGATCACGATCAACCCCAGCACGACCAGCGCGCCGAAGCACAGCAGCATGAAGGGGAGCAAATTCATTCAACGCGCCTTTTCATTCACCGTTCGCCCACGGGCAATCATTCATGATTTCGTCTTTGCCGCCCGTTTCGTGATCAGACCGCGCAGCGTACCAAATTTGCCCATCAGCGAGCTTTGACCAGATCCGGATTTAGCCGCTTTGCCGGGCTTGCCGCTGTTCTGGTCATGTGACCCATCGGCGACGACCAACAATTTGGTCGCCAGTTCATGCAGCGGCGCGATTGCCTTTGATCCCTTGCCGGTTTCAGCAATTGCCTTGCCCAGCTTGGCCGCCTGCGCCGCCGTTTTCTGGTCAAAGCCGATCGCGAAATCGATCTTGCGTTCAATCGACCCTTCAAAATCCTTGCGGGAAATTTCGAGCTGGCCACCAACATGAACCTTGTTGGCGACAACGAAGACATGCGTTTGCGGGGCATTGGACTTTAGCCACGACAAGATGCGGATCGAATCGCGCGCCGCCGCCAGCGTCAATTCAGTGACGACGACCGCTAACTGCACATCGCTGATCAAATGCGGATGGTTGACGAGCATGGCGCGCGGCAAATCCGTGATCGTGCATTCGAACGCTGCACGCATTTCTTCCTGCAGCTGATAAAAGGCCGATCCATCGCTGATCACGGGCGAATTGATCGGGGCCTCGGCGGACAGGATCGACAGTCTTTCGCTCGATTTCACCATCGCGCGTTCGATGAAAAGGCCATCGATGCGGCTGGGATTCTCAATCGCATCGGTTAGGCCGCGACCGGGTTCCAGATCTAGCGCCAGGGCGCCGGTGCCGAAATGAACGTCCAGGTCGAGCAAAGCCGTTGTCCGGCCCATTTTTTCGCTGATCAACCAGGCAAGCGAGGTCGCGACCGAGGACGCGCCGACGCCGCCGCGCGTGCCGATCACTGCTGCCGAACAATGCGGCCGTTCAGCCGACATATCGACGGCCTTTGGCGCGTTGAGGAGCGCCTGCGCGGTTGCAAAGGCATCGCGCAGCATATCTGGATTGAACGGCTTGAGCAGGTAATCCTGAATGCCGCTTGCGACGAGGTCACGATAGAGGCGGACATCGTTGACCTGCCCGGCGGCGATAACCACCGTGCCGGGTTCGCAAACTTCCGCCAGCGCGTTGATATCGTTCAGCGGATCGCCGCTTTCCGATAGATCAACGAACAGGATGTGGGGGCTGGCCGACACCGACAGGGTCTGGACGGCATTACGCAAGCCACCCTTATTGACCTTTTCGGGTGCCCAGCCGAGTTCCACGGCGATCGGTCGCAGCGATTCAGCGGTCGTCTCATCGCAAACAAAGGCAACAAAGGGTTCACGCGTGCCAAGGCGGCCCGGATTGAAGGGGGCGTTCATCAGCCTTCACCCCCGCCGCTCGACGATGCGCCGCCGCTGCCACCCGCGCTGGCGCCGCCAGCAGCGCCGCTGGTTGTACTGGTACCACCCGATCCGGTGCCGGACCGGAGCGCCCTGATCGCGCGCGACCCGGTCGCGGGATCAGAGGTCGCGCCACCAGGCTGGCCACGCACAAGGTCTTCTGGTTGGGCGACCATCGACGCCAGATTGGAATTGATCGCGCAACCATGATTGGAGGAGGTATGAGCGTTGAAGTTGAACGTCCCCGCATCGTGATTGTCCGGGCAGCTCGGCACAGATGCCGTTGTCCGGGTGAGGATGATGCGGATCGCGCCAGGGCCGGGCGGCGTCGCTGAAATCGGCACCGCATCGGCCAGGAACAGGCCGTAACGCCCGATCACTGCGGCAATATCGGCGCGTGCCATGCTGTTGATTCCGGCCGGATCATCAAGCGCGATCTTGTCGCCATAGCCAAGCCGCAGCGTGCCCAGCCAGCCCGATAGCCGCTGGAGTTCGCCTGCGGATGGGCGGCCATAATCGGTGGTCATATCAAAAACATAATCGGTGCGGGTGACAACCGGCTGGTGAACCGATTCCAGGCCGCGATTGTCCTGCATCGACCCAGCGCATCCGGCCATCAACAGGGCCGGAGCAGCCAGCACGATAATCGAGAGACGGTGGAACATGATCTTCTCCCTGCGGCGATACGCGGTCATTTGAGGCTGAACCCTGGGGCGGCACTGCTGCCGGCCTTGCGCGGGTTGGGGACGATGACCTTGGCGTCCTCGCGAATGGGTTGGGTGGGGCTGGGGCCGAGCGGCAATGGGCTGACCGCGCCAATGGCGGGTTGGCTCGATGCCGGCGCGACGCTGGGCTTGGGCCGATCTTCGGTCTCCGAGCCGCGCGACAGCGAGCCCATAAACACCCGATCAAGGTCGCTGGGTGACTTATAGCCGTCGGTCGGCAGCACAATCTCATTCGCGTTGACTGGCTTCACCAGATACGGGGTGATCACGATTACCAGCTCGGTTTCGTCACGCTGGAATGAGTTAGAGCGGAACAGCGCGCCGAGCACCGGCACATCGCCAATCCCGGGCGCCTGCGAGATTGAGTTGTTGTGGTTGTTCTGCAGCAGCCCACCGATCATCAGGCTCTGGCCCGAGCCGAGCTCGACCGTCGTCTCTGCCCGCCGGGTTGTGAGCGCGGGGATGGTGGTGCCATTGATCTGAACCGCGCCAGCCGAAGTCAGCTGCGATACTTCCGGGCGGACGCGCAGCGAGATGCGGCCGTCTGATAGCACGGTTGGGGTATAGACCAGGCTGATGCCATATTGCTTATACTCGACTGAGACAGCGCCCAAGCCCTGGCTGATCGGGATCGGAATTTCACCACCCGCCAGGAATGTCCCCGTTTCGCCCGAAAGCGCGGTGAGGTTTGGATTGGCGAGCGTCGAGACCAGTCCTTTGCGTTCACCCAGATCGAGTGAGGCGAGCAGATCCGCGCCAAAATAGCGCCCGGCAAGGCCCAATGCGGTGCCAAAAGCGGGGCTGTTCGGGAATTGGAACAAGGTAGCGCCGGGCGTCAGACCATTTTGATCGACCGTCGTCGTTGGCGTGGTGTCACCCGGAACGGTCGAAATCCCCCCCTGGCGGCCCTGCGCAATGTTGAACAACGGATTGCCGCTAGCGCGGTTCTGGATGTTGACGCCGATATTCTTGATGAAAGAGCGGCTGACCTCAGCAAATTTTACCTGCAAATTCACTTGCAGTGGCGTCGCCGTTTTCAGACGGACCAGCACCTTGGTTGCATCGCCGACATAGGCCTGCACCAGCCGCTCGGCTTCGGCAGCATCGTCTGGCTGCAGCACCGTGCCGGTCAGCAGGATCAGGCCGTTCATCGGCGTTGCAACGATATGGGCATCGGGCATCGCCAGGGACAGCATTTGGCCGACCGAATCGATATTGGCTCCAACCCGGACACTGGCGGCATAGACGACCGCGCCGCCCTTGCTGGTGGCATAAATCGTGGTTTCCCCGGCGCCCTTACCGAAGACATAGAGCTGGGTGGGCGAACGCACCTGAACATCGGCAATCTTGTCGTCGGCGACGAACAGATCAGTCATTGGCCGGGCCAGATTGATCAGCCTGCCGCGACCGATCGCGACATCGACGGTCGTCGTCGGCGATGCGGCCACGGTCTGCGCGTCGGTTGGCGCGGTACTGCAGATCGCGCTGGCGGCGACCGCAGCCACGATTGGCCATCCGATCAGTTTTGCTGAACTACGCATCCTATTTCTTCCCTCCGACCGAAACGTCGGTCACAGCATTGCCGCGTGCGATGCGGACGATTGGGCCAGTTGCGGCACCGCCCGGAAAGGCAACGCCATTCGGGCCCGTTGTTTCGCTAGCAGGCTTGCCGGGCACCGTGCTGCGCTGGAAGCGCGAGACATCGGCGCCAGTGGCAAAGGTGGAGGCACCTGCTGTGGGACGTGAGGCGATCTTCATGATCATCGCCTTTTCGGCGTTGGGATCATTGCCATCGGGAACCGAGACCGAGCCCGACGCAATCGCTTCTTCGAGTTCGGCGTTATTGTCGGCGATCGAGCGCAGCGCGACCGAGAGCGAGCCGAGCGTTTGGGCGACCGTCAACTGTTCGGCGAGCTTCGGGGTCGCCTCGACCGTGATGCTGGAAAAAGTGCGCACAACGGTCTTGCCGTCTTCGCCCACCGTATTGTCGGTGCGCTGATCGGTCGCCAGCACGCGCAAATTGCGCAGCACGGTTTCCGATACTTTTAGCGGCGGGCCATCGCCGCCACCGGCGACCGTCTGGGTGAGCATCAAATCGATCCGGTCGCCGGGAAAGACAAAGCCGGCAACGGCGGCATTGGCCTGGACCGGCACGGTAACGGCGCGCATGCCGGGTCCGAGTGCGGCGGCCAGAAAGCCACGATCGCCCGGCTTGACCAGTGCACCCTGGGTAACGGGCTGGCCGGCCGTGATCGCGTTGCGGACCACGGTGCCTTGCAGCGATTTCAGATCGGTTTGCTTTTTCAGGAAATAGGCGTTGTCGACCAGTTCTTTGGGCCAGGGCTGAAATTTCAGCGCGGTTGCGTCCAGGATCGTGCCAACCGGCAATGCGCGGGTCGCGACCAATACCTCAGGGCCATCGATTTGCTGGACGGGTTGGACGACGGCTGCGCCCGCGACGGGCGTGCTCGATCCGGCGATCAGGCTGCGCGCCATGAATGCCGTCAACGCCGCCACGATCAGCGCGCTCACCAAAAGTATGATCTTCTTACCATCCATGACACATTCGGCCTTTTCGGACGCGGATCGGTTGATCCGTCGTTAAGCATTCACGTAAATTGGTTAAAAACTGGTTCCTGAACCGCCAAAAGCCCGGCGATTGCGATCGCCACGCCATAAGGAATCTCAATCGGTGCCTTGTCCTGCCGTCGCCAGCGATCGATCATCATCACCAGCGTCAGCCCGCCGCCGATCAGCGACATCATGATCAGCAGCCAGATCATCGGCTGGACCGGGAACCATAACGCCAGCGCGCCGATCAGTTTGACGTCGCCACCACCCATCTGGCCAAGTGCAAAGGCGCCCACAAAAAAGCCAAAGATAACAGCAGCAAAGCCGATCTGGATCGCGATATCGGGCCAAATCGACATGCCATTGGCCACCCACCACGGCACCGCGAGCACGACGAGCAACGCATTTTTCCAATTGGCGATTGTGCGCAGCCGCACGTCCTCTATCCCTGCCGAAACAAGGATCAGCGCGAGGAGCGCTGGCATCAAAGCAACGAGATAGTCCCAGTTCATCAAGCTTATCCCTAGACGGAACGGCTTTCTAAAAAGTAACCAACGCCATGGCCTCTCCACTTCTTTATCGTCGCGCGATTCCTGCCGCGGCCCGCATCACCCATTGGACAGCCAGCGATGGCTGGGCGCTGCGGCGGTTCGATTGGCCAGCGGAGGGCTCCCCGCGCGGCAGCATCCTGTTCCAGGGTGGGCGCGGTGATATCTTTGAAAAATATCTGGAGTTATTCGCGCATTGGCATGGCCAGGGATGGGGGGTTACCTGGTTTGACTGGCGCGGTCAGGCCGGATCGGGGCGGCTGACGCCCAACCCCCAGGTTGGCGATATCGATAATTTTTCAACCTATATTCATGATTTTAAAGAATTTTTTGATGCCTGGTCGGCACAGGCGGCGGGGCCGCAAATTGTGATGGGCCATTCAATGGGCGGGCATTTGGTGCTGCGTGCGGCAGTGGAGGGGGTGGTGAAGCCCGATGCTTTGGTGCTGGTTGCGCCGATGCTGGGGCTGAAGACCGGCTTTGGGGCCGCCCTTGGCGAGCGCGTTGCCCGGCTGATCGGCGGCATCGGCAACGCCATGCGCCCGGCGTGGAAGGGCAATGAAAAGCCCGGTGCGCTCGATACCCGCCAATCGCTGCTGACGCATGACGCTGAACGCTATGCCGATGAAATCTGGTGGCAGGAAACCAAGCCGGAGATCGTCACCGGACCACCGAGCTGGCGCTGGGTGATCGAGGCTTTTGCCTCCACCCGCCAGCTTCGGAATGAGTCGCGGCTAAAGGCGATGCGCATTCCAACGCTGATGCTGGTGCCCACGGCGGATGAGCTGGTTGATGCCAAGGCCGCGATCGCCCTGGCCCCAAAGCTGCATGATTGCCGTTTACTGCGGTTCGGCAAGGAAGCAGCGCATGAGGTGCTGCGCGAAGTCGATAGCGTCCGCAATCGGGCGATCGGGGAAATCGATATCTTCCTGGCCTCGCGCGCGCAGCAGGGTTGATCGGATGACATCACCCCATGGCCGCGTTGATATCGCGATCATTGGTGCCGGCATTGCCGGGGCCAGCCTTGCCGCTGAACTCGCGCCGCACGCCCGCGTGCTGTTGATTGAGGCAGAGGACATGCCCGGCTATCATTCGACCGGGCGCTCGGCTGCATTCTGGCATGAAACGCTGGGCGGGCCGCATGTCCAGCCGCTGACTCGCGCTTCTTACGACGCGCTCGACCGCGGCGGCTTTTTGAAGCCGCGCGCGTCATTGGAGGTGGCCGAACTGGATGCTTTGCCGCTGCTCGACAAAATGGCAGCCGATTTCGCGGGCACCGGGGTCGGCCTCAAGCGGCTTGATCATGACGGGGTGCGCCACTGGGTGCCGCGCGCGCGGCCGATACTGGTTGCCGGGCTGCTCGAATCAACTGGCGCGGATATCGATGTTGGTGGCCTTCATGGCAGCGTTCAGGCAGCGTTTCGACGGGCAGGCGGTGAATTGATCACGTCGCGCCGGATTGATGCGATTGAACGGTCTGGCAGCGATTGGGTGCTTCGCGCCGGGGATTGGTCGGTTGCCGCCGGCATCATCGTCAATGCGGCCGGGGCCTGGGCCGATGGGGTTGCGCTGATGGCCGGCGCGCACCCCATTGGCATTCAGCCCAAGCGCAGGACGATCGTTCAGGTCAGGGTTTCGACTGATGATGTGCCGGAAACCCTGCCGCTGGTGGTCGATATTGCCGGTAGCTATTATTTCCGGCCAGAGGGGGCCAATCGGCTATGGCTCTGTCCGCATGATGAAACACCGGTTGAGCCCGGTGATGCGGCGCCCGAGGAGATCGACGTAGCCATCGCGATCGATCGGTTTGAGACGGTGACGGACTGGAAGGTCGTTGCGGTTGAGCGCAAATGGGCCGGCCTGCGGAGCTTCGCGCCCGATCGCCTGCCGGTGTTTGGCTTTGATCCCAAGACACCGGGCTTTTTCTGGTTTGCCGGCCAGGGGGGCATTGGCATCCAAACCGCACCCGCCGCCGCCTTGCTGGGCGCGGCGCTTATTCTTGGTCAGGCCGGGCCGGCGGGCATCGATGCGGATCGGTACACGCCAGCCCGGTTTGGCTGATCAATCTTCCTCGACGACTTCGGCGTCGGCAGAGCCCTTCACATTTTCGATGCATTTAAGCGCACCGGCCTTCGCCGAATAGCCCTCGCTCGACGTTGCCAGGATGTTGCCATTCTGGTGCTTCAGCCGCCAGCGCCACTCACCGGCCTTATCCTTGTAAAGCGTAAAGGTCATCGATTCGGCTCCTCTTGCTAATCGGTCCCGATATGGTTGCGCGTTGCTGCGCGCGGATCAAGCCAGAGTTGGCATTGGGGAGGGAAGTGGATTAGCTTTTGCACGATGGCGGGGCGATCCTATCTCGGCAGCATTGGGGGCGGGCTGCGTTGGGGCGCAACGCGGATCGGTCAACGCCTGCGCCCACGCATGCCGCTGCGGCTGCGGCTAACCCATCAAACACACAGTATTTTTGGGGTGGAAGGCGCTGACCGACGTCGGCAGATGTCCGTCGACAGCCCGCTGGATCTGGCCGTTTTTGATCCCCGGCACACCCAGAGCCGCGCTGACGTTGCCCGAATTTTTGACGCCATCGGGCTGGCACCCTTTCCAACCCAGCTATGGCGCTTTGTCGATTCAACGGATGACCCGCGCCAGGGTGCCGATGATTTCCTGCGCGCAATCGGCATCAGCCCAGCGCGGGTGCAGGCGGGCGATGAGGCGGAAGTCGACCGGGCCAATGAAGTGCTCGAATTGCTGTTCGGGATCGACACGGTCTTTGATCGCGTCGCGCCCAAGGTAGCGGCGGCGCTGGAAGCACGGCTTTGCTCCGGCGATTATGCAGCGGTTCGCGAAGCCGCTGGCGCTGCGGACACGTTTGAACGCATCGCGCGGCTGGGCCGGCGGTGGCCGAAATCGGACCGGATCGCCGTGCTCGATGCGTTTTTAGAGGAAGTGGAAGCCGGGCTTGCCAATCCACTGGCCATCCGCGCCACCGATGTCGCGCTGGCCGAACGGATCGGCGACCGGCTCAGCCGTCAGATGATGGCTTTTGATGCAGCGATGCAGGCCACCTGGGCGCTGCATTATTCGCTTGCGAAGCGCTGGCCGCCGCATTGGGGCGCGACCGAGGCATGGATCAGATCGTCGGCGCTGGCGCGGGCTAAATCACTGGAAAAAGTCCTGCGTCGCGATCGGCGGTTGCGCCCGCGCGATGTCGACATGACGATTCGGCGCCTGGAAAGCGCCAATGCCCGGCTCGAACGACTGACCGCGCGGATCAATCGCCGCAGCGTCCGGAACGGTCCGGATGCAGCCCAAATTCGGCGCAAGCCTGCTTTGACCGAACTTGACCAGGCGTTTGCGTTTTTCGAAATGGATCGCGCATCGCGGCTTGATCGACGCGCGCTGCGTCAGCGTTTCCGGGCGCTGGCGCGGAAGCTGCATCCCGATCAGGCTGAACCGGACGCGGAATCACAACAAGCGGCCCATGCCCGGTTCGTGACGCTCAACCGCCATTATGATCTGCTCAAGCTGCAGTTATAGCCGCCACTAGAGCAACGTGCTTGAAGTTTGAATCACCCCCCGTTTGTCCTGAGTAGGGGCTGAGCTTGTCGAAGACCTGTATCGAAGGACCTGCCCCAAGCGCCGTCCTTCGATATGCCATTTCGACAAGCTCAATGGCTACTCAGGACAAACGGATGATATTTTCAGCACGATGCTCTGGTCCGATCAGGCAGAACGCGCGCGCGCCGCCGTTCCTGCCGCAATGGCAGCGGCGCTGGCCAGCGCATCGGCACGCTCATTTTCCGGGTGGCCGGCATGGCCCTTCACCCATTGCCAGGTGATCCGGTGCGGCTTGGCGGCGTCGAGCAGTGCTTGCCAGATATCAGCGTTTTTGACCGGCTTCTTGTCGGCGGTCTTCCAGCCATTGCGCTGCCAGCCTTTGATCCATTTGGTCAGGCCATCCATCACATAGCGGCTGTCGGTATAGAGCGTCACCGCGCATGGGCGCTTCAGCGCATTCAAGGATTCGACCACCGCCATCATTTCCATGCGGTTGTTGGTGGTCAGCGGCTCGCCGCCGGAAATCTCGCGCTCCTTGTCGCCCATCCGCAGCACCGCGCCCCAGCCGCCAGGGCCAGGATTACCCTTGCACGCGCCATCAGTGAAAATTTCGACTTTGGGGAGTTCTTTTGCCAGGTCATTCATTGAAACAACGTCTCGCCGTGCGTGCGGTAAAAGTCGAGCCGGCGCAGATAGGCAAGCGGATCCTTGCGCGTCACCAGTGCGCCGGGCGGGGTGTTGAGCCAGTCCCAGGCGCGGGTCAGCAGGAAGCGAATACAGGCGCCCTGTGCAAGCACCGGCAGCGCCGTGCGTTCTGTCACGCTGAGCGGGAAGGTGGCATCATACCCCTCAACCAATGCCGCGCCGATCGCAGCACCGGCGGGCGCGCCACCTGCATCAAATGCCCAGGCACTATGCGTGACCGCGAGGTCCCAGGCGCGGATTTCGGTGCAGGCGAAATAAAAGTCGATCAGCCCGCTGACCTTGTCACCCAGCATCAGCACATTGTCGGGGAACAGATCGCCATGGATTGTCGCGCGCGGCAGGTCGGCGGGCCAGCGCGCGAGCACATCGCCGAGCGCGCCGTCTACGGTGTCGTAAAGGCCGGGCTGGATTGTGTCGAGATCGCGTCCGCAACGGGCCAATAGCACAGGCCATTCATCCGGCCCCTGGGTGTTGCTGCGTTCCAACGTGAAATCGGCAAGCGCCCGATGCATCTGGCCAAGCGCTGCCCCCACGGCGCGCGCCTGCGCCGGGTTGGGGTGCGAGACTGATACGCCGGGCAGAAATTCGATCAGCGCGGCCGGGCGTCCGGCAAGGTCGTGGATGGTTTGGCCAATCCGGTCGGGCAGGGCCCGCGGCACATGGCAACCGCGCGCCGCGAGATGCCCGAGCATCGCGAAGAAATAGGGCAAGTCGCTTTCATGCACGCGCTTTTCATACAGCGTCAGGAAAAAGCGCCCCTTGGTCGTATCGACCATGTAATTGCTGTTCTCGACACCTTCGGCGATACCCTTGGCGGACACCAATTCGCCGAGATCGAAACGCGTCAGAAATTCGGCCAGCGCCTCTGCCGAGACGTGGGTGTAAACTGCCACCGTTCAGGCAGGCACTTCGAGGCCGCGGGGCAGCTTGAACGAGATTGTCTCGCGCGTGGTTTCTTCCTCGCGCTCGGTGATTGTATAGACTTCGGACAACCGCGAAACGAGCTCGCGCACCAGCACTTCTGGTGCCGACGCTCCAGCGGTGATGCCCAGCGTCTTCACGCCTTCCAGCCAGGCGAAATCAAGATCGGCAGCGCGCGGGATCAGCCGGGCAGGAATGCCATGGCGCTCGGCGACTTCAACCAAGCGCAGCGAGTTTGACGAATTGGTCGCGCCGATCACCAGCATCGCATCACATTGCTCGGCAATTGCCTTCACCGCTGCCTGGCGGTTTGACGTGGCGTAGCAGATATCCTCCCCACGCGGCGCCTTGATGCCGGGGAAGCGTTCGACCAGCTTGGCGACAATATCAGCCGTGTCGTCCACTGACAGCGTCGTCTGCGTCAAAAACGCCAGATTATTGGGATCAACCGGCTCGAAACTGGCTGCATCCTCGGCGGTTTCGATCAACGTCATCGCGCCTGGCGGCACCTGGCCAAAGGTACCGATCACCTCGGGGTGCCCGGCATGGCCGACAAAGATGATGTGGCGACCGGCTTCGAACGCCCGTTCGGTCTGACGATGGACCTTGGACACCAGCGGGCAGGTGGCGTCCAGATAGGCAAGGCCGCGATCCTCTGCCTCGACCGGCACCGATTTCGGCACGCCATGCGCGGAAAACACCACCGGCACGCCATCGGGCACTTCTTCCAGCTCTTCGACGAACACGGCACCCTTGGCGCGCAAAGTATCGACGACATATTTGTTATGGACGATTTCGTGCCGGACATAGACCGGCGCGCCATATTTTTCGATCGCCAGCTCAACGATGTGAATGGCCCGATCGACGCCGGCGCAAAATCCGCGCGGCGCGGCGATCAACAAGTCAAGCGGTGGTTTCAGCATAGCGTTCATACTGGGTTCTCTACGCGATTGCTTGCGTGCGCGAAAGCCGGTTCCTATGCTAGGCGCAGGCTTTGGGGTCGGCGCGGATGAAAGGCGGCGGCCCCCTTCTCGTTCAAAAGGTGCGTACGCCCGTGATAGCCCGTAAAACCGCTTTTTCCGTTGCCCTCGCCCTGGTTTTTTCAGGCTGTACCCAGACGGGCGAGATCGCCCTGGGCGGCATCACCGCGATCCGCACGGCGTGCCCGGCCGTTGCCGTGCCGGCCGCGACGGGCGACGTCACTTTGTTCAGCCCCGAATCGAGCCAGGATCAAAGCGCCCTTGATGTGACGGCGCTGATCACCAATGTGCGGTCGACCTGCACCGATGTGGGTGAAAATGTGCAAACAGTGGTGACGTTCGATGTCCGCGCGCGCCGCACCGATGCCGGGGCCGCACGCGATGTTGTGCTGCCCTATTTCATCACAGTCCTGCAGGGTGGCACCGCCGTGGTTGCCAAGCGCATTGGCCATGTTGATGTGCATTTTGATGCCGGGCAGGAACGGTCCAGCACGACCGGGCAGGCGACCGCCAATGTTGTTCGCTCTGCCGCAACCTTGCCGCCTGAAACGCGAAAATTGCTGGTCAAGATCCGCAAGGCCGGGGGCGAGGACGCTGCCGTCGATCCGCTGTCGCGCCCGGAGATCCGGCAGGCAGTGCAGCGTGCGACCTTTGAAGCGCTGGTCGGTTTCCAGCTGACCGATGCGCAGCTGAAGTATAACGCGACGCGGTGAAAATCCCCGTCCTGGCGCACACCGTGACCGACTGGTCGGCGGTACCGCGCACCGAACATCCGGGCGAAACCGGCACAGCGTGGTGGCAAACCTTTGCGGTCGGTGACCTGCGGGTGCGCATGGTGGAATATTCGCCGGGCTATCTTGCGGACCATTGGTGCGATCGCGGCCATGTGCTGCTGGTGCTTGAAGGCGCGATCGAAAACGAGTTGCGCGACGGCCGCAGCCAGACGTTGACGGCGGGCATGTCGTACCAGGTTTCCGACTTTGGCGACGCGGCACATCGATCGCGCAGCGCGGGCGGCGCAAAACTGTTCATCGTCGATTGACTCGGTTGCTGCGGCGCGTCAAAGCTGGGTTGTCGATGGCGGGCAACCGTCATGGGTAAGCGCGGGAGAGTGTGGGAATAAAACCCCACCGCCGAAGGAGCAACCGCCCCGGAATCTCTCAGGCAATCGGGACCGCGCTGACCTGACACGACACTCTGGAAAGCGGCTTCGCAAGCGTTTGCGGGGCCCACCGAAGGGGTAAGCCGGCACGCGCTACAAGGCGCGCGGCGAAAGCTCTCAGGTTCCGTGACAGAGGGGCGGCTGACCAGTACCGGGAATCCGGGCTTGGCATGCCGTAACCACCGTACGGAAGGCCTGTGATGAGCGACCAGATCGACTTTATCGATACGATCGAAATGCTGCCGCTCGATGCGTGGCACCGGGCGCGGGGCGCGCGGATGGTTGAATTCGCCGATTATTACATGCCGATCCAATATGAAGGGATCATGGCCGAACATCTTTGGACGCGCGAACATGCCGGCCTGTTCGATGTCAGCCATATGGGACAGCTCCAGTTGACGGGTGACGGGCTGGACGATGCGCTTGAGGCGCTGATCCCCGCCGATGTGAAGGGCCTGAAGCTTGGCGCACAGCGTTATTCGCTGCTGCTCGACGAGAATGGCGGCATCCTTGATGACCTGATGTTCGCGCGCTGGCCCGACAGCCTCTATCTGGTCGTCAACGGCGCGGTGAAATATGATGATATCGCGCATCTCCGCGAGAGCCTGCCCGACGCGGTAACGATCAATCATCTCGATGATCGCGCGCTGCTGGCGCTGCAGGGGCCAAAGGCGTTTGCGGTACTCAAGCGGCATACGACGGGCGAATGGCCGCTTGATGCGCTGGTCTTCATGTGCGGCGGCAATTTTCAGATCGCAGGCGTCAACGCCTGGATCAGCCGATCGGGCTATACCGGAGAGGACGGGTTTGAAATCTCGATCCCCGCCGATTCGGCGGAGATGATTGCTGACCTTTTCTGCGCCGAACCCGAAGTGAAGCCAATCGGCCTTGGCGCGCGCGATTCGCTGCGTCTGGAGGCGGGGTTGCCGCTCTATGGCCATGACCTGGACCCAGAAACGACACCGATCATGGCCGATCTCGGCTTTGCGCTGTCGAAACGGCGGCGCGAGGAAGCGAATTTTCCCGGTGCTGCGCGCATTCTTTCTGAGCGCGAGAACGGTCCGGCGCTCAAGCGCGTCGGGTTGCTCGTCGAAGGCAAACAGCCGGTGCGCGAAGGGGCTGCGGTGCTTGACGCGAGCGGCGCCGACGTCGGCAAGGTCACGTCGGGCGGCTTTGCGCCTAGCGTCGGCGCGCCGATCGCCATGGCTTATGTGCCGCTATCGATGGCGGCGCCCGGCACGAAGATCACGCTTGCCCAGCGCGGCAAGGTTCACACCGGCATCGTCACCGCGATGCCTTTCATCCCCCACCGTTATGTCCGTTAAAGGAGGCACCGCATGAGCCGCTATTTCACTGAAGATCATGAATGGGTCGAGCTTGATGGCGATATCGGCACCGTCGGCATCACCGACTATGCGCAGGAACAACTCGGCGACATCGTGTTCGTCGACGTGCCGGAAGAGGGCAAGGACCTGACCAAGGGCGACGAAGCCGCCGTGGTCGAATCGGTTAAGGCCGCCTCGGACGTCTATTCGCCGGTGTCGGGAACGGTGATCGAGGGCAACGCCGCGCTCGCCGATACGCCGGGTCTGGTGAATGAGGACCCCGAAGGCGATGGCTGGTTCTTCAAGCTGACGCTGAGCGACCCGAGCGAGGTCGAGGGCATGATGGACGAAGTCGCCTACGAAGCGTTCGTCGCCAAGCTCTGATCAATGCAGTCGCGCCCCAGCAACCCCGCCGGCGTGGCGCCCCCTGACGGGCAGTTTTCTCAGGCCTTTCTCGTCCCCGCGGGGACGGGATTGATGTTCATTTCAGGGCAAGTGCCACGCGCGGCTGACGGTACAACGGTGGGCGTCGGCGATATGCGGGCACAGGCCGAACAGGTTTTTGCCAATTTGGCGGCGATATTGGCGGCGCATGGCAGCAGTTTTGCCAAGGCGATCAAAGCCACGATCTTCGTCACTGACATGTCGCGCGCGGATCAGGTCACCGAAGCCCGCGCGCTTCATTATGGCCCGGCGGCGCCCGCCAGCACCTTTGTTGAAGTCACCCAACTGGGCGATCCTGCCTGGCTGCTGGAAGTCGAGCTAGTAGCGGAGATTTAGTCAATGCGTTACCTTCCCCTTACCGATGCGGATCGCCAAGCCATGCTGGCGACCATCGGTGCGGCGTCGATCGATGATCTGTTTGTCGACGTGCCCGAATCCGCTCGGCTCGACGGGCCGATCCACGACCTGCCGATGCACGCCAGCGAAATGGCGGTTGAGCGGCATATGTCGGCCCTTGCACGCAAGAATCTGGTCGCGGGGCAGGTGCCCTTCTTCCTTGGCTGCGGCGCCTATCGCCACCATGTGCCCGCCAGCGTCGATCACCTGATCCAGCGCGGCGAGTTCCTGACCGCCTATACCCCCTACCAGCCCGAAATCGCGCAGGGCACGCTGCAGATGCTGTTCGAGTTCCAGTCGCAGGTCGCGCGGCTGCTCGGCACCGATGTGGCGAATGCGTCAATGTATGACGGATCGACCGCGTGCTGGGAGGCGATCGGCATGGCGCGGCGCATCACCAAGCGCGGCAAGGCGATCCTGTCGTCGGGGCTGCACCCGCATTATGTGTCGGTCGCCAAGACGATGGCGAAATATACCGGCGACGTGCTGGAAACATCGCTGCCGACGCTGACGGCGCAGACCGATATCGACGCGCTGATCGCCGCGATTGACGGCGAGACGTCATGTGTTGTCGTGCAATATCCCGATATCTTGGGGCGGATCGCTGATCTGCAGCCGCTCGCTGACGCATGCCACGCCAAAAAGGCGCTGCTGATCGCGGTGGTTACCGAGCCTGTAGCGCTTGGCGCGATCAAGTCGCCGGGCGAAATGGACGCCGATATCGTGGTGGGCGAAGGCCAGTCGATTGGCGTCGGGCTGCAATTTGGCGGCCCCTATGTCGGCCTGTTCGGCTGCAAGGAGAAGTATCTCCGCCAGATGCCAGGACGGCTGTGCGGTGAGACGGTGGATGCCAATGGCAAACGCGGCTTCGTGCTGACGCTCAGCACGCGCGAACAGCATATCCGCCGCGAAAAGGCGACGTCGAACATCTGCACCAACTCGGGGCTCTGCGCGCTGGCCTTCACGGTCCATATGACCTTGCTGGGGGAGGCGGGGCTGCGCAAGCTGGCGGGCGTTAATCATGCGCTGGCCGTTGCGGCTGCAGACCGCTTGGCAAAGGTGCCGGGCGTCACTGTCGTCAACAACAGCTTCTTCAACGAATTTACGCTGGTGCTGCCCAAGGAAGCGCGCCCGATCGTGCGGACGCTCGCCGATCGCCAGATCCTCGCGGGCGTTTCGCTCGGGCGGCTCTACCCCGGCGTTGCCGAACTGGACCACGGCCTGGTTGTCGCTGTGACCGAGACGACAACGACTGACGACATCGAAACCCTCGCAACCGCGCTCGAAGAGGTGCTGGCATGACGATCAACGCAAGTGGCTGGCGTCCGGAAATGGGCGGTGCTGGAAATACTGGCCCGGCCACATTCACCGGCAATAAGGGGCTGATGCTCGAAGAAGCATTGATCTTTGAGATCGGCGACAGCGAGACGACGGGGGTGGATTTTGATGAAATCCTCCCCGGCACGGGGAGGGGGACCGCCGGCCTTCTTCTGGCCGGTGGTGGAGGGGGCTCGCCTCCGAGCTCAACGCTTGCGGCAGCCCCCCTCCACCATTCGCCGGAAGAGGCGAATGGTCCCCCTCCCCGTGCCGGGGAGGATCGATTGGGCAACCTCGCCCGCACCGCGCCCATCGGCCTGCCCGGTCTGTCCGAACCCGAAACCGTCCGCCATTACACCCGCCTGTCGCGCCAGAATTACGGCATCGACCTGGGCTTCTTCCCGCTCGGCAGCTGCACGATGAAGCACAATCCGCGCCTCAACGAGAAGATGGCGCGGCTGCCTGGGTTCGCTGATATCCATCCGCTGCAGCCGGTCGATACCGTGCAGGGCGCACTGGGCGTGATCAATGAACTCGCGGTCTGGCTGATAAAGCTCACCGGCATGCACGGCGTCGCCATGAGCCCCAAGGCGGGCGCGCATGGCGAGCTGTGCGGCATCCTGTGCATCAAGGCAGCGCTTGAGGCGCGCGGCGAGGGGCATCGCAATGTCATCCTCGTCCCCGAATCCGCGCATGGCACCAACCCGGCGACGGCAGCCTTTGCGGGCTATCAGGTCGAGGATATCCCGGCGACGCCCGAGGGCCGCGTTGATACCGCCGCGCTCAAGGCGCGGCTGGGGCCCGACGTCGCGGGCGTGATGATCACCAACCCCAATACCTGCGGTCTGTTCGAGCACGACCTGAAGGACATCTCTGACGCGGTCCATGCGGCCGGCGGCTATGTCTATTGCGACGGCGCGAATTTCAACGCGATCGTTGGTCGCGTGCGCCCCGGCGATCTCGGCGTCGATGCGATGCACATCAACCTGCACAAGACCTTCTCCACCCCGCACGGCGGCGGCGGTCCCGGCTCAGGCCCGGTCGTTCTGTCAGAGGCGTTGTCGCCGTTTGGCCCGCTGCCTTACACTGCCCGCACGGCAGACGGCGTCGTTCACCTGATCGAGGAGGCCGATGCCGACGCCTTTGAGCGCGAACATTTCGGCGGGCCACTCAACAGCTTTGGCCGAATGGTCGCGTTCCACGGCCAGATGGGCATGTTCACGCGCGCGCTCAGCTATATCCTCAGCCACGGCGCGGATGGCCTGCGGCAGGTCGCCGAGGACGCGGTGCTCAATGCCAATTATGTCCTGCGCAGCCTGGAGGACGTGCTCGACGCGCCCTTCGCGGCCAGCGGCCCCTGTATGCACGAGGCATTGTTCAGCGATAATGGCATGGCGGAGGGCTTCACCACGCTTGATATCGCCAAGGGGCTGATCGACGAAGGCTTCCATCCGATGACGGTCTATTTCCCGCTGGTCGTCCACGGCGCGATGCTGGTCGAACCGACCGAAACCGAGAGCAAGGCCGCGCTAGACCAGTTCATCGGCGCGCTGCGATCGGTGGCAGGACGCGCCAAGGCGGGCGACCCCAGCCTGAAATCCGCCCCCCATTACGCGCCCCGCGCCCGGCTTGACGAGACGCTAGCGGCACGCAAACCGGTGCTGGTGTGGAAGGATGCGCCGCTCGCCGAGGCGGCGGAGTAGGATGAACTGGCCCACCCTCTTCCAGATCGTCAACACCGCCGCGCTGCTGCTGTGGCTGGTGCTGATCCTCGCCCCGCGCCGGTTCGGAACGCTCGGCTGGCTGCGGGTGCTGGGGGCAGGCGGGCTTAGCCTGTTTTACGTGCTGCTGATCACCACAGCACTGACGGTGGGGTTCGGCGATAGCGGCGGCCCGGCACCTGATTTCACGACCATTGCGGGCATCCGCGCCATCTTTGCAACCGATGGCGGCGTCGTCACGGGCTGGACGCACTATCTGGCGTTGGACTTGTTTACGGGCGTTTGGATCGCTGAGGATGCCGACAGGCGCGGGATGGGGCGGGTGGTGCAGGGCCCTATATTGGCGCTGACTTTCCTTGCCGGTCCCGCTGGGCTGTTTGTCTATCTCCTGGCGTCCCGGTTGATCTGGCGCGCCGTTTCGCAGCGTTAAAGCCAGCGCTTCACCCTCGCCATATAATCCAGGTAAGGCTGGCCGAACTTCGCCGTCAGATAGCGCTCCTCGCGGGCAATCACTTGCGAATTGATCAGGAACAGCGCCACTGGCCACAAGAGCAGCGACGGCATGCTGTGCAGCACAATGGCCAGGCCCAGATAGGCGATCGCCATGCCGAGATACATTGGATTGCGGGTGCGGGCGTAAATGCCCGTATCGATAATGCCGCCAGTCGCCGTTGCCGGGTTGGGGTTCTCGCCGCGCTGGCGAAACAGGCCGATGGCGATGCCGATCAGGATAAAGCCCGGAAACAGAAAAATCATGCTCAGGCCGCCGGGGATTGGCAGCGATGGCAAGCCCAACAGCCAGTCAATGACGGGGCCAAGCAGCAATAGCCCAAGAAAAATGAAGGGCGGGGGAAACAGCACGCCCGCCCCACGATCTACCTCTGCCATCAAGCCCCCTATTGCAAAGCCACAGGACAGGTTTAGCGATCAACCCGTCGACAAGCGAGGCATATCATGGCTGATCCCACCCCCTGGATCGTGGCGGAAGACTCTGGTGCGGTGCGCAAGCACGCGCCCGCCACCGAACGCAACCGTGCAGCGATTGCCGCCGTGCTCGCCGATGTGCTGCCCGTGCAGGGGCTGGTCCTGGAGGTCGCGAGTGGTAGCGGCGAGCATATCGGCTATTTCGCACACATGTTGTGCGGGCATGAATGGCAGCCGAGCGACCCCGACGCGACTGCTCGTGCCTCGATCGCCTCCTGGACGACGGGCCTGGCCAATGTGCGTGCGCCGATGGATATCGATGCAGCGGCCCCCGATTGGGCGATCGACCGGGCAGATGCAGTGCTGTGTATCAACATGATCCATATCAGCCCCTGGGCAGCGACGCTGGGGTTGATGGCTGGGGCCGCGCGGTTGCTGCCCCCCGGCGGCCCGCTCATCACCTATGGCCCTTATCGCCAGGACGGCGTGGAAACGGCACCGAGCAACGAGGCATTTGATCAGTCGCTGCGCGCGCGCGATCCGGCATGGGGGCTGCGATCGGTCGAGAGCGTCACTGAAGCAGCCGAAGAAAATGGCCTTATTTTTGATCGGCTGATCGACATGCCGGCCAACAATCTGATGCTCGTTTATCGCAAGGCATGATCAGGCGATTACGCGCTCTACCTTTTCGCGCCGCAACCGGTGTTCGCGCCAGACAATGTAAAGCCCACTCGCGATAATCACCGGCGCACCGATCCAGGTTGACCAACTGGGCACGGCGCCAAAGATCGCCCAGCCATAGATCGTCGCCCAAACCAGGCCGGTATAGTCCATCGGTACCACGACCGAGACCGGTGCGGCATTGAGCGATGCGGTCATGAACAATTGTGCGATGCCGCCCGTCAGCCCTACGGCGACCATCAGCAGCCATGTCTCGATTGGGTGCGGTGTCCAATAGAGCGCAAAGGCAATCGCCGTTGGCGGCACCGATAGCGCGGAAAACCAGAAGACGATCGTCGGCGCGCTTTCGGTCTTGCTGATTTGCCGCAACAGGATTGAGACACTGGCGCTGAGCAGCGCCCCCATCAACCCAGTGAACACGCCAATGCCCGCCATTTGCCCGGTGCCCGGCTGGGCAACGATGATTACGCCCAGAAACCCGACCGTCACTGCACCCCAGCGGTGCCAGCCGGTCGGCTCTTTCAGGATGACGGCGCCCAGCACCGTTGCGAAGATCGGCAGCGTGAACTGCAAGGTCGTCGCTTCGGCCAGCGGCAGGAACAGGATCGTCGAAAAGACGAAGCACATGCTGATAAGACCGAGCGCCGCGCGAGACAGATGCGCGCCGATATGGTTGGTCCGAAGCGATCCAAGCCCAGCCCCGAAGCTTATCCAAACCAGCACGATCGGCAGTGCAAAGGTCTGGCGGAAAAACATCAGCTCGGCGAGGTGCGCGCCATTCCCTTCCGCCAGTTTGATCAGCACGTTCATCACCGAAAAGGTGGCGACTGACCCCAGACGCAGCGCAACGCCGTAAAGGACGCGGTCGCGGCTGATAACGGGCTGGGTCATGCGCATTCTCTTGTTCGTCTGTGCGCTTGTGATCAAGTCCTACGTGACGAGGGGGAATTCCCGCGCTATCCGCATCCCCATGATCAAGCACGCTCTCTCCGTCACCCGCGACGCCAATTTCGCCGAATGGTATCAATCCGTCATCACCGAGGCTGACCTCGCCGAGGAATCGGGCGTGCGCGGCTGCATGGTCATCCGGCCCTGGGGCTATGGCATCTGGGAACGCATCCAGCGGCTGCTTGATGATCAGATCAAGGCGACGGGGCATGAAAATTGCTATTTCCCGTTGTTCATCCCGCTGAGCTATTTCGAGAAAGAGGCCGAGCATGTCGACGGCTTTGCCAAGGAAATGGCGGTCGTCACCCACCACCGTCTGATCGCCGACGGCAACGGAGGGCTGGTCCCCGATCCGAGCGCGAAGCTGGAAGAACCGCTGGTTGTGCGGCCGACATCCGAAACGGTGATCGGCACCGCCTTTGCGCGTTGGGTGCAGAGCTGGCGTGACCTGCCCGTGCTGATCAACCAATGGGCCAATGTCGTCCGCTGGGAAATGCGCACCCGGATGTTCCTGCGCACGACGGAGTTTCTCTGGCAGGAAGGCCATACCGCGCACGCGACCGAGGCTGAGGCGCGCGAAGAGACGCTGAAAATGCTCGAAGTGTACCGCACCTTTGCCGAGGATTGCGTCGCGCTGCCGGTGGTGGCGGGCGAGAAGCCCGAGAATGAGCGCTTTCCAGGCGCGGTCGCGACCTATTCGATCGAAGCGATGATGCAGGACGGCAAGGCGCTGCAGGCCGGCACTTCGCATTTCCTGGGCACCAATTTTTCGCAGGCGCAGAATATCCGCTTCCAAAATGCCGACGGGCAGCTTGAACTGGCGCAGACGACGAGCTGGGGCATGTCGACGCGGATGATCGGCGGGCTGATTATGGTGCACGGCGATGACGACGGGCTGCGCGTGCCGCCGCGCGTTGCCCCGTGGCAGATCGTGATCGTGCCGATGCTGCGCGATCAGCCCGAGGACGCGGCGATCGTTGAGTATTGCAAGGGCCTGCAGGCCGACCTCGCCAAGCTCTATGCGTTCGGTGAGCCCGTCCGTGCGCTGCTCGACCAGCGCCCGGCCAAGGCCGCGACCAAGCGTTGGGGCTGGGTGAAGAAGGGCGCGCCGATCGTCATCGAAGTGGGTGGGCGTGATGTCGCAGGCGGAAACGTCAGCGTGATCCGTCGCGACCGGCTCTACCGCGAAGACGGCAAGCTCGACAGCGCGGTGGTTGCGAAGGTGGATTTTGTTGGTGATGCAGTCCCGACGCTCGCTGAAATCCAGACAGCACTGTTTGCCGAAGCCAAGGCGCGGTTCGACGCCAATATCGCTCGCGATGTGAATGACTTTGCCGGGCTCGAGCGTGCCTTTGCCGATACGGTAAAGAATCCCGGCTTTGTCGAAGTGCAATGGGCCAAGCCAACGGGCGCGGCGCTTGACCAGGTGGTCGAGCGGCTAAAAGCGCTAAAGCTGACCCTGCGCAACGTGCCGATGACCGCGCTGCCGGCTGATGGCGCGTGCATCTTTACCGGGGCGCCAGCGGTTGAGCGGGTGTTGGTCGGTCGGTCTTATTGATGGGAATGTGATGATCATCGTCTGGCTGGCCGCGCTGGTGTTGGCGCCACAAGCGGTGCCTGCGCCGCCTGCGCCAGACGATATCGTCGTGACCGCGCGGCCCCAGGGCGGCTGCGCGATTCGATTTGCCGATAAGACATTGTCCGATGCCGAATTTCGGGAACGCGCCCGAATCTGGGCAGCGGGTGCGCCGGTCCGCGTGATCGCCCGGTCCGATGCCAGTTTCGATTGTTTGAAGAAAATCGCGTTTCAGCTTGCCGATTGGGGCGTGAAGCAGATCGAATTTGTCGAACCTTCGGGGCGAAAGACCGCCGTCGGATTCCCGACCCCGACGCTAACCGGTGATCGATCGGTGCAGCGCAAGACCGACAAGATGGACAATGCCGCCGATCCGGACCCCAAACCCGTGCTGCCTTTTTCACCGCCGCCAATCGAAGCCGGCCGCCCGGTCGCTGAAATCGAACAGCGGCTGCTCTCCGCGCATGCGGCGCGCTTGATTCTGGAGGGCAAATGCGCCGAAGCGCGCCGACTGATGCTGGAGAATGGTAACTTGGCGGCCGCGGCCCAGGTCGTCGAAATCTGCCGAGCGAATTAAGCGGTCGCCCTGAAACTGGGCTGCGTCGGCGATGGCCAGGCGACTAGCCCTATCTTAACGCGGTGGCCGCTATCAACCGGCACTGCTCCGCAGCCAGCCCGTGATCGAGTAGCGACGATAGGCAGCGGCGCGGGTCACCTCTGTCACGCTATGCACCTGCGGCACACGAAACAGATTCAGGGTGTTGTGGACGGGGGAAAAGCCGTTCATCGCTGTGCCGTCGCCATCGTGGAACAGCAGCAATCCGCCCCATTCCGGTCGCCAGACGGGGGTAAGACCAAAAACATAGGCGGCGTGACGATGCTTGCCTGCAACATCATCATCATGCGCGGTCAGGAAATCCCCCGGCGCATAGGCTGTCGCCTGTGCATCGGCAAAGGTGATTGCCTCAGCGCCCGTCACGGTGCGGAGCAAGTCGCGCGCTTTGCCCTTGGACATCCAAGTGGCGAAATGGGCAAGCGGGTCGCTGCTTGCAACGCGCGCCGCGGCGTCATCGGGAACGCGGATCGATTCGTAGCGATATTGGAAGCTGGATCTGGCCCCCGCATAGACCGCTTCGTCAAGGGCGGCCCGTTGGTTGGTGGCCATGGCGTCGCGCGCTGGGCGGCTGAGTTCAAAAACCTTATCGCCGGAATTGACCAGCTGCACCCAGTCTGATCGCGCGCGCAGGGCCAAGTGCAGCGCTTCAGCCGCCTCAGCCACGAGAAAGTCGTTTATCTGGACGCGCCCCAGATCGGCATATTTTCGCGCAAGGGCCGTCCCGTCGAGATCGGGGTTCAGGGCAAAGGCGATTGGCTTTTCAGGCATTGATGTCCCCCTTGCCGCAGCCAGAGCGCCCCATCAAGCGCGACATCGGGATGCGCGGCAAAACGCCAAGCCAGTGGATAGCTTTGCCCGCCCGGTGCAGCATCGTGCCTATGTGGGACGAAATGGTCTGCACGCCTTTGCTTTCGTGACCACCAAAAGCACGTTACCGTTAGCCGATGCGTTCGAACCGCGACCTTGGCCGTCCAGACCGGTTCGTTCTTTTCAGGGCGCTGTTGCTGCTGCTGTGTGGCCTGCTCAGCACAGCGCAGGCCTCCGCGCCAGAGGGATGGGTCGCAACCGACCCCCTGACCATCGCCGATGATGATTTCGCGCGCAATCGCGACCCCGACACCTGGCGCGACCTTAGCGTGGAGCGGATGGTCTTCACCGAAGGCGCGGCGACCTGGCGGCTGTGGCGCATCGTCAACACCGCCAAGCCGGCCGGACCCTTATGGGTGGTCACGCACGACAACGAGAACGCAACCTTCGCGGCGGCCTTAGCGGCGGTGAATAGCTGGGGCGGGGTGGTGATGGTGGTCGATACCGGGCCCGTCGATACCCGTTACGGCGCGCGCTTTAATGCGGAGGTTGTTGGCAAACCAATCGATCCCAATCGCAATTTCCTTGATACCCGGCCGGCCTATGTCGCCCGGATGCTCGCCGATCTTGGCGATCCGGCGCGGCTGATCATTGCGCTGCATACCAATGCGCCCGATTTCGATCCCAATCTGTCCGATTGCCCAACGGCAACGCCCGGACGCGGGGCAATTTCAGTGGGGTTGTGCAATACCCGCTATCAGCCACGCCCGGCCACCAAGCGACAATGGCCATTCGATGACGAGGACAGCCTGATGCTGTTTCCCCATTTGAGTGGCCAGCCCCGCGCATCGGCCCCGTGCGGTCGCTTGTTAGCGTCGGGCGATTACAATCTGGTGTTCGAACGCGTCGGCTATAGCGACGGGTCGCTTTCAAACTATGCAGCGCAGCATGGGCTCGCTTATGTCAATATCGAGACCGAGGAGCGCGGATCGTCCTCGGCTGGCATCGCGCAGGCGCGCGATCGGTTGATCGACATGATCGACAAGGTGATGCTGCGCTGCGGCCCCGTTCCCGGCATTGCCTTGCGCGCGCCGCGGCGTTGATCGCTACGGTTTGTCCGTGAAGCGCTTCACCTTGACGGGCAATTTCTTACCCTTGGTGCGGCGGGACGGGGTTTGCACCGGATTTTTCTTCTTCCAGGCGGCCCAGGTCATCGGGCCCTCCGGCGTGTCAATCAGCTGATCGTCGAGCGTGTCACTCATGGCGCGGTGTCCTTTCCGCCAAAGGGCCAGCGGGTGATGCCGCCAGCAAACAGCGCCCACCAGACGATCACGGGCTGAAAGGCAAGGCGCGGCGCATGATAGGCCCAGCCGAGCTGCACGCCGCTGACCGTAACGCCTTCCATCGCATGCTTGATATTGGCCGGATAGACGCAGATCGCGTAGGCCGCCAGGCCGATCCCGGCCGCATAGCGGAAGCGGCGCGTCATCAACCCGATCGCCCCGGCAATTTCGCAAACGCCAGTCAGCAACACGGTCTCGCGGGGATAGGGAACCCAATCGGGCACGATCGGGATGAACCCACCGGGGGAGCGAAGGTGGACGTACCCCACAAACAGATAAGCCGCCGCCAGCAGCCAGCGCAGGATGAACCGGGCGCGATCGGTACCGGTCATGCGCTGGGGTCACTTTGCGGGGCGATGGCCCCCACATGCGCTTGCCCGCGCGCCTCGGCCAGTTTTACCTGGCGGTGGCGTTCAGCATAACTGGCGCGCTTCGCGTCGTCCCGGCTGGCGTGGCAAGCCGGGCAGCTGACGCCTTCCACATAGTGCGGCGACAGGCGCGCTTCGGCGTTCACCGGCATTCGGCAGCCGCGGCACAGCGCATGCGTGCCAGCGCCAAGCCCATGGCCGACGGCAACCCGCTCATCGAAAACAAAGCATTCGCCTTGCCAGCGGCTTTGGGCGGCGGGCACTTCCTCCAGATATTTCAGGATGCCACCCTTCAGGTGATAAACCGCATCCAGCCCTTCGGCTTTCAGAAAGGCGGTCGCCTTTTCGCAGCGGATGCCGCCCGTACAGAACATCGCGATTTTCTTGTCCGCCAGCTCATCGCGGTGCGCGCGAAACCAGTCCGGAAATTCGCTGAAGCTTTTGGTGGCGGGGTCGATCGCACCGGCAAAGCTGCCGACCTGGACTTCATAATCGTTGCGAGTGTCGATCACGATTGTGTCCGGCTGGTCGATCAGCGCGTTCCAGTCGGCCGGCGCGACATAGGTGCCAACACCGCGCACCGGATCAATATCGGGCTGCCCCATCGTCACAATCTCGCGCTTCAGTCGCACCTTCATGCGGTGGAAGGGCATCGCGTCCGCATGGGAGAATTTCACCTCGATATCAGCGCAGCCCGGCAGCGCGCGGATATGCGTGAGCACAGCATCGATCGCCGCAGTCTTGCCGGCAATGGTCCCGTTAATCCCTTCGCGCGCCAGCAGCAGCGTGCCCTTGATTCCCTGCGCCTCGCACAGCGCGAGCAGCGGCAGGCGGAGCGCAGCCGGATCGTCGAAGCGAGCGAAGCGGTAAAGGGCGGCAACGGTGATCATGTCAGGCGGGATAGGCGCATGCCCACCAGCTTTCAAATGCTGCTCGTTCGGCTGCATTCAAGTGCAGCCCGATTTTGGAGCGCCGCATCAGCGCATCCTCTGCGGTGCGCGCCCATTCCTGGTCGTGCATCCAGCGTGCTTCGATCTCGGTCAGCCCACCGCCCAGATCAGCGCCCATGCCCGCTTCGTCGGTGATGCCGCCCAGCATCTCCATCAGGCGCGTGCCATAAGCGCGAGCCATCCGTTCTGCGCGGACGGCACCAAGGAACGGCCAGGTTCCGCGCGCATCAGCAACGAAGCGGTCGAAATCAGTAATCGCGCCGCCGGGGAAAACGCGCGCGCGCGTTTTGGGCGAAACCGCCACGCCCATCGGCCCGGCCAATTTACCAATGGCTTCTTCGGCCAGATGCCGCGCGGTGGTGATTTTGCCGCCGAAGATCGACAGCAACGGCGCGCCATTGGTGTCAAGTTCAAGCACATAATCCCGGGTCACCGCCTTGGCCTCGCTCGCCCCGTCATCATAAAGCGGCCGGACACCGGACCAGGTAGAGGTCACGTCAGCGGGGGTGATCTGCTTGATGAAATGCCGGTTCGCCGCTTCGCAGAGATAGGCGATCTCCCCTGAATCGATCACCGCATCTTCGGGCCGTTCGACGGGCACATCGGTGGTGCCGATCTCGGTAAAGTCGCGCTGATAGGGGATGGCGAAGACGATCCGGCCATCGGGCTGCTGGAGCATATAGGCGTGATCGCCCGCATATAGCCGGGGCACGACGATATGGCTGCCCTTGATCAGCCGGATGCCGCTTGCCGCGTTGACGCCGAGCTTGCCGAGCATCTGGTGCACCCAGGGCCCGGCGGCATTGACCAGCGCGCGCGCTGTCACCTCGCGCCCGTCACCCAGCGTTGCACGCCACATCTGCCCCTCGCGCCGGGCAGACAGTAACGCCGTGTGCACCGCAATCTCGGCCCCATTGGCCGCTGCATCAACCGCGTTCAGCACTGTAAGCCGGGAATCATCGACCTGTGCGTCCGAATAGACGAAGCCTTTTCTGCCGCCTTTGAGTGGCGCGGTGAACGCGGTGTCGCTTTGCCGCAAGCCCCGTGAGCGCGGCAGCGACATTTTGCCGCCCAGAAAATCATAAAGGTACAGGCCAGCCCGCACCAACCACCAGGGACGAACCGCGTTTTCATGCGGCAGCACGAACAGCATCGGCTGGATGATGTGGGGGGCGGCGTGCACCAGCCGCTCGCGCTCGCGTAGCGCCTCGGCGACCAGCTTGAATTCATAATATTCCAGGTAGCGCAGCCCGCCGTGGATCAGGCCAGTGGAGGCCGATGAAGTGGCCCCGGCTAGATCGCCCTTCTCGACGAGCAGCACCTTCAGGCCGTTGAGCGCCGCCTCACGCGCGATTGCCGCGCCGTTGATGCCGCCGCCGATGATGAGAAGGTCGTATGTCACCGTTGTCCGATAGCTTGGGTGCGGCGGTTCGCACAGAAGGAATTTGGTAACTGGCGCGCGACAGCCTATCCCGTGCGAGATGCCCAAATTCACCCCCAAGCCCTCTGGCGGCCTGCCGACCCCCAAACAGATCCTCGATTTCATCGCGTCCGCGGAAAGCTCGGTCGGCAAGCGAGAGATTGCGAAAGCATTCGGCCTGCACGGCGCGGAGAAGATCGCGCTCAAGGCGCTGCTGAAGGACATGGCCGATGAAGGGCTGATCGACAGCTCGCCGGGCCGGGCGTTTCACCAAATGGGCGGCGTGCCCAAGGTGACGGTGCTGCGGATCACTGATGTCGGCGATGACGGGCAGTGCTGGGCAGTGCCGGAGAGTTGGCAGGCCGATACGCCCGCGCCCCGGTTGCGCGTGCGCGAGAAGGGGCGACGCGGGGCGCTCGGCATTGGCGACCGGATTTTGGCGCGCACCGAAGAGGTCGGCAATGGCTGGATCGCGCACCCGCTGAAATCGCTCGCTAAGGGTGAGGAACTGATGCTCGGCGTGCTGCGCGAGGAGGGCGGCAAATTGTGGCTGATCGGCGTCGACAAGCGTGAGCGGCGCGAACATCAGGTGTCGGATGCGGGCGGCGCCAATCCGGGCGATCTGGTGCTCGCTGAAAAGACCGGCCGCCCGCCGCGCATCACCGCGCGGGTGACGCAAGTGCTGGGCGATCCGTTTGCGCCGCGCAGCTTCTCGATGATCGCGATCCACAAACTCGGCATCCCGGTGGAGTTCGCGCCTGAGGCGATCGAGGAAGCGGCTGACGTAGCGAAGCAGCGGCTGGGCGAGGATCGCGAAAACCTGCGCCATCTGCCGATTGTTGCCATCGATCCCGAGGATGCGCGCGATCATGACGATGCCGTCTGGGCCACGCCCGATGATGATGCGGAGAATGCCGGCGGTTGGCAGGCGATCGTCGCGATTGCCGATGTCAGCTTTTATGTCCGCCCCGGTTCGGCGATCGACAAGGAAGCGCGGCGGCGCGGCAATAGCGTGTATTTTCCGGACCGGGTCGTGCCGATGCTGCCCGAATTGCTGTCGGCGGATGTCTGTTCGCTGAAACAGGGCGAGGATCGCGCGGCACTCGTCTGTCATTTGCAGATCAGCAAAGGCGGCGCGTTGAAGAGCTGGCGCTTTACGCGGGCCGTGGTGCGAATTGCGGCGAACATCGCCTATGAGCAAGCGCAGGCGATGGTCGATTCAATCCTCCCCGGCACGGGGAGGGGGACCAGCGAAGCTGGTGGAGGGGGTGCGCCACAAGCGACCGCCTCGCCCGCGGAGAGCCCCCTCCACCATTTGCCGGAAGGGGCAAATGGTCCCCCTCCCCGTGCCGGGGAGGATCTACTCGCCGCCCTCCTGCCGCTCTGGGCCTGCTGGCGCGCGCTCGCGGCCGCTCGCGCCAAGCGCGCGCCGCTCGATCTCGATCTGCCCGAGCGCCGCG
Source organism: Proteobacteria bacterium ST_bin13 (assembly GCA_002083645.1). GTDB lineage: Bacteria > Pseudomonadota > Alphaproteobacteria > Sphingomonadales > Sphingomonadaceae > Sphingomonas. The sequence goes on from MSXQ01000002.1 coordinate 50,475, forward strand.
TGATCCTTGACGAAAAGGGCCGAATCATGTCGGTCGCGCCGCGCGAGAGGCTCGATGCGCATAAGCTGATCGAGGAATATATGATCGCCGCCAATGTCGCTGCCGCCAAGGCGCTGGAAAAGAAAAAGGCGCCGGTCATGTATCGTGACCATGAGCCGCCCGCGCGCGAAAAGCTGGTTGCGCTCAAGGACTATCTGAAGACCTTTGGCGTTGAATTCGCGCTGGGTCAGGTGGTGAAACCTTCCACCTTTAACCATGTCATCGACCGGATCGGCGAGAGCGATTTCCGCCCGCAGGTGATGGAGCAGATCCTGCGCACCCAGACCCAGGCCTATTATGCGCCGGGCAATCACGGCCATTTCGGGCTTGCGCTGGGCAGTTACGCGCATTTTACCTCACCGATCAGGCGCTATGCCGATCTGGTTGTCCACCGATCGCTGGTCGCCGCCTACAAGCTCGGGCCGGGCGGGCTGACCGAGGCCGAGGGCGCGTCGATGGACAAGATCGGCGAATCGATCTCGATGCTCGAACGCCGCGCGATGGAGGCGGAGCGCGATACGATTGACCGCTATGTCGCGGCGTATCTGGCGGAACGGGTGGGGGACGTCGTCGATGCGCGCATCACCGGGGTGCAGAATTTCGGCTTTTTCGCGACCGTGGAGGGGATTGGCGGCGACGGGCTAATGCCGGTACGCGACATCGGCCGTGAGTATTTTCGCTATGACGAAGCGGCCAAGGCGCTGATCGGCGAACATAGCGGCGAAACCTATTCAAGTGGGATGCGGCTGCAATTGCGGCTGGCCGAGGCCAATCCGGTATCGGGCGCGCTGCGTTTCGAGATGGTCGATGGCAAAGGCGGGGGCAGCGGTCCGCCGCGGGACGACAAGCCCAAACGCATCATCAAGCATCGCGGGCGCCCCGCCAATATCCGTCACCAGGGCAAGCGACGCTGATACGGTCTTTAGGCCATTGCCGGGTAGCAAAGAAATGCTACCATTTGGCTTAGGACACGCAAGAATCATCATGCCATAGTGATGATATTGCGTTGGAGGATGAGATGGGAGCAGCAGCCGCAGTCGTCGCCCGCGCCAGACGCAATGTTATTTCGCATTTCCTGTCATGCAATGCGGTTTCCGCCGACCAGGCCGTAAGCTTCACGCCGAGGCGCGCGATCGAGCGGCGGATGCTTGATCGCTATGTTCGCTCCGGCGTGATCGTCCCAGTCGCCAAGGGTGGCTATTATGTTGATGTGCCGACCTATGATGCGCAAAATGGTGAGCGGCGGCAGCGGATTGGCCTGGCGATGACAGCGCTGGCGTTGATCGGAGGCGCGGTCGTTGCGCTGGTGAACTGAGCATGGCGATGCTGCCCCTTTCGACAGTCCGGCGGGCGCCCATGCAAACCGCAGCGCTTGATCGAACCCGTCGGCGGCTTGCCCAGGTTTTCATGGCGCAGCATGCGCTGTCGCCCGAAGATGCGATTAACTTCAGTACGACGACGGCCGCGGACGAAAAGATTTTCGCCCGCATGGTGCAGACGGGGATTGTCCGCGATGCCGGGCGCAAGCGTTATTATCTCGATCTGGCGGCCTATGACGCCAATATCGAACGGCGGCGGCGGATCGGGGTGATTGCCGCCATCGCCTTTGCCGTGTCGTTGGCGGTGCTCACCATGGCCTTTTATGTCGACGGATCGTCGATCATTCTGCGGTAAAGGTCAGGCCTGCCTTTTCGATCAGCCGCTTGCGCAAGGGTTGCCCCATGATCGCGCCCGGCGTCCAGATCCCGCCCTTCGCATCGGCGACATCCTGCACCAGACAAAGCGCGCTTTCAGCGATCATCTTGCTGGTTGATCCATAACCAGGGTCGCGATCACCAGTGACGACGGCGTCAATCCGCGTGCCATCGGCCATTTCGCCGACGAACAGGATGTCATAATGGCCAGCGTCGCGCTCTTCCTTGCTCGGCCCTTCGCCGGGTTTGGGGCCTTTGTCGCCAGCAAATGGGTTCATCTTGGCGAGCGCTTCTGCCGCTGCCTTGCCCATCTCGCCCAGCCCGGCCACGACCATCTCGTCATAAACGAAATCTGCGCCATACGCCTCGCCCAGCAGGAAGTTGGTGCGGTGGACATTCTTGGTATTGATCGCGGCCATCACGAACGGCGCAACCCAGCTATCGATCGATTTGTCATATTCCGGCAGCAGCCCCTTGGGCTGGCTCGGGCCTTTGAAACCTGGGGTCAGCGCAAAGGGATCGGTCAGCACGCCGATCAGCATCGGGTTGCGCGCTGCGGCAGCCATTGTTGCTTTCAGGCTGGCGGCGGTGCCGCCTGAAAACGTCCCTTTCATGGTCCGAACCCGGCATTTGATCCGGGGAACGGGCTTGCCGAACCGTGCTTGCGCCGCTTCCTGCAATGTCAGCACGCCAAGATCAAACGGGATCGAATCAAAGCCGCCGGAAAACACGATCCTCGCGCCCGTCTTTTGCGCGGTGGCGTGATGGGCGTCGATCATCTCGCGCATCCAGGCGGGTTCACCGCAAAGATCGACATAGGCCGTCCCGGTTTCAGCGCAGGCGGCGACGAGATCGCTGCCATAAAGTTGATACGGGCCAACCGTGGTCAGGATCACGGTCGCGCGGTTGCACATCGCGCGGACGCTTGCCGGGTCCTCTGCGTCCGCAGTGACGAGCGGGGTGTCGGCGGGCGCACCAATCAGATCGCGCACCTCCTCCAATTTGGCGAGCGAACGCCCGGCCATCGCCCATTTCGGCTTGTCCGCACCGGGATAGGCCTGGGTAAGATATTCGGCGACCAGGCGCCCGGTATAGCCGGTGGCCCCATAAACGATGACGTCGAATTCGCGTGCCATGACCGTCTCTCCAATCCTCTCCCTCTCCGCTCAGGGAGAGGTGTGCTTTATTCAAGCCGCTTCGCTGAACTGTAAGCTCGCCAGCCGGGCGTACAAGCCGTTCTGCCCGATCAGCCCGCCATGCGTTCCGGTTTCAACGATACGGCCGTCATCCATCACGATGATCCGCCCCGCCGACCGCACTGTCGCCAGTCGGTGCGCGATGATCAACGTGGTGCGGTTCTCCATCAGCCGCTCGAGCGCTTCCTGCACCAGCCGTTCGCTTTCGGCATCGAGCGCGCTGGTCGCTTCATCAAGCAGCAGGATCGGCGCATCGCGGAGCAGCGCACGCGCAATCGCCACGCGCTGGCGCTGCCCACCGGACAGTCGCGCGCCGCCTTCGCCAAGGAAGGTGTTTAGCCCCTCAGGCAGCTTGCGCAGGAATTCGGCGGCATTGGCTGCCTCCGCCGCGGCCCAAAGCTGGTCGTCGCTTGCCGTCCAGTCGCCATAGCGCAGATTGTCGCGCGCTGATGCGCCAAAGATGATGCTGTCCTGCGGCACCATCGCAATCCGCTTGCGGACTTCGGCTGGGTCAGCGGTTGGCAGCGCGACCCCGTCAATCCGGACGATACCCTGATCGGGATCGTAAAAGCGCTGGATCAACTGGAACAGCGTCGATTTGCCGGCGCCCGAAGGCCCGACCACCGCGACGGTTTCCCCCGGCGATACCGATAAGGAGAAATCCGACAGCGCTGCAATGTCGGGCCGGGTCGGGTAGCGGAAGGTGACTTTGTCGAAATCAAGCGATCCGCGCGCTGGCTGGGGCAGCGCCACGGGATGCGCCGGTGCCCTGATTTCGGGCACCTCGTTCATCAGCTCGTTCAGCCGCTCGGCGGCGCCGGCGGCGCGCATCAGATCGCCATAGACCTCGGTCAGCGCGGCGAAAGCGCCCGTCACCAGCCCGGCGGTGAAGATGAATGCGGTCAGCGACCCCCCGGTCAGCCGCCCAGACGCCACGTCAGCGATGGTGGTCCACAACAGCAAGGTTACCGCACCGAACAGCAGCATGATGACCAGCGCGGTCATGATCGCCCGGATGCGGATGCGGCGCTTGGCAATGGTGAAGCTGCGCTCAACGGCATCGCCGAACCGGTCACCCTCGCGCTCTTCCTGACCAAAGGCCTGAACGACCTTCATCGCCCCCAACGTCTCAACCGCGATCGATCCGATGTCAGCAATCCGGTCCTGGCTGGTCCGCGAATATTTGCGTACGCGCCGGCCAAGCAGCACTAGCGGCATGATGATGATCGGGATCGCGATGATCAGCGACCCCGCAATCTTGGGCGACAAGGCAAAAAGCGAAATGATCCCGCCAATACCGGTCAAGGCATTACGCAGCGCGACGGAGACAGTGGTGCCGACCGCAATTTCGATCTGGGCAGTGTCCGACGTCAGCCGCGATGCGATTTCCGATGGCCGGTTTTCTTCGAAATAGCGCGGAGCGAGCCGCAGCAGGTTGCGCTGCACCGCCGTGCGGAAATCGGCAACGGTGCGCTCGCCAAGCCAGGACACGAAATAAAAGCGGACCGCCGTCGCAATCGCCAGCACAATAACCAACCCGAACAGGCCGTAAAAAATCGAATTGATATGCGCCAGATCGCCGCCATTGCCGAAGCCCTGGTCGATAACCGATTTGAATCGCCACGGAATATACAGCGTCGTCGCCGATGTCGTGACCAGCGCCAGCAGTGCAATCGCCAGCTGCACCGGATATTTCAGGGCGAACCGGGCAACAATAGCCAGGCTGGAGAGCTTGCGGCGCGGGGCCGGCTCAGTGCGGGCGGGCTCGATCGGAGCGGTTGGCTGGTCGGTCATGTTGGTGCGGCGTCTAGCAGGACGATCCCGCCCCCTCAATGTCTATCACTGGGGCTATCTCTCGACCCATGTCGTGATGTGTCCTGGGCGGATCGTCTAGCGATGGTACTCAGGAATAGCACCTACGAGCATTGCCACCGCACTGCAGCATGCTATTGCAAGCCGTCTTGACGGGACGGTAACCGTTCGGGTGGCAAAGGACGTTCATGCTTTACAACGCCTATGAGATGCAGCGCTCAATGCTGGCTGGGGCCAGCGCGATGGCCAATTTTGGTGCAGGGATGCTTCAGAACCCCACCAATCCTTGGTCCTATTTCAGCGGCGGGCCGGTGCTCGGTTCAGCGCTCGAAGTGTTCGCGCATGCCGCAGCACCCCGTGGCAAGCCAGATTTCGGGCTCGATACGACCGTTATCGATGGCAAAACCTTCCCGGTGCAGGAAGAGATCATCGTCCGTAAGCCCTTTGGCCAGCTCAAGCGCTTTGCGCGCGACGGCGTCGTCGGCGGCCCCAAGCTGCTGATCGTTGCGCCCATGTCTGGCCATTATGCTACGCTGTTGCGCGGAACGGTTGAACGCATGCTGCCCTTTGCCGATGTCTACATCACCGATTGGCGCGATGCGAAGCTGGTGCCGTTGTCCGATGGCAGCTTCGATCTTGATGATTATATCGATTACATCATCGAATTCCTGGAGGCGATTGGCGCCAACGAAGGTGAGGGCGGCACCCACATGCTCGCCGTCTGCCAGCCATCGGTGCCGTGCTATGCCGCTGCCTGTGTGATGAGCGCGGACAAGCACCCGTGCCGCCCCAAGACGCTGACGCTGATGGGTGGCCCGATCGACACCCGCGAAGCGCCGACCGCCGTCAACACGCTGGCGACTGAGCGGCCGCATGCCTGGTTTCAGCAGAATGTCATTGCGACCGTGCCGGTGACTTATGCCGGTGCCGGCCGCACCGTTTATCCAGGCTTTCTGCAGCTTGCCGGATTCATGTCGATGAATTTGGGCAGCCACATGATGTCGCATTGGGAAATGTTCAAACATCTGGTCGATGGCGATGGCGAGAGTGCCGACGCAACCAAGGATTTCTATGAAGAATATCGCTCCGTCTGCGACATGACCTCGGAATTTTACCTGCAGACGATCGAAGTTGTGTTCCAGAAGCACGCCATCGCCAATGGAACCTACACGCATCGGGGGCGTCCGGTGGATCCTGCAGCAATCACTGACATCGCCCTGCTGGCAATTGAGGGCGAGCGCGATGATATTTCGGGGCTCGGCCAGACCAAGGCAGCGCTCAGCCTGGCAAGCAAACTCAAGCCGTCGATGAAGCAATATATGATGGCCGAAGGCGCTGGCCATTACGGCATCTTCAATGGCAGCAAATGGCGCACCAAGATCGCGCCTGTTGTCGAGGCATGGATCAGCGCACACGCGTGATCATCATTATTTCGGCTGCGTCATAATAATCTTGATCTAGTGTATCCCGACCAGTAAAAATGGCACTCGGTCTTTAAGGCCGAAGCGCTTGATGGTTGGGGAATAATAATGGGTCAGTCGGCTGATAATCCCACTTACACCGTGCAACGTGATGATACACTGAGCAAGATTGCCAAGCGCTTCGGGACGACGTGGCAGGCGCTGAAGGTGCTGAACAATCTTGCCGATGTGAACAAGATTGCGCCGGGCCAAGTGCTCAAACTACCAGCAGCGGTTGATAGCAATCATCCTGACCTTGCAAAGCCGACTACTTCCGCTGGAAAAATTGCGCCGATCGATACCCAATTGCCCAGTTCAGGGCCCGGCTTCGTAATCTATAATCCTGACGACGCGCAGGGGAGCGACCGCTATGGCACGCGCGGCTTCGTCGATGCGCTGAAAGCGCTGGCCGCTTCATGGTCGACCACAGGCGCCGCGCCGATCAGCTTTGGCGATATGAGTCGCCGCAACGGCACCTCTTTCCCGCCGCACAAGGGCCATATGAGTGGCCGGGAGGTTGATATTCGGCCATTTCGGAAAGATGGGCGGAATCTCCCAGCGCGATGGCAGGACACGGCCTATGATAGGCTGACCACGCGCCGTCTGGTGGAATTGATCAAGCAACAGCAACCCAATGCGCAGGTGTTTTTCAATGATCCGGTGCTGCACGATGCTGGGCTGGTGAAGCCGCTGGCAGGGCATGATAACCACCTGCATCTGCAGATTTACGACTGAGCCGGTCGGCGGTTCAGGGCTTATTACATAGCGATCTGGCTGGGCGTTTGGGCTGGATCGACGATCGGTCGCTTGGGGATGGCCGCACCCGCAACGGCAAAACCGCCGCCGAGCAGAGCCCCTGCAGCCAAAATGGCTACCTCCCCAAAAATGGTTGAGGCCACAGCCATGCCGACCGCGCTTAGCCAAAGCAGCGCAACGGATCGCATTGCCTTCACCCCAAACATGGCTGCAGATAACAAGGTCAGGCCTGCCAGCAGCACCACTGATCCGGCCAGATAGAAATCGATGCCGAATTGTGTGGCATCGGGGCCAATGATCGATCCCTGGCCGATTGCGGCAATGATGAAGCCCGCCAACCCCAGGCGGCCGACACGGTCGCTCACCGACACGTAGATGCCAATCAGCCCGATCAGCAGAAAGGCGTCGATCACGGCATAAAACCCCTCAAGCCAGGCAACACCTGGCACATAGGGAATAAACGCGGCGGCGACCCGCAGGCCGCCGCCAGTCAACGCGGCGGCGCCACTCAGCCTGATTAGCGCTGTCATGCCTGGGGCGGTGAGTAGCTGACGATTTCATATTCAATGCCGTCGGGATCGAAAAAGTAGAAACGCCGTCCGGGTTCATAGTCGCCATGCGCGAACGGCGTCAGACCCTGCGCCACCACCCGCGCTTCGACGGCGTCCAGATCATCGACCTGTACGCCGACATGATTGAATGGCACGCCCTTTTCGAATGGCGCAGTCGGGTCGCGGCCGGGCTTGCCGTGATAGGCGATGTAGCTGCTGTCGCTGCCGACATGGATCGACAGGCCGCCATCCGCTGCCGCGCCGCGCCACCTCTCAGCCCATCCGAACAGCGTGGCCGCCATCGCGGCAGCTCGCTCGGGATCGCTGACGTTCAAGTTGATATGTTCGATGATTGCTGAGCCCATCGCTACGTCCCTCCATGCACCGATCGATCGTCGATTCGGCTTGACGTCGCCACTTCTGCAACCTCAACCTAAGTTGAGGTCAAGGGTTTTCTTAGGGGCGAAATGAAGGCAAGCGATGTCATCGCGATCGGCGATCTGGCGGCACGTGCGGGCGTATCGGTATCGGCGATCCGCTTTTACGAGGCGCGCGGGCTGCTCAGCCCATTTCGCAACAATGGCGGGCAACGGCGCTTCTTGCGATCCGACATCAGGCGGCTGAGCTTCATCCTGATCGCGCAGCAGCTGGGACTGTCGATCGAGGCAATCCGCACCGAACTTGCCAAGCTCCCTGACGGCCGCACGCCGACCGCCAAGGACTGGTCCCGGATGAGCAAAGACATCCGCGCGATCATCGACGACCGGATCGCGACCCTCACGCGCACCCGTGACCTGCTCGACGGCTGTATTGGCTGCGGGTGTTTGTCGCTGGAACGGTGTGGGCTTTATAATCCCGGCGACCGTGCTGCGAAGCGGGGGGCTGGCGCAAGATATGTGCTGGGGGACGAGCCGCTGTTGTAGAACGAAGAACGACAACATCGCGCGGCTTGTTGTCGATGATAAGTCTTGCCAGAGTATTGGTGACGGCAATTCCGCCGTCAACCAAAGGAGTGCCACATGAGCCTTGCAAGCTTGTGCCTCGTTTTGGGTGTAATGATTGGCTTTGCCACCTTGATACTAAAGGTGGTCGAGCTGACGCGCCCTAAATAGGCCAACGGGAGGGGGTCGGCCTGCCAGCTGGCCCCCAAACGAATTGGGCCCCGATCGCTGCCACGAACGGGGCCCACTCAAAGGAGTCCAATGAGCCTTGCAAAAACTACTTACGCGATCGGCTCTTAATTTTCAACCTCACAATACCTCGAACAGCCCGGCAGCACCTTGGCCGCCACCGACGCACATCGTGATGACGACGTACTTCGCACCACGACGCTTGCCTTCGATCAGCGCATGGCCAGTCATCCGCGCGCCCGACATGCCGTAAGGATGGCCGATCGAGATCGCCCCGCCGTTCACGTTGAGCAACTCATTGGGGATGCCGAGATGGTCGCGGCAATAGAGCACCTGCACAGCGAACGCCTCGTTCAGCTCCCACAGGCCGATATCGTCCATCTTCAGGTTATAGCGCTCGAGCAGCTTCGGGATGGCATAGACGGGGCCGATGCCCATCTCGTCGGGCTTGGTGCCGGCGGCGGCCATGCCGATATAGCGACCGAGCGGAGTAAGGCCGCGCTTCTCGGCGAGCTTTTCCTCCATCAGCACGCTGGCGGAGGCACCGTCCGACAGCTGGCTGGCATTGCCCGCCGTGATCGTCATGTCCGGCCCCAGCACGGGCTTCAGGCCGCTCAGGCCAGCGAGCGTCGTGTCGGCGCGGTTGCCCTCGTCGCCGGTCACCGTCACTTCGTGGTGCGTGACTTCCTTGGTTTCCTTGTTGGTCATCGCCATCGTCGCGGTGACGGGCACGATTTCGTCGTTGAACTTGCCGGCGGCCTGGGCGGCAGCGGTGCGCATCTGCGATTGATAGCTATACTCGTCCATCGCTTCGCGGCTGATGTTATAGCGCTTGGCGACGACTTCGGCGGTCTGCAGCATCGACATGTACACATCGGGGTACATCGCCAGCAGTTCCCGGTCGGGGGCGACGCGCATTTCGGGCGTCTGCACCATCGAGATCGATTCGCAGCCGCCGCCGATCGTTACGTCCATATTGTCGACGATGATCTGTTTGGCGGCGGTGGCGATTGCCATCAGGCCGCTGGCGCATTGCCGGTCCATCGACTGGCCCGAAACGCTGATCGGCAGCCCGGCGCGCAGCAGCGCGTTGCGCGCGATGTTGCCCGCCTGCACGCCCTGCTGAAGCGCGGCGCCCCAGACAACGTCCTGCACTTCGGCCCCGTCGATCCCGGCGCGTTCGACGGCGGCCTTGATCGCGTGGCTCGACAGCGTGGGCGAGGGCAGGTTGTTGAACCCACCGCGATAGGCGCGGCCAATCGGGGTGCGGGCGGTGGAAACGATAACGGCTGAACGCATGGGATTAATCTCCTTTGGCGGCGGGAAATCGTGCCGCGTTGGTTTCTAGGGGCAGATCGAGCGCGCCGCAGATCAGCGACACGCCGTGGTAAAATCCGACGAGCTGGATGATCTCCAGCGCCTGGGGTTCATCAAAATGGGTCTTGAGCGCCGCCCATTCGGCGTCGGTCAGCTTTTTGTGATCGATCAGCGCATCGACCGTCGCGATCAGCACGCCTTCCTCGGGGCTCCACACGGGATCATCGGCAGCACCGTGGACGGTCGCGTAAATCTGCGCGTCGTCCATGCCGATATGTGGCGCGAACCCGGCGACATGGACGCCCCATTCATATTCGTTGCCGCATTTCGCCGTCGTGCGGTCGATCACGACCTCACGCTGGCGCATCGACAGCGGGCTCGCCTTGTCGAGCAACGATCCGCCGCTGAACTTGGTCCAGGCGCGTTCATTGGTGGCCAATGTCGTGAAAAGCACCAGTGGCTCCGCGCCACGCATCAGCACCTTCATCCGCGCGTCGAATTCGGGCGGATAGGGTTTGGTAAGGGGCGTGATGCGGGGCACGGGGCGCCTCCTTAAACGAAGATCTGGCTGATCCACTCGGCGATCATCGCGGGTTTGTCCTCGCCCTCGATCTCGACCGAGAATTCGTTGGTCTGCTGCCACTGGCCGGGGCGCTTCTCGACCAGCTCCAGCAGTTTGAAACGACCGCGCACGCGCTTGCCCGAGCGGACCGGCTGCAAGAAGCGGACTTTGTTGCCGCCATAATTGACGCCCATCTTCACGCCCTCAATCTTGGGCGCGTCGATGATTTTCGATGACAGGAGCGGCATGAGCGACAACGTCAGGAAACCATGGGCGATCGTGCCGCCGAACGGCGTCATCGCCGCCATTTCAGGATTGATGTGAATGAACTGATGATCGCCGGTCGCATCGGCAAACTTGTTGATCATCTCCTGGCTCACTTCGACCCAGTCGGAAACCTGCTCAGAGCCGACTCGCGTCGCCATTTCCTGGATGGTGATTGTCGTCACGGCATTTCCCTCCGGTCCAATTCGTCGCATAGCGCGGGGCTCAAATAGGCCTTCGGGGTGCCCCTTGCCAAGCCCAACTAGACCGGAAACCGGAAGATGACACCAGACGTAGCGTCGCAAGCCCGTAAATCCATGGCAGCGCTTCACCGAGCGCCCGAACCCGATGTTCTAAAACCGCTATTGGAGCGCGCGGCGGTATCGCGCGAGTCGCGCGATCGGATCATGTCGGAGTCGCTGACGCTGCTGGCTGATCTGCGCGCCGCGCAGGGCAAGGGGTGGGTCAACCAGTTCCTGCAGGAATATCGACTGAACTCGTCCGAAGGTGTCGCTTTGCTCTCGCTCGCAGAGGCGTTCCTCCGCGTGCCTGATCCCGAAACCGCCGATTTGCTGATTGCCGACAAATTGGGTGATGCCGATTGGCGTTCGCACACCGGCAAATCGAACTCGACGCTCGTCAACTCCGCCACCTGGGGGCTGGTCGTCGGCCGTGCGCTGGTGGGGGAGGGCGAGCAGCCAAGCGCGCTCCGGCGTTTGATCAGCCGCGCGGGTGAGCCGTTCGTGCGTCAGGCGGTGGGTGCGGCAATGCGGATGATGGGCGAAATTTTCGTCATGGGCCGCACTATCGACGAAGCCGCGCGCCGCATGAAGAAGCCCGAGCACAAGGGCTTCACCGCAAGCTTCGACATGCTGGGCGAGGCGGCACGCACCAAGGCCGATGCCGACCGCTATTTCCGCGCTTATGTCGATGCGATTGATGCGGTCGGGGCCGATCCGGCGGCGGGGCATTCGATATCGGTCAAGCTCTCTGCGCTCCACGCCCGTTATGAAGTAGCGCAGTGGGATGACTGCGTCCCCGCGCTGACCGAAATGCTGGAAGCGCTGGCGGTGCAAGCGGCGGGCATGGGCATCGCGTTGACGGTCGATGCGGAGGAATCGGAGCGGCTTGAGATGAGCCTCGACATCATCGGCAGCGTCGCCGGGTTGCCGTCGCTCAAGGGCTGGGAGGGTTTCGGCATGGCGGTGCAGGCCTATGGCAAGCGCGCACGACCCGTGATCGCCTGGGCCGACGCGCTGGGTCGGGAGATGAACGTCCGGCTTGTGAAGGGCGCGTACTGGGACAGCGAGATCAAGCGCACCCAGGTCGAGGGGCTGGCCGATTATCCGCTGTTCACGCGCAAGGCCGCGACCGACGTCTCCTACCTCGCCTGCGCACGCGACATGCTCGACGCGCCCCATATCCGCCCCGCCTTTGCGAGCCATAACGCGCTGACGGTCGCGACGATCGTCGAATGGGCAGGCAATAGCCGCGATTTCGAATTCCAGCGGCTGCACGGGATGGGTGACGGGCTATACGAGCGGCTGGTGCGCGAGCATGGCTATCACTGCCGCATCTATGCACCGGTGGGCGGGCACCGCGATCTGCTGGCCTATCTGGTGCGGCGGTTGTTGGAGAATGGGGCGAACTCGTCCTTCGTCCACCAACTCGCGGATGAACGGCTGAGCGAGGAGGAAATCCTCGCCGATCCGGTCGTGAAGATCGCGGGCGTCGGTGGGACGCGGCATCCGAGCATTCCGCTGCCGGTCGATCTGTTCGGGGCAGCGCGGCGGAATTCGGCCGGCCTCGATTTGGCCGATCGCGAGATACTGCGCCAAACCACCACCCAGTGCTCCCGCGAAGGCGGGAGCCCAGAGTTGCAAACGGTGTCGCCTGTGGCTCTGGACCCCCGCGTTCGCGGGGGTACCGAAGTGGCGGAGGCGATCACCCGCGCCGCCGCCGCCTTCCCGGCCTGGTCAGCCACGCCGGTTGACGAACGCGCGGCTTGCCTCGACCGCTTGGCCGATCTGCTCGAAGCGCACCGCGATGAACTGATGGCGATCTGCGTGCAGGAAGCCTTCAAGACGATCCCCGACGCGCTGGGCGAGGTGCGTGAGGCGGTCGATTTCTGTCGCTACTACGCTGCCGAGGCACGCGCCAACCTGTACCCGCTCGAACTCCCAGGGCCGACCGGCGAGCGCAACACATTGCGGATGGAGGGGCGCGGCGTATGGGCGACGATTGCGCCGTGGAACTTCCCGCTGGCGATCTTCCTGGGGCAGACAGTTGCTGCGCTCGTTGCAGGCAACACTGTCGTCGCCAAGCCAGCGCCGCAAACGCCGCGCATCGCCGAATTTGCGGTACAGCTGGCGCACGGCGCCGGTGTGCCCAAAGATGCCCTGATCCTCGTCCCCGGCGGCCCGGAAGTCGGCGCGGCGCTCACCGCCGATCCACGGATCATGGGCGTTGCCTTCACCGGCTCCACTGCTACCGCGCGCAAGATCGCCCGCAGCCTGCTGGAGGATGACAGCCGCCCGATCGTCCCGCTCATCGCCGAAACCGGCGGCATCAACGCAATGATCGTCGATTCAACCGCGCTGCCCGAGCAGGTCGTCGCCGATGTTGTTACCAGCGCGTTCCGCTCCGCCGGACAGCGTTGCTCTGCACTCCGTCTGTTGTTGCTCCAGGAGGAAATCGCCGAGGGCGTCATCGAGATGCTGAAGGGCGCGATGGACTTGCTGATCGTCGGCGATCCGGGCGATCCGCGTACCGATGTCGGCCCGGTGATCGATCAGCCGGCCTATGACCGGCTGATGGCGTATCGCGGCGGGCTCGGCAGCGCGATCCTCAAGACCTTGCCGGTGCCCGGCAACGGGCTATTCGTGCCGCCCACACTCGTCCGGCTCGGCGCACTCGACGCACTCGATCGGGAGTGGTTCGGTCCGATCTTGCACGTCGCAACCTGGCCTGCGGGCAAGCTCGCCGAAACGATCGCGGCGGTGAATGCCAAGGGTTATGGCCTGACGATGGGCCTCCACAGCCGCATCGCCCGCGCGAGCGAATTGGTTGAGGCGCGCGCTGCGGTGGGCAATCTGTACGTCAACCGATCGATGATCGGCGCGGTGGTCGGTTCGCAGCCCTTTGGTGGCGAGGGCCTTTCCGGCACTGGCCCCAAGGCGGGCGGGCCGCATTATCTCTACCGCTTCTGTGTCGAGCGTGCCGTGTCGGTGGATACGACCAGTGCTGGTGGCAATGCCACGTTGCTGAGTTTGGATGAGGGAAGTATCTGAAGAACGGCTTGATGGTTGGGGATTATTCACGTAAATATAATGGATTAGATAGGAGTTGGTGATGCTCGCTGTTCGTTATCTGATTATTTTTGTGATGCTCGTCCTCATGTCGAATAATAGTAGCGCTCGAGAAACGCCCAACCGGACGAAGGCCGACACGAATGTTGTTGATCTCGTCATTCTGCGCGACGGCAATGTCGTTGCGACGCCCAAACTGGTCATGCGGATCGGCACGACGGCTGTGCTGACCGTGGCCAAGCATGATGGCTATTCAATAAAGAGCGCGCTTGGCCGGGACAGCCGGATCGCGAACGGTCGAAAATTGGATATTGAGCTGTTTTTTGCCGATGATGGTCGCTGGAAGTCGGCCGGCAAGCCAAGCATTTCCGTTGGCCTGAATGGAAGCGGGCGGCTGATGTGGCGCGATGAAGCAGGCAGCAATTTGGAAATAAGGGCGGCGATCACCGATATGCCGTCCGACACGATCGGCACGCGATCCTGATTTCAGGGTAGCCGTTTCGGGCGAAGGGTGGCGACTTGGCAGCCGGAAGACAGGCCTATGCGCCATCCTTCGGGTCGATCCGCTTCACTGCCTGGACATCAGGATAGGGCAGCACCATCGTCCCATCGGGCGCTGCCGTGAAACTCGTCTGGGTGGGATACGCAAACGTTATCCCTTCAGCGGCGAAGCGGCGGAGGATCGCCAGCCCGACATCATGGCGACCCTGATACCAGCTCGCAAAGTCGGGGCTCAGCGTGTCATATTCCAGCTCGATATCGATCATACTGTCGCCAAACCCGACCAGACCGGCCTGGGCAAAGCCGTGACCGAGCGTTTCTACCTCCTCGCGCAGCATCGCCGGAATGCGGGCAATCACGTCGGCCGGTGTCTGATAGGTGATGCCGAGCGCGAATTTATGGCGGCGAAATTGGCGCCGCGAAATGTTGCGGATTTCCTTTTCCAGCAACTGTTTGTTGGCGATGATGTGCTCCTCGCCCGAGGCGGGCCGGACGCGGGTGGATTTCAGCCCGATCTCCTCGACGGTGCCAGTGGTGTCGTCATAGCTGATGACATCGCCCTTGCTGAACGGTCGATCGAAGATGATCGCCAGCGCCGCAAACAGATCAGCGAATATGCCCTGCGCGGCCAGGCCAATCGCGATGCCGCCCACGCCAAGCCCCGCCACCAGCCCGGTGATATTGACCCCCAAATTGCCCAGGATGACGATGATCGCGATGCCGAACAGCACCACCGTCACCAGCAAGCGGATGATGCCCATCGCATTGGCAATCGTCTCGCCGCTATAATGTTCGCTCTGCGCGCGCTGTTCGATCACCCCAAGCGTGATTTCGCGCGTCCAGATCGCGACCTGGAAACCAGCGGCGATCGTGAAGAGGAAGTTGATCGTCTGGGCGAGCTCGATCGGCGCATGGGCATAGCCATCGACCAGCTTTGCAGCGGTTGCCGCGATGAAGAAATTGGTGGTGCGGCTGGCGGCATGGGCAAAAATCTCCGGCCAGCGTCGGCTCGTTTCGCCGGGCTGATAAAGCCTGCGCACATAACGCCGCACTGCGTGCAGGCCGATGATGATCAGTGTACCGACCAGAATCGCAATCGCAATTTGCAGCCAATGCGTCTGAAACCATGTCCGGTTGACATCAATCATCGCGTTAAACTGGGCGCTGACATCGCTCATCTGGATGGTGGGAGGCTTGCGGGGGCTGGTCATCGCTTCTTTCATGTGGATCGGCTTGGGGTGTCGCTCAGGGCTTTGCGGCTAAGCCCGCAACGGCTCTAGCATAGTGGGTGGCAGGATCGAGACCGGGGCGGTCGATTGGTGGCCATCCCGGTCATTTCGAACAACGCTGCCAATGCACCGCTGACCGCTTCATTCCGGAACCGCTTTCGGATCAGCGGGTTGATGGCGGACCAGCAGCGGAGATTCCCATGACCGATATCACTCAAGCGCATGTCCTTATTCTTGCCACTGACGGTTTCGAGCAGTCCGAATTGTTCAGCCCGCGCGAAGCGTTGATGGATGCCGGGGCGAAGGTGACGCTAGCGTCAATCGGCACCGATCCGATCCAGGGCATGAAACATGCCGAAAAGGCGGAGACGATTACCCCCGATCTCATGCTGCATGATGTCGATGTCGGCGATTATGATGCGCTGGTGCTGCCCGGCGGGGTCACCAATCCCGATACGCTGCGGCTTCAGCCAGAGGCGATCGCGATCATCCAGGCGTTTTTCGATGAGGACAAGACAGTGGCGGCGATCTGCCATGCGCCGTGGTTGTTGATCGAGGCTGATGTTGTTGATGGGCTTCGCGTGGCGAGCTGGCCGTCGCTGCACACTGATTTGGAAAATGCCGGTGCGGAGGTGGTTGACGCGGCGGTCGTCATTGACGGCAATCTGATCACCAACTGCAATCCGGACGATCTGCCCGCCTTTAACGCGGCGCTGATCGAAGCGATTGGCGCACAGGTGCGCGAGCCTGCCTAACGCGCTGGCTGGCCCGTGGCGATCGGCAAGACTGGCGTCGGGGCTGGCGCTTGGGCTGCACGTTGGCCCTTGCGAAAGGGCTGCCAGACCGCTTCGCTGCGGCGGCGCGCAAGATAGGTGTCCAGCCCGATCTGCGCGCCGATCAGCATATAGATGAAGGGTTGGAAGGCGATGCCGACAAAGGCCGCGCCAAGCAGATAGACGATATGCGCGTTTTGCAGCGCGCTGGCCAATGGCGTTACCCAGGCTTCGTCAGCACTGGCCTTGCGATATCGTTGGCGCAGCACTTCCATGCGGAAAACGCCGGCGATGTTGATCATCAGCCACAGGGCAAGCCCCGGATAGCCTTGTTCGCCGAGCATCTCAAAATAGCTGCTGTGATAGGCGCGGGCGCTGTCTTCCTCGGGCGTGCGCACCACGGTGATGTTGTTGCCTGATCCGACGACTTTTACCGTTTCAAAGCGCAGATGGTTCTGGCGATAGGCTTCGAAGCCGCCGCCGAACGGATGGGTTTTGGCGTAATCGATCGTCCATTTCCACACTGCGACCCGGGTGGAGGCGGAGGTGTCGGATTGGTGATTCTGGATTGTCTGCATGCGTTCCAGGAATGATTCCGGCAGGAACGGCAGCGACACGATCGGCACGACGGCGACCAATGCCAGATACATGAGCCGCCTTTTGGCGTTGCGCAGCATCAGCGCCGCGAGAAGCCCGATGCAGACCAGGCCGGTCCGCGCCGATGTGCCAACCGGGATCAGCAGGCAGGCAAAGGCAAGCGCATAGCAGAAGATCTTCACCTTCCAGTCGGGCTTGAAGATCGTGCCATAGGTGGCAAACCACAGCACCAGCGGTACGATGCAGACCGCGACGGTCGAGATGATGCTGCCTTCATACAGGCCGCTATTATTCGATACCATCAGGTTCAGCTCGCCATAGCCGCCGCCCGACGCCAGCGTCTTGATCCCGCCAACAATGATGATCGATCCTGCCGACAGGATCATGAACAGCAACAGCGCCTCGATCCTGAGCTTGGTGCGCAGCGTGAGCGGCAGGAAGATGGCAAAGGCCAGCGCTTTCCACACCCAATCCCATTTCCCCATCGCATCCACCGGGAAATCCGCACTGCGCGTGGTGATTGCGCAATAGATCAGCATCAGCAGCAATAGGAACTGGCGCGGTGCCAGCCTGGTGTCGCGCTTGTCGTCAAACATCGCCCAGGCGCCGACCGCCGCGATCACGGCGATCAGTGAAATTGGCACGCTGTTGAGCAGCAAATAGGTCAGCCGCTGGGGCGAGACGATGTCGATATAGACATAGGTCAGCACGAACACGAACGGGCGGCGAAAGCCGAACCCGAACATGGCGAGCAGAAAAGCAATGAAGGCGAGGTCACGCACCCGGATCATCCTCCGGTTGGGCGGAAGGCTCGCGATCAAGATCGGGGCGGCGCAGCAAAAGGAATGCGGCCAGCATCATCAGCCCATGCGTCAGGCCGAGCGCGAAATTGTCGATCATGCCCTTTGCCCTGCCTGCCTGAAAAAACCTGCGCTGCGGCGCCTAGGGGCTGGATACGCCGAACCGGGTTGACGGTGCGTTAAACACTGTTGTGGCAAGTCAGCTGCGTTATGCGCATTCTTCACATCCTTGATCACGGGCTGCCCTTGCAGAGCGGCTATACCTTTCGCACCCGCGCCATTTTGAAGGCGCAGATGGCGCGTGGCTGGCAGGTCGCAGCGGTCACTGGCCCGCGCCAGGGCGGCGATAGCGCGGATGAGCGCGTTGATGGGATCGACTTTTATCGAACCCCGACGCCCAAGCCCTGGATCAGCCCCTTTGGCGAATTGCGCGAGATTAGCGCGTTTTCACGGCGCATTGGCGCGGTCATCAAGCAGTTTCAGCCTGACATCCTCCACGCCCATTCACCCGTCCTAGACGCCCTCGCCGCGCGCCGCGCGAGTCGCCGCTATCATGTGCCGATGCTTTATGAAATTCGCGCCTTTTGGGAGGATGCGGCCGTCGGCAATGGCACCGGGATTGAGGGATCGTGGCGATACCGCGCGACACGGGCGCTTGAAACGCGGATGGTCAATAAGGTCAATGCCGTCGCGGTGATCTGTGAAGGGTTGCGCAGCGATCTTGTCGCGCGCGGGGTGCCGCCACAGCGGATCATGATCTCCCCCAATGGCGTTGATCTCACCTTGTTCGGCAAGCCATTGCCCTATGATGCAGCGCTGGCCGATGATCTTGGGATCGCCGGTGATGAGGTGATCGGCTTTATCGGCAGCTTTTATGCCTATGAAGGGCTGGCCGATCTGATCGCCGCGATGCCGCGATTGGTCGCGTCGCGCCCCCGGATGAAGCTGGTGCTGGTTGGCGGCGGCCCGTGCGAAGAAGCGCTGCGCGCGCAGGCTGAGGCCAGCGAGGTCGCCGCGCATATTCATTTCGTCGGCCGCGTGCCGCATCAACAGGTCGAGCGTTATTACAGCGTGATCGATGTGCTGGTTTATCCACGCAAGCGCATGCGGCTGACTGATCTGGTGACCCCGCTCAAGCCGCTAGAGGCCATGGCGCAGGGCCGGCTGGTCGCGGCTTCGGATGTCGGCGGCCACCGCGAACTCATTCGCAACGGCGACACCGGCAGCCTGTTTCCGCCTGACACCCCCAAAGAAATGGCCCGCGCCATCGCGGCGCTGTTTGCCGATCGCGATGCCTGGCCGGCGCGCCGGGCGCGGGCGCGCGCCTTTGTCGAAGCGGAACGCAACTGGGCGAATAATGTCGCGCGTTATGCTCCTGTTTACCAAAAACTAATCGAATCCGCCGATAGATTGGCACCATGGTCGCACAATCCCGTCGTCAACGTCTGACCCTTCCTGTTGCGCCGCTTGCCGGTGCGCTGGTGGGAATAATGACCGCCGCGATTTTCGCGCTCGTGCCGGGCGACATGCTCGGTCGGTTGATCTTGCGCACGGGTATTGCCGCGATCATTCCTGCCGCCGAACCGCCATTAGGTGTAACCGCCCGGCTGGTACTGATCCTGATGTGTGGCGGCGGCGCGGCGTTAGTCAGCTGGTTTGCCGTGTTCCTGATTACGGGATCGCGCACGATCATGTTTGGCAGCGATGCCGCGTCGACCGACGACGCTGATCCTGATCAAGTGGCACCCGTGCTGCGTCGTGCCGATGCGCATCCCGATGCGCCGTCGCGTCGTCCAGTCTTTGCCAATCGCGATCTGGGGACGCCCTTTCTGGACGTCCGCGCCCGGCACCTAGTCGCGGACGATGCTCCAGCCCCGGATAGCGGCATCGCGCATGCGCCGCTGCCGCTGCGGCGCGAAACGTTGGATCTTCCCGATGATCTTGATCAGCTGCTCTCGGTCTTTGATCCGGGTGCCATGCCGCCAAGCGCCGCACCTGCGTCGCCCGTGCCCCCACCCGCTCCCCCGCGTCAGCAGATTTTCGCGCCGACCGAGCGCTTTGAAACATTTGAACTAACGCCGATGGTGCGCCCAACGCCCGGCGATCCGGTGCCGCCGGCCAGTGAACCACGGACACCGCGCGACACGCAGGCAACGATTGCCGCGCTGCTCGAACGGCTCGAACGCGGCGTAACCACCCGCGCGGACCGCGCACCCGTGCCAGATGTCAGCCGGATGAAGCGCGATGAGGGGTTACAGGAAACCCTGGTGTCCCTGCGCCGGATGGCAACGCGCGAGTGATCGGCTCGCGCCATTACCGCGTTTCGACCGTCAGTATTTCCAGATCGGCTTCCACGCGACCCGCGCTTTTGCGCGTGGCGTTGATGGCGAGATCGGCAACCAGATGTCCGCTGATCGCGAATTCGGCGTCGGCCAAGCCGCCTAACCAGCGCTCGATCGCTGGGTTGAGCGGGGCAGCCAGTGTAATCTGATGCCTGGCCCCGATAAAGGTGGCGCTCGCCCATTGATCCCAATCAGCCGTTATTATTTCCACCGGGCAGTCAGCGCGCCTGGCCTGTTGGGCGATGGCGCGGGTCAGCGCGGTGCCGATATCGGGGCCGCGGCTCATGATGGGGCCTGATCGGCAAGCGTGGCAATCGCGGCCTCGATCCGGGCTGCGGTGCGTTCACGCGGCTCGCGGCCGCGCCGCATATCTTCCACCAGCCGTGGATCGTTGACGGCAAGTCGACCGAATTTGGTGGGCGGCATCGCCGATTGCCGCAGGAACCGCTCCACTTTCAACAGCATAGACATGGCAATCTCCCGAGTCTTTGATAATGCTCATTGTTTGTTCTCACATTTCCAACTTGTCTAGGAAAAATCCTACGCGTAGTGTTCGGCGATGGATCAGGCGGAAGTTCGTGCCGCTTTGGCGGCTCTGGCGCTGGCGCGCGGCGAAAGCCTTGCCGCTTTGTCGCGGCTGATTGGGCGCAACGCCGCCTATCTTCAGCAATTTGTGACGCGCGGATCGCCGCGCGCGCTGCATGAGCAGGACCGGCGCGTGCTTGCGGCCTATCTTGGCGTAGCGGAGGCGGTGCTGGGTGCGCCGATTTCAGCCCCAGCGACGGGGGCGCTGGTACGCGTGCCGCGCATTGATGCGGTCGCGCTGGCAGGACCGGGCGGATTGCTGGAGGGAGATCGCGCCTTGGCGGGCGAAGCGATCGATCCCGCGCTGCTGCGTCAATGGGGTGTGGCGCCCGCAAGCCTTTCGATCATCACCGCGCGCGGTGAATCGATGCTGCCGACAATTGCCGACGGTGATGACATGTGGGTTGATCGCGCCGATGTGCAGCCCAGCGCGCGCGGCGGCATTTATGTGGTGCGGTTGGCGGCAGGGCTGGTGGTGAAGCGGCTGGTGCCGCGCGTCGGCGGCCTGTTGGTCACCAGCGACAACCCCGATTTCCCGCCGCTTGTAGCCGATCCGGAGATGGAGATTATCGGCCGGGTCGTCCGGCTCACCCGCCTGCTGAAATAGCGAAAATCCGGCAGTTCAGCGGCGGTCGCGCAGCCAGATGAGGATCGCCAGGACAACGCCAACGCCGATGCCGACGAACAGCCCGCGCGTCGATTCGCCGAAAAAAGCGCCACCAAAGGCGCCAATCATGGCGCCGATCGCAATCAGGAAGCCGCCAGCGGCGGGGGTGCGGGAAGGGGAATCGCTCATCCACTTGCCCTGCCATGGGATGGCACCGCACGCCAGTGGAACGATAGCGCTAATTACCGACGCTGTGTTTACCATTGCCCGTAATCGTCCCGCCAGCTTTGCTTGTTATTCGCTTGGCCATGGCGTTTCCCCGATTTGATCACTGTGATGAGGCTGCCCCGCCCATCCCCTATCTCCATGATCGCGGCGCAGTTGATGCCGCGGCCGACCTTATCCTGCGCTTCGGCGATGATGCCGGTTTTGAGGCGGCGGCCTTGGCGGAGCGCAGCCGCAATCTGGGCAATGCCATTGGCTTTTGCCGCTGGCGGCAGATTGAGCGGCTGATTGTGTTGCTCGCAACCGGGCGCTCCTTTGGCACGGTTCACTGACGAATCCTGCGCCACAACGAGCCCAGCTTGCGTCGAATTTCGTTACGCCCCCGGTGGGCAACGCTGTCCCTTCCAGGTTGCGGGCGCTAGAGCGGCGCGATGCTATGGCATAGTCAATTAGGTGGTACACGACGAGGCAGGATGGCTTTTGCAGCGCTGATGGCGATTGCGATGCCACACGCGGTTCAGGCACAGGACGTGCCGGCATCAACTCGCCCAGCACCCACGCAGGACTCCACGGGTCAGGTGCCGGCATCCAATGACATGCTTGATCCGGGTTCGCCAATGGCACCCCTGCCCGATATTGGCGTGGCATGGCCAGATCTGACAGCCACGACCGAAACGGCCGATACCGACAGCACCAAAACCGATATCGCTGATCTGACCGGCTATAACTACCGGATCGACGGCATTGATGCGGTCGCCGATGCGGTGTTCAAGGCGCGGTTCGATGCGCTTTCGACGCTGCGCATTCATCGCGGCGAACCCTCCAATGCCGCGCAGATCGAACGGCGGGCGCGTGAAGATGCAGCGCTGTTGCAATCGCTGTTGCGCGGCGCAGGCTATTATGATGCGGAAATCAGCAACAGCTTGGAGACGCAGGGCGGCGAGCCACTGGTGGTGCTGAATGTCGTTTCTGGGCCGCAATATCGTTTCGATACGGTCACGCTGCCCGGACTGGCTGCTGCCGGGGATCAGGCAGCGCCGCTGCGCAAGGAGTTCGGCGTCGCTGCCAATGATCCGGTCGATGCCGATGCCATTTCGGTCGGCGAGGCGACCGTTCGGGCGCGGATTGGCGAGAAGGGCTTTCCCTTCGCCAAGATCGACAAGCCAGAGATTGTCATCGACCACGCCACCCAGACGGCAACGCTGGAAATGCGCGTTGAACCGGGTGGCGCGCGAACCTTTGGCCGGGTCCTTACGCCACCCAATGCATTGATGAATGCCCGGCACATCGAAAAAATCGCCCGGTTCAAGGCGGGCGACTCTTTTGACGAAAGCCAACTCGACGATCTCCGCCGTGCCTTGATCCAGACGGGCATCGTCTCATCGGCTGAAGTAAAGCCGGTGGAGGGCAAGACGCCCGGTACGGTGGATATCGATGTCGCCTTGCTCCCCGCGCCGCTGCGTACCATTGCGGGCGAAATCGGTTATGGCACTGGTGAAGGGGTGCGCGCGGCGGCGAGCTGGACGCACCGTAACCTGTTTCCACCGGAAGGCGCATTCACCGCGCGGGCGGTTGCCGGTACGCAGGAGCAATCGGGCGGCGTCATCTTCCGTCGCAACAATTTTGAAGGCCGCGATCGTGTCCTGACCGCGCAGCTCATCGCGTCCAACGTCAATCGCGCTGCTTTTCAGGCCACAACCTATTCGTTGAGCGGCAGCCTGGAGCGCCAGACGACGATCTTCTTTCAAAAGGCCTGGACCTGGTCGATCGGTGCCGAACTGGCTGCATCGGACGAACGCGACGTGATTGTTGCAACGGGCGTGGCCCGACGCCGGACCTTCTTCATTGCCGATTTGCCGGTCAGCCTGAATTACGACGGATCGGACGATCTGCTCAACCCGACCAAGGGGTTCCGGCTCGGTGGGCGGATATCGCCCGAGCTGTCGCTGCAGGGCAGTGCTTTTGGCTATGCGCGCGTCCAGCTCGATGCCAGCGCCTATCAGGCGCTTGGTGATCGAGTGGTGATTGCCGGCCGCGTCCGATTGGGCACGATCGCAGGTGCGCCGCGTGATGCGATTGCGCCGTCGCGGCGCTTTTATGCAGGCGGCGGCGCTTCGGTGCGCGGCTATGGCTTTCAGGCGATCGGTCCGCGCGATCCGAACAACGATCCCATCGGTGGCCGCAGCCTTACCGAATTCTCCATCGAGGCGCGCATCAAGGCCTTTGGGCCGTTCGGGCTCGTCCCGTTTTTCGATGCGGGGAACATCTATACTGCTGACTTGCCGCGATTCACCGCGCTGCAATTTGGGGCGGGGCTTGGCCTGCGTTATTATTCGAACTTCGGGCCGATCCGTATTGATGTCGGCACACCGCTCAACCCACAACGCGGTGATCCGCGCGTGGCCGTTTATGTATCGCTGGGGCAGGCTTTTTGACCGAGGCTGACGATCAGCCTGCGCCGCGCGCGGGAGTAGCGCGGGTCTGGCGATGGCTTGGCGGCCTGATCGCTGGGCTCGTTGTGCTGTCGCTGGCCGGGCTGGCGCTGCTTGATTCAAGCATCGGTCACCGCTTCCTTGCCGATCAGGTTGACGCACTTCGGCCGTCGAACGGGCTGCGCTATTCGGTCGGCAGGATCGACGGATCGATTTTCGGCGACGCAACGCTGATTGATGTGCGCGTGCGCGACCCAAAAGGGCTGGTCCTGGTGGTGCCGCGCGCGTCGATTAGTTGGGTGCCGCTCGCTTGGCTGTCAAACCGGCTTGAGATCAAACGACTGACGATCCCTAAGGCCAGGCTGGTGAAGCTGCCGGAAACAGTGCGGACCGGCAAACCAAGCCCGGCGCTGCCCAGCTTTGATATCCTGATCGGGATGCTGCGGATTGATCTGCTGGCGATCGACCGCCGCGTCACCGGCACGGCGCGGATGGGTAGCCTCGCTGGGCGCGCGGATATCCATGATGGCCGTGCACTGATCGATCTGCGTGCGCTGGTCGAAGGCAGCGATCGATTGCTGCTCAATCTCGATGCCGAGCCGGATCGCGATCGGTTCGACATCGATCTGCACGCTGATGGCGCTGCCGACGGTCTGCTCTCAAAGCTTGCCCGCCTGACCAAGCCGATCAAGGCCCGGATCGCCGGCCAGGGGCGCTGGTCGCGCTGGCGCGGCACGGCGTTGGCTGATGTCGGCGGCAAGCGGGTTGTCGATCTCACGCTGGGCAACCAGGCGGGGCGCTATACGCTGTCCGGTGCGCTGACGCCGTCGCGCCTGTCGGCGGGCAAGTTCGTCAGGCTGGCCTTGCCGCAGATCATGATCAACGGCGCGGCGACATTGGTGGCGCGGCAGCTTGATGGTCAATTGACGCTGCGATCGTCGGCACTGGCGATCGACTTGGATGGCGGGCTTGATCTTGCCGCCAGTGCTTTCCGCAAGCTGCAGATCCGCACCCGGCTGCTGCAGCCCCCTGCATTACTCACCCGGATGGTCGGTCGGGCGGTTGAGTTGCGAGCGATCCTGGATGGCAGCTTTGCCAATGCGGCATTCGATTATCGGCTCTCGGCTGATTTCGTGTCGTTCGGCAAGGAGGGCTTCAACAAGGTCGTCGCGGCGGGCAAGGGGCGGCTCGGCAAGCAACCCGTGGTGGTGCCGATCCATCTGAGCGTCTCTGAAGTCAGCGGAATCGACAAGGTCGCCGGACAAATTCTGCGTAACCTGACGCTGGACGGCAAGCTGCTCGTCTCGGCCGCACTGATCAACGGCGCTGATCTTCAGTTCAAATCGGACAAGCTGAACGGCAGTCTGAACTTGCTGGTCGATCTCAAAAATGGTCGCTTCGATGTTGGGATTCAGGGCGCGCTGGGCCGGTTCACGATTCCCGGGCTCGGCATCGTCGATGTCGTGTCGACGCTGAATGTGGTCCCTGATCCGAATGGCAAGGGCGCACGCATCCTGGGCAAAGCCAGCGTGCAGATGATCCGGCTCGACAATGAATTTTTCCGGTCATTGGCTGGAGGCTTGCCCCGGCTGACCGCGAATCTTGAACAATCGACGGATGGTATCCTGCATTTCAGCAATCTGGTCCTGACCGCGCCTGATATCCGGATCGTCGGCAATGGCTATCGCCGTCGCGACGGCAGCTTTTATTTCGAAGGGAGCGGCAACCAGAACAGCTATGGCCCGCTGACGCTGAAGCTTGATGGCCGGATCGAGCGCCCCACGCTCGACATCACGCTTGCCCGTCCCAATGAGACGCTGGGCCTGCGCCAGGTCCGCGCGCATCTTGATCCGACACCGGCGGGATATCGGCTCACCGCATCTGGCGGATCAACGCTGGGTGATTTTGATTTGCGCGGTGGGCTCGATCTGCCCAAGGGCGGACGCGCGACAATCGTGATCGATGCGCTCGATGCCGGTGGCATCAAGGCAAGCGGATCGTTGCTGGCGGCCGATGGCGGCTTTGATGGCACGCTGAATGTCGGCGGCGGGGGCGGGGTGACCGGTGAGATCAGCTTTGCGCCGATTGAGGGCGTACAGCGGATAGAGGTGCATCTTGATGCCGCCAATGCGCAGGTTCTGGGTAATGCGGTGCTGCGGCGCGGCCGGCTCGATCTGGTTACGATGCTTGATCCCAAGGGCGCGACGGTTGAGGCAAGCGCCAAGGGTACAGGGCTTCGTCGTGGCTCGCTTGGGCTGGCGCGATTTGACGGCACAGCGTCGCTGCGCGGCGGTGTCGGTACGGTCAAGGCAGCGATTGCTGGATCGCGCGGTCGCGCCTTCGACATTCGCGGCGAGGCCGATGTGACCGCTGATCGCTATCGGATCACCGCCGCGGGGACGATTGATCGGCGTCCGATCAAGCTGCTGAGCCCGGCGGTGGTGACGCGATCCGGCGATGGCTGGCGACTTGCGCCGACCCGGCTGGATTTTGCGGGCGGCAATGCCGAGATTGGCGGCCAGTTCACCAGCGATTCGGCGGCGATCGACGCCACGGTGTCGCGACTGCCGCTGACCATTTTTGATATCGTCTATCCGGGCCTTGGTCTGGCGGGCAGCGCATCGGGCAAACTCAGCTATGCCGAAGGCGGTGGCGCGGCGCCGGTTGGCAAGATGGACATGACGGTACGCGGACTCAGCAGGTCGGGACTGGTGCTGTCCTCCAAGCCGATCGACCTGGGGGTCGCGGGCGTCTTGCAAGCCAATAATGCCGCCTTGCGGGCAGTGATGGAAAGCGGCGGCAAGACGATCGGGCGGGCGCAGGCGCGGCTGTCGCCGCTTGGCGCGGGCAGCTTGCGTGCACGGCTCGCCAATGCCCAGCTATTCGCGCAGGTCCGCTATGACGGCCCCGCCGATACGCTGTGGCGGTTGACCGGCATTGAATTGTTCGATCTGTCCGGACCGATCGCAATCGGTGCCGATTTGGGCGGCAAGGTCAATGATCCGCGCATACGCGGGGTGGTGCGCGCAAAGGGCGCGCGGATTGAAAGCGCGACCACCGGCACCGTGCTGACCGGGGTGGAGGCGTCGGGCACCTTCAACGGATCGCAACTGAGCTTCAGCAATTTTGCCGCCGATGCGGGCAAGGGCGGGCGCGTGACGGGCAGTGGCAGCTTTGATTTTGCTGCGGTCAACGGTTTCGGCATTGATCTGAAGTTGCAAACGGACAAGGCGGTGATGATCAATCGCGACGATATCGCCGCGACGGTCACCGGGCCGATGACAATCCATTCAAGCGGCGCTGGCGGGGTGATTGCTGGCGATCTGGTGCTCAACGCCAGCCGCTATCGGCTTGGCCAGGCGGTTTCCGCCACAGCGGTGCCGCAGCTCAACATCAAGGAGATCAACCTGCCCGATGATACGGGCATTGAGGATAGCCGACAGCGCGAACCGTGGACGCTCGATGTGCGCGCACGCGCCAGCAATGGGCTGCGCGTCAATGGGCTGGGGTTGACCAGCGAATGGACGGCTGATCTGCAGATTGGTGGCGCGCCAGACAATCCCGCCATCGCTGGCCGGGCGGACATCATCCGGGGGACCTATGAATTTTCTGGCCGTCAGTTTGACATCGACCGTGGCGTGATCCGCTTTGGCGGGGAAACGCCGGCCAATCCGGTGATCGACATATCGGCCAATGCCGACAGCACGGGCCTGTCGGCATCAATTCAGGTGACTGGCCCCGCGACCCGTCCGGAGATCAACTTTTCAAGCGTCCCCGCGCTGCCGCAGGACGAACTCTTGTCGCGGCTGTTGTTCGGCACGTCGATCACCAACTTGTCGGCGCCCGAAGCCTTGCAGCTCGCCGCGGCGGTTGCCTCGCTGCAGGGGCGCGGCGATGGGCTCAATCCCATCAACGCGCTGCGCCGCGTCGCCGGGCTTGATCGGTTGCGGATTCTGCCGGCCGATACCAGCCTTGGTCGGACGGGATCATCCGTGGCCGCCGGTAAATTCATCACGCGCAAGCTTTATGCGGAAATCATCAGTGACGGGGCGGGCTATTCGGCAACGCAGGTCGAATTCCGGGTCACGCGCTGGCTGTCGATCCTGTCGACCATTTCGACGATCGGGCGGCAGAGCGTCAACGTCCGCGTGTCCAAGGACTATTGAGCCGCCGTCCTTTGAGTGTGATGACTTCGGATTTGATTACCCCATACGCCGTTGGCCCTGAGCGAAGTCGAAGGGCAAGCGTAGCGCAGGGGCTTCGACTTCGCTCAGCCCGAACGGGGGTGCGGTTCAATCAACCGAACGTCATCACACGCTAACGGCCGCCACGACCGCAGCCGCCAGGCGGGCGGGCACCTCCGGGTCGAGATCGGGATAGAGATCGGGTTCGATCGCCTCCAGCTCCATCAACGCCAGCGTGCCATCGGCCAGCCGGATCAGATCGATCCGCGCATAAAGCGGTGCAGCGGGCAGGGCGGCGAGCGCACGCCGGGCAATCGCCATCGCCTCTACGCTGGGATCAAGCGGGGTAAAGACGCCGCCAAATTGCGGCTGCACGCGAAAATCGCCGGGCTTGGCGACCTTGCGCGCGGCATTGCTGAAGGCACCGCCAATGAAGATCAGCGACAACTCGCCCTCATCGCCAACTGCCGATATCAATGGCTGGATGATCGCTTGTGGCAGCAGATCGAACGAGTCCCCGCGCGCGATCCGCGTGGTGCGATAACTGCCGCCCGAGATTTGCGGCTTTACCACCAATTCAGCCACGCCAAACGCATCAAACGCGGCATCGACACTGGCCTGATCCGCATCTCCGAACCAGCTCGGCACGATCGACACGCCCGCAGCCGACAACGCCGACAGATAGGTTTTGCGCGTATTCCAGCCGAGCAGGGCGGGCGGATTGAGCAGCAGCCGATCGGCGGGCCATGCCGCCAGCATCGCCTGCCAAGCCGCCACCCGGTGATGATAGCCCCAGGCGAACAAGGCGAGCGCTGCCGCGCCGTTGCCCGGCCCCAAATCCCAGGGCCGGGGCGTGATCATCAGCCCGGCATCCGCAAAGGCCTGCGTATAGGGCAGCAGCGTTTCGGCTGCCATCTCCGCATAGGGATCGCCCGCCACCGGCATCAACATATCGATGATCACCGGCATGGCGGGTGGCGATCAGGCAGGTTCGCCGACGATGGTCTTCAACTCCATGAAATCGGTCAGGCCATATTTGCCATTTTCGCGGCCATTGCCCGATTGCTTATAGCCACCGAACGGGGCGTTGCCATCGGGGCTCCAGCTGTTGATCGTGACCAGCCCGGCGCGCAGTTTCGGCGCAACCTTCGCCGCCGCCGCCGGATCACCCGAGATCGTCGCGGACAGGCCATAAGGTGTGTCATTGGCGATCCGGATGCCATTCTCCAGCGTGTCATAGCTGGTGATCGTCGCCACGGGGCCGAAGGTTTCCTCCTGCGCGATCTTCATGTCGGGGGTGACATCGGCAAACAGCGTCGGCTTGATATAATAGCCCGAATTGCGGCCATCCGGACGCCCAACCCCGCCTGTTACCAAGGTTGCGCCCTCATCGATCGCCGACTGGATCAGCCCCTGGATCTTGTCGAACTGCGCCTTGTTGACGACCGGGCCGATATGCGCGCCCATTTCGGCAGGGTCACCGACCGTCGTCGCCTCGAACACCGCCTTCGCCACGGCGACGGCACTGGCGGTCTGCGATGTGTGGACGAGCAGCCGGGTGGGCGCGATGCAGCTCTGCCCCGAATTGGCGAGCACGCCCATCAAGGTCGGCGGCAGCACGGCCTGCAAATCGGCGCCCTCCAGCACCAGATTGGGGGCCTTGCCGCCCAGTTCCTGATGCACGCGCTTGACGGTGGCAGCGGCCGCCTGTGCGACCGCGATGCCCGCCCGAGTCGATCCGGTGAAGCTCACCATGTCGACATCGCGGTGACTGGACAGCGCCGCCCCAACGCCAGGCCCGTCGCCATTGACGAGGTTGAACACGCCCGCCGGCACCCCCGCCTTATCGAGGATTTCAGCCAGGATCATTGCACAGCCCGGTGCTTCTTCGGACGGCTTCAGCACGATCGTATCGCCAGCGGCGAGCGCAGGCGCGACCTTGGCGGTGATCTGGTTGAGCGGCCAGTTCCACGGCGTGATCATCGCGACGACGCCCAAAGCCTCATGCACGACGCGCGCCCGGCCCAGCCGTTCCTCGAACGGGAATTCATTCAATGCCTTCAGCGTCGAGATGAAATGGCCAAGCCCCGCAGGCACCTGTGCCGCGCTGGCAAAGCCGATCGGCGCGCCCATTTCCTCGCTCACCGCCTTGGCAAGATCGGGCATGCGCGCTTTATATTCCTCGATGATCCGGGTCAGCAGCGCCGCCCGTTCTGCGACCGTGGTTTGCGACCAGCCGTCAAACGCGGCACGCGCAGCGGCGACGGCCTTGTCGACATCGGCCTGGGTGCCGAGCGTGATTTCGGTGCACGCCGCTTCGGTAGCGGGGTTAATGACGTGATGGACGGTCCCGCCGTCGCTCTCGACCCAGGCGCCGTTGATATAGTGTTTCAGATAGCTGTGCATGGCTTGCTCTCCACTGGGTCCGCGACGGTGCGCGATCATCTTATCGCCGCGAGGGATGCCAGCGAGGGCGATGGGTTGCAAGGTGAAACGGGGGAGTGCGCGCGATTGGCGGCACGGTTTGGGGAGGCAGCGTGGCAAGCGCCTGCCGGGGGTGCTTAGTCTGAGGCTATTTCAGCGCTGGTGCCCGTCAAGCGGAGCAAGCCAGTGCGCAATCGGGCGGTCGCAGGTGATTCTATCCAGGTGACCACGCACCAGGCCAGGCCGAGCATCAAGCCCATGCAGAAAAAGGGAAGGAACATCCACAGCGTCGGCGGCAGCAATGTTCCGGCCAATCCAATCAGGCCGATGCCAAGTTCATTGTGGAGCAGGTAAAGCGGGTAGCTGACCGCGCCAGCGAAGAGCAGCCAGCGGGTGGAAAGACCGCGTTGGATGACCCGTGATCGCTGTGCGAGCGCGAAGAACAACAGGCAAAAAGTCAGATAAATGCGCGATTCAAGATCGCCAGGCTGCCAGAGATCGGAGGTGAATGCGCTAATGACGCCAGCGACCAAGGCCGCTGCAAATAGCGCGTTTGAGCGGGGGGCGCTGGCTTTGTAGAACAGCGCGCCTGAGACGAACCATCCATAATATTCAGCCCCTATCCATTGCAGCGGCGTCATCGCGGTAGCAAGCCAAGGCAGTTGGGCCGAGCTGGCAACGCGTGATGCAATGATGGTCAGAAGCCAGATGGTCGCCAAAGCCGCCAAGCCCCGCCGCCATCCGAGGCGAGCATAGGCCAAGCCGAACACCACATAGAAACCCATCTCGACATAGAGCGTCCAGTAGACGCCATCGAGTTCATCGACCGGGCGACCGAGCAATGCCTGCCAAAATGGCGGGATGATGAAGGTCAGGCCGGGCAGAAGATTGACCGGCGCGGCCCGGCCATGGGGCATATATTGCCCGATCAGCTGCGATGCGCTGAACACAAGGAGGGAGGCAAAGAGCATCGCTGGGAACAATCGCGACCAGCGCCGCGCCATGAATTCGCCAAAACCCTGGCACCGTTCGAGCGTCATCAGGATCACGAAACCGGAAATACAAAAGAAGATATTCACGCCGATCCAGCCGTGATCCAGGACCGGGATGGCAGCATAGCGCGTGCCATAGGGCAGGAATTTTTCGTAATCCCAGTTCGTATAGTGCCAAGCCATGACAGCGAGCACGGCCACGCCGCGCATACCGTCCAGATAGCGCAGCCGGTGCTGGTTGACGCTCGCTGATGGCCCCGCCTCCGGATCGACGCGGCTGCTTAGCACCACGGTCCCATCCCCGTCGGGTAGAGGGAGCTGCTAGACGGAATCAATCGATGCACGAAGGCAGTTTACCCTGTTGAAAAGCATCATGGTCACACATTTTTCAATCAATATGCGGCGGTTAGCTAGCAGCGCAAGGAATAGCGTGACGGCAATGGCAAAACAATAACCACCCCATTGGCAATCCCTCCGCGCTGCGAATAGATTGATCGCCCAGAGCGGGGAGCGCAGACGTCGGTGGAGCAATGGCAAATCCTTGACCTGCTGTTTCGCGGGATGGCCGTTGGTGCGCAGCTGGGGCTAGGCATCTCACTCGCGCGCAGCGCCGACAATCGTGCGCTGAGGATCGCGACCTTGCTATTCGTCTTCAGCAATATCGGCTTCACGCTCAACGGGTTTCATCCGATCGGGCGAATCATCGGACCCGCCCAGATCCTGCTTTGGCTGATTCAGATTGGCGGCGCGGGCTATTTTTGGCTCTTTGCCGTCACCCTGTTCGAGGATCGCCAGCTAACCGCGATGAGTGTCGCGCCGTCGGGCGCGCTTACCTTGATCGGCCTGTTCGGAGAATATGGCCCGCGGATAACGGCGCCAGCGATCTGGGGCGTGCACAACATCTTTGGGCTATTGCTCGCGCTGCATGCGCTGGTGGTGATTATCCGGTCGGGCCGTAATGATCTGGTTGAGGCGCGGCGTCGGCTGCGCGTGCCCTTTTTGGTATTGATCGCGGTATTTTCGATCGTGCTCAGCATCGCCCAGATCGGCCAGATATTGGGCATCAATGCGAGTTGGTATGAATTCGCCAACGCCTCAATCCAGGCCATGTTGGGCATTGCCGGCGTGGCGGTGCTGCTTGAGGCGCGACCGGCACTGTTCGGCGTCGCGGGCGGCGGACGGTCAACGCCGATCGAATCGCGCGCGGTTGACGACAGCGCGATCTGGCTCGATCGATTGCAGCAGGCGATGGACGCCGACGCGCTGTGGCGGCGCGAGGGGCTAACGATTGGAGACCTTGCCAAGGCAATCGGGTTGCCAGAGCACCGGCTGCGGCGGCTGATCAACGACCGGCTCGGGCACCGCAACTTCGCGAATTTCGTCAACCAGCGCCGCATTGGGGAGGCGCGCACGCTGCTGAGCGATCCCGCAAGCGCGACGCGTAATGTTGCGAGCATTGCGTTTGATCTGGGATTCGGCTCGCTAGGTCCCTTCAACCGCGCCTTTCGAGAGGCGACCGGGGTAACGCCGACCGAATTTCGCCGCTTGGCACTGCGCGATGCCTCGTCGATTCCCGAAAACCCTCGCTGATTTCAGAATCAGCCAGCATTTCCGCCATATCGGCGAGACCATCGCCGTCCCGTGAAGCGAAGGGCGCCCCACCTGATCAAAGGAGGGTTCGCTCATGTCGTTGGACTATCTTGCATCGCTGGGGTCGCACTGGGTGCTGCTCATGCTCGGCGATGTCATTCGTTATGTAATCTTCGCCACCAGTTTCTGGTTGCTGCTCTGGTATGCATTGGCAAGGCCGCTCGCCAACCGGCGGATCCGCAGCCAACGCCCGCCCGGTCGCCAGCTCCGGAAGGAGTTTTTCTACTCGCTGCGGTCGATCGCGGTATTTTCCACGGTCTCACTAGCGGTGACGATCGCGCATCATCTCGGCTGGTGGAAGGGCAGCCAGATTGCCGCAAGCTGGGGCCCCGTCTGGTTCTGGGCCAGCCTGGTGTTGATGATCGTCGCGCACGATGGCTATTTCTATTGGGCGCATCGGCTGTCGCATAACCGCAGCCTGTTCCGCTGGGTGCATCGCCGCCACCACCTGAGCAACAATCCGTCGCCCTTCTCCGCCTATAGCTTTGATTGGGGTGAGGCGGTGCTGATGGGCAGCTTCGTGCCGCTCTGGGTGCTGATCGTGCCGACATCGTGGGTCGTGGTCGATCTGTTCGTGCTCCACCAGATCGTGCGCAACACGCTGCTCCATAGCGGGATCGAAGTGATGCCGGCGCGGCGCGATGGCCGCCCGCTGTTCGACTGGATGACCACCACAACGCATCACGATCTCCATCATGGCAAGGTTGGGTGGAACTTCGGCCTCTATTTCACCTGGTGGGATCGCTGGATGGGCACTGAACACCCCGATTACCACCGCCATTTTGCGGCTGCCGTTCGGCGCCCGCTTCCTAATCCGGCTGGCGACCCCGTCGCGGCCTGATGTCCCCAACCCCAAACCAACTTGAAAACTGAAAGGAACTGATGATGTGGATGACGAAATTAATGCTGATGACCGCCATGCTGAGCGAAGCGGGGGCAATGCCAAACCCGTCTCCCCTGCTCGGCACCTGGACCGAGATTAACGGCCCCGGCGCCGCGCGGATCGAACCGTGCCGCACCACGCCCGGTCGGCTCTGCGCGACTGGGCTTGCCCGCCGCCCCAATGGCCAGCCTGGCCAGACTGAAACCGGCCTTGTGCTGTCCGACGTTACTCTTGACGGACCCAATCGCTGGCGCGGCACCTATCATGACGGCAAGCGGCTGTTGCCCGCAACGCTTCGGCTAATGTCGCCGCGCGTCGTCGAAATGAAGGTGTGTATCCTGATGTTCTGCCAAACGGCGCAATATGCCAGGGCGGCCTGATCACCGTTCCATCCTTGCCCTCACCACTGTCCCGCCCCGATAATTGGGGCGGGGCAGGTTCAGGTAATGGGGGGCGCTGACGCGGGTAGCGGTGGCCAATGCGGGGATTGGAGCGGGGGGCAAAAGCCGGCTGGCTGGGCCTATTCCTCAAACCCCACAAACACCGCCGCTTCATCAACCGTCTTGCGCGTTGAGACCACCGCATTTGCCGGAAAACTCTCATCGGGCCAGCCCAGCGCGATGCTCTTCATGATCACTTGATCATCGGCAATGCCCGCATGGTCGCGCACCACGGGCGATTGCATGATCCCCTGGCTGTTGATCACCGTGCCCAGTCCGCGCGACCAAGCGGCGTTGACCAGCGCCGTCGCAACCGCGCCGCAATCAAACGGGGTGTCGTCGCTACCGTCGAGGACCTTGTCATAAGTGATGATGACGCAAACCGGCGCGTCAAACTGGCGGAAACCGC
Organism: Proteobacteria bacterium ST_bin13; assembly: GCA_002083645.1. Taxonomy (GTDB): domain Bacteria; phylum Pseudomonadota; class Alphaproteobacteria; order Sphingomonadales; family Sphingomonadaceae; genus Sphingomonas. Next base: position 85,637 of record MSXQ01000002.1, read on the forward strand.
GCAGCACCCAATCCTGGCGCATCGCCTGATCATCGCGGGCGATGCCCATTGCGGAAAAGAGCTGCTTGGCGACGCCGATCTGCCGGTCGCGGTGCTGGCCCGCAAACGCCTGGCCCGTCCGGAACTCGCGCGATTGCGGCACGCCGGCCAGCGTCCGTTCGGTATTGCCCGCACGAATGCGATCCAGCGGTTCGCCGGTGATGACGTAGAAATTCCACGGCTGAGTATTCATCGATGACGGTGCCCGCATGGCGATGGCCAGAATTTCCTCAATCAGCGCGCGCGGGACGGGATCGGGCTTGTAGCCGCGGATGCTGCGGCGGCCGAGCATGACGTCGTCAAATTGCATGGGGGCTCCTGAAAAGCGTTGCGGCGGGCAGGCGTAGCGAATTGGGCGGCAGAGGGAAGCCCCAACGCAAAGCGCCCGGGATGTTCCCACCCCGGGCGCTTCGGCTTTTGTCGTGATCGCGTGGATTACGAGCTGTAATACATGTCATATTCAACCGGGCTCGGCGTCATTTCCCAACGGGCGACGTCGGCGCGCTTGATCTCGATATAGGCTTCGATCTGGTCCTTGGAGAACACATCGCCCTTGAGCAGATAGTCCATATCCGCCTCCAGGCTGTCGAGTGCCTCCCGCAGCGAACCGCAAACGGTCGGGACCAGCTCGAGCTCGGCGGGCGGCAGGTCGTACAGGTTCTTGTCCATCGGCTCGCCCGGATGGATGCGGTTCTGGATACCGTCCAGCCCCGCCATCAGCAGCGCCGAATAGCAGAGATAGGGGTTGGCGAGCGCGTCGGGGAAACGGAACTCGACGCGCTTGGCCTTGCTGCCCGTGCCATAAGGAATGCGGCACGACGCCGAACGGTTGCGGCTCGAATACGCAAGCAGCACCGGCGCTTCATAGCCCGGCACCAGCCGCTTGTAGCTGTTGGTCGACGGGTTGGTGAAGGCGTTCAGCGACTTGGCGTGCTTGATGACGCCGCCGATGAAATACAGGCACATGTCGCTCAGGCCCGCATAACCGTTCCCTGCGAACAGCGGCTGGCCCTTTTCCCAGATTGAAATATGGGTGTGCATGCCCGACCCATTATCTTCCTTGATCGGCTTCGGCATGAAGGTTGCCGTTTTGCCATAGGCATGCGCGACCTGATGGACGACGTACTTGTAGATCTGCATCCGGTCCGCCGTGGTAACGAGCGTGCCGAAGGTCAGGCCAAGCTCATGTTGCGCGGCGGCGACTTCGTGGTGATGCTTGTCGCACGGCAGGCCCATCTCGATCATCGTCGAGACCATCTCGCCACGGATGTCGACGGCGCTATCGACCGGTGCAACCGGGAAATAGCCGCCCTTGGCGCGCGGCCGGTGGCCCAGATTGCCGCCTTCATATTCGCGGCCGGTGTTGCCGGGCAGTTCGATGTCGTCGATCTTATAATAGCTGGTCGAATAGCTGTTTTCGAAGCGGACATCGTCGAACATGAAGAATTCGGCTTCGGGGCCGACATAGACGGTGTCGCCGATGCCAGTCGTCAGCAGATATTGCTCGGCGCGCTTGGCGGTTGATCGCGGATCGCGGGCATAGAGCGCGCCGGTCGATGGTTCGACGACGTCGCAGAACAGGATCATCATCGGCGTCGCCGAGAACGGATCGACATAAACCGCGTCAAGATCGGGCTTCAGGATCATGTCCGATTCGTTGATCGCCTTCCAGCCCTCGATCGAGGAACCGTCGAACATCAGGCCGTCGGTCAGCTCGTCCTCGCCGATCACCGACGAGACCATCGTCAGATGCTGCCACTTGCCCTTGGGATCGGTAAAGCGAAGATCGACCCACTCAATCTCGTCGTCCTTGATCATTTTCAGGATTTTGCCGGCGTCGTTGGCCATTGGTATTGCCCCTTTCGAATTAAATTGTCTCACCGGCGAGCCGGAGAATCATGTTGCGGCGCAATGCGTACTTTTCACATAATGCTGCGCTGCGTCAAATCGCGTTTTCGTCACGCTCGCCGGTGCGGATGCGCAACACGGTTTCAACGGGAATGACGAAAATCTTGCCGTCGCCGATCCGCCCGGTCTGTGCAGCCGCGGCGATCGCCTCAACCACACGGTCGGCCATGGCGTCTTCCACAACGACCTCCAGCTTCACCTTGGGCAGGAAATCAACGACATATTCGGCACCGCGATACAGCTCGGTATGGCCCTTTTGCCGGCCAAAGCCCTTGGCCTCGGTAACGGTGATGCCGCTGACGCCCACTTCGTGCAGCGCCTCCTTCACTTCATCGAGCTTGAAGGGTTTGATGATCGCTTCGATCTTTTTCACGCTGTGCCCCGATTTTTTTTGAAGGTGACGCCTCTTCCTATCGGCATCCCTTACAACAAGCGTGCCAAGGGTGCGAGAGGAGGGAGAGTAAGGATTTGAACGCCATTGTCGCTGGTGGCGTGCTCAACCGTCGTGCAATCGGTCAGCATCTGCCCTATTTTGCGGCACGAGTGATCGCGATGCGGTCGATGCGAATAGGGATGAGCCGTTGACGACCACAGTGCGCCAGTCCTTGCTCGGCTTTTTTGGGGCGGCTTCGCTGGTTGCGGTTCTGGCCGGATGCTGGACGGCGGCGGATGCCGGGGTGGCATTGGCGATATGGGCGCGCATGATCGCGGCCTGGCTGGTCGGCTTGATCATCGCGATCGCCATGGGCTGGGCGGGATCGCGCGGCGAGCAGCGCCTGGCGGGCATCGTGCCGCTTATCGTGACGGTCATTGCCCTGTTCCTGCTGGCGGCATGCTTTGCTGATCCGGGGTTGCAGGGCGTCCATCGCTGGATCGTCGTTGGGGCGATTCGGATCAATGCGGCGGCGATCGTCCTGCCGCTGATGATTGTGGTGCTGGGCCAACGGGTCTGGGCCCCCATCGCCATGATCGCCGTCCTGCTGTTGCTGGTGGCGCAGCCCGATGCGTCGCAGGCAAGCGGCTTTGCCGTTGCTGCAATCATTTTGCTGCTGGCGGGCAAGCGCACGCGAGGGGCGCTGGCATCGGTGGGTGTCATGGCCGTGCTGGGCATAATTGCCTGGTACCGTCCGGATCCTCTGGCGAGCGTTGCTGAAGTTGAAGGCATCATCGGCCTGGCGTGGCAACGGGCACCGGTGATGGCGGCTTTAGCGGTCGTGGCGCTCGCGCTCGCGACAGCCGCGCCGATCTTAAGCGGTTTTCGGTCGAATGGAGCGGCGGCTCCAGCGCTCGCGGCCTATCTGGCAGTTACCGCCATCGCCCCTGCGATCGGGGCCTTCCCGGTGCCGCTGGTCGGCATGTCGATGAGCCCGATTATCGGCTTTTGGTTAGGCATTGGGGCACTCGGCGCGCGGTCTCTAGCGTTACGCCCACGCCCTCAATAAGGCGTGTCCCGGGCTGGCAGATGTCAATCGCTTATTCGGGCGCAATCGCGCCGTGCAGGATGTAGCGCGGCCCAGCACCGGAATCGCGCGCGCGATAGCGGTCGAACAGCGCGCGGAGTTCGTCGCTAAATGCCCCGGCATCGTCGGCACTCAGGTGGAGGCGCAGCCATAGCTCCGATGTGCCGGGCGCCGGGGCATCGAGCACCAGCCGCATCTGCGGACCAGATTCAAAAAAATAGCGCGTGCCACGGACAGTTCGGACGCGCGCACGATCGAGCGCCGCTCGCAGATCCTCCGCCAGGCGGTCGCCGGTCAGTCTGGGGCTAAGCTCGATGGGCACGAAGTAACTGCGCGCCACCGCGCGATATCGGGCGACCGCGCGGCCAGCACGCGGGACGCGGCGCGTCTCGACGATCAGGCCAAATGCGATCAGCCGCCGCAGATGATGGCCAATCAAACTCAGCGACATGTCGGCCTGGCGAGCAAGCTCGACCGCGCCCTGCTCGCGATCGACCAGCGCCAGCACGATCCTGTGCAGGCGGGGCTCGGTCATCGCCGCCGCAGCGGCGGGATCGTGAATCGTCACTTCGTCGAGCATGTTGGCGTTCCTGGCCCTGAGCATATCCATCTTCTACTCAAATGGAACTTCTTTCAATTACACTAGGACGTGCCGCAACGGTGCCGCAACGGATGTGCAAGGGAGACGTGGCGATGCGATATATGGGTTTGGCAGCGGTCGCGTTGACGGCAATTTCAAGTGCAATGCCAAGTGCAGGGCTGGCTGCTGATGCTAACTCGCCGGTCGGTCGGTGTGTAGCGGCCCGCGTGGCGACGGTGCCGGGCTTCTCGGGAGTCGTGCTGGCACGGCGCGGCAGCGATGTCGGGCAGATTGCGCTTGGCACTGCCGACGGCGCCGGGCGCGCAATAACCGCCGACACGCGCTTCAATCTGGGGTCGGCGAACAAGATGTTCACCGCCGTCGCGGTCGCGCAGCTTGTCGAGGCGGGCAAGGTCGGACTCGACGACCCGATCGGTCGCTATGTCGCTGGCCTGACCCCCGAAGCGTCGGCGGTGACCGTGCGGCAACTCCTGACCCATAGCAGCGGGCTTGGCAGCTTCTTTTCGCCCGACACGCTCGATGCGCTGGCGCGGGCGCGCAGCATCGCCGACCTGATGCCGCTCGTGTCGGACGAAAAGCCGGCCTTCGCGCCAGGCACCCAGTTCCGCTATTCGAACACCGGATTCCTGCTGCTCGGTGCGATGATCGAGCGCGTGTCAGGGCAAAGCTATGGCGGCTATCTGCGCGATCATGTCTTCGTTCCTGCCGGTATGACCGCCACCGGGCTCGATCCCGCCAGCCCGGTACCCGCCGCTGTCGGTATGACGACGATGCCCGCCTTGCCACCACTTGGCGGGCCGGGCGCATCGGGGCCAGGCGCACCGGGAATGGTGATGATTCGCCCAGGCGATGCGGGCGCGCCGATGCCGCCGCCCGGCGCGCCGGGGTTGCTGATCATGCGGCCAGGGGAGGGCGGCGGCCCCGCTGCGCCGATGGCGCTGCCGGAAGTACCGCCGCGGCCCGCGCTTGAATCTTCGCTACCGGGCACACCTGCAGGCAGCGCCTATAGCAACGCAGACGATCTGCGACGCTTCTTTGCCGCGCTCGCTACAGGCAAGCTGGTGAACGCCAAGACAGCAGCGATGTTTATCGCCCCCCAAATCGAAGCGCCTGCTCCCCCCGGCGGCGCGCGCGCGCATTATGGCTTCGGCTTTGGTACCGGCAGCTTTGAGGGGCATCGCTGGTACGGCCACAATGGGGGCGCGCCGGGCGTCAATGTCGAGGCAACGTTATTCCCAGACGACGATGTCGAGATCGAAGTGCTGGCCAATCGCGATCCACCCGTCGCAACGCGGCTGTTCGGCGATCTCAGGCGCGTGCTGCTTGATCCGGTAAAGCTCGCGGCGTGTGCGGCCGGCGGCTGATACTCGATCAATAAGGCGGCTGATGCAGGCCCTTTGGACTCGTCGTGAAAATCTCGCAGCCGTCTTCGGTGATGCCGATCGAATGTTCGAACTGGGCGGAGAGCGATCGGTCGCGCGTCACCGCTGTCCAGCCATCGTCGAGCATTTTTACATCGGGGCGACCGATATTGATCATCGGTTCGATCGTGAAGAACATACCGGGGCGTAATTCGGGCCCGGTGCCGGGGCGGCCAACATGGACGACTTCGGGCGCGTCATGAAAAAGGCGGCCGACGCCGTGACCGCAGAAATCGCGGACAACGCCATAACGATGCCGTTCAGCATGCGCCTGAATGGCAAAGCCAACATCGCCAAGCGTGTTACCGGGGCGGGCCTTTTCGATGCCGAGCATCAGGCATTCATAGGTGACATCGACCAGCCGTCTGGCCTTTAAGGGCACATCGCCAACCAGATACATGCGGCTCGAATCGCCGTGCCAGCCATCAAGCAACGGGGTCACGTCGATATTGACGATGTCGCCGTCCTTCAGCGTCTTTTCGCTGGGAATGCCGTGGCAGACGACATGATTGATCGAGATGCAGCAGCTATGGGTATAGCCGCGATAGCCAATCGTTGCGGGAACGCCGCCACCCGCCATGATGAATGTGCGGACAAGATCGTCGATCGCCGCCGTCGTCACGCCGGGCACGACATGCGGCACCAGCATGTCGAGCGTTTCGGCGGCGAGGCGTCCGGCGCGGCGCATGCCTTCAAAGCCAGATGAATCGTGCAGCTTGATCGCGCCGGTGCGCGTCATCGGTGCCTGTGCGGTTACATTTTCGTAGACAGTCATGATTTCAATATAGCGTGGTCGTGCAGGCTTTGCGAGGGGGGCGGGGTTACGCTATGCGGCGCGGATGACCATTGCCGCCACCCCCCGCATCTGGACTGCCGCCCTTGTCGTGATTGGCGACGAAATCCTGTCGGGCCGCACCCAGGACAAGAACGTCGCCCAAATCGCGGCCTGGCTGAACGTGCAGGGCATCCGCCTAGCCGAAGTGCGCGTGGTGGCTGATCGGACCGAGGCGATTGTCGAGGCGGTCAATATCCTGCGCGCGCGGAATGATTATCTGTTCACCACCGGCGGCATCGGGCCGACGCATGACGACATCACCGTCGATGCGATTGCTGAGGCACTGGGGGTGGCGGTGGTGCATCACCCGCGCGCGCTTGCCGTGCTCAACCGCTATTACGAAACGCGCGGCGGCCTGACCGAGGCGCGCAAGCGGATGGCGCGGGTGCCGGACGGCGCCGATCTGATCGAAAACCGCATGTCGGGCGCACCCGGCATTCGCATCGGCAACATTTTCGTGATGGCCGGCGTCCCGCATATCACCGCCGGCATGCTCGATGCGCTGACCGGCACCCTGGAGGGCGGCCTGCCTGTCCTGTCGCGGACGATTGGCTGCTGGGTGGCCGAAAGCGAAGTGTCTGACATTTTGCGCGAAGCAGAACGCAGCCATGATGGCGTGGCGATCGGCAGCTATCCGTTTTTTCGCGAAGGCCGGGTCGGTGCAAATTTTGTCGTGCGCGCGACTGATCAGGCGCTGGTCGATGGCTGTGTCGGCGCGCTGACCGATACGCTGGTGGCGAGCGGCTGGATGGTGACCGAGGGCGGCATCTAGCCCCCAACCCGCTTCGCGCTGCGCCTAGGTTCGGCGCATCGCCCCCAAATTTGGCTGAACGCCAAGCGTCCCGAACAGCCGATCCCCGGTGATGGTGCGGGTCCCGGCCGTCCTGACAGCAGTCGCTTCTGCATCCCGGCCCATCGCCCCGTACTCCTTACCCCCCCTGAAACAAACACTCTCGGCCATCGCGCGTGGAACTTGCTGGTTCGGCGAGCATTGAGGATCTGGGCCGCTTTCAAACACCGCCTTCTGCTGACAACCAGTTTGACCGAAATCAAGGGACCGCTCGGTTCGCCCGTCCATAGCGGCATTGTCCAAAGGGAAGGGACCAGGGATGGATTCGATAGTTGCTCGGGCGGGGATATGGATGATCCTTGCCCTATTTGCCGCCAGTTGCGCGATGCTTGCCGTCGATTGGGGGTTTGCCGTTCATATGGGCATCGCCGCGACGGCGGCGCTGATTACCGCTTTTGTGTCGATCCACCGCGCCGGGGACAGCGCCCCACGAACGGTCGATACCAGCCGTTATTATGATGAGGTGATCCGCTGGGGCGTGATCGCCACTGCCTTTTGGGGCGTGGTGGGGTTTGCCGCCGGGCTGTTCATCGCGCTGCAGCTCACCTTTCCGCTGCTCAATTTTCCGACTGAGTTCACCACCTTTGGGCGGTTGCGGCCGCTGCACACCTCGGCGGTGATTTTTGCGTTTGGTGGCAATGCGCTGATCTGTTCGAGCTTCTACATCGTCCAGCGTACCTGCCGCGCGCGGCTGTTCATGCCCGCGCTCGCCCGCTTCGTGTTCTGGGGGTACCAGCTCTTCATCGTGCTGGCCGCCACTGGTTATCTGATGGGTGTGACCGAGGGCCGCGAATATGCCGAGCCTGAATGGTATGTCGATCTCTGGCTGACGCTCGTTTGGGTCAGCTATCTTGTTGTCTTCGCTGGCACGATCCTGAAGCGGTCCGAACCGCATATCTATGTCGCCAACTGGTTCTTCCTGGCGTTCATCATCACCATTGCGATGCTGCATCTGGTCAACAACCTGTCGATGCCGGTGTCGTTTCTGGGCTCCAAATCCTATTCCGCCTTTGCCGGGGTGCAGGATGCGCTGACCCAGTGGTGGTACGGCCACAACGCGGTCGGCTTTTTCCTGACCGCCGGGTTCCTGGGCATGATGTATTATTTCGTGCCCAAACAGGCCGAGCGGCCGATCTACAGCTACCGGCTTTCGATCGTTCACTTCTGGTCGCTGATCTTCCTCTATATCTGGGCGGGTCCGCACCACCTCCACTACACCGCGCTGCCCGATTGGGCGCAGACATTGGGCATGGTCTTTTCGATCATGCTGTGGATGCCGAGCTGGGGCGGCATGATCAACGGGCTGATGACGCTCAACGGCGCCTGGGACAAAATCCGCACTGATCCTATCATCCGCATGATGGTCGCCAGCCTCGCCTTTTACGGGATGAGCACCTTTGAAGGGCCGATGATGTCGGTGAAGGCAGTCAATTCGCTGTCGCACTATACCAACTGGACGATCGGCCATGTCCATTCGGGCGCGCTCGGCTGGAACGGCATGATCACCTTTGCCGCGCTTTATTTCATGACGCCGCGTTTGTGGGGCCGCACCCGGCTCTATTCGCTGCGGATGGTCAACTGGCACTTCTGGCTCGCGACGTTGGGGATCGTGCTCTACACCGCATCGATGTGGGTGGCGGGCATCACCCAGGGCTTGTTGTGGCGCGAATATGGGGCTGACGGCTTTCTCGTCTATTCCTTCGCCGAAGTCGTCCAGGCGCTGCACCCTTATTATCTGATCCGCGCGGCAGGCGGCCTGCTCTACCTGAGCGGGGGCGTGGTGATGATCGTCAATCTCTGGATGACGATCGCCGGCAAGCTCCGCGACGAAGCGCCGCTCACCCAAACACCGTTCGATGCGAGCCGGGACCATCCGCTCGCCCCGTTCGCCGCCAGATAAGGGACCAAACCCATGGCAACCTCCATCTTCGAACGCCACAAGGTCATCGAACGGCACGTCACGCTGCTTGGCGTTCTGGCACTGGTCACCGTCGCAATTGGCGGCATTGTCGAGATCGCGCCGCTGTTCTGGATCCAGTCGACCGTCGTCAAGGTCGATGGCGTCCGTCCCTATACCCCGCTCGAGCTCGCCGGACGCGACGTGTATGTCCGGGAAGGTTGCTATGGCTGCCACAGCCAGATGATCCGACCGTTCCGCGATGAGACCGAGCGGTACGGCCATTACAGCCTGGCCGCGGAAAGCATGTATGATCACCCGTTCCAATGGGGATCTGAGCGCACCGGGCCCGATCTGGCGCGCACCGGCGGGCGCTATTCGGACGGCTGGCACCTCCAGCACCTGACCGATCCGCGATCGGTGGTGCCTGAATCGATCATGCCGCCTTATGCCTTCCTCGCCACGCGCGAGATCGACGGGAAGTCGATGGCCGCGCATCTCGTCGCGCTGCGCAGAGTTGGCGTGCCTTACAGCGACGAGCAGATCAAACAAGCCGCTGCCGATTTCGAGGCGCAGGCGACCGGCGAGGGCGACACCGCCGCGTTCGTCAAACGCTATCCCAAGGCGCAGGCCCGCGATTACGATGGCGATCCCAAGCGCGTGACCGAGATGGATGCGCTGATCGCCTATCTTCAGGGCCTGGGCAATCAGATCGATTTCAAATCGGCCGAAGCACAGGAGCAGGCCAAATGATCTATGAAAATTTGCGCCAGTTCGCCGACAGTTGGGGCTTGGTGGCGACGGTGGTCCTGTTCCTGACATTGGTCGGCTGGACCTTCCTGCCCCGCGCCCGCGATGCGCATGCCCGCGCCGCCGTCATGATCCTGGAAGATGAGGAGCAGCCCCATGGCTGACGATAAACAGCGGATCGACGCTGCGACGGGCACCGGCTTTGTCGGCCATGAATGGGATGGGATCGAAGAACTCGACACGCCGATGCCGCGCTGGTGGCTGTTTATTCTGTACGCCACGATCGTTTTCGCGGTCATCTGTGTGATCCTCTACCCAGCGATCCCGATGGCGACCAGCGCCACCCCAGGCGTGCTCGGCTGGTCCAGCAGGGGCGAGTTCCGGAAGGAACTGGCAGCTGAACAAAAGCGCATGGGGCCGATGCTGGCGCGGATTGATAGCACGCCGGTTGAACAAATTCTGGCACATCCCGATCTGCTCCGCGCGGCTGAAGAAGGCGGGCGCGCCGCGTTCAAGATCAATTGTGTGCAGTGCCACGGATCAGGGGCGGCGGGGAGCAAGGGCTATCCCAATCTCAACGATGATGATTGGCTATGGGGCGGCGATCTCGCCACGCTGGAGCAAACGCTGCTCCACGGTATCCGCCACCCCGGCGACGATGCGACGCGGATGTCGCAAATGCCCGCCTTTGGCCGTGACGGCATCCTGACCGCGCCGCAGATTGAGCAGGTCGTGTCCTATGTTCGCGCGGTTTCTCGCCAGGAGCCAATGAGCGCGAGCGCGCGGGCAGGCGGGGCGCTATTCGCGGCCAATTGCGCGGTCTGTCACGGCGACAATGCCAAGGGCAATCGCGAATTTGGCGCGCCGAATCTCAGCGACGCCATCTGGCTCTATGGGGGTGACCGTACCAACTTGACCGAGACGATCACCAATGCCCGTTATGGCATCATGCCGGCCTGGAATACCCGGCTCGATCCGGTGACGATCAAGATGCTTGCAACCTATGTCCATTCGCTGGGCGGTGGCGAGGCGAACCCCGCGCCGCCGGCACCGCCGCCGATCCAGCAGACGGCCGCCAATGTCAGACCCTAAAGACCTGATCGAGCAGGAGCGCTTCTTCGAAGCACGCCGCAAGGTCTTCCCCAAGGCCGTCAACGGGCCGTTCCGGCGGCTCAAATGGGGGATCATGGCGGTCACGCTCGCGATCTATTATCTAACGCCCTGGATCCGCTGGGACCGGGGACCCTATGCCCCGCACCAGGCGGCCTTGGTCGATATCGCGCATCGCCGCTTCTATTTGTTCTCGATCGAGATCTGGCCCAACGAATTCTACTATGTCACCGGCATGCTGGTGATGGCGGGGATCGGGCTGTTCCTGGTCACCTCGGCGGTCGGGCGCGCCTGGTGTGGCTATGCCTGCCCGCAAACGGTGTGGACCGATCTGTTCGTCCATGTCGAACGGCTGATCGAGGGGGATCGCAACGCGCAGTTCCGGCTCGAAAAATCGGGCTGGACCGCGGCCAAGATCGGCAAGCGCGTCGCCAAGCACAGCATCTGGCTGATGATTGCGGTCGCGACGGGCGGCGCGTGGATCTTCTATTTCGCCGACGCGCCGACGCTGGCCTATCAGTTCGTTACCGGCACCGCGCCCTTTGTCGCCTATGCAACCGTCGGCATCCTGACCTTTACCACCTATACGCTTGGCGGGCTGATGCGCGAGCAGGTGTGCATTTACATGTGCCCCTGGCCACGCATCCAGGCGGCGCTGATGGACGAACAGTCGCTTGGTGTCACCTACAAGGCCTGGCGCGGCGAGCCACGCACGCATGGGTTGAAGCGGACCCACGACCTGACCGAACTCGCCGCCAACCCAGAGGCGCGGGTCGGCGACTGCATTGACTGCAACGCCTGTGTCGCGGTCTGCCCGACCGGCATCGACATCCGCGAAGGGCCGCAGATCGGCTGCATCACCTGCGGCCTGTGCATTGATGCTTGTGACGAGGTGATGGCCAAGGTCGGCCGCCCGCCGCGGCTGATCGGCTATACTAGCGACGCCGATGAGCGGATCGCGCGGGCAGGGGGCACCCCCAAGCCACCGATGAAGCGCGTGCTGCGCCCACGCACGATCATCTATTCGTTGATCTGGGGCGGGATCGGGCTTGGCATGTTGTTCGTGCTCGGCAACCGCGCCCGGCTTGATCTGTCGGTCGCGCAGAGCCGCAATCCGGAATGGGTGCGGCTGTCGGATGGCACGATCCGCAACAGCTACACCGTCAAGCTGCGCAACATGGAAAACCGCCCGCGCGATTTCGCGGTCTCGCTAGAGGGGCTGCCGCAGGGCGTAATCTGGGTCGAATCCGGAAATCGCAAGACGGCGACCCGATCGATCAACGTCCATGTCGATGCCGATCAGGTGCGCCCGGTGCAACTGTTCGTCGCGGCCCCGGCCCAGCGCGAGGAGCATACTGATATCGCGATCCGCCTGCGCGGGCTCGACGGCGAAGGCGGCAGCGTGATTGACGGCACCCGCTTTGGCAGCCCCGAAACCGAGGAGCACCAAGAATGACTCGCCCCTTCACTGGCTGGCACATGGCAGTGATCATGATCAGCTTTTTCGGGCTTATCCTTGCCGTCAATGTCATTATGGCGCGCTATGCGATCGGCACTTTTGGCGGCGTGGTCGTGGAAAACAGCTATGTCGCCAGCCAGCGCTATAATGGCTGGCTGAAGGACGCTGCGGCGCAAAAGGCGCTGGGCTGGCACGCGGTGCCGCGTGTCGATGCGCAAGGGCGCCTTCATATTGTGGCTACCGACGCATCGGGCCAGCCGCTTGACGCGCGCGTGATCGTTGTCGCGCGCCATCCGCTGGGCCGCGTGCCCGATCAACGCATCGCGCTCCACCGGACCGCCACTGATCATGTCGCTGACCAGGCGCTGCGAAGCGGCCGCTGGCTGCTCCATATCGAGCTGATATCCGCCGGGCATCAGGCGCGCTTTGAGGATGAGGTACAGGCATGACCGTCGCCATGCCCATCGTCGCTGATCGCGCGGCCAGCGAATCGCGCTTCATCGTTGAAGGCATGCACTGCGCCGCCTGTATCGCCCGGATCGAAGGCGCGCTTGGCAGGCTTGAGGGCGTCGTCCAGGCCCGCGTCAATTTCGGGGCCAAGCTGGTGCGCGTGGTGCATTTGCCCGACGTGACCGACGCGGCGATCGAAGGCGCGATCACCGACCTCGGCTTCAAGACGCACCGCGCCAGCGCGCAAGACACGCAGCCTGGGCGCGAGGAAAGCCGCCGCCTGACCAAGGCGCTTGCCGTGGCGGGCTTTGCGGCGATGAACGTCATGCTGCTGTCGGTCTCCAACTGGTCCGGCGCGGAAGGGGCGACGCGCGACCTGTTCCACTGGCTGTCCGCGCTGATCGCCATTCCTGCCATCGTCTATTCGGGCCGGCCCTTCTTCACCAGCGCGTGGCGGGTCCTGAAGCACGGCCATACCAATATGGACGTGCCGATCTCGATCGGTGTGGTGCTGACGACCGCGATGAGCCTCTACGAAACCGCAACCAGCGGGCCGCACGCCTATTTTGACGGCGCGCTGATGCTGTTGTTCTTCCTGCTCGCCGGGCGATTGCTCGACAGCATGATGCGCGCCAAGGCGGAGGATGGCGTGGCGGCGCTGCTCCGCCGCGTGCCTGGCCAAGCGCAAGTGCTGCGCCCCGATGGCACCACTGAAATGCGGCTGGCGAGCGAAATCGCGCCCGGCATGCGTGTGCTGGTCGCCGCCGGCGAGCGCATCGGCGTGGACGGGACGATCGAGGCGGGCGAAGCGCATGTCGATCGCGCGCTGGTATCGGGCGAAAGCGTGCCCGAACATATGGTGCCGGGCGACAAGGTGCTGGCGGGCACGATCTGCCTCGATGCGCCGCTGACGATCAAGGTCACCGCGGTCGGCATGGACACGGTGATCGCCGATATCGCCCGGCTCATGGAAAATGCGGGCCAGGGCAAGTCACGCTATGTCCGCATCGCTGATCGCGCCGCGCGGCTCTATGCGCCCGCGGTCCACAGCCTGGCGGCGCTGAGCTTTGTCGGCTGGATGCTGGCCGGTGCCGGACTGCACCAGTCGGTGATCATCGCGGTGGCCGTGCTGATCATCACTTGCCCCTGCGCGCTCGGGCTGGCGGTACCGATCGCACAGGTCGTGGCGGCAGGGTCGCTGATGCGCGCTGGCGTGCTGATCAAGGACGGGTCGGCGCTCGAGCGGCTGGCTGAGGCGGACATGGTGCTTTTCGACAAGACCGGGACGGTGACGCTGGCCAGGCTGGAGCCGATATCGGGGCTGCCCGACGATCAGGCCGAGCGCGCGGCGCTGATGGCGCTCGCCCAGGCAAGCCGCCACCCGCTGTCAGTGGCGGTGCATGAGGCACTGGCGGGCGTGACCGCCGCCCCGGCGCGTGCGCTGGTCGAACATGCCGGGCTCGGTGTCGAAGCCATGATCGGCGGCGAGCAGGCACGCTTAGGCAGCGCCGATTGGGTCGGCGCGGACGCCACCGGCACGCAGGTCGCCACGGTATTCCGCTGGGGAAATCGCCCGCCTTGCGTCATCGCCTTTGCTGATGCGATGCGCGCCGATGCGCCAGCGGTAATGGCGCGGCTCAAGGCAATGGGTTTTGCCCCGCAGCTCTTGTCGGGCGACCGGGCCGAGCCGGTGGCGGCGCTCGCCCGGCAATTGGGCATTATGGGCGTGGCGAAGCTGTCGCCCGCTGACAAGTTCGCGTTCATTGAACGGCAGGCCGCGCTCGGCAAGCGCGTGCTGATGGTCGGCGACGGGCTCAACGACGGCCCCGCGCTCAAACGCGCGCATGTCGCAATGGCCCCCGCCACGGCAAGCGATGTCGGCCAGCTCGCCGCTGACCTCGTCTTTTTCGGCGATAAATTGGGCGCGGTGCCGATCGCGATCGTCGCCGCGCGCCGGACAATGGCAGTGGTGCGGCAGAATTTCGTGCTGGCGATCGGCTATAATGTTCTGGCGGTACCGCTGGCGATGGCCGGGCTGGTCACCCCGCTGATCGCCGCGCTGGCGATGTCGGGCTCATCATTGGTGGTGGTCGCCAACGCGCTGCGGCTGCGCGGGGCGGCGAAGTGACGATCCTCGCGCTGCTGCTCCCCGTGGCGCTTGGGCTCGGGCTGCTAGGGCTGGCGGCGTTTTTCTGGGCGGCAAGGTCGGGGCAGTTCGAGGATTTGGATGGTGCCGCGCTCAGGATTTTGAACGATGATGAGGATGGGGAGTAGGCGCGGGGCGGGGCTTGCGTGGTGACCTGAAAGGCGGCTTTTTAACAACCAAACCGAAAAGCTGCCATCAGCGAGCGAGCAATTGCAGAAGAAGCACAACGCTCGCACTCAGGGTGCCCAAAACACCCACACCTAGCAATGCCGTAACGATCGCTTGCCGGATTGCTGTCGTTTCAAAGCCCTGACCGGCGATCACAAGCCCATGTCCCGCACCCCATAGGCCGGCAAGGAAAAAGGCCGCCCAGAGGACATACAGCGCCCCGGAAAGGCCATAGGCGACAAGCACGGACAAAGTTGGTCCCATGTCAAAAACGGGCCATGCCCAGGCAATGGCAATCAAGAACGTGCCGCTCTGAACGGCGGTGAGATGCGCCGAGAGGCTCAGCCGCGGTGATTTCGTCTTTGAAATGACGGCGCCATTGAGCAATCCAATAACGAAGAGGAGAAGACCTGCCCCGAGAATGATGCTTTGAGCAGGCGTCATCCTCAGCGTCCCAATGTTCGCAGCACATATCGCAAATGGCGGAGCGCCGCCGCTGGGTTGCGGCGCATCAATACCCGCCTCAATCTGGGCTGTCCTTTGAGCCAGGCCTTCTTGAGGATGACCTGACCCGACGCATCGAGAAGGAATTCGTCGATCCCTTCGAACCGCGGCGAAGAAGGATCGTCCGCTTCGCCGAGCACCATAGTCCAACTCGCAAATGCGATGTCGCCCTTTACCATGATGTTCGCACCGACATAGGTGTGCGGTCCGGCCATCGCGAACTGGCGAGTGAACGCGCCCCTGATCGCGGCCTTGCCATGATATTCGTCGCCGCGGGGGTCATCGCCCAGAATGTCGCAGTACACGGCGTCATCTGCGATCAGTGTCATGATGCCATCGATGTCCTGCTTGGCGAATCCGTCGACCATCGCTTGGATGGTCTGGCGGTTCCGTTCGCTGACGGGGTCATCGACGATGGCCTGCATGCCTGACTGAAGGGGCGGTCTGGAATATGCGGTTGCCATCTGAAAACCCCCTGTATATCGCAGGATATCGACTGATGGTCGGAATTTACCGACTCATCGTCGGTATGTCAATATGAGTTGCAAATGCCCACGCAAGAGGAACGAAGAGAGGCAACGCGCACCGCCATCCTGGCGGCGGCGCAGTTGCATTTTGGATCCTCTGGCTATCATCACGTCGCGGTCGACCAGATCGCCGCCGAAGCCAAGGTCGCCAAAGGCGCAATCTATCACCACTACCCGACCAAGGCCGATCTGTTCGAAGCTGTCGTGCGCAAGGTTGCGTCCCAGATCCTCGCCGAAGTGCGGGCGACCTTGATGCAGCAGACGGAGATACTGGCTGCCATATTCGCTGGAAATCGGGCGTTCTTTGCTGCCTGCGCCAATCCGCATTCCGCCCAGATTTTTCTGCGTGACGGCCCGGCGGTTCTTGGCTGGAACCGCTGGCGCGAGATCGATGCTAGCTATTTTGGCGCCATGGTCCGGGACGGACTTTTCGCGGCAATGGAAGCGGGTGTCATCGTCAAGCAGCCAATCGATACTCTCGTTCGCTTGATCCTGGGCGCTGTCACCGAGGCGGCCATAGACTGTGCCAATAGCGAGAACTTTGAGGAAACAGCCGAGAGCTATCTCAATGGTTTGGAAGCGATCCTCAACGGGTTGAGGCCAGCTCGGCGGAGTGACTAGGCGCATCTCTTGGGGCGGAGCTCCATGATCAGTGTATGACCGCAACTAAGTGTTCATTCGAGTTGACTGACGACCGAGATGGGGCGAAACTAGAAAATCATGTCCTACAACAGCGAGCCGTGCTACACGTCCCTCGCTCTTTCACACCGTCGACCGTCTTTTCTTCGCAATTGGGAAGCGACGACCATTTGGCGAAACCATCGGATCAGTGCGAACATTCGTGAACATTCGCATCCGGGCCCAGCCTGAACCCCAGCCTCAATATACGTCCGCTACCAGACCAGTCGTCGGATAATTTGAATGGCGCAGTGAGGGGGGCGACCGGCCATCCAATCCGCCCCCAATCATCGGCCCAGCAAAAACGGGCAGAGGTCGCGGCCAGCCCCCTGGAGCCTCGATGCAGTTCCCTTCGAGAACAGAATGCCAAACCCCATACCAACCACAACCGGGCTGATCGGGGTCCGTACCGGGCGCGCTGGTAATGACGGCGGCTCTGCGCCCTGCCCAAGTGAAGGTCTTTGACCGCGATCAATTCGCGTGGCTGCGTCCGATGCAATCATACTTGCATGTGGCCTTATTATCCCGATCTGCTCGCAACGCCGGTGCCTCGCTACACCAGCTTCCCCACCGCCGCTGAGTTCGACAATGCCGTCGGCCCGCCGCACATGGCGCAAGCGCTGGCGACCGTTGGCGCGGTCGAGGCGATCTCGCTCTACCTGCACATCCCCTATTGCAGTGAGTTGTGCTGGTATTGCGGGTGCAACACCGGGGCGGCCAATCGCACGCAGCGGGTGCAGGCCTATCTGGTCCGGCTGATCGAGGAAATTGAGCTGGTCGGCAAGGCGCTGGGCGGGCGGGGCAGGGTGCGGCGCATCGCCTGGGGCGGGGGCAGCCCCAATGCGCTTGACCCGCAAGATTTTGACACGCTGATGCTGCGCTTGTCGCAAGCCTTTCGGCTCGACGATGCCGTGATGTCGGTGGAGATTGATCCACGCGGGTTCGATTGGCGCTGGGCAGCGGCGCTGGGGCGTAACGGGGTCACGCGCGTCAGCCTGGGCGTGCAGACCTTTGATCCTGATATTCAGGCCGCGATTGGCCGCGTCCAACCGGTGGAGATGATCGCCTGCACGGTCGCGCAGCTGCGCGCGGCGGGGGTGAACTCGATCAACTTCGATCTGATGTACGGCCTGCCGTTTCAGACCGTGGTCAAACTGGCCGCGACGATTGATACCGCGCTTGAACTCCAGCCTGATCGGCTGGCGGTATTTGGCTATGTGCACGTCCCCCATCTGATCGCGCGCCAGCGCCAAATTGATGATTCGGCGCTGCCCGATTCGCTCTCGCGCTTCGCCCAGGCCGAGTTTGCCTATGAACGGCTGACCCGCGATGGCTATCAGCCGATCGGCTTTGATCATTTTGCCTTGCCGGGCGATGCACTGGCGGCGGCGATGGTGGCGGGCAAGCTGCGCCGCAATTTCCAGGGCTTTACCGAAGATCCTGCTGATATCCTGATCGGGCTTGGCGCCTCCGCGATCAGCCAGTTTCCCGGCTGGCTGCTGCAGAATGAGAAAAACGCCGGTCGCTATCACCTGCGCATCGCCAATGGCCAGTTCGCGACCGAACGTGGCTGGGTGCGCTCCCGACGCGATCAGGCGATCGGGACCGCGATCGAACAGCTCTTATGCCAAGGTTCAGCCGATCTCAGCACCTTACCCGATCGGTCTGTGGCCGAACACCGGCTGGCATGCTATGTCGATGCAGGGCTGGCCGAATGGCGCGACCATCGCCTGATCATCCGAACAAAGGGCCTGCCTTATGCGCGAACCATCGCGGCTGCGCTCGACCCGTACCGCCACGACTCTGCCACGCGCTTCAGCAGTGCGATCTGATCGGCGGCGCGGTGGGTCGCTGGCGATCATGGCGGTTGCCGGCCTGAGCCTCGCCGGTGTGCCGGGGGTGGGTGCAGCGGCCGCGCCAGAGGCGATGTTCATCGCGGTTTGCGGCGATCCAGCGCACCTTATCCCGATTCCGATCAGGCGCGATGATGGCCAAAAACGCCATTGTCCAATGGGCTGTCATGCCGCCTGCGCCCGGCGCGACTTCACTGACGAGGAAGAATAGCTGACCTGGCTCTTGACGGGCCGCCTCCCAAAGCCGCTATGTGCCCTGTGCCAGTGGCAAATTTGCAATGGCGTCGGATAGGAGCTCCCTTTGTCGCCGCGCGTCTGTACCGAATGTGCCGTTCGTGATCGTGCGCTCTGTGGCGCGCTCAGCGACGATGAATTGGTGGCGCTCAACAGCATCGGCCAGCGGCGCAAGGTTGCGCGCGGCGAAACGGTGATCTGGTCGGGCGACGAAAGCGTGATCTGCGCCAATCTGCTCGACGGGGTGATGAAGCTGTCCGCATCGACCAGCGATGGCCGCGAACAGACGGTCGGGCTGCTCTATCCGGCTGATTTTGTCGGTCGGCTGTTCGGCGATCAGGCTGGATTTACCGTCACTGCGCTGACCGATGCTGAACTTTGCGTGTTCCCGCGCGGTCAGTTTGAAACCGTGCTGCATGATCATGTCCGGATGGAGCGATTGCTGCTGCAAAGGACCTTTTCCGCGCTGGAAGACGCCCGTGGCCGCATGCTGACGCTGGCACGCCGCACCGCTGAGGAACGCGTCGCCGGTTTCCTGCTCGACATGGCGGACCGCGTCGGCAGCGCCGGTTGCCGGGCGACTGACGACGGCCCGGTGACGTTCGATCTCCCGCTGACGCGTGGCCAGATCGCCGAATTGCTGGGCCTGACGATTGAGACGGTGAGCCGCCAGCTCACGCGGATGAAAGCCGCCGGGCTGATCGCGCTGCCGGGGCTTCGCGCCATCACCATCCGCGACCGCCCCGCGCTCGAAGCCCGCGCCGAAGCTGCCGCCTAATCAATCTTCAAAGGTTGACGAACGCTAATGGTGGAGCGGGTGAAGGGAATCGAACCCTCGTCGTAAGCTTGGGAAGCTTCTGCTCTGCCATTGAGCTACACCCGCAATGCCATGAAAAACAATGTTTTTTCAGGCAATGCCCCCGTGTCGGCTAAAGGGCCGATGTAAGGCTCCGCTCCCCTGCACGAGGACGGGGGGAAGGTCAATATTCTGGCGGCGCTTCTGCGTACTGCACAATAGAGCTGAATTGGTGCGTCGGCGCTGGCGAATGCCGCCGGGAGGAGCCTTGGTTGCTGGATTCGCCGCCGCCCAGTGCCGGGGCAGATCCGGGCTTGAATCGACTCATTTGGCGCGACTCGTGCTGACTCCTAGGTTTTTATAGACGCGAGTCCGGGGATTCGATATTGATCGGTTAACCATAACGGTAACGGATATGACGATCGCGCTCTGGTTTCTGCTTGCCGTCCTGGCCAATTTCGCAGGCTATGCCCTGTACCTGACGGGGCTGAAGCGCGAACTTGTCCAGCCCAATCGCGCGTCCTGGCTGATCTGGAGCGCGGCGATTCTGGTGGAGGCGAGCACCTATGCCGCCGTTAATCCCGGCGCGGCGCAGAGCATCGTCTTTCTGGTATCGGCGGCGGCCTGCATCATCGTGACGATCGGCATCTGGCAGCGTTCAGCGTGGAGCGCGCCGACCCGCAGCGAAACGATTTGCATGGCCGCTTGCCTGGCCTCCCTGCTGCTGTGGGCGATGTTCAGTTCGGCCTTCTGGGCGCATATGCTGGTGGTCGCCGCCGTGCCGATCAGCTTCTGGCCGACCTGGGAAAGCGTGCAGCAAGACCGGGCGCGCGAACGATCACCGGCCTGGGGGCTGTGGACGGTGGGTGACCTGGCGACGCTGATCGTGGCGACCCGCTCCGGCAATGTCGAAGTCGGCAGCTATGCCTATATTCTGGTCGAATTGCTCTGCCATGCCAGCGTGTGGTTCATGATCGGCCTGGCAACGATCAACCCGATCCGCTCGCTCGGCTTCCGCAACGGGCGCTTTTATGTGCTCGATAAATATCGCCCCGCCGCCAATCTGTTCTCGGTGGGGGAGACGCATTTGGGCAAGGCGGTGTTTGCCGCCACCAATTTTGCTGAAGGCGAACAGATTGTGAAATTCACTGGTCGGCGGTTCCGCGCAGACCAGGTGCCTAGCCTGATGCGCGGCGTCAGCGATCGCTTCGTGCAGGTCACGCCTGATCATTATATGGGGCCATCGGGGCGGATCGATGATCTGATCAACCATAGCTGCAGCCCCAATGCCGGGCTGCGCTTTACGGATGATGGCGTCTATCTTGTCGCCATTCAGCCGATCGCGCCGGGTGATGAGATCAGCTGGGATTATTCGACCACCCTAACCCAGAGCAACTGGCACATGATCTGCCAGTGCCGCAGCGACGATTGTCGCCGTGTCATCGGCAATTTCGAAACATTGGCGCCCGAACGGCAGGAATGGTTCCGCGCGCGTAATCTGGTTGCGCCCTATTTGCGGCGGCGCGATGATGTGCCGCCGGTGGCACCACCGGTGGTGAGGGTAAAACAGGGCTGAACGGGACGAGCGGCGACCGGAGGGGTACGGCCGCCGCCCGCATCGCTCAGGCGATTTCGACCAACTGGCCCACTGTCGCCAGATCCGTCAGGAATGGATCGGCGCCGACGGATTCGGGACCGAAGCCAAAAGCGGCAGCGCCGCTAAGGCCCGCTCCCGCCGACGGGGCGACAAAGAAGCTCAAATCATCGAACCCGAAATAGTCGCTGGTGCCAGCATTGCCGTCATTGGCGTTGAATTCCAGGCGATGAAGCCCGGAGAACTCGCCATTGAGGAAGTCGAACTGATCGGCACTGCCGAAATTGGCCGTGATCGTGCGTTCGCTGACCAATTGCGTACCCGCTTCGTCGGCATAACCGCGGATCGTGATGTCGAGCCCAGCGCGGAACGTCGCCGAAAAATTGCCGCCCAAAAAGCTGAACTGGCTCGCGTTGGTAATGACAACCGGCGATCCGGCCGGGGTGCCTTCATAGCCTGCGACTTCGTTGCTGTTGGCTTCGGCGATAAAGGCCAGGTTCGGTCCAGAGCTCGTTGTATAGCCAGGGATTGCACCATCGGGCTGGTAAACGCCGGTCTCCGAAAAGACGAAGCCCTGATAGCTGCCAAGCGGCGTCTCGCCACCTGGCGTCAGCGTGATGTCGTCGAAGTTCAGAACGACATTGGCGGTGTCGCTGAACGTCAGATTGTCGATGCCGAAATAATCGAAAGTCGCGTCATTGCCATCATTGGCGTTGAACTCAACGCGCTGCGCACCAAGGAAGGTGCCGAAATCGAGTGCGCCAAGGAAGGAGACATTCTGTTGTTCGGCAGGCCCGACCGTGACGGTTTTCTGGCCGATGACATGGGCACCCGCTTCATCGGCATACGCACGGACGGTGACGGTCAGCCCCGGCCGAAACGCCGAAGAGAGATTGAGCGATTCCAGGTTGAACGCATCGGCGCGGATCATGGTGAGGGGGGTACCGCGGGCTGCGTTTTCATAACCGGCGATTTCGCTATTGCCGGCCTCGGCGATGAACAGGAGATTCTGCCCCGACGTCGCGACATAGCCTGCAATCGCGCCATCGGGATTGTAGATCCCGGCCTGCAGCCAGTTGAAGCCGCCAAAGCCATTGGCAAGTGGCTGTTCGCCGCCTTCGGCCAAGGTGATATCGTCAAAATTCAGCGTAGGCATGATCTAGTCCCTTCAAGACTTTGTGAACCGTGATCGAACACGCAGTTTAAAGGCGATCGACAATCATACTAAAAACCCCAATTTTAAGGAATTTTAGTTCACCTAAAATTGAAGATACCTTTGCGAATTGATTGATAATAGGACAGCAACGATCTGTTGCTATCCTAGGCAATCAATTTACGTGTTTAGTCTTTCAACGTCGTGCTCGGTCACGACCGTCAAATTGTGCCATATTCGTAAATGAATTTGGATTGAACGGCGCCAGCGCGCGTTTAACCACAACGACCGCACGGCTATGGGGCAAAATCAGACGCCGTCACCGCTCGCTGAAACGGGTAGCTACGCCGTGGCCGCGATCAGGCGGCGAGCGCACTTCTTGCCGCCACTGCAGGGGCTGCCTTCAGCGTCAGTATCGCGACCGCGCCATGCCCCTTGCCCGGGCTTTCGAGCGCCAGCCCGCCTTCCATGGCGTTCATCGAATTGGCGCACCAGTGCAGCCCCAGTCCGCCCGATTTGTGCGCGCGGGTGGAAAAGCCGCGTTGAAACAGCGTCGCGCCAATCTCTGGCGAAAAGCCTTCGCCATCGTCATGGATTTCGATGCGCAGCTTGTCATCGACTTCGCTGACGGCGACGCGGATGCTGCCACTGCCAGCGCCACGGGCGACGATTGATTCGGCGGCATTGCCAAACAAATTGCCGATCACCTGGCTCAGGATCAGGCGGTTGGCCATGACGGGCCAGGGCTGGGCGGGGAAGCTGAACGCGATCGAGACATCGCTGGAATAGCGTGCAATCGCGGCATTCTGGGTGATGATTTCAGTGACATCGCACGGCGCGAGCGGCGGGCGTTCATGCGCCTGTGCCTGCTGGGTGCCGATGATTTCAAGCACGTGATGCATTGCCTCGCGCCCGGCCTGAAGCTGGCGGCGGCGTTCGGCACGGTCGCTGGCTTCGGCATCGACGGCGGCGGCGACAAAGGCAGCGAGTTTTTGACGGCGCGCGGCCGGGATGTCCTCGCGCGCCAATTCGCCCACTGCACGATCGATGATCGCGCGGTCGGTAACGGGTTCATCGGCGATGCCCCGCGACAGGATCGTGCTGATTGGGTTCAGCGCGTTGCGGACATTATGCATCACCGCGACAGCGCTTTCGCTGCGGCCAAGCGCAAAGCTCTGCACTTCAAGCTGCTCGCGCAGGTCTTTCAGCTGTTGCAGCATGAGATTGAAGCTGCGGCCAAGCGAGCCGATCTCATCCCGCCGTCCATCCTCATCAAGCAGGCCCAGCGCGCCTGAAGCGGTGACGACCTGCATGTGTCGTTCAACCCGGTGCAGCGGCGCCAGCACCAGCCGGGCGATCATCCGGCGCAGCACCATCAGCAGCACCAGCAACAACACGGTCGATCCGGCGATCGCGAGCAACAGCATGCGCTGTCCAAGGATGGAGACATCGCGCGGCACGTTGAAGCTGACATTGGCGACCGCGCGCCGGTCTGCGCCAATGATCGGCACGGCGATCGTCATGTTTTTGTCGCCGGGGCTAATCGTTTCCGCGTTTGACATGTTGGACAGATCAAGCCGCGCCTTCAGCTGCAGCAAGGTCGACAATTGCGCCGACGTGAATTGGCGTACCATCATCACATAGCCACGCGGCGCGCCCGTGCCATCGCTGCGCCTGACCTTGGCAACGCCGACGGCGGCAACGATCGGTCCAAGCCGGGTATAGAAGGCCGCCGAACTGCGCCCGCCCAGTGCCTTGTTGAAATCAATCTGGCCAATGCGTTCGATCAATTTACGCCGCATCGCGGGCTGATCGGTCTGCGCGCCAAGATCGAGCCAGCGCGCGATGACGATCCGGCCGTCATTGCCGATATAGGCCATGCCATTGACGTCGAGATTCGACATCGCAAGCGTGGAAAAGGATTCCTGTTCGAACTTCGTGGTCGGCTGGCCCATATAATCATAGCTGGAATTCCAGTCGCCATAATCGCGAACGGCGGTTTCCACCTTCGAGATATATTCGGCGAGCGCGGCGCGGGTCCGTTCGACATGCGCGCCGACCGATGCGCCTTCAAGCTGGTTGAAGCTGGGCGTGATGACGCTGGCAAGCAACAGCGTGATCGCCAGCGATCCGAGCAGGCCGACCGTTGTCAAAATCAGCAGGAGTTTCGCGCCAAGCGAGCCTGGCGCGCGGATCGTCCGCCCGAACATTGCGACGGTCATCAGCCGTGTGTCCCGTTCCCTGCCTGATAGAGTGCGGGGCCATCGCCGGGATCATCCTTGCCCTCGATGAAGCGATCTTCGGCCATGCGGCGGGCGTCGATCGCATCGATTGGGCGGGAGAAGAAATAGCCTTGCAGATGCGATGCGCCAGCCAGCCGGAGCGCCTGGACCTGTGCATCGGTCTCGACACCCTCGGCAATGACGCCAAGCCCCAGCGCGCGGCCGAGATGGATGATCGAATGGACGATTGCAGCACTTTCGCGCTCGCGGCCCATGCCATCGATGAAGCTGCGATCGATCTTCAGGCAATCAAGCGCGAATTTACGAATGTTGTAGAGGCTCGAATAGCCCGTGCCGAAATCGTCGAGCGCGATCCGGAAGCCCATTTGGCGCAGCTTGTAGAGCGTATCGGCGGCGCGATCGGCATCGTCGAAAATCGCCGTTTCGGTGATTTCGATCTGGAAGCGTGCGGGCGACACCCCGGCATGCTGGACGCGTTCCATGACGCGCGCGACAAAATTCTGCCGGCGGAACTGGCGCGGCGAGAAATTGACCGAGACATATTGATCGGGCCAGTTCTTCACCTCTTGAAGCGACTGATCAATGACCCAGTCACCAAGCTCATGGATCAAATTGCTTTCTTCGGCGATCGGGATGAACATGCCGGGTGAAATCGGCCCATATTCAGGGCTGTTCCAGCGCAGCAGCGCTTCGAAGCCAATCACTTCCAGCCCTTCGCGCGAGACGATCGGCTGGTAGACGAGTTTGAGCTCACCCCCGGCAATTGCCTTGCTCAGCCCACTTTCGATCTGGCGGCGGAAGCGGATGCTCTCATCCATCGATTCGTCGAAGGGCCGCACCACACCGCGACCAGCGCGCTTGGATTCGTTGAGCGCCAGATCAGCGCGACGCATCACGTCAACCGGATCGCGCACGGGTTCGGCTTCAGTGACGACCACGCCCATTGACGCGCTCGCCTGGATCGAATGGCCGAATACTTTGAGTGTGACCGAACAGGCGCGCAGCATCAGCTCGCACGCCATCACGGCGGCTTCTTCGCCGGGCGTATCGAACAGGATGCCGAATTCATCGCCGCCCAGCCGCGCGACCAGGCCGCCTTCGGGCACCGATGCCGCGAGCAGCTGATAGACCGATCGGATCATTTCATCGCCGGCCAAGTGACCGAGCGTGTCGTTGACCAGCTTGAAACGATCGAGATCGAGCATCGCCGTCGCAAACCGCTCCTTGCCGCGCGAGCGTTCAGTGAGCGCGCGGAGAAAGGCGAGGCGGTTGGGGGCCTCGGTCAGCGAATCATGATTGGCGATATGGACGGCATGGCTTTCATTGGCCGCGAGTTCCGCGCCCTTTTGTTCCAGCATCACGACTTGATCGGCGAGCTGCTGGCGTGCGGCGGCAAGCTCGATATCAAGCTGCCAGCGCCCGGCGAGTGCGGTGGCGGTCTGCACCACCTCAGCGACCTCGAATGGCTTGGCGATGTAGAAAATCTTGTCGGTTGGCCCAGCGGCCTTGGAAATCTCGATCGGCGAGAAATCCGAATAGCCCGTGACGATGACGATATTGATATTGGGATCAAGCTTGCGGATCCGCGTGGCGGTTTCCTTGCCGTCAATTCCAGGCGGCATGCGCACATCGATAAAGGCGACCGCATAGGGCTTGCCCTCGGCCAGCGCGGTTTCCAGCGCGGCGACCCCGTCCAGGCCCTGCATGGCATGGGTCAGCTCAAACACCATGGCGCTGTCATCGGCGGCGGGCGAAGGGTCGCCCTCATCATCGTCGCCGAACAATTCGGCGGCCATCGCCGTCAGCGCGGCGCCGTCGCCGCTCTGCTTGGGCGCAAAACTTTGGCGATATGACTCATGCATCGCCGGTTCGTCGTCTATAACTAATATGCGCACCGGGCACCCCCGCTTTTGGATGCCCTGACCATGCCCGGCCCATGGTTAAAGAAGCGTTAGCGGATGGGGATCATTCGACGGTGACGCTCTTCGCCAGATTGCGCGGCTGATCGACATCGGTGCCCTTGAAAACAGCGACATGATAAGCAAGCAACTGCACCGGCACCGCATAGACCAATGGCGCGATCAGCGGGTGGACCTTGGGCATCTCGATCGTCGCGATCGTGTTTTCGCCCGCCTGGGCAATCCCATCCGCGTCGGAGATCAGCACCACCTGCGCGCCGCGCGCCTGGGCTTCCTGCATATTGCTGACGGTCTTGTCGAATAGCGGGCCAGAGGGCGCGAGCACGATCAACGGCACATTATCATCGATCAGCGCGATCGGGCCGTGCTTCATCTCGCCCGATGCATAGCCCTCGGCATGGATATAGCTGATTTCCTTCAGCTTCAGCGCGCCTTCCAACGCCATCGGATATTCCGGCCCGCGCCCCAGATACAGCACATCGCGCGCAGCGGCGATCTTTGGCGCCATTGCTTCGATTTCCTCATCATGCGCCAGCGCGTGGTTCATCGCGGCCGGCACCTCGCGCAAGTGCCGGACGATTTCATGCTCCAGGTCTTCGGTCAGCAGCCCCTTGGCGCGCGCCAGATTGATCGCAAGCGCGGCCATCACCGCGAGCTGGCAGGTAAACGCCTTGGTCGACGCGACGCCGATTTCCGGCCCGGCATGAGTGGGCAGCAACAGATCGACCTCGCGCGCCATTGAACTGGTCGGCACATTGATGATTCCCGCCGTCGTCAGCCCAGCCGATTTCATGTGGCGCAGCGCGGCGAGCGTGTCTGCCGTTTCGCCGCTTTGCGAGATGACGATGCCCAGCATGTCGGGGGTGAGCACCGGATCGCGGTAGCGAAATTCGCTGGCGACATCGGCCTCCACCGGCACGCGCGCAAACTGCTCGATCCAATATTTGCCGATCATGCCGACATAGCTGGCCGTGCCGCACGCGACGATCGCGACGCGCTGGATCTTGCCGAGATCGAATTCCATATCGGGCAGGGCAACTTGCTCCTCGACCGGCCGCAAATAGCTGCGCAGCGTCTGGGCAACGACCACCGGCTGCTCGTAGATTTCCTTGAGCATGAAGTGGCGATAATTGCCCTTGTCGATCAACTGGCCCGAAGCGCCTGAATTGACGATCGGGCGGGTGACGGGCTGATTGTCGCGATCGAACACCTCAACCTTGGCGCGGGTGATGACGACCCAGTCGCCCTCTTCAAGATAGGCGATCCGCTGGGTCAGCGGGGCGAGCGCGAGCGCGTCCGAGCCGAGATAATTCTCGCCGTCTCCGTATCCCACCGTCAGCGGCGCGCCGAGCCGCGCACCGATCAGCAAATCGGGTTCGGATTTGAACATCACCCCCAGCGCAAAGGCACCATGCAGGCGCGGCAGGACATTGGCGACGGCAGCGCGCGGCGGCGCGCCGCGTTCGATCTCGCGCGCGATCAGATGCGCTACAACTTCGGTATCGGTCTGGCTCAGAAACTGGCGGCCATCGGCGATCAGCTCTTCGCGCAGCGGCTTGAAATTCTCGATGATGCCATTGTGGACCAGCACCACGTCATCAACGATGTGTGGGTGGGCGTTGTCCTCGGTCGGCGCGCCGTGGGTGGCCCAGCGGGTATGCGCGATGCCGGCCGCGCCGGGCAGCGGGTCCTCGGCCAGCCGGGCGGCGAGATTGATCAGCTTGCCTTTGGCGCGGCGGCGATCGAACACACCGTCATGCACGGTGCAGATACCCGCCGAATCATACCCGCGATATTCGAGCCGCTTGAGCCCATCGAGCAGCCGATCGGCAACGGGGCCTTGGCCGAGAATTCCAACGATACCGCACATAATCTGTCCGACTCCGCCCCTTGGGCTATTGTTTGTTTTTCCGTGCCGTCATGATCGCGCGAAACTTGGCCGCCCAGCCGGGCTTTTCGGTCTGGTCGGGGCGGACCAGCGCCAGCGCATCGGCCGTCACGTCGCGAGTCACCACGCTGCCCGCCGCTACAATCGCACCCGCGCCAATTGAAACCGGAGCAACCAGCGCGCTGTTCGATCCGATAAAGGCACCGGCGCCAATCTCCGTCTTGTATTTGAAAAAGCCGTCATAATTGCAGGTGATTGTCCCCGCGCCGATATTGGCACCAGCGCCGACCACGGTGTCGCCCAGATAAGTGAGGTGGCTGGCCTTTGCCCCCGCCCCCAGCACGGTTTTCTTTATTTCGACGAAATTGCCGATCTTTGATTTCTCGCCAAGCACCGATCCGGGACGGAGGCGAGCAAAAGGGCCGACTTCCGCGCCTGCGCCGATCATCGCGCCGGTGATGTGGCTAAAGGCGTGGATGGTCGCGCCATCAGCGATCTGCACGCCGGGGCCGAAAAACACATTCGGCTCAATCACCACGTCGCGGCCGATCACGGTATCATGCGCGAACCACACGGTTTCCGGCGCGATCAGCGTTGCCCCTTCGGCCATTGCTCGGCTGCGGCGCTCGGCTTGCCAATAGCCATCGACAGCGGCGAGTTCA
This sequence comes from Proteobacteria bacterium ST_bin13, assembly GCA_002083645.1. Taxonomy (GTDB): domain Bacteria; phylum Pseudomonadota; class Alphaproteobacteria; order Sphingomonadales; family Sphingomonadaceae; genus Sphingomonas. The sequence continues at coordinate 114,782 of MSXQ01000002.1, forward strand.
GCGCGGCTGTTGACCCCGGCGACTTCCCAGGCGGCGGTCTCGATCACGGCGGAGGCGAGACCTTCCGCCGCAGCAATGTTGACGATGTCGACCAGATAATATTCGCCCGCCGCATTGGCGCACCCGACCTGATCGAGCAGCGCGAACAGCCGGTCGCTGCGCGCGGCCATCAGCCCGCTATTGCACAGCCGCTCGGCGCGCTCCTCAGGCGATGCGTCCTTGTGCTCGACCATTTTCAGGATCCGGCCAGTCTCATCGGCGATCACCCGGCCATAAGCGGCGGTGTCATCGGGCCGAAAGCCAAGCACGACGACAGCCGGGGCGTCGGGCGCACGCAGCCGATCGATCATGCGCTGCATCGTGGCGGCGCTGACCAGCGGCACATCACCGTACAGGATCAGCACGTCGCCCGCAAAACCATCGAGCGCCTCGCGGGCCTGGAGCACAGCATGCCCCGTACCCTTTTGCTCGGCTTGCAGCGCCGTCGAGGCACCGATTGGGGCAACCGCTGCCTCCACTTGCTCGCGTCCGGCACCCGTCACGACAACGGTTCGCTCAGGGGTCAGTGCGGCGACGCTGTCCAGCAGGTGCAGCAGCATTGGCTGCCCCGCAATCGGGTGTAGCACCTTGTGGAGATCGGATTTCATGCGCGTCCCCTTGCCGGCGGCAAGGATGATGGCGGCGATTGGTCGCTGGGTCATCTGGCTCCCTCGGGCGCAAGCCCAATCTCGTACCCCCTGCCATGATTGTGTTGCCAATTCCATAGCGATGCTGGCAGGCGGGGCGGATGAGCGCAGATAGTTCTTCTCCCCCTAATTTTCCGTTTGCGCCCCCGTTCGATCCCCCGTTCGATATTGTCGGCTTTGACCTGGACGGCACCTTGCTCGACACGAGTGGCGATCTCACCGCGGCGGTCAATCATGCGCTTGGGCTGGCGGGCCGGCCGCCGCTCACCATCGCGCAGGTGAAGACGATGATCGGCGGCGGTGGCGCGGCAATGCTGCGATTGGCGCTGGAGCAAAGTGGGGGGTGCCCGCCCGAAGATTTTGCCGGCTATCACCAGGAATTGCTTACCCATTATGATGCACACATCGCGGATCTGACCCAGCCTTATCCCGGACTGATCGACGCGCTGGATGCGCTGGCGGCGAAAGGCGTGACGCTCGCCGTTGCCACCAACAAGGGGGAGGGGCGAGCGGTAAAGCTGCTCGGCCTGATGGGCATGCTGGAGCGTTTCGCCTGCGTGATCGGTGGCGATACGCTGGGACCGGGCAAGGCCAAGCCGTCACCCGCGCCGATTATCGAGATGATTGCGCGCTGCGGTGGCGGCAGGGCGGCCTTTGTCGGCGATTCGATCTTTGACGTAACAGCCGCAAAGGCAGCGGGCATCCCCGCTATCGCAGTCAGCTTCGGCTTTTTGAACGGCCCGGTTGAGGCGCTGGGCGCGGATGTGGTGATTGATCATTATGACGATCTGCTGCCCGTACTTGCCCGGCTTGGCGGCTGATTGCCGACGATGTCGACGTTTGAACTGATCGCCTTTGTGCTGGGCGTCATCAATGTGACGCTGGTGGTCCGCCGCAGCGTCTGGAATTACCCGTTCGGGCTGGTGATGGTAGTGCTCTACGGGCGGCTGTTCTTCGACGCCAAGCTTTATAGCGATGCTCTGCTGCAAGTCTTCTTCTTCGTGGTGCAGCTGTACGGCTGGTGGGCGTGGTCGCGCGTGTCGGCCAATGCGGGCACGGTGCTGATCGATCGGCTTGGCGCGCGCGCACGGCTTGGTTGGGCGATTGGTTGCGCAGCGGCGATCATCGTCTGGAGCAGCCTTGTATCGCATTATACCGATGCGTCACTGCCCTGGTGGGACGCGAGCGCGGCGATTTTGAGCGTCGCCGCCCAGATCCTGATGTCGCGGCGCTTGATCGAGAATTGGGTGTTGTGGATCGTGGTCGATATTCTGTCGATCGGGCTTTATGCGGCGAAGGGATTGTGGCTGACGATGCTGCTCTATGCGGTGTTTCTAGTGCTGGCGATTTGGGGGCTGATTGGCTGGCAGCATGATGCCAGGCAGCAGGCGGCGGCGTGACGCGAGCCCCGGTCATCTGTTTGCACGGGCCCGAGAGCACGGGCAAATCGACGCTGCTCGCGCCGCTCGCCGCGCGGCTGTCGGCAGCGATCGTGCCCGAATATGGCCGCGAATTTGCTGAGGCGCATGGCACGGATTTCGGCATGGCCGATCTGGTGACGATCGCGCAGACGCATGACCGGATGACGCAAGCGGCCATCGAGCGGGGTGCGACTTGCGTGCTGCTCGATACCGATCCGCTGATGACGGCGGTGTGGGCCGACATGCTATTTGGCCAGCGCGATCAATGGTTCGATCAATGGACTGGGGTGGCGGATCTCTATTTGCTGCTGGATATCGATCTGCCCTGGGTCGATGACGGGACGCGGATGTTCGGTTCAGCGATTGGGCGACAACGCTTTTTCAATCTGTCCAAGGCGGAACTGGAGCGGCGCGGCGTCGCCTGGGCGCTGGTCGGCGGGCAGGGGGATGATCGGCTTGCCAACGCGCTGGCGGCGATCGCGTCGGCGGGGCTCGATTCCGCCGCTTGATCGCCCAAAAAAAAGGGGAGCGACCGGCGCCCCCCTTTTCGACCTGCTGTTACTTGGCAGCGCTTATTGCGACGGCGCAAGCTTGGTGTTGAGCACCCAGCCGACATTGTCATTCTCGTCAGCAACTTCCCACCACAGGCCGTTTTGGTTGCCGGTCGGATATAGAATCGACCCCGCTGGCAGCGTGCGGATCGCCTTGGCTGATGCCACCGGGCTGACGCGCATGGCGACCGGGGCCTGGGCGGTGAAGGTCTTTTTCGGCGCGGCCTGCGCCGTTCCCTCGTCGCCCGGGCGAACATAGCCCAGTTCATCGACCATCTTCGAATAGGCTTGGATGAAGGCGAGCGTCACGATGCGGCCGATATCGGTATTTTCATACCCGCCACCGACTGCCCCTGCGCCAATGCCACCAATACCAAACGCGCCGCCCACGGCAAAGCTGGTGTCGCGCTTGGCGGCATAGCCTTCGGTCACCGCCAAGGTTTCGGTGGTGCGCACATTGGTGAGCGACAAAACGGTATTGGCTTCCGACTTGCGCGACTTGATGCCGCCGAGCAGCCCGCCGAACGGCCCGCCAATGATCGCGCCGGCCACGGCACCTGCCGCGTTGCCGCTGACATTGGTGTTCGCGCCCTGAATTTCGGCAACCAGCACATAATCGGCGGCCTTGATCTGGCCCTGGCCAACATTTGATCCGCGCTGCAAGCCAAGCCCGCCGCCGATGGCGCGTTCCTGCGCCGCCGCATCAAGGCCGGCACCGCGATCGACGATGTTGAAGCAGCCTGAACGCTGGACCAGCACGCGCAGCAGCCGTGCCGGCGGGGCAAGGCTGTTCTGCGTCCAGCCCGACGAATCCTGGCCGTCGACGATTGAAACCGTGCCGTGCTTGGTTGCGCAGCGCGGCACGTCATTCATCGCTGCCTGCTGGAGCTGTTGGCCCTTCGAAGCGCTCGCTTGCCTGGGCGGTTTTTGCGCAAAAACGGGTGCCGTCACCATCGGTGCCGCAGCAACGGCGAGCATCGCCGCGCCGGAAAGAAGCTTCCTGCCATTCATCCTACATCCCCCAAGGACTGAGTCGTTCTATGTCCGATACCCCTTCCGGATTGCCAGTGAAACGACAAATGACGCCAAGCGCGCTTGTCGCCGTGGTGCCGGTGGCTATGGTTGCGGGGCATTTCCTATCTCAAGGCGCGCTGCCATGGCTGACTCATCGATCGCTATCCCCTCATGGACCCCGCTCGCCGACAGCGGCATTGCCATTCGCTGGCAACAGGCGGGTGATCTCTCCTTCGAGCTGGCCGAAGCGGGAAGTGGGGACCGCTTGGCGCTCTGCCTGCACGGCTTTCCCGAGTTGCACTATAGCTGGCGCTTCCAGATTCCGTTGCTGGTGGAACGCGGCTGGCGGGTCTGGGCGCCCAATCTGCGCGGCTATGGTGGCAGCGACCGGCCCGAGGGGGTGGACGCCTATCATATCGACCGGCTGCTGGGCGATGTCGCCGCGCTGATCGACGCGAGTGGCGCGCGCGAAGTGTTGTTGATCGCGCATGATTGGGGCGCGATCATCGCCTGGCAGTTCGCGATCCGCAAAATTCGTCCGCTGGTCGGGCTCGTCATCATGAACGTGCCACACCCGATGCCCTTCAAGCGCGAATTGCGCAAATGGGCGCAATTGCGCGCAAGCTGGTATGTGTTTTTCTTCCAACTGCCGGGCCTGCCCGAATGGGCCTTTGGCCGAAACCGCGCCCGCATCGTCCGCCGCGCCTTTGTCGGCATGGCGGTGGACAAGAGCCGCTTCCCGAAAGAGGTAACCGATATCTATGCCGATGCGGCGATGCGCCCCGGCGCGCTGACCGCGATGATCAATTACTATCGCGCGGCCTTCCGCTCGGTCAGCGGGATGACGGCAGGCACCGGCAAGGTGGATGTGCCGACGCTCATGATCTGGGGTGAGGAAGACACCGCGCTGACGATCGGCTGTGTCGATGGAACGGAGGACTATGTCGCCGATTTCCGGCTCGAGCGCCTGCCCGGCGTGTCGCACTGGGTGCAGCAGGAAGCACCGGAAAAGGTGAACGCGATCCTGGCGGACTGGCTTGATCGCTGATCGCTTTGCCCTTTTCGTACAGCGCTGCTAGGGCGCGGACATTATGGCAACTCCGCTCGACCGCATCCGCAATTTTTCCATCATCGCGCATATCGATCACGGCAAGTCCACGCTTGCCGATCGCCTCATCCAGCAGACCGGCGGGCTGACTGCCCGCGAAATGTCGGAACAGGTTCTCGATAACATGGATATCGAGAAAGAGCGCGGCATCACCATCAAGGCGCAGACCGTCCGGCTGCAATATGTCGCCAAGGACGGGTTGGAATATGTCCTTAACCTAATGGATACGCCCGGCCACGTCGATTTCGCCTATGAGGTTAGCCGGAGCCTTGCGGCGTGCGAGGGTGCGCTGCTGGTGGTGGATGCAGCGCAAGGCGTGGAGGCGCAAACGCTCGCCAATGTTTATCAGTCAATCGAGCATGATCATGAGATCGTGCCCGTCATCAACAAGATCGATCTGCCCGCCGCCGAACCCGAAAAGGTCCGTGCGGAGATCGAGGAAGTCATCGGCCTCGATGCCTCCAACGCGGTGCTGACCAGCGCCAAATCGGGGATCGGCATCGCTGATGTACTCGAAGCGATCGTCACGCGCATCCCGCCGCCCAAGGGCGATGCTGATGCACCGCTCAAGGCAATGCTGATCGATAGCTGGTACGATCCGTATCTCGGCGTCGTCATCCTTGTTCGCGTGATGGCGGGCACGCTGAAAAAGGGACAGCTCGTCAAATTCATGGCGACGGGCACGCAGCACCTGATCGACCGGGTCGGTTGCTTCCGGCCCAAGATCGAGCAGCTGACCGAGCTTGGCGTTGGCGAAATCGGCTTCATCACCGCCCAGATCAAGGAAGTCGCGCAAACCGCGGTCGGCGACACGATCACCGATGTGAAGCGCCCCGCTGCCGAGGCGCTGCCGGGCTTCAAGCTCGTCCAGCCAGTGGTGTTTTGCGGGCTTTTTCCGGTCGACGCCAACGACTTTGACAAATTGCGTGAGAGCATTTCCAAACTCCGCCTCAACGACGCCAGCTTCAGCTTCGAGATGGAATCGAGCGCCGCGCTTGGTTTCGGTTTCCGTTGCGGCTTTCTTGGGCTGCTCCATCTGGAGATCATCCAGGAGCGGCTGACCCGCGAATACGACCTCGACCTGATCACCACCGCGCCATCGGTGATCTACAAGATCAACCTGACCTATGGCGGCGGCGAGATCGAACTCCACAACCCCGCCGACATGCCCGATCCGACCAAGATCGAAAGCATTTCCGAGCCTTGGATCGAAGCGGTAATCTATTGCCCCGACGAATATCTCGGCAGCATTCTGAAGCTTTGCCAGGACCGGCGCGGCATCCAGAAGAATCTGACCTATGTCGGCGGTCGCGCGCAGGTGACGTACGAGCTGCCGCTCAACGAAGTCGTGTTCGATTTCTACGACCGGCTGAAATCGATCTCACGCGGCTATGCGAGCTTCGATTACCATCAGATCGGCTATCGCGAGGGCGACCTCGTCAAGATGAGCATCATGGTCAATTCCGAAGCCGTCGATGCGCTCAGCATGATCGTCCACCGCGGCACCGCCGAAAGTCGGGGCAGGGGGATGTGCGAGCGGCTGAAGGACCTGATCCCGCGCCATTTGTTCAAAATCCCGATCCAGGCGGCAATCGGCGGCAAGGTGATCGCCCGCGAGACGATCGCGGCTTTGCGCAAGGACGTGACCGCCAAATGCTATGGCGGCGATGCCAGCCGCAAGCGCAAGCTGCTCGACAAGCAGAAAGAGGGCAAGAAGCGGATGCGCGAATATGGTTCGGTCAGCATCCCGCAAGAGGCGTTCATTGCGGCGCTTAGGATGGGCGACGAGGGGTAGATCGAGCAGCGGGCGGACCGATCAGAGCGACGGGTGGTCCCTTCTGTCCTCGTGCTCGCGGTGACGCTCGCCTATGAAAGCGGGCGGGGGCTGTTGGAGATATCGAATGCCAGACGACACGACCACCAAGATCGGCGACCAGATGAAGGCCGCCGCCGACACCTTCAAACATTCCGCCGAAAAAATGAGCGCGTCCGGTGCCGAACTCGGCATGCGGCTGCTCGACCAGGCCGAGACCAATACGCGTGAGGCCATTGCCGCCATGCGCGCCACCACCCAGGCCAAGGATGTCGCCGAGGTGATGAAGATCCAGGGCGACTATATCCGCGACCAGAGCGCGCGTGCGATGACTCATGCGCGCGAGATTGGCGATATGATCAGCGGTTTTGGCCGCGACATGCTGGGGCAGATCATCAAGCGCGATTGACGATTGACTGACGCGCTATTGCCGTGCGCGCAGGGTGAAGCCGATGATCCTGGGTTCGCTCGGCGTGCCCAGGATCAGGCCTGAATTGCCCGCCTGGATCGTCACATTCTGGATATAGTTTGCGCCAAATAGGTTGCGCGCGAAGATTGCGACTTCCCAGCCATGGACCGAGCGAATGCCGATGCTCGCATTGGTCAGCGAATAGGCGTTGATATAAGTGAAGCGCGACAGCGTCGGGTCGCCCGCATAGCCGCTACGCCAAATCGTGTCGGCATGCAGCGCGAGGCTGAGCTTGCCGCCCGTACCGGGAATGACCGGGTGATAATCAATGATCAGCGATTCTGCCCATTTCGGCAGGCTGGCGAGCGATCGGTCGGTCAGGTTGCAGGCGGTGGTGCCGCTGGTCTGCAGCTCAAGGGGGCAGGGTCCCGCAGGATATCTGCTATAAGTGCCATTGGCATAGGCCAGCGACCCCCGCAGCGTGAAGTTGCTGAAGATCAGCGCGGTCGCGTCGGCCTCGAACCCGGCCACGGTAACCTCGGGAATGTTTGACAGATACCCACGCAGCGCCACCGTTTGGCTGCTGTCGACAATCGTCGCCTGGAAATCGCGCACCTTGGTGTAATAGCCCGCCAGATCGAGCGACAGCCGCCGGTTGAACAGCCGCGATTTGATGCCGCCTTCCCAGGTCTGGTTGACTTCCGGGCGGATCACGGCGGTGGCAAGAACGGGCCGGTTCTGCGCATCGAGCGGCAGGCCCGATACATTGATCCCGCCCGATTTGAAGCCGCGCGCATAGCTGGCATAGCCAAACACGCCGTCCGAGAATTGATAGGAGAGATTGGCCCGACCCGACAGATTATCCTCGATGTTGTGCGCGGCATAGGTCTGCCCGCGCAGGACGGATAGCTGGGCATTGCGCAGCGCGGTGTTGCTGGTCTGCAGCCCGCCAAAGGTGAACGTGTCGTAATTCGCGTCCTTGACCTCATAGGTATAGCGCAGGCCCCCGGTCGCGGTCAGGCGCGGGGTGATCTTCCAATTGGCCTCGCCGAACACAGCATAGCTGTCGGCGCGGAAGCGGGTGCTGCCATCGGTGCCATAGCCATCGAGCAGGTTGGACGGCACCGGCGTGTTGGACGCGCCCGTCGTCGGCCCGATCAGCCAATAGGCAGCGGCCGGGCCATAAATGCTGATCGGCCGCCCGGTAATCGTCTGGGTATAGAAATACAGGCCCGCAACATAGCTGAAGCGCCGTTCGCCATTGGAGGCGATGCGCAGCTCCTGGCTATATTGGTCCTGGCGCGAGGGGATATGCTGGGTCAGCTGGATCGGCAGGCCGGTATAGTCGCGATCGTTATCGGCATCCCAATTCCAGAATCGCCACGCGCTGACCGAGGTCAGCGTCGCGCTGCCCAAATTCCAGTCGCCGATCACCGATACGCCGCCCTCGTTGGTGTCCACGCCCAGCGCGGCATCGATATCGGTCACGCGGTCAAAGGGATTGGTGCTGGCGGGGGCGTAGGGGCCGTCCGGCGCATTGGCGGCCAGAAACGGATATTGCCGCGCCGCTGGACGCAGGCTCTGCCCCACGCGCAGATAAACCTGCGTGCAGCATTCGCTCTTGAAGCGCGTGAAATCAGCGCTCAAGCGCAGCGACAGGGCATCGCTGGCCTTCCACAGCAATTGCCCACGCACCGCCTGATTGCCCAGATCATTCTGCGCGCGGCCCAGCCGGACATTGTCGATCACGCCGTCGCGCCTGGTCAGCAGGCCAGACAGCCGAACGGCGATCGCGTCGCTGATCGGCCCCGATACCCAGCCCTTGGCCTGGACATAATTATAGCCGCCATAGGAGACTTCCCCGAACGCCTCGGTCTCGAAGCTTGGCAGCCTTATGGTGATGTTGATGGCACCGGCGGTCGTGTTCTTGCCGAACAACGTGCCCTGCGGCCCGCGCAACACCTCGACCTGTTCGATATCCGCAAAGTCGAAGGCAGCCGTGGCGGGCCGACCGTGATAGACTTGGTCGATATAGAAGCCGACGCCCGATTCCAGCCCGTCATTGGCCTGGCTTACCGCGACAACGCTGCTGCCAAGACCACGGATCGTAAAGGCGGTGTTGCGGGGATTGGCGGAGCTATAATTCAGCGACGGTACCAACACGCTCAGTTGCTGTGTGTTGACGGTATAGGATCGGTCGATCAGGTCGCCATCGATCACGGATAGCGCGGCGGGCACGCGCGCAGCATCTTCCTCGCGACGGCGCGCGGTGACGACGACGGCAGGGAGCTGGGTAGCGTCGCCCTCGGCAATCGGCGCCCCAGCCGCTTCAGGGGCTGGCGACGCTTTGTCGGCGATGGCTGGCGCTGATTTGGCGATAGCCGTGGAGGCGCCACCGATCATCGCCAGCGCCAACACCGCGCGACATCCCCACTTCACCTTCATGTCCACCCCATTGGTTCACTAACAAGCGACTCACTATATCCGTCGGTATATAGATGTTGTTGGCGCAATGGAATGATCAACGGGCATCGGGACGGATTTTCACTGGCGCTCGATTGGCGACCGCGCGCGACTGCTATATATGGCGGGAAATAGCAGGGACGTGGCGACGATGCGGTTTGTAATGATAGTGCTGCTGGCGCTCGCCTGGGCGGGCAACGCGGGTGCCGCTGATCGCTGCGCGCCGGCACCGCTCGTGCTGGCAGCGGCATCACTCCAGGAATCGATCAATGCGGCGGCTGATGCTTGGGCAAGGCGTGGGCATCCCCGCCCGATCATTTCGTTTGCAGCGTCATCGGTGCTTGCGCGCCAAGTCGCCGCTGGCGCGCCAGCCGATCTGTTTATTTCGGCCGATCAGGAATGGATGGATGATTTGCAGCGCCGCAGGCTGGTCGCCCCCGGCACCCGCGCCAATCTCGTCGGTAACCGGCTGGTGCTGGTCCGGCCCGCCACGACCAGTGCCGATCCGGAAACGACGCCCACCGGGCTCGCGCGCGCGCTTGGCGCGGCACCGCTGGCGATGGCCGATCCCGATACCGTTCCGGCCGGTCGTTATGGGCGCGCGGCCCTGACGCGGCTTGGCATCTGGAAACAGGTCGCCCCACAGGTTGTGCGCGCTGAAAATGTCCGGGCGGCGCTCGCCTTGGTCGCGCGCGGCGCGGCAGGCTATGGCATCGTCTATGCAACCGACGCGCGGCGCGATCCGGCGGTCCGTGTCGTGTATCGCTTCGCGGCTGATACCCACCCGCCAATCACCTATCCGATCGCGCGGCTCAAGGGATCGGCCAATCCCGATGCGGAGGGGTTCCGCCGGTTCCTGCTTTCATTGGCCGGCAAGGCGATTTTCGTCCGCTACGGCTTCATTGTTCGCTGATCGCATGTTCTCACCCACCGACTGGGAAATCATTTTTCTGACCTTGAAGATCGGCGGTGCGGCGATGGCGATCACCTTGCCAATCGCGTTCGCGCTTGCCTGGATTTTGGCGCGCACCAGCTTTCCGGGCAAAATCATCCTTGATGGCATTGTGCACTTGCCGCTGGTGCTGCCGCCGGTGGTGACCGGCTGGTTGCTGCTGCTGGCCTTTGCGCCCAACGGGCCGATTGGCGGCTGGCTGCAGTCCTGGTTTGGGGTCAGCGTGTTGTTCAAATGGACCGGGGCGGCGATTGCCGCTGGCGTGATGGCACTGCCACTGATGGTGCGCGCGATGCGACTGTCGATCGAGGCCGTTGACCAGCGGCTGGAAAGCGCGGCGCGGACCTTGGGGGCAGGGCGCTGGCATGTTTTCCGCACGATCACACTGCCGCTCAGCATGCCGGGCATCCTGGCCGGGCTAGTGCTGGGTTTCGCGCGATCGATCGGCGAGTTTGGCGCGACGATCACTTTTGTCTCCAACGTGCCGGGCCAAACGCAAACCCTGCCGCTCGCCATTTATGGCGCGCTGCAGCTGCCCGATGGCGAGGCAGTGGTCGTCCGTCTTGCGCTGGTATCCGTGGCCTTGTCGCTGGCGGCACTGGTCGGGTCAGAGCTGTTGGCGCGGCGCAGCGGGCGGGGGCTGCATGTCCTTTGATGTCGATATCATGGCGCGGGTCGGCGATACCGATATCGCGGTCCGGCTGATGCCAGTGGATGGGCTGACGATCTTGTTCGGCCCGTCGGGTGTCGGCAAAACCAGCGTACTCAACATGATCGCTGGCCTGCGGCGTCCCGATCGCGGGCACGTGGTTGTTGCCGGAAGCCGCTTATTCGACGCCGCCTGCGGCATTGATCGTCCCGTGCCCGAACGCCGTGCAGGCTATGTTTTCCAGGAACCGCGCCTCTTCCCGCATCTGCGCGTGGGGGCCAATCTGCTTTATGGGCAAGCGCTCGCCCCTGATGCGGATCGCTGGATTGACCTGCCGACGGCGACGGCTTTTTTGGGCATTGGCCATCTGCTCGATCGCTGGCCGCGCAGCTTGTCGGGCGGGGAAGCGCGGCGTGTGGCAATAGGGCGGGCGCTGCTGGCCGCGCCGCGCTTTTTGTTGCTCGACGAGCCGCTGTCGTCGCTTGATCGGCCGCGTCGAGAAGAAGTGATGACCGCGATTGAGCATATCCGTGACGTGCTCAAGCTGCCGATCCTGATGGTCACGCATGATCACCAGGAAGCCGAGCGGCTCGGCACCCAGATTATCGAGATGTAACCAACGAAAAAAGGGCCGCCGCCCCAGAACCAGTGAACCATGCGGGGGCATGGTTCACTGGCACTTTTTGGGCGACGGCCCCGCCTGGAGGCGATTAACCGGTTAGAAGCCCAATCGCGCCTGCACGCCAACAATCCGTGGTTCGTTGATGAAGCCGGTCAGGTTGTTGAAATCAATCGCGCTGACACTGCGGATCTGGTTGGTGACGTTGCGCACAAAGACGCCGACATCAAGCTTGTTGTCGATCTTATAGCCCAGCTTCAGGCCGCCCTCGAGCAATGAACGCCCGCGGAACTCGACTGCTTCATACAGGAAATAGTTGATCGAGCTGCGGAAGGCCCAGTCCGTGAACAGATAGACTTCACCACTGCCCACCGGCACGGCATAACGCCCCGTCCAGTTGACGACAAAGCGCGGCGCCTGGGGCAGATCATTGCCGTTGATCCGGGCAAGACCAGCAACGACAGGATCGGTTGGGGTGCAGAAACCCGATCCGCATGGCGCAACGCCAATCGTCGGATCGCGCAATTCGGTGAAATTGTAGCTGCCGCTCGCCGTCAGCACCAGCGCGGGGATGGGACGTGCCTCGAACTCCGCTTCAACGCCGTAACCCACCGCATTGGCGGCAGACAGCAACCGCGTCGAGTTTGACGCGCCGCCAACAGCGGTGATCTGCAGATCGTCGGTGCTCCAATAATAGCCATCAAGCGCGAAACGCAGCGTTTGATCCGGTGTTGCCCCCTTAAAGCCGGCTTCACCCGAAATCGTCGTCTGCTTCGGCGCGACCACGGGTACGCTGCCAAAGGTCACGCGATCCTGGATCGCTGGCCCCTGATAGCCGGTGGCGACGCGCGCGTAGAAATTGACGTCCGGCGTCAGCGCATAGCTGCCGCTGACATCCCAGGTGAACTCGCCATCATTGGTGCGCGTGCGGATCGGCAGGCTAAGGCCAAAGATGATTGGCGAGCCGCCCGGCGTCCGGTCGGTGATCAGATCGTCACGGTCGTCATGCGAATAACGGCCACCGGCACGCAGCGTCAGCTTGTCGGTCGCCTTATATTCGACCGAGGCGAAGACGCCGTAATTCTCATTGCTGTTGCGATGATCGATGAACGAATTCAGATCGCGCGCGCGCGACCCAGTGGTTGGGAAATTATAGTTGAATTCGGCATAATTCAGCTTCTGGTTGAAATAATACAGGCCGCCCTGTGCGCGGAAGCCGCCAAATTCATCGGACGCGAAACGCAATTCCTGGCTGAATTCTTCGGGCCGGGTCAGGCCGCCGGTGTTCACCGGGAACAGCGCGTTGTTCAGGCCAAGCGGCGGGAAGGTGTAGTTATTGCCGCCATCGATGTCGCCCGTGCTTTCGACACGCGCCTTTTCAAAAGCGGTCACCGAATAAAAGGTGCCGACGCCATCGACATGGTAATCGAGCTTCAGATTGATGCCCCACTGCGTCAGCGACTGGCTGGTATAGCCGTCGAGCGCGACGCGATCGGGCCGGAAACCGGCGGAGAAATTATTGCTGCCCTGCTGGATCGCCCCGGCTCGGAAGACGCGCGGCGTGCCATCAAGATCGCGGCCATGCACGTTCAGCAACGCGTTGAAATCGTCGCTATGATAGGCGATCTGGAAGCGACCGGCGAGGTCGGTATAGCCTTCCAGCATGCGGTTCGCATTGCCGGTAGTCGATGTGTTGGTGATCCAGTTGTCACGGCGCTGCAAAATGCCTGATGCGCGGAACGAGAAGCCGCCACCAATCGGACCGCCAACAGCCGCCTCGGCATTGACGGTATTATAGGTCGCCCAGGAAGCGCTGCCATAGCCCGACCAGACATCGCGTGGCGCAGCCGAGGTCAGCTTGACGACGCCTGCTGGCGTGTTGCGGCCGAACAACGTGCCCTGCGGCCCGCGCAACACTTCAACATTGGCGAGATCGAAGACCGGGAAGGATTTCAGGAACGGGCTTTCCAGCGCGACACCGTCATACACCACCGACACCGGCTGAGCAGCGTTGGGATCGAAATCGGTATTGCCCAGGCCGCGAATGTAAAAGCGGGGGAAGGTGCGGCCAAAGGACGATTCGATGTTCAGGCTGGGCGTGCGGCCCGACAGGAAGCGGATATCAAGCCCGCTCGAATTGATCGTATCCAGCGTCGCGCCCGACAGCGACGTCACCGCGATCGGCACGTCCTTGCTCAGTTCTTCCCGGCGCGTGGCGGTCACGGTGATCGGGGGCAGGCCGTCATCGCTCTCATCGACTTGCGCTGGGGCGACAACAGGCGCAGCGGGGGCCGGATCGGCTGCCAGCGCTGGCGTTGCCGCAAGGGCAAGGATCAGGAACGACGCGCCGCAAGAAAGCGAGCGGGCAAAGCGGCGGTTCGATAAAGGCATGGCAGACATGATTCCCCCGATGAAAAAGACAGCATCCTCCCCGTCATCCGTGTGACCCGGATTGTCCGTCGTTCGGTAACATAGTTGTCACGACACTCAAGATGGGGTCAGCGACACCGCGTGAAATAGATGTGGATAGTTGCTGCCATGCACCACTGCCACGCGTTGGCGCGCGCCTGGATCGGTTACTTGCCAGCATCAGCGAACAGGATGGTGCGCAAGACGGTTCCCTTGGGCAAGGCACCGAACCTAGGGCAGTGCTGACGCCACGCACGCAGAATGGACGACGTCGAACCGTGCTTGCGCATTGATCAGCAGCGATGGCTTGATCCCGAACATCCGACGAAACGTCGCGCTGAAATGCGCTGAGCTGGCAAAGCCGCCCGCCATCGCCGCATCGGTAAGGCTGGCACCGTCCTTCAGCGCAATCGCGGCAATCCCCATTCTGCGCCAAAGTCGATAACGGCGAAAGGGGACACCGGTTGCACGCTTGATCACCCGGTGGAAATGGCTTTCGGATAAGCCCGCGAGGCTGGCGGCGATTTTTGCCGATCCGAAATCATCGGGTCGGTCGTCGATCGCCCGGATTGCTGCGGCGACCCCCGTGGGCGAAATTTCGTCAGCGGGATCGCTCAGGCCGAATAGGGCGAGCAGTCCGCGCACGATGTCTGCCGCCGTGCTGCCGATCGCGATCCCCGCGCAGTCGGCGGCGATGCGCGTCGGCTCTTCTGGCCGTGAGTTGATGCGCGCGCCAATCGTCCGCTGATCGTCGGCCAGCGCATCAAGATAGACAAACATCATTGGCCCCGCCGCGATCAGATGGTGAAGCGTGTTGGGGGGGGTCAGCGCGATCTGCCGCGCCCCGGCTGGGCGATCTGGCGTTTGCGGCCACGCGATCTCGAACGGCACAGCGAGCGCGATGGCAAGCGTGGCGACGGCATTGCGATGCGGCGACAGGGCAAGGCCCGGCCCGATATAGATCGCCCTTGCGCCCGCCAGAATGACGCGGGGACGAGCGAAGATCGGTTCGGACGGTTCTGGTGAAGCCATCACTATCAGCTTGCCGCGAAACGGCAGAGAGGCAAGCGGTTCTTGCAGCATGCCACCGGCCTTTGCGCGGGAAGTCGGCCAGAGACTTGCTGATACTTTACCGCTGCAGCGCTTCCCAGGTGACCAGCGCCAGCAATGGCAAACCGACCAGATCGGTCAACGCAATCGTCCGCAGCGCCCCCGCAGGTGATCCGGCATTGGCATAGACGATCAGGAAGCCGATCATGCTGATACCCACCACCAGCACCCCGGCCCGCCGCGATTGTTCATCAAAGGTGGCCAGCAAAGCCAGCGCAAACACGCCGAGAAACAGGGCGCCACGATGAGTCAGCAGGATGCCGACGCTCCCCGACGAGGGCACACCGTAAAGCCGCTGGATCAGCGATGGCATGAACAAGGCAAGCGACGGCATCGCATGAATCGCCGCCAGCCCGATCCAGGCCGCTTTCGTTAGCATTTCCATCGGTACGTCCCCCGTCTTGCGCGTTTGCCGCCCGCTAAAGCCTGATGCCGTTAGGTCGATTGAAGCTTACACCCGTTCGGCCCCGGATCAGGTCCGGGGGAAGTCGAAGCCCACGCGCTACACATGCCTTTCGACGTCGCTCAGGGCGAACCGGGTATGGGGTGATCCAATCCGACGTCATCACACTCTACAGACCACCAAGGCTAGCGGGTCAGCAAGGCTGGGGCTTTCATAAACCGATCAAATCCAGCCCGATCGCCGTCCCAGAAAGAAAACCGCCGCCCTGGCAACCGGACGGCAGCTTTTCATCCAACGTTGATTGGTGGGATCAGTTGTCGGTGTTCATATAATCGCCCGGAATTTGTGCGTCACATCAGGCATGACGATACGGGACAGGCGGGCCATGAGCGAGACGATAGTGCGACGACTGACGACCGGCAATTAAGTATTGTGTCCCCGGAATTTCTGTCTTGACAAACTTCCAAAGGGTCGAATTGCGGAGTATGGGACAGAATGTCAAATTCGTCGAGAACGCAATGCGATTGGAACTGGGACTTGATATAAGGAAGAGCTATGTCAGCGAACCTATGCTTAAGAGATTTTTTCCTGAGCTCTTCAAGTAGAAAAATAGGGCTAGGTCTGGTCTTATTTTTGGTTCTGTCAGCATGCTCTGAAGGGGCAAAAGTGGACTCTTGTATATATCTTGACGCCTTCGAGAAGGAGGTCATGCTAGAGGAATTTTCCCGTTCCAAAGGGCATGCGGATGCATTGAAGCTGATCTCGCAAGGGAGGATTGTTTTCTTGGGAGGGTATCTGGAGAATGGCCCTATAACATATTTATTAACGCGGGGTGGGACTGAATATCCAGGCCAAGAAGTTAGTGAAATAGTTAAGAATTTTGGATTAGATAGAATAGAAAAAGTATATATAACAAAGAATTTGAATCAAATGAAGATGGATGATTTTTTAAAGTCCGATGACGGCGTTGTTGACGGAATTCAGATTGAAATGGAATGTTATAATTCTACCGTGCAATCTTATGCAGTTGAATTTAATGAAACGATGGTTAGAGAATTACTAAAGAAAACATAACTGATATTGCGAAGACATTTTAATGGATAGACAGGGACACAATTCCGGGGACACCAATTCCGGGGAAACAATACTTAACCCCTTCGTTTCAGCCATGGCCATGGCTGTGTTTGCCGTTGATCGCTCGGCCCCAGAAGCTTGGTTGCGCAAAGAGTAACTTGATCGCCCATTGCCGCCACACAAAAAACCGCCGCCCGGATCGCTCCGGACGGCGGTTTTTTTATTCAACGCTGATCGAACGCGATCAGCTATCGGTATTCAGATAATCCCCGGCATCGGCATCAGTGCCATGGCCGCTGCTGACGACCGCCGCCAACGCATCGTCGCCCGTGCCGCCGGCATCACGTGCCGAACGATGAAGCTCTGCCTCATGCTCTTCGGCCGCCGAATTGGGCGCGGTGATTGCCACTTCGTCCATCCGACGTTGTGCCACGCGCATGGCCGCATCGCGCGAGTTGGCCGTCACGCGCAGGCGGTTGAGGCCGGCACCGGTGCCCGCCGGGATCAACCGGCCGACGATCACGTTTTCCTTCAGGCCGATCAGCGTATCCTGCTTGCCCTGGACCGCTGCCTCGGTGAGGACGCGGGTGGTTTCCTGGAACGACGCCGCCGAGATGAAGCTGCGCGTTTGCAGCGACGCCTTGGTGATGCCGAGCAGCACCGGCTTGCCCTGTGCCGGGGTCTGCTTCTTGTCGAGCTTGGAGTTGATGTCGTCCATCTCCTCGCGGTCAACCTGCTCCCCCGCCAGCAGCGTAGTGTCGCCGCCATCGGTGATCTCAACCTTTTGCAGCATCTGGCGAACGATCACCTCGATGTGCTTGTCGTTGATCTTCACGCCCTGCAGACGATAGACTTCCTGGATTTCCGCGACGAGATATTCCGCCAGCGGCTCGATGCCGAGCACTTCCAGAATATCATGCGGATCAGGCGAACCGCCGATCAGGTTGTCGCCGCGCTTGACGTAATCGCCTTCCTGCACGTCGATCACCTTGGACTTCGGCACCAGATATTCCACGACCTCGCCGCCATCCTCGGGCTGGATACCGATCTTGCGCTTGGCCTTGTAATCCTTGCCGAACACGACCCGGCCGGAAACCTTGGCGATGATCGCATTTTCCTTGGGCTTGCGGGCTTCGAACAGCTCGGCAACGCGCGGCAGACCGCCGGTGATGTCGCGCGTCTTGGCGCTTTCGCGAGACACACGCGCAAGCACGTCGCCGCCCGAAACGGTGGCCCCGTCCTCAACCGAGAGCGTCGCCCCGGCCACGAGCATATAGCGGCCCGCTTCCTCAGCGCTTGCCCCGGTCAGGGTCAGGCGCGGACGAAGATCTTCCTTCGATTTGGTCGCGGCACGATATTCAGTGACGACGCGCTGGGTGATGCCCGTTGCTTCATCGGCCTGCTCGGTCAGCGTCTTGCCTTCGATCAGATCGACATATTTCACGACGCCGGGGTTTTCCGTGATCACCGGCATGGTGAACGGATCCCATTCGGCCATCCGGTCGCCCTTGGTCAGCTGGTGGCCATCGGGGAACAGGACATAGGCACCGTACGGGATGCGGTGGACGGCACGTTCGCGGCCCTCGGCGTCGATGATCGCGAGTTCGCCCGAGCGGCTCAGCACGACGCGGCGGCCACGCTGATCCTCGATGATCCGCAGGTCACGATAGTCCATCCGGCCATCGGCCACGGCTTCCAGGTTTGACTGCTCGTTGAGCTGCGCCGCGCCGCCGATGTGGAAGGTCCGCATCGTCAGCTGGGTGCCAGGCTCACCGATCGACTGGGCGGCAATAACGCCGACCGCTTCACCGATGTTCACCGGCGTACCGCGCGCCAGATCGCGACCATAGCATTTGCCACAGACACCGATCTTGGTTTCGCACACCAGTGGCGAGCGAATCTTGCACGATTGCGTGCCCAGTGCCTCGATCGTCGCGATCATCGGCTCGTCGAGCAGCGTGCCCGACGGGATGACGGTCGCGTTGGTCTTGGGATCGATGATGTCCTCTGCCGTGGTGCGGCCCAGGATACGCTCACCGAGCGAGGCAATGGTCGATCCGCCCTGCACGATCGCCCGCATTTCCAGCGCGCGGGTCGTGCCGCAATCGAGTTCGACGATGACGCAATCCTGCGACACGTCGACCAGACGACGGGTCAGATAGCCCGAGTTCGCCGTCTTCAACGCCGTATCCGCGAGGCCCTTACGAGCACCATGGGTGGAGTTGAAATATTCAAGGACGGTCAGGCCTTCCTTAAAGTTCGAGATGATCGGCGTTTCGATGATCTCGCCCGATGGCTTGGCCATCAGCCCGCGCATACCGGCGAGCTGCTTGATCTGCGCCTGCGAACCACGGGCACCCGAATGCGCCATCATGTAGATCGAGTTGATCGGGGCTTCGCGGCCATTGGGCAGCTTCTTGATCGACTTGATCTCGTCCATCATGGCGTTCGCCACCTGGTCACCGCAACGGCTCCAGGCGTCGATCACCTTGTTGTACTTTTCCTGCTGGGTGATCAGGCCGTCCTGATATTGCTGCTCGTAATCCTTCACCTGCGCCCGCGCATCATCGACCAGGCCGATCTTCGCGTCCGGGATGATCATGTCGTCCTTGCCGAACGAGATGCCCGCCTTGAACGCGTGACGGAAACCGAGCGCCATGATCGCATCGGCGAACAGCACGGTCTCCTTCTGGCCGGTGTGACGATAGACCTCGTCGATCACGTCGCCAACGTCCTTCTTGGTCAGCAGGCGGTTGACGATGTCGAACGGCACCTTGGCGCTCTTCGGCAGCGTCTCACCGAGCAGCATCCGGCCGGGCGTTGTTTCGAAGCGCTTGAGGTAGGGCTTGCCTGCCTCATCGGTCTGCGGAACGCGCGCGATGACCTTGGTGTGGAGCGTCACGGCACCCGAATCGAGCGCGTGATGCACTTCGGCCATATCGGTCAGCATCATGCCTTCGCCGGGTTCCCCCTCCTTGAGCATGGTGATGTAATAAAGTCCGAGCACCATGTCCTGCGACGGCACGATGATCGGCTTGCCGTTCGCGGGCGACAGGATGTTGTTGGTCGACATCATCAGCACGCGCGCTTCGAGCTGGGCTTCCAGCGACAGCGGCACGTGGACGGCCATCTGATCGCCATCGAAATCGGCGTTGAAGGCCGAGCAGACGAGCGGATGCAGCTGGATCGCCTTGCCCTCGATCAGCACGGGCTCGAACGCCTGGATGCCGAGACGGTGAAGCGTTGGTGCGCGGTTGAGCATCACCGGATGCTCGCGGATCACCTCGTCCAGAATGTCCCAGACTTCCTTGCGCTCCTTCTCGACCCACTTCTTCGCCTGCTTGAGCGTCATGCTCAGGCCCTTGGCATCGAGGCGGGCATAGATGAACGGCTTGAACAGCTCGAGCGCCATCTTCTTCGGCAAGCCGCACTGGTGCAGCTTGAGTTCCGGACCCGTAACGATGACCGAACGGCCCGAATAATCGACGCGCTTGCCGAGCAGATTCTGGCGGAAGCGGCCCTGCTTGCCCTTCAGCATGTCGGACAGCGACTTGAGCGGACGCTTGTTGGCACCCGTGATTGTGCGACCGCGGCGACCGTTATCAAACAGCGCGTCGACGGCTTCCTGCAGCATGCGCTTTTCATTGCGGACGATGATGTCCGGCGCGCGCAGTTCCATCAAACGCTTCAGGCGGTTGTTGCGGTTGATCACGCGGCGGTACAGATCGTTCAGATCCGACGTCGCGAAGCGGCCACCGTCCAGCGGCACCAGGGGGCGCAGTTCGGGCGGGATGACCGGCACGACCTCAAGGATCATCCACTCGGGCTTGTTGCCCGAATCGATGAAGCTTTCGACGACCTTCAGCCGCTTGATGATCTTCTTGGGCTTGAGTTCCGACTTGGTGACGGCGAGTTCTTCGAGCAGCTCCTTGCGCTCACCCTCGAGGTCGAGGTCCTGCAGCATGATCCGCACGGCTTCAGCACCAATGCCTGCCGAGAACGCGTCCTCGCCATATTGGTCTTGCGCGTCGAGGAGCTCGTCCTCGGTCATCAGCTGGAACTTCTCGAGCGGGGTGATACCCGGCTCGATCACGATATAGGCTTCGAAGTACAGCACGCGCTCGAGCTGCTTGAGCTGCATGTCGAGCAGCAGGCCGATGCGCGACGGCAGCGACTTCAGGAACCAGATATGTGCAACCGGGGCAGCGAGCTCGATATGGCCCATCCGCTCGCGCCGCACCTTCGAGACGGTGACTTCAACGCCGCACTTTTCGCAGACGATGCCCTTATACTTCATGCGCTTGTACTTGCCGCACAGGCA
>MSXQ01000002.1:135825-287122 GCA_002083645.1 Proteobacteria bacterium ST_bin13
CACGCTCGGGCTTGAACGTGCGATAGTTGATGGTCTCGGGCTTCTTGATCTCGCCAAACGACCACGACCGGATGCGATCCGGCGAGGCGATCCCGATCTGGATCTGGTCAAAAGTCTCCGGCTTGGCGACCGGGTTTGCGAAATTGGTCAGTTCGTTCATGGGAAAGAACCCTTCCTTGAAAACTTAAAAAAGCAATCGCTCAGAGCGACTCAGTTGTCGTTAGAAATGTCGGTCACGATCCAGTTGGTTTGTCCGACGCCGCGAGTAGCCTCACGTCCTGGACCGACTTCCGGAAGCTTGGTCAGGGCAGGGTGAAGTTCCGTCATGCGGAGTAACCCTGCCAAATGCCAATCCTCCATCCCTTGACCTTCATCTCCACAGGAAATCACGAGGTCGCCGTCAAATTCGTGGGAAGAGAGGAGAACCTCGGTCCCTTTCTCCACATGACCGCAAACTACGGTCATGGTCTGTGAATCGAACTGAAAACCAGCGACCTCGATCAATTCCTTATCACTCCGCCGCGATCGCGACGCCGTCGGTGTCGAACTGCTCGATGCTCTTCAGCTCGACGTTCAGACCCAGCGAGCGCATTTCCTTGACGAGCACGTTGAAGCTCTCCGGGATGCCGGCCTCGAAGCTGTCGTCGCCCTTGACGATCGCTTCATAGACCTTGGTGCGGCCGACCACGTCGTCGGACTTCACCGTCAGCATTTCCTGCAAGGTGTACGCGGCACCGTACGCCTGGAGCGCCCAGACCTCCATTTCACCGAAGCGCTGGCCACCGAACTGCGCCTTACCACCCAGCGGCTGCTGCGTGACGAGCGAGTAGGGGCCGATCGAGCGGGCATGGATCTTGTCGTCGACCAGATGGTGGAGCTTGAGCATATAAATGATGCCCACCGTCACCTTGCGATCGAACATCTCGCCGGTACGCCCGTCGAACAGCTCCGACTGGCCCGATGTATCGAGTCCGGCCAGCGCCAGCATTTCGGACACGTCCTTCTCGCGCGCGCCGTCGAACACGGGGGTGCCCATTGGGATACCCGTCTTCGAATATTCGGCGAGCTCGGCGATCTGGTCACCGTCGCGGGCGTTGATATCGTCGGCATATTGCGGGCCGTAGATTTCAAGCAGCCGCTCCTTGACCGGGGCCGGCATTTCGCCGCCCTTGGCGTCCGGATTAGCCTCACGCCAGGCTTCGAGCGCTTGATGGACCTGCTGGCCCAGATTGCGCGCGGCCCAGCCGAGATGCGTCTCGAAGATCTGACCGACGTTCATGCGTGACGGCACGCCGAGCGGGTTGAGCACGAGATCAACCGGCGTCCCATCGGCGAGGAACGGCATGTCCTCGGCCGGCAGAATGCGGCTGATGACGCCCTTGTTGCCGTGGCGGCCGGCCATCTTGTCGCCTGGCTGCAGCTTGCGCTTCACCGCGACGAACACCTTGACCATCTTGAGCACGCCCGGTGGCAGCTCGTCACCACGCTCCAGCTTCTCGCGGCGATCATGGAACTTGTCGGTGATCAGCTTGACGGCATCGTCATACTGGCCCTTGACCGCTTCCAGATCGCTCTGGACCTTGTCGTCGGCAACCGCGAACTTCCACCACTCATGCTTGTCGACATTGTCGAGCAGGTCGCTGTCGATGACAACGCCCTTCTTCTGGCCCTTGGGCACCGCCGTCGCGGTCTGGCCCTCAAGCATTTCACGCAGGCGGCTCCAGGTCGCACGGTTCAGGATCGAACGTTCATCGTCCGAATCCTTCTTCAGCCGCTCGATTTCCTCGCGCTCGATCGCCATCGCGCGCTCGTCCTTGTCGATGCCGTGGCGGTTGAACACCCGGACCTCGACAACCGTCCCGGCAACGCCCGGCGGCAGACGCAGCGAGGTGTCGCGCACGTCCGACGCCTTCTCACCAAAGATCGCGCGGAGCAGCTTTTCCTCCGGCGTCATTGGCGATTCACCCTTGGGGGTGATCTTGCCTGCCAGAATGTCGCCCGGCTCCACTTCAGCGCCGATATAGACGATGCCCGCTTCGTCGAGGTTGCGGAGTGCTTCCTCGCCGACGTTCGGGATATCGCGCGTGATGTCCTCTGGCCCAAGCTTGGTGTCGCGCGCCATCACTTCGAATTCCTCGATATGGATCGAGGTGAAGACGTCGTCCTTGACGATACGTTCGCTGATGAGGATCGAATCCTCATAGTTGTAGCCATTCCACGGCATGAACGCGACCAGGCTGTTACGGCCCAGTGCGAGCTCACCGAACTCGGTCGACGGACCGTCGGCGATGATGTCGCCGGCCTTGATCACATCGCCCACCTTCACCAGCGGGCGCTGGTTGATGCAGGTGTTCTGGTTGGAACGCTGGAACTTCATCAGCGTGTAGATGTCGACGCCCGACTGGCCGGCTTCGACTTCGCCGGTTGCACGGATGACGATACGGGTCGCATCGACCTGATCGACAATGCCCGAACGCTTCGCGCCGATGGCGGCGCCAGAGTCACGCGCAACCGTCTCTTCCATGCCGGTGCCGACGAACGGCGCCTCGGCCTGAACGAGCGGCACCGCCTGGCGCTGCATGTTCGATCCCATCAGCGCGCGGTTAGCGTCATCGTTTTCCAGGAACGGAATGAGCGATGCGGCGACCGAAACGAGCTGCTTGGGGCTGACGTCCATCAGCGTGATGTTGTCGGGGATCGCCATCAGGAATTCGCCCGCCTGACGTGACGAGACGAGTTCTTCCTGGAAGCGGCCTTCGCTGTCGAGATCGGCGTTGGCCTGCGCAATCGTGTGCTTGGCCTCTTCCATTGCCGACAGATACACAACGTCATCGGTCACCTTGTGATCGACGATCTTGCGATACGGTGTTTCGATAAAGCCGTATTTGTTCACGCGGCTGAAGCTGGCCAGCGAGTTGATCAGACCGATGTTCGGGCCTTCCGGCGTTTCAATCGGGCAGATGCGGCCATAATGCGTCGGGTGAACGTCGCGGACTTCAAAGCCTGCGCGCTCACGCGTAAGCCCGCCCGGCCCAAGTGCCGACACGCGGCGCTTATGGGTGACTTCCGACAGCGGGTTGGTTTGATCCATGAACTGCGACAGCTGCGACGAGCCGAAGAATTCGCGCACTGCGGCAACCGCCGGCTTGGCGTTGATCAGGTCGTTGGGCATCACCGTCGACACATCGACCGAGCTCATCCGCTCCTTCACGGCGCGCTCCATGCGGAGCAGACCGACGCGGTACTGGTTCTCCAGCAGCTCGCCGACCGAGCGGACACGACGGTTACCGAGGTTATCGATATCGTCGATTTCGCCCTTGCCGTCCTTCAGGTTGACGAGCGTCTTGACGACCTCAAGGATATCCTCGGTGCGCAGCGTCGTCACCGTGTCCTCGACATCAAGGTCAAGGCGCATGTTGAGCTTCACGCGGCCAACCGCCGACAGATCATAGCGATCGGGATCGAAGAACAGCCCGCTGAACAGCGACTCTGCCGTCTCGAGCGTCGGCGGCTCGCCGGGGCGCATGACGCGGTAGATGTCCGACAATGCCTGCTCGCGCTCTTCAGCCTTGTCGGCCTTGAGCGTGTTGCGGATCCACGGGCCCGTTGCGACGTGATCGATGTCGAGCAGCTCGATCCGGTCGATGCCAGCCTTGTCGAGCAGTTCGAGATTCTCGGCCGACACTTCGTCACCGGCTTCGATATAGATCTGGCCGGTCTGCTCGTTGATCAGGTCATAGGCCGAATAGCGGCCGAAGATTTCCTCGGTCGGGATCAGCAGGTCGGTCAGGCCGTCCTTGGCTGCCTTGTTGGCGGCGCGGGGGCTGATCTTCTGGCCGTTGGCGAACACGATCTCGCCGGTCTTGGCGTCGATGATGTCGTACATCGGCTTCTGGCCGCGCCAGTTCTCCGCCTGGAACGGGATGATCCACCCGCCCTGGCCGCGAACGAAGGTCACGCGGTTGTAGAAATAGTTGAGGATTTCCTCAGACGTCAGGCCGAGCGCATAGAGCAACGCCGTGACCGGCAGCTTGCGCTTGCGATCGATACGGACGTTGACGATGTCCTTGGCGTCGAATTCGAAATCGAGCCACGAGCCGCGATAGGGAATGACACGCGCGGCGAAGAGATACTTGCCGCTCGCATGCGTCTTGCCGCGGTCATGATCGAACAGCACGCCCGGCGACCGGTGCATCTGGCTGACGATCACGCGCTCGGTGCCATTGATGATGAAGGTGCCGTTGCCCGTCATCAGGGGCATGTCGCCCATGTAAACGTCCTGCTCCTTGATATCTAGCACGGACCGCGCTTCGGTATCGGCATCGACCTCAAACACGATCAGGCGAAGCGTAACGCGCATTGGCGCCGCATAAGTGATGCCGCGCTGACGGCATTCTTCGGTGTCGAACTTGGGCGGTTCCAGCTCGTAATTGACGAAATCAAGCTCGGCGGTGCCGGCGAAATCGCGGATCGGGAAGACCGAGCGCAGCGTCTTTTCCAGGCCGGACACATAGCCGATCGAGGGGTCGCTGCGGAGAAACTGTTCGTAGGATTCGCGCTGAACCTCGATCAGGTTCGGCATCTGGACCACTTCGTGGATATTGCCGAACACCTTGCGGATGCGGCGCTTTGCGGTGCCGCCCTCGATCATTTTCGATGCCATGGAGTTTTTTGCCTCAATCGTCTGTCATTATCGGGCACGCCAGAGACACAAAAAGCCGCGTGCTCCCTATAGCGGGAACCGCAGCTCGTAGCGTCTCTGATACCACAGCCTCCCATACGATCGAGGCACTGCGCGACTGCGCCTCATTTCCCGAAGACTGTGGTGGAACGCGCGATATAGGGTTGGCTCGGTTGGAAGTCAAACATGCTTTCCCATCATCGGCGTTATCGATCCCGCATGCTCCCGCCAGCCGTGCCAAATTAGCCCAGGACGGCGAAAAGCCGGGCTGATCTTCCCCAAAAAATCGCTATGCCGGGTGCGTGAACAAGCGACGATCGATCCCTTGGCGGCGGTGCCCAGCCAAATCTCTTGCCGGGACCAGTGCCGGGATTCTAGCCGGAATTCCGGTCGCCGCGATCAGCATAGTCGCTGCCTCGGGCATGGCCTGGGCTCAAAATGCGCCCGCTGCTGGCCCTTCTGCCGCACCCAATCCGCCGATATCGACACCCGGCCGCGTTGCCCGCCCTGCGCTCCTCCCGCCGGACGTGACGCCAGAGGCTGATCTCAGCGAACTGGTCACCGGCATTGCGGTTCGCGAACCGCAGCGGCGCGCGGCTGCATCGCCAACTGTGGGCAGGGGAGCGCCGTCGGCAACACCGCTGCCTAAAGCGCAACCTTCGCCCAACCCAACCACGCGGTCGTCTCCAACGCCGCTGCCAACCGCTCCAGCATCGCCATCGGCGTCACCTGGACAGGCGCGGCCATCAATCGGGCTGGAGCGTCCACTGCCCGTGCCGTCGAGCGCGGCTGTCCCCGTGACGGCGCGCACCCCGTTGAGCAATCGGCCCAGCCCCGCGACCGTGCCGGTGGAAGATCCACGATCATGGGCCTGGATCGCGGGTCTCGTTCTGGTCGGGGGCGGGTTTGCGGTGCTCGCCGTGTTGCTGCTCAATGCCCGCCGACGCCAGAAGCAGGGGATTGATCGTCCCCTCAAGAGGCCCGCCGAAGCGCCTGCGCAGCAACCACTCCAGCCAATTGCGCCGCCGACCCTTGCCCCCCTGCCACCGCCGCCGCCCATGGAGCCGCCAAAGCCGCGTGTCACCGCGCCGGTGATCAGGCCTTGGCTGGAGGTTGATTTCGTGCCCCGCCGTGCTGGACAGAATCTGACGGGCGCGGCGGTCGAATTCGAATTGGCAGTGCGCAATATCGGCTCCCGGCCAGCGACCGATGTTCGCGTGCTGGTGCAACTCTTGACCGCCAATCCCCAACAAAACGCGCATCTGGCAGCAGCATTTGGCCAGCCGGTCGACAATCCGGTCATTGCGCCTTTTGAGCTCGCCCCAGGCGAACTGATTTCAGTCAACGGCTTTGGCACGCTCCCGCTCGACAAGATCAGCCAGGTAGAAATGCAGGGTCGGCCGATGTTCGTCCCGATCATGGCAGTCCGCGTCGTTTATGGCTGGGCGGAAAACCGCGGGCCCAGCGGCAGCACCGCCAACGCCTATATTCTGGGAATCGATCGCGACGGGCAGAACAAGATGCAGCCCTTTTGGATGGATCAGGGGCCGCGCATGGCCAATCGTATTGCGTATCGGCTGCACGATATGGGCATTCGTCAGTAACGAAAGCGCTTGTGCCTTCAGCCCGGGGTGACACTAATGCCGTCCATCGTTGATGGTGGAGACAGTCATGGATCGTAAATTTGTTGGGTTGGCCATGATGGCTGCGCTTGCTGTCGCGCCAGCCGCCGCACAACAGGCCGCACCGCCCGCCTTTATCGCTAATGATGTGCCGGCCAATTTTACGCCCCCCATCACCGCCAATGATTATATCCGGCGCGAAGCCATGGTGCCGATGCGCGATGGCACCAAACTGTTCACCGTTATCCTGATCCCCAAGGGCGTCAGCAACGCCCCGATCGTGCTGACGCGCACCCCCTATAATGCCACCGCGCGGGCAAGCCGGATGGACAGCCCGAATCTGCTCTCCACCTTGCCGCTGTCGGACGAACCGTTCGTCAACAACGGCTATATTCGCGTCTATCAGGACGTGCGCGGCAAATATAAATCGGAAGGTGACTATATCGTCACCCGGCCCGTGATCGGCGCGCTCAACCCCACCAAGGTCGATCACGTCACCGATGGCTATGACACGATCGATTGGCTGGTGAACAAGGCCAATCTGCCCGAATCCAACGGCAAGGTCGGCATGATCGGTTCATCCTATGAAGGCTTTACCGTCGTCATGGCGCTGCTCGCGCCGCATCCCGCGCTAAAGGTCGCTGCCCCCGAAAGCCCGATGATCGATGGCTGGATGGGCGATGACTGGTTCCATTATGGTGCCTTCCGCCTCGCCAATATCGGCTGGATCGCCTCGCAGACCGGCTACAAGGGCAAGGGGCAGGACCCTGCCACCGGCATTTACGATAATTATGAAGAGTTTCGCCGGCTCGGCGGGGCAGCGGAATGGGCGGTTGCGTCGGGCTTTGATCAGTTGCCGGCCTGGCAGAAAATGGTCGCGCACCCGGCCTATGACGACTTCTGGCAGGGGCAGGCGCTCGACAAGTTGGTCGCGGCCAATCCGTCCAATATCCCGACCATCTGGGAACAGGGGCTGTGGGACCAGGAGGATATTTACGGCGCGATCACCGCCTGGGAGGCGCTGAAAGCCAAGGGCAAGCTCGGCAATAACTTTCTCGTCATGGGCCCCTGGCGGCACAGCCAGATCAACCGCGAGGGCAGGGAGCTTGGCCCTTTCAAATGGAATGGCGACACCGCCGCGCAATTTCGCGAAGAGATGGTCCTGCCGCTGTTCAACCAATATCTGAAGGATGGCCCGGCGGTGTCGCTGCCTGCCGCCGCTATCTACAATACGGGGGAGAACCACTGGGATCATTTCGCCACTTGGCCGCTTGCCTGTGAAAGCGGCTGCGCCGCGCCGCTGACGCCGATCTATCTGCAGGCGTCCGGCGGGCTTGGCTTCGACAAAGCGGCAGTGGGCGAAGACAGCTATGTTTCCGATCCCGATAAGCCCGTGCCGCATCTACCCCGCCCGGTGAATTTCGACGATGGCCGCTGGCCCGATTGGCTGGTCCAGGACCAGCGCAGCGCCGACGGCCGACCCGATGTGATGACCTACCAGACGCCGGTGCTGACCAAGCCGGTGCGCGTCTCCGGCGCACCAATCGCCGATATCGTTGCCAAGACGACCGGCACCGACGGTGATTTCGTGGTGAAGGTGATCGACGTTTATCCAGACGAAATGCCGGGCAACGCGAAAATGGGCGGCTACCAGCTTGCCATCTCGCTCGACATTTTCCGGGGCCGCTACCGTGACAGCTTCGCCAAGCCGAGCGCGATCCCGGCGGGCAAGGTCCAGCGCTACAAATTCCGGCTGCCGACGGTCAATCATGTCTTCCAGCCGGGCCACCGGATCATGGTGCAGGTCCAGTCGTCGCTGTTCCCGCTTTATGATCGCAACCCGCAGAAATATGTCCCCAATATCTTCCTCGCCAAAAAGGCGGAGTACCAAAAGGCGACGATTACGCTGGAGCGGGGCGGGGCGATGCCCAGCGCGGTTTGGCTGCCGGTGGTAGCGCTCGATCAGTCGGGCGCGATGGCGCTGAAGCGATAACAGCGCGAATGAAAAAGGGGCGGCCCGTTGCTGGACCGCCCCTTTTTTTGTTCGGCCCGGCATGGGCAAAAGCCCATGCCGTCGGAAGCGGGCGATGCCCGCACCGGCCGGCCTTGCGGGAGGTGCGCGCAGCTCGCGCTGCACGTGCCGCCGCTGCGGCTTACTTGAGTTCGACGGTCGCGCCAGCTTCTTCAAGCTGCTTCTTGACCTTCTCGGCCTCGTCCTTCGAAACGCCTTCCTTGACGGCCTTCGGCGCTGATTCAACCAGCGTCTTGGCTTCGGTCAGGCCCAGGCCGGTGATCGCGCGGACTTCCTTAATGACGTTGATCTTCTTGCCACCGTCGCCGGTCAGGATCACGTCAAATTCGGTCTGCTCTTCAACTGCCGCTGCGGCTGCACCGCCGCCGGCGCCAGGTGCTGCAACCGCAACAGCTGCTGCGGCGGAAACGCCCCACTTTTCTTCAAGCATCTTCGACAGCTCAGCGGCTTCGAGGACGGTCAGTTCGCTCAGGCTCTCTACGAGCGCGTTCAGGTCTGCCATGTGTAGTCTCCAGTTCGGGGTGCCGAAATTCGGCAGGGCCCCATCGTTGTCAGGTCAAAAAATAAGAGCCCGAATTCAGGCTGCTTCCTTCTCCGCATAGGCAGAAAGAACGCGCGCAAGCTGCGCTGCCGGGGCCTGCGTGATCGTCGCCAGCTTGGTTGCCGGGGCAACAAGCAGACCGAGGATCTTGGCACGCAGTTCATCCAGCGAGGGCATCGTGGCGAGTGCCTTCACACCATCAACGTCAAGGACGGTCGCGCCCATTGCCCCACCCACGATTTCGAACTTGTCGTTCGTCTTCGCGAATTCCACGGCCACTTTCGCGGCCGCGACGGGATCAATCGAGGTGGCAAGACCGACTGGCCCGGTGAGCATATCGCCCAGCGAGAGATAGTCGGTGCCATCGAGCGCGATCTTGGCAAGCTTGTTCTTCGAGACCTTGTAGCTCGCGCCGGCTTCACGCATCTTCGAGCGCAGCACAGAGGACTGTGCGACGGTCATGCCCAGATTGCGGGTGACAACCACCACGCCAACTTCGGCAAAGTTACGGTTCAGCTCGGCAACGAGTTCGGACTTTTCAGCACGATCCATGCCATTCTCCACGTTTTGGGACTGGCCGCATACGCGACCCGCCCGGTTCAAACCGGACGCAAGGGACTATCCCTTACGCCAGGGTGTCCGTTCGATGGGGCATGGGAAACTGATCGCCGAAACGACAGCAAACCGTCACGGGCACAATGGCTGCGTGAGCGGAAAAAATTCCATTCCCCGTCTCGGCAGGAAATTAAGGACGGAGGATTCCGGCCACCTACTGTCTCGGACGGCAACCCGGCTGGCGCGAACGCTGGCCGGGTGATGGCGTGCGCATAGCGTCCCCGGCGTGAAAGTCAATCAGCGCGCAGCCCGGCGATGGGCAGGCCATCTGCAAGCCTGTGACTATAGGCGTGCGTTGCCGATGCCGTTAAGCACCTTGGCTATCGAAACAATGGCCTAATTGGTGACAACCCAACTGCAGGCCGGGAAACAGGACCAGGACCGATGCCCGAAAACGCCGCCAGTCTCATCGCTGAAATCCGCGACTGCCGCTTCTGTGCCGATGTGCTGGCGGCCGGGCCGCGACCGATTGTGCAGTTCAGCGCCACGTCCCGGATCGTGATCATCGGTCAGGCGCCGGGAACGCGGGTGCATGAAAGCGGGGTGCCATGGGACGATGCGAGTGGCGAACGGCTCCGCGATTGGACCGGCCTGTCGCCCGTGCATTTCTATGATCCGGCCATCGTCGCGCTGGTGCCGATGGGGTTTTGCTATCCGGGCACGGGCAGCTCGGGCGATTTGCCACCGCGCCCGGAATGCGCGCCGTTATGGCATCAGCGGGTTCTCGCGCTGCTCCCGGCTGATCGGCTCACCCTGCTGGTCGGCCAATATGCGCAATCGCGCTATCTCAGCCCGCGCGGCAAGCAAAGCATGACGGCGGCGGTGCGCGCCTTTGCCAGCCATGGGGAGGCGATCTTCCCGCTTCCCCATCCATCGTGGCGCAGCACCGGCTGGATGCAGAAAAACCCCTGGTTTGAAGCTGAAGTCCTGCCGGTCTTGCGCGCAGCCGTTCGGGCACGGCTTGATTAGAGCAACCTGTTTGAAGTTTGAGTCACCACCCCGTTTGTCCTGAGTAGGGGCTGAGCTTGTCGAAGACCCGTATCGAAGGACCTGCCCCAAGCGCCGTCCTTCGATACGCAATTTCGACAAGCTCAATGGCTACTCAGGACAAACGGATGATATTCGCAGCAAGCCCGCCCGGCACCGCGCGGTTTGCCCAGCCTTGCTTTGCGCCGCGTCCCACCGCAAATAGCAGCCCGTGGCATTACGGGGGAAGATCGGCGCATGACGACAGCGAAATTGCCTCTGGCGATCATCACCGGGGCATCGTCCGGCGTTGGCCTTTACGCAACCGCCGCGCTGATTGGACGCGGCTGGCACGTTATCATGGCGTGCCGCGATCTCGAAAAGGCCGCAGCGGCAGCGACCGGGCTCGGCCTGCGCACGGATCGATACGAAATTGCGCATCTCGATCTTGCCTCCCAGGCATCAGTCCGCGCCTTTGCGGCGGCGTTCCGCGCCAGCGACCGCCCGCTCGATGCCCTGGTCTGCAATGCGGCGACCTATCTGCCGCTGCTCAAGGAACCGGCCCGGTCGCCTGAAGGCTATGAGCTGAACGTCGCGACCAATTATCTCGGTCATTTCCTGCTCGCCAATCTGATGCTTGACGATTTGCAGCGCGCGCCCGCGCCGCGGCTGGTGACCTTGGGGACAGTCACTGCCAATTCAGAGGAGTTTGGCGGCCGTATCCCGATTCCGGCGCCTGCCGATCTCGGCGATTTCGAAGGGCTGGCCGCCGGGTTCAAGGCACCGATCGCGATGATCGACGGCAAGCCGTTCAAAGGTGGCAAGGCGTATAAAGACAGCAAGTTATGCACGATGATGATGAGCCGGGAGCTGCACGCGCGCTATCACGCGCAGACCGGCATCATCTTCAGCACGCTGTATCCTGGCTGCGTTGCCGATACCCCGCTGTTTCGGAACGCGCCCAAGCTGTTCCAGAAAATTTTCCCCTGGTTTCAGAAAAATATCACCAAGGGTTATGTCTCGCAGCCGCTATCGGGCGATCGCGTCGCGCAAGTGGTGGCCGATCCCGGCTTTACCCAATCGGGCGTCCACTGGAGCTGGGGCAATCGCCAGCAAGAGGGGCGAGAGGCCTTTGCCCAGAGCCTGTCGAGCAAGGCAACCGACGCCAGCCGATCGCAGCGGCTCTGGGCGCTGAGTGCAGGGCTGGTCGGGCTGGCCAGTGATAAGCAACCGGCGCGATCCGTGGTCGCGGCGTAAGCGACGCGCTGATTGGGTTATCTTCGCATGGGTGCAAGCCGCAAAACGCTAAGCAAAATAGGCAAACCGGTTTAATCATGCGATAAGCGACTAATTCGACGATCGTGCGTTTGATGAGTCTACCGAACGCGCGGTACCGGGGATGGCTTTGAAACCGCGAGCCTCCGGCCCCTTGAAAGGGGCTGTATTGTACAAGAATGAACCTGGTCGGCCCGAAGCGCCAAATGGGTTGGCGGCTGCGTTGGTTGCGTCCTCGGATGTGCCGCTGCTGCTGCTTGACGATAATCTGACGGTGATTGCGGCCAGCAGGTCATTTTGCGCTGCCTATCGTGTAGATCCGGGCACGGTTTCGGGCAGCGCACTGGCCATGATTGCTGCCGGGCAATGGGCCGTGCCGCAGCTTCGTGCCCTGTTGCGGGCGACGGCGGCAGGCAATGCCGATATCGAAGCCTATGAAATGGAACTGGCTCAGCCGGATGGCGATCCGCGCAAGCTCGTGCTGACTGCTCGGCGGCTGGATCATGGCGACGTTGATCACGTCTACCTCACACTATCAATCGCCGACGTCACCGATACGCGACGCGCGGTAAAGGCAAAGGACGATCTGATCCGGGAAAAGGCGGTGTTGTTGCAGGAATTGCAGCACCGCGTCGCCAATAGCTTGCAGATTGTTGCGAGCGTTCTTTTGTTGAGCGCGCGGCGGGTGCAATCTGAGGAATCACGCGTCCATTTGCGGGATGCGCACCAGCGGGTGATGTCGGTGGCCGCCGTCCAGCGCCAGCTCGCCGTGTCGACGGCGGGCGATGTGAAGATCGCCAGTTATATGCGCGATTTGTGCGATAGCCTTGGTGCGTCGATGATCGGCGATCACGATCGGATTTCGATTGTCGTGACAGTGGATGACAGCACGGCCACCGCCGATGTTGCTGTCAGCATGGGCTTGATCGTCACCGAACTCGTCATCAACGCGCTGAAACACGCCTTTCCTGGCCTGCGCCACGGGATCATCAAGGTCAGCTATGAATCGATGGGCAATGCTTGGGCCTTGTCCGTCGTTGATGACGGCGTCGGCGTGCCAACCGGAGAAAACGCGCCAAAGCCGGGGCTGGGCACCAGCATCATCGAAGCCCTGGCTAATCAGCTGCGCGCCAAGGTGGAAACGGCCGATCTAAACCCAGGCACTCGGGTATCAATCGTTCACGCCTGAGGTCTGTCTCACACGCAGGCCCCCATCGCTCATTCAAAGAAAAAGGGCCGGGGATGAGCCCGACCCTTGATCTTATTTAGCGGCGATCGGTACGCCAATCAGGCCCCGGCGACTTCCGCCACATCGACCTTCACGCCCGCGCCCATCGTCGAGCTGACAGCGATCTTGCGAACATATTTGCCCTTGGCGCCGGTCGGCTTAGCCTTGACCACTGCATCGACGAGCGCGTCGAAGTTGCGGCGCAGGTCTTCCTGGGTGAAGCTCGCCTTGCCGAGGCCGGCATGGATGATCCCTGCCTTTTCGACGCGATATTCGATCTGGCCGCCCTTGGCTGCCTTCACGGCTTCGGCGACGTTCATCGTCACGGTGCCCAGCTTCGGGTTCGGCATCAGGCCCTTTGGACCCAGCACCTTACCGAGGCGACCGACAACGCCCATCATGTCCGGGGTCGCGATGCAGCGATCGAAATCGATCGTGCCGCCCTGGACGAGCTCCATCAGGTCTTCGGCGCCAACAACGTCTGCGCCAGCTTCACGGGCCTCATCGGCCTTTGCACCCTTGGCGAACACGCCGACGCGGACGGTTTTGCCGGTGCCCGCGGGGAGCGTCACGACGCCGCGGACCATCTGGTCAGCGTGGCGGGGATCGACGCCCAGGTTCATCGCAACTTCGATCGTCTCGTCGAACTTCGACGTTGCATTGGCCTTGGCCAGCGCGATCGCTTCGTTGATGCCATAGAGCTTCTCGCGGTCAACGGCGGTGGCGAGGGTCTTTGCCTTCTTGGTCAGCTTTGCCATGATCTCAGCCCTCCACCACGTCGAGGCCCATTGCGCGGGCGCTGCCTTCGATGATGCGGGTTGCCGCTTCGATATCGTTGGCGTTCAAATCCTTCATCTTGGTCTGCGCGATCTCGGTCAGCTTTGACCGGGCGATCGTGCCCGCAGAAACCTTGCCCGGCTCCTTGGAACCCGACTTGAGGCCAGCGGCCTTCTTGATGAGGAACGATGCCGGCGGCGTCTTCGTTTCGAACGAAAAGCTGCGATCGGCATAAACGGTGATGACGGTCGGGATCGGCATGCCGACTTCTTCGCTGCCTGTCGCCGCGTTGAACGCCTTGCAGAATTCCATGATGTTCACGCCGCGCTGACCCAAAGCAGGGCCGATCGGCGGGGAGGGGTTGGCCTTGCCTGCAGGAACCTGCAGCTTGATATAGCCGGTAATCTTTTTTGCCATGTCTCACTCTTTCAAAGGGCGACCGTTTTGGCGGTGCGCCCCATTCAAGTTTAGCGGTACAAGCGGCCGACCCGAAGGACAGCCTCCCGCGCGAATTCCGCACCTTTAGCTTTGGGCTATAGCGTTGGAAGGCGCGGGCCATAGCGGATGTGCGGACAGCCCGCAATGATGGATTTGCTTGTTGGTGCGCAACGACAAATTCCGACAGTCCCGGATTGGCCCGACGCCATCAAGCAAAACCGTTTGCCCTGAGTAGCGGCTGAGCGAAGCCGAAGACGCGTATCGAAGGGCGGGTGCCCCAAACACCCCCAAACACAATGCTTCGATACGGGCCTTCGACAAGCTCAGTCCCTACTCAGCACGAACGGCAGGAGGGGCAAGCAACCATCCCACCGACTAGCCATGCTTGCGCGGCAACCCATATTGCGGTTTCTGTCGTCCAAGCCATCATATGGAGCCCCGCCATGACCGACGCCCCGCAAGCCCCCGCCAATCAGCCCGCTGGCTACGTCCCCCCCGCCGTCTGGACCTGGGAGCCCGGCAATGGCGGCGCCTTTGCCAGCATTAACCGCCCCATCTCCGGCGCGACGCATGAAAAAGCGCTGCCCATCGGCAAGCACCCGATCCAGCTCTATTCGCTTGGCACGCCCAATGGGGTGAAGGTAACGATCCTGCTCGAGGAGCTGCTCGCGGCGGGGCACAAAGGCGCGGACTATGACGCCTGGCTGATCAAAATCGCTGAGGGCGACCAATTCGGCAGCGGTTTCGTCGAGATCAACCCAAACTCCAAAATCCCCGCCATGGCGGATCATTCGGTCGATCCGGTCATCCATCTGTTCGAAAGCGGATCGATGATGGTGTATCTGGCGGAGAAGTTCGGCGCCTTCCTGCCGACCGACCCGCACAAACGCGCAGCGACCTTCAACTGGCTGATGTGGCAAATGGGCGCGACGCCGTTCCTGGGCGGCGGCTTTGGCCATTTCTACGCTTATGCGCCCTACAAGATGCAGTATCCGATTGATCGCTACGCAATGGAAGTGAAGCGCCAGCTCCACGTGCTCGACACCCATCTGGCGACCCATGAGTATATGATCGGCGATGACTACACGATCGCCGATATGGCGATTTACCCCTGGTATGGGGCGGGCATCCGTGTCGCCTATAATGCCCGCGAATTCCTGGGTATCGACGCGTATAAGAACCTCGCCCGCTGGACCGACCAGATCGGCGCGCGCACCGCCGTCCAACGCGGGAGCCGCGTGAACCGCGTGTTCGGCGATCCGGCCAAGCAGCTCGCCGAACGGCACGACGCCAGCGATTTCGATCGCGTGGTTGAGGTAGCGGGGTAGGGGGTCGACCTCCCTCCGTTTGGCCTGAGCGCGGTCAAAGGCTCGGCGTTGCGCGGGGTTGGGGGAAAACCGTGTCCAACCCCCTTGCAATGTAGGATTTCGCGCGAGAGATGGGGCGGCGTCATGGCCCGTCCGCTCTCCCGCGCGCAGTAGCTTGAAAACGAATATTTCCTGCGCCTGTTGCGCATGCCGGCAATGTCCGCGCGACGTGTGCGGCACTCGGCCGCCACCGCGCGCTTCACTCGCCGCCGCACCAAATATCCCGCCTTCGCTGCCGAATGGGACGCCGCCCTAGCGATCGCGCACGCCGCCACTCGATCAACACCTTGATCGTTGCCTAGGCAATTTAACGGGGTCAGATTCTGGATAACGAACAGACCAATTTGGCATGATCGGAGACGCCAAAGTCAGTTTGTTAAGTATAAATGCCAATTTGATTGCCAAATATCCAATCATAAGATCTTCATTGTCAAACACGTTAAGTCATTATATTTTCTTGTGGATTCGATTATAATCATGCCTCAGGAATTTGCATGTTTATCGGTGTTGCAAGATGATGAACCGAAGAAGAGCCGCAAAGATGATGCTCGCGGGATCGGTGCTTGCGATCCTGTCGGGTTGCGGTGAGGCTTTTGGCAATCGCTATCCCACCTACCGCTATCGGCTGACGGTGGAGGTGGACACCCCGGAAGGCTTGCGGACCGGGTCGAGTGTGATTGAAGTGACGACGCGGTTGGCAGGACGCTACAGCATTCCCAATCCGGGCCAGGTCCTTCATTCAAGTCGCGGGGAGGCGGTCACCGTCGATCTCGGGCGGCGCGGCATCCTGTTTGCGCTCCTGCGTTCCGAAATGGCGGAAGGCTGGACACACAATTTGATGTTCCTGCTGGCGCCGCCGGTGCCGCGTTCGGTCAACCGGGGTTTGCCCAATTCCAGCGACTTGGACTTCGATATGCGAATGAAGGCGACGCTTGCCCTGACCGGCGCTCGCGTCATCCCCCGAGACTTTGCTGAGTTTCCTGAGTCATGGCGCGAGCCTGGCAACCCGCCGACCGGGTGGCCGATGATGGTCCGCTTCCGCGATCTCGCCGATCCCAAATCGGTCGAAAAGATCAATCCGGACGATCTTTCGGCAAGCTTTGGCGCGGGAGTCAAACTGCGGCGCATCACCGCTGAACGCACCGACGATCCCGTAATGTTTGGCATTGTGGCGCGATTACCTTGGCTCGATACTGACGCAGAAAAAGGTCTGGACAACGACTTTAAACCTACAACTACGCCGACACTTGCACAGCGTATTGCCTATAGAGATTTCATAAGGAAGAAGGCACGATGAACAGCGACGTCTTCTTTGCCGGCTTGGTGATCGGTAGCATCGCCAATTGCGCCGTCGCATGATCAACCGACGGGCCATCGCCGCTATGCTGCTTGCCGGGCCAATGATGGCGGCGCTGCCGGGCTGCGGCAATATATTGGGCAAGCAATATCCCCCATATCGGTACCGGGTGACGGTGGAAGTCGAAACGCCGGAGGGCCTGCGCACCGGATCGAGCGTGATCGAGGTATCGGTCTCAATCGCCAGCAAGCGCGTGTTTGGCCCTTTTGCCGACGCGGGCGCGAGTGCGCGGGGCGAAGCGGTGGCGGTGGACCTTGGACGGCG
Source organism: Proteobacteria bacterium ST_bin13 (assembly GCA_002083645.1). Taxonomy (GTDB): domain Bacteria; phylum Pseudomonadota; class Alphaproteobacteria; order Sphingomonadales; family Sphingomonadaceae; genus Sphingomonas. The sequence continues at coordinate 152,989 of MSXQ01000002.1, forward strand.
CGGCGTGATGTTCGCGCTGCTCCGCAATGCGGCCGGAGAAGACTGGGCCTCTGGTGCCTTCGGGATAGCGGCAAAGAAAGTGACGCTGGAGGAAAGTCGGCGCCTGCCGCGCGACGCCGACATCGACCCGGAATTTGATCTGGAGATGCAGCGCATTCTGGCGCTGCGCGGTCCGCACACCATCCCGCGCTGGTTCCCGGCCGATCTTGGTCATCCCAGGGTCCGCAGTGCCTATCCGATGCTGGTCAAATTCCGCGATATCGCCAACCCAAAGACCGTCGAGGAAGTCGATCCAGACAATCTGGCTGCCGCGTTCGGCAAGGGCGTGAAGCTGCGCCGCATCGTTACTGAACGCACCGATGATCCAGTAACGAAGGAAATTCGTAAGCGGCTGACTTGGCTGGACTCTGTAACAGGATCTTTTATAAAAGGCGGGCCGACTACCCCAATTGATACATTGCCACTCGGTGGATCTCTAAATTCTGGAGATTTTGCAAAGGATCGTTACTGATGAATCAGGATACTTCCAGATTTATACTAGTGATGAATGTTCATAATCGTGAGCCGCGGTCGTGGATACGCGATCTGATCAATATCAACGCGCTCGAAACGATGATGGCTATTGAGCAATGATGAACCGAAGAAAAGCCGCAAAGATGATGCTCGCGGGATCGGTGCTTGCGATCCTGTCGGCGTGTGGAAGCAGTACAGCAGGCGGCAGCTATCCCACCTATCGCTATCGGCTGACGGTGGAGGTGGACACGCCGGAAGGCTTGCGGACCGGGTCGAGCGTGATCGAGGTGACGACGCGGTTGGCAGGGCCCTACAGCATTCCCAATCCGGGCCAGGTCATTAATTCAAGTCGCGGGGAGGCGGTTACCGTCGATCTCGGGCGGCGCGGCATCCTGTTTGCGCTCCTGCGTTCAGAGATGGCGGAAGGCTGGACACACAATTTGATGTTCCTGCTGGCGCCGCCGGTGCCGCGTTCGGTCAACCGGGGTTTGCCCAATTCCAGCGACTTGGACTTCGATATGCGAATGAAGGCGACGCTTGCCCTGACCGGCGCCCGCGTCATCCCGCGAGACTTTGCTGAGTTTCCCGAGTCATGGCGCGAGCCCGGCAACCCGCCAACCGGATGGCCGATGATGGTCCGCTTCCGCAATCTCGCCGATCCCAAATCGGTCGAAAAGATCAATCCGGACGATCTCTCGGCAAGCTTCGGTGACGGGGTCAAGCTGCGGCGCATCACCGCAGAACGCACCGACGATCCGGTAACTTCAGGCATTTTGGCGCGATTACCCTGGCTCGCACATACGCAGGGCTCGCTTACTAAGCAGCCGCGTGACCGAAAGACAGGACAATTAGTTCCATTAATCGATACTCACCTGAGCGTCCAACTAACAAATGGTGATTTCATCAAAGGAATTAGCAAATGAATAACAATGTATTTTATTCTCTATTAGCATTGGATGCTTATAATAGAGGCTCGGTTCAAGGAATAAACGATTTACCAGTAGGCGCCATTGGGGGGGGCTATCATCACTACGAATAGCAGCAATCTGCTCAATCCAGCGGCAGATAATACTGGATTTTTTGGTGTCGCCTATAGTTGGAACGGCCAGACCATCATTTCCTACCGTGGCACGGATATTGACCAGGTTGATGCGGTATTCAAAGTCTTCGACATCCCTAACGTCCGTGACGTTTGGAACGGCTGGAGCCTTGGCCTCGGCTTTTCACCGGCGAGCCAAGGCCAGCTGGCAATCCGATTCTACCAGGATGTTACCGCACGCACACTTTACGATACCGATATTGCCGGACAGCCCGCACCGATCTTGGTTGGGCATTCGCTCGGCGGCGGCCTTGCCGGCTTTGTCGGATCGCTTTCGGACAACCGGGCCTATGTCTTTGACCATATGCCCTTTGGCATCGCCGCCTGGTCTCAGGCGATCGCCGATTCGATCGTAGCGGCAAGCGCTCAGGTCGGCATTGACGTTCCAGCAATCGCATCGCTTCTGGCGGGAGCTCCTGCTCTCGAAACGATCATCACCGGCGCATTTACCGTCGCGGATTTTCTGGCGGCGTTCAATACCGAACTCGGCTATCGAGAACCGGTCTTCGCGAAGGTGCGAGCAACGCATGTCGATGGCGAAGTGCTGGGCCTATTGCGCGACGGCACGGCGCAGGTCGTGATCGGGGGCGTCGCGGGCACATTGGTCAGTTTCATTGGCGGGCCGGCCTTGGGTCGGCTTGTTGATTCGGTGATCGTCGGCCAAGGGGCTGCAACCGTCGATTTTGAATCCCAGATTCACCAAGAGCTGATCAACACCTATGGGGCGGCGCTGGATCCCGTGAAGTTGCACGGCGCCGCGCTGCTGACCGTGCTGGAATATGGCGACAAGCAATGGGCCTCGGTAAAAGGGGCGCAAAACGAAACCGATTGGCGGGCGGCGGCGCCCTATATTCTTTCTGCGATCCTGGACGATGAAGTCGGGACGGCGTTAGGACGAATCAGGAATGTGACAGGCAGTTTCAATTCCGGTTCGCAGCTCGCCACAATTATCGCCTATTCCGCGATCGACGAAGGTACCCGCCCGTTCGGCGATACCGGTATCCGTGCGCTATTCGACGACGCCAGCGATCTGGGCCGGGCGCTGAATGGTGCTGCGCCGGATTCATTGCTGACCGCGAGCGATCAGGTTGGCCGCCTGATTGCCGAATATGCCGGGTTACTGGCGTCTGAAAAGGTCCTGGCCGACGGTAACGCGACGGCGAAGGACGGCATCCTGAGCTACAGCGTCGATGCGCGTTCCGGCAGCGAAACCTTGCAGATCGATCTGCGCGATGCCACCTGGACCGTCGGCGAGAATGGCGGACTGCACATCATCGAAACCCGTGACGATGTGGTGAGCGCGTTCCTCAATTCAGGCGCGATCGGCATCTCACTGGTGGGCCGGATCACCGATTGGTATACGCGAAACGTTACATCGTCGACGGGCAGTTTCGTCCACGACATCGACAGGATCGCGATCGCGATCAGTGCCGATACCCGGCTCGCGGTGGCCCCCGGCACCGGGGTGCTGCTGTCGGTGCTCAACGATGGCAGCAGCAGGCTGAATGCCAGCATCGGTACCGATTTCGTGATCGGCGGATCGGGAAGCGACACGATTAACGGCGGCGACGGTCAAGACATTCTGATCGGCGGCGACGGCAATGACACGCTGAATGGCGGCGCGACCCCCGATTTCATCTGGGGCGGCGCTGGTGCTGACACGTTCGTCGGCGGCAACGGCAATGACACTATTTATGCGGGAGACGCCGATCTCCGCGTCGACGGCGGCACCGGATCGGACTTGATCGTCATCACCGCCGAAGGCGGATCAGACCTTTTCGACTTTTTTCACACCACCTCGGTCTTCGGGGGATCGGGGCATGACAAGATCGTCGTGGAAGAAGGGGCGGTTGGCACCGCCAGGATCAATGGCGGGCGCGGCAATGACCTGATCGATATCGATGCGACCATCGCAGACACCGTGATCGACTTTGCCGCCGGCGATGGCCGCGATCTGATTACGCTTGGTGTCGGCGTGAGCGCGCCGATCATCAATTTGACGGGAACCACACCCTCGGCGGTCAGTTACCGTTTCGACGTGCAGGGCATACCTGTTGACCTGGGGCGTGCACTGGACGGTGTGGCTGAGGAATGGCGGGCAACCGGCGACCTTTTGATTTCTATTGCCGGGGGTGGGTCAATCGTCGTGACGGGCGTAACCGCCCGCATTGCGTACAAAAGTGTCGGCGACCCCAACGGTCCCCAATTCTGGCCCGGTGAGCGCACCAACCAGGTGCTTGGATTCACCCTTGAAGTGGGCGTCTCCATTGATGGTCAACTCCAGCGCCTTCGCGCCGAAAGATATGACGCCAGCAGCCCGTTCGATAATCCACTGAACTTTTCGCTAGGGGCAATCGGTTCTCAATTTTATGCAGCAGCACCTGATTTTGAAGCCGCGCACGGCGGCGCTGCGCAGTTCAGCGCGTTTTCCGCGGCAATGTCACCGGAGTCCTTCCTGTCGGTCGATGGTCTCTCATCCTCTTCGGAAGCTCGTTCATTTGGTGACGCGTTCGCCGATGATTTTATGCTCACCGACAGTTTCGCCGGTCTCATTTTGTCGCCTCAAGAAAATGTCGAGGCGCAATCCGGCGCAGTGAATGCGAATTTCATCCAATTTAGCGAGTCTTCGGTAATGCTGGCCGACCTACTGGATCTCGGTGTCGTTCCGCTTGCGATCCCCGCTGCCTTCTCTGGCGCCCAACCCCCGGTCTGGGATGCGCTGGAGTCGAGAGGCGATTTCCTGATGCAGCACCTTGCCCCAGCCGACCTTGTTCCCGGATTTTGATCATGAACGCGCCGATGGTTTGTAACAGATTGCCTGAAAAGGGCAGGGCAGCGGTGCCCCTGAACCGCGCGGCCGTCCTAGTCGCTCGGCGCGCTGCCCCCTGGGCATCGCGATGACGCAAGCCCAGCCTGTGGCGGTGATGGCATCGGCGCTTGCGCTGTGTCGGCGGCATTTTGTCGCCGCCGCTGCCTTTAGCGCGCTCGTCAACCTGCTCTACATCGTCCCGACGATCTACATGTTGCAAGTCTATGATCGGGTTGTGCCGACACAGGGGCTGCAGACGCTGGCGTTCCTCACGCTTGTCCTGATGGTCGCGCTGATCACGCTGGCGTTGCTTGATCAGGTGCGGACGCGGCTGTTGGTGCGCGCCGGGGTGCAGCTTGATGCGGCCCTTGCCCCGCTGATCCTGGATGCGACGCTGGGGCGGCCCGATCTGCCAATTGCGCGGCAGGCGCTGCGCGAGTTTGATACGATGCGCAGTACCTTGACGGGGCCCGGCATGATGGCGCTGTTCGACGCACCCTGGGCACCGATTTATGTTTTGGTGTGCTTTGTCGTGCACCCCTTTTTGGGGCTGGTGGCCTTGTTGGGGTGCGCCATCCTGCCGCTGATCGCCTGGGCGACCGAGCGATCGACGCGGGCACGGCTTGATCATGCGCAGGGGATCGCTGCTGCCTCCTATGCCAGCCAGGATGCGTTGCTGTCTTCGGCGGACAGTCTGCGTGCGCTCGGCATGCGGCGGGCCATGGTTGCCCGGCAGCTGCGCCAACGCGACGCAATGCTGGTCGCCCAAACCGATGCGAGCTTCGCGGCGGGTGGCTTTTTGACGGCTACGAAGTTTACGCGGCTGGCCTTGCAGTCGCTGGCGCTGGGGATCGGCGCATTGCTGGCGATTGAAAACCAGATTTCAGGCGGGGCCATTTTCGCCGCGTCTTTCCTGATCGCCCGCGCGCTCGCGCCGATCGAGCTGCTGATTGGCAGCTGGAAGAGCATCAGCCAGGCCCGGCAGAGCTATCTCAGCCTGGACGAGCTGCTCGCCAGCACGGTTGCGCGCGCGCCCGCGACGCAACTGCCGCCCCCGCGCGGTGCGCTGGTGCTCGAAGGCGTGACGGTGCTGAACGCCGCGCGCGACGCGGCGATCGTCAACGGCGTGTCACTGCGGATCGAGCCGGGTGAGGTCGTCGCGGTGATTGGGCCAAGCGGGGCGGGCAAATCCACGCTGATCCGCGCGATCGCGGGTGCGCTGGTGCTCGATCGCGGCATCGTGCGGATCGACGGCGCCAATGCGCAGGATTGGGACCCGGAAAGGCTCGCCCAGCATATCGGCTATCTGCCCCAGGACTCAGCCCTGTTTGCCGGGACCGTAGCGGAAAATATCGCGCGGTTCTGCGGTGAACTTGGCGATCATCGCCCCGTGATTGATGCGGCGGTGGTTGAAGCAGCCGATAAAGTCGGCGCCGACGCGCTGATCCGCCGCTTGCCGGGCGGCTATGATTACCCGCTCACGCTTGGCGGTCGGGGCGTATCGGCGGGGCAGGCGCAGCGGATTGGCTTGGCGCGCGCCGTTTATGGCAACCCGGCGCTGCTGCTGCTCGATGAACCCAATGCGCATCTCGATGGCGAAGGCGATAGTGCGCTGGTCGCCGCGCTGGAGGCGTTGAAAGCGGACGGGCGCACGATCCTGATCGTGTCGCACAAGCTCGGCATCCTCCCCGTTGTCGATAAAATCCTGGTCCTGCGCGATGGTCGGGTCGATCTGTACGGGCCACGCGACGAGATTGTCCCCAAGGTGACGCCGCCAGCGTTGCGCCGCGTCGTGCCTGCAACAATGGCGGCCGCATCATGAACGCGCCCTTCGTTCCGCCCCCGCAGGCGGCTTTTCCCGCGCCAGCTACCCCTACGCCCCCCACCCCCGCCGTTGCCGATCCCGCCCGCGATATTCGCACGGGCAGCGTCATTGCCGCGCTCTTCTTCGTGCTTTTCCTCGGCTGGGCGGCGTTTGCTCGGCTTGATGCTGCTGCCTATGCGCCGGGCACCTTGGTCGTCTCCGGTCAGCGCCAGGCGGTGCAGCACCGCGATGGCGGCGTGGTCGGCAAGATCTTCGTCCGCGAAGGCCAGCGCGTCGTGCGCGGCCAGATTTTGCTCCAACTGGCCGCAGCCGAGGTGCAGGCGCAGGAACGCGCGCTGGCATCCCAATCCATCCGGCTTTTGGCGCAGCGCGCCCGGCTGGAGGCGGAGCAACTGGGCCAAACGCGGATCACGCCACCACGGGAATTTGCGACCCTCGAGCCAGAGGATCGCGCGGAATCGGTCATCGCGCTGCGCTTGCAACAAACCGAGCTGTCCGCCCGTGCAGCGGTGCTGCAGGCGCAGCGCGGCGCGCTTGGCCAGCGCGTGGCGCAATCGGCAGAGCAGGGGCGCGGCTATGGCCGCCAGGCAGTGTCCACCAAGGAGCAACTGCGGCTGATGGACGAACAGATCGACGCATTGCGGCCGATCGCGGAAAAGGGCTTTGTCTCGCAAACCCGCATGCGTGAGCTGGAACGCACGCGCGCCCAGCTCGACGGTCAACAGGGCCAGTTCAGCGCCAGCGTCGCGCAAACGCGGGAGGCAGCGCGCGAGAGCGAATTGCAGATGCTGGAGGCGCAGCGCAGTTTCCGCGAACGCATCGCCGCGGATCTGCGCGATATCGACAATGGTCTGGGCGAGCTGCTCCCCAAATGGGCGGCCGCGCGCGATCAGCTTGCCCGCACCGCGATCAGGGCGCCCGCCACCGGGGCCATTATTGGCCTGTCGATCTTCACGCCCGGCGGCGTGATTTCCCCCGGCCAGAAACTGATGGACATCGTGCCGGAGAGAACCCCGCTGAAAATCCAGGCCCGAATATCGCCCAATGACGCCGATGATCTGGCGATCGGCCAGCGCACGCTCATCCGCTTTCCCGGCCTGCACGAACGCACGCTGCCCACCCTGGAAGGCCAGCTCACGCGATTGTCCGCTGATAGTTTTTCGGATGAGCAATCCGGCGGCAGTTTCTTCACTGGCGAGGTCACGGTGCCCCGCGATCAGCTGCACTTGATTGGCACGGTGCGCGGGCATGGTTTCGCCCTGCGCGCCGGCATGCCCGTTGAGGTGCTGATCCCCCTGAAAAAGCGCACCGCGCTGGATTACATCCTGGAGCCCTTGTTTGGCAGGCTTTGGGCGTCGTTTCGCGAGCAGTAAGCCGGCGTTTGGTATGGAGCGGGCGCCGGTGAAGGGCGGTGCGCGCGGGGAGGGCGAGCCATGGCTGCTTTGCCCGGAGCATCTGCTAGCGCGCCCGATATTGCCTGGTCTGGTGCGGGTGACGGGCTGGTCAAAAGCGAAGGCCAAGCCACATCCGCCCAGTCCCGCCGGCCGGGAAACGGCAAAGGCAACCCATCCGACGATGCGGGACCTAAGCCCGAGGCGGGTGGGCAACACCGCGCTATGGCGTTGGTTGGCGGGTGGGGACTGGGAGGGTATGGCTGAAGTTTAGCCAATAGTAGTCTGGAGGTTTTTATGTGATCGACGAATGAAAGGTGCCTTCGCGCGCGGGTAACGGCGGACCTCCGCTCCCGACCCACACCCAGTCGTTCTCATTGCCATGATGAACGTCCGCTCCTCGCGGGAGTCGTGGATAGCACGCCCCAAATCGATCGGTTCTTCGAGGGGCCAGCTGCGCTCAGTCTTGTTATCCCGATTGATCAAGCCAGTTAATCTGAACTAGACGGGCGGAGTTGGACTATCATCTGCTTGGACTATTGTAATTTGGCATTTGCGTCTTTCGGTCGTCATTATTGTTTCTGGTCCGGTGAAATCATGATAAATGAATCACGTTGAATGATTCGGGGGATTTCATGACGACGCCGCTGGTCAAAATATCCATCCCTTCGATCTATGAAGTTGGTGGGGAGCGCGTTTCGCTGCCCGCAAGAATGGCCAAGTGTACTCCGGACACCAAGGCGGCGATCCTCGCTACCGCCGAAGCGGTTAAAGCTAAGGGTGGGAGACTATACCTGTCGGACCTCTTCCGCAGCTACGACATGCAACTCGGCTCCCACATGGACTACGTATCGAAGAAGAAGACCGCGTACAGCCCGCCGCCAGGTGGGAGTCTCCACGAGGCAGGACGCGCGCTTGATCTAGACCTCGAAGCACTGAAGATGCCGCTGAAGGACTTCTGGAAGATCGCGGCAGCGAACGGACTGCTTCCCATCATTGACAAACCAGACTCCAGCATGAGCGAGTCGTGGCACTTCTCTTGCCGCGGCAGCCACGCCCTAGTCTACGACTACTACAAGAGGGGCAAGGGGTCGAACTTCGACAAGCCCTACAAGGCGATGGCCGCCAGCGCGATCGTCAGCGTCGGGGTTAAGGTCGATAAGTTCGAGGACGGTCAGGTCGAGGCCTACGTCCAGTCCGCACTGGTTCGGCTCGGATCGGACATCGGGAACATCGACGGCCAGTTCGGTCCAAAAACCGACGCCGCGCTGAGGCAGCGCGGAATGGAGGGTCTGGGCAAGGGTCGATCAGCCTCGCGGTGGACAAGCTGCTACAGAAGCAGTTCCCCGCCGAATACTTCGACAAGTCGACCACGTCCTCGCCGTTCGCTTGAACGAACGCCAAACCGCAGATCGGATCCTCAATGGCATATGCCGCGACCCGCAGCGCCGTCCTAAACCGAGGAAAGCCGTCCGCCGCGTTCCTAGACGAACTCATCGCCTGGGGCCGCTCGGCCGCCGACGAGATATTCGCGCCCAATGCCGCGGATGACGTTTACTCGAGTGTTAAGGCGGCGCTCGGCCCGTGGCACGGAGCGCAGCATCGCCGTGCGGTGATGCTGGAGGTCATGCGCGTCCTCGCGGGCTTCGAGTCCTCCTGGAACTGGAATGCCGGCCGGGACACGACAAATCCGACGAGCAATACGCCTACCACTACCGAGGCGGGCGCGTGGCAGGTCAGCGCCAACTCCATGTCCTTCGGCGACGACCTTCGCGCCCTGGTCAAGGCCAGAGTCGGCACTGACGAGGGCCTGGCCTTCCAGCGGGCGATGAAGCAGGACCATGAGCTAGCTATGGAGTACATCGCGCGGCTCCTGCGCCATACGGTCAAGCACAACGGGCCTGTCAAGCGCCACGAGATCGACCAGTGGCTGAGGCGCGATGCCGTCGAAGAGTTCACGCGACTACTGGAGGGCTGACCATGCTGCCCCCACTCCGCCCAGTGCTGACCGACATCAAGTGCCGTGAGGAGACAGGCAGGATTCAGAGTGCCAAGTTCAGTTGGCCGTCAATCCTAACCATGGCCGTGAAGTGACTGCTGCCGACCCAAATCGTCGCGGTTTATGAGCGATGCGCGCGCGCATGGAAGCGATCGTTGCAACAAAATCGGTAATCTTGCTGTAGGCGGAATCGGACATTTTCAGTGTGTTTTCGAACTGGCCGATTGAGCAGATTTGCTTCGCAAATTATGCTCGGCCTTGGCTCGATTCATTTCAAGAGTAGTCCTCGACTCGCACTGTGGGGGCCCTTCCTAAAGTCTTTCTGTAGTTCAATGAATCGATTGGGATTCCCTAGCGCGCTGATCTGTGATTCAAGCTGATCCCCGGTAAGGAGGCCAGCATGGATGAGGCCATTATCGCAGGATTTGCGGGTTCGTTTTTGCCGGGCGCTTGATCGGGGCATGTTGGCGCGGGCTGCGGTGCAGGCCGAAAAGGTCGCCGCCAAGGTGGAACTAAAAGAGGGCGAGCATTTCACGCGCACGCGACGCCGCATCCGCCAATCCTTAATTGACCACGGCGTCGCCGGGGAGATCAAACCGCTTGTCGCGGCATTGATCGGCGTTGCCGCACTCGCTACCTTGTCGGCAGGATCGGATGACAGGCAAGATGACAATGCGGACTGATATTTTCGGCCTGACGCCACGCCAGCACGATATGTTCGGCGAGCCGCAGGGCATATTCGATACGCCGATGACGATCGATGATATTCGCGCCGAATTGGAACGCACATTGGCCGAATTGCGCGCCGCCTTGGAGATGCCATGGCCGGTTCGCCGGATGCAGGCGATCGACGTCATGTTCCCTGATCACGCAGCGCGACTGCCGGAGCCGGAGCGTGCCGCTTTAGTGGACGCATACGAAGCGGAAATGCGGCGGCTCGGTCGGCGGGCGGCTTAGCGCGTAAGAGGTAGCGACGCGGGAATAAATCCCGCGTCTCACGTCGGACGGGTTCGCGTGCCGCGACCCGCCGGCCGGTCTCCGCCGTCTCAGGATTAGCTTCGCTAATCCTGTGCGGATGTAAAATAACCGCGAAGCGGTTATTTTACGCGTTCGACTTGCTCGAAGTCCAGTTCCACGGGCGTCGCGCGGCCGAAGATCGATACCGATACCTTGACCTTCGATTTGTCGAAATCGAGTTCCTCGACGGTGCCGTTGAAGCTCGCAAATGGGCCGTCGAGTACCTTCACGGCATCGCCGATCTCGTAATCGACCTTGACCTGCTGCTTGATGTTGGCGGCGGCGGCTTCTTCCTTGGTGGAGAGCATCCGGGCCGCTTCGGTCTCGCTGATCGGCTGGGGCTTGCCCATTGATCCCAGAAAGCCAGTGACCTTGGGCGTGTTCTTGACGAGGTGATAGACATCGTCATTCATGTCGAGCTTGGCGAGCACATAGCCCGGCATAAATTTGCGCTCGACTTGAATCTTCTTGCCGCGCCGCGCCTCGGTCACCGTTTCGGTGGGGACTTCGACGGCTTCGACCAGCCGGTCGAGCCCCATGCGGGTCGCCTCCGCCATGATTGAATCGCGAACCTTGCCCTCGAAACCCGAATAGGCGTGAATAATATACCAGCGTGCCATGCGTTAATGCGTCCTTGCTTCCACGCTTATTTTGCGAACGACAGCAGCAGTTTGACGATCGCTTCGAAAAACGAATCGACCGTGAAGAAGAAGACGCCGAGCATCAGCGTCATCACCATCACCATCACCCCGGTCATGATCGTTTCGCGCCGGGTGGGCCAGACAACCTTCTTGGTTTCGGTCTGCACCTGACGGAGGAATTCGAGAGGGGTTGTCTTTGCCACGTTGCTAAAACCTGTTCAAAAGCCCCGCGTCCGGGGCAAAGAGCCGCCGCCCGGTCCTTTTCGAACCGGCCGCGCCCATCCCCATTTTCGGAATAGGAAAAGCATCTAGCGAGCCCCCCGCAGAAACGCAAGGCCAGCGGGCAGATGCGGTAGAATTGGGGAAGTGGGAATTGGGAAGTGGCAGGGGAGCTCGGACTCGAACCGAGGGCCTTCGGTTTTGGAGACCGACGCTCTAACCAGCTGAGCTACACCCCTACACTGCGCAACCCCTTAACCGCGCCCTGCGGCGGACGCAAGAACGCTGTGTGCGGCGATATGTCGGGTGAGTTTCGAGCGCTTGGGCGGCGCGTTCAGGCGGCTGCCTGGGCGCGGGCGGCGCGGTTGACGACGGCGCGGGCTTCTTCCACCGGCAGCGGGCGACCGAAATAATAGCCCTGCACCTTGGTACAGCCCAGTTCATAGACCATGCGGTGTTCTTCCTCGGTTTCCACTCCTTCGGCGGTCGTGGCCATGCCGAGCGATTGGGCCAGTGCGACCACCGCGCGGATGATGGCAATCGCTTCGGGCACCTTTTTGGACGCACCCTGCACAAAGCTGCGATCGATCTTGATCGACGAGAAGCGCGTACGGCTGAGATAGCCAAGCGAGGAATAGCCGGTGCCGAAATCGTCGAGCGATAGCTTCACGCCCAGTGCCAGGATTTTTTCGAGTACCTTGATCGCGCCTGCGCCCTCATGCAGGAACACGCTTTCGGTGACTTCAAGTTCCAGCCGGTCAGGCGGCAACCCGCTATTGGCGAGCGCGGACGCGACCACGTTGACAAAGCTGGGGGTGGTCAGCTGCACCGGCGAGACATTGACGGCGACGCGCACCGGATAGTCCCAGCGGGCGGCTTCATCGCAAGCGGTGCGCAACACCCATTCGCCAATCGGTGCGATCAGCCGGGTGTCTTCGGCCAGCGGGATGAATTTCACCGGCGAAATATTGCCGAGCTCCGGGTGGGTCCAGCGCAGCAGCGCTTCAAAACCCGTCAACGCACCGGTCTCTGCGCTGACGACCGGCTGATAATTCAAATGCAGTTCGCCATTCGGCAGCGCCTTACGCAGCGCCATTTCCAGCACGCGGCGTTCCTCCGCAACGGCATGAAGCTGCGGCTCATAAACATGGCAGACATTGCCGCCCGCGTCCTTGGACCGGTATAGCGCCAGATCGGCGGACCGGATCAGCATCTCGGTCGTCCGGCCGTCGCGTGGACCGATCGCCATGCCTAGACTGGCACCGATATACAGGATGTTCTGATCGATATCATAGGGCTGGGCGATCGCTTCGATGATCGCATTGGCGAGGCGCTCGATCCGGTTGCTGTCACTGGCGTCGCTGATGACGATGGCAAATTCGTCGCCCCCCAGCCGCCCCACCATTTCGCGATCGGTCACCAGACCGCGCAGCCGATCGGCGACCTGAATCAGCATCCGATCGCCAACCGGATGGCCAAGCGTGTCGTTCACCGCTTTGAAGCGATCGAGATCAATCATCACAAAGGCGCAGCGGGAATTCCAGCGCTCTGCATCGGCCATCGCGCGGGAGAGCGTTTCGGTAAGCAATAGCCGGTTGGCAAGCCCGGTGAGCGCATCAAATCGAGCCATGCGACTGATCTTGTCGGCTGAGGCGCGCGCTTCGGTAATGTCCGAGCCCACACCGCGAAAGCCGATGAACTTGCCCGTTTCGTCGGTGCGCGGTGTTGCGGCGATTTCCCACCAGCGTTCAACCCCGTTGATCTGCACCGGCACGACCAGGTCGCGAAAGGCTTCGCGATTCTTCAGCTTTTCGGCAAGGGTGCGAAGCCCCGCCGAAAAATTGCCCGATTCCCAAGCCGAACCGGCCAGCAATTGGAGGAAAGGCATTTTGTTGATCGTTACAGGATCCATGCCGACGGCATAGGCAAAGCGCGGCGATGCGCGCACGATCCGCTTGGCCGAATCGATTTCCCAAAGCCAATCTGCGCTCTGGTCTTCCTCTTCGTTCAGCAACAGGCTCACCGTCTCATCGCGCTCCGCCAGAGCAATTTCGTTCGCGCGGATGATCACCAACGATTTTGCTCTGCTGAAGCATCCAATCATCAGCAGCAGGGTGAACAATAGGGCGGTGGCGGCCATCAGCGGCCCACTGGCAAAGGCGAGCACGATGCTGATCGTGCCGCCCAACAGCGCCAGAAAACTTATCGTGGCGAGCGGTAATGCTGCCATCGCCACTGACGATGCCGTCATCAGCACCGGCAGAATGACCCATAGGCCCAACGAATCGCCCATTTCCGCCATGGTCGACAGAATAATCGGTGGTACGGACCATACCGCCCCAAGCGCGATGCCTTCCGACGCTGTGGCCCTGACCGCTTCGACCGGGGCCGTCGGCGCGAGCAGATAGGTTGGGCTCAGCCGGCGAACGGTGATCGTTACACTGACAGCCGCGATGACGATACCCCAGCCCACCAGCGCCCATGGTGGCAGGATCCGGGCGGCCAGCAAAATGACAAGCGCTGCACCGATGACGTTGGTGGCCAGCATGAAGAGTGCCAATTGGCGACCGGCATGTAATTGGGCGGCGCGGATCGGGCCCCAATCGGTTGAATCCGCTGGATCATAAATGCCCAGCAATGCGCGGGCATCTATTTTCGGCTGAGCGAATTGCGAGGCGGATTTTGATGGCACAAGGCCATTTTACACCGCCGTTGGTTAGCAGATGGTTAGAAAAAAGGGACGTGAGGTGCTTTTTTGACTGCGGTCAGGCAGCAATTGCATAGGGTTTGATCTCACCATTGAGATACAGATTGCGCGCTTTGGCGCGACTGAGTTTGCCGGAACTGGTGCGGGGCAGGGTGCGCGGCGGGATCAGTTCGATCACGCAATTCATGCCGGTAACGGAGCGGACCTTCTCACGGATGGCTTCGCGCAACCGGACCCGTTCATGCTCATCTGAACTGCGGCATTGCACAAGGACTGCGGGGGTTTCTTCGCCGCCCGGGGTAGTGATCGCAAACGCTGCAATGTCGCCTGCCTTAAAGCCGGGCAGCTGTTCAACGGCCCATTCGATATCCTGCGGCCAATGATTCTTGCCATTGACGATGATCATATCTTTGGCGCGCCCGACGATATAGACATAACCGTCTGACATATAACCCATATCGCCGGTATCGAGCCATCCATCGATCATGCAGGCAGCGGTTGAATCGGGATCGCGGAAATAGCCATCCATGATCGATGGACCCTTGCACCAGACCTTGCCGATCGCACGGTCAGGCAGCGGGGTGCCATCTTCCTCACGCACTTCGACCGCCATATCGCGCACCGGCTTGCCGCAATTGACGATCGCGCGATAGCGCTGCGGGCGGTCCTGCCCGGCTGAAACCCCGGACAACTGGGTTTCTTCAACCAATTCGACGCGAATGCCCTCACCCGGCGGCATAATCGATACAGCCAGCGTCGCCTCGGCCAACCCATAGCTAGGGAGGAACGCGCTTGCCTTGAAGCCGGCCCCTTCAAAGGCATCGACAAAGCCCTGCATCACATCGGGGCGGATCATATCTGCGCCATTGCCAGCAACCCGCCAGCGCGACAGATCAAACCGGCCCGACGCCTTGGTCTGGCTCGACATGCGCCGCGCGCAAATATCGTAGCCGAAGGTGGGGGAATAGCTAACCGAGGTAGCGGCATTGCGGGTGACGAGATCGAGCCAGGCGAGTGGTCGGCGCGCGAAATCTTCTGTCTTCAGATAATCGACCGAAATCTGATTGGCGACTGGCGACAGAAAGCAGCCGACCAAGCCCATATCGTGGTACCAGGGCAGCCAGGAAATGACGCGATCGCTCTCGATCAAATTCATGCCATGGCTGTGCGCGGCAAGATTGTTGAGCAAGGCGCGGTGGGTAACCGCGACGCCATGCGGAAAGCGCGTAGAGCCGCTCGAATATTGCAGATAGCCGATATCGTCGGGCTTTGCCTGCGGCAGGGGAGCAGCGGTGGCAGGGCGCGTGGCAAGTTCGGCCCAATCCATGCCTGCAACACCGCCGAGTCGCGCCGCTTCGCCGGCCATGTCCGCCAGCTGAGGCGGATAAATTAGCAAAGATGGGTCGCAGCTGCCGAGCTGAACGCGGATTTGATCGATATAGGAATCGCGGCCGCCAAAAGAGGTGGGCAGGGGCAATGGCACTGGCCAGGCACCGGCATAGACCACGCCGAAAAACAGCGCGGCGAATTCCGGTCCCGTTTCGGCGACCAACGCAATCCGATCGAGCGGCTTTACGCCCATGGCGACGAGACGGAGTGCCGTATCAATCGCATCGCTGCGCAATTCGGCATAGGGGTAGGGACGCGAGAGCGACCCGCGGGGATCATGAAAGTTTAATCCACGCTTGCCAGCGGCCGCGTAATCCAGCGCTTCGTTAAGCGTATCAAAATCAGCAAACCGGCGCGGCAGATCATCAAAAGTCGCGGTGGGCACAGGCGCAGATGGCGTAGTTTCCGCCGCGACCTGATCGATGTGCGCCATTTCCGAACCCATGTTTACTACCCTTGATCGCGACTTCTTGAACCGAAGCCGCGGATAAGTCGATCACTCTGCCCCGAGCAAGCGTTCAAAATCCAGTGTGAGTGTGGCACAATGATGGCATGCGTGTTGCCAGGCCGCCAACCAAACCCCTTGATAGCCCCGCTTTGGAACGGTTGGCGCTCCGTTATGTCGAGCGTTTCGCGACCACAAGGGCGCGGCTGACCACCTATTTGAACGGCAAGATAAGGCAGCGCGGCTTTGACGGGGCAGTGCCCGACATAGCAGCGATTGCCGAGCGATTCGCGGCGGCGGGGTATATTGATGACCGCGCCTTTGGCGATGCGCGGGCGCAGGCAATGGCACGCCGAGGGCTTGGCGCGCGCCGGGTGGCTGGCGCCTTGCATCACGCGGGCATTGGCAGCGAGGATAGTGCCGCTCTCGCACCCGCCATTGCCGATCGCGCAATTGAGGCCGCGTTGACCTTTGCCCGAAAACGCCGGATCGGCCCCTATGCCACTGAAATACCAGACCGCGCCGTGCGAGAAAAACAGATCGCCGCGATGATCCGCAGCGGCCATGATTTTGGCCTGGCTCGCCGGATTGCGTCGATGGCACCGGGGGATGACACCAGCGAGATCGCATAACAGCAGTAATTCAACGGCAAGAAAGCTGGCGATCGCTGAGAAATTGCCAAGGATTTACCTTCTGATTTTGTGTGCTAATAATCGTTACGGGGGAGTAAGTTTTATGCGGGTTGGGCCGCACGCCAATCTTGAGCCTGCGGACACACTTGATCGGCAATGTTCCGATGGCGGCGAGCCTATGTCCGACAAAGCGGGAGCGATTGAACGCACCGTCAAAGGGACATTGAAATGGTTCGATATTACCCGCGGATTTGGTTTTCTGGTCGCTGACGATCCTGCGATCGGCGACGTTTTGATCCATTTTTCAGTCCTTCAAGCGCATGGTCGCCGTAGCTTGCCAGAGGGCACGGTGATTGAGTGCGTCGCCGTTAAGCGCGATCGCGGTTTTCAGGCGCGCGATATTGTTGAGATTGACCTGACCAATGCGGTTGAACCGCCGCCGCGTGCGCGGGTTACAGGCGTAAGAATTGATCCGGATGCGCTGATCGCCGACGCTGGCGAATTTGAACCGGTGACCGTCAAATGGTTCAATCGGCTCAAAGGCTATGGTTTTCTGGTGCGTGATGCCGATTCAGCCGATATATTCGTGCATATGGAAACGCTCCGCCGTGCCAATATCGGCGAAGTGGAGCCCGATCAGCCGCTGCGTGCGCGAATTGTCGAAGGACAAAAGGGTCCGCTCGCGGTGTTGGTCGAACGAGAAGGTTGACACTTCATGTCATTGATGCAGCATCGCCGCGCCGCTATGGCGTTCGGCCTGATCGTGCCGCTGCTTGTGCTGCTGCCGGGCTGTTCGGGCAATGGGCTGACCGGGACCGCTACGAGCGAGGCCAAAGCGGCCACGATCGCGGTAACGATCAAGAGCAGCAATGGCCTGCACCGCTTCCAGGTAGAAATTGCCAAGACCGAGCAGGAACAGCAGCGCGGGCTGATGTATCGGACGGATATTTTGCGGGATGGCGGGATGCTGTTTGCGCCCTATCCGCCGAGCGGGACGCCGGAAGAGGCGAGCTTTTACATGAAGAACACGCCAACGCCGCTTGATATCATCTTCATTCGTGCTGACGGATCGATCGCGCGTATCGCAGAAAACACCACGCCGTTTTCGGAAGCGCCGATCTCCTCGGGTGAGCCGGTCGCAGCAGTCCTTGAATTGCTTGGTGGCCGATCGGCAGAATTGGGTATTGCCGAGGATGACATGGTCGACTGGCAGGGACGCGCCGCTCGCCCAGCCAATTCCGTGGCCAACACTGCATCTGCCGGCGCGGCCAGCAATTGATCCCCGAGGCGCGAGAGGCGGTTGCTGCTAGCGCCGCCAACGGCTAAGCGGCGGCTATGGGCGTTCTTCAATCGATCTTCACCTGGTGGAACGGGGCCACCATCGGCACCAACTGGGCATTGCGGGGCAAGACGCGTGTCGGCGAGGATTCGCTCGGCAACGTTTATTATCAGGGCGGTGTCGATATGAACGGCATTGTCCGGCGCTGGGTGATTTATGCTGGCGCCAATGATGCCAGCCGTGTGCCGCCGGAATGGTTTGGCTGGTTGCATCATCAGGTTGAAGCGCTGCCCGATCAGGCGTTGCCACCGGCGCGGCGCTGGCAAAAACCGGCCCTGCCGAATCAAACCGGCACGGCGCATGCCTATCGCCCGGCTGGTGCGCTTGAGCAGGGTGGCCGACGGGCCGCCGCAACCGGCGATTACGAAGCGTGGACGCCCGGAGAGTGAGGCCCTGGCTGCTGGCCGGGGGCGGCGCGATTTTGCTTGCGCTTTGCATTTGGGCGGGCATTCGTTTTTTCGGTGGCACGCCTGGTGATGATGTGGCGATCAAATCGGTTGGCACCAGCGTGCTCGACCAGGTCCAGGCCGGTTCCGATATCGTTACTGTCGATGTGACCCCCGATTTGCTGCAGTTGAAGGGCGCAACGCCAATGGCGGAGCGGGTCGCGGTGCTCGGCCTGCTCAACAAGCGCAACGGCGTGGCGCGCGATATCACCTTGAAGCCCGGCCAGGCGGTGCGCGTGGGCGATGTCGTGGTACGGCTGCGCGCATGCGAACATACCGCCCCCTGGGAGCAGGAAGAATTTACCGGCGCGTTCGTCCAGATGGATGTGCAGCAGCCCGACCGCAATTGGCGGCGCGCCTTTTCAGGTTGGCTGTACAAGGAGCGACCAGCGCTGAACGTCGTGCAGCATCCGATCTATGACGTCTGGACCAAAAGTTGCGCGATGCGCTTCCCCGAGGGCGGTGAAGCGGTTTCTGGCGCGAGTCGATCGAGCGCAAAGAAATCACCGACGGCGAGTTCGGATGGCGAGGCGACCCCCGCCGATGCCGCAGCAGTGCCAAGCGCGCCCGCAACGGCGCCATCGACAGCAGCGGACAGCAGCCCGAGATAATCGCGCCGACTAATCTCGGTTGCGCCGAGTGAGGCGAGATGATCGGTTTGAAACTGGCAATCGAGCAGCGTGAAGCCACCAACGCGCAGCCGCGCGACCAGCCAAGCCAGCGCCACTTTTGACGCATCGCGCGCGCGGCTGACCATGCTTTCGCCGAAAAAGGCACGGCCCAGCGCCAGTCCATACAGCCCGCCGACAAGATGATCATCGTCCCAGCATTCGATCGAATGGGCAAATCCCCTGTGGTGCAGTTCGGTGAAGACCGCCTCGATCGCGGGATTGATCCATGTATCGGGCCGATCGACGGCCGAATCGGCGCACAGCGCGATGATTTGGGCAAATGCAGTGTCGGCGGTGACGCGATAGCGATCCCCCGCCACCGTCTTCTTCAGCGAATGCGACAGATGGAAGCCATCGAGCGGCAGGATCGCCCGCCGTTTTGGTTCAACCCAATAGACGCTGTCCGCGGTGCGATGGTCGGCCATCGGGAAAACGCCAACCGCATAGGCGCCCAGCACCAGCTTGGGATCGAGACTCGTCATCCGTTTCGGTGCTGTCAGCCTTTGCTGGCCGGGGTTGCCAACCGCTTTTCGATGATCTGCCAGAGCTGGGCAAAGGCCTGGCCCGAAGGCGATTTTGCCGCGAAACTGCCGACCGGGGCGCGGCGCACGGTCATCGATTCCACCACGCTCGCCATCGGGATGACTGGCCAATCGGGATGACGGGCCAGCGCTTCGCCATGCAGCTTGCGGCGCTTGTCGACCATCGAATGCACGGGCATCAGCTGCGCGCGTTTGCCGAGCTGATCGACCACTTCGGCATAGGCGCGCTCTGACAGGGGCGACGGGATGACGGGCACGACGATAAGGTCGGCCGCGCGCATCACCTGATCGCTCGTCTCGGTCAGCCCCGGCGGGCAATCCAGCAGCACGCGATCATAATGTTTGCCGACGGACGCCAGCAATTTTGTCAGCAGTTTTTTCTTGTCGATTTCATGAAACAGCACGTCGAGGCCACGCAGCGACGAATCCGCGCCGATCAGATCGAGCCGCTCGATCGCGGTCTTGCGGACCAGCTTGGCCGGATCGACATCCTTGGTAAAGATCGATTGCGCCTGATCCTTGGTCTTGCGATCAGTGAGCATGAAGGTGGACGCGGCTTGTGGATCAAGGTCCCACAACAAGGTGCGGCGCGCCGATAACATCGCTGCGCACCAGGCAAGATTAACGGAAAGCGTCGTTTTGCCGACGCCGCCTTTCAGGCTGTAGATCGCAATAGTCGCCAAGGGGCTTTCATCCTCCGTGGTTGGCAAGCCATCGTGCCCAACCAAGCGCGCGGGCGCAACCCATTGCGGTGCCTGCACGGAAATAGGGCCGGTGGTTCAATGAACCCCGGCCCAAATCTTGATGCGGCAATCATGCCGGAATGTGGTGCTGTGCTTACTTCTTGCAGGTCTGGCTGGGCTTGCCTGGTTGAGCCAGCGTGATCGCGTCGGGCGTGCCGGTCAGCGAATAGCCATCGGCAACAAAGGGATCGCCTGCCTTTTCTGCGGTCAGCTTGATCGGTGCATCGTCGCGTTGGCCGCGCAAATTGACCTGCATATTGCCCGAGAAGAAATCGACCATGGCAAGGCTGTGGTCCTTGCACCGAAAGGTGACTGTCGCCTTGATTGACGGCGGCAGGACAACCTTTGGCGCTTTTGCCAGCGCCTCGGCCTGCGGATCGGGTGCCTGATCGGTCACCGTTTCGGGCTTTTGTTCACATGCCGCGAGCGGGAAAACCAGCAAGGCGACGGCGGCGATGAGGAGGGTTTTTTTCATAGCGTCAAAATGCTTCGCGTACGCAGTAAGTTTCGTCAAGAGGCCATATTTTCTGCCGACTTTCGCTTTCGCGTTGCAATATTTTTGTCATTAAATCGTCGCGCGACCGCCATGCTTATTCGTGGAACTCATGCGCCTCTGGAATGCGGCCAAAGGCGATTTTGGTGCCGACCCGATCGATGCGGCCGCCATGGATTGGGCCGACCGACACGGCATGGCGGCCGAATTTTTCATTGATCGAATCCATCGCCCGGCTGAGCGCGAGGCCGCGCGTTTCACGGGCCAGTGGGTCATCGGGATCGAGATGCGCGAACAGCGATTGCTGTTCGCCGGCAACCGGTTCGATCTCGCCCAGCGTCACGCCAACCATCCGCAGCTGAAATCCGCCACCCCGCTTGCGCCCCGCCGCGGCTAATTGCGGAAACAGCGCATCAAGCGCAGCGAGGATCACGAAGCTATCCTGCGTTGCGGGCAATTTCGTTGCCACGCGCCAATTGCTCTTGTCGTCTTCAAACTTGCCATGGAGCACCAGCAATCGGCTGCGATAGCCTTTGCGTCGGAGCCGGCTAGCGGCTTTCAGCGCGAGGCGCCGCGCGGTGAGCCGGACCGGTTCCAGCCCGCGCTTGCCCGGCGACAGCACATGGCTGTGCCCGATCGTGCGGCTCTGCGTTGGTTTTTCGGGGAGATCGACGCCGTGGAGCAGGTACCAGAGCCGATCGCCATTGGTGCCGCCCCAGGCATTGCCCGCGTCGCGCGGGCGGCGCTCACAGAGTTGGCGGATATCGTTGATGCCCTCCTGCGCCAGCCGCCGCTCCATCTTCGCGCCGATCCCGGCAATGTCGCGCAAGGGTAAGTCATAGAGCCGGTGGGGCAGCGTTTCGGCATGCAGGATGATCAGCCCATCGGGCTTCATCATGTCTGACGCCAGCTTGGCGAGCAGCCGATTGGGCGCGACGCCGATTGAACTGGTCATGCAATCGCCGATATTGGTGCGGATACCCGCCTTGATCCGGTGCGCCAGTGCCGTCACGGCGGCAACGCTGTTTTCATTGTCGAGCAAGCGGCAGGCGACCTCATCAATCGAACAGACTTTGGTCACCGGAATGTGCCGCCAGATTTCGGCGATGATCGCGTCATGAAACTCGACATATTTGTCATGCCGCGCCGGCGTGACGATGATGTCGCGACAAAGCCGTTTCGCCTCCCATACGGGCGTGCCGGTTTTGATGCCAAACCGCTTGGCTTCTATGCTGGCGGCGATGGCGACGGTGGTGTCGCTATCGACCGGCGCGACCAAAATGGGCTTGCCGCGCAAAGCCGGGTTTAGTTGCTGTTCGACGCTGGCGAAATAGCTGTTGAGATCAAGGAAAAGCCAGCGCAGCGGACGCGGCGGTAGGGTCAGACTTTCCCTAGCGCCGGTGGGTAAGGTTTCGGAGGGTGCGGGGCGCCATTGCTCCTGTCGAGACGCCCCAGGGGTGGGGCCTAAGGAAACGAAATCGGTAAGGGCATCTGCCGAGAACATCTAAAGAACATAGCGGAACGGCGTCGCGGAGGAAAGGGCCGTCAGCGGCGTGCGGCCGCCACCATCGGGCTATCAGTTTCCCGAACCCGCCCCTGTGGGCGGCATCGCGAATAAGGCCCTTGCGGCGGTCCTTTCGGGCGACTCATAGGGAGCATAGAGCACGGTATGCAGGACCTGGCGCGCCGCTTCGATCTCGCCCTGGCGAACCAGTTCTTCGCCAAGATAAAGGCGCGGCTTCGGTGCGGCTGGCACGCGCCGAATGGCGTCGACCAATCCGGCCATGGCATCCATTGGAACACGTTCGCCCAATTTGGTGAAGCTTTGGAAATAGGCGATCCGGGGGAGAGGTAATTGGCCGTCAAGAGCGATCGCCCGCTGGATGGCCATGCGCGCAAGGGCAAGCGTTGCCGGTTGATTTGCGACGGGGGCGCTAACGGCTTTGTCCGTTAGCGCGACCCCTTTCCACGTCAGAGCAAGAACATTATTCGGTGCCTTGTCCAGCGCCCGTTCGGCATAGGCAAGGCACCTGTCAGCGTTGCCAGCCCGGCACTCTGCCTCGGCGGCAAACGCAAGCGTATCGCCGTCGCTATAGAGATCAGCCACACCGCGTACGCGCGCCAGCCAATCGACGCTGCGCTGCGCGTCGACCAGTGTGGGTGCAGGCAGGGCAGATCCGGCAGCGATCGGTTGCGCAGCAAGCCGCGCGCCAAGTTCGATTTTCGCGGCAATCAGGGCCGCGGCGGCGGGGGACAATGGCGTGATCACTGGCTCGCCAATCGGGTTCGCTGGCGGCTTGGCCTGGGCGAAATAAAAGTCGGACCTGGAATAGGAAAGGATTTCCCGTTGCAGCTTCGAGAAATTGCCAAACACATTTGCGGCTTCAGCCATTGGTTTGCCGCGGCTGATATCACCCATATACTGGCGAAACTGCACGCCACGTTCGGGTTTAAGTTTTGAATAAACAAAATAATGGGCGACCAACCAAGCGTGGTATGGAGTCCAGCGCGATTTTTCTCGGCCTATAGTGATGTATTTACCGGTAAGAATATCAGCGAAATTTAAATTTTCATATGATCTGAAAAATTGCTTATACTGCGTTGGATACCGTGCATAATTTATCGATCCATTTTTATGAATATCGGCAGTTGAAAATAAGGCACCGATACTTTCAACATACCAGCTTGGATAGACCAGCGGGTGATACGTGCTGATAAAATGTTGGGTGTATAGCGCGTAAAGTTCTGCCTCCCATTCCCTTACGATAGGGAAATAAGACGGTTCAGGGCATGGTCCTATTTGTCCATCTGCGTGACGGTCGTCGCATTCTTCATTATATGCTTTCTGCGTGTTGAGCTCAATCAACTGATATTTCTGGACGATCGTTAGAATTGGTCCATTCTCACCTGCTATATAATAAGCTGGGCTTGAAAATCCTGATGGATAATATCCGCTTTTTGCCGATATATCGGCGATCCCCAGATCGGAAAGCTTTGTCGATGGATCAAATAATGTAATTTCGACCTTTTTGGTAACGTCAGACGTGTCGCCACGGCGATAAAGCCTCGACAGCAAATAATGGAGGCTTTCTACATTTCGCGTTATTCTTCTCAATTCATCAACGCTGTTTTGAGCGATAACGATAACGTGTTCGGCCTCCGCACGTTTCCAGGGGCCCTTTTTTTTGTTGATGAGGCCGCTGACGACGATGTCGGGTTCACCGAGTTTTTCGCGAGCGGTCGGTGCGGTGTCATCACCTTGCTGCGCGATGGCGAGCGGCGGCGCGATACGGCCCTGTGCAGGCATTGAAACGGCTCCACATGCCAATAGCGCAACCCACCACCACAGATGCTTTGCCATCAGGTCACCTAAATAAGTCGTCGAGCTGTGCCGAAGATTTATACTGAATCATTCGATGCTATGCTATTGTTTTGAATGATTTCTGACGTGCTGGCAGGTTTCAGTCAAACCATGAAGTCTTTCGATCGACCCGTCCACCGTCTGGTTATGTCGGCGGGCGGGGGCGTCGGTTATGGGCGTCGACAAGGCCAAGCGCTATGAAAGGCGCGGCGAATTGAGCAGGCGTTGCGGCCTAAAAAGCAGACATAGGCGGCAGCGAAAGACCTGACGGGACCGGGGTGGGTCGGTCGCACGATGGCCGGAAAGCTTGCTTGCGGCCGGCAGGTCGTGTGGTAGATGGGTCACACACCTTTGGGGGGAGCAGATTGATGACGAGTCGCATCACCATTTTGGCAGCCAGTGCAGCCATCAGCCTGGTCTGGGCAGCCGTCCCGGCCGTTGCCCAGGTTCCCAAGGAGCAATTGCTGGTGCCCCCAGCCGATGCGCAGCAGTTCAAGCTCGTTTCGGCGGCGGGCGAACATGGCAGCGCAGCAGTGTGGCGACTCGCCGACGGCAGTTTTGCGTTTCGCGAGAGCATGAACCTGCGCGGGCAAGTGTTCGAGCAGGATGAGGTGATCCACACCGCCGCCAATGGCCAGCCCGACAAGATCATCATTCGAGGCTTTACCCCCAATGGCGATTCGGCGGAGACTTTCGCGATCACCAACGGGACCGCGACCTGGCAGTCGCCGATCGACAAGGGCAGCGCGGCCTATGACGGCAAGGCGCAATATGCCAGCTTTGGCGGGCCGTTTGCGGCCAACGCCTATTTCGTCGAAGCAATCATGAAGGCGCCCGGGCGGCAGGTGCCGTTGCTGCCGGGCGGGGTGGCGCGGCTCGAAAAGCTGGTCGATGTCGCGGTCGGCAGCGGCGCGACCGCCAAGACGGTGACGGTCTGGACGCTCGAAGGCGTTTCAAACGAGCCGATCCCCGTGGTGATGAACGCCGACGGCAGTTTCTTTGGCTTTGTGAGCGGTATTGCGCTGTTGCCCGACGCCTATACCGGCGACATGCTCAAGCTCCAAAAGGCGCAGATTGACGCGCTGGCCGCGCGCAATCCGGCGTACAAAGCGCGCTTTGGCACGGTGTCGCCAGTGCCGGTCGCTTTCACGCATGTGAAGCTGTTCGATGCGCTGGCGGGCAAGTTCATCGACGACCAGACCGTGATCGCCGACAAGGGTAAGATTGTCGCCGTCGGTGCCTCCGCCACCGTCAAGCTGCCCGCCAATGCACGCGTGATCGACGGCAAGGGCAAGACGCTGTCCCCCGGTATCTGGGACGCGCACATGCATGTTGGCTCCGATCTGACGGGCCTGCAGTTGCTGTCGCAGGGCGAGACGAGCGCGCGCAATCCTGGCGCCGATATCCAGCCGACATTATTGCGCAACCAACAGATCGCGGCGGGCAAATTGCTGTTCCCGACGGTCTATTCATCGGTACTGATCGACGGCAAGGGGCCGCTGCAGGCGCAGGGTGGGATCAGCGTCGGGTCCGCTGACGAAGCGATTGCGGCGGTGCGGCGCGCCAAGGAAAATGGCTTTACCGCCGTTAAATTCTACACCTCGATGAAGCCAGAATGGCTGTGGCCAGCGATCAAAGAGGCCAAGCAGCTGGGCCTTCATGTTCACGGCCATATCCCCGCGTCGCTGCGGCCGACCGAAGTGATCGCGGGCGGTTATGATGAGATCACTCATATCAACTTCGTGATGATGCAGGCGTTGCCCGATGAAGTGGTGAATGTGGATAACGGCATCCAGCGATTCTATGGGCCCGGCAAATACGCCAAAGATGTCGACCTCAACGCCGAGCCGATGAAGTCGCTGATCAAGCTGATGGCGGCGAAAAAGACTGTCGTTGATCCCACGCTGGGGGTGTTTGAGGGGCTTTACGTGCCTGAAAATGGCGATCTGTCGCCTTCCTATGCGCCCTATGTCGGCACCATGCCGCCGGCGGTGGAGCGTGGCTTTCGCGCTGGCGGATTTCAGCCGCCGGCAGGGGTGACGCGGGCCGATTGGCGCGCGAGCTTTGCCAAGCTGGTGGCGCTGGTGAAGGCATTGCACGACGCTGGCGTGCCGATTGTCGCGGGCACCGATGGCAGCGGGCTGGAAATCGTGCGCGAACTGGAGCTGTACGTGCAAGCGGGATTCACGCCCGGCGAAGCGCTCCAGACTGCAACCATCATGCCCGCCCGATTGGTCGGTGCCGACAAGGCGACGGGATCAGTGACGGTTGGTAAGGAAGCAGATCTGGTGCTGGTCGATGGCGATGCATCAAAGGATATCGGCGCGATGCGACGCACTGTCTGGGTGATGAGCGACGGCGCGCTGATGAACGCCGACGAGCTGCGCCAGGCCGCTGGTTTTTCCGGGCGCCCGAAATGAGCACCAAAGCGATCACCAGCTATGCCGATTTCTGGCCGCATTATCTGCGGGAGCACGCCAAGCCGGAAACCCGCACGCTGCATTATATCGGCACGGCGATGACCTTCGGCTTTGCGGCCGTAGCGATCGTGCTGGGCGGTTGGTGGTGGGCGCTGGTGCCGCTGGCCGGCTATGGCATGGCCTGGCCAGCGCATTTCGCGGTGGAGAAGAACCGGCCGGCGACCTTCACCTATCCGCTCTGGTCGCTGGTAAGCGATTATCGGATGTTTTTCCTGTGGCTGTGCGGGCGGCTGCCCGGGCATCTGGCGGCGGCGGGGGTGGCTTCGCGATAGCGGGCGTTCGATAGCGGTTGTTGGCCGATCGACAGTTTCGGTGGGTTGCAGCGCGCGGCTCGCGTCGCCATTGATGGCGCCATGACAACGATCCCCAATAGCCTCGCCCTGATTGGCAACACCCCGCTTGTTCGGCTCGCCGGCCCCAGTGCGGCCAGCGGCGGCGAGATTTTCGCCAAATGCGAATTCGCCAATCCTGGCGCGTCGGTAAAGGACCGGGCAGCGCTCTATATCGTCGAGGATGCCGAGGCGCGCGGCGCGATTGCGCCCGGCGGTACGATCGTGGAAGGCACGGCAGGCAATACCGGGATCGGGCTGGCGCTCGTTGCCAATGCCAAGGGCTATAAGACCATCATCGTCATGCCCGATACGCAGAGCCAGGAGAAAATGGCCACGCTGCGCGCGCTGGGCGCCGAATTGGTGCTGGTGCCGGCCTGCCCCTATTCAAACCCCTGCCACTTCGTCCACCAATCGCGCCGGATTGCCGAGGAAACCCCCAATGCGGTGTGGGCGAACCA
Organism: Proteobacteria bacterium ST_bin13; assembly: GCA_002083645.1. GTDB lineage: Bacteria > Pseudomonadota > Alphaproteobacteria > Sphingomonadales > Sphingomonadaceae > Sphingomonas. Next base: position 180,540 of record MSXQ01000002.1, read on the forward strand.
GTTTGACAATATTGCCAATCGCCGCGCGCATATCATGGGCACTGCCGAGGAAATCTGGGCACAGATGGACGGGCAGATTGACGGCTTTACCTGTGCAGCGGGGACGGGCGGCACGATCGCGGGCGTTGGCATGGGGCTGAAGAGCAAGGACGAGCGGGTGACGATTGCACTCAGCGATCCGCACGGCGCGGCGCTCTATGCCTATTACGCGCATGGCGAATTGAAGTCCGAAGGGTCATCGGTTGCCGAAGGGATCGGGCAGGGGCGGATCACCGCCAATCTGGAAGGCGCGCCAATCGACACGCAATACCGGATTTCAGATGCCGAGGGCTATGAATGGGTGCGGCGGATGCTCGATGAAGAGGGGCTCTGCCTGGGTCTGTCATCGGGGATCAACATTGCCGGTGCAGTACGGCTGGCCCGCGATCTGGGGCCGGGCAAGCGCGTGGTGACGATCCTGTGCGACACGGGTTTTCGGTATTTGTCGACGCTCTACAATCCGGCCTGGTTAGCCGCCAAAGGGCTGGCGGTGCCGACACCGGTTGCGGCCATATAAATTAGCCCATTGGTCTCACCCCAAATGCCGGTCTCTAAGGGCTTTGTGCGCTTTTTCAGCAGCGGCCATGACGCAAACGAGCAGGGCAATGATCACGGCATGGGGCGTTCGCCTTCAACGGTTAGGTCGCGCGCGGACCTGATACGCAAATGGGTCTGGAAGTAATATTTGCCGGTCGGGCGACCGTCGGCCACGAAGTCGATCCTCGTTTTTCTGGCAATGCCCCTCACCGCGATCACTTTTTTCAGGATGGCCGCTTCAACCGGACCGCCAAGTCGGTCGCTGAGTTCCTTTTCCAAAGAGGGAGTCACCACGATCGTCAGGTTTCTCGGGTCGCGGTAATCGGCCTCCGAGTTCAGGTATAAAAACCCATCCTGTCGTCCGGTTGCCCGCACGACCATCTCGAACACGCCCCCGATTCCAGCCGGCATCTCGGCGGCGTTGATCACAGCTTGGGCCGGCGACAAGCGAAGTGGGGTTGTTTGCGCTATAGCGGGCGCCGATACCACCATAACGGCCGCAACAGCCACCTGAAAAATCTGTGATTTCATGATTATACCCCCAACCTGATCGACCAGATAGCGCATCTGGCTGCCATACTCATGTGACGGCTGCAAGTCTGGGCGCAGCATTGGCTTTGCTCTGTTGCGATCGGGCAAGGTAATGATCCGCCTTCGCGACACTCGAACGCTCGCATCCATAAATTTACCCCTTGATGGTACCGGTTTCACCCCGGTGTTCGACAAATGCTGCCGACTCCGCTAGCTTTGGGGTTGGTATGAAAAGCGCGCAGGAACCGTCTCAGGCGATACAGCGGGTCAAGGTCGGCATGACGGGGCTTGCCTTTGTCATGCTGTTAATCGGACTGGCGAGCGCAATCTTCAGTTCAGCGAGCAGAGAGCCGGTCCCGGTCACCATTGCCGATGGCGTCCGGCCACCACTGGCTGCCAATCTCACCAGCCCGGCCGACAATGTAACCGATCCCGTCAAGGAGCCGCTGGCCGAGCTGGGCGTTGCACCGAGCGCCGAGACCGAGGCGCTCAACACCACCACGCCCGCCCCCAATTATCCTGAGCAGAAATGATGCCGGTCAGCGCCGGAACTGGTCGGGGAATTTGCCCCACGCGCCGGGAATCGGCGCGTTCCGCAGGGGTGTCTGCGCCAAATACGGCCATGATTAACCACGAATTACTAGAACAAATTAAGAACATTGATAGTAATGGCGGCCCGCCTTGACCAGTAGTTCCCCGAGGTTCGCCTAGTTTCCCGCGAATTCCCCGAATTTCCCATTGCATCCCAACCACGCCCTTGTTAGACCTTTGGTTAACAGGGGCGGGCTCTCTTGTTGGCGATTCCAGGAGCTGCGGGCGGCAAAAGTGCCGCGTTGCAGAATGAGAGAGCTGTGCGCGCCACGAACGAGGTGGGCGTGTCGATCAAGGGCATTTATCAGGGCTATGCGCTGCAGCAGGTCGACGACAAGGGGCGCGTCGCGATCCCGTCGTCGCTGCGCGCAACGCTGATCGCCCGCAACCCAGCTGGCCCCGATCCCAAGGACTCGCTCTATGTCGTGGTCGGCGTGCATGAGAGCGACCATTGCCTGATCGGTTTCGACATCACCTATGGTGCCCAGCGCTTTGCTGATCTCGAGGCGCGCGCGCGCGATCATGCCGGTCCCGATGGCGCGCCGAATGACGTGATTCTGCGCGGCGGTATGGCGGTTGATACGCTGGCTTTTGATGCGAGCGGTCGCTTCATCCTGCCCAGCTGGCCGCGCAACCGCGTAAAGATTGGCAAATATGCCTTTTTCTACGGGCTCGGCAATCACTTCGAAATCTGGGACCCGGCCATGCTGATGGCGTCGCCGCGCGCCACCGACATGATGAAGGACATGGTCGTCCATTTCCTTGGCGAGCGCGGGGAAAAATTGTGACCGCCCCGCATGTGCCCGTGCTGCTTGATGACGTGATTACCGCATTGGCGATCATGCCGGGTGAGCGCCATGTCGACGCGACCTTTGGTGCTGGCGGCTATAGCCGGGCGATGCTGGCTGGCGGTGCGCAGGTGATCGCGTTTGATCGCGATCCCGATGCGATTGCCGGCGGGCAGGGGCTGGCCGAGGCGGCGGACGGCGGCTTGACGCTGGTCCATGCGGTATTTTCCGCGATCGAGGCCGAACTGACGCAGCGCGATGCCGTGCCGGTTGACGGTGTGGTCATGGATATCGGCGTGTCGTCGATGCAGCTCGACCAGCCTGATCGCGGTTTTTCCTTCCAGGCTGATGGCCCGCTGGACATGCGGATGAGTCAGTCGGGCACCAGTGCGGCTGAATTCCTCAACGAAGCCGATGAGGAAGAGATTGCCGATGTGCTCCACCAGTTTGGCGAGGAACCGCGCGCCCGCCGCGTTGCTCGTGCGATCGTCGCTGCCCGCCCGCTCAAGACGACGCTCGATCTCGCCACCGTGGTGCGCCGCGCATTGGGGTATCGCCCGCATGACAAAAAGGACCCGTCGACGCGCACCTTCCAAGCGATCCGTATTCACCTGAACCGCGAACTTGGTGAGCTGGCCGACGGGCTGGCGGCAGCGGAACGGGTGCTGAAACCGGGTGGCCGGTTGGCCGTGGTGACGTTTCACAGCTTGGAGGACCGGCTGGTCAAACGCTTCTTTCGCGAACGCAGCGGCGCGTTGCCCGGTGGATCGCGGCATTTGCCACAAGTCGCCGCCAAGGCCGCGCCAAGCTTTGAAACCGTCGGCCGCGCGGTGCGCGCTGATGAGGAAGAAATTGCCCGCAACCCGCGGGCACGATCGGCAACATTGCGGGTGGCGCAGCGGACCGCTGCTGCGCCATGGCCAAAGGGAGAGACAGCATGACGGCGGCGTATCGGTTGCGTGGGCTGGGGTGGTTTCTGAGCGGCGTCATCGTCGTGCTCGGCTTCTATCTGGTGTCGCTCCAGGTGGCGGCAGAGCGCAAGCGCGTGGCCGATACCAATCGAAAGATCGCTGTGGCCGAACGCGATATCCGCGCGCTGGAAACCGAATTTGATACCCGCGCCAATCTCGCCCAGCTTGAACGCTGGAATGGTGATGTCTTCGCTCTGACGGCGCCTGGTTCAGACCAGTTCGTGCCCGACGAAGCGACGCTTGCCTCGATTGATTTGCAGGCGCCGCTTGGCCAGACAGGCCATGGTCAGGTTGCTTCCTATATCGTGCCCGCTGCCCCGCGTGCCGTTGAGGCGATTGCGCCAGCCCCCGAACCCGCCACCGCGCCGATCGCTCCGGTTGCCCAGCCCGCCCGAACGATATTAGCCAGCGTTGCGACGGTACAGCCGCACCTTGGTGGCCAGCGTGGGGCGACGATTGCGATGCTCGATCGCAAGCTGTTGAGCGATTCGACGATCGGCGATCTGGTCAGTAGCGCGCGCGCTGAAGCGATCGGCGCCCGTTGAGCGTCCTGGTCGCCAGACCCGTTGCACCGCGTCGGCTGACTGGCCAGCGCCACCCGATGACGGTGGTTGCGCCGGTGCGGTTGATGATGCTGATGTTGATGATTGCCGCCGGGGTGGCGTTGATTCTGTTGCGCCTGGCGTTTCTGGCCGCCTTTGCCGAACCAGCGACGACCCGTGCCGGCGCCGCTGCGCTGGTGCCGTTGCGTGGTGATATCGTCGATCGCAACGGCGCGCCGCTTGCCCGCACGATTGATGCCTGGTCGATCGGCATTCACCCGAACAAGCTGGTCAATTCGCCTGAATTGCTCGCCGGCAAGTTTGCAGCGCTGATGCCCGAGCATGACCGTGCCTGGTATCTGGCGCGGCTCCGATCGGGCGCGAATTTCTTCTTCCTGCAGCGCCGGGCGATGCCGGAACTGGTCAAGGCGGTGAATGCGCTGGGCGAGCCCGCCGTTGATTTCGCGCGCGAGCCCGAACGCCTCTATCCGCAATCGAGCATGGCCGCGCATGCGATTGGCTTTCTGGATGCCAATGGCGTGGGGGTCAGCGGGATGGAGCGCACGCTTGAGAGCGCGTTGACCAACCCGATTGAGCGGTCGACGCCCATTGCCCTGTCGCTCGATTCGCGTGCCCAGGCGGCGTTTGAGAGCGAGCTTGGCAACGCGATGCTGTCCTTCAAGGCAAAGGGCGCGGCGGGCGTCATGCTGGACGTCCACACCGGCGAAGTGATCGCGATGGTGTCTTTTCCCGCCTATAATCCCAACAAGGTGGGCGGCGCGTCGCAGGATGGCCTGCGCAACAATGTTACCCAATCGGTTTATGAACTGGGATCGACCTTCAAGCCGATCACGATGGCGGCGGCGATCGATTCCGGGGTGGTCACCTCAATGTCGCGCCGCTTTGATGCGCGTGCGCCGCTGAAGATCGGCCGGTTCCAGATCAAGGACGATCACCCGCAACGCCGCTATCTGGATATTCCTGAAACGCTGGTTCATTCGTCGAACATCGTGACCGCCCGGATCGCCGATGAACTTGGAGCCGATCGGATGCAGGCGATGTTCCGCAAACTCGGCTTCGACACTCGCCCCGATATCGAATTGCGGGAGAAACAGCGCCCGCTCTGGCCCAGTTACTGGGCGCGGGTGTCCGTGATGACCAGCGGCTATGGCCATGGGATCGCCGTGACCCCGCTGCATTTGGCCAGCGCCTATGCCGCTCTGGTCAATGGGGGAATCTGGCGGCCGGCGACCCTGATGCGGGTCGCGCCGGGCAAGGCCAGTGAGGGGCGCCGCGTGATTGCCCAGGCGACGAGCGACCGGATGCGCCAGCTTTTGCGGTTGGTCGTGCTCGACGGCACCGGGCGCAAGGGCGAAGCACCGGGATACCGGGTGGGCGGCAAAACCGGCACTGCTGAAATTGCAATTAAGAGCGGCTATTCGCGGAGTCGCAATGTTTCGACCTTCGCCGCTGCCTTCCCGATGGACGCACCCCGGTACGTGGTGATCGCCATGCTTGATTCGCCCGTCGCCAATGCGCAATCGCAAGGGCAGACGACGGCGGCTTGGACGGTTGCCCCTGTCGTCAGCCGGGTGATTGCGCGCACTGGCCAGATGCTGGGGGTGATGCCCGATATGCGTCGCGATGTGGACGTGTCCGAACTCACCCCGTTGCTGTGGCATGCACCGGGCGAAAATCCGGCCGACCCCGAATGAAGCTGGGCGCGCTGATCGGCGGGGATGATGCCCGCACCGTCACCGGTTTTGCGATCGATCACCGCAAGGTCGCGCCGGGCACGATCTTTGGCGCGTTTGAAGGGATGCGGGTGAACGGTGAGGATTATGTGCCTGCCGCGATTGCCGCCGGGGCGATCGCCGTGGTGGCGCGGCCGCAGGTGCCCGTCGATGGCGCGGTGCACATCGCCACAGACAATCCGCGCGCGACGTTTGCGGCATTGGCCGCGCAGTTTTTTGCACCCTTTCCTGCAACCGCTGTCGCAGTGACCGGGACCAACGGCAAAACTTCCGTCGTCGAAATGACCCGGCAGATCTGGCGGATGCTGGGCCATCATGCCGCGTCAATCGGCACGCTGGGCGTCACCACCGCCAATGATCGCGTGGTCACCGGGTTGACGACGCCCGATATCGTTACCTTTCTGTCCAATGTCGGCGGGCTGGCGCGCGAAGGCGTGACGCATCTGGCGTTTGAGGCATCGAGCCACGGCCTGTCGCAATATCGCACCGAAGGGCTGCCGGTGCAGGCGGCGGCCTTCACCAATCTGAGCCGCGATCACCTGGATTATCACCGTGACATGGCGGATTATTTTACTGCCAAAATGCGGTTGTTCACTGAAGTGCTCGCGACCGATGGCACGGCTGTCGTCTGGGCGGATGATGATTATTCGGCGCGCGTCATCGATTTGGCGCGCGAGCGGGGCAACAAGCTGATCACGGTTGGCGAAAAGGGCGAAAGCCTGCGCCTGGTGTCGCGCGATCCAACGTTGCTGGGCCAGGGGCTGGTGATCGACGCCGGGGCCAAGCAGTACAAGGTCAACCTGCCGCTGATCGGGGCGTATCAGGCGGCCAATGCCCTGACGGCGGCGGGGCTGGTGATCGCTACCGGCGGCGATGTCGAGGCGACGCTGATGGCGCTGGCGCGGTTGCAGCCGGTACGCGGACGGCTGGAACGCGCCGTGATTACGCCCAGCGGCGCGCCGGTTTACGTCGATTATGCACATACCCCCGATGCCATCGAGGCGGCGATTATGGCGCTGAAACCCCATGTAACGGGCAGGCTGATCCTGGTATTCGGGGCGGGCGGTGACCGCGATTCCGGCAAGCGTGCGCCAATGGGCGACGTCGCGGCGCGGCTCGCCGACCTGGTGATCGTCACCGATGATAATCCTCGTAGCGAAGATCCAGCGGCGATCCGGTCGCAGATCATGGCGGGCGCGCCGGGCGCGAGCGACATTGCCGGACGGCGCGAGGCCATCGCCGCGGCCATCGTCGATGCCCGCGATGGCGATATCGTATTGATCGCCGGCAAAGGCCATGAACAGGGGCAGATTGTCGGCGATTTGGTGCTGCCGTTCGACGATGTCAGTGTCGCCCGGGAGTGTGCGCAGTGACCGGGCCGCTCTGGACTTCTGCCGCGATTGCCGCGGCGACAGGTGGCACGGCTTCGGCCGATTTTGCCGCCGATGGCGTGACCTTTGATTCGCGCGAAGTGGGCCCCGGCGATCTGTTCATCGCGCTGAAGGGCGAAGCGACCGACGGGCATCATTATCTCGACCAAGTCTTTGCGCGGGGTGCCGCCGGGGCGATCGTCAGCACACCCGTCGCGCATCCGCATGTGTTGGTCAGTGATACGATGGCGGCGCTTGAGGCGCTCGGGATCGCGGCGCGGGCGCGAACCCAGGCAACGATCATCGGTGTGACCGGATCGGTCGGCAAGACGGGCACTAAAGAGGCATTATTTGCTGCGCTTGATCGTGGCGTGCCCGGGCAGGTTCACCGTTCGGTGAAAAGCTATAACAACCACACCGGCGTGCCACTCAGCCTGGCGCGGATGCCGGCGGGGTGCCGCTTTGCGGTGCTGGAAATGGGCATGAACCATGCCGGTGAACTCTCAGCGCTGACCCGCTTTGTGCGCCCTCATGTGGCGATCATTACCACGGTGGCGTCGGTCCATATCGAATTTTTCAAGAACGAGGCGGGGATTGCTGACGCCAAGGCTGAGATATTCGAGGGGCTTGAGCCCGGCGGCACGGCGATCATCCCGTTCGATAATGTCCACCGCGCGCGACTAATCGCGGCGGCGCAGGCAAAAAGTGCGCGGATCGTGACGTTTGGCAGCGGGGACGGCGCCGATGTGCGGGCGCTGGAAACGATGCGCACGCCAACCGGCGGCACCTTTGTTACCGCGCAATTATTGGCGCGCGAATTGAGCTTCACGGTTGGTCAGCCCGGTAGCCACCTTGTGTCTAACGCGTTGGCGGTGCTGGCGGCGGTTGAGGCGGCCGGGGGCGATGTCGCCGTGGCCGGGCTGGCGCTGGCCGACTTGGGTGGGCTGGCCGGGCGGGGCGCGCGATTCCTGGTTGATGTCGGTGGTGGCGAAACGGCGCTTGTGATCGACGAAAGCTATAACGCTAACCCGACATCAATGCGCGCGACGCTTGCCGTTCTTGGCAAGGAACCAGTCCGTCGGCGGGTCGCGTTGCTCGGCCAAATGGGCGAATTGGGGATGGCTAGCGCTGACTTTCATGCCGGCCTCGCCGAGCCCGTGATCGCGGCTGGCGTCAGTGTCGCAATTTTGGTCGGCGCGGACATGGCGCCACTCGCAAACGCGCTTGAGGGGCAGGTGGATTTCGTCCATGTGCCGGACGCTGCAGCCGCGTTGGCGCATCTGAAAACGATGCTGTCGGGCGGTGATGCGGTACTCATCAAGGGATCGAATAGCGTTGGGCTGGCGGCGGTCGTCGCGGCGCTAGGGGGCAATAAAGCATAATGCTATATTTCATCGCAGCCCAACTCGGCTTTCCCGGCATCCTGAATCTGGTGCGCTATCTGAGCTTTCGGAGTGGCGGGGCTGTCGCGACGGCGCTGATCATCGGACTGATCATTGGCCCGAAGTTCATCGGTTGGTTGCGGGTGCGCCAGGGCAAGGGGCAGCCGATCCGCGAAGACGGCCCGCAGACTCACCTCGCCAAGCGCGGCACGCCAACGATGGGCGGACTGATGATCCTGACATCGATGGTCATTTCGATCCTGTTGTGGATGGATCTGACCAACCCGTTCGTCTGGGCCTGCCTGTTCGTGACGCTGGGTTTCGGTGCGATTGGTTTCCTCGATGACTATGACAAAGTCCGCAAGGCGAGCACGGCAGGCATTTCGGGACGGATGCGGTTGATTGGCGAATTTGCGATTGCTGGTGTGGCGAGCTGGATCATTACCAGCCAGAATGGCACGCACCTCTATTTGCCGTTTTATAGCGGGTCAGTGATCGATCTGGGCTATTTCTACATCGCCTTTGCCGCTTTCACGATCGTTGCGTTCGGCAATGCCGTGAACCTAACCGATGGGCTGGATGGGCTAGCGACGATGCCAGTGATTATCGCCGCCGTTGCCTTTGTGATCATCGCCTATCTGGCCGGTAACGCGAAATTCGCTGAATATCTGGGCATCCCGCATGTGGCGCGCGCGGGCGATATGGCTATTTTTTGCGGCGCGATGGTTGGCGCGGGGCTGGCGTTTTTGTGGTTCAATGCGCCGCCCGCCGCCGTGTTCATGGGCGATACCGGTAGTCTCGCTCTGGGCGGCGCGCTGGGGGCGATTTCAGTCGTCGCGCATCACGAAATCGTGCTGGGCATTATCGGCGGGCTGTTTGTGGTTGAGGCGCTGAGCGTGATCATCCAGGTGTTTTTCTACAAGCGCACTGGCAAGCGCGTGTTTCGCATGGCGCCCATCCACCACCATTTCGAACAGCTTGGCTGGGCGGAATCGACCGTTGTGATCCGGTTCTGGATCATTGCGATCGTGCTCGCGCTCGCCGGACTGTCGACGTTGAAATTGCGGTGATCACCAGCGACCTCTGGCGCGGCAAACGCTTCGCGGTGCTGGGGCTCGCGCGCTCTGGCGCGGCGACGGTGCGGGCGCTGGTTGCGAGTGGGGCGGAGGTGGTCGCGTGGGATGCTGACGATGCGCGGCGCGAAGATGTGGTCGATTCCATTATCGAACTATCGCATTCGCTGGAGTCGGCAAATCTCCATCTCGCCGATCCCGAAGCGATTGACCTTGCAGGCTTCGACGGCCTTGTGGTTTCGCCCGGTGTGCCGATCAACCGCCACCCGATCGCCGCCAAGGCGCGGGCAGCGGGTGTCCCGATCATTGGCGATATCGAACTGTTCGCGCAGGCGCGCGCCGCGCTGCCACCGCATAAGGTGGTCGGAATCACCGGCACCAACGGCAAGTCGACAACGACCGCGCTTATCCACCACATCCTGCAGACCGCAGGCGTGCCCAGCCTGATGGGCGGCAATATCGGGTTGCCGATCCTCGCGCAGGAGCCGCTCCCTGAGAGCGGCGTCTATGTGCTGGAGCTGTCGAGCTATCAGATCGACCTGACCCTCACCCTCGCTTGCGATGTTGCGGTGCTGCTCAACATCACGCCCGACCATCTTGATCGGTATGACGGGTTTGACGCTTATGCCGCTGCAAAAGCGCGGCTGTTTTCGATGCAATCGCCCGCGCATGCGGCGATCATCTCGATCTTCGACGCGCCCTCTGCCGCGATTGCGCGTAGCCTGTCGGCGCGCGGCGAGCAGTTGACCAAGATCGCGTCCGGCTTTTGCATGGACCAATCACGCTGGCCGAGCCTGCAGGGGCCGCATAATGCCCAGAATGCGCTGGCGGCGATCAATGCGTGCGAAGCGCTTGGCGTACCCAACGCAGCGATCGACAAGGGGCTGGTGAGCTTCACTGGCCTAGCGCATCGGATGGAAACCGTCGCGACCAGGAACGGCGTCCGCTTCGTCAACGACAGCAAGGCGACCAATCCCGAAAGTGCGGCCCCTGCGCTGTCGGCGTTTGACGGGATTCACTGGATTTTGGGCGGGCGCGCCAAATCGCCTTCGCTCGATGCCTGTCGCCCAGGATTTCCGCATATCCGTGCTGCCTACACAATCGGCGAGGCGGGCCAGCAATTTTACGAGCTATTGGACGGGCTTGTGCCCGTGTCATATTGCGAGACGCTGGATCGGGCGGTCATGATGGCGGCCAGTAAAGCGCAATCGGGTGAGACGGTGTTGCTTTCACCGGCCTGCGCTTCATTCGATCAATTTCGTGATTTCGAGGCGCGCGGCGATGCCTTTCGCGCTGCTGTGGAGGCGCTGGCATGACCGACATCACGGCAGAGTCGATGCGGGCGGACCGTCGCCAGGCGCTGTGGGCGCGGGTCAAGCCGCGCGGCGGGCGTGGGGATCGCAGCCCGCTTGGCATGTGGTTTTGGGATATTGACCGCGTGCTATTGCTGCTGGCGCTGTTGCTGATCGCCATTGGCCTGTTGGCGGTGGCGGCGGCGAGCCCGGCTTCGGCTTTGCGCTATTCTGGCGACAAGACGCATATCCAGCCGCTCTATTATTTTTGGCGGCAAGTGATGTGGGTGGGCGTGTCGCTGCCGGTGATGTTTGTCGTGTCGATGCTGCCCGTGCCGGTTGCGCGGCGGATGGCGCTGATTGGTGGGGCGGTTTTCCTTTGCCTGCTCGCCGCCGTGCCACTGATCGGCGTGGAGCATAATGGTGCGCGGCGCTGGATCGGGCTGGGCATTTCCGAATTTCAGCCATCCGAATTCCTCAAGCCCTTCTTCATCGTCAGCATGGCGTGGCTGTTGTCGCTGAAGGCGAAAGAAGCCGATCTGCCGGTGGTGCCGATCACGGCGGCGATGACGGCGCTGGTCGGCGGGCTGTTGATGATGCAGCCCGATCTGGGCCAGACGATTATTTTTGGCGTGATCTGGCTGGCCTTGCTGATGATCGCCGGCACGCCGTTGAAGGTGATGGGCAGCCTGGTTGCGGCGGCGCCGGTTGGTCTGATCGCTGCGTATATGTTTTATGATACCGCGCGAATTCGGATCGACGCTTTCCTGTCACGCGGCAGCGATGGCGGGGCGATCGACCATTACCAAACCGACATGGCATATGCGACGCTGACTGCCGGTGGCGTGACGGGCACCGGGCCGGGGGGCGGGGCGATGAAATTCCGGCTGCCTGAAGCGCACACCGACTATATCTTTTCCGTGATCGGCGAGGAATTCGGGTTGATCGCCTGTGCGGTGATCGCCCTGCTGTTTCTGGCGATCGTGGTGCGCGTGTTCGTGAAACTGCTCGACGAGCCTGACCCGTTCCGCATGCTTGCCGCTGCTGGCCTCGCCACCCAATTTGGCGCGCAGGCGCTGGTCAGCATGGCGGTTAACACCGGGATTGCGCCGTCCAAGGGGATGACGCTGCCGTTTATCAGCTATGGCGGGTCGTCAATGATTGCGCTGTCGGTCGCAATGGGCTTGCTGCTTGCCTTTACGCGGCGCAATCCATTCCTCACGCGATCTCCCTATATCGTCCGGTGGAGCGGCCAATGAGCAAAGCACGCCATTTCGTTCTCGCTGCCGGTGGCACCGGTGGCCATATGGTGCCCGCCGCCGCGCTGGCGGCCGAGCTGATCCGGCGGGGCCATTCGGTCGCGCTGATCAGCGACGAGCGCGGGGTGCGATTCCCCGGCCTGTTCGACGGGATCGAAACGCATATCCTGCCGGCCAGCCGGTTGGCTGGTGGACCGATCGGCTGGGCGCGGGCGGGGGTGAACATGTTGCGCGGCCGCAGCATGACCAAGCGCTTATTCCGCAAACAACGCCCGGCGGCGGTGATCGGCTTTGGCGGCTATCCCGCTTATCCGGCGTTGCTGGGTGCTTTTGCGCTGGGCGTGCCTACCGCCGTTCATGAACAAAATGCGGTGCTCGGCCGGGTCAATCGCCTGGTCGGTGGGCGGGTTGCGGCGATCGCCACGTCCTATCCCGATGTTGAGCGGTTGAAGGATAGCTGGCGCGGCAAGACCCATCTGGTTGGCAATCCGGTGCGCGATTCGGTGCTGTCGCTGCGCACCCGGCCTTATCCCTTGCTTGAAGAGGACGGCATTTTTCGGGTGCTGGTGACTGGCGGCAGCCAGGGGGCGAGCATTTTGAGCCAGGTGGTACCCGATGGCCTTGCGCTGTTGCCGATCAGCTTTCGGCGCCGCTTGCAGGTGACGCATCAGGCGCGGGTTGAGGATATCGATCAGGTCCGTGCCAAATATGCCGAGCTGTCGATTGCCGCCGAGCTGGCGACCTATTTGCCTGATCTGCCCGAACAGCTTGCCTGGGCGCATCTGGTGATCGCGCGGGCGGGTGCGTCGACATTGGCCGAACTGACCACCGCGGGTCGGCCTGCTATCCTGGTGCCGCTGCCGAGCGCGACTGATGATCATCAAACCGCCAATGCCCGCGAAATGACCAAGGCAGGGGGCGCGCGGACGATCGATCAGCGGCAATTCACGCCGATCGAACTCGCCAAGCAGATGCAGAAGCTGGGGCTTGATCCGGCGGCGCTGCAAAATGCGGCTGGCCGCGCGCGCAGCTGTGGCCGGCCCGATGCCGCGCGCGATCTGGCCGATCTGGTCGAAAGCCTTGATGCGCCCAAAAGTGACATCATGGTGGGGCTTAATCGTCCGATCAAGTTCGGCGACAAGGCGGCTTATGCTTGATCATTTGCGCCAGGACTTGCGCGCATGAGGGGCGTGGCAACTGATATCGGCACGATCCATTTTGTCGGCATTGGCGGGATCGGCATGTCTGGCATTGCCGAGGTGATGCACAATCTGGGCTATAAGGTGCAAGGGTCTGACGTCGCCGAGGGCTATGTGATCGCCGGGCTGCGGGGCAAAGGGATCGTCGTCCATATCGGCCAGCACGCCGATAATCTTGGCGATGCAGCGGTGATCGTGACCTCGACCGCGATCAAGCGCGACAATCCAGAGGTTGAAGCGGCCTATGAACGGCGCATCCCGGTGGTGCGCCGCGCGGAAATGCTTGCCGAACTGATGCGACTGAAATCGACCGTCGCGGTGGCGGGCACGCATGGCAAGACGACGACGACCAGCATGATCGCGGCGTTGCTCGACGCTGGCGGCGTTGACCCGACGGTGATCAATGGCGGGATCATCAACAGCTATGGCTCCAACGCGCGATTGGGCGCGAGCGACTGGATGGTCGTTGAGGCCGATGAGAGCGATGGCAGTTTCCTGCGGCTCGACGGGACGATCGCGGTCGTCACGAACATCGATCCCGAGCATCTCGATCATTATGGCAGCTTCGACAAGGCGAAGGACGCCTATGTCGAGTTCGTCGAGAATGTGCCCTTTTACGGTGCGGCCTTGCTGTGTCTGGATCACCCGGAAGTGCAGGGGATCATCCCGCGCGTGCGCGACCGGCGTGTCGTGACCTATGGTTTCTCGGCGCAGGCTGATGTGCGCGGCGTCAATGTAACGCCAATCCCCGGTGGCAATCGGTTTGAGGCGATCATCCGGCACCGCGATGGCAGCCAGCGATCGATCGAAGGGATCGAAATGCCGATGCCGGGCCGCCACAATGTCCAGAACGCGCTTGCTGCGATCGGCGTGGCGCTTGAGCTTGGCATTGACGATGCGACAATCCAGCAGGGTTTCGCGAAGTTTGGCGGCGTCAAAAGGCGCTTCACCAAGGTGGGTGAAGTGGCGCTGGAGGGTGGTGCGGTTACCATCATCGACGATTATGGCCATCATCCGGTCGAGATCCGCGCGGTGCTGTCTGCCGCGCGCGAAGGCGCGACCAACCGCGTGATCGCGGTGGTGCAGCCGCATCGCTATTCGCGGCTTGGCAATTTGATGGAGGAATTCCAGCAGGCGTTTAATGATGCCGATGTGGTGCTGGTGTCGCCGGTTTACGCGGCGGGCGAAGCGCCGATCGAGGGCGTTGATGCCGAAGCGCTGGTGACCGGATTGAAGACGCGCGGGCATCGGTCGGCGGCGGTAGTGGCTGATGCGGCGGCGCTGGCAGCGACGCTGGCGGAGACGATCCAGCCGGGCGATATGGTGATCTGCCTGGGCGCGGGTGACATCACCAAATGGGCGGCTGGGCTCGCCGATGCGATTGTGGCGGTGCGGGCGTGAGCGGGCAATTTTCTGCTCCCCTCCCGCTTGCGGGAGGGGCTGGGGGTGGGCCTGACTTGGTCACTAGCACCCCGGTTGAGGCACGCTCGTTCCCACCCCTAGCCCCTCCCGCAAGCGGGAGGGGAATGGTTCCAGTCGCAGGGCGCCTCACCCCCAACGCACCGCTTGCCCCGCTTGTATGGTTCAAGTCGGGCGGATCGGCGGATTGGCTGTTCGAGCCGAAGGACGTGCAGGATCTGAGCGATTTTCTCGCCAACCTTGATCCCGGCACGCCCGTCATGCCGCTGGGGCTGGGATCCAATCTGATCGTGCGCGATGGCGGCTGGCGCGGTGTGGTGGTGCGGCTTGGCAAAGCGTTCAGCTTTGCGCGCACCGATGGCACGTCATTGACTTGTGGCGGCGGTACGTCGGGCATTCTCGTTTCTTCGACGGCGCGTGATGCAGGGATTGCGGGGCTAGAGTTTCTGCGCAGCATTCCGGGTACCGTCGGCGGGTTCGTGCGGATGAACGGCGGGGCTTATGGCCGCGAGACCAAGGACGTGCTGATGGCCTGCACCGTCGTGCTGCGTGGTGGCACGGTCGAGACGCTGCCTGCCGAGGCCCTAGGCTACAGCTACCGCCATTCGACGCTGCCCGAGGGCGCGATCGTGGTCGAAGCGACGTTCGCTGGCACCCCCGGCGACCCCGCCGCGATCCAGGCCGAAATGGACCGCATCGCCGCCGCGCGCGAGGAATCGCAGCCGCTGCGCAGCAAGACGGGCGGATCGACCTTCAAAAACCCCGATGGGCATAAGGCCTGGGCTCTGATCGATGCCGCTGGCTGCCGGGGGCTGCGGATCGGTGATGCGCAGGTCAGCGAAAAACACTGCAATTTCCTGCTCAACCTGGGGGCTGCGACGAGTGCCGATATTGAAGCGTTGGGGGACGAAGTGATTGCACGGGTGAAGGCGCATTCGGGGGTAACGTTGGCATGGGAAATCCAGCGGGTGGGGAACGCAGCTTGAGCGCCCCCCTTCACATCGCCGTGCTGATGGGCGGC
The DNA here is from genome assembly GCA_002083645.1 of Proteobacteria bacterium ST_bin13. Classification (GTDB taxonomy): domain Bacteria; phylum Pseudomonadota; class Alphaproteobacteria; order Sphingomonadales; family Sphingomonadaceae; genus Sphingomonas. Next base: position 196,308 of record MSXQ01000002.1, read on the forward strand.
TGGTCCGCTGAGCGCGAAGTGTCGCTGGTGACGGGGGCGAACGTCGCCGAGGCGCTGGAAGCGAATGGCCACCGGGTGACGCGGATCGATATGGGCCGTGATGTTGCCGCGCGGCTGGCTGAGGCCGCACCTGATGTCGTCTTCAACGCGCTGCATGGAACGCCTGGCGAGGATGGATCGGTGCAGGGCATGCTCGATCTGATGGGGCTGAAATACACCCATTCGGGCCTCGCCACTTCAGTGATCGCGATCGACAAGCAACTTACCAAGCTGCTGCTGGTGCCGCACGGAATCCCGATGCCGGGCGGGCGGATCGTTAAGACCGAGACGCTCTATTCGGGCGATCCTCTGCCGCGGCCTTATGTGCTCAAGCCCGTCAATGAAGGATCGTCGGTAGGCGTCGCGATCGTCACGGACGAGGGCAATTATGGCAACCCGATTGCGCCGGGCAGCAAGGGGCCTTGGCAGGTTTTCGACGAGCTGCTCGCCGAACCCTTTATTCGCGGCCGCGAGCTGACGACGGCAGTGCTGGGGCAAGAGGCGCTGGGCGTGACCGAGCTAAAGCCCAAGAGCGGCTTTTATGATTACGATGCCAAATATACCGATGGCATGACCGAACATGTCTATCCCGCCGACATTCCCGACGAGATCACTGCCGCCTGTATGTCGATCGCGCTGGAGGCGCACCGGCTGCTTGGCTGCAAGGGTTGCTCGCGATCCGATTTCCGCTGGGACGACAGCCAGGGAGCAGAAGGCTTGTTCCTGCTTGAGGTCAACACCCAGCCAGGCATGACCCCGCTGAGCCTGGCACCGGAACAGGCGCGCCATCGGGGCATGAGCTATGCCCAATTCGTCCAGCGTATCGTGGAGGCAGCGTTGTGAATAAGTCCATCCGCCCTGGCCCGGCGCCACAGCGCCGCGCCGTCCAGCCCAAACGCCGCGCGCCCAAGGTCCACAAACCATCTTCGATCGATCGGCTGATCGCGCTGTTGCCGATCAGCCAGCAGACGCTGCAGCGGATCACGACCGTGGCGATCATGACCGTGATCGGCGCATCCGCGCTGGGCGTGGCGACCCTATTCGGCGTGCCGCAGGCGGCAGGCGTCGCGGTGGCCGAAGAGATTGGCCGCGCCGGTTTTCGCGTGCGCGGGATCGAGGTTACCGGCGTCAAGCGGATGAACCCGATGGCGGTCTATGCCGTCGCGCTCGATCAACAATCGCGGGCGATGCCGCTGGTCGATCTGGCGGCGGTGCGGGCCAAGCTGCTTAAATATGGCTGGGTCGCCGATGCCCAGGTTTCGCGGCGGCTGCCTGACAAGCTGGTTGTCCATATCATCGAACGCGAACCAGCAGCGGTATGGCAGGACAAGGGGCAGTTGACGCTGATCGACGCCAATGGCGAGCCGCTGCAGCAGATTTCCGCCGAGGAACTGCCCGAATTGCCGCGCGTGATTGGCGAGGGGGCGAATTGGCAGGCGCCATCTTACCGCGCGCTGCTGGACGCGGCACCCGCGCTTCGACCTTTGGTCAAGGCAGCGACCTGGGTGGGCAACCGGCGCTGGAACCTGGTGTTCGAAACCGGCGAGACACTGGTGCTGCCCGAAGAGGAGCCGGCCAAGGCGCTGGTGAAATTCGCGGAACTTGATGGCGCGCGGGCATTGCTTGGCAAAGGCTGGCTGCGTTTCGACATGCGCGATCCGACCCGACTGGTGGTGCGCAGGCCCGGCCAGCAGGCTCAGCGCGCGATTACCGACACGACCGCGACCCAGGCGGATGCGCCACTCCCGATTACGCGCATGGCAATCGCCAGCGGCAGACAAGGATAAGATCATGGCGAAAACGGCTCCCGAAGGGTTGATTACCGCGCTCGATATCGGATCGTCCAAGGTCTCGGCGATGATCGCGCAAAAGGCCGAAGGCGGCGAATTGGTGGTGCTTGGCACCGGCCAGCGCGAAAGCCGTGGCGTTAAGCGTGGCTATATCGCCGATATGGCGGCGACCGAGGCAGCGGTACGTGAAGCCGTCGAGCAGGCCGAGCGGATTGCCGGGCTGAACATCGAAAATGTCTGGGTGAGCTTTTCGGCGGGTAGCCTGGTATCGGATGTTGCCTCGGTCGAGGTAGAATTGGGCGGCCACCGGATCGAGCAGGGCGATATCGATGAACTGCTGGCGGCGGGGCGCGATTCGATCGATCCGGCCGGACGCATGGTGCTGCACGCACAGCCGACGCTCTATACGCTTGACGGGCTGACGGGGGTGAAGAAGCCGCTTGGCCTTCATGCTGATCGGCTGGGCGTCCACATTCATGTGGTGGCAGCGGACGGATCGCCGGTCCGCAACCTCGATCTCTGCGTGCGATCGGCGCATCTTGAGGTGAAATCGATCATCGCCTCGCCGGTGGCCACGGGCATGGCCTGTTTGTCCGATGAAGAGCGCGAACTTGGCGTGGCGCTTGTCGAAATGGGGGCAGGCATCACCAATGTCTCGCTGTTCGCCGGGGGCATGCTGGTGGGCCTCACCTCAATCCCGATCGGGGCGGCGGACATCACCGATGATATCGCCAGCGCTTTTGGCACGCGACGGACCCAGGCCGAGCGGATGAAGTGCTTTTATGGTTCGGCCAACGCATCACCGCGCGACAATCATGACATGATCGATGTCGCGCCGATCTCTGCCGAGGATGACAATAGCGACGGCGCGCGGATTACCCGCGCGCAGCTGATCGCGGTGATCCGCCAGCGGCTCGATCATCTGATGAGCGAAGTGCAAAAGGCGTTGACCGAGCTTGGCTTTGAAGGGCCGGTGGGCCGCCAGGTGGTGTTGACCGGCGGTGGCGCAGAATTGAAGGGCATTGCCGATTACGCGCAGGCCGCGCTTGGGCGGTCGGTGCGGGTTGGGCGACCGCGCGGGCTGACGGCATTGCCAGAGGCGCATAGTGGCCCTGCCTTTGCAACGCTGGCGGGATTGGCCCATTATGCAGCGTCAAACCCGGTTGATCTGCGATCAGTATCGGCAGCGCATCAAATGGTGGTTCGGCCCAAGGGATTTGCCCTGTTTGGGCGGCTGATTCAGACGTTCAAGGCAAATTATTAAAGAATTACGACAGCAACATCGTGATAGGGGCTAGAGTCGCCGGTTTGCTTGGTGCAGAACGGCGGAGATAAATAAGGGGTCCGGTGTCGCCGGGCCGCCACGGAGACAGGGCGATGAGCATCGAATTCCTTCCACCTGACGTTGATGAGTTGACCCCGCGCATTGCGGTTATCGGGGTCGGCGGCGCTGGCGGCAATGCCATCACCAACATGATGCGGGCAAATGTGCAGGGCGTCGATTTCCTCGTCGCCAACACCGATGCGCAGGCGCTGAAGCAATCGACCGCGCCGCAGCGGGTGCAGCTTGGTGCCAAGATCACGCAGGGGCTTGGCGCCGGTTCACGGCCCGAAATCGGGCGCGCAGCGGCGGAAGAGACGATTGAGTCGATCACCAAGATGCTGGAAGGCGCGCATATGTGCTTCATCGCCGCCGGCATGGGCGGCGGCACGGGCACTGGCGCTGCGCCGGTCATCGCCAAGGCGGCGCGGGATTTGGGCATCCTGACCGTCGGCGTGGTGACCAAGCCTTTCGCCTTTGAGGGCAATCGCCGCGCAAAGGCAGCTGAAGCGGGCATCGAAGAACTGCAGAAATATGTCGATACGCTGATCGTCATCCCCAACCAGAATTTGTTCCTGATCGCCAACGCCAACACGACCTTCAAAGAAGCCTTTGAAATGGCTGATGAAGTGTTGCAGCAGGGTGTGCGCGGCATCACCGATTTGATGGTGATGCCCGGCCTGATCAACCTGGATTTCGCCGACGTCCGGTCGGTGATGCAGGAAATGGGCAAGGCGATGATGGGCACCGGCGAAGCCGAGGGTGACGATCGCGCGATTGTGGCGGCGCAAAAGGCGATCGCCAATCCGCTGCTCGACGGGGTGTCGATGCAGGGGGCCAAGGGCGTCATCATCTCGATCACGGGTGGTGAGGACATGCGCCTGCTCGAAGTCGACGAAGCCGCCAATCATATCCGCGAATTGGTCGATCCAGAGGCGAACATCATCTGGGGATCGGCGTTTAACTCCGATCTCGATGGCAAGATTCGCGTTTCGGTTGTCGCGACCGGCATCGAAGCCGAAGCGCGTCCACAGGCCGCCCCTGAACCTTCGCGCGCCTTCAGCTTTGCAACGCCGCGCCGCAGCGAAGCCCCTGCTGCCGCCGAACCCATGCCAGTGAGCGAGCCGGTCAGCGCGCCCGTGCCGGTTGCGTTCGATCCGGCGGCCGATGAAACCATGGCGGACGCGGCGCCCGCCGCTGAATCAGCTGATGACGAACTCGTGCTGGGTGCCGACGCCGCTGTGCCGAGCATGCCGAGCTTTGGCGACGAGCCGGTTGCCGAGGGCGAAGGGGTGCGGTGGTTGTCGCCGGGCACCGCCGATGCAGACGAGCCAGCGCCTGAACCCGTTGCTGAAACGCCGCCGCCCGCGCCAGAGGCGCCGCCGCGCGGCAAGATCGGCGGCACGTTGTTCGAACGGATGTCCAACGTCACCCGGGGTGCCGGGCGCGATGACGATCCCCCGGGCAAGGACCCGGTTGATATCCCTCGCTTCCTGCACCGCCAGAATAATCAGTGACGCACGCGGCGTGCCGGTTCACCGCCGGCACGCCTCGTTCTGGCGTTTGTGCTGATCGGGGACATTGCCCGATCACGCCTGCTCGGTTCTAGCGGAGATCTGATGAACGCGCGGATGCTCCCCTTTGCCGCTGTCTTGCTGGCTGCGCCGGTGCTGTGGAGCATCGCGCCCGCAATGGCGGGGCAATTACAGATGATGCCGGGGCCAACCCCCGATGCCGATGCGCTGGCGGCGGAAATGCGGATTTTGGGGAGCAATCCCTTTGATTTGCGGGCGTTGATCAATGCTGGCGAGTTGACGCTGAAGCTTGGCGACATCGATGCTGCGGCGGCCTTTTTCCAGCGCGCGGAGCGGATCAGCCCCAATAATGGGGAGATCAAATCGGGCAAGGCGCGCACCCTGGTGCAGCTTGGCCGCCCCGGCGAGGCGCTGCGCCTGTTTGCTGAGGCAGAGGCGCTTGGTTATGATCTGGAATCCATCGGTGCCGAACGGGCGCTCGCTTTTGATCTGATCGGCGAACAGGAACGCGCACAACGCACTTATCGCCGCGCGCTCAAGCGCCGGAATGATGATGAAACGCAGCGCCGATATGCGCTGTCGCTGGGGATTTCGGGCAGGCGCGATCTGGCGCTTGAGCAGATTGACGCGCTATTGCGGCGGAGCGATCGCGCCGCCTGGCGGGTGCGCGCCTTTGTGCTGGCGATGACGGGCGATGTGCCGGGGGCCGAGCGGATTGCCACCAGCATGTTGCCGGGCGAAATGGCGAGCGGCTTGCTGCCGTTTTTTCGGATATTGCCGACCCTGAGCGCCGCTGATCGCGCCTTTGCTGTGCATTTTGGCGAGGTGCGGGCGACGCCTGAGCGGATTGCCGATGCGCGGTTGATCCCGGTGTTGCCGCCCTTGCCCTATGAAGCGCCACCAGTGCAGGTCGCTGCACAGGCGGTGCCGGTGCGCGATCGGGCGACGTCAACGCGCGACCGCCGACGGGGGCGTGGCCAGCCGGTTGCGGTCGCGACCGTTGCACCCCCGCCGCCGCCGCCTATCCCGCAATTGCCGCCGCCGCCGCGCGTGGCGATGGTGTCGCCGATACCAAGAGCGGGTCCAACGCCTCCATCGGTAGCGCCAACTGTTGCGCAGGTGAATGTGCCGCAGGTTTTGGCGCCAGCGGCTGAATCCCCCGTCGTGCTGGCAAGCCGGTCAGCGCGGGCGCTGGACGCTACACCGACCCCAACGCTGGTGACGCCGCCACCGCCGCAGTCAATCCCACCGGTGATCGTGCCCGTGCGTGAGACCCCAGTGGTAGTCGCCACTGCTGACGCGCGCCCGCTCCAGCCTGTGCCTGTTGAAGCGCCGCCGCGTGTCGCTGCGGCACCGGTTCAACTGGCAACACTTGAGCGGGTTGCGCCGCCGCCAGTAGTCAGGGAAGTCGCGGCATCCGTTCCAACGGCGGTGCCGACGCCCGTTTCGCCACCACCAGCCGCTACCCCGCAGACGCCCGTCGAAACAGTGGCTGCGCAGGCGCCGCCGATCACTACAGCGCCTGCGTCTGTGCCAGCCCCGGAAGCGGCGCGACCAAAGCCGATTGCGAGCGAAGAATCGATCCTGGCCCGGATCATTGCAACGATTGGCGTGCCTGCCTCGGAACTCGGCGTCGGGCCGGTGACCGCCAAGCCCGTAGAGGCGGACGCTGCTGAAGCGCCGACCGCGGTTGCAGTTGCCAGCAAGCCGACCGTTCTTGACAAAAAGGCAGCCGAGAAAAAGGCCGCCGCAGATAAAGCTGCCGCGGAAAAGAAGCTCGCGGACAAGAAAGCGGCCGACGAAAAGGCGGCCAAGGCCAAGGTGGCAAAGGCTAATCCGGCACGGATTTGGGTGCAGGTGGCCGGGGGCTCCAGCGTGCGCGATTTGCCGCGCGAATGGGCAAAACTGCGCGACAAGGCGCCGGCGGCGTTCAAGGCGCGGGGTGCTTATACGACGCCGCTGCGCTTCACCAATCGCCTGCTGGCCGGGCCCTTCAAGAGCGACGATGAGGCGCAGGGCTTTGTCAATCAGATCGCCAAATCCGGGCTGACGGGTTTTGTCTTCGCCAGCGAAGCTGGGCAGAAGATCGACAAGCTACCGGCCAAATGAGCGTGCATGCGCCCTGGGCTTCCCACCCGGCGCGCAGCAAAGGTCGGCTCCACGAAGAACAAAACGCGACCGCGCCCGACCTTCCTCGGGGCCCGCGCGACGTGTTTCAGCGCGACCGCGACCGGATTATTCATTCGATCAGTTTTCGTCGCCTGCGCCATAAGACCCAGGTGTTCATGGCCCCCGATGGTGATCATTTCCGCGTCAGGCTGACGCATAGCCTGGAAGTCGCCCAAATCGGGCGAACAATCGCGCGCGCGCTGGGGCTGAACGAGGACCTGACCGAAGCCCTGTGCCTGGCGCATGATATCGGCCATCCGCCCTTTGGCCATGCCGGTGAGGCGGCGCTGACCAAGGCACTCGCGGGGCAGGGCGGCTTTGACCATAACGGCCACACGCTGCGCGCGCTGATGACGATCGAGGCACCCTATCCACGCTGGACCGGGCTAAACCTGAGCTGGGAAATGCTGGAGGGGCTGGCCAAGCATAACGGCCCGATTACCGCGCCCGGTTGGGCGCTGGCGGAGGCCGATGCGGCGCTGCCGCTGGATTTGACGCGGTGGCCGTCGCTGGAGGCGCAGGTGGCGGCGATTGCCGACGATATCGCTTATGACAATCACGATATCGATGATGGCTTGCGCGCAGGCTTGCTGACGCTCGATCAGTTGCTGGATGTACCGATCGTTGCCCGGATTTGGCGCGATGTCCGCGCGCGCTTCCCCGATGTGCCGCTAACCCGATTGATCGGCGAGCTGATCCGTACCCAGATTGGCGAGATGGTCGCCGATTTGATTGCCGAGACGCGAGCGCGAATTGCCGGTGCCGGGGTTGGTTCAGTCGATGATGTGCGCGGGGCTGGCCGCTGTCTGGTCGGCTTTTCGGACGCGATGCGCGAAGAGGAGCGCGTGCTGAAGCGCTTCATGTATGCGCAGCTTTATCACCATCCCCGCCAGCTGGCGGCAGCGACGATTGCCGAGGGTATCGTCGGCGGACTCATCGCGGCGTACCGCGCCGATCCCACCCGGATGCCTGATGACTGGGCGGCCCGCTTGCCTGCGGATGAGCCACAGCGCAGCCGCCACATCGCCGACTTCATCGCCGGGATGACGGACCGATATGCGATTGGCCGCTACCGGGAGATCGTTGGGCCAATCGATCTGCCCGAGGGGTTCTAGCTTATTGCGCGCGTGCCGGTGGATTGCGGCCAAGGTCCATGATCAGGCTGGTGAGTAGATAGAGGCGCGGGGTGAGCGAGCTGAGTTCCAGAAATTCCAGCTCGGAATGGAACCCGCCGCCGACCGGACCAAGCCCGTCGAGCGCGGCAACACCCGCTTCATGGGCGAGCGCGGATTCTGACGCACCGCCATTGCCACCACGGGTGATCTTTAACCCCGCCGCCGCGTAAATGCGTTCGGCGCGATCGGCGAGATCATCCGTGGCGCTATTGTCGGGCAGCGGCGGAAAGCTGACCCGGCGGCTGACGGAGACACTGGTCTCCGGGATGGCGATGGTTTGTGCATTGCGGCGGAACTGGGCGTCGATTTCGTCACCCTGCGCCTTGGTGCGGATGCGCACATTGAAGATGGCTTCTGCGTCTTCTGGGATGATGTTGTAGCGCGAACCGGCTTTCATCAGCGTCAGATTGGCGGTGACGCCGTCGCCGGTCTTGGGGAGAGAATCCGCGAGCTGGATCTGATGGACCAGCTCAAGCGCGGCATTGCGTCCGTCCTGCGGGGCGACGCCGGCATGGGCGGGACGCCCCTTAACCGAAATAGTGAAGGCATTGCTGCCCTTGCGCCACACGGTCAGCCGGTCTGGCGAATCGCCGGGTTCCAGGTTTAGCTCGGCATCGGCATTGTTCAGCAACCGGGCAATCAGCCCGCGCGTGCCCTGCGACCCGCCTTCTTCCGAGGTTTCGATCAGGAAAGTGATCTGGGCGAAGTCGCTGAATTTCAGCCCGCGCAGCAGCCGGATCGCGAAAATCCCTTCGATCACGCCGCCCTTTTCGTCCGACACGCCGGGACCATAGGCGCGGGTGGCATCGGTGCGGAAGGGACGCGTGGCTACGGTGCCAGGGCCGAACACGGTATCGGTATGCGCGATCATCAGGATGCGGCCCTTGCCGGTCCCCTTCAGCGTGGCGACGACATTATCGGGCAGGGTGGGGAGTTCAGCGGGCACGAGTTCCACCGTCATGCCCAGCGCGCGCAATTGTTCGGCGACAAATTCGGATGCCTTTTGCCCGCTGACTTTGTCGCCAGTGCCAGAATCGATGTTGACCAGCTTTTCGAGCATCGCGAGCTGGTCGGCACGGGCCGCCGCTGCTGCCTTCCAGACCGGACCTTGCTGTGCGGCTGGGGCGGCCCGGCCGGGGGTTGCGGCCAGCAGGGCGGTGACCAAAAGGGCGGCAGGGAATTTGCGCATGAGAAGCTCCTGGAGAGGATGTTAGAGGACCGTAAGGAAAAGGCCGTCGTCACGCCACTCTTTGCGGGGGCGACCGCATCGGCTAAGGCGCGCGGCTCTAGTCACCATTCGGACCTGCCATGACGCTTTACCACCGGTTTGCCGCGCATATCGATGCCGCCCTTGATGCACTGGTCGCCTCAGGTGACCTGCCGGGTGGGCTGGAGCGGCGAAACGTGACGGTGGAGCCGCCGCGCGACACCAGCCATGGCGATCTGGCGACCAATGCGGCGATGGTGCTCGCCAAGCCGGCGGCCACCAACCCGCGTGCGCTGGCCGACAAGATCGCCGAGCAGTTGCGTGCGCTGCCCGAGGTGGGGAGCGTTGCCGTTGCCGGTCCTGGCTTCATCAACATGACGCTGACCGATGCTACCTGGCGCAGCGAACTGGCCGCGATCATTGATCAGGGCGATGGCTATGGCCGCACGGCACCCGCCAGCAAGTCTGTCGTCAATGTCGAATATGTCTCTGCCAACCCAACCGGGCCGATGCATATGGGGCATTGCCGGGGCGCGGTGGTGGGCGATGCGCTGGCCAGCTTGCTCGAATTTTCCGGGCATAAGGTCATCCGCGAGTATTATGTCAACGATGCCGGTGGCCAGGTCGATACGCTCGCGCGGTCAGCCCATCTGCGCTACCGCGAGGCGCTGGGGGAAGACATTGGCGGGATTCCGGAAGGCTTCTACCCTGGCGATTATCTGATCCCGATCGGCCAGGCATTGGCGCAGGAATTTGGCGACCAATTTGTCGGCGCGCCCGAGAGCGACTGGCTGGTGCTGTTCCGCAAACAGGCGGTGGCGGCAATGCTGGTGCTGATCAGGGCCGATCTCGCCAAGCTTGGCATTCATCACGACCTGTTTTCATCCGAGGCCGAATTGCAGGCGGCTGGAAAGCCCGAAGCGGCCGAGGCTGAGCTCCGGTCGCGCGGCCTGATCTATGATGGCGTCCTCGAAGCGCCAAAGGGCGAGACGCCTGAGGATTGGGAGCCAGTCGTGCTGCCGCTGTTCCGGTCGACCCAATTTGGTGACGATCAGGACCGGCCGATCCGCAAATCGACTGGGCAATGGACCTATTTCGGGGCCGATCTCGCCTATCATTACCAAAAATCGCAAGCCGCCGATGAGATGATCGACATCTGGGGCGCGGACCATGCCGGCACGGTCAAGCGAATCGTCGCGGCGGTGCAGGCGCTGACCAATGGCGAGAAGAAATTCGACGTTCGGCTTGTGCAGATGGTGCGGCTGCTGCGCGCGGGTGAACCGGTCAAAATGTCGAAGCGTTCCGGCAATTTCGTCACGCTCGCTGATGTCGTGGACGAAGTCGGCAAGGATGTCGTCCGCTTCACGATGCTGACGCGCAAGTCAGACGCGCAGATGGACTTTGATTTTGCCAAGGTGGTGGAGGCATCGAAAGACAATCCGGTTTTTTATGTCCAGTACGCCCATGCCCGAATCGCATCGCTGCATCGGCGGGCTGCAGAGGCGGGAATCGTGTGTGGGGCGGCCGATCTGTCCCAGCTTGATACAGAAGAGCTGGTGCTGGTGAAGCTCGCCGCGCAATTCCCCCGGATCGTCGAGACGGCAGCGGCGGCGCGCGAACCGCACCGCATCGCCTTTTATCTCTATGATCTGGCAGCGCTTTTCCATGCGACATGGAATGTCGGCAATGATCGCCCCGATCGACGTTTCCTAATTGTAGATAATGCTGTGCTTACCTGTGCGCGACTTTTCCTCGCTGATGCGATAGGACAGATTATTCGTAGCGGCCTGGGCATCATGGGTGTCGAGGCGGTTCAGGAGATGAATTGATGGCGACCGCTGGCGATTATGACATTCGCGACGAAGACCGGCTGCCCTGGCTGGAAACCGTTGACGAAGACTATCGGGATAGCCCGTCAATCGTGCGGATTGGCTTGTTCGTGCTGATCGGCCTGGGGCTGATCGCGGCGGCAATCTATGGCATTTATTGGTATCAGCACAGCAATCTCGTCAAAGGAACAGGCGAGCTGATTGCAGCGGCCGAGGGCAATTATAAGGTAAAGCCCGATTCACCCGGCGGCATGAAGGTTGAAGGGGAGGGCGACACCGCCTTTGCAACCAGCGAAGGCAAAAGCGACGGTAATGCCTCGATCGATCTGAAAGCCGTGCCCGAAGCGCCGATGCCGAAGACAGCAACTGCCCCCGCCAAACCCGCTGCCACGACGGGGCCAGCCATGGTCCCGCCATCAGGCGGAACGCTGAAGGCGCCAGCGCCAGGGGCCATGCCCAAGGCGGTAGAATCGCCGCCGGTCGCCGCGGGTGGTGCCGTGGTTCAGCTCGGTTCCTTCCCGGATGATGCATCGGCCAACGCCGCTTGGGCCAAGGCCAGCAAAAGGTTCAGCTATCTCGCCCCGCTCGGTAAATCGGTGCAGCAGGCGACGGTTGGCAGCAAGACGGTCTACCGGTTGCGCGTCAATACGGGCAGCGCGACCCAGGCGAATGAACTTTGCGCCAAGCTGCGGATTGCGGGGGAGGCTTGTTTCGTCGCCCGCAACTAGGCTAACCTGAGCGGGCATGAAACCAGTCATTTACGGGCTCTCCGGGCTCTCCCTCACCGCCGATGAGCGCGCTTTTTTTCGCGATGCCGATCCGGCGGGCTATATCCTGTTCAAGCGCAATGTTGCGACCAGGCCGCAGCTGCTGGCGCTGACCAGCGAATTGCGTGCGCTGTCGGGTCGCGATGATGTGCCGATCCTGATTGATCAGGAAGGCGGCCGGGTCGCCCGGATGGGGCCGCCCGAATGGCCTGCCTTTCCGGCCGGTCCCGCCTTTGATGCGCTCTATGAGACTGCGCCGATGTCAGCGATTGAGGCGGCACGCACCAATGCGCAGGCGATTGCGCTGATGCTCGCCGAAGTCGGCATCAATGTCGATTGCCTGCCGCTGCTCGATGTCTGCCAGCCCGATACGACATCCGCGATCGCCACACGTGCGCTGGGCAGTGAACCCATGCGGGTGGCGGCGATGGGCCGTGCGATCATTGAGGGACTGCGCCGGGGCGGCGTGGTTGGCGTGATGAAGCATATGCCGGGCCATGGCCGGGCGATTGTCGATACCCATTATCATTTGCCGACGGTCACCGCGAGCGACGCGGCGCTCGAAATCGATCTGGAGCCGTTTCGCGCGCTTAGCGATGCGCCGATGGGGATGACATCGCATATCGTGTTCGAGGCGTGGGATGCGGCCCGCCCGGCAACGCTGTCGCCGATCATCGTCAACGACATTATCCGCAGGCGGATCGGCTTTGACGGGCTGTTGATGACCGACGACATCGACATGAAGGCACTTGCGGGCACCGCAGGCGAAAAAGCGGTGGGGGCACTTGCTGCCGGTTGCGACATCGTCCTCGATTGTTGGGGGCGGATGGACGAGATGACGGAGATCGCCAACCTGATCAGCGATATGCCGCAAATTTCCCGTGATCGGCTTGATCGCGCGATGGCAACAATTGCTGGCCAGGCGCCCGAAGGCGATATGGCCGCGCTAATCGCCAAGCGGGATGCGCTACTGGCGGTGGCGTGACATTGATCCTTAAGCAAAATTTTTACGATCGCGCGGCTATATTCGTTGTTGATTGATTAGCGAACGGCGAGGCCATGCGGGCGATGGATGACGTTTTTGGCCCGGAAGGGCAACAGGGCTATGGTCATGCCATTGCCGATCTGGTCCGCCAGGGGCAAGCCGAAGCGGCAGCGGAGCGGCTGAGCCGGGATATTGCGGCGATATCACCCGAATTGTGGGACGTATGCGGCACCATGCCGCTTGAGGTGCTTCGACTAAACGGCTGGGAAGAATTGAATTACAGCCTGGGCGCACCGCATTTGGCTGATGTTACGGCGATCCGCATCAGCATGACTGCTGGCCTTGATCCGATCACCGGCGAGCCCTGTGTCCAAATCACGGGCCACCGGGATGACGATTTCCCGTTTTCGACTGCATCGCAAAGCGAGATCGTCGCGGCGATCCAAGACGCCGGCTTTCGACCAGGGCCTGGCGAGGCAATCGGCGGAGCAATGTTGAGCGTCGAAGGGATGGCCCTGCTTCACGGCATGATCGAAGAGGAAAGGGCGCGCGATGATCCGCCAGAGCCCGGCTCGCAGGCGAGTAATGCGCTGTTCCTGGCGGATTGGTGGCGCGCGGTTCAATTCCACCAGCTGGTGCACCGCGAAATGGCGCGGATGGGGCTTGATCACTCGGTGGTTGTGCTGGTCGGCGCAACGAATTGCGGGCCTGATCTGGAATCGGCGATCGTCCCCGATCGCCCGCTTGTCGCGCCGATGGATTCTGGTTGGGCTGATGATGCGATTGCCCCGATGCCCCTCTTACAGCCGGTTGCGGTGGCGGAGTATGGCGCAAGCGGATCTGCGAATTTCTCGGTGGTCGAGCTGCGGCGCAAGCTGGCGACGGCGGTCGAAGAGGACGTGCAGCCCGCCAAAACCGGCCTGTTGGCGCGATTTTTCGCAAAGCGCTGAGGCACCGAGCCGATCAGCAGCCAATGTGCGGATGGGCTGAATCCAGACCTGAATTGACACCTCGGCAAGTAAGGTGTACATGACATCATGTAAGGAAGGCATGTCCTTGCACGATGGGAGTTCATGATGACTTTTGGGTCATTGATCACAATTGCTGTTGGCTTGTTGGCAGCGATTGGGCTGGTAGGCATTTTGGGCGGCGCAGTGCGGGCGCGCCAATCGGGTGGCAAGCGCAGCTTCCGCATCGGATCGGTCGCGATGACGTTGGCCGGGCTGGTGCTGATGCTGGCGAGCATCACCGGTGTCGTTGAGGGCGACAAGATCTTTGGCGGCTTGATGATGCTGATCTTCGGCACGTCGGTCGCCTTGCCATCGGCCAGAGCGTTGGCGGGTGATCGGGCGGCGCGCTCGTCGATCTGACGCGGCGGGCGGACTTCGCCCGCGCTTGGTGCTTGTCGAGATGCGGTGATTGGTCCTAACCCAGAGGCTCCACTCCGGACGACCGTCGCCCGGATGCGCAGAAGAGCCCCAGAATACCGGATGTCCACGCCGCCAATCCCTATTGATCCCGACCAAGCGCCTGCGCCATCGCCGCCTGATGTTCTGACCGTCGATATCGATGGCTGGGAAGGGCCGCTGGATCTGTTGCTGGCGCTCGCGCGCAACCAGAAGGTGGATTTACGGGCGCTGTCGATCCTCGCCTTGGTCGATCAATATCTCGCTTATGTCGATGCTGCGCGATCGCTGAAACTTGAGCTGGCGGCCGATTATCTAGTGATGGCGGCGTGGCTTGCTTATCTGAAATCGGCGCTGCTGCTGCCGCGCGACCCGGAGGTGGAGCCATCGCCCGAGGAACTGGCGCTGCGGCTGCAATTGCGGCTGGAGCGGCTGAACGCGATGCGTGAAAGCGGCGCGCGGCTGATGGCGCGCGACCGGCTGGGGCGCGATGTCTTCCGGCGGGGCGCGCCCGAAGGCTTGCAGACGGTGCGCAAGGCGCGGTGGCAGGCGGAAATCTATGATCTGATCGCGGCTTATGGCCGAGTCAGCGCCCGCACACGCCCGGTGATGCATATCGTCGCCAATCGCCCGGTGATGACGCTTGAAGCCGCGCTGGAGCGCGTCGCGCGGTTGCTGGGCGAACAGATTGAATGGACGACGATCGAGGCATTTCTGCCGCCCCAGGCGGACGGCGCGTTTCGTAAATCGGCGCTGGCGTCGAGTTTCCTCGCCTCACTGGAGCTTGCCCGGCAGGGGCGGGTCGAGCTGCGCCAGAAATCCGCCTTTGCCCCGCTCTATCTGCGGCGACCTGCATGAATCCGCCCGATGATTTCGTCCGCGCGATTGAAGCGGTGCTGTTCGCTGCGGAAGCGCCGATGACGATCGACCAGTTGCGCGCCCATGCCGGTGAGGGCGATGTCCGCGCTGCCCTGGCCGAGATTGAGGCGGATTATGCCGGGCGCGGGATTGGCCTGGTTCGGCGCGGCGATCGCTGGCATTTCGAAACCGCGCCGGACATGGCGCATCTGCTCCGCCGCGACCGGGAAGAACCGCGCCGCCTGAGCCGGGCAGCGATCGAAACGCTGGCGATCATTGCCTATCATGAGCCCGTCACGCGTGCCGAGATTGAAGCCATCCGCGGCGTGCAAATCTCCAAGGGAACGATCGACGTGCTGATGGAGGCGGGCTGGGCGCGGCCAGCCGGGCGACGGGAGGTGCCGGGCCGCCCGCTCACCTATGCAACCACCCCAGAATTTCTCGCCCATTTCGGGCTGGCAAGCCGCCGTGACCTGCCTGGGCTTGAGGATTTGCGCGCGGCTGGATTGCTCGATCCAGTTGATTTGGCATTTGATCAGCATGAGGTGGCAAATGGCGAGGAAGAAGCCTAGATAGGCAACTATCCTGAAGGAGACGCGTAATGGGTAGTTTCAGCCTGATGCATTGGCTGGTGTTCGGTGTGATCGCTATCTTGGTGCTCGGGGGCGGTCGCTTCTCGAACATGATGGGCGATGTGGCCAAGGGCATCAAGAATTTCAAAAAGGGCATGGCCGAGGAAGATGAATCGGCCACCAAGGCTGCACCGAGCCGGATTGATGCCAAGCGCGATGCCGATGTCGTGCTTGATCCAGCGCCCGAACGTGCGCGCGACGACCGCTGATCCGGCGTTTGCATGATCGCTGCCATTTCGTTGCCGGATCTGATTGATGTTTAACGTTGACCCGTCCGAGCTGATGCTGCTGGCGCTTGTTGCGCTGGTGGTGATCGGCCCCAAGGATTTGCCCAAGGCGATGCGCTTTGTCGGCCAATGGGTGGGCAAGGCGCGCGGTGTAATGGGGCAGTTCCGCGCGGGTTTTGATACGATGGTGCGCGAAGCCGAGTTGAAGGAAATGGAAGAGCGCTGGGCCGCCGAAAATGCGCGGATCATGCGCGAATATCCCGCGGTCCCCGATCAACCCGCGCTGTCGCCCACGCTGTCGCCCACGCTGTCGAGCGTCATGCTCGACGGGGAGGGCGAACCTGCAATGACTGAACAGCCAGTGCTGCATCACCCCGCGCCGCCCGCGCTGACCGATGAAGAGATTGCTGCCGCAGAGGGCGTGCCTCTGGCTGCCGCGACACCACCGAGCGCAACGCCATGAATGCTGAAGTGCTTGACGAGATTGATCAGTCGCGCGCGCCGCTGCTCGATCATCTCATCGAATTGCGGCGTCGGCTGATTTATTGCGCCATCGCGGTGGCGATTGCCTTTGGCGTCTGTTTCTATTTTTCAGAGCCGATTTTTGGATTTCTGCTCCAGCCCTTGCTTAAGGCCGGGCAGCACCGGGTGATCTATACCCAATTGTTCGAAGCGTTTTTCGTGCAGATCAAGGTGGCGTTTTTCGCGGCCACGATGGTTTCGTTTCCGATTATCGCCAACCAGCTATGGCAGTTTGTCGCGCCGGGGCTGTACACCAAGGAAAAGCGGGCGCTGTTGCCGTTTTTGTTCGCGACGCCGGTGCTGTTCACGCTGGGCGCGGCGATGGCCTATTATATCGCCGTGCCGATGGCGCTGCATTTTCTGCTTGGCTTCCAGGGCAGTATCGGTGGGGTGGAGCGCGAGGCGTTACCGGCGATCGACAATTATCTGTCGTTCATCATGCAGTTTCTGTTCGGCTTCGGCCTGTCCTTCCTGTTGCCGATCCTGCTGATGCTGCTTGAGCGCGCCGGGATCGTGACGCGCAAACAGCTGATCGCGGCACGGCGCTATGCAATTGTCGCAGCGTTCGGGATCGCAGCAGTGCTCACCCCGCCCGATATCGGATCGCAGCTGCTGCTCGCGATTCCGCTGGTCATCCTTTATGAAGTTGCGATCATCGGCATTTGGATCACCGAAAAGCGGCGCAAGCCTGCGGCTGACCCCGTCGAGTGACGGGGAGCGGCGCTAGCGTCTTTCGCTTTCGCTTGAAAAATTAAGACCCGGACGTGCCACCGGGGGGGAGGGGGCGCGTCCGGGTCCAGTTATTGGATAGCGAGAGCGGGGGGGCTTGATTCACTATCCGAATCTATAAACGATGATCGCCATTGTCGGTTCCCGCTCTGCAAAGATTTTTTGGGTGTGGCTGGCTTAGTATTGAGCCTGCAAGCCAAGGGGTTGCAGTTTTGCTACCCCACGCCGCGCTAATCCAGGCCGGTGATCGCGATCGGGATTTCATAGGCACCGACCAGCGGATCGTGGTGAAGCCGGGAGCGGAGCTGGCGCGACAGACCTTCGATGACGCGGCCATAGCGTTCGGATAATTCGGTTTGCAGCTTTGGGGTGTCGACCAACGCGGGCGAGCTGATCCGCAGCAGCGCCCGGGCACTGCCAGCGTGAGAGCCGGTTTCTACAATATCTGTCGCGGGCTTCAGCGAAATTCGGAGTGCCGGATCATGATGGGCCATCATGGCCAGTTCGATGATTTCGGTAAGCAGAAACGCAACCGCGGTCGCGACGTCCTGCGTGCTTAGATAGCTGTCGAGATCGAGCAGAATCGACAGGCCAGTGCTGTCTGGCGCGGTGGCGCGGATATTGGAGGCAAGATCGCCAATCACTGACCGGAGGCTGACGCCGCGCGTTTCTTCCATCTCCGCAAAATGATTGCGATGGACCACCGCCAGCGCGTCTACGCGACGCTGGATAGAGGCATAGGCTGCGGTCGCTTCGGCAGATTTGGCACCACGGGCGTGGAAATTGATCAGGCTGGAGATGACTTGCAGGTTGTTTTTGACGCGATGATGGACTTCGCGAGTCAATTTGGTCTGGCGGACCAGCCCTTGGGCCAAATCGGCTTCATGGGCGGCGACGGTGTCGGTAATCGTGCGAAACGTCTCGCCAAGATCGCGAATCTCCTGGGCCGGCATTGATCGCGCCAGGCCGATATCGAGCACTTCGCCTGGCTGATAGTCCGCGACCAGCGTCCGCAGTTGCCGCAACGGCCTGATCAGCAGCCGATCGACCACAAACCAGCCAATACCCGCCGCCGCCGCCCACATCATCACCGGCAGCAGCATCGCCACAACCATCGCCGACGTAATCGGCGCGCTGCGCAGGGTGATTTCGAAGGTCAGTCCGTTGATACTCAGTGGGCGGGAGGCCGATTCGGTGCGGTCGAGCGGCGTCAATTCGGGGAGTGGCTGCAGTTGCAGCCGTTGCCGGTCGTGGATCAGCGCCGCTGCATAGGGCGGCATGAAACCGGCTGGGCGGGCGATCTGTGCCAACATCGTAATGGGGAATACCGCCTTGGCGCTCAACATGCCGCTCGGCGCGCCCATCGCCAGCAAGAGCCCGGTGTCAGGACCAATTGCCGCAGCGATCAAACCGGGGCGATCGGGAATGGTGATGGGAAGAGCAATTTGCGCCGTGGTGCCGCACAGCACCCGCCCGTCATTGGCGACGATGGTGAAGCGCGCGCCCTTGGCGAGTTGTTCAGCAAAAATCCCCTGGGCGCGGGCGCAGCTGGGGCCGTCCTCGCCATCCTGATCAAGCGCGTTCAGCGCCACCCGCAGGGCAGTCATATCGCCGGCGAGTTCGATTTCGAGCGCATGCGCGCCCTCATTTGCGGCCGCACGGGTGCGCGACTCCAATTGGGCATTGGCGATTTCACTGGTCTGGCGTGCCGCGAACAACGCAATCAGCGCCAGCGGGAGTAAAGCTGCGCTGAGGATCAGGAAAAGCTTGGCGCCCGTCGGCAATTGCGTCAGCCATGCCATCCATCGCCGCATTCTGGGCCCGTCGGCGCTGGCTAGGGAATCCATTCCCTGGCGTTATTCGAGCTTGCCCAGCAGATCGAGCATCTCCGGCGGAATCTGCTCGTCGATCGTCTGCTGATACACAGAGCGTAGTGCCTCGCCCATCTCCTGATCACCGCCGCGCGATTTGGTGGCGCGCTGGGGAGGTGCATTCTTCGACGTCTCACGATCAGAAACCAACGAAAAACCCCCTAAAAATCGTCATACTATTGGGCAGGCGGATAGCTGTGTTGGCAGCCTGCACGTAAATTCTACGCATTCGCCACGGAGACATGAAACCAAATAGCCGCTCGATTGTTCCGCCTGCGGTGCGAAATTACAAATCTATTTTGTCTTAGCCGCGCCGACGATTGTAACGAGGGGCTGCCGCCAGCACATAGGGGGAGCAGTCACGCAGGGAGATTTCGCCAATTATGTCGCTTGGACAACAGCTTGCTCCGCATCTCCCGTTTCTGCGCCGTTATGGGCGCGCCTTGACTGGCAGCCAGTCGCACGGCGATCATTATGTCCGTGCCACGCTTGAGGCGATTGTCGCTGCCCCAGAAGAGTTTCCGCGGGACATCGACCCGCGCCTTGCGTTGTATCGGACATTTCAGGCGATTTGGTCATCAGCAAATGCGGCGGGCGGCGAGGAAGCCGTTGCTGTTTCCGGCAGCGATCCCGAAAGCATTGCCCGCGCCCGCATGGCCCGGATGACGCCGTTGTCGCGTCAGGCACTGCTGCTGACGGCGATGGAGGGTTTCACGCCCGAGGATGCCGCCTTTCTGATCGATACTGATTCAGCGACGCTTGAGTCGCTGGTTGGCGATGCCCTTAGCGAGATCGAAAAGCAGACGCGCGCGCGGGTGCTGATCATCGAAGATGAGCCGATCATCGCCATGGATATCGAAACGATCGTGCGCGATCTGGGGCATGACGTGACCGGGGTGGCGGTAACGCGGGACGAGGCGGTGGCCCTGGCGATGGAAGATCGGCCGGGGCTTGTCCTCGCCGATATTCAGCTGGCGGATGACAGCTCTGGCATCGATGCCGTCAAAGATATTTTGGCGCAGTTTGCGGTCCCGGTGATTTTCATCACGGCCTTTCCCGAACGGCTGCTGACCGGTGAGCGGCCCGAGCCGACATTCCTGATCACCAAGCCGTTCCAGCGTTCCACCGTTAAGGCGGCGATTGCTCAGGCCTTGTTCTTTGATGAAGCGACCTTGCCTGCCGAATAAAACGATACGGACCCAAAACGGGTTTCGTGTGTTGAAGCGGTATGGATGATCAACAAGAACCGATTCACATCAGCGAGCAGGCAGCAAGCGGTGGTGCATCGCCCCAGGGGGTGCGCATCGTGCTGGGCGTTTCGCTGGTATTGATCATCATTGTTTTCGCTGCGCTGTTAATGCGTTGAGCTCGGCATGTTGAGGGGAACGTCGCCAATGCGGATGTGCAATTTTCATTGCCTTCCCGATTGTTTTTGCTGTGGCCGGGTGCCGGGTGCTGTCCTTTGGCGCACCGGGACGAAATCGCATGACTGATCGCCAAGAGTTTGACGATGATGCGCCTCCGACACCGCCGGAAGAACGCATTCCGCTGCCCGATGCCGAATTCAAGGCGCAGCTTGCCCAGGTGATCCCGCATCTTCGCGCATTTGGCCGATCGGTTTCCGGCAGCCGGGATCTTGCCGATGATCTGGTCCAGGAAACGCTGCTCAAAGCCTGGGCCGCGCGATCTCGCTTTCAAGCGGGCACGAACATGCGTGCCTGGACGTTTATCATCCTGCGCAATCTTTATCTGTCGCAAATGCGCCGATCGCGCTTTCGCGGTGAGTGGGACGATCTGGTTGCAGACCGGATCTTGGCGGCACCCGCTGCGCAGGACAAGCAGGTTGAGCTCGGCGATATGCAACGCGCGCTGCTGCACTTGCCCCAGCCGCAGCGCGAAGCGTTGATTCTGGTCGGCGCGGGCGGCTTTGCCTATGAAGAAGCAGCAGAAATTTGTGGCGTTGCGGTGGGCACGATCAAGAGCCGGGTCGCGCGCGGGCGCGTGGCGCTTGAAACATTGCTCACCGATGGCTCGCTGCCCTCCCGCCGCACGCACAGCAATCCGCCAGGTCGTACCGTATTGGAAACGATCATGAACGATGTCGATGAATTGAGCAGAGACCGACTTAGCTGAGACGGTGGTTCTTTGCCAGCCTGATTAGCAATGAGGCGAATTCATTGCGTTCAGTGATATTGATCTCATAGGGTTTGACTTTTGGTTAATTTAAGAGATTGTATTACCTGAATTAAATCTCAGGAAAAATATAGTTGTTGTTGCAACCCGCCATGGTCAACCACTTACTGGCGGCAGTTGGCAAAGGCAGGTCCGGATTATCAGCTGATCAGCGCATCGCCGTTTGTGGCACACACCGCAGTGGTACGACCCTGTTGGGAAGAGTGTTGGCGGTGGATCGTGGTAGTCGGCAAATATTCGAGCCCTTTAATCCAGGTTCCGGGATCGCGGGACTGTCAATCTATTTCGTAGCTGGCGACTGGCCGGGCAATGATTGGCCCTTAATGATTGACCGGTTCTTTGCGGCCGACAGCATCAGCTTTCGATCATTAGGCGGCGGCAGATTGCAATGGCTAACGGGCACCAGGCTCGCGCGGGAATATGCGGCAGCAATGATGTTCAGACCGCGCCGCCTGGTCTTGAAAGCCCCATTTTTGTCGCTCTCCAGCCGATATCTTATCGACCGGCACGATGTTCAGGTGGTTTTCACGGTGAAGCACCCGGCGGCATTTTTCGTTTCGCTGCAGCGGGTCGGGTGGGGTGATTCTTTGCCGTTCGGCGACTTGGTTGATCAAGGGGTAGTCGATGCCGCAGCGGTGGCCGCGGCGCCTTCCTTGGCCGCCCGCGCCGGTCTGTTCTGGAATATTGTCAACCGGCACGCGTTGCAGATTGTGCATCAACGCCCTGATGCAGCGTCAATCTGGTCGCACGAGCGCTTTTGTCGCGGGCCCGACGCTGAAATGGCGGGCGTCGCGAACGCGCTGCGCATCGACTATAGTCCTGCAATGCGGCAGGCGGTGAACATCATGGCCTATGCGGATGTCGTTCGGCCGCCACCGGGGACGATAAATGCGCTGGAGCGCAATGCGGCGGCATTGGCTGACGATTGGCGAGATCAGATTTCGTCCGAGGATGAACGCGAACTCCGCACCCGGTGCAGCGGGCTATATGGCGACATTGTCGGCGGGGCCTGGTGATCAGGCCGACGACGGCCGTGGCCTGGTCAACCAGGGCTTGACCGGCCTTTTCCGGTGCAATCGAGTTTAGCCAGCATCGCCATCATGTCGGCTGGTAGCGACCCAGTGCTGGGAAAGGCACTGCCCAGGGCAAGGCCGATAGCGTCCTGCGGACGCGGCGCTTCGACAGCAAATGGGGAGTGCGGGAGCGGTTCGCTTCCATGGGGCGAATGGATCGACATGCCGGGTATAACGGCTTAGCGGGCATATTGTTGCCGCTGACGGCCATTGCCGGCAGCCGAAATTGGCGGGCGTTGCATGAATATCACAGCCTCACCGTCCGATAGCCGGGGTCTTCGCGAGGCGATTGCGCGTGCCCATTCGCATGCGCCCTTCCTGGCCCAGCTGATCGATCGTGAGCAGGCGCTGGTCGATTGCATCGTCGGCGGGGGGCTGCCTGACCCCTTGTCGATCCGAATTGCCGATGACGCGATGCCGGTTGCCCAGCGGTTGCGGATTGAACGGCGGCGCTTGGCCTTGCTGGTCGCGATCGGCGATCTGGCCGGGCACTATGATTTGACGGCGGTGACGCGCGCGCTTTCCGACTTTGCCGATTATGCGCTCGATGCCGCCATTCGCGCCGCGATCGAGGAACGGACGCCAGGGGCACCGGCACTTGGCTTTGCCGCCATCGCGCTCGGCAAACAGGGCAGTCATGAGCTGAATTATTCGTCTGACATTGATCCCATCCTGTTGTTCGATCCTGCCAGTTTGCCGTGCCGACCGCGTGAGATCCCCGATGACGCTGCCGTTCGCATCGGACGGCGCGTGATCGAACTGCTGCAAACGCGCGATGCTGATGGGTATGTGTTGCGGGTCGATTTGCGGCTGCGACCCTCGCCCGAAATCACGCCGATCGTGCTCGGCGTGGAACCGGCAATTGCTTATTATGAATCGCAGGCGCTGCCCTGGGAGCGTGCGGCGTTTATCCGGGCGCGGGCGGCGGCGGGTGATGTGGTGATGGGGCAGCGATTTCTTGAAACCGTTCAGCCATTTGTCTGGCGGCGCGCATTGGATTTCGGCGCAATCGGCGAGATTCGGGGAATTTCACGGCGGATCCGCGATCATCACGCGCAGGGGCAGGAATTCGGCCCAGGTTATGATCTGAAACGGGGCAGGGGCGGCATCCGCGAGGTCGAATTTTTCGCGCAGATTCACCAGATGATCCATGGTGGCCGCAATCCGGCTGTGCGTGCTGCCGCAACCCGCGATGCGCTTGACCGGCTTGCCGAAGGTGGCTGGATTGCAGCGAGCGAGGCAGAGACGCTGAGCGCTGCCTATACGCTGCTCCGCACGATCGAGCACCGCGCGCAGATGGTGGATGATCGCCAGACGCACCATCTGCCAAGCGGGGCCGCGCTTGAATCGCTCGCAAAGTTGCACGGTTTGCCCGATCAGCAGGCGTTGCTGGCGCTGCTCCAGCCGCATGTCGAGCGGGTTGGCGTGATCTATGACGGCATCGAACCCGAAACGGGCGATGCGCTGCCGGGCGATTCATCGCGGTTGCTGGCGGCGCTGACCACCGCTGGCTTTGACGACGTGGCCGCACCGGTGGCGCGCGAACGCATCGAAAGTTGGCGGGCAGGGGCCTATCCGGCGCTGCGCAGCGGGCCGGCGCGCCAGGCGCTGGAGGCGGTGCTGCCTGGGCTCGTCGATGGACTGGGACACGCGCCCGATCCAGCGGGCGCGATCATTCGGCTTGATCATATCCTGGCGCGGCTATCGAGCGCGATCAATTTTTTCCGGCTGTTAGAGGCGCAACCAGCGCTCACGCGATTGTTGGGCGCGATTTTAAGTCACGCGCCGCCGCTTGCCGAGGCACTTGGTCGGCGCCCGGAACTGTTGGATGGGCTGATCGATTCAACCGCGCTCGATCCCGTCGGCGACGTGCCGACCTTGATCGCCCAAATCGCGCCGCGCGAGGGCACGGATTATCAGGCGTTGCTTGATCACGCCCGGCGCGTGGTTGGCGAAAAGCGCTTTGCTTTGGGCGCGCAGATTGTGGCCGGGGTCAGCGATCCGCTGGCCGTTGCCGCCGGCTATGCGCGCGTTGCCGAGGCAGCGATCGACGTCATCGTGCGGGCGACAATTGACGAATTTGCGATCGCGCATGGTCGCGTGCCCGACAGCGAACTGGTGATCCTGGCGCTTGGGCGCATGGGCGGCGGGTTGCTCACCCATGCCTCTGATCTCGATCTCATCTATCTGTTCACTGGCGATTATCGCGCCGAATCTGATGGCAAAAAGCCTTTAAGTGCAGTCCTTTATTATAATCGGCTTGCACAGCGTGTGAGTGCTGCGCTGTCGGTGCCGACCGCCGCTGGGCCGCTTTATGAGATTGATACCCGGCTGCGGCCGTCGGGCGATCAGGGGCCGTTGGTCGTGTCGACGATCGGGTTTGCGCGCTATCAGCAGGAAAGCGCCTGGACCTGGGAGCATATGGCGCTGACCCGTGCACGGGCGATTTTTGGATCGCCGGCGGGGCGCGCAGAGGTTGATGACATCGTCGCTGCGGTGCTGGGGGGTGCCCGACCCGATCGGGATCTTGTCGCCGACGCCGTGACGATGCGGCGTGAGATGGCGATGCATAAACCGCCAGTCGGTCCTCTGGATGCCAAGCTGTTGCCGGGGGGCCTTGTCGACCTGGAATTTGCGGTGCACCTCACCCAGCTCAGCCAGCGGATTGGGTTCTCATCGGACCTTGGTACCGCGATCGACCAGCTTGCCGGTGCTGGCCTGGTGCCGCCCGCGCTGCGGGCCGCGCATGATTTTCTGACCCGATTGCTGGTCACGATCCGGCTGGTCGCACCCGATATGCAACCGCCCGGCCCAGCAACGAGAACATTGATCGTTCGGGCACTCGCGCTGCAGGATTGGGATGAGGTAGTTGCGCTGCTCAATGCGACGCGGCAGGAGGTGCGCGCCAGCTGGACTCGACTGAGCATGCAGCATTGGGAATCGCACCATCCAAGCATAGGGGAAGATGATCATGGCGTTGGTTGAAGGGGACAAGATCCCGGATATCGAGCTGACCACATCGAGCGGCGGCAAGGTCAATTTGCGGAGCTATGTCGGTGCGCCCTTCGTGCTGTATTTCTATCCCAAGGACGATACATCGGGCTGCACCCGCGAAGCGCAGGATTTCAGCCAGCATCTGAAGGAATTCGGTTCGCTCAGCACCGCTGTTCTCGGCGTTTCTAAAGATCCCCCGATCAAGCATCAGAAATTCATCGATAAATATGATCTTACTGTCTCGCTCGCGACCGATGAGGACGATGCCGCGATGGAAGCGTTTGGCGTGTGGGTGCAAAAGAGCATGTACGGCAAAACCTATATGGGGATCGACCGGTCGACCTTCCTGTTCGATGCGCAGGGCAATCTGGTGCGCAGTTGGCGGCGGGTGAAGGTGCCTGGCCATGCGGTCGATGTGCTTGAGGCCGTCCGCGCGCTGGGTTGAGCGGTTTTTTCACCGAATTTTCACCGAATCGCGCGAACAGGGGTGTTTCGGGCGTAGGGCCAGCGCAGGTTCAAACGCGTGAAGTCCCGATTTGATCCATAATTCGGCGGGCTTTTAACGTTTCGCCGTGAGTCGCCTTCGTTCCAACCCAACACGGGCCGCCAGCTATTGCCGATACCGGTCTTGGTTGCGAAGACCGGTCATCGACGCTGCGGAGGGGCCGTGAGCGCGATACGCGGGTGTCATGATGATGGCACCGGCAATCAGATCGCCGGGGATTCATGGTCAAGAAGACGACGATTTCGATTGCGGACCGCATTGCGCAGGTCCGGAGCCAATTTAAAACGCGTGACTTCATTTTTCACGACGGACGCGATCTGCGCCGGTTCAGCATTGGTGGGAATACGCAGGCGGCATTGGCAGGGGTAGCGGGGGTTACCCTGTGCTTTTCCGCTTATGGTGTTGCTCATGCCGCGATCACTGCAGTGCAGATCAGCGGCGTGCTTCAAACACCGGCATCACCCGAAGTGAAAATGGCTCAGCTGCAAACCAAGCTGGTCAAGATGCAGGCCAATCTGGCCGCTGTGAAATATGCCGCCGAAGTCCATGCCGCCCGTGTTGAGCAGCGCCAGGCGCTGATCGTCGCCGTGTTGGAAGGCAAGAAGGGCACCAAGCTGGCGCTCACCACCCCGACTATCGATGCCAAGACTGCGGCCGTCGCTGCCGATGTTATCGCCCCGTTCAAGCGGGTTGAGGAGCGGCAGCTGGCGATGGCTGTAAAGGCCCGTGCGCTGGCAGAGGCGCGCTACAACCTTGCCGCCAATCAGGTCCGCCGGCTGGGCATTGCGCCCGAACGCTTCATGCAGCGCAATGTATCAATGGGCGGTCCGTTTGAGCCTGTTGAAGCAGGCGCCGAAGTCGCCGATGTCGAAGCGGATAAGCAGTTCCGGTCGCTGTTCATGACCTGGAAGAAGCTGGATTCGCTTGAGCGCGGCGTGATCGCGATCCCATCGGCGCAACCAGTGACGCGCGTTAGCTTCACCAGCAATTATGGCGTGCGCAGCGATCCCTTCCGGGGTGTGGCGGCGATGCATGCCGGCGTGGATATTCCAGGCGCGGTTGGCACGCCGGTTTATGCGACCGCTGACGGCATTGTTTCGCGTTCGGAGCGTTCCGGTGGGTATGGCAATATGGTCGAAGTCGATCATGGTCGCGGCATCGCCACACGCTATGGCCATTTGTCGAAGCTGCTGGTCCTGCCCAACACACGCGTGGTGCGTGGCCAGTTGATCGCGCTGATGGGGTCAACGGGCCGCTCGACGGGCAGCCATCTTCATTATGAAGTGCGGATCGATGGCCAGGCGGTGAATCCGATGCCGTTCATGCAGTCGGCAGATTTCCTGCGGTCGGTGCAGGATCGGGCGTTGACGGCAAAGCCTGCCATTGGTGGTCCAAAAGTCGCTGAATAAGCCGTCGCTTACAAAGGCGTCGCTGGCCGGTTGCCGTGGTGCCGCCAAGCGCTTATCTGCGTAGGATGACGATGACTGACCAGCAGAGCGGCGCTTCAGCCGTAACCATCACCGATTCGGCCGCCGCGCGCGTGGCGGCGATTGCGGCCAAACAGGGCAAGCCGGCGATATTGCGGCTGTCCGTCGATGGCGGTGGCTGTTCGGGCTTCCAATATAAATTTGGCCTGGCGGACGGTGTTGAGGGCGATGACAGCGTTGCTGAACGCGATGGCGTGAAGCTGGTTGTCGATTCGGTCAGCCTTGATCTGGTCCGCGGCTGTTCGGTCGATTTTGTCGAGACGCTGGGCGGCACGGCGTTTCGCGTCGAAAACCCCCAGGCCGCATCAGGATGTGGCTGCGGTTCCAGCTTCGCGATCTGATCGCCGCTGATCAGCCGATCTGATGAAAATCGTCACTTATAACGTCAATGGCATCAAGGCGCGGCTGCCACGGCTGATCGAGTATCTGTCCGAGCAGGCGCCCGATATCGTTTGCCTGCAAGAACTCAAGTCGAGCGAAGAGACCTTTCCGGAAGCGGATATCCGTGCGGCCGGCTATGGGGCAGTTTGGCATGGGCAAAAGGCGTTTAATGGCGTGGCCGTGCTCGCCAAGGGCGTCGATCCAGTCGAACGGCAGCGCGGGCTGGCAGGCGAAACAGAGGATGATCACAGCCGCTATCTTGAGGTTGATGTCGCTGGGCTGATCGTCGCGTCGATCTACTTGCCGAACGGCAATCCTCAACCGGGCCCCAAGTTCGATTACAAGCTGCGCTGGATCGATCGGCTCCGCGCGCGCGCGCTGGCCTTGCTGGCGGCGGAGCGCCCGGTTGTGCTGGCGGGGGACTATAACGTCATCCCTAATGACGATGACACCTATTCGGTGCCCGCCATGGCAAGCGATGCGCTGATGCAACCCGAAAGCCGCGCCGGGTTTCGCGCGCTGGTCGCCCAGGGGTGGACCGACGCGTTACGCACCCGCCATCCGCGGGGCGGCGTGTGGACCTTCTGGGATTACCAGGCCGGTGCCTGGCAGCGCGATGCGGGCTTTAGGATCGATCATTTGTTGCTCAGCCCGCAGGCAGCTGACCGGCTGATCGGTGCCGGGGTCGACAAGGCCTATCGTGGCCGCGAAAAGGCCAGCGATCACGCGCCGACCTGGGTCACGCTGCAGCCGAACTGAGGAGGGCGCGCGGCGGTGCGCATCCTGGTGTGCGGTGATTGGCCGGGCTGAGGCGCTGGCCAGGCGGGCTAAATGTCGATCTTTGCCAACATCTGGTATTATTCACCATTCTTAAGTGATCTAGTGGTGCAATACGATAATACACGATTCACTAATCGACTGATATTCAACGATTATTGATGTTGGCACGAACGATGCAAAGGCTTGGGGGCGGCGCAGATGAACGCCGTGTTGGTTCCCTGGAGGTTTTTATGCTCGTTCGTTCTTCGCTCTCGAAAGCTTTTGGTCCCGTATTGGCTGGTGGCTTGCTTGCTGCCGCATTGGCTGCATCGCCGGCAATGGCGGCAGGCCCTCAGCCCGATCCTGCCCAGCCGTCGCTCGCCGATCCCGCACCGGCACCGACGCCGCCCGCGGCTGGGCCAGCGGCCGATACGCACCGTTATTGCGCTTCAACTGAAATTACCGGGTCGCGCATCCCCCGCCGGTTCTGCCGGACGCGCGCAGAATGGGCGGAAATGGGCGTGGATGTCGATCATCCCAACAAGGATTGATTGCTTGATCAGGTTGCCGGGCGATGGCCATGCCGTCGCCCGGTCACGCCGCTTTTGCCTATAGCTGCCGGGCGTAGAGTTGGTAGATGCGGTTGACGTGGCTGTTGATCGTTTCGGCGATCGATCGCATGCCCTGATTGTCGTCAAGGATCCAGCCGATCTCCCCGCGGCTTGCCCCGTAATTCTTCACCGACGCGCGGCGGATATATTCGATCATCATAAAGGCCAGCTGGCTGGCCATGCGCGACGATTGCAGCCGCTTGACGACCCCCATTAGCGGTACGCGCATCGTGCGCACCTGTGGTTTGCGCAGCCACAATAACAGCTTGGCCCAGCCAAAGGGGAAAAGCGATCCGTTGAGCGGCGCGAT
The DNA here is from genome assembly GCA_002083645.1 of Proteobacteria bacterium ST_bin13. Classification (GTDB taxonomy): domain Bacteria; phylum Pseudomonadota; class Alphaproteobacteria; order Sphingomonadales; family Sphingomonadaceae; genus Sphingomonas. The sequence goes on from MSXQ01000002.1 coordinate 225,683, forward strand.
CGCCTCGTTCAAATCGGGAAGGGTGATCATGAAGGCAACCGGTTCGCCATCCAGTTCGGCGATCTGGATGAGATCTTCGAACACGATTGGCTTCAGCTTCTTGCCGACATCGGCGATTTCCGGCTGTGTCAGCGGAATAAAGCCCCAATTGTCCGACCAGGCATCGTTGAGGATGGCGAGAATCAATTCAGCCTCTGCCGCAAAGTTCTTCTTGTCGACGGGGCGGATGCGGATGCGCGGATTCTTTTCACCCGATGCAATGATCCGGTTGACGATGGGCGGAAATTCAACGGAAATATCAAGTTCATAGGTCATCAGCTGTTTGATGGGCAGATAACCTGCCGCTTCGATCCAGCCCTGATATTTGGCCGGGTGATGGCCCATCATCACGGTCGGTGCGTGATCATGACCTTTGATTAACAGGCCGGGTTCTTCCCAGATCGACAGGCTGACCGGGCCGATCGCGCGGGTCATGCCTTGGTTGCGGAGCCAATCCTCAGCGGTGTTGATCAGCGCCTTGGCGGTGTTGGCATCGGCCGCGTCGAACATCCCCCAAAAACCCGTGCCGGGGCCGAAACCCTTTTCGGCTGGCATTTCCAGCGCCAGCGTATCGACATGCGCTGAGATTCTGCCGACCGGTTCGCCGCCGCGCGTGGCGATGAACAACTGGCCATGGGCATGGCTGAACCAGGCATTTTTCTTAGGATCGATTGTGCCGGCAACTTCGCTGCGGAGCGGGGCCACCCAGTTCGGGTCATCGCGGTTGAGCAGATAGGCGACGTTGATGAACGCCTTGCGATCGGCCGGGGTGCTGACAGGGCGGACGGCGAGGGGTTGGCTTGCCACGATAGAGCCTCTCTTGCGACGAAGCGCGTGCAGTCCGTTGTTCGTGCGCCAGTGTCAAGCGATGCCGCGCCCCCCTCTGGTTTCGCCACCATGCTGCCACTATCTTTCGGCAATGGCCGACATCATGACCTCCACCATTTCCCTTGACCAGCGCGACGCTGACCTGACCACCTCGCGTGAAGCAGCCGCGCCGCGCGACCGGATCGCCGATGATATGGCGATGCTACGCGCTGCCGTTGAGCTGACCCGCGATCTCAATCCGCCCAAGCCGATCATTTATTGGACCGATTTGCTGCTGTCTGCGGGCATTGGCTATGCGGCGTTGGCCGCCGCCATCCTGCTCGCGTCGCCCGGCTGGGCAGTGTTGGCGGGTGTCGTCGCGGTGCTGGCCTTGTACCGCGCTGGCAGCTTCATCCATGAATTGACGCATATCAAGCACAGTGCCGTGCCCTGGTTCCGCTTTGGCTGGAATCTGCTGATTGGCTTGCCGCTGATGGTGCCGTCCTTCACTTATGAAGGGGTGCACACGCTTCACCATGCCCGCACGCGCTATGGCACTGCTGAAGATCCCGAATATTTGCCGCTTGCGTTGATGAAGCCATGGTCTTTGCCCCTATTCATCATGGCTTCGCTGGTCGCACCGGTGGCGCTGTTGTTCCGCTTTGCCGTGCTCAGCCCGCTTGCCGCGATCTCGCCGGCGATCCGTACAATTGTGATTGGGCGGCTGTCGGCCCTGTCGATCAACCCGGCTTTTGAACGCCGCGCGCCAGAGGGGGCATTGTTGCGCCAATGGCGTTGGCAGGCCGCCGGGTGCAGCATATTCGCGATCGCCCTGCTGGGCAGCGTTGCTGCAGGCATCGTGCCCTTGCGCGGGTTTCTGATCTTCATGGCGATCGCCTCAGGCGTCGCCGTTCTCAATCAGGTGCGAACGCTGGTCGCGCATCTTTGGGAAAATGAAGGGGAGGCGATGACGGTGACGGCGCAGTATCTGGACAGTGTGAACGTGCCGCCGCCAGCGTTGCTGCCAGCATTATGGGCACCAGTCGGCCTGCGCTATCACGCGCTCCACCATTTGCTGCCCAGCCTGCCCTATCACGCGCTGGGCGAGGCACATCGTCGCCTGGCGGGCGCGCTTGACGCCAGTTCGCCCTATCATCGCGCCAATTATCCTGGCTTGCCGGGGCTGGTGCGCAAGATCGTTATCAGCACGATGCGCGCCCGCCCCGCTGCCTAAGCCCTATTCCTCGGACCGGACCAGAACGAGTTCGCCGATCAGCAGGAACAGGATAAAGGGTGCCCAGGCCGCCAATAGCGGCGGATAGGCACCAAGGTCGCCCATCGTGATCGCGAAGTTTTCCGACACGAAATAGGCAAAGCCCAGCGCCATGGCGATCACGGCGCGGATGAAGAGCTTGCCCGATCGCGCAATGCCAAAGGCCGCCACGGCCCCCAGCAACGGCATCAGCACGGCGGATAGCGGCCCGGAAATCTTGTGCCAGAGCGATCCCTCCAGCGCCTTGGTTGGCCTGCCGGCATCGCGCAGATCGTTGATCGCGTTCCACAGCGCGCCAAAGGACAGACCATTGGGATCGACGGTCGTCAGGGTGAACTGATCCGGCCGTACCCCGCGCGCGACGATAATGTTGCCCAGCTTGCGCGATGTGCCGGTGGCAACGTCGAAGCGGATCGCGTTATCGATTTGCCATCCGCCGACAATGCGACCGCCCTTGGCCGCGCGGATGACGCCGATCAAATTGCCCTCCTGACGATCATAGAGCGTCACATCGCTGAGCGTCACGGCATTGCCCTTGCCCCGGGCCGAGCGGACATTGATCAAGTCGTCGCCGTCGCGCACCCATACATTGGTTCGGTCACCGCGATCGATGGGCAAAGCGGCATATTCCACTTTTTGCCATCGATTGAGGGTCGCGGTCGCGCGCGAGACGACGCGATCGTTAAAGGCAAACGAGATGATGGCGATGATGAAGCCGGTCAGGATCAGCGGCGCCAGCACCTGATGCGCCGATAACCCCGATGCCTTTAGCGCGATGACTTCGCTGTTCTGGTTGAGCATGCTGAGCGTCAGGATCGTGCTGAGCAGCACGGAAAACGGCAGAAAAAGGCCAATAATCTGCGGCGTCCGAAAGCCGACATAGCGCAGAATTTCGGCATTGCCATTGCTGGGGACGGCCAGAATCCGACCGCTTTCACTCAGCAAATCGAGCGTTTGGAGCACGATGACCAGCGCGGCCAGAATCGCAAAGGTGCGCACGACGAACAGGCGCGCCATATAGAGTGCGACGGTGCGCGAGGGGAAGAACTTCGCCTGCATCAGGCATCCTTCTGCTTGCGCATGCCGGGCATGCGCTGGCTGATTGCCTTGGCGAGCGATGACGCGGTGCGTTCAAGCGCGCTGATCGGCTGGCCGCCAGGCACAAAGGCGATCTGATAATACATCCAGAATACCAGCGCGGCGAACACCACAAACGGCACCCAAAGAGCAATGAAAGGATCGATCAGGCCCAGCCCGCCAACCGATTCCGCATATTCGTTCACCTTGTGATAGGTCACGATCATCACGATCGCGATAAACACCCCCAGCGCCGATGACGATCGTTTGGGTGGCACCCCTAATGCCAGGGCGAGCAACGGCAACAGGAACATCGTCGCCACTTCCACCAGGCGGAAATGGAAAGCGGAACGGCTGGTTTCGCGCAGCATCAACGGGCTGCCGGGATCGCGCCCGATCCGGGCGAGTTCGGGCAGCGTCAATTCCACATTGCGGCCGCCACGGGTACGGAAGCTTTCGGATTTGGGGAGCGGAATCGGCAGGTTGTGCGACGTGAAGCTCAGCACCTGTGGTGCCGAGAAGCCGGGTTCATTATTGATCAGCGTGCCATTGGTCAGCCGGAAAATAATCTCGTCGGGATTGTCGGTCGCCAGAAACTGGCCGCTTTCTGCGGTAACCGCCGTCCAACCGCCCTTTGCCGTATCGGCATGGACGAAAATGCCGGAAAGCTTGCGGCCCTGGTCTTCGCTGCGCTCGATCCGCACGGTTGCGCCCTTGGGAAAGGTCGTGAATTCGCCCACCTTGATCGACGCGCCGAGCGCGCCGGTCCGCAATTCAAAGCTCAGCCCTTCATAGGCATAGCGCGCATAAGGCTGCACATAGCCGACAATGGCCAGGTTCAGGAGCGCCAGGGCAAAGGTGATCATATAGGGCACCTTGAGCAGCCGGGTATAGCTGATGCCCACGGCGCGCAGCACATCCAGTTCCGAACTGATCGCCAGCCGACGAAAGGCGAGCAACACCCCGAGCAACAGGCCGATTGGAATCCCAAGCCCGAGATACTCGGGGACCAGATTGGCGAGCATTTCCCAGACGACGCTGACCGGCCCGCCCTCTGTCGCGACAAAAGCGAACAGCGTGCGCATCCGATCGATCACCAGCAACATCAGCGCGATGACGAGATTGGCGAGCAGCGGCACCGCGATTAGACGAGCCATGTAGCGATCGAGTGACGTTAACAAAAGCTGGGCGACCTAAACGCGATTGGGGATGGTACGACCATCCCGATCGTCGCGGCTATATCGCGCATTTCCGTCGCCGTCAGCAGCCAAATCATGACGTTGTATGGCGCACCCGATTTGCCATAGCCGCTTCGGTGATCACCTTGATACGATAGCGCACCGGCCCGGGATACAGCGCGACGCTCGATAGCCGAGCATCAGGCGATCGTGCCGACGCCGCGTCCTGCCGCTTCAAACAGGCCCAATATCTGCGTGACCTGCTCTGCCGTGTGCTCCGCACAAAGCGAGCAGCGCAGCAGGAAGGTGCCCGCTGGCGTTGCTGGTGGCCGTGCCATGTTCACATAAAGCCCGTTTTCGAGCAGCGCCTGCCACATCATCACCGCTTGTACCTGGTCCTCCAGGATGATCGCGATGATCGCTGATTGCGGCGTTTCGGTGCCCAGCTTGAACCCCATCGCGGTCAAGCCATTATGTAGTGTGCGGGCATTTTCCCATAGATGCTGGCGCTTGTTATGCGCGTGCATCAGCTTGCGGATCGAGGTGGCGGCAGTGGCGACCACGGAGGGCGGCAGGCTGGCGGTGAAGATGTACGGGCGGCAGACCATCCGCATTGCTTCGAACTTTGGATGGTTCGATACGCAGAAGCCGCCGACGGTGCCGACCGATTTGGAGAAGGTACCGATGATGAAATCGACATCAGTGCCAAGATCGAGGCCCTGATCTTCGTACACGCCGCGCCCGTGCGCGCCGAAAAAGCCCATCGAATGCGCTTCGTCGACCAGCACCATCGCGCCATGTTTGCGCGCGACCGCGACCATTTCCTTCAACGGCGCGATGTCGCCGAGCATCGAATAGACGCCCTCCAACACCACCAGCTTGCCGGGTTCCTTGGGCAGGCGACCCAGGCGCTTGTCGAGATCCTCGACCGAATTATGGCGGAAGCGGATCACCTCCGCATTGCCCAGCGCGCAGCCGTCATAGATCGACGCATGGCTGTCAGCATCGAGGATGATATATTCGCCCTTGGCGGCGAGCGTCGAAATGATGCCGAGATTGGCCTGATAGCCCGTTGAAAATACCATCGCCGACGACGCGTCGTAAAATTCCTTCAGCGCGTCTTCGGCGTCGATATGGTCGCGAAAGGTGCCGTTGAGCATGCGGCTGCCATTGGTGCCCGATCCGAACTGATCCAGCGCATCCTTGCCCGCCTGAATGACATCGGGATCGAAGGTCATCCCCATATAATTATAGGTGCCGAGCAAGATCGTTTCCTTGCCCTTGATCATCGCAACGGTCGGCGATTTCACCTCATCCATCACGATCCCGAAGGGGTCGCGGACGCCGTTATCGAGCAGTGCCTGTTTTTCAGCGATCAGCGGATCGAATTTGGTAAAGAGATCGCGTTCGGGGGCGACCGGTGCCGGATCAATCGGCAAGGCATCGGCGGCGGCAACGGCATCGCTCATCGGATCAACCCTTCAGCTTCATCACGGCATCGACCAGCTGGCCGACGGTTTCGATTTCCGCCTGCATATTCATCGTAATGATGATGTCGAAATCATCCTCGATCGCGGCCACGAAATCCATCACGGTCAGGCTGTCCCATTCGAGATCGCCCTGAAAGGTGGTCGCATCGCTCAGCGAGACGCCCTTCTTGTTGAACGGCTCGATCAGGGCGGTAACGGTGTCGTAGACGGCGGTGCGGTCGCTCATGTCGGTCCTTGCAGATTGGATAATGGCTACCCGTGACAGGCAAATGCGGCGGTATTCTGACGAATCTATAGCAGCCCTTGCGCACGATACCATGCAGCCGTCGCTGCAAGCCCGTCAGGGGTTGCGATTTGCGGCGACCAGAGCGACGGGGGCGGTCGCTTGGCCGGGTCAACGGTCCAGTCAGGATGGCACATATAGCCGACCCGGTCAGGCGTCAGCTTCGCGCCCGATCCGCGAAACAGCCCATCGAGCCGCGCGGCAATCGCCAGCAAGGCGCGCGGCAACGCTAGGGGCAGCACGCGCTGGCCAATCGCTTCGCCGATCGCCCGGCCAAGGAAATCGGCATGCGTCCAGCCGCCGAGGGTACCGTCATCGGGTTCGATGATCAGCCGGCCGATATCCTGCGCGGCCAGGGCCAGCAGCAACCGGGCGAGATCATCGACATGGATCACTGCCATCCTGCCCGGCGGGGGCATCAGCGCGATCCCCATTTTGGCGATCCTGAAGGTGTCGAGCATTTCAAGATCGCCCGGGCCGTAAACCGCGGGTGGGCGGATGATCGTCCAGTCCAGCGGCGCGTTCTCGATCAGGCGCTCGCTCTCGGCCTTTGACCAGCCATAGTTGGAGAGCGCGGGCTCGCGCGCGGCGAGCGACGAGACGTGGATGAAGCGTTTTATGCCGGCGCTGACCGCCGCGTCGATCATCGCTTGGGTGCCGGCAATATTGCCGGCCGCGAAGCCCGCGCGATCGGGCGCGCTGACGACGCCAGCGACGTGAAGCACTGCATCGGCCCCGACCATAAGCTGGGCCAGCGCGTCCGGCGTGTCGAGCGCACCGGCGATCCAGGTCACGCCATGCTGGTCGGCCTGCGGTCGGCGGGCAAGGGCGCGGACTTGATGCCCGGCCGCCGTCGCGAGCGCGATCAGCCGCTTGCCGACAAAGCCGGTGCCGCCGGTCAGCGCGATGATCATAACAGCGCCATATGGTTGCGGTGAACCAATGCCCCGCGCGGCTCATGGCCCAGAATGGCGGCGTGATCCTCGCTGCGCTTGCCGCATAGGCTGGCAGCGTCGGCGGCATCATATTCGCTGAGGCCGCGCGCGATGACGCGGCCATCAGCGGCGGTGATCGCGATCAGGTCACCGCGCGCGAAGCTGCCCGTGACGTCAGTAGCCCCTGCTGCGAGCAGGCTCTTGCCGGATTTCAGCGCGGCGATTGCACCGGCATCGACGCTGATCTCGCCCTTTGCGGTCAGCCCGCCCGCCAGCCAGGCCTTGCGCGCGGTGGCGCTGCGTTCGGCGACGAAAATTGTCCCGCGTCCGCTCGCGTCAAAGGCGGCAAGGGGATGGTCGACATGCCCCGATGCGATTGCCAGCGTTACGCCCGCGCCCGTTGCTATCCGCGCGGCGGCGATCTTTGAGGCCATGCCCCCCGATCCCATGCCGGAACCGCTGTCACCGCTCGCCATCGCTTCGATCCGCGCATCGATGCGCTCGACCCGCTCGATCAGGCGCGCGTCAGGGTGGGTGAGGGGGTTGGCTTCGAACAAGCCGGCCACATCAGACAATAGGATCACGCCCTGCGCCGCTGCCGCCTGCGCGATCCGCGCGGCAAGCCGGTCGTTGTCGCCAAACCGGATTTCTTCGGTGGCGACCGAATCATTCTCATTAATCACAGGCACGACACCCAGCGACAATAGCCGCCCAAGCGTCGCCGAGGCGTTCAGATAGCGCCGTCTGTCCTCAAGGTCGTCGAGCGTCACCAGCATTTGTGCGGCTGTCAGTCCTTCTGCACCCAGCAGCTCAGCCCAGATCTGGCTGAGCGCGATCTGCCCGGTGGCCGCGGCGGCCTGCGCGTCCTCCAGACTGGCGCGGCCCCCTTTGGCGAGCTTCAGCCGCCGCGCACCCAGCGCAATTGCGCCGGACGAAACAACGGCGATCTGCTGCCCAGCCTTGATCCGCGCGGCGATATCGGCCGCAAGCGTCGCCAGCCAATCGCGCCGCACGTCGCCCGAAGGCGTGACAAGCAGCGACGATCCGACCTTGACGATCAGGCGCGGGCAGGTGGCGGGGGAGAAGGCGGTCATCGCTGCCTGCGTTAGCGTTGCTGCAGGGTTACGCCAATGGCTGGGCATGAAAGGTCAGTCGTGCGCGAAAATTTCTTCATGCGGAATGACGATATTCAGCGAGGGGATATCGATCCCGCGCTCGCCCGAGAACATCTGGTCCGACCAGGCCTTGCTGCCGGTCCGTTCAAGCGTCCGGCACAGCTCGTTGACCGGATCGACAAAGGCGATCGTCCGCACGCTCGCAATCGATTTATAGTCCTCCAGCTTGGTGCCCTGATCAAAGCTGGTCGTACTCGGCGACAGGATTTCGATGACGACGGTTGGATCAGCCAATGCTTTGCTGTTGCGCAGTTCGTCGCGCGGGGGCTGGGCGCAATAAATCGCGATATCGGGATATCGTATGTCGCGTTCGCCTACCCGCAGCCCCATGTCGCTGCCATAGGGCCGACAGCCAGTGCCGCGCAATTTCGTCTTGAGCCAGGCGAGAATGTTGAGCTGAACCCAGGCATGCGGCTCGGTCCCACCAGTCATCATATAGATGACCCCGTTTTCCAGCTCAAATTTCTTGTCGGTCCCAAAATCGATCGCAAGAAATTCATCAGCCGTGATCGGTCGATAGGCTGGATCGTGTCGCATGCTATCCGTTACCATATCGGCGCGGGCGACGAAAGGATGGGCGCGATCAGATCGGCGACCACTCCGCTGCCTCTTCGGCATCGCCTGCGGTGGGAGCGGCTTCCATCGGGCCAATCGCTTCAACCAGTCGGTCGAGCACCGCCTCAATGCCCTCGCCGCCTGCGCCCGACAGCAGCATCACCTCGGCCTTGCTCGCCCGCTTCAGCTTGGTCGCGAGCTTCTTCACGTCCGCCGCAGGGAGCGCGTCGATCTTGTTCAGGCCGATCACCTCGGGCTTGTCGATCAGCCCGGCGCCATAAGCGTCAAGTTCTCCACGCACGATCCTGTAGTTATCCACAGGGTTATCCTCGGTTGCATCCACAAGGTGGAGCAGCACCTTGCAGCGCTCGATATGCCCCAGGAAGCGGTCGCCGATCCCGGCACCGTCGGCCGCACCCTCGATCAGGCCGGGGATATCCGCGAGCACGAATTCGCGGTTGCGGTGGCTGACGACGCCCAATTGCGGCCGCGTCGTGGTGAAAGGATAATCGCCGACTTTGGCATTGGCATTGGTGGTTGCGTTGATGAAGGTCGATTTGCCCGCATTGGGCAGCCCGACCAGTCCGGCATCGGCGAGCAGCTTCAAGCGCAGCCAGACCCAGCCCTCATCGCCCGGCCAGCCGGTGCCGTGCTGGCGCGGGGTGCGGTTGGTGCTGGTCTTGTAGCTGGCATTGCCGCGCCCGCCATCGCCGCCGCGCATGAACACGGTGCGCTGGCCCGGCACGGTGAAATCGGCAAGGACATGCTCGCGATCCTCGCCCAGCACCTGGGTGCCCACGGGAACGCGGATGATGAGATCCTCGCCCCCCGCCCCGGTGCGGTTCTGCCCGGCGCCACCCTTGCCGCGCGGCGCACGGAAATGCTGGGTGTAGCGAAAGTCGATCAGCGTGTTTAGGCCAGCGACGGCTTCAAAAATGATGTCGCCGCCCTTGCCGCCATTGCCGCCATTGGGGCCGCCATATTCGATGAACTTTTCACGGCGAAACGATACAGCGCCGGGGCCACCGGCGCCCGAACGGACGAAAATCTTGGCTTGATCGAGAAAATGCATCGCGCACCTCTAGCGCAAAGCAGCATTTTATCCAGTGCGGGGGCGGTAGTGGGCGAACGACCGACCAACCGATCACCATTGGCGACAAATGACCCAAGTTCCCATTGAAAAAGCGCTTATTTTCCAATACTATGCTGGAGTTGCAATCGTCCCTAAAGGAGCCTTTCACATCGATTCGGATATCGTCGTGACAGGATATTTGAACAGAAGTACGGGCGCGTTCTTCGTTCGTGAACTTTCGTCTGAAGGGCCGGGGGTTTTTGATTCTCCCATGCTGCTGCCAGTAGGCGAAGGCGGGGGCGAAGAGACCTTTGTCGAACGGAGCGTAGCCTTGGTCATAAGTTGCTCCACTGCAGCCGGGCTGGCCAAGCGTGTTCAACAAGAGTTGGTTAGCTATAGCGCTGACGGCAACACCGTGCCTGCGGTGGAGTATGCCGGAAGCATTATTAAAGCCGGCGACAGATTCGAACTTTATCTGGATCAGCTATTTACCGATGATAGCGATACGTTTTCTCTTGCTCGACGACCACAGAATGCGTCGGATGGGTCTCGGATAGTAGGTTTGATTCACAATCATCCTAGTTATGGGGAACAAAGTAAAGATTTGATTGGGAGATATCCATCAAGGAAAGATTGGGCTAGTGCTGATCTGGCGGTTGCTCAAGGTGCATCAGCTGCGGCCTATTCTCTGTTTTTGACCGACTCTCCCATTATAGTGAGAGAATCTAAATATAGCGACAAGCAACTATACGGCCCTTCCCAAGAAGCAGGATCTGTTAGGGGTGATAACCTACCTGGTCAAATAACAACCAGCGATTGCATGGCAAAGCAATGATCAGCTTTTTCATAGGCGAACCCGTATACTCAAATCAGGAACGCGACAGTTATGTTATTATTGACGACCGGCGAGCGCCTACTCGATCTGAAATAGTACAGTCTAACTGTCGGAATTCTGAAATCGGAATGAGAATTGATATTGCTTATGGTTGGTTAAGTAGAATTTCCGATTTTATGATTTATTCAGATAATTTGCGCCTGAGTGCTGGTGCAAGGATAGAAATAATTGAACGGTTGAAGAATCAGTCAGTGTCGGGGGTGAAGATTAATAACTGCTTCCTAAGGGGCGCTCCGCTGAGTGTGAACATTGATATTTTTACGTTCGGAAATGATGAGGATCCGAAAAGTTTCGGTGTGCAGCGGATGTGGTTTCAACGAGAGAATGGTGAGATTATTGTTAAGTTTGCGCAACCTCGAGCTGACATCGAAGTCGATAAACCCTGGTGGAAGTCTGCCCCTAAACCTTGACCGGAAAATCAGCCGCCCAGCGGGATATCAACAGCTGCCGTACGGCCGGTTTACCCGCCATGTCATTTAGCTGTCCGAGCGCGTTGGCCAAAGGGCTGTCGTGGAACGTGTCGCCCAACGCCATCAGCATTGGTGTAAATTATGATGTTCGTTGATCAGGTGGACCCCGTTCAGCCCCACAAAGACGTAACAATCGTTTTTGACGATAGGGCAACACCGTCGGCCGCGCAGATCATACGCGCAAAATGTGATCGCGATGAAATGGTCGTTTCAACTAAATATGATCAACACAGTAATGTAACCAACATCAGCATCCGCGTTGGAAAGTTCCACCTACTTGATGCCAGCAAATCAGCGATCATCGACAAGCTCAAGACGTTGCCGGTTGTCGGTATGCGGGTCAACGATTGCTTCATTCGGAGCGCGCCATTGAGCGTCAGCATTGACTTCTTTACGTATGAAGTCGGCCAATATAGCCGCGTACCGATTTGGCTTTTGCGGAAGAACGGCGCGCTCACGGCACATTTTATCCAGCCGATCACCGATATCCGGGCCGATGATTGGCCACGAGCGCCTTCTCCGTCACGTCTTGACCGGCAGCCCCGCCGCAAGCGCTGACACTGTTAACTGCCGCATCGCTAGTCCGCGCGCGCAGTACTTCGGGGCATATTTCGTGTTGGTGAAATAGCCGTAGTATATTGACTAATAACATTTTTTTTGGCAGTGCTGACTTAGAGAGTATCTGGTTGAGGAGATCTCTCTTGGTCGATGATATTGTCGTTACTGCGATTCGGCGTTCCGATGGCGCTTTCTGGGCCTATCCGCTTGAGCAGCGTGCGGATTTTTCTGATTCGCCTATGCTATTTCCGGCAGGCGAAGGTGGGGGCGGGGAGCCGTCGCCTCTGATTACTGCACCGCTTGCGGTTGACTGTGATAGTGCAGCGGGGTTGGCAAGGACGGTTGCAGATGAACTGAGATATTTGGGCCCGGGCGGCAATTCGCTGCCGCCTGTTGAATTCGGTGCTGGGATTGTTAGGCAGCAGAGTGGTCGAGTATCTATTTACAAGGACAATTTGGTTTCGTTAGGCGATAAAGGCAAGTCTGTCCTGTTTCTTCCTACTGGGGCTGAAACGTCAAATGTTGTTGGGTGGGTTCATAATCACCCTACATACGGCTTTGATCCAACGCTGGACCTTGAAGGTCGATATCCAAGCGTCGATGATTGGACGGAAGCTGAGCGCGTGGTAACTGAACGGGGTGTTCCTGCCTCAGTATCTCTCTTTATTGTCGATTCGGTCGGCGCCGTGCGGGAATTCAACTATGCGGACAAGGCCAGTTTCCAATCATTGAAGGCGCCCAACATGCGTCGGGGTGAACTTTTACCCCCGCAGATCACGACAAGAAATTGCCAACCAAAGTCGTGAGACTGGAATGATGTATATATATCTTCAAGTTCAAGAGGGTTCGGTCGCCTATATCGTCGATGAAAGGCCGGCAATTCCTAGTCAGGAAATCATCAAAGCCAAATGCCATGGCGATGATGTCGAGTTGCATGTGTCATATGACAAGGATCGCAGAATTAACAAAATATCAATATCAATAGACAAGAAAAGAATCGACGAAAAAAGTATTTCTAAAATTAAGAATTACATAAAAGATCGTGAAATAAGCGGCGCGGCAATAACCAGATGTGGTTACCCTATAAAAAATAGATCAATCGGCATGATAATATTTTCAGTCGTTTCATATAAAACAGTGCCTGTCGTGATGGACATTGGTCTTGAATCAGGGAAATGGAAGTTGCGTTTCATATCGGACAATCCCATCATAAATCCCGTTTTAAAGCCATTTAAGTAACCGCTCCCGCAATCTTAAGATGTGCACCGCTAGGTGTCGCACCGCCTGCCGTCACAACGTTAGCGCCCACGCGGCGATGCACGGCACGCCCAGCGCGTTCGCCATTCGCCCCCCGCGTAGTGCATCGCCCAGCTCGCTCAGCCCCGAAGCGATATGTACGGCAAAAAGTGGCCAAGGCCGCCTTCTCCGTCACGTCTTGACCGGCAGCCCCGCCGCAAGCCGTGACGCCGTCAGCTGTCGCACCGCCAGTTCCCGCGCGCTGCCGCGCGGCAGGCCAAGTGCGCTTGCCATTGGGCCGCCGAGCAGTGCATCGCCCAGCGCCATCAGCACCAGCGACAGCGTTTCCTCGCGCAGTGACGGGCCATGCATCTCCTGATCCTCGGCCAACTGATCGACCAGGCCGTGGATCGCCCCCAATATTGGATCGAGCGCATCGACATTGCCTGACAGGATCATCCAGCTGGCCAGCGCGCCCGCGCCATCCTTGCCAAAGGCGTCAAAGGTCAGGTCGACGACTTCGCGCGGATCATGATCGCCGGTGCGGGCGCGCATGACGGCGGCGGCAATCGTGCCGACGATCGATTCGGCCATCGCCGCGATCAGTGCCTTTTGCAGCCCGGCTGCGGAACCGAAATGGTGGAGGAGATTGGCATGGGTTCGCCCGATCCGCGCGGCGACGGCCTTCAGCGTCACCGCTTGCGGTCCGGCTTCGAGCAGCAGCGCGCGCGCCGCTTCAAGCGCATTATCGCGCGATTCTTCGGGGGAGAGGCGACGACGGACTATTGACACGAGTGTAAGTACGACCTATTGACAGTGATGTAAGCAACTAGTGCTGAATCATTCTGTTCGGAGGTTTTTGTGGCGAAAGCAACCAGTCCTGCTGATTTGACGATCACGCCGCGCGATCTGCGCTTTGGCCGTGGCCAGAAAATGGGGCGCTGGTGGTTGAACAATGATCCCTATGCCACCGCTTTTTTCAACGCGCTGTCGGTCACCTTCCCCAAGGGGGAGGGCTATTTCATCGATAGCGTCCGCCAGTTCCGCGACGGCACCCCGCCCAAGCTGACGGCGGAAATCAACGCCTTCATCAAGCAGGAAGTCGTCCACACCCGCGAACATGTCGCCTTCAATCGCCACGTCACTGATCAGGGCTATGACGTGACGTTGCTCGAACAGCATGTCGATGAGGCGTTGGCGCTCACCAAAGGACGGCCGGCCATCGCCAATCTGGCCGCAACAATGGCGCTGGAGCATTTCACCGCGATCATTGCGCACGAGCTGATCGCGACGCCTGCGCATCTGGCAGGCGGTGAGCAGCAGCCGGCCGCGCTGTGGCGCTGGCATGCTGCGGAAGAGATCGAGCATAAGGGCGTCGCCTATGACACCTGGCTGCATGCCACGCGCGATTGGCCGCGCTTCACGCGGTGGCGCGTTAAGGCAATCGTGATGTTGCTGACGACCTTCAAATTTTTTGAGGGTCGTCGCAAGGGCATGCTGGAACTACTCCGGCAGGACGGGCTGACCGGCCCGGTCGTTTGGGCGAAGCTTGCCTGGTATGTGTTCGGCAATCCCGGCATGGGCCGCAAGGTGATGGGCGCATGGGTGGCGTTTTTCCTCCCCGGCTTCCACCCGTGGAACCATGACGACCGCAAGCTGATCGCACTCGCTGAGAGCGACTATGAGGCGGCGGTACTGCCGCGTGCGGAAAGAGAATTAGCGGCAGCCTGACCCCTCAGGCGTCGCCTATTGCCGTTCGGGTCGAGCATTGCTCAACCCGAACGGTTTTTTTGTGTCACGCTGCCATGCGGGCAGGGTCGTCTTCCGATAGGGCATCGGACAAAGCGAGTTCCATCGTCGCGCAAGGCTTGTCGATGCCGAGCGCCAGGCAGTGCCGCAGCTCGACACCCGTGGTGCGGAAGCCGAGCTTGGTCAGCACGCGCCCCGATGCGGGATTGTCCATGAAGTGCCCGGAATGCAGCCGCTTCAGGCCCATGCCGTAGCGGGCAATGCCCAGCATCGCTCGCCCAGCTTCGGTCGCATAGCCCCGGCCCCAGGCATCGGGGGTCAGCCAATAGCCGATTTCATGTCCGCCATGGGAATCATCGGGATGGATGCCGATCGCGCCGATCAGGCGAGGGGAGGCGCCCTCATGCGCCAGGATGTGCATGACGATTTCGGCACCCGCAGGCCGGTTCAGCCATTCGGTGGCATGATCGATCGTATAGGGCCAGGGCAGGCGGGCGAGTTTGAACGCCACCGCCTCATGGGCGATCGCTGCGGTCAGCGCGGCGGCATCCTCCGGCCAGCCGGGGCGCAATGTCAGTCTGGGTGTCCGAGCGAACATGCTTACTCTCCTCGTCGGTCGGCTCGCCGCTCGCACGCCCCCATGACGTATTCGCGACAAAGCTGTTGAGGGAGCAAGAAAAAAGGGAGCCGGGGTGACCCGCCTCCCTTGTTTGGTTGGTTCCTGCTGAGGAACCCCGGATCACCCTGGTGGGCAACCCGGCTGGTTACCCGATGTTATTCGGCGGCAATCGCCATCTCTGCTGGTGCTACCGAGCAGAAGGTTCGGCCGAGTTTGCCCGCGTGGAATTCCACGCGGCCCTCGACGAGCGCGAACAGGGTGTGATCCTTGCCGATGCCGACATTGCGGCCCGGGTAGAACTTCGTCCCGCGCTGACGCACGAGGATGTTGCCGGGGACGACTTCCTGCCCGCCGAACTTCTTCACGCCAAGGCGACGGCCTGCCGAATCGCGACCGTTACGCGAAGAGCCGCCTGCTTTCTTATGTGCCATTGTCTGTCTTCCTCAGATTTTCAGTCTTACGCTTCGGCGCTCTGGGCGTCGCCTTCGGGCGCTGCCTTCTTGGCCTTGGCGGGCTTCTTTGCTTCGACGGCACCGATGCTCAGGATCTTCAGGATCGTGTGCTGCTGGCGATGGCCGTTGCGGCGGCGATAATTGTGGCGGCGACGCTTCTTGAAGACGATGACCTTCTCGCCCTTTGCCTGTGCGATGATCTCGGCGGCAACCGTCAGGCCCTCGACCGATTTCAGCTCGGCGCCTTCGCCCGCAAGCAGGACGTCACCGAGCGTGATCGACGCTCCGGCTTCACCGTCGAGCTTTTCGACGACAATCTTGTCTCCAGCGGCAACGCGGTATTGCTTGCCGCCCGTGCGCACGACTGCGAACATGGCTAAAATCACTTTCCAATAGATCACCCCACGCTCGGACGAACCGGCGCGGAAAGAGGGGCGAACTATGCCAAGCTGCGCTTCCTGTCAACTACGCTACGCGGGCCTTTGCCATAGAATGAGCACCCGGATGACAGCGACATGCCTTCTACAGGCAATGGCCATTCAGGGGTGATCAGAATGTTGCTCTGCAGCAACAGCACGATGACAATCGCGAGACTCTGGTTCGCGCACTATTGTTACGTCAGAGCGCTGGGTTATGTTATTTTTTAGGAACGAATGCTCACCGGGATGTTCTTTTCAAGGGGAATAAAATGCGCATCAAGATGTTTACCCGCCTGGCCTTCACGGCGTCGGCGCTTGCGATAACGTTTGCCGCGCCCGCTTATGCCCAGACCGCCCAAGCGGCTGCGGCGGCAGAGGAAGAAGCCACGGACGATTCCTCAACTGATCCGGCGATCATCGTCACCGGCAGCCGTTTTGCGGGGCGCACCGCAGCGGACAGCACCGTGCCAATCGATGTCATTGCCGCTGAACAGCTCACCCGTGGCGGCGCGACGGAAACCAACAAATTGCTCAGCCAGCTTGTCCCCTCGTTCAACTTCCCCCAGCCATCGCTGACCGATGGTACCGATTCGCTGCGCCCCGCAACGCTGCGTGGCCTGGCGCCTGACCAGACGCTGGTGCTGATTAACGGCAAGCGTCGCCACACAGCTGCTTTGCTGAACCTCAACGGGTCGGTCGGGCGCGGTTCATCTGCTGTCGATCTCAACCAAATTCCCGCCGTCGCAATTGAACGCATTGAAGTGCTGCGTGATGGCGCATCCTCGCAATATGGATCGGACGCGATCGCTGGCGTCATCAACATTCAGCTGAACAAAAAGCCGGGCGTTCAGACGCTCGTTACCTATGGCCGCTATAGCACGACGCTGGCCGGCGTCCCTGACGTGACAGGCGTTTTGACCGGGGCGAACGGCCTGCCGGTGGTTACAACAGCAGGCGGCGGCACCAATGACCTGCTGGCGCTGACGGATACCGGCAGGAACAAGTCGATTGGCGACGGCAATACTGTGACGCTTGCCGCACGCGTGGGTCTGCCGGTCGGTGATAACGGCTATGTGGTGTTATCGGGCCAGTTTCGAGATCGCGACCCGACCAACCGGTCGGCTGCCGATCCGCGTCGCCAGTATCCCACAATCGGCGACCCGCGCGAGCTGACCATCAACCGGTTCAACCACCGTTATGGCGATGGCCAGGTCGAAGATTTCAACTTCTTCGTCAATGCTGGCTATGATGTGATGCCTGGTATCGAGCTTTATGCTTTTGGTAGCTACGGCATTCGCGATGGCAACGGCGCTGGCTTTTTCCGTCGGCCCAATGACGCCCGCAACCGCGATTTCGCAGCATCGACAACCACCTTCGTTCCTTTTTATGCCAATGGTTTCTTGCCACTGATCAATTCAGAGATTGAGGATGTGGCTGGGGCAATCGGGCTGAAGGGTGAAATCGGCAGCGGGATTTTGGCCGATCTTTCGGTCGTCTATGGATCGAACCAGCTCGATTACGTGGTGTCGAACAGCTTCAACGTTTCGTTGGGCGGGATCAACAGCCCGCGGGTGTTCGATGCGGGTGGCCTCGCTGCTGGACAAACGGTGGTCAACCTCGATCTTAGCAAGCGGTTCGACGTCGGCTTTGTCGAAAGCTTCGGCATCGCAGTGGGCGGCGAATTCCGTGACGAAAACTTCAAAATTCGCCCCGGCGAAACGGCGAGCTTCATCAACGGCCCATTCTCCGCCGCACCGTTCAACGGTGCTGGTGGCGCGCAAGTGTTTCCGGGTTTCCGCCCGAACAATGCCGTCGATGTGTCGCGTAACAGCTTTGCTTTCTATGGCGAAATCGACACCAGCATCACCAAGACGCTGACGGTGCAGGTTGCCGGCCGCTACGAACGCTTTTCTGATTTTGGCAGCACGGTGAACGGCAAGATCGCCGGTCGTTGGGAATTCCTGCCCGGCTATGCGATCCGCGGATCGGTCTCGACCGGTTTCCGCGCGCCGAGCCTTGCGCAGCAATTCTTCGAAACCACCTCGACCAACAACGTCAACGGTACGCTGATTGAGATCGGTACTTTCCCTGTTTCCGATCCCGTTGCCCGCGCGCTTGGTTCCCGCCAGCTTCAGGCCGAAAAGGCGACCAACCTTGGTGGCGGTATTGCCATTAGCCCGTTCGACGGGTTTTCGCTCACCGCCGATTATTACAATATCCGCATCCGTGATCGCGTGGTGCTGACCGAGAATCTTCAGGGTGCCGCGGTGGTTGGCATCCTGACTGCAGCTGGCATCAATAACGTCACGTCGGCGCGCTTTTTCGTCAACGGCGTCAATACCAAAACCCAGGGCGTCGATATCGTCGCCACCTATAGGGTCCCGGAATTCGGGCTGGGCGATTTCCGTTTGACCGCCGGGTACAATTATAACGAGACCACGATTACGCGCAGGGCAGTCCTGCCTTCGTTGCCGGGCCTCACCCTGTTTGGTCGCCAAGAATCGTTCCGCCTCACCGATGGTCAGCCCCAGGACAAGCTGAACCTGTCGCTCGACTGGAGCCTTGATCGCTTCTCAGCCACGTTCCGCACTAACCGGTTCGGTTCAGTTTTCTCGGCCGGTACCTCAACCAATCTCGCCGTCGCGCAGGGAGCAGGACCAGCCGATTTCACCCTGTCGCCGAAATGGGTGAGCGACGTTGAAGTGCGCGCCAAGATTTATCAGGGCATCGAACTCGCGGTGGGCGCCGATAACGTCTTCGACACCTATCCGGATCGCGTGCCCGCTGGCGGCGTGTTCGGCGTCAATGGCTTCTTTCTGCCCTATTCAAACCTGTCACCTTTCGGGTTCAACGGGCGTTTCCTGTACGGACGCATTTCTGCCAGCTTCTAAGCACCAAGGGTATGAACCACTGAAAAAGGGGGCTGAAAGGCCCCCTTTTTTTGCGCCTTTTTTTGGTCATACGGTGGCATGATCCACCGCAACTAACCTTAATGTCGGTGTTCGCGGCGCAGATTGTAGCGGCCATCAGCATAGCCAGTGAACAGCCCGGCGATGGCGGGATGATCAACTGGCTCTTCGCTTTCGTCGAGCACCAGATTTTGCTGGCTGACATAGGCGACATAGCTGCTTTCCACATTCTCGGCGAGCAAGTGGTAAAAGGGCTGGTCCTTGGGCGGCCGGATGTCGAGCGGGATAGCGTCGTACCATTCATCGCTATTGGCAAAGATCGGATCGACATCGAAAATCACGCCGCGAAAATCGAACAAGCGGTGCCGAACGACATCGCCAATTGCAAAATTCGCATGGGCGACCGCCGGCAGCGGGACGGAGGAATTGGCAGGGAGGGCGGGGATGTGAGAGCGGTGCATGCTGGTAATCTAGTGGTTGTTGCGCGCGGCACAAGCGGGATGCTTGTATCTGCGGAATGATTGGGCTAGTGGCCCGCCTTCGACCGGTCAGCGGGGGCACTTTTACGGGTGGCCACCGCGCGATTCCCTCGCGGAGAGGTGGCAGAGTGGTCGAATGTACCGCACTCGAAATGCGGCGTGGGTGCAAGCTCACCGTGGGTTCGAATCCCACCCTCTCCGCCACTTTCTGCATGCCGTCGCACGATCCCGCTGCCCGCCAGTTCGGCCGTTGGTTCAGCGCGAGGGGGCTGCCCTCAAACGATGGCGCAATCGGTTAGCGAGCCCTTGAGCCGGGACTGAGCGGGGCCCGACAATGCCCTGTTGGGGTTCTGTTGGGTGTCCATTCTCTTAAATTGGCGGCGGCGTAATTTGCGAAGCGCGCCAGGGCCAGTGACGACGCGGTAGCTCCCGCGTAAACCACGAGTTTCGGGGGTTTTGGCTTGGCGATGGTGACCCCTACGAGAATCGAACTCGTGCTTACGCCGTGAGAGGGCGTCGTCCTAACCGCTAGACGAAGGGGCCGTGCGCAGTGAAGGCGGCGCTCTACGGTGGTGGTGGGGGCGCGTCAAGCTGCCGCGCGCCGCCTTTCTTCCATCTCTACATTCAGCATTTCCGCGAGCAGGAAGGCGAGTTCCAAGCTTTGCCCTGCGTTCAGGCGCGGGTCGCAATGGGTGTGGTAGCGATCGGCCAGGTCCATTTGCGTCACATCCATCGCCCCGCCGGTGCATTCAGTGACATTCTGGCCGGTCATTTCGACATGGATGCCGCCGGCGATTGATCCTTCGGCGCGGTGGACGGCAAAGAAACCGCGTACCTCGGCGAGGATGCGTTCGAAGGGACGCGTCTTATAGCCATTATTGGTCTTGATGACGTTGCCGTGCATCGGGTCACAGCTCCACACCACCGGATGGCCTTCGCGCTGCACGGCGCGGACCAGCTTGGGCAGGCCGGTTTCGATCTTGTCATGGCCATAGCGGGTGATCAGCGTCATCCGCCCGGCGATGCGGGCCGGGTTGAGCGTATCGAGCAAGCGGAGTAGCGCATCGGGTTCCAGGCTCGGGCCGCATTTCATGCCGATCGGGTTGCCGACACCGCGCAGGAATTCGACATGCGCCGATCCTTCAAAGCGGGTGCGATCGCCAATCCACAGCATGTGCGCCGACGTGTCATACCAATCGCCGGTCAGCGAATCCTGCCGCGTCATCGCCTGCTCATATTGCAGCAGCAATGCTTCGTGGCTGGTATAGAATTGCGTGCCCTTCAGCTGCGGCACCGTTTCCGGGTTGATGCCGCAGGCCTCCATGAATTCCAGCGCCTCGCCGATCCGGTCGGCGACATCGGCGAATTTCTTCGCCCAGGGGCTGCGGCCCATGAAATCATGCGTCCAGCGATGCACCTGGTGCAGGTTCGCATAACCGCCGCTGGCAAAGGCGCGCAGCAGGTTGAGCGTCGCGGCGGACTGCAGATAGCCCTGCACCATCCGCTTTGGGTCGGGCGCGCGGCCTTCGGGGGTGAAGGCGATGTCGTTGACATTGTCGCCCCGGTAGCTGGGCAATTCGATGCCATCGATGGTCTCGGTATCGGCCGATCGCGGCTTGGCGAACTGGCCCGCCATCCGCCCGAGCTTCACCGTTGGCAGCTTCGACGCGAAGGTCAGCACCACCGCCATTTGCAGCAGCACGCGGAAGGTGTCGCGGATGTTGTTCGGGTGGAACTCAGCGAAGCTCTCCGCGCAATCGCCGCCCTGCAGCAGGAACGCTTTGCCCTCCGCCACGCGGGCGAGGTCTGCGGTCAAGTCGCGCGCTTCGCCAGCAAAGACCAGCGGCGGATAATTGCGCAACGTATCGGTCGCCGCGGTCAACGCGTCGGGATCGGGATAGAGCGGCAACTGGCGCGCTTCATGCGCGGTCCAGCTATCGGGGGCCCAATTGGTGGCCATTGGTCTGCGTCCAGTCGTCTAGAAATTTGGTCGATTTCCATGCGCGTAAATGGCTGCGCGCGCAATCAGGGATTAACGATCAGCCTGATCGGTTCTGGCGCACAGCCTAATAGCCCGCGTCGAGATCGACTTGGTTCTCCAGCGATTCACCCGCCATGAATGCCTGCAAATTCCGCAGGAATAGGGCTGTGGCGCGCTGGAACATCTTGGTCTGGCTGCGGCCCGACAGGTGCATCGTGTGGATGGCGTTGGGCGCGGACCAAAGCGGGTGCTCCGGCGGCAGCGGCTCGGGCGTCACCACATCGAGAAACGCACCGGCGATGCGGCGCTTGGTCAGTGCCTCGATCAACGCGTCCTGATCGACCATGTCGCCGCGCGCGATATTGATAAGCCAGGCGCTGTTTTTCATCGCGGTGAACTCGTCCGCGCCGATCAGCGCCTTGGTCTGGTCGGTCGAGGGGGCGGCCAGGATCACCCAGTCGAATTCGCCGATCCGGGCTGGCCATTGATCAGGTGTCAGCGTGCCGTCGCGGCCTGATCTGGTGACGCCGGTCACCGCCACCCCGAAAGCCGCCAGCCGGTCGCCGATCAGCTTGCCGATCGCGCCATAGCCGATGATTAGCGCGGTGGTGTCGAGCAGCTCGATTTGGCCGGGGGCGGTAATTGTCCATTCATGCCGGTCAGCGATCCGCACGACTTCGTCGAAGCGCTTCGCGGCGGCGAGCACCCCCATCACCGCATATTCGGCGACGGCGATGGCGTTGATGCCGACGCCGTTGGTCAGCACCGTCCCGCGTTCCTTGAGCAAGGCGAGCGGAAAGGCATCCAGGCCTGCATAGATCGTGCTGACCCATTTGAGCGTGCTGCCCGCTGCCACAGCCTCAGCGGTCCATGCCGGGCGTTGCATATCGACCCAGGCGATATCGGCATCGGCCACCATCGCGGTCGCCTCTTCGTGATTGGCGAACCACGCGACGTCGAGCCCGGCGGGCAATTGCGGCTCAATCAGCGGCCGGGCGAGGGCGGGGAGGACAGCTTTCATGCGGCGGTTAGCTCCAGCGCTACGGTATAGGGCGTCATGTCCCAGCCCGGCCAGCGTTGCTGCGTGCGGGCAAGCGTGGTCGGCGTCCAGAATGGGTCGCCGGGCAGGGGAATGCCCAGGCACGCGAGTTGCTCGGGCGTTGCCGCCTCGATCAGCCGCCGCCAGGGGCGCAGGAAGTGAAATGGCCATGCGGCCCAGCCGATCATGTCGTTGCCTGCCGCCTTATAGCTGGCGGTGATCGTGTAGCGGTGCCCGCCCGGTCGGGTAAGGTTAGTGCCGCGATGATAAACGTCGATGCCGTAGGCAAAGATCGATCCGGCGGGGGCGGCGCCCGATAGTTCATGGGCCTTCAGCGCATGCTGGGCGGGGTGGCCGAAACCGGTCGCTTCGGTCTGGTCGAACGAGATCGTGCTGCGGTTCAGCCCTTTGCCGTCAAACGCTTCTTCGGGCAGCACGGTGCGCAAGGGGCCAACCACCTCCGTCGCGGCAGGATTGGGGACGTAATGGATCGCGCCCAGATCATCGCTGACGTCGGTCACATAGATCATGAAGTTGATCGTCTTTTGGTCGGCATCATCGCCCGGGACCGTCAGCGTGTGATTCTTGAAATCGCAGTGAAAGGGCTGATCATAATCGGCATCACCGGTATATTTCGCCCAGGCGTCGCATTGGTAGAGCCGCACATCGGCCACGCCCAGCGCGGCGCGGGCAAAGGCGATCAGCCGGGGATTCAGCCCGATCAGGTTGATCGCCGCACTCGCAGCAAAGGGCAGCTGCTCCTGGTTGCGGAACTGCGCGGGATCGAACACGCCGATGCCGCCGCCGGGCTTGCGATCGACCGCTTCTTTCGCCGTGGCGCGCCCGGCGAAGATGGTGTCGCAATCGGCGCGGACCGGGGTGATCTCTGCGGGGCTGAAGAAGCGATCGAGAATAACGGCACCGTCGCGATGCCATGTCGCCAGATCGCTGGCATGTTTCTGCTCCCCTGCGCCCGCTGACATCAATCCGCTCCCCTTCTGTCTTTGGCAAAGGCTAGCCGTTCCGGCGCGGCGATCCTAGACGTCGATTTTCCAGTCCCAACCGAGCGGGTCGCCGTCCATGACTTCGACCCCAGCGGCGGTAAGCTGATCGCGGATCGCGTCGGAACGGGCAAAGTCCTTGGCAGCGCGAGCCTCTTTGCGGGCGGTGAGCTGGGTTTCGATGGCGGTTTCGGTCAGGGTGGCCGAAGCGGGGCGGACGCGCAGGTCGGCGCGGGTGAGCAACGCTAATCCCAAGCCAAATGCCTCATCAAAGTCGCTCAGCGCAGCCAGCCGAACGGTCGGAGAGAGCTTCTTGTCGGCGAGCATCTCTTCAAGGACGGGCAAGGCGCGAGCGGTGTTCAGATCATCTGACACCGCCTCGTCGAGCCGCGCTCGATAGGGGGCCGCCTCTCCCTTTGCCGTCCCATCATCGCGTGAGCGCAGCCCCTCGACAGCCATTACCAGTCGCTTCAGCCGCACACTGGCCGCCGCCAGATTGTCCCAGCTGAACTCTAATTCGCTGCGATAATGAGATTGCAGGCACATCAGCCGATAGGCGAAGGGGTGAAACCCTGAATCCACTAGCGTCTGTAGCCGCAGAAACTCGCCCGCCGACTTGCTCATCTTGCCGCCGCGATCGACCAGGAAATTATTATGCATCCAGATGCGCGCGCCTGTATCCGCGCACCCGCAAAACGCCTGATTTTGGGCAATCTCATTAGGGTGGTGGATTTCGCGGTGGTCGATGCCGCCGGTGTGGATGTCGAACGGATGGCCAAGATGCTGCAGGCTCATCACCGAGCATTCGAGATGCCATCCGGGTGCGCCGCGCCCCCAAGGCGAGTCCCATTCCATCTGGCGCTGCTCGCCCGGCGGTGATTTGCGCCAGATCGCAAAATCCGCCGCTTGGCGCTTGCCGGTAACGGGGTCGATCCGGCTTTCGCCTTCATCCGTCGCGGCACGCGCAAGCGCGCCATAATGCGGCACTTTCGACGTATCGAAATACAGCCCGCCCTCAATCTCGTAGCAATCGGCTTCGATCTTCCTGGCGAAGTCGATCATCTGCGGGATGTGATCGGTGGCGACGGTCCATTCAGTCGTCGTGGTAATGTTCAGCCGCGCCACGTCCTGCTTGAACGCCTCGGTATAATGCGCGGCGATCTCCCAGATCGATTTGGCCTGCGCGGCGGCGGCCTTTTCCATCTTGTCGTCGCCGGCATCGGCATCGCTCGTCAAATGGCCGACATCGGTAATGTTGATGATGTGCTTTGTAGGGCCCCATCCTGATTCTTTGGCTTTCCACCGCAGCACCCGCCCCAGCGTATCGGCGAACAGGAATGCGCGCATATTGCCGATGTGCTGATAGTTATAAACGGTCGGCCCGCAGGTATAGACCCGCACATTGCTGGGATCGATCGGCACGAATGGCTCAAGCGATCGCGTCAGGCTGTTATAGAGGGTGAGGGGGCTGCCGGTCATCCGCGCGCCATAGCGGCGTGGGGGCTGGCCCGCAAATCCCCCGAATGACTTGGCCAAATGGCTTGATATCCCCCACCCACGCTGTTAGGGGCTGCCCAATACGGCGCGGACCAACGTCTGCGACGACATATTCCTATTGATCGGAGACTACGGCGTTTATGCAAATCATTGTTCGCGACAACAACGTCGATCAGGCGCTGCGCGCCCTGAAAAAGAAGCTGCAGCGCGAAGGCGTTTATCGTGAGATGAAGCTGCGCCGTCATTACGAAAAGCCGTCGGAAAAGCGGGCGCGTGAGCGCGCAGCTGCGGTTCGCCGTGCCCGCAAGCTTGAGCGTAAGCGCCTGGAGCGCGACGGCGCGCGGTAATGTGCTGACGGGGGACGTGGTCCCCCGCTGCGCCTTTTGGCGTCTTGTCTGACGATTCTCGAACATCTGGACCTTTCCCCATGTCGATCACCGCCGTGCCGATTCCGCCCACCAAGCGTGGTACGCTGGTGATCTTGTGGCTGGGGATTGTGCTGGCGGTGGCATTGGCAGGCTTGCTTGCCTTTTACGGCACCGCGCATGCCGTGGCTGAAAAGGGCGATAACGCTGCATTCCTGGCCTATAACAAGACCCAGGCTGGCGTGATCGAGACAGAATCGGGCCTGCAATATCGGGTGATCAAGCCGGGTACGGGTGATCTGCAGCCGACCGATGCCGATGTCGCGCTGATCAACTATTCCGGGTCGCTGCGCGATGGCAGCGTGTTCGACGCCTCAAAGCAGCCGACGCCGCTGCCTGTCGCGGGTGTGGTGAAGGGTTTTTCCGAAGCCCTGAAGCTGATGAAGAAGGGCGAAAAGATTCGCGCCTGGATCAAGCCAGAGCTCGGCTATGGCGAGCAATCACCTGATCCGAACAAGATGCCGCCGAACTCGCTGCTGGTGTTTGATATCGAACTGCTCGAATTCCTGCCGGAAAGCGTGCTGCGCCAGGCACAGCAGCAGCAACAGATGCAGCAACAGCAACAGATTCCGGGTGGTCCGCCCCAGGGCGCCGTGCCGCCGCCCGCGCCCGGCCAGTAACGCCCCGCTTCGGTCAGCAAACCTCTGGGTTGGCCAGGGGTAGGCCAGGCCCTTAGAGTGTGACGACTTCAGATTGGATCAACCCGTTCGCCCTGAGCGAAGTCGAAGGGTATGCGTAGCGTGTGGGCTTCGACTTCGGCCATATTGGCCGAAGTTTATCCTGAGCGCCTGCCTTGCAGGCAGTCGAAGGGCTCAGCCCGAACGGGCGTGAGGTTGAATCGACCTAACGTCTTCACGCGCTAGGGCAGCTTGAGCCGCGGCTTTCGCGTGTTGCCCCTTTCCGAGCGCTGCGATGAACTGTCCCGATCTGATTTGAGCATCCCGGCCTGGCGGCAACCGTCGCTGCGATCGGCAGGGTTCATCGATTCGGGGGAAATGACGGGGGCTGCGCCGGCCCAAACCCTCAACGTCGCTGAGTCTGTCGTCGGACTTGCCGCCAAATGAAAAAGGCCGGGAATGATCCCGGCCGTTTTCTTGATTCGCAAATGACAGGCTGGTCGCCCTTACGGCGAGGTTGAAAGGCCAATCGCCAGGCCAGTAGCCAACCCAGCCCCGCCAACGCCGATCCCAATGAGCGCAGCGGTGCTCAAACCCTCACCGCCGCCAAGTACGGCGCCACCAACGGCTTCTTCTTCCTGGGGAGCAAAAGATTGCGCTTCACTGCAGCTATTGCTGATCGGCAGGATAGAGGTTGGCTGCATCACGACGATGCACCCTTTCATCGCCACCTTCGCGCGCGCTTTGCCACGGGTGATCACCCGATCACCGGTGAAAAGGGCCTGGCCTGACCGCGCAGTAACGAGTTTGCCGTTACGAACGATGAATGTCCCCTCCGACGCGGCCTGGACCTTGCCAACCGCCAATGCGGGATTGGTGGATGCGGGCTTCGCAAAAGCCGGGGCCGCCATGGCAATTACTGCCAGCGTTGCCGCGATCGTTCCGATCTTCATTGGGGTCTCCAAATGCGTGAGTCCACAGTCAATAAGATCAATTATTATCGTAGAAATCATGAATTGTCTAGTGCGGGATCGTCCAGAGAAGCGTCGTGCATTTAGCGTTATCGCAGCAATTCATCTGTCATCTCAAGTCGTGATATAACGCCGTTCTGTTCCTTCGATACACAGGGCAGTAAGAATGCCGGATGAATAGGCTCCGGTATCAATACCGATCCTGTTATGCTGTTCATCGGGACCGGAAGAGATTGTATGGCCGTGTATCACCATGAAAGGGTATCGCGCCGGACTATCGAGGAAATCTTCGCGAATCCAGTGAAGGTCAGCAATTGTCTGTTCTTCGACTGCAATGCCGGGTCGAATACCGGCATGAACGAATAGATAATCACCCAGCCGGAAACTATCCGCAAAACTGGCGATAAAGTCGAGGTGTGCCGCTGGAATCGCCGCCCGAAGCCGCAGCTGTGCTGCCTCCGGACTGATGTGCAGCAGGGCTGCGGCGTCGATGCCATAGCTTTCAACGCATTGCCGCCCGCCATAATTGAGCCATTCCGCCAATTGGCGACCGTCATTGCGCAGGATCCGCAGCAGCATCTCTTCATGATTGCCCGCCAGGAAGATTGGCTGGTTGAGCGTTGATCGCGCGCGCAGCAGATAATCGATCACCCCGGCCGACTGCGGACCGCGATCAATCAAGTCGCCCAGGAAGATGGTGTAATCGCGTAAGGTCGGCCGTTGCTGGCGGTCTTTGTCAATCTTGCTGAGGAGCTCGCTGAGCAGATCGAGCCGACCATGCACGTCCCCAATCGCATAGGCGCGTGTATTTGGTGGCGTGCTGAACGCTGCCGGGGCCGATCGTCCCTGAAAGAGTTTGCCGAATAATCCCATGCCGCGTTCATAGGGGACTCATCGGCGAAATGCCTAGCTGCGGCGTATCATGGGCCGAAATTTTGCACTGCTGACAAGCCGTTTCCAGCGTGCAGACCGTCTGTGCCGCCGTGGTGGGCGACCTGCGCGCCCCTCCGTTGCAGCCCCGCTTAGCTCTCAAAAACGGTGGTCCAGGCTTTGCCGATCGACTGCACCGTGGGGAAATCCTCCTCGGCTGCCGCCATCTTGGCCAGCGCCGCCGGGTTGTGAAGACAGTGCATCAGGGCGCTGGTAATCGCGCTGGCGCTGACATCGTCAAGCAACAGCCCATTCACGCCGTGACGGACGATTGCGGCGCAATATCGTGAGGTGATGATCGGCACCCCCATGGCTCTTGCCTCTATTTGGGTAAGGGCAAAGCCGTCCGAATAGGTTGGCAGGATGAAGACATCGGCTTGTTCATAAAAGGACCGGGCGACTTGGTGGGGCTTCGATCCGTGGAACCGGACCCGGGGATCGCTGGCAATGTCATCGGGAATGGCCATCGTCGTTGGACCAACGAAATCAAAGCGGATCGGGACCGCGTGATCGATCGCCTGGATCGCCGAAAACAGGGGGGACAGGCCTTTGCGCTGTGTGATTTGCCCCAGGAACAATACCCGCATTGGCCGCCCCGCATCGAAGCGCGCCGGATAGTGATGCGGCGCGCGCGATCCTGTTACCCCTTCATAGGCAAGCGGGATGATGCGCATTTTGTCGCTGGGCACCCCCTGATCAACCAGGGCCTGTCGCGTCCAGTCCGAATTGACGACGATGACATCGGCAAGCGCAGTTTCCGCCTGCCAACGCTCCCAATAGGCCGTCGGCCAACGCGGTATAGCGTCCGCTGGGTGCAGCCGCTGAATCAGGCGTTCCTCGGCCTGTGCAGGATCAATCTGGTTCAGCACGGTGCGCCAGCCGCGCGATTTGGCATAAGCGAATAACTGGTCACAGGCATAGCTGAAGGCCACCAGCGTGCGGGGCGCATCATCGGTAATCTGCTCCAGCCGCCGCAGCGCTGCCCGCTGGAACAGGCGGTTGCGCGCCATTGTTCGGCGGATGACATCCGTTCGCCGCAGCCGCGACTGGGCCTCCAGCGCCAGCATCTGGGCATTGGGCGCCCAAACCGACGTGCTGGACAGGGCTGAGTGATATCGGCCAGCCAGGCGCTTGGTCAGCGCCAGCGGATGGCCGGACGGCAACCAGATGTCGGTGATGAAAAGTCCCAATTCTCCCGCATAGGCGATCGCGCGCGGCACCAAATAATGTTCGCGCGCTCCAATCTGCGCACAAATCCAGCTTTTGTGGGATAGGACGACTGCCATGAACCCGCCTTGACGATTAATCGCGCGCACCTTTGTTACTGTGTAGCTAGGGTGACGCAATTGCCATCACTGCCGATAATGAGACCTTAGGCACCAAATATCTGGAAAAGCCCGACGATATAGCGTCTTACGGTGGACGTCATTCAACGATGACGCACCTACGCCAATTTCGGATCATACGAAAATTGATTTGAACGGCGCAAACGTCGCATATTCAAATCACTCGACCAGGATCATCAAAGGAGTGATTATCGACTCATTCGAGCAATGCGATACTCTATTTTAAAAATTTTGAATGATCTTTGAGATAATGACCCTGATGCACTGTGTGTTGGCTCGTCGCGCGGGGGTGTAGAAGGATTGGTAGCTTGCGCGTCGCAGTGATTTTCGACAATTTTGGACCCTATCATATTGCCCGGTTAACGGCGGCGTCGTCACTGATGACCGTGCTTGGCGTGGAGGTTGCGGGAAGCTCGCAGGATTATGCCTGGGCACGCCCCGCCGGGGATCGACCATTTGAACAGGTGACGCTGTTCCCCGATGGGCGCAGCGCTACGGCGACGCCGTTTGACCTTGCGCGGAAAATCGCAGCGGCGCTTGATGCTTTCCAGCCCGATATCGTCGCCATTCCGGGCTGGCATGATCGCGCGGCGCTCGCCGCCCTGCATTGGGTCGATAGCAAGCCAGATACCGTCCGTATTATTGTGATGAGCGAGAGCAATCGCGACGATGCCCAGCGGTCCTTTCACAAGGAATTTGTGAAGCGACACATTGTGGGTTTGTGTTCGGCCGGGCTGGTGGGTGGCACCCGGGCAGCGCGCTATCTTGAAGGGCTTGGCATGGCCCCAGACCAGATCGCGCTTGGGTATGACGTTGTGGATAACGGCTATTTCGCCGCCCACGCCGCCGCCGCGCGATCCAATGCACCGGCGATACGATCGCGGCTGAACCTGCCCGATGACTATTTCCTGAGCAGCTGCCGGTTCATTCCGAAGAAGAATTTGCCCTTTCTGATTGATGCCTATGCCGCGTTCCGGGCCAGTCGGCAGGGCGATGTATGGCCGCTGGTGCTGATGGGCGACGGGGAAATGCGGCCAGCGCTAGAGGCGCAAGTCGCGGCGCTCGGGCTGGGCGATATGGTGCGGTTTCCCGGCTTCGTCCAATATGAATCGCTGCCGGCTTATTACGGCCTGGCGCGCGCGTTTGTGCTGGCGAGCACCGTCGAACAATGGGGGCTGGTGGTGAATGAAGCCATGGCATCGGGACTGCCGGTGCTGGTGTCAAACCATTGCGGCTGTGCCGCCGATTTGGTGGTCGACGGGCAGAACGGCTTCACCTTCGATCCGAACGATCAAGCGGGTTTGGTGAGGGGATTTGGCGCGGTTGCTGATCATGCCGCGGCGCTAGGTGCCGCCAGCGCCGCGCTGATCGCCCCCTGGAGCCCCGATCGCTTCGCCCATAGCCTGGCGACACTAGCGCAGGTCGCGTTGGCTGCGCCGCCGCCGCGCGCCTCAGCGATCGCGCGGCTCACGTTGCGATGGTTGGCGCGATGAACATCGGGTTCCTGTCGCCGTCATTGTCGCGGGTGTTGGGTGGCATCTTTGAAATTGAGCGCGATCTGGCGCTAGCGCTCGATGCGCTGCCCGATACACGCGTGACAGCCTATGGCCTGATTGATCATGAGACGGCTAATGATGCTCCCGCCTGGCGCCACATTCCCTGCCATGTCGGCGCGATCAGGGGTGCGCGCGCATTCGGCTATTCACCGCAGTTGCGTGCCATCATGGCCCGTGCGGATGAGGATATCCTGCACCTGCATTCGTTATGGACCTACACGTCGATCCTGGCGCTGGCCTGGAAGCAGCGGACGGGGCGGCCTTATGTGACGACGGCCAATGGCATGCTGGAGCCATGGGCCCTCAACAACTCGGTGTTCAAAAAGCGCGCCGCCGCGCTCTTCTATGAACGTCGCGCGCTGCGGGCGCTTGGCTGCCTTCACGTCAACACCGTCAGCGAGCTCGAATCGGCGCGAGCATTTGGGCTGGAGGGCCCGTTCTGTATCATCCCCAACGGCGTCGCTCTGCCGGGGCCAATCACTATGGACAAGGCACCGGCGATTGTTCAGTCGATCCGCGCCGCTGATGGGCAGATCATGCTGCAGCTTGGTCGATTGCATCCCAAGAAGAATATCGCGGCTGCGATAGAGGCCTTTGCCCAGATCGCGCCCGCTCACCCGAATTGGCATTTCGTGATCGCCGGCTGGGGCGATGATGGCTATCGCAAGGCGCTCGAACAACAGGCGCAGAACAGCCAGGTCGCCAGCCGCATCCATTTCCCGGGACCCGTATTTGGCGCGGAGAAGGCAGCGACGCTCGCCGCAGCCCATGCCTTCATTCTGGCATCGCACAGCGAAGGCTTCCCCATGGCGATATTGGAGGCATTCGCCAATGCGCTGCCCGTCATCATGACGCGAAGCTGCAACCTGCACAGTGGCTTCGACGTTGGCGCGGCGATCGACGTGCGCCCTGAAGCCCGTGATATTGCCCGGGGGATGGCGGATATGCTCGCCGCCAGCGGTCAGGATCGGCGGGCGATGGGCGCAAAGGGCAGGGGCCTGGTCGAACAACGGTTCAGCTGGGATCACGTCGCGCAGGACATGCGCGACGTCTATGCTTGGCTCCTCGGTGGGGGCAGCCCGCCTGCTTCGGTCGTTTCATGATTGCGCCGGGGCCACCAAAATCCGCCACCGGCTCGCCTGAAGACCTGCCAATAACGTTCGCGCCGGTAGCCTTTCGACAAAATCTGTCTGCGACAGATCGGTGTCTGCATGTAATGACAATTCAACTGCTGGATCGTTGAACGAGAAAACCAGCTGATGTCGTCTGCAATTGCGATTGCCATGTCGATCGACAGCTAAATCGTGGACGTGTTTGTGCGGATGCTGCTAGGAATGGCCAATGGTGCCGGGTGTATCGATCATATCGGATTTTCCGGTCAGCTATTGGTTGGCGGCCATTGTCCTTGGCAGCTTTGCTATTGAAGCCGGAATCAGAATTCGCGAAAAATGGTCTGTACCGGCGCTCATGGTGTATCTGACGGTATTTGGCTGGTACATGGTCGAGCCAATAATCTCTTCTGAAATGCGTGATTTTACCAGCGAAGCGATTAGCGGTGGCTATATCTGTGTCTTGATTTTTGTTTGCGCCTTCCGGCTGTTTTGCACGCCGATCGCCAAGGCCATGGCACCGCGGGAAAGCATGGCCATCAATGCCCGCGATATTCCGGTGGAAACCGTATTGATCGTCACCACGGTCATTTGGTTGGTGCTGTTGGCCTATGGCACGGCGCGGATGGATGGCGATTTGTTCGCCGCGTTGTTCCCGGTCGAAGCACGATCGGGCAATTCGATGTGGTTACGCGCCGCTGGCGCCGATGCCGGGAAGCTTGGCTTTGTCGTATCGGTGGCAGGCTATATGTATACGCTTGTATTATCATTATTTGGCATGGTTCTGCCAATTCTTAAACGTCGATCATATCAAATACTTTGTATCCTATTGATATTGATATCATGGCCTTATGCATTTTTGCAGGGTAGTCGAAATATTGCGCTCGCCGTATTCATTCCGATGGTATTTTCATTTGTATTTTTTAGTAAAATACGCCTTTTTATTAAGGCATTGATTGCAATATGCGCAGCATTTTTTCTCGAATGGTCTATGCGGCAAATTATTGCCTATCGTAATTTTGGGTTTGATTATAGTGGTGAAATAGAAAATAATGGCCATTCAGGACTGAATATGGCAACGGAACTTATATATTGTAGGTCCTTTGTCGAAAATGAGGTTTTACAGAAAACATATGGGTCGCATATTTTGGCTGATATGTTGAATTTCATCCCCAGGGTGATCTGGACGGACAAGCCGTTGCTGGGAATCGATTATGCGATTGCGCGGGGCTATGGGGGGGGCACAAGCGATATCGGTGTGGTCGCAACCATTTCCTCGGGCATGATTGGCCAGGGTGTGCTGGAATTCGGGCCCTATATCGGGCCGATCTTCAGCGCGATGCTGATGGCATTGTGGTCGGGTTGGTTATCGCGTCTCTACGCTCAGGGTACCGTCACGCGGGTGTGCCTATTCCTTGTCGGGATGGGGCTGACCTTCAACCTTGGCCGGAACATTACCTTGCTGGTGCTCTGGCCAATGGTGTTCGCCTTTGGGCTGGTGCTGGCGCTGGAATATCATGCCAGAAGGCGACGCACGCTGCCGGGCAGGATTGCCTTTGATCTCTAGCCGTGCCGCCGGCCAGGCTGATTGGCGCTGTCAGCGATCGGCGCGTTGGTGCCAGGCCCAGGCAGTTTCGACGATCGACTCGATGGATGTGCGCTGCGGGGCCCATCCCAGCAGTGTTCGCGCACGCGTGGCATCGCTGATCAAAATCGGCGGATCACCGTGGCGTCGCGGTGCCAGGCAATAAGGCACGTCCAAACCAGTCACCCGTTTAACCGCTGCCACAATGTCTAACACCGAATAGCCGCCGCCATTGCCCAGATTGATTGCTTGAGAGGGCAGCCCTTGATCGAGCGCCGCGAGCGCCAGGACATGGGCGGCGGCGAGATCGCTGACATGGACATAATCGCGCAAGCAGGTGCCATCCGGCGTATCATAATCGCTGCCGAATATCGTCAGGCTGGGGCCGCGCCCCGATGCTGCGCGTATCGCCAACGGAATCAAATGGGTCTCGGGGTCATGGGCTTCGCCAATCTCCTGATCGGGATCGGCCCCCGCCGCATTGAAATAGCGCAGCGCAATCCAGCCAATTTCATGCGCTGCACCGAAATCGGCGATCATCCGCTCGGCCATCAGTTTGGAGGCGCCATAGGGGTTTATAGGTCGCTGTGGCGTCGCCTCTGTAATCGGGAGTTGATCGGGGATGCCATAGGTCGCGCAGCTGCTCGAAAAGACCAGCCGATTGATGCGGTGGTCGCGCATCGCTTCAAGCAGCGTGAGCGTGCCGGCAACATTGTTGCGGTAATATTTGCCGGGGTCACTAACCGATTCGCCGATATAGGCAAAAGCGGCAAAATGCATGACGGCGCATGGATGATAGTGATCGATAACGGCATTCAGTCTTGCGCGATCAGCAATATCGCCCTGTTCAAGATTGCCCCATTGCAAGGCCGATTGATGACCATGAATCAAGTTGTCATAAACAAGCGGAACATATCCCGCAGCGGCAATCGCCTTACATGTATGACTGCCAATATAGCCCGCCCCACCAGTGACCAGGATCGTCTTCTTTTCAACCGTCATCTTGATTCACTGCCACCGCGAAAATCAGGTCGCGACATGACGGATTCATGCATTACCTCATTTGGCACGAGATCACATGATTGCGGACCCCATATGCGCTGCGAAAATAGCGCAGCAGTCCGAATTTTCTCCAATCGTTGCATCTGGCATGATTCCGATGTTTGATAGCGGCAACGAGTAAGTTAAAGCGTTATTGCAAAGCGTTCATCGTAATAGCAATGTTCGCGGAGAACATATGAAAAGTCGCCGATTTTATAGAAACCTCTCTACGATTGTGACAAAAGATCGGCTAACAAATTATATACGTTTGATGGTTGGCTTGCTTGCTGTGGCATTGGTAAGTGCCTGTGCAACAAAAGGCGGAAAAATTCCTTATTCTCCTGCCAATTTTGGGGCACCAGATGCCTTAACCGTCTTACCAGCAACAGAAGCCTATCGGATCGGCCCGTCAGATATATTGGCTGTTAATGTGTTCGGCGTGCCTGAATATTCAAATGATTTTCTGGTAGACAGCCTTGGACGCATACAATTGCCGCTGGTCGGCAATCTCCCGCTAACCGGTCGCACCCCAGACGAAGCTGCGCAGGACATAACAGCGGCGCTGGATAAAACGTTTTTGCGTAATCCCCGGGTTCAGGTGCAAATCAAGGTGGCGGCGAGCCAACGCGTAACGGTCGATGGATCCGTCGGTGCTCCCGGGGTGTATCCGATCGGAACGAACCCTACGTTGTTGCAGGCTGTCGCGCTCGCCAAGGGCACCACGGATGGGGCGAATCCCAGACGCACGGTTATTTTCCGCACGATCAATGGCCAGCGCATGGCCGCTGCCTTTGACCTGACCGACATCCGCCGCGGAATCAGCAAGGATCCAGAGGTGTTCGCCAACGATATCATCGTCGTCGACGGCAACGCGAATCTGAAAACATGGCAGCTGATTTTGCAGACAATTCCGCTGACGGCGGTCTTTGCCCAGTTGGCGTTGTGATGAAAAGGGGCAGGGGCGCATGAACCTGATCGCTGATACAGACGCGCCTCGTGATCATCGGCAGGAGTTGACGGTGCCGACGGGCGACGCTGTGCCGATGGTTCATGCGCGTGTTCTGCAGCCGAATTTTGCGTTGGCGCAGCCAGAACCTCACGTATTTGGCCTCCGCGAAATAGCCCGGATCCTTTACCGGTGGCGCTGGCTGATTCTGGTCGTGATCCTGGCGGCCGTTACGCTGGCCGCGGTCATCACGTTGCTGACGCCGCCGAAATATCGGGCGATCGCGTCGCTGGAGATAACCCAGCCCGCTGCTGAGCTGATCCAGGGATCGGGCGTGCAACCCATC
This sequence comes from Proteobacteria bacterium ST_bin13, assembly GCA_002083645.1. Classification (GTDB taxonomy): domain Bacteria; phylum Pseudomonadota; class Alphaproteobacteria; order Sphingomonadales; family Sphingomonadaceae; genus Sphingomonas. The sequence continues at coordinate 261,743 of MSXQ01000002.1, forward strand.
GCGCTCCGCGACCCGCAGTTTCTGACGACTCAATATGGATTGCTGCGCAGCAAATCCCTGGCGCGGCGCGTGGTCAGGAGCCTTAATCTGGCAAAAAACCCGGCGCTCGCCCCGCAAAACGCCGCACCCAGCGCACGCGAAGAGATTGCGACGGCCCGCGTGGCCGGGAATTTCGCCGTGCTGCCGGTCGCAACCAGTCGGCTGGTCGGCATCAGCTATACCAGCAGCGATCCTGCCTTGGCCGCCGCGATTGCCAATGGTTTTGCCGACAACTTCATTGCGGCCGATCTGCAACGAAAATTCGATGCAACAGCAGACGCCCGCAGATTTTTGCAAAGCCGGATCGCAAGTACCAAGACCGCGCTTGAAAGCTCTGAACGCGCGTTGGTGCAATATGCGCAATCCCAAGGACTGGTGCAGGTTGGCGGCGGCGAAGGGGGGGCTGGAACCAGTTCGGATAGCACTTCGCTTGATTCAGCATCGCTGATGGCAATCAACGCATCACTCGCCGAGGCGATCAATGCACGCATTCTTGCGCAACAAAAATATCGCCAGAACGCGCAAAGCGGGCAGACTGCGGATTTGATCAACGATCCCACCGTGCAGGGGCTGATCGCCGAACGCGCCAAGACTCAATCCGAATATGACCAGAAGCTATCGCTGTATAAGCCCGATTTTCCCGCGATGCAGCAGCTTGCCGCGCGGATTGAGGCAATTGATCAGCAACTGAAGCGGCAGCGCGGTGGCGTCGTGACGGCATCGCGATCCGAATATGAAGCGGCTGTCGCGCGGGAGCGCGAATTGCGCGCCAAGGTAGACCAGCTCAAATCTTCTGTGCTCGATACCCGCGGTCGTGGCATCCAGTATAATATCCTGCTGCGCGAGGTTGATACCAACCGAACACTTTATGACGCGTTGCTGCAACGGTATAAGAATATTGGCGTTGCCGGCGGCATGGGATCAAGCGTCGCTTCCATCGTTGATCGCGCGGAAGCCCCGGGAGGCCCCTATAGCCCAAATCTGACGTCCAATCTGCTGATCGCCATTTTCATGGGCTCAGCGATTGGTATCGGGTTGGCGTTTCTCGTCGAATTTATCGACGACACCATTAAGTCCCCTGATGATATCCGCAAAAAGATCAACGTTACGCCGCTGGGCGCCATCCCGGTCGTTGGGCGCAATGTGACGCTGTATGAAGCCATTTCGGAGCCGCAAAATCCGATCGCAGAGGCCTATTTGTCGGTCTGCACCGCGATTGAATTCGCGACGGCGGCTGGGCTTCCCAAATCGATTTTGATGGCAAGCGCGCGGGCCGGCGAAGGCAAATCGAGCTCTGCCTTTGCCATAGCCAATGTCTTCGCGCGGCGGGGGCTCTCGGTGCTGCTGATTGATGCCGATATGCGCAAACCAACCTTCAAGGTGAACGCCGGGGACGGCCAGCCAGTGACGGGGCTGGCGAACCTGTTGACGTCGGATGCGCCGTTGCGATCGCATGTCACGGCCACCAAATTTGCCAATCTGTCGCTGCTGCCCTGTGGCCACATCCCCCCCAATCCGGCCGAATTACTCTCCAGCAGCCGGATGCGTGACATCATCGCGCAGTGCGAGGCGGGATATGATCTGGTGATCGTCGACGCCCCGCCAGTGCTCGGCCTTGCGGATGCGCCGGTGCTGAGTTCGATGTGTGAGGCGACGGTGTTCATTATCCAGGCCTCGGCGGTCCGCCGCCCCGCCATGGTGAGCGCGGTGGAGCGGCTCCGTGCGTCGGGCGGTACCGTCATTGGCGCGATTCTGACCAAGCTCAGCGCCAAGACGGCAGGCTATGGGTACGGCTACGGTTACGGTTATGGCTATTCGCAATATGCCTATGGCGGCGATGCCGGCACCGATTCAAGCGGCCGCAGGATTGAGCTGGTCAATTGAGATGGCAGTGCGCGGTGCCCGGCAAATGACGCTGAGTGACCCCCGCCTACGTCTCATGTCGATGTTGGTTGTCGTTGGTTTTTTTGCGGCCACCATTCTTGTTTCTGTGCCCTTTGATCTCGGCAGGTCGGGCCGCTTTCCGCATCGTGCTGACGAGGTGCTCGGCCCGGCCTATCCTTGGCTCCCAGGCAGGGGCGGGGCAGCGGGTCAGTTGGCCTGGGCGCCGCTGGCGGCGTTCCCGCTGTGGGAAGAAGGGGCTCGGCTCGGCCGTCGCGGCGAAACGGTTCGTGCGCGGCGGTTGATCGCAGAAGCCGTGCGCCGCGATCCGCAATTGGTCGACGCACGGCTTTGGCTGGCTAATGATGCCCTCCAGCACCGACTTTATGCCCGCGCCCTCGATCAGCTCGACTGGTTGTACACGCTGGTGCGGCCCGCCCGCCCCCAAATTTCCGTCGCACTTGCCCAATTGGCGCAAGAACCGGCCGCGCGGTCCAGCATCATCGCCTTTGCCAGCCGCCAGCCGCTCTGGCGGCAATCGGTCGTTAGCGAGTTGCTGAGGTCCAAAGCAGATCCTGGACTGATTTTTGCTTTGTTGGGCGGCGCGGATGGTCGGACCGGATCAACGCTTGTCGGTGAATCCGGATTGGTCGCGACCCTGGTTGCGCGTGGCCGTTACGACCAAGCCTATCTCGCATGGGTAGCCGCGCTTCCGGCATCCGCCTTGACCTCAATCGGCTATGTCTATGACGATCATTTCCGGCAATTGCCGGGGGCGCTGCCGTTCAACTGGACCCTGGCCAATTCTCCCGATGCCAGCGTGGATTTCGTCAAGGGTGGAGGGCTGGAAATTTCCTATTTCGGCGAACAGCCGGCCCATCTGCTTGATCAGCTTTTGGTGCTGCCGCCCGGTCGCTATCGCTTTGTCGCGACAGCCCATAGCCTTGGCTCGTCCGAATCGAGCAAGATCGGATGGACGCTTTTTTGCGGCGACGATCAGACGCGCCTGCTGGGCATGGCTGACGTGCCGGTGGCGTCAAAGCCAGTGAGTCGAGGCTTTGCTTTTGCCGTCGCCGCCGATTGCCCTGCCCAAAGGCTTAGCCTCGATGGCACGCCAGCGGATATTTCCGGGGCCGCAGAGATGCAAATCCGGACCGTTCGGATCGTTAATCTGGATAGCCCAGGATGACGGCGCGGCTGCGCGAAGCAGTGCCGTCCTGCTACTTGGCGCTGTGTCTGGTGCTGGGCGGGTCGAGCAGTGGTGGGGTGCTGGCGAATGCCGCACTGCACGTTATTGGGCTGCTGATTATCGTCTTCGTCGCGCTGCGCAAACCGCTCAGGATCGTTCAGGCTGAGCGCCAGTTGCTGTTGCTGGGGGCGGGGGTCGTCGTCATTGGCCTTGTCCAGTTGGTGCCGGTGCCGCCGTCGATCTGGGCGCACCTGCCGGGACGATCTGCCACCATCAATGGTTTTGCATTGCTGAACGCGCCACTCCCCTGGCTTCCGATTTCGCTTTGGCCAGCCGCGACGCTGTCCCAGCTGGCGGCGATGGTTCCGCCCTTTGCCATGGCGATCATTATCTTCGCTGGCGGATCACAAAGCCTGAGACTTTTCGCCTGGACTCTGGTGGCGCTGGCAGCGGCGTCGTTCCTGTTGGGTTTCGCGCAGCTTGCTGGCGGCCGGGAATCGCCGCTCTATTTCTATCTCGTCACCAATCGGGAGCAGCTGGTCGGCTTTTTTGCGAACAGCAATCACCTGGCGACGCTCGGCGTCGTGTCGCTGCCGTTGCTTGCCGCCTTGACTGTCAATGACGGTGGCGACTTCACCAGAAGACCATTGGCCGGCAATATTGGCAAATGGGCGGCGATGGCGTGCCTAGCGGGTTTCATCATGCTGGGCGTCGTCGCCGATCGCTCGATTGCAGGGTTGCTCCTGCTCGTGCCATCCGTGATCGGCAGCTTTGTCCTCTTGCGGGTCGAAAATGCACGGATTGCTTTGCCGGTGGTCGCCGGTTTGCTGGCAGTCTCGGCAGCGATTTTTGTCGTCATTGCTTTCCAAAGCCCGTTGCTGAACGGGTTGGGATCGACTGATCTCGGCACGGGGGCCACCTCCCGGACAGAAATTTTTGCCCATAGCTATCTCGCGATTATCGACTTTTTTCCGATTGGGTCTGGGCTCGGCTCGTTCCTGCTTGTCTATCCCAGCTATGCCGATAACGCAGCGGCATCAGAATTTTACGTCAATCACGCGCATAACGACTATCTTGAGGTGCTGCTCGAGACAGGGCTTGCCGGACTTTGCCTGGTTGCGCTGTTTTTGGCGTGGTGGGTGCGGCAGGCATTTTTTGCCTGGCGGGAAGGCGGTGCCCGCGCCCGATTTGCGCGTGCTGCGAGCATCGCAACGGCACTGGTCATGGCCCATAGCCTGGTTGATTATCCGCTCCGCACAACGGCCATCATGGTCCTGTTCGCCGCCTGTTGCGCGATCATGGCCCGGCCCTTGTCGACGGTGACATCGCAGCTGTTCGCAGAAGGCGCGAAGCGTGAGCGGGGCAAAATGGTGATTGCCGATGCATAAGGGATCACGAGCACCACAGCGATAAAGCGGTTGCGATGATCAGCTCGGGGAAGCGATCAGCGACGAGCGCCAGTCAAGCTGCGCGCAGGGACTGAAAATAGGCGATTGTTGCGGGCAGCCCCTGTGCAAGCGGAATGGCAGGTTCCCAGCCCAGCTTGGTTTGTGCCAGTGTAATGTCAGGCTTGCGTTGTTGGGGGTCGTCGGCCGGGAGCGGCATTTCGATCAACGGCGAGCGCGAATTGGTAAGCGCGATCACTTTTTCCGCCAGTTCGCGGATCGTAAATTCAACGGGGTTACCCAGATTGATCGGCCCGACGAGGTCGGCGGGGCTCTCCATCAGCGCAACCAGCCCATGCACAAGATCATCGACGAAGCAGAAGGATCGCGTTTGCGATCCATTGCCATAAATGGTGATGGGTTCTCCAGCGAGCGCTTGGACGATGAAATTGGAAACCACCCGCCCGTCTGATGGATGCATGCGCGGGCCATAGGTGTTGAAGATTCGCGCAACCTTGATTTCAACACCGTGCTGGCGATGGTAATCGAAGAACAAAGTTTCAGCGCATCTCTTCCCCTCATCATAGCAGGACCGCAGGCCAATCGGGTTTACATTTCCCCAATAGTCTTCCGTCTGCGGATGCACTGCCGGATCGCCATATACCTCGCTGGTTGATGCCTGAAGGATGCGAACCTTCAACCGCTTGGCCAGTCCCAGCATATTGATCGCGCCATGAACTGACGTTTTGGTCGTTTGAACGGGATCATGTTGGTAATGGATAGGGGAAGCAGGACAGGCCAAATTATAGATTTCGTCTACCTCCACATAGAGCGGGAAGCAGACATCGTGGCGCATGAATTCAAGCCGTGGATGGTTGTGTAAGTGCGCAATGTTGCGCTTTGAACCAGTAAAAAGATTATCAACACAAAGGACCTCGTGGCCACTTGAGAGTAAATAATCAATCAAATGCGATCCGACAAAACCGGCACCACCGGTGACGAGTATGCGTTTTGTCGAATCATATGCTCGCGCCATACATCTCTCCGGCCCACTACTCTAAAATTGTCAAACTTTGAAAACTTGATGATTTAAGTGATACAAACCTGGGAAATGGTCCCAGTGATATGGCTAAAATTTCGTCCGGATAGCTTTACCATAGGAAGGCGACCATTATACTGATGGATAAGGGGCTGAGAATGTGGAAAACAACGGCAGCGGCAAATTGTGACAGTGGGCCTTTACCGGCTAACGGGAAGGCGAGAAGTGAAGGACATTTGATAGCGCCGACCCATGAAATTGGTATGTGCGAATCTTCTGTAGTACGTCTAATAAACCAATCTAGTTTTCGAGCGATGTGCTATCCTACGCTCCCCTTTATCGAGTTGACCGGCTTGCTCAGGCTTAAAGAATATTTTCGCGCCACCGATCGGTATCTTGCACGATGATTATTACCCGAAGGCGCCGGGTGATTTTCGTGAACCGATTTTATTATCCGGATCACAGCGCAACTGCACAAATATTGACCGACTTAGCCGAAGCGCTGGTGGCTGCCGCGTGGCAGGTTGAAGTTGTCACCAGCCGACTACAGTATGAAAATCCGGCAATCCGGCTTGACTCGCGCAGCGCACGCGCAGGGGTCGCCATTTACCGCGTCGCCACCACATCTTTTGGACGAGCAGGTATCGTCGGCCGTCTGGTCGATTATCTTTCCTTCTATTTTTCAGCGTTCTTCGTCCTCTTTGCCATTGCCCGGCGCGGCGATTTGATCGTTGCGAAAACTGATCCGCCCTTGCTCTCGGTGATGGCTGTGCTTGTGGCTCGCCTAAGGCGCGCGCGCCTGGTGAATTGGCTGCAGGATCTATATCCAGAAGTTGCCGCCGAACTGGGCGTGGCGACAATGCGCGGGCCGGCCGGCAGCACACTTCGGCGGCTGCGCGACGTTTCGCTGCGGACGGCGGTTGCGAATGTGGCGATCGGCGACCGGATGGCTGAGCGGCTGACCATGCTGGGTGTATCAGCGGACCGCATCGCCGTTATTCCAAACTGGGCGGATGATGCGGCTATCCGGCCGATCCCGCCTGATCAGGCGCTATTTCGCCGTGAATGGATGCTCAACTCAAAATTTGTGGTCGGCTATTCAGGCAATCTCGGTCGTGCGCATGAATCGGATACCCTGTTTCGGGCGGCGCTGCTGCTCCGCGACCGGCCGGACATCGTCTTTCTGATGATTGGTGGCGGCCGGGAAAATGTCACTCTGGCCGAACGCGTTCAGGCTTCCGGCCTGACGAACCATTTTCAGTTTCGCCCCTACCAACCACGCGAGGCGCTGTCTCAGTCGCTGGCGGTTGCCGATGTGCATTGGCTATCGCTGCTGCCCGGGCTGGAAGGATTGATCGTCCCAAGCAAATTCTATGGCATCGCTGCGGCTGGGCGCCCTGTCATCGCCGTGACTGATCCAGACGGCGAAATTGGCCGGATTGCCGTCCGCGAAGGGTGCGGCTTGGCGGTGATGCCGGGCGATGCCGATGGGTTGGCTGAGGTGATCAGGGCCCTCGCTAGCGATTCTGGCCGAGTTGCTGCGATGGGTAGAGCGGCGCGCGCGTTAATCGATCGAGACTATAGCCGCAGCGCGGCGATCGGCCGCTGGAAAGTGCTGCTCGAGCGCGTCGCGCCTTAGCTTATTTTGATCCATAGCCAGTCAGCATCGTGCGGATCGTCCGCATAACAATCAACGCATCGAGCCAGGGCGAGAAATATTTGATGTAGTAAAAATCAAACTGCAGCTTGATATGCACTTTCTCGACGTCGCCCACATGCCCCTGATTAACCTGTGCCCAACCGGTAATGCCTGGTCTGACGATATGTCGATACCGGTAAAACGGAATTTCCGATTCATACCATTCGGATAACGCGCAGACTTCCGGGCGCGGGCCGATCCAGCTCATCTGACCGCGCAGGATGTTCACGATCTGCGGCAACTCGTCAATTCTGGTGCGCCGAAGAAGCTGGCCAAGCCGGGTTATTCGGGCATCGCCGGTCTGGGTAATCGCGGTTTCGCGGGATTCAATTTGCTCGAACGGTCGGTGGGCCATGGTCCGAAATTTGAAGACGGTGATGCTCTTGCCGCGATAGCCCATGCGCCTTTGCCGGAATAACGCTGGGCCGGGTGAATCAATTTTGATGGCAATCGCAACGGCCAACAGCATCGGCAACAGCGCCAGGCCGATCACGAGTGCCGACGCCATATCAATCCACTGCTTTATCTTGATATAGGCAAGGCCAGGGATAAGCGAACCGAAGTTATTTTCAGAGAGATGCTCGATATCGACTCTGCCGGTGACCGATTCCTCGATTTGTTTGAAATGATAAACCGGCACCCCCGTTATTGCCCGTTCGGCAACAAATCTTTCCCAATGATCAGAAAGTTTGGAACGAAAGTCGACCACGATTCCGTCGCAATCAGGCAAATCCAGCAATTCGTCTCGAAGCCACAGCCAGTCGATGCCTTTTATCTGACCAGCATTACTCGCCTTTCCTAGCGGAATGACCGCCAGTCGTAGCTTTCTGGCACGATTTCCCATAAAATGACATAGAAAATACCACCCGATACAAGCGATATAGCTCAATATTATATAGGATCTATTGTAATCGGCGCGCAGGAAGAACATTATTGCGATTGATAAGATGAAGGCCGAGCTGAAAATCGGCAATATATATGAAGAGCTTCTTGCGCCCGGAAATGAAATCAGTCTTCGGAAAAAATAATGTCCAAGCATGACCATGAATGCGATTGAGAAGTAAATTTCCAGCTGGGCCGTTGGCAGCAATTCCCAGCCAAATAGCTGGAATGCAAATGTCGGTAGCAAAAATGATAACAAAAGAGCGCCGGATAGCTGAACGAAATCATCACGAAACAGAGAGTTTCGATCGACTACGGATACTTCAGAAGCGACAATTTGCTTCACATTCACCGCAGTTCGACCTCACTCGACCAAAGATCGCTATGATATACAGACAGAGAATCAGGATTTATCCGATTCATCTGAACCACATAGGCGTATAGGAGGTTGTCGTGAAGTTGTAAATATTATTAGGAATTACGGGTATTTGCGGTCGCTATCGAACTTGGAAAAATTGGAAACATCCGCGCTATTTTTCGGTGTTGGCTTTGAACCAATCATAGGTTTCCAAGACTCCCTGTTTTAGCGAAATCTCAGCGCGCCAGCCAAAACTATCGAGTATTTTGGTATCGAGGCGCTTCCGCGGTGTACCATCTGGATGCGACCGATCAAATATCAAGGTCCCGTTAAATCCAACGATATCTGCGACCAATGTCGCTAAATCACCAATAGTGATCTCGTCGCCGCTACCAATGTTGACGAAGCCATTTTCACTGTAGTGGCGCGCCAAGAAGACTAAAGCGTCGGCCAGATCGTCGACGTGCAGAAATTCGCGATACGGCGCTCCGCTTCCCCAGACTGTGAATGTTGCTGCACCGGCTATTTTCGCTTCATGGGCTTTCCGAATTAGGGCCGGTAGCACATGGCTTGAGGCAAGATCGAAATTGTCGAATGGGCCGTAGAGATTGGTCGGCTGTGCGGCGATGAAATCACACCCATATTCGATCCGATACGCCTCGCATAATTTCAGGCCGGCAATTTTGGCGAGCGCATACCATTGATTGGTGGGTTCAAGCGGGCCACTGAGCAATGCGTCTTCGGTAATAGGTTGGGGAGCCAAACGCGGGTAAATGCACGAAGAGCCTAGGAAAACGAGCTTCTTGACACCGGCGCGGCGGGCCCCTTCGATCACATTGGCTGCGATCAGCAGATTGTCATAAAGAAACTGGGCAGGCTGGGCGCTGTTTGCTGCGATGCCGCCAACCTTGGCGGCCGCTAAAAATACCAGATCAATGGGGTTCGCCTCCATCCAGGCAAAGGTCGTCGCCTGATCACGGAGATCTATGCGGGTTGGGGGGGTGATGATCATCACGGTCTCTCGCGACAATCGGCGGGTAATTGCGCGCCCAACCATGCCGTGGTCACCGGCAACCCAAATCCGGCTTCCCGCTAGGTCAAATTGATCGGCCATGGACTGTTATTCTCCGGTGCAACGGCGGGGCATTTTTCCTATCGGCGATAAAGCATGCCGTTGAGCTCGCCATTTGGCTACCAATTAGGCTGCGTCATTTTTGATTGCTACAGATCGGGCCTTGAAGTGATGATCTTGGCAATCACCTCCCGGTAAAATAGTGAACTCTGTCGACATCGCCTTGTTTGCGCGCGATATGACAGTGAAGTCGGCCCATCGGGCTATCCAAGGAACTATGTCCCACAGATTTTATTATTGACGCCCTGTGGAATGCTGAAAAAGAGATACGGCCGCCAGGAGGATTGTGTGACGGTCGCTATTGCGACAGAAATAACTTTTTCCGTAATCGTCCCGGTTTACAATAGCCGGAGGACGATTGAAGCCTGTGTCGACAGCATTCGTACGCAGCATTTTCAGGATTTTGAGCTAATCATTGTCGATGATGGTTCGACCGATAATTGTACCGATCAGTTCGCCGGATCGACCGATTTGATTGTGCTGACCAAGGACAATCAGGGCCCCGGTTCGGCGCGAAATTTCGGTGCACGCATAGCGCGGGGGGACTATCTTTTCTTTATCGACAGCGACGATCTCGCGCCGCGCTGGGCATTGTCCTGCTTCGCCGAGGCGCTTGCCCGGGGGGATTGTCCGGCGATCATCTGCGGGAATTTTGTCGAATTTTGCGATGTCGCGCCGGCGCTTGAATATTGCCCACCAGACATCGTGGAATACCGGGATTATCTGGAGGCAGCGGCCGCTGGCCTTTACGCTGCAGGCGGTATGGTGGCGGTTCGGCGCGACATATTTGTCGAGGCCGGCGGCTTTGATGAAGCCATGAAGGTGGCCGAGGACCATGATCTCATGCTCCGGTTGGGGGAGCAGCCCGGCTTCATGCATATTGTCGACCCGCCAACCTATACCAAGCGCGACCACCCCGGATCGATTTCAAAATCGCTGCCGCTAGCGTTTTTCGGGTGCATGGCATTGCTCGCGCAGTGGCAGTCGGGTCGTTATGGGATCAGTGCCCGAGCCCGGACCATCACGCGCGCCATGGTCGGAATTCACCTTCGCGCTGCAATTTTGGCACTTAGTCGCAATCACATGCCCAGGCGGAGCATGGAGTTATATCTGCGGTCCTTTGGGTTGAATGCCCGGATCGGTCGGCTACGCTTTCTGTTGGGGGCGCCGGTCATCATCGGTCTTGGGCTAATTTCAGCCAGGGGCCAGCGTTGACCTTAGCCGCAAAGCTGATCCAGATCGCGCGTGGCGTCAGTTCCCGACGGCGCAACTGGTGGTTCCGCGCGCTCGGGGTACAGATCGACGGTCGCGCCTGGCTGCGCAACATCTCGATCCCGCGCGATTGGCACAGCATCCGCTTGGCGGATGGCGTGGCGCTTGACGATCATGTGGTCTTGCTGTGCACCGCCTGCCCAAGCGGCGGCGGCATTTCGATTGGCAATAGCAGCTATATCAACCGCTTCACGATGATCGATGCGTCGATCGCGATCATGATCGGCCGCAACTGCATGATTGGCCCGCATTGCTACATCACCGATCATGATCATGGCTTTGCACCGGGCCTGCTTGTCCGGGACCAGCCCTTGCGCGGTGCCGCGACGACAGTTGGTGACAATGTGTGGATTGGGGCTGGGGCGATCATTTTGAAAGGGGTGACGATCGGCGATAATGCCGTGGTTGCGGCCGGCGCGATCGTGACCAGTGCTGTTGCGCCTGGGGAAGTGGTGGCTGGGGTGCCCGCCCGGCAGCAGCGGATGATCGCCGATGCTGGATAGCCAGGCCTTACCCACCGCCACCATTGTCATCACAACCAAGAACCGCAAGGATGATCTTGCGCGGGCGCTTCGTTCCGCAATTGCCCAGACGGCGGCCGTTGAGGTGCTGGTGATCGATGACGGGTCGCAAGATGGCACCAGCGAGATGGTGCGTGCGCAATTTCCTGGGGTCAGGGTCGAACGCTTCGAAACATCTGCCGGGCTAATCGTCCGTCGGAATATCGGCGCTAAACTCGCGCGGGCGCCGATCATCGTGTCGATTGATGATGATGCCGAATTTTCGACGCCACATGTTGTTGCGCAAATCCTGCCGTTCTTTTCTGATCCCAAGATCGGGGCCGTTGCCATTCCGTTCAAGGAACCAGGCAAAACTGGCGATATACTGTTCCAGGTTGCGCCATCTGACTCCGGTCTTTGGCGTTGTGCCTATTTTATAGGCACAGCACATGCATTACGCCGCGATATTTTCTTGTCGCTGGGCGGCTATCGTGGTGATCTGGTGCACCAGGGCGAAGAATTGGACTATGGTATCAGAATGATCGATGCGGGATATTGTACAATCATCGGGCGGTCAGATCCAATATTGCACCATGAATCGCCGATACGCGATTGGCAACGGATGGATTATTACGGATCGCGCAACACCATCCTTTTCGCCTGGCAAAATGCGCCGGCGTTGAGCCTGATCCCCTTGCTGGCCGGGTCGACAATCAAGGTCGCGCTGTTCACCCTTGAATGGTCCCGATTGAAGCACCGCATCGGGGCGATCGTCGATGGCTATCGCTGCTTTATGCGCTTTGAGCGGCGGCCGGTCTCGCGCGCGAGTTTTGCGCTTTTTCGGCGGCTGAAGAAGCAGGGCCCGGAACAGCTGCGATGAACGGTCCGCCCGCCCAAGCGCAGAAATCGCGCCCCGTGCTGATCCTGGCGCCCGGGCGATCGAGCGGGCAATATTGGCGGGACCTTTGGCGCTATCGCGAATTGTTCGTGGTGCTGGCGTGGCGGGATATCGCTGTTCGCTACAAGCAGACAGTCATTGGCGTCGCCTGGGCACTGCTGCGGCCATTGTTGACGATGCTGGCGCTGACATTTGTGTTCAGCCGGGTTGCCAAGCTGCAGCCACCGCCTGACGTGCCTTATGCACTGCTGGTTTTTGCGGCGTTGCTGCCCTGGTTCTTGTTCACGACGATCCTGAGCGAGGCATCCGCAAGCCTGATTGGCAACGCCAATCTTATCAGCAAAGTCTATTTCCCAAGGCTGATTATACCCGTCGCGGCGGCGATGGTTGCGCTGGTTGATTTGGGCATCAATTTCATCATCCTGATGGCGTTGTTCCTTGGCTATCGGTTCGCGCCCGGGGCCGAGATACTTGCCCTGCCTGTTTTTACGGTCCTGTGCCTGTTGGCCAGCCTCGGGCCCGCGCTGCTGGTGACGGCGCTGAACGTCAAATATCGCGATTTTCGCTATATTATTCCGTTCATTATTCAGTTCGGTGTCTATGTGACCCCAGTTGGCTTTTCGATCACGATTTTGCCGCCGCAATGGCAGGTGCTGCTCTATCTCAACCCTGCGGTAGGCGCGATTGAGGGTTTCCGCTGGTGCCTTCTCGGCGGGACCAATCCGCTCAACCCGGTGGGCATGGTGCTCAATGTTGGCGTAGTGGCGATTATGCTCGCCCTGGGTATTGGCTATTTTCGCCAGACGGAACGCAGTTTCGCGGACAACATATGACCGACGACTTCGCGATCCGGGTGCAGGGACTGGGCAAGAAATACACGATCTCGCATGATCATCGGTCAGCGCCCTATCGTTCGCTGCGTGATGCCGTGATGGGCGCGGCCAGATCGATGTTCACCAAACCCAAAGGCGAGACCAAGCAAGAATTCTGGGCCCTGCGTGATGTTAGTTTTGATATCGCTCGTGGCGAGGCGATCGGCGTAATCGGCCGTAATGGCGCGGGGAAAAGCACGTTTCTGAAGATCTTGTCGCGCATTACCGAGCCTAGCGCAGGCGAGGTGCGGGTTGCTGGCCGCGTGTCGAGTTTGCTGGAGGTGGGCACGGGGTTCCACCCGGAATTGACCGGCCGCGAGAATATCTACCTGAACGGCACGATCCTGGGCCTGACCCGCCGCGAAATTGACGCGCGTTTTGATGATATCGTTGCATTTTCAGGCGTTGAGCAATTTCTCGACACGCCAGTGAAGCGCTATTCCAGCGGTATGTACACGCGTCTGGCTTTTGCCGTTGCCGCTCATCTCGATTCCGAAATCCTGGTGGTCGATGAAGTGCTGGCGGTGGGTGACGCTGAGTTTCAGCGCAAATGCCTCGGTCGGATGCACGACATTGCTGGCGAAGGGCGAACAGTGTTGTTCGTCAGTCACAATATGGCGGCAATCAAAAGCCTCACCAGCAGATGTATTGTGCTCGATCGCGGCCGGATCGTTTTTGATGGGGCCACCGACATGGCGATTGCGGCGTATCAGTCTGCGGCCAGTGTCGCGCGGGCGCCGGACGCTGAGTTTGCGGGGACCGGCCTGCACACGCGAATTATTTCTGCCCAGATTGTCAACGATCTGGGGTCTGCAGTGGCGCTTTATGACGTTGCGCAAACGCTAAACATAGAGATTGTCATCGAGACTGATGGCTCTCCGCGTCTGTCCATAGAAGCAATGTTCAACGATGCGCAGAGCGCGCCGCTTGGCATGTTCTCGCTGGCCCATTTTACCGATCTCGCCTTGCCGAAAGTCGCTGGGCGCTATCGGGTTCGGGTATCGCTAGGGCCGGTCTTGCTGGCCGCCGGCCGCTATCATGTCGATCTCTATACCTCGGTTGTGAACAGCAATTGGGACCATATCGTCCGCGATGCGCTGACGTTCGAGGTGGCGTGGTGCAGCCCCGGCGGCAATACGCATAATTTTCAGCAGTCATCTGGCCATGGCGCTTATGCGCTGATGCCGCATGGGGCTGTCGTGATCGAGCCAGTCTTGCCGGTGATCAGCGCGGTGCCGGGCGCCGATGGGGCGCCGTCAATCAGTGACCCGGCGGTCTTTAGCTTTGGGGCGGCGCATGATGGCTGACCATTTCCCCACCCACTCGACGTGCCGAACTTCAGTGATCGACCGGATATTGCGTTGCCGGGGTGGTGGTATGAAGATGGCCATCGTTGATCGCTTATAACGGTCATGCGCATCTTCACCGCCATTCGGCACGCCCAGGATCCTGGAAAATATCACGCTGATTTATGGGCGAGCAATTTTTTGCCAGCGCTGGTGAGGCTTGGGCATGAGGTTGTGGATTCAGCGGTCGATCTGCAGGGCGCCAGCGATTTCATGCAGATTGCGCATGATTTTACGGCGCAAGAGCGGGAGGTTCGTGCCCGGATTACACAGGCCATCATCGATGAAGTGCGCGCAGCGCATCCCGCAAAGCCGATCGATCTTTTCCTCAGCTATTTTTACAATGCGCATTTCGATCCGGCGGGGTTTGCGGATATTCGCGCGTTGGGCATCCCGACGATCAATTTCTATTGCAACAGCATCTATCAGTTCGACCTGGTCTCAGCGATTGCGCCAGCTGTGGATTTTGCCTGGCATGCGGAAATGGACGCCGCCCCGGCCTATCGGGCGATTGGTGCCAATCCCATTTGGGTGCAAATGGCGGCAGACCCCAATGTCTATCAGCCCTATCCTGGCGTAACCCGCCAGAATGACGCGTGTTTTGTCGGTCAACGCTATGCGGATCGCGCAACGCTGCTCGCCGCGCTCCATCAAGCGGGCGTGCCGTTCAGCGTCTATGGGCGCGGCTGGAGCGACGCGGATAGCACGCCGACGACGCCTGCAGCGGAACAAGCCCGGCTTGGCCGACCCATCGTCTCGCCTGGGAGTGCCGCGGCCTATTTGGCTGAGATGCGATATCTTGTTGCGCATGACGGCTTGGCTGCCGCGACGAGGCGGATCGCTCGCCGCCTTGGCCAGCGCCGCCAGGCGCGCGAGGAACGAGCGATGTTGGCACCACATGTCCGCGGCTATGCAAGTGGTGTTGCGGAAACCTTCGCTGCACATGCCGTCGTCCTAAACTTCAGCAATGTATGGAGCGACGGACGCCCCGGATCGCGATTAATCCCGCATGTGCGGCTCCGTGATTTTGAGGGGCCGATGTCCCGCTCATGCTTTCTGACCGGCTACACGCCAGAGATCGAGCATTTTTACGAGATCGGCCGAGAAATCGATTGTTATCGCTCGTCGGACGAGTTGATCGACAAGATTCGCTTCTATCTTGCCAACACTGACGCAGCAGAACGCTTGCGCGAGGCTGGATGGCAGCGCGCACGCCGGGATCATTGCTGGGAAAACAGATTCAATCAATTATTTGCGGCGTGCGGCCTGCAGTGATCAACCCGGAAATTCAGATAATCGGGTGATTATTTGGGGCCTATGTTTGCCCCATCTGTCGCGCTATTGAGATAATATGACTTTGATACTGTTACGAGAATTGATGGGAACAGTATGAAGACAGGATTGGTTACGGGTTCCTCGGGATTGATCGGTTCCGAAGTTGTCGCTCGACTTGCCAATGATGGTTGGCGCGTTGTCGGTATCGACAATAATATGCGGGCTGATTTCTTTGGGCCGGGGGGCGATACGCGCTGGAACCAGGCCCGGTTGCTGGAAAGCTATCCACGATTTGAGCATGTCGAGCTCGATATCCGTGATCGGGCGGGCGTGCTGGGGCTGGTTGCGGCATTGCGCCCGGATGCAATCATCCACTGCGCCGCACAGCCCAGCCATGATCTTGCCGCGGCGCGCCCGTTCGACGATTTCGATACCAACGCCGTCGGCACGCTCAACCTGCTGGAAGCTGCGCGACAGCATTGCGGCGAGAGCCCGTTCGTCCATATGAGCACCAACAAGGTCTATGGCGATGCGCCCAATGACATTGCCCTTGTCGAGCTTGAAACGCGCTGGGACTATGCCGATCCCGCCTATGCAGCCGGGATTGCCGAGGATTTCCGGATCGATCAGAGCAAGCATTCGATTTTCGGCGCGTCAAAGGTCGCCGCCGATGTGATGGTGCAGGAATATGGCCGCTATTTCGGCATGCCGACCTGCGCCTTGCGGGGCGGGTGCCTCACCGGGCCCAGCCACAGCGGCGTCGAGCTTCACGGCTTTCTCAGCTATCTGGTCCGCGCCAATGCCGAGGGGAAGCTCTACCGGATTTTCGGCTATCTGGGCAAACAGGTGCGCGACAACATCCATAGCCATGATGTCGGCGAATTCATCGTCCGCTTCATTGCCAAGCCGCGCGTTGGCGAGGTGTACAACCTGGGCGGCGGCAAGGAAAACTCCGTGTCGATCCTGGAGGCATTCAGGATCGCCGAACAGGTAAGCGGCAAGCCGATGATTTCGGAATATGTCGATCAGCACCGCGCCGGCGATCATATTTGTTATTATTCCGATCTTGCCAAGATCAAGGCGCATTATCCCGGCTGGGAAATCACCAAGTCGGTTGGCGTGACGATGCAGGAAATCCTTGAAGCGCAAGCGGTGCGCGGGTGAGTGATGCGCGGCCGGCGTCCAGCCCACCGATGCTGCCGCGATTGCTCTACATTGCCGATGTCCCGGTGGAAAATAGTCTGCACGGATCGGCACTGCTTTACCGTTTGCTGCTCGATTATCCGCGCGATCGATTGCGCATTGTAGAGACGGGCGCGCAGCAATCCTTGCCGCACCGCCGGTTGCCCGGCGTTGACTATCGTCATGTGCCGCAGCGGATGGGACGGCTTCGACGGACTCGGCTCGCGAAGCTCGTCGATAGCGTGGCGATGGTAGGCGCAGCGCATGTATCGCGCGCGATCCGCACCGCCACGATCGGTTTTGATGCCGACGCCGTGCTCACGGTGACGAATGGCAATGGCTGGCTATCGGCGGTCGCCTTCGCGCGTGCGCAGAAGCTTCCCTACCACCTGATCTGCCATGACGAATGGGCTGGTGGCGGCGCCACGCTGGCCGCGTTGGCAGCGATGAAGGAGCGCATTTTTGCGCAAGCCTATCGCGGGGCGGCCTCGCGCTTGTGTGTGTCGCCGGCGATGGGCGCGGCGTATCAGCGCCGGTATGGCGTTGCCGGGGAAACGCTTTATCCGGCGCGATCACCCCATGGGCAGGTCTATGAGGGTCTTTCACCACGGCTGGCGGCAGGGGCCTGTGGCCGCGTCGTCGCCTTTGCCGGATCGATGAGTACATTGGCGATGGTTGAGGCAAATCGCCGCATGGCGCAGGCGATTGCCCCCTTGGGCGGGCGGTTAATCATCTATGGCCCTGCTACCGTCGAAGCGCACCCGTCGCTCGCGCAACCCAATATTGAACTGCGCGGGTTGCTGCCGCCCGATGCCCTGGTCGCGGCGCTGCGCAATGACGTCGACATCCTGTATCTGCCGATGTGGTTTGGCCCCGGCGAAAAGGTCAATGAGCGCCTGTCGTTTCCAAGCAAGCTGACGGACTATACCAATGTCGGCCTGCCAATCTTTGTGAGCGGCGACGCCGATTGCGCTGCAGCGGTTTGGGAACGCGATCATCCCGGTGTTGCTCTGGTCCAGCACTCCACCGCCATCCCAGACATTGCCGCTGATATGCAGAAATTGTTCGAGGACAGGCAGCTGGCGCGGTCGCTCGCTGAGCGGGCAAAGGCTGTCGGCGACATCATGTTCGCCGCGACAACCGCCGAGCAAAGCTTTTATCGGACCCTCACGCATCGATCGTAAATGATGGGCGCAACCGTTGCCGTTTCGGCACGTGCGCGTGGGCTTGGTCCAATCGGCCTCACCTGGCCTTGCGCAACGTGTAGATTCCGCAGCCATAATCGAGCCCAGCGGCATCGGCAGGCGCCTTGTCCAGCTGCAGCGCGCCGCGATCATCGACATAGTCGAACCGCTTAAGGGTGAACTGCCCGGTCGCCCAGGACAGTGGTTCGTCAGGGGCAAAGATGCGGTGGGCATTGAATTCAACACGCGGACGGCCAACCGGCACGCTTAGATAATAGACGCCGCCCGGGGCGACCAAAGCTGCGATGGCCGCGAAGCCCTTGCGGTGGCCATCCGGATCAATGCGGTCAGTGTAGCGGCCAAGGCCGAAATGTTCGAGCGCGTGGAGGCAGCTGACCGAGGGATAGCGTCCGGCCAGATCGGGCTGCGGCACCATTAGATCGCGCTGGAGAAAGCGGATATTGGCGTGGGCAGCGGCTTGGAGCGGGCGAACATCCATCACGTCGATCGCGCGGAAGGCCGCCACATGGGCGACGAAGCCATCGATCCGCGAGGCGATGTCGAGATGATCGGCCGGATTTGCTGAAAAGATGAACTGAGCGACCAGCAAGTCTTGGTGAAAATAATGGCCGGATGTAGTACCGGAAACGTCCTGATAGTCCGTCAGGATCGGCCAAAGCCGGTCAACCACGCCTCCTTGAGCGCGAAAAGCGGAAAGTTCACGGAAAAAACGCGGCAGATGTTTGAGCGCCATCAACGGTGCTGTTGAAAGGCCGGTCAATCGCCGGACGAACCAATAGGGGCGCTTGAGAGCCGCCTTCATGCGCTGCGCATCCCAAATGGAAATCCGCAATTATGCTAGCATGTCGATACATCCCAGAACAGGATTATTGGCCAGTATTGAACCTGCATCCCGCTTTACTGTTGCTTGGTGCTTTTTTTTCGTTACGCAATCCGGCGCAGGGGCACCGGTGGCGCGCTGGCTGGCGGTTGATCGGGCCAGATGCCGCGTGTGTCATAGACCAGCTTGGTGGCGCGCTCGTCGAGCGGGACCGATTTGAAGACCTCATGATCGACCAGCACGATCATGATCGGGCAGCGCTCGATCGCGGTATCGATATCGATCAGCCGCGCGCCCGTGCCGTCAAAGGGCGTGGGTAGGGCGCTCGCATAGGGTTCGACAATGCAGATGCGATCGCCGAAGCGCGCGGCGAGATCGGCCGCAACCTTCAGCGCCGGGCTCTCGCGGAAATCATCGATATTGGCCTTGAACGCGAGCCCGAGGCAGGCGACCGGCACGCCCGGCAATTGCTCGATCAGCTCGATCGCGCGCGCGGTGGTGTGCGCCACCTTGCCGTCATTCACTTCGCGCGCGGTGCGGATCAGCCGAGTCTGATCGGGCGCGGCACTGACCAGGAACCAGGGATCCACCGCGATGCAATGCCCGCCAACGCCGGGACCGGGCGACAGGATGTTGACGCGCGGATGCCGGTTGGCGAGCCGAATCACTTCCCAGACGTCGACGCCCATCTTGTCGGCGATCAAGCTTAGTTCATTGGCGAAGGCGATATTGACGTCGCGAAACGCGTTTTCGGTGAGCTTGGTCATTTCCGCTGCGCGGCTTGTCGTCGTCACACAAGCGCCGCGCACAAAGCGCCGGTAAAAGGCCAGCGCCTTGCGCGCACAACGCGGGGTGATCCCGCCGATCACGCGATCATTATCGATCAGTTCGACCAGGATGCGCCCCGGCAACACGCGTTCGGGGCAATAGGCAATCGCGATATCAGCGCTTTCGCCGGTTTTGCCCGGCACCTTCAGATCGGGGCGCAATTGCGCGAGCAGGTCGCGCACCTTTTCGGTGGTGCCGACGGGGGAGGTGGATTCAAGGATGACGACGTCGCCCACCTTGAGCACGGCGGCAACCGTTGTCGCGGCTTGCAGGACATAGCCGATATTTGGCGCGTGATTGTCGCCAAACGGGGTTGGCACGGCGATGACGAAGACATCTGCCGGTTCGATCATCGTCGATGCGCGCAAATTGCCGCGCGCGACCACGCCGGACACTAGCCCGTCGAGATCGACTTCCTCGATATGGACCTTGCCCGAATTGACCGTGTCGACAACGCTTTGGGTGACATCGACGCCAAGCACTTGAACGCCAGTGCGCGCAATGACCGCGGCGGTCGGCAGGCCGATATAGCCTAGCCCGAGAACGGCGACCTTGAGTTCAGAGTCCGAAACCATCCGCGACGACCTTTGCAATCCGAGCCGAAGCGTGGCCGTCGCCGAACGGATTATGGGCGCGCGCCATCGCTTGATGCGCGCCATTGTCGTCAAGGAGGGTGAAGATTTCGGAAACGATCCGATCTTCGTTGGTGCCGATCAGTTTGGCGGTCCCAGCGGCGACGCCTTCGGGCCGCTCGGTCGTCTCGCGCATGACGAGCACAGGCTTGCCGAGCGCCGGTGCTTCTTCCTGGACGCCCCCCGAATCGGTGAGCACGATGTGGCTAAGCCCCAGCGCGCGGACGAAATGGGGGTAATCGAGCGGATCGATTCGGGCGATATTGGCCTGGCCGCCCAGCACTTGATCCATGACGCTGACGACATTGGGGTTGGGATGCACCGGGAAGATCACCGCGACATCGTCGCGCGCAGCGATGCGGCGGATGGCGCGGGCGATGTTTTCCATGCCCCCGCCGAAATTCTCGCGCCGATGGGTGGTGACCAGGATGATACGTTTGCCCGCAAAGCGGGTGGCGATGCCGTCGAGCCCGGCGGCGAGCGACGGATCCGCCGCGAGCGCCGCACTGGCCGCATGCAGCGCATCGATCACGGTGTTGCCGGTGACGTGGATCAGCCCCGGGGCGATATTTTCGCGCAGCAGCGCATCAGCGGCGGTCTGGGTCGGCGCGAAATGCTGATCAGCGATCGGCGCGACGATCCGACGGTTCACCTCTTCGGGGAAGGGGTGGTAGATATCGCCCGATCGCAAGCCCGCTTCGACATGCGATACCGGTATCTTGCGATAATAGGCAGCGAGCGCGCCGACCATCGCGGTGGCGGTATCGCCCTGCACGATCACGCGATCGGGCTGTTCGGCGTCCATCACCTCGCCAAGGCCAGTCAGCAACCGCGCGGTGAGCCGATCGAGCGTCTGGCCGGGCTCCATCAAATCAAGATCAATGTCGGGGACGATCCCGGCAATGCCCAGCACCTGATCAAGCAGCCCGCGATGCTGCGCGGTCACACAGGTCCGCACATTCAGGCCCGGTATCGCCGCCAGCGACCGGATCACCGGAAAAAGCTTGATCGCCTCCGGCCGTGTGCCGAACACGATCAGCACCTTGGGGGACAGCTTGGACGCGCGGGCGAAAGTCATGACGATGCCATAATCGTGGCTGCTTAAGGCCACGCTAACGGACATCGCAGAGTCGCTGAAGGCTGGAGTTTGCCAGCCGTCCTTCCGCGCGATAGGGCCAACGCTTCAGTGGAGAAGATCATGACGTTCAAGCGGCTGCGCAAGGCAGTTTTCCCGGTCGGTGGCCTGGGCACGCGCTTTTTGCCCGCCACCAAGGCATTGCCCAAGGAGATGCTGCCGGTCGTCGATCGGCCGCTGATCCAATACGCCGTCGATGAGGCGCTGGAGGCAGGCATCGAACAGATGATCTTCGTCACCGGGCGCGGCAAATCGGCGATCGAGGACCATTTCGACATCGCTTATGAGCTGGAAGCGACGATGGCGGCGCGCGGCAAATCGATGGAATTGCTTTATCAAACCCGCCTCACGCCGGGGGCGGTTGCCTATGTGCGCCAGCAAGAGCCGATGGGGCTTGGCCACGCGGTATGGTGCGCGCGTGATATCGTTGGCGATGAGCCGTTTGCAGTGCTGCTCGCCGATGATTTCATGGTCGGTGCGCCTGGCTGCCTGAAGCAGATGGTCGAAGCCTATAACCGGACCGGCGGCAATATGATTTGCGCGCAGGAAGTGGCCGACGACCAGACCGACAAATATGGCGTGATTACCCCCGGTACGCGCGATGGCCGACTGACCGAGGTTCTGGGGCTGGTCGAAAAGCCCGCGCCGGGCACCGCCCCGTCCAACCTGGCCGTGATCGGCCGATATATCCTGCAGCCAGAAGTGATGCGCGTGCTGGAGACGCAGGAAAAGGGTGCCGGTGGCGAAATCCAGCTAACGGACGCCATGGCGCGGATGATTGGCAACCAGCCGTTCCATGGGCTGACCTTTGACGGCACGCGCTATGACTGCGGTGACAAGGCCGGCTTCATCCAGGCCAATCTCGCGCTGGCGCTGGATCGGCCGGATATTGGCCCGGCCGTGCGGTCATTTGCGCGCGCGTTGCTGGCGCGCGATTAACCCCGATTGATGCAAACACCGTTTAGGGTTTGGGCATAAATTTCGCGGGTGATGAACCGACCAGCGAGACCAATGCCATGACCGCCAAGACGCGCGCGCCGATCGAGATCAGCTACACGCCGCCGGAGCGAACCATTCTCGTCACCGGTGGGGCGGGGTTTATTGGCTCGGCGGTCTGCCGATTGCTGGCGAGCAATGGTTCGATTCGCGTGATTAACCTCGATTCGCTGGTCGATAGCGTGGCGGCTGAGGCACTGGCGGTGCCCGCTGATCAGCCCAATTACCGCTTTGTCGAGGGCGATATCCTTGATCGCGCATTGCTCGCTGCAATTATGGCGCAAGAACAGGTCGATGGCGTTATCCATATCGCTGCCGAGGGCCGCGCGGATCGGCCCGGGGTCGATATCCCACCCTTTATCGATACCAATGTCGGCGGCACCTTTCAGCTGCTGGAGGCATCGCTCGCGCATTGGCGAACGTTGATGCCCGATGCGCGGGCCCGGTTTCGCTTTCACCATGTTTCGACCAATGCGGTCTTTGGCGATCTGGCGGCAGATGCCCGCCGCATCGATGAGGCCGCGCCATATCGGCCGGGCGCGCCCTGTGCCGCGACACGCGCGGCTGCCGATCATCTCGTGCGCGCCTGGCACAGCAGCTTTGGCTTACCCGTGGTGATCTCGCATGGCGGCAATTGTTATGGCCCCTATCAAAAGCCCGGCAAGCTGATCCCGCATGCCATTTTGGCGGCGATTGGGGGCGTATCGGTGCCGGTTTATGGATCTGGATCGGAACTGCGCGATTGGCTGCATGTCGAGGATTATGCGCGCGCGCTGACGGCGGTGCTGATCCACGGCCAGATTGGCCAGCATTACATGATCGGTGGCCGCGAAGAGCGCAGCAGTCTGGCAGTAGTGGCGATGATCTGCGATCTGCTCGATCGGCTCGATCCGCGCGCCGATGGCCGCAAGCGTCGGTCGCTGATCAGCTTCCTGCCCGATCGCCGGGCAACCGATCGCCGGCACGCGATTGATCCCGGCAAGATCGAACGCGAACTGGGCTGGCGGCCGCAAATCGGCTTGGTCGACGGGCTGACCGAGGCGATTGACTGGCATCGCGATCAGGCGCGCGTGGCGCGACGCGAAGCGGCCACGGGTTAAAAGCTGACCAGCCGGTCCGTGCCGAGCGTGGCGAGCAGGCTGACCATGCCCCCCGCTTCAACGCCCTCGGCAAGCGCCTCCAGCGTCACGCCGGTGAGCGCCAGGCCGGTCTGACAGGCGATGAGGGTGATGCCTGCCGCCTGGGCCATGGCGATCAATGCTGGCCGGTCGGGAAGGCCAACTGCGGAAAGGCCCGGACCATCGTCGTCATCGCGGGGCACGCGAGCGAGCAGCGCGATGCTCGCTTCATGGCAATAGAGCCGCACGCTGCCACCGAGCGCCGCCTGGGCGAGCGCGGTCGTCATCGCGGCGCGGAACCGGGCGGCATCGGCGCTGGCGACGATGATCGTCAGGCCGGTCATGCGGCACAGGCCGGGCAGCCCGGATCCTTGGGCAGCCGGATCGTGCGAAAGCGGAAATCGAGCGCATCGACGATCAGCAGATTGCCCGCGCTATCGGCGCCAAAGGGCACGATCGCGCGCATCACCTCCAGGGCGGCGAGGCTGCCGACGACGCCGGTCATCGCGCCCAGCACCCCTTGATCCGCGCAACTGACATCGGCGCGATCGGGATCATTGCCGACAAAGCAGCGATAGCAGGGCTTGTCGGCTTCCCAGCCGCGAAACACCGCCAATTGCCCGTCAAACTGGCCGATGGCAGCAGACACAAGCGGTATCTGCGCGGCGCGCGCCGCATCGGCGACCGCCAGCCGGGTCGCGAAATTGTCGCTGCCGTCAAGCACGACATCGGCCCCGGCAAGCAAGCTGGCGGCATTGACGGCGGTGATGCGTTCGCTGATCGGGTGCACTGTGACATCCGGGTTGAGCCGCGCGACGGCACCGGCAGCAGCTTCTGTCTTTAGCGCGCCGATATCGCTGGTCGCGAACAATGTCTGGCGTTGCAGATTGCTGAGATCGACGCGATCGTCATCAATGATCGTCAGCCGTCCGACGCCCGCTGCCGCCAGATACTGGATCGCGGGTGATCCGATCCCACCCGCGCCCACCACCACGACATGCGCCGCCAGCAACCGCGCCTGGCCGCGTCCGCCAATCTCCTTGAGGACGATATGGCGCGCATAGCGGTCAAGCTGGGCGTCGGTGAGGGGGGCTGGGATTGCTGCCATCAGACGCCGGTCGAACCGAAGCCGCCCAGCCCGCGATCAGTCTGCGCGCTGAAGTCATCGACGATCGTGAACTCGGGACGGACGATCGGCAGGAACACCAGTTGCGCGATCCGATCGCCGGGATTGATCGTGAAAGCTTCGCTGCCCGGCGGGGTCCGCAGCCAGGCGCTGATGAAGATCTGGTCGGCATAATCGGCATCGATCGTGCCGACGGCCTGGCCGAGCACCAGCCCCTTTTTGTGCCCCAGCCCCGATCGCGCGAGCAGGAAGGCGACGAGATGCGGGTCGTTCATCAGCACCGCGATACCCGACGGGATCAGGACAGCGGGGGCCTGCGGCTCCAGCGTGAGCGGCGCATCGATACAGGCATGGAGATCGATGCCCGCCGACATCGCCGTCTGATAGCGCGGCAGCCCCCAATCATTGAGCCGCGGATCGAGGATCTTCAGTTCGAGCTGGGGGCAGAGATCGCGCATCGGGGTTCCTTGGGCGGGTTTCCTTGGGCGAGCTTCCTTGGCGGGACCTGCTCGCGACTAGACTCGAATTCACTCTAATTGAAGCATTCGCCATGGCGAGCGCAGCGAAGCAA
>MSXQ01000002.1:287134-319521 GCA_002083645.1 Proteobacteria bacterium ST_bin13
TTGCTTCGCTGCGCTCGCCATGACGATTCAAGATAATCGAGACCGATGCTAACCCCGGTGCGCCGGCCGGTGCAAGCAGCGTTACCCCGCCGCGCGGGCGTGAGAAGCAGCTAGTGCGGGCTCTCCGCCTATAATGGTTAAAGCAAGGGTCATCCCATGGCGGCGCGCGTGTGTGGGTCGGGCAAGGGACGGGCCATCGCCATGGCGGGCCCGGTGCGCCTGGAAGTACAGGCCTAAAGCGGCTTCAGGCTGATCTGATCGTGCAGCGCCGACAGGCGGCTGCGGAAAAGGCTTGCAGTATTTTTATGTTTAGCTAAATAGCGACTCATGAACCTCGTCTTCAAAGCGCTTGCCGATCCCACGCGCCGAAAGGTGCTTGAGCTGCTGCGTAAACGTCCCATGACGGCGGGTGAGTTGAGCGCGCAATTTCCCGTTTCCCGACCGACGATGTCGGCGCATTTCAACGTGCTGCGTGAAGCAGACCTGATTGACGCCAACAAGCAGGGCACGACAATCACATACCGACTGAAATTGTCCGTGCTCGAAGAGGCGCTGCTTGGATTCAGTCAGTTGTTCGGGATCAACCCGAATTTGGTCAGTGCGGCCTCCGTTCCGCCAAAAGGATCGTCCAATGACATTTAAGCCAAGATCGATGATCATATTCGCCGCCATTGTCTTTTGCATCACCGGGGTGCTCAGGTTCTCGGAGCGCAGCGGATTGATCGACGGGACCACCGGCACACGCGCCTTCATGGTCTGCCTGGGTCTGGTTGTGATCGCGTTCGGTAATGCGGTGCCCAAGCAACTGAAGCGTCCGCGGACTTCTGTCGAATCAGAGCGTCGCATGCAAAATGCATTGCGCCGCGTCGGGTGGTCGATGACGTTGGCCGGGCTGTTGGTGTCCGCAGTCTGGATGTTTGCGCCGGATGCGATTGCCCGAATCGCCTCCCTCTCGGCGCTGGGATTAGCGTTTCTGGTGACAGTCGCCACCGCGATCGATTGCCGCAGCGGGGCCTATCAGCGCAATGCCTCTAATGTTTGAGCTGGGCGTTCAGCATGGGTTGCATGCCGCGCTCCCGCACTCCCCCAATTGCGTTCCGCTAAATGCCCCTTACGAGCATTTTGGAGCCATATAGTCCCCAATGGCCGCGCGCTTTCGAAGCTGAGGCGGCGTGGATGCGACCAATTTTCGATGTGGCCCTGATCGAGCTGCACCATATCGGCAGCACGGCCGTTCCCGAACTGAGTGCCAAGCCGGAGATCGACATCCTCGCCATCGTTCGTGCAACGCGCTTGATCGACCAATGGGCCGAGGCTTTGGCTGCGCGCGGATACAGGCGGGGCGGTGACTTGTCTGCCGGACATCATTTTTTCAAGCGTGATGCCGGTCTGGTACGGACGCATAAACTGCACGTCTGCATCGACGGCCATCCAATGGCCTCGCAGATGCTGAGGTTTCGGAACCATCTCCGAACCACCCCAGCCGATCGAAACCGATATGAAGCGTTGAAACTGCGCCTCGAAGCAGAGAATAAGCTGGGGATCGGCGAGTATCTCGCCGGAAAGGCGCCTTTCATTCGATCCGTTCTTGACCGGGCGGGTTGAGCCTCATCAGCTCGCGACAATGTCTGGTGTCCCGCCAAATGCGGACTTTCACTGCCCGCTCGCGGCCATGCCATTCTCCAGCGCGGCGCGCAGTTCTACGCCTCCACCGCCGCCGCGATCCGTTCCGCGAGCAGGCGGGCGACCTCTTCCTTGGGCATCCGGTCCCAGCTTTCGACGCCCTGCGCCGTCACAATATGGATGCTGTTCGCGGCGCCGCCCATGACGTCGCCGGAGACGTCGTTGGCGATGATCCAGTCGGCGCCTTTGCGGACGCGTTTGCTGCTGGCGTGTTCGGTCACGCGTTCGGTTTCTGCCGCAAAGCCAATCACGAGCGGCGGGCGCTTGGGGCTCTTGGCGAGCGTTGCCAGGATATCGGGGTTCTCGACCAGCATGAGCGTCGGCGTGCGCGCGCCCTTTTTGATCTTTTGCGGCATGGGGGTGACGCGCCAGTCAGCCACGGCGGCGACCATGATCGCGGCGTCGGCGGGCAGAGCCTGTTCGACCGCAGCGGCCATTTCAAGCGCGGTTTCCACATCGACGCGGTCAACGCCCGGCGGGGTGTCGAGCGTGACGGGGCCGGCGATGAGCGTCACGCGCGCGCCGAGCGCGGCAAGCGCTGCAGCAATAGCAAAGCCCTGTTTGCCCGATGATCTGTTGGCGATGTAGCGGACCGGATCGATCGGCTCATGCGTCGGCCCGGCGGTGACCAGCATGTGCCTGCCGGTAAGGCTGGTCATAGGCCGAGCGCGCGGGTGATTGCGGCGAGGATCGTGTCGGGCTCGGGCAGGCGACCGGGGCCGAATTCGCCGCAGGCCATCGGGCCTTCATCGGGCTCCATCACGGTAATGCCGTCGGCGCGCAGCGTGGCGATATTGCGACGGGTGGCGGGATGCTGCCACATGCGGACGTTCATCGCCGGCGCGGCGAGCACGGGCTTGTCGGTTGCAAGCAGCACGGTGGTGGCGAGATCATCGGCAATGCCTGCAGCCATCTTGGCGAGCAGATCAGCGGTCGCTGGCGCGATGACGATGAGATCGGCTTCGCGGCTGAGCTGGATATGGCCCATCTCGGCCTCATCCTTCAAATCCCACAGGCTGGTGTGGACGGGGTTTTCGCTCAGCGCCGCGAGCGTCATCGGCGTGATGAACTGTGCGCCACCTGCAGTGAGCACGCAACGCACGCCAATGCCCGCCTTGCGCGCGAGGCGGATCAGCTCGCAGGCCTTATAAGCAGCAATGCCGCCGCCGACGATCAGGAGAATGCGTTTCATCGAACTGACCTTGTCACGGTAATGCGCCGACTGTCGAGCGCAGCGACATAAAGGTCGCGGAGCGCATCGGGGATGAAGGCAAGCCCGACCAGACTGACCGGGGCCACAAGCAGCACCCAATAATAGGTGTCGGTGCGGCAAAACAGGCTAACCAGCACGGCATAGGCACCCAGCACCCCAAGCACGCGCGTCGCGGCGGGATCGCGCCAGGCCAGCCAGCCGAACAGGGCGAAGCCAACGAACGGTGCCGCAATCCATGGGGGCAACACGCTCAGGGCGGTTGTCACCGACAATGCCTTCACGAAAAAACCGAAACCGAGCAGCCCGCTCCACCCCGGTCCCGCCGGATCACTGGGCAGGATGATCGCGCTCCAGGCAAAATAATGGGCGGTGACGGCCGCACCAAACATCCCAAACGCGACCGCCCAGCCGATCGCTTCGCGCCGATGGCCTCCTGCAAGCGCGCAGAGGGCCATGACGATCGCATACAGCGCAGCAGTTTCGCGGATCAGCATCGCGCAGGCGCCGATCGCAACCGCCTCTACCCAGCGATCGTCGCGCCACACCGCCAGCGATAAGGCAACAAGCAATCCGGCCCAGATTTCATGAAAGGCGACCAGATTAGCCTGCACGAAGATCATCCCCCCGCACCCGACCAAGGCCAGCGCAATCAAGCGAGGCGGTGGGCGCGCGAAGATACCCCCCAGCCGGACATACCAGGCAGCCAACACTGCCAAGCATAGCAGGTAAAGCAGCAGGATCGTCACGGGGCGCGGCAACGCGGCCTGGACAATAGCCAACGTGGGCAGTCGCATCGTTACAAAGGGCCGGACAGGGTAACCGCCGCTGCGCTGCGCTTGTGCGGCCACACTGTAATAGTCGCCGCCGCCGCGCACGGCCGCGACAATCGATTCGTAAAGCAGCACATCTTCTCGGTCGCTGTTGGCAGCAGCCGGGTCTTGGCTCGCGGGTGGTGGGCTGGGCGCGATGATCGCGCTGAGCGACAGCAGGATGAGCAGCGCCAGCCCCGCGAGCACCAGCCTGGCCGGGCGCCGCTTGATGCCGGCAAACCGGCTGGGCTGCGCAAGCCATAGGGGTGGAGACACCCGTGCCACTCAGCCCGACCTTATCAAGGCAACCACAGCCACGAACCAAGGGCGCCGATTGCCGCTGCGCCAAGAGCGACCGCTGCATAGCGCCAGCCGCCGCCGATGCGCACCACGTCGATTTCGCCGAGCGGCGGGGCGGGGGGCGCACCACCGGGATCGGGGAAATGCCGTTCGATATTGCGGATCAGCTGGGGCAGTCGCGCCAGCGTCTTGAAATCGGCGTTCAGCCGATCAGCGACAAAGGTTTCAGGGCCAAGTTCGGTCCTGATCCATTCGCGGACGAAGGGCGCTGCGGTTTCCCACATATTGATATCGGGATCGAGCGCGGTCGCCACGCCCTCCACCATCACCATCGTCTTTTGCAGCAACAGCAAATGCGGTTGCGTTTTCATGTCGAAATCGCGGGTGATGTTGAACAGCCCGTCGAGCATATTGCCGACCGACATATCCTTCACCGACATGCCGCGCATCGGCTCACCGACCGCGCGCAGCGCGGTGGCGAATTCGCCGACATTGTGGTGCGCGGGAACATAGCCGGCTTCGAAATGGATCTCGGCGACGCGCTTATAATTGCCGGTGATCAGGCCGTAGAGAATCTCGGCCAGCCACACCCGGGCGCGGCGATCGATCCGGCCCATGATCCCGAAATCGATTGCCGCGATCCGGCTGCCAGGGAGCGCAAAGAGATTGCCCTGGTGAAGATCGGCATGGAAGAATCCTTCCGCGATTGCTTGCCGCAAAAAGGCATGGACCAGAATATGCGCGAGCCGGGCGGGATCATAGCCGGCGGCGAGCAGCGCCGCGCGGTTCGACAATTTGATGCCGTCGATCCATTCCAATGTCAGCACACCGCCCGTGGTGCGCTGCCAATCAATCGCGGGCACGACGAAATCGGGCTCGGCGGTCATCGCTTCAGCAAGTTCGGAGGCTGAGGCTGCCTCACGTCGCAGATCAAGCTCGCGCGCGGTCCAGCGCTTGAAGGTTTCGATCACGAGGCGCGGCTGCAGCCGGGCGAGTTCGCCGCCCATCGATTCGAGCTGTGCAGCGGCCCATTGATAGGTGTCGATGGCGCGGGCGAATTCTTCTTCCACCCCAGGGCGCAGCACCTTGATCGCCACGGCACGGCCATCGGTTGTTACACCCCGGTGGACCTGCGCAATCGACGCAGCGCCGACCGGCACTGGATCAATTGACGTGAACAGGTCTTCCAGGGGGCGGCCAAAGCTCTTGACCATCGCTGCGTTGATGACCGCAAAGGGCACCGGGGGGAGCGCATCCTGCAGGCGCGCAAGATCGCGCGCGGCGGCTTCACCAACGATATCGGGGCGAGTAGCGAGCGTCTGGCCGAACTTGATCGCGGCAGGCCCAATCTCCTGAAGCGCGACGGCATAGGCTGGCGTTTCCGGCAGCCGGACGCCAATACGCGCGATCCGAACAAGCCTGCGGACGGGGGCGGGGGTATTGGGATCGCGCTCGATACCGCTCAGCGCGCCATGACGGGCGAGCGTGCGGCCCCATTTCAGGACGCGCCAGAGATGGACGACGGGGGCGGTCAAAGAAAAATCCTCCCCGGCACGGGGAGGGGGACCAGCGCAGCTGGTGGAGGGGGAGCGCCTCGCAGCGCAGCGGCGGTGGAGAGCCCCCTCCACCACGCCACTTCGTGTCGCGGTCCCCCTCCCCGTGCCGGGGAGGATTTGAGTGGCAGCATCAGATCTTCCAGCCGCTATGGATCGCAACCAGCCCGCCGAGCATTGGCTCCACCTTGGTCTGCACAAAGCCAGCGTCGGCAATCATACCTTCGAACTTGGCCATGTCAGGAAAGCGGCGGATCGATTCGATCAGATAGCGATAGCTGTCTTCATCCTTGGCGAGCAGCTTGCCGAGTTGCGGGACCAGCTTGTGCGAATAGGCATCATAAATTTCGGCAAAGCCTGGCCACAGCGTCGTCGAGAACTCCAGGCAATAGAAGCGCCCCCCGCGTTTCAGCACGCGGTGCGCCTCGCGCAGCGCCTTGGGAATATCGGTCACGTTCCTGATCCCAAAGGCGATCGTATAGGCATCGAAGAATCGGTCAGGAAAAACCAGCGTTTCGGCATTGGCTTCGGTCCACACCAGCCCGTCAATGCCGCGCTTTGCGGCGCGTTCAATGCCAACCTCCAGCATCGCCGGGTTGATGTCCGCCACCGTAATCGCCGCGCCAGACGGCGCCATGCGAAAGGCGATGTCGCCCGTGCCGCCAGCCATGTCGAGGATCGCATCGCCAGCACGAGGCTTCACCCGGCGGACGAATCGATCCTTCCACAAACGGTGCATGCCCGCCGACATGGCATCGTTCATCAGGTCATAGGATGGGGCGACGCTTTTAAAGACGTCGCCCACGCGAGCGGCTTTTTCTTCGGGGGCTATCTGTTGATAGCCGAATGAAACGGTGTCGGTCATGAGCGTCGCTCTAGCCAAGGCTTGTGGGCGGAGCAAACGCAACCTAGCTGCTGGTGGATCATGCCGGAACTTCCCGAAGTCGAAACCACTGTCCGCGGCCTGCGTCCCGTGCTGGAAGGCGCGCGGATTGATCGCGTGCTGCTCCGGCGTGCCGATTTGCGTCGGCCCTTTCCCGCCGACATCGGCCAGCGCTTGACTGGGGCGACCGTCACCGGGCTCGGGCGGCGCGCCAAATATGGCCTGATCGATACCGATCGCGGCGACACGATGATCTTTCATCTCGGCATGTCGGGGCGGTGGCGGGTCGATCCTTCCGAAACGCTGCCGCATGATCATCTGGTGCTGACCACAGCCGTCGGGCGGACGCTGGCGCTCAATGATCCGCGCCGATTCGGCTCGGTCGATCTGGTCGAGACGGCAGCAATCGCTGCCTATCCGCCGTTCATGACCATGGGGCCTGAGCCGCTTGGGCCGGGCTTTACCGCCGACTATCTTGGCAAGGCATTGGTGGGGCGGGCGGCACCGATCAAGGCGATGCTGCTCGATCAGCGGATCGTCGCGGGGCTCGGCAATATTTATGTGTGTGAGGCGCTGCATATGGCGCGCATCACCCCGGCACGGGCCGCCGGCCAGATCGCGTCGGCGCGACTCGCCACGCTGGTTGAGTCGATTCGCACGGTGCTCGCCTCCGCCATCGAGGCAGGCGGATCGACGCTGCGTGATTATGCCCGGCCGGATGGCGAACTCGGCTATTTTTCAAAACAATGGCTGGTCTATGGCCGCGAAGGCGAGCTGTGCCGTTGCGGCGCGCTGGTTAAAAGACGCCCTGAAGGTGGGCGTTCGACGTTCTGGTGCAGCAAATGCCAGCGTTGAGTTGTTGACCGGAGCCACCGGCGCGGTTAAGAGGCGCGCTTTCGAAGGGCGATCGGGAGCTTCTCCCCCGCCCTTTTTCATTGAAAAGGTTCGAGGACGGCATGGCGAATACGCCACAGGCGAAAAAGCGTATCCGGCGGAATGACCGCCGTGCGGAGATCAACACCAATCGCGTCGGGCGCATTCGCACCTTCGTGAAAAAGGTCGAGTCGGCACTCGAATCGGGCGACAAGGATGCCGCCGCGACCGCGCTGGCTGCTGCGCAGCCAGAACTGGCGCGGGGCGTTGCCAAGGGCGTGCTCCACAAGAATACCGCCTCGCGCAAGTTCGCGCGGCTGACGAAGCGCGTTTCCGCGCTCGCTTAAAACGTTACGTTTCCGTGACAAATGGCCCGCCGGGAGCTTCCCAGCGGGCCTTTTTGTCGTGGCTGCGGTATTGAAAGCGCCAGGTGTTGACCGTCGAGCTGCCACAATGGCGTCTGGCATACCGCTGATATCAAAACCTAGGATTTACCGCGATTCGCCAAGGTTTCAAATTAGTGACGGTTTTATTATAGTATAGAATCAAAGACTTGTTAAAATTTTGACGGGTTTGCGCGGCTAAGGCCGAGTCAAATGGTTTATTTCAGATTCTTGACTGCCCGGCCTCTTGATCGACTCGGTCATGTCCTCATAATCAGCCTTCGCCGCGATGATTACCGCATCCGGTATTTAGCATAACTTCATCGTCAGGCGGATGCGATTCCGGCTGCGGGGGGATATTTTCGATCGAAAACAGGGCGTCCAGGGGAGTTACCTGGCCGCGAGGAGAGTTGCGCGTGGCGATTGCTGGAGCATTGAAGGCGACATCTGGCACTGAACTGGACAAGGCATGGGCACGGATTCGCGGGCATTTGCGCGAATCGGCGGGCGCGCGCTTGTTCGATCAGTGGCTGAAGCCGCTTGCCCTGGCGGCCAGCGAAGAGGCGGATACGGTGCGGCTCTCGCTGCCCTCTGCCTTCATGACCAATTGGGTCCGCAATAACTATGCGGAACGGCTGTTGCAGGAATTTCGGGCCATCGTCCCGACGATCAGCCAGGTAATCATTGAAACGGCCAGCGCGTCGGCGCCATTGCCGGTGCTGGCGAGCATCGATCCGGTTGCCGCACCTGCAGCACCAAGCGCGATCGCGGCAATGGCCGGTGCGCGCCCTGCGCTCGATTCGCGTTTCACCTTTGATCGGTTTGTCGTCGATGGCTCAAACCGGGTTGCGTGGAACGCCGCCAAGGCGCTTGCCGAGCCGGGTACGCCGCGCTTCAGCCCGCTATTTCTGCACAGCGGCACGGGCATGGGCAAAACCCATCTGATGCATGCGATCGGCACGGCTTTTCTTGAAGCGCAGCCAGGGGCCGATGTGATTTACATGTCGGCCGAACGCTTCATGTTCGAATTCGTCCAGGCGATGCGCGCGCGCGATACGTTCGCGTTCAAGGCGCGGTTGCGGTCGGTTGATCTGCTGATGATCGACGATCTGCAGTTCATTGCCGGCAAGGATGCAACGCAGGAAGAGTTTTTCTACACGATCAACGAGGTGATGAGTGCCGGCAAGCGGCTGGTGGTCAGCGCCGATCGCTGTCCACAGGGGTTGGACGGCGTTGAGGCTCGGATCCTGTCGCGCCTGTCGGTTGGCTTTGTTGCCGATATCAAGCCGGCTGATCTGACGTTGCGCCGCGCTGTGCTGGCCCGCAAACTGGCCGATATGCCCGATGCTACGGTGCCCGCTGACGTGCTGGAATTGCTGGCCGTCCGGCTGACCTCAAGCATTCGCGAACTGGAGGGCGCGCTCAACCGGCTGGTCGCTTATGCTCAGTTGACGGGTGAGGCGATCGATATGGATTTCACCCAAGCCACGCTCGGCGATGTGCTGCGCGGCGTGCAAAAGCGGGTAACGATCGACGAAATCCAGCGGGCGGTGTCGAGCTATTTCGAACTCAAGCCGATCGAGCTGGTTTCAGCGCGCCGCGCGCGCGTGGTGGCGCGTCCGCGGCAGATTGCCATGTATCTCGCCAAGCGGCTGACGACTCGGTCACTCCCAGAGATTGGCCGCAAATTTGGCGGGCGCGACCATTCAACGGTAATCCATGCGGTGCGCCGCATCGAACAGCTGCGCGATACCGATATGGATGTCGATAGCGCTGTGCGGACATTGCTGCGCGATCTGGAGGGGTAGACACCCGCCATTCTTGCCTAAATCAGGTGCTACAGCCGTCCCCGCCTCCCTCGCATTCAACGCCAGGAAGGCGGGCGTAACCGTTAGCCCTGGGATTATTTTACCCGCTTGGGTTCTGGCGCGATCGTGATCTTCACCGTTTCGCCCGAATTGCCGGGAAAGCCCGTGAACATCGCATCGACGAGATTGGGGACAATCTTGGGCAGTTCGTCATTGGTGGATTGCGCGCGGGCGGTGCCTTCGAAGACGCGCTTGCCATTATCGGTGCGCTCGATCTGCAGATCGAGTTCGCTAGTAAAGACGGTGTAGCTATAGGTATCGTTGAAGCCGCCACCGAACAGGAATGGATCGTTCCAGCCGAAGGCATAGCCCCGCGGCCCGAATCCGCCACGGCCAAAACCGCCATAACCGAAGCCACCATAGCCGAATCCGCCATAGCCGAAGCCACCAAATCCGCCAAAGCCGCCATAACCGAAGCCGTTTGAACGGACGCGTTCACGGCCACGATCAACATCGTAATGCATTTTGACGATCAATTGCGCCTGGGCTGGGTCAGCGGCAGGCTGATACCCCTGTTCAACAAGGCGAGCGCTGACCAGCTGCGCATATTGGCCAAATTCGATCCCGCCCTGAAGTTGCGGATTGCTCGCCTGGACAATGAAGGTCTGCCCGGATGGGGGCGCGAGCATCTGAAAGCGGGATACCTTTGCGGTAAATGGGGTCGCACAGCTTGAAAGCATGAGTAGCGCGGCGACGGCGATGAATGATTTCTTCATAGGATCACTCTCTTGGCTGTGCGTAAAAATGCTTGCGAACAAACACTTGGCGATCGTGCCATGCGCAAGGTGAATGGCAGTTGAACGCGCAATAGTACCGAGCTGCCGTCAAATCTGCAATCCGATTGCACGTTGCGCTGCTGCCAGAGTTGGCATTGCCAATGCGCTTGCACGAATGGCCCCTTTGATCAGGGCATCGGAAACGGCGTGGCGGTCGCTCAGCAGCCCGGTCAGCCGGTTCCGAATTGGTCCCAGCGTGGCAATTGTCAGATCGGCGAGCGCTGGCTTGAAGGCGCCAAACCCCTGTCCGGCGAAGTCGGCCAGCACCGAATCGGGCGTGCGATCAGCAAGCGCTGCATAGATCGTCACCAGGTTGCGCGCCTCGGCCCGCTCGGCGAGCGCGGCAATAGTGTCGGGCAGCGGATCGGCATCGGTTCGCGCCTTGCGGCATTTCTGGGCAATGACGTCGTCGCTATCGATCAGGTTGATTCGGGCCATGTCTGACGGATCGGACTTCGACATTTTCGCGGTGCCATCACGTAAGCTCATGATCCGGGGGGCGGCGGCACTGATCAGCGGTGCTGGCAATGGGAACAGATCGACGCCGAAATCCAGGTTGAATTTGGTCGCGATATCGCGCGCTAGCTCCAGATGCTGCTTTTGGTCCTCTCCGACGGGCACATGGCTTGCCTTGTACAGCAGCACATCGGCCGCCTGCAGCACGGGATAGCCGAAATAGCCGACACTCTGGCTCGATCCGTCCTTGCCGGCTTTGTCCTTCCACTGTGTCATCCGGTTGAGCCAGCCCATCCGCGCGGTGCCGTTCAAAATCCAGGCAAGCTCGCTATGGGCGGGGACGCGGGCCTGATTGAACAGGATCGATCGATCGGGGTCGATCCCGCAGGCGATCAGCGCGGCAGCCATTTCGATGGTCGCGTTCGCCAGCTCGGCCGGGACAACCGGCTGGGTTAGAGCGTGGAGATCGGCCAGGAAAAACAGGCAATCGCCGCCGTCTGCCGTCACCTTGTCCTGCATCGCGACCCATTGCTTGATCGCGCCCAGATAATTGCCGAGGTGGAGATTGCCGGTGGGCTGAATGCCGGAAACAACGCGCATCAAGGGGCCTTTTTAGTTGGAGTTGCGCTGCGCCGGCGGAACACCGCCCGCAGATCTGACGGCAGATACGCGCGCAGCACAAAGCAGGCAGCAACATAGACGAGCCCGCCAATCCCGACCAGCGCCATCATCGCGGTCCAGCGGGTGACGCTCGTTCCCAGGGTGTAGGGCGTGAAACGATCGTTGAGGAAATACATCACGACCCCCATCAGCAGGGCGGCGCCGGCCAACCGCCAAACTCGCCGCCTGAGCTGCGCATCGGGGACAAAATGCCCGCGCTTGGCGAGCGTGCGATAGAGCAGCCCCAGATTGACGAGGCTGGCCAGCGCGGTCGCGAGCGGCGGACCCATATGTTTAAGGGGCAGGATAAAGGCCAGATTGAGCAGCAGGTTCACGGCGATCGAGATCGTCGCATAGCGCACCGGCGTCTTGGTATCGGCGCGCGCATAATAGCCCGGCGTCAGCACCTTGATAAGGATATAGGCGGGCAGCCCCAGTGAAAAGGCGGCCAGCGCCTGCGCGGTGAAATTCGTGTCGCCGGGCGTGAACTTGCCGTGCTGGAACAGGGCGGCCACGATCGGTACGCCGCAGACAATCAGCGCAACCGTGGCCGGCAGTGTAAAGAACAGCGCCAGCTCCATGCCCCGGTTCTGCGTGTCCATCGCTTCCGCCTCGTGCCCGCCACCAAGCTGGCGCGAGATTGTCGGCAGCAGCACGGTGCCCAGCGCGATCCCAATCAGCCCGAGCGGCAGCTGGTTGAGGCGATCCGCGAAATATATGTACGAAACGGCTCCCTCGCCGAGCAGGCTATAGGCAAGCGCGGACGAAATCAGCAGATTGAACTGGACCGCACCCGCGCCGAGCGCTGCCGGTCCGATCAGCGCGATCAGCGTCCTGACTTCGGGGCTCCACACGGGCAGCTTGGGACGCAAGTTAACACCGTTGCGCAGGCACGCCAGCCACAACCAGACGAGCTGCAGCGCCCCCGATAGGCTGACCGCGATCGCCTGGTTGCGCGCCGTGAGCAGCGGATCGGGATCGTGGAAGAACAGCAACGCCGCGATCAGCGTCAGGTTGAGGAGGATCGGCGCAGCCGCATTGAC
Source organism: Proteobacteria bacterium ST_bin13 (assembly GCA_002083645.1). Classification (GTDB taxonomy): domain Bacteria; phylum Pseudomonadota; class Alphaproteobacteria; order Sphingomonadales; family Sphingomonadaceae; genus Sphingomonas. The sequence goes on from MSXQ01000002.1 coordinate 299,635, forward strand.
CCAGAATTTCTGCAGCGAATTGAGGATACCGCCAAGCAGCGAGACGAGCGAGATCAGCAGCAGATAGGGCAGGGTGAAGCGCGACAGCATCACCACATAGTCTGCTTGATCGGGCGTCGCCTTGCCAAAGCCGCCGGTCAGCGCCCAGGTGACGGGCCAGGCGAAGATTTCGAGCAGCACCGTCATGCCGATCAGCACGGGGAGCAGCACCGACAGCGCATCCTCGGCAAAGGCAATGCCCGCCGCCAATCCGCCGCCCTTTTCGGCGACCTTTTTGTTGAACATCGGGATGAACGCGGCAGAAAACGCGCCTTCGGCGAACAGCGCCCGAAACATATTGGGCAGGCGAAACGCGATCAAAAACGCGTCGGATGCAAAACTCGCCCCGACGAAGCGCGCAAATAGCGAATCGCGCACCAGCCCCAGGACGCGGCTGGCGAGCGTCAACCCGCCGACCGAGCCCAGGGCGCGCGCCAGATTCATGCCAATGTCACCGGCATCGCCCCCCGATATGCGATTTAGGCGTGGCCGATATCCTCAGCCGGCATCCCAGCGCCGGGCTGGTTTTCGACCTGCTGCGAATAGAGCGCGTGGAAATCGATCGGCTCAAGCAGCAAAGGCTGGAAGCCACCGTCGCGTACGGTATCGGCGAGCACGCGGCGCGCGAAGGGGAAGAGCAAGCGCGGCGCTTCGCCAAGCAGGAAGGGCTGCATATGCTCCTGCGGCACGTTGCGGATGCCGAACAGCCCCGCATAGCTAAGGTCCACCACAAAGGCGACGCCGTCATCGGTTTCCGAACGGACGTCGATCTTCAGAATGACCTCATGAATATCGTCCGCGATTTGCAGCGTGCCGATGTTGAATTGCACATCGATGCGCGGCATCGCCTGGCTTTGATAAATCGCCGGAGAATTGGGGTTTTCGAACGACAGGTCCTTCACATATTGCGAAATCATGCCTGCTACCGGCGTGGTATCTGCGCCATTTGCCATGGGTGCGCCGCCATTTTCCTGCTCGTCCATCAATCCATCTTTCTATCTATGTGTCGCAAAAGACATGCCGGGTGAACGGCCATGCCCCGTGAATTCCCATCAAGCCGATGCGCGTCGCGCCTAGCAGGGGCTGCGTGCCAGTTCAACGCCGCGTGGTTGTCGTGATCTTGGGGCTATCGGGCAATGCGGGATTCGGGTATTTGAAACCCTGGGTTCATGCGCCTATGTTAGGGATTGGTCGCACGACTGGAGGCAGAGTGGTTTACGTAGTTCTTCTTGCAATGATTGCCGCGTTTCTCGCGTTGCGCCTGTACATGGTGCTGGGCAAGCGGACCGGCCATGAGCAACCCCTGCCCAAGCCAGCCGAAGAGCGCGTCGCGCTGGCGCCGTCACCTGCGCGCACAATTGAGGGCACGGCAGAGACTCGGGACATTGCCAACCGGCACATCGAATCTGGTGCAGAGTCTGGTGTGCGAGCGATTATTGCGGCGGATTCGTCGTTCGATGTGGGCCAGTTCATTGACGGTGCCAAGGCAGCGTATCGGATGATCCTGGATGCCTATTGGAAGGGCGATACCGATACGTTGGGCTGGTTGGTCGAAGACGAAGTTCGGCAGAGTTTCATCGAAGCGATCGACGCACGCAAAGCGGCGGGCCATGTGCTCGACAACCGCCTGGTCAGCATTGAGCGCGCGGTGATCACCGATGCCGAGGTGAAGGGCCGTGCTGCGCGAATCATGGTGTTGATTGAAGCCGATATCGCCGCCACCACCCGCGATTCGGAGGGCAATCTGGTTTCGGGTTCGATGACCGATGCGGTCGCCACCCGCGAAATCTGGACGTTTGCGCGGACGCTCAAGAACAGCGACCCGAACTGGAAGCTCGCCGAAACCGACGAGGCATAATTTTGATGGGGCGTCCGGGCCGCTTTGGCTGCCAGTTGGTGGCGCTTGCGCTGCTGCTGGCGGGGTGCAGCAGCAAAATCGTGCCGCCGTCGCAAGGGCCCGCACCGCCAACGCAGCCGTCGACTATCGTAACGCCGATTCCCTCTGCTCAAACGCCGTCGGCACCAGCCGGGCCGGCTAATGCCGTGGCTGCAGGAGTGGTGATGGGGCCACCGATCACTGCTCTGCCGATCAAGCGCGATCAGGCAGTGCGTGCGCTTGCAGCCTTCCGCACTTCCTGCCCCAGTCTGGTTCGCCGGACGGACGGATCGGGGCTGACCCGGCCGAGTGATTGGCAAGAGGCATGCAGCGCCGCCAATGCGACCGCCGACGCTGAGGCGCGCGATTTTTTCAGCCGCTATTTCGAAGCGGTACAGATCGCAGACGGCAAGGCCTTCGCCACCGGTTATTACGAACCGGAAATCGCCGGGTCGCGCGACAAGCGGGTCGGCTATGAAACGCCGATTTATGGACGGCCAAGCGATTTGATCGATGTAGATCTTGGTTTGTTTTCAGATGCGCTGAAGGGCAAAAAAGTGCGCGGTCGCGTCGATGGCACGGCCCTGATTCCCTATCATGATCGTGCAGCGATCGAGAATGGCGCGATTGCCAAGACCGCGCCGATTATCGCCTGGGCCGCTGATCCGGTGGAGATTTTCTTTCTGCAGATCCAAGGCTCTGGCCGGCTGCGCTTGCCGGACGGCGGGATCATGCGGATCGGCTATGATAGCCAGAATGGCCGCGATTATACCGGCATCGGCGCGCTGATGCGCACCCGCGGGCTGCTGCAACCGGGGCAGACATCAATGCAGGGTATCGTCGCCTGGCTACACGCCCACCCGGAAGAGGGCCGCGCGATCATGCAGGAAAACAAGAGCTTCGTGTTTTTCCGCGAACAGCAAAGTGCCGCTCAGGGCGCGCTGGGCTATGTCGTGACCGGGGGCGTGAGTGCTGCCGTCGATCCCAAATTCGTGCCGCTGGGCGCGCCGATCTTGCTGTCGATGGATCGGGCTGAGGCTTCGCGGCTGTGGATTGCGCAGGATACGGGCGGCGCCATCCGGGGGCCCAATCGCGTCGATACATTCTGGGGGGCAGGGGATGAGGCGCGCTTGATTGCCGGTGGCATGGCCGCGCGCGGCACGGCCCTTCTGCTCCTCCCGCGCGGCACGGTGGCGCGGCTGGCGGCGGGGAGCCCCGATGGCGGAGCGCCGATTAACCGCTGACGAAGCGGCGCTGTGGCGCCGTGTGATGGCCACCGTTCGCCCCGCGCGCGCCGCCCCGGCAAAGGCGAGCCTGACGAAGCCAGGCGATGCCGCAATTGATCCCGCACCAACCAAGACGCAGGCGGCCAAGCCTGCAAAGGCTGCCCGTGCTGTTGCTAAGCCCGCCGCCGTGCCCCCCGCTCGACCCAAACCCGGCGTGACGCTCGACGGCAGCTGGGACAAAAAACTGGCGACCGGTATCGTCTCGCCCGACAGCGCGATCGATCTGCACGGGCATACGCTGGAGTCGGCGTATCGCGTGCTTGATACGGGGCTTGATCAGGCAATCCGGCGGGGCGACCGGGTGTTGCTGCTGATTACCGGCAAGCCGCCGCGCCCGGAAAGCGAACGGCCGCATGCGCGCGGGCGGATTCGCGATGCGGTTGGCGATTGGCTGGCGGCATCGCGTCATGCCGCAAGGATCGCCGCTGTCCGCCCGGCGCACCCCCGCCACGGTGGCGCTGGCGCGCTCTATATTGTTCTTCGCCGCCCGGCTGCCGAACGAAATTATTAACCTTTCGCTGTCATCCCGCTGCAATTGCAATCGGCGCGCGTTCGCGATCGAAAGGGAGCCCAAAACGGGATGGAAGGAGCCTCGCTCAAGAGCCGCGCAATTACTTTTGCGATGGCATCCGGTGCGGTGGCCTTTATTTTGGCGCTGGTCGCCACGTCCAATGGCGCGATCGATGCTCAAAGCGTCTCGCGCGCGCTGATTCCCGCAATTGTCTGCGCGGTCATGTGTTGGGCGTCGACCGAACGCGCCATTGCCTCTACCGCCGCCGCTATTGATGCCGCGATTGCCCGGCTCGCCCGCGCTGCCCATGGCGATCTGCAGGGCGAAATCCCCAAGGAAATCGGCGAAAATGTGCCGCAATTGGCCCAGGCGATGGAGCGATTGTTCGAACAGATCGGCACCAATCTGGACAGTGTCCATCGGCTGGCCATGTTTGATCCTGTTACCGGGCTTGCCAACCGCACCAATTTTCGCCGCAGCTGCGAACGGCTGCTGACGGAGATGCCGGCGGGCACGCCGGCCGCGCTGTTTTTTATCGATCTCGATCGCTTCAAGGCGGTGAACGATACGATGGGCCATGCCATGGGCGATATGCTGCTCGGCATGGTCGCCAATCGGCTTCGCGCGGTCGCCGATCGCGTCACAGCGGACAGCGGCAAGCCGCAGCCCTTGATTGGCCGGTTGGCGGGTGATGAATTCACCATGTTCTTCCCCGAAGTCGGTGATCCGGCTGAGGCGGCGCGGATCAGCCGCGGCGTCTTGTTCGCGCTTGGTGAAACCTTCGATATTGCGGGCCATGATGTTGAGATTGGTGCGTCAATCGGCATCGCCATCAGGCCGGAGCATGGATCGACCCTGACCGAACTGATGCGCGCTGCTGATGCGGCGATGTATCATGCCAAGGCGACCGGTCGCGGACGCGCGGAGCATTTTTCCGAAACGCTAGCGGCCCAAATTGCTGATCGCGCCCAGCTTGAATGTGATTTGCGCGCCGCGATCGACCTCAATCAGTTCGCGCTGGTCTTCCAGCCGCAGATCAGCCTGCCTGAAGGGCGCATCGTCGCGGCCGAGGCGCTGCTGCGCTGGCGGCATCCTACCCTTGGTGTCAAATTACCGGGGACGTTTATCCAGCGGGCCGAGGAAACCGGCCTGATCGTGGAAATTGGCGAATGGGTCATCGCCACCGTTGCCGATACGATCGCGCGCTGGGGCGAAATGGGCATTGAACAGCGGCTGGCGATCAATATCTCGCCGCGCCAGCTTGATCATGTCAGCTTCTTCCGCCGCTTGCGCGAAGCGATGCATGCCGCCAACGCACCGGCGCGGCTGCTCGAACTCGAAATCACCGAAACGCTGGCCATGCATTGCAGTGAGGAAGTGATCGACGCGATTGCCACGCTGCGGGCCGACGGTGCAACCATTGCAATCGACGATTTCGGCACGGGTTATTCCAATCTCGCGCGGCTGCGCGATTTGCCAGTGGATCGCGTAAAACTCGATCGCAGCCTGATCGAACATATCGCTGTAAAGCCCGAAGCGCGGACGATTGTGCAGGCGGTGATCGGCCTGATCCACGGGCTTGGGTGCGAAGCGGTTGCTGAAGGCATTGAGACTGCGGCGCAGGCCGATGTCTTGCGTGTCATCGGTTGTGACGTGATCCAGGGCTATGCGATCGCCCAGCCGATGGATGAAGATGATTTCATCGCCTGGTCGCGCACCGACAAGCGTCAGGCGCTGGCCGGCTGAAGGGCCTGGGTGACGATTTCGGCATAGATATCGGTCAACAGACGCAAATCCTGAACGGCAACCGCCTCATCAAGCTTGTGCATCGTCGCATTGACCAGACCGAATTCCACCACCGGGCAAATTTTCGACAGGAACCGCGCATCCGACGTGCCGCCGCTGGTCGATAGTTCAGGCGCGTAGCCGGTCTGGCGTTCGATCGCTGCGCTGATCAGCGTTGAAAAATCGCCGGGCGGGGTAAGAAATGCCTCCCCGGAGACGCGCGCCATCACTTTGGCGCCGGGCGCATGGCGATCGACAATCTCGGTAATGCGCGCGGCCAGCGCGTCGCCGCGGTGCAAATCGTTGAACCGGATGCTCAACCGCGCACTCGCCAGCGCCGGGATGACATTGGTAGCTGGATTGCCGACGGTGACATCGGTGACTTCGATATTGGACGCCTGAAACCAGTCCGTGCCCCCATCGAGCACGATCGCGTCGATCTCTGAAAGGATCGCGGTCATCCGGCGGATCGGGTTATCAGCGAGATGGGGATAGGCGACATGGCCCTGCTTGCCAGGCACATCGATCCAGATATTCACCGAACCGCGCCGACCAATCTTGATCATGTCGCCAAGCCGGGCAACCGATGTCGGCTCGCCGATCAGGCACAGATCGGGCTTCAGGCCTTGCGCCGCCATCCGCTCCATCAGCGCCACGGTGCCAAAGATTGCGGGGCCTTCCTCATCGCCGGTGATGATCAGGCTGATCGTGCCCGCATCAGCAGGGATGCGCGCAATCGCGGCGACAAAGGCGGCAATCGCCCCCTTCATATCGACTGCGCCGCGCCCATAGAGAAGGTCGCCGCGCTCTGTCGGCACGAACGGGTCACCGGTCCAGCCGGGGCCCGGTGGAACAACGTCTAGATGCCCGCCAAAGGCGAAATGCCGCCCGCCGGTGCCGCGCACCGCCAGCAGATTTTCGACCGGGCCATCGGGGCTGTGGCCAGTGACAAAGCGGTCGACCGTGAAGCCCAACGGGACCAGCATCGCCTCCAACGCCTCGAACACCGCAGGTGCTGCGGGGGTGATGCTTTCACAGGCAATCAGCGCCTTGGTCAGCGCGACAACATCGGGCAATATTGTGGTGGCATTCATGGAGGCTGCATTGCCCAAGCTCGATCTCGACACAATCCCCCAAGCGAACACCACCGGCTATCCCGATCCCTATGACAAGCCCATGGCGGGCCGGTGGTTCCGGCGGCTGGCCCCGGCCGGCGGGCTGACGGCGATGGGGGTCAGCCATGTCGTGCTCAAGCCCGGCGGCTGGTCTTCGCAGCGGCATTGGCATGATGATGAGGATGAATTTGTCGTGATGCTGACGGGCGAAGCTGTGCTGGTCGACGACACTGGCGAAACCATTGTCCGGGCGGGCGATTGCCTCGCCTTTCCGATGGGGGATGGCAATGGCCACCACCTGCAAAACCGGTCAGACGCGGATTGCAGCTTTATCGCTGTTGGAGCCGGCAATTTGAAGGGGACCGGCCACTATGCCGATATCGACATGATGTTTGACGATCAGGGCTATTACCACAAAGACGGCACGCCCTATCCGACCAAGCGGATACGCTAACCGATCAGCCCTTGGCCGGCCGTTCATATTTGTCGATCACCCATTCTTCGTCCTGCGCGGCGGCGATCCAGTCTTGCATCCAGCGATTGCCAATCACTGCATCGACATAGGCCCGGGCGAAGCGCGGCGTTGGCAAGCCATAGGTGGTGATGCGCGTGCACACCGGCGCGAACATGATGTCGACGGCGCCGAATGCGCCGAACAAATAGGGCTGGTCGCCGCCGAAGCGGGCACGCGCCTGCGCCCAGAGTTCGAAAAGCCGCTCCAGTTCGGCCGCCACGTCAGCATGGGGCGTTTCTGGCGCAAAAATCTGGCGAACGTTCATGCCGTGGCGACTGCGCAACGCCGTGAAGCCGGCATGCATTTCAGCCGCCAATGACCGGGCAAAGCCGCGCGCGGCGGGGTCGCTGGGCCAGAATTTCGTCCCATCGGTTTTCCCATCGAGATAATCGATGATGGCCAGGCTGTCCCAAACCACGGTATCGCCATCCCATAGGATCGGCACCTTGCCGCCAGACGGCGCGATATCGGGTGCTGCACGGCGTGCGGGCCAGTCAGCGTCGAACATCGGCACGACGACTTCGTCAAACGCCAGCCCCGCTTGCTTGCAGGCGAGCCAGCCGCGCAGCGACCAGGATGAATAGGCTTTGTTGCCGATGATGAGTTTAAGCATGTGCCCGGAATAGCGGTCGGCCAGCGCTGCGGCAACCGGGAGTGCAGCACTACAGTGCCTTCAGGCAGATCGCGTCGAGGCCGAAACTCTTGACCATCACCATGCCTTCGATTGTCACCAAGAGGCGGGCGGCATCGGCTTCGCGGGCCGCAGGCGTGGGCCCGTCCAGCTGGGCGATGCCCCAGGACAGAAACGCGCGGCCGATCTGCTCGGCGACTGGGCGATAGAGCGAATCATTGCGCGCGGCCATGCTCGCGACTTCCAGCCAGACGCGCATATAGGGCCAGAATGCGTCGGCCAGCACCAGGTCCAGCAAATGCGCTTGCAGCGCCGCCCGATCGAGCTTGCCCCGGGCTGTGCCTGCATCCATCAGCACCATCATCCGCTGCGCAATGCGTTCCACAGTGGCGGCCATCACGGCCGTTTTGTCCTTGAAGTAATAAAGCAGCATCCGGTCGCTGATGCCGGCCGCTTGCGCCAATGGCCGCAGGCTGGCGGCAGACAGCCCTTCGGCGAGGACGAAATCCGCCAGCTTGTCGAGCAAGGCATCCCGGCGCTCGTCTGATTTCACCACTGCTCGTTCGACCCTTGCGGAATGTGCAGCGTAATCACCGCTACAGCCATGCGTCCCCTTCGCACAAATCGGCGCAACAGGGGAGGGGCTGTCAAAGGAGACTGGCATGCCGATCAACCAAGAGGCGCGATATGGTCTGCGGGCAGCATATTTGGTGCTCTTATCGAGCAATATTGGTGCCCTATTCTCTCACCTGAGGCGGGGCTGCAACACCGTTTGAGTTTGTGACGCAGCCGATACAATATCGTTGCCGCAGCGTGACATATGTATGAAACTTGCACCAAGGCGCGGATGACGGTCGCCGTCGGCAGGGCCGGAGTGCAGCAGCACGGGCCGGCCAGCGACCACTTTGTGCGCCTGGTTTTTTGACCAACCGCCCGGTCTCACCGGGCAAATTCGGGGAAATGATGATGAAGCGAATGACTGCCGGTATGAAGCGGCTTGCCGGGCTGACACAAGGAACGCTTGGCCAATTGAGCGGCGCTTCGGCCATCGCCGTAGCCGCTTTGCTGGTAGCAAGCCCGGCGGCCGCCCAAAGCACAGACTCTAATGCCGCCCCAAAGGCTGAAGCCGCCGCGGAATCGGGTTTCGACATCGTTGTTACTGCCCGCAAGCGTGAGGAAAGCATTATCGATGCGCCGGTCGCGATCAGCGCCTTTGGCGGTGAGACGCTTAAGTCGCTCAATGCGCGCAATCTGGAAGATGTCGGCAAATACGTCCCCAACCTGACGATCAGCCGGTACGGCGTTGGCAACACCGCCCAGGCCGCGATTTTCATCCGCGCCATCGGCTTGCAAGACCATCTGATCACGACCGATCCGGGCGTTGGCGTTTATCTGGACGGCGTCTATCTGGGCCGTCAGCTCGGTTCGAACCTGTCGCTGCAGAATATCGAACGGATCGAAGTGCTGCGCGGGCCGCAGGGCACGCTCTATGGCCGCAACACATTGGGTGGCGCGGTCAACATCATCACCCGCAAGCCGGGCACCGACGAATCGATTGAAGTCGATGCGCAGGTCGGGTCGCGCGGGCGAATCAATGGCAGCTTCTACGCCGATACCCGTATCTCACCAACGCTGGCGGTGTCGCTCAACGGCAGCTACCAGAGCCGGGATGGCGTTGGTGATGCAGTCAATATCGCCAGTCCCAGCGCGCGCATTGGCGAGCAAAATGATTTCAGCGGCCGCGCCGCCGCTTATTGGACGCCGACCGACAATTTCTCGATTCTGTCCTCGGTCGATTTCGTCCGCGCGCGCGACGGTCAGTCACCCTATCGCGTCGATATCTATGATCCCGTTGCCGCCGGCTTCACTGCCGCAACCCAGGTCCGCCCCGACGATTCGGGCACGGATGTCCCTGGCCTGGAATCGACATCGCTTGATCTGTTTGGTGCGTCGATCACCGCCGAGTTGAAGCTGAGCGAGGAAATCACGACCAAGCTGATCACCAGCTATCGCCAGACCAAATATACCGGTGGTTTGTCGGATACTGACAATATCTCGCGCCAGTCGGTCTTCCCGGAGACGGGCGATGCCGAGCAGGTGTCGGCCGAACTGCAGCTGAACGGCGAATTCGATGCGTTCAACTTCGTCAGCGGCCTTTATTACTACTATGAAAATGGCAGCAATGAATCCCGCCCGGCATTCTTTTTCGGTGGCAATAGCGACTATCGGATCCAACAGCGCACCAACAGCTATGCTGTCTATGCCAATGGCAGCTACAACATCACCGATCGGCTCTCGATCGGTGCGGGCGTGCGCTATTCGAATGATGACAAGCGGGCAACGGCGCGCTTTTCAAGCTTCGCCGGCCCCGTTACCCGTAGCGCTAGGTATGACGAGGTGACGGCGCAGGGGAACATCACCTACAAGCTGGACGACAACAACTCGGTCTACGGCACGATCCAGCTTGGCTACCAGCCGGGTAGCTTCACGCCGCGCCCCTTTGGCGGGCCGAGCTCGTTCAACGCATCGCCCGAGACGACCGCGACCAACTATGAGATCGGCTATAAGGGCCGCATCACCCCCAACTGGGTCGTGCTGCTCTCGGCGTTTACGACCACATATGACGATCGCGGGCTGCCCTATTCGTTCATCAACGCCAACGGGTTCAACACGGTGATTATCGCCGCTGACGCCCGCGCGCGCGGGATCGAGGCGGAAACCACGGTGACGTTTGGCGGGTTCAGGCTGAAGGGGTCGCTGGGCTATCTCGACAGCACGATCACCCGCGTGAATTCACTGCCGCCGGCCTTCTTCCCGACGGGCGGCACCCCGGTTGCTGGCGCACCGACCGCACTCAGCCCCGATTTCACGGGCGCGGTGACGGCGGCCTATACTTTTGATCTGCCCAGCGGATCGATCACCGCACAGGCCGATTACTCGTATCGCGGCCAGCAATTCGGCCAGCCGGTCGCACGCGCCAGCGAGATCATTAATCCACGCAGCCTGGTCGGCTTCAATATCAAATATGAAAATGAAGCACGCGATCTGGCGTTCAGCGTCTATGGCAGCAACATCTTCAACAAGGTCTATGACCAGGGTCGGCTCGACTAGGGCGGCTTTGTTGGGGTGGTTGTCAGCAATGACCGCAGCGAGTTCGGCGTGCGGCTGACCAAGAAGTTCCGTCAGCGTTGATCAGTGAACATCACCGGGGCGGCATGTGCTGTCCCGGTGATTGCCTAGAGGGTGATGACTTTGGATTGGTCCAAACCATACGCCGTTCGCCCTGAGCGAAGTCGAAGGGCATGCGGAGCGTGTGGGCTTCGACTTCAGCCCTACAGGCTGAAGCCAGTCCTGAGCGCCTGCCTTGCCAGGCAGTCGAAGGGCTCAGCCCGAACGGGTGTGAGGTTGAATCGACCTAGCGTCATCACGCTCTAGCTGATCGCCTCAATCACCGCCGCGCGCAACTCGGGGATTCCGAAGCCGACTTCGCTTGAGGTTGCCATGATGTCCGGATGCGCGGCGGGCCGCTTGCGCGCCTCAGCCGCCGTCGCAGTGGTGACGTGAAGCAGCTCGGTCGGCTTGATCTTGTCGGCCTTGGTCAGCACCAGGCGATAGCTGACCGCCGCCTTGTCGAGCATTTCCATGATCTCATGATCGACATCTTTCAGCCCATGGCGCGAATCGACCAGCACCAGCACGCGCTTCAGCACCTGCCGCCCGCGCAGAAAATCGTTGATCAGGAAGCGCCATTTCTTGACCATGTCCTTGGGCGCTTTGGCAAAGCCATAGCCCGGCATGTCGACGAGGCGGAAGGCGAGGGGGGCGCCCACGTCGAAAAAGTTCAGCTCCTGCGTCCGGCCCGGCGTGTTCGATGTGCGCGCGAGCGCGTTCCGGCCTGTCAGCGCATTGAGCAGCGATGACTTGCCGACATTGGAGCGGCCGGCAAAGGCAATTTCCGGCACATCGGGATCGGGCAGAAATTCCAGCGTGGGTGCCGATTTCAGGAAGCTGATCGGCCCGGCAAATGCCTTGCGCGCTGCCTCCAGCATGTCTTCGTCAAATTCAGCCATGCCGGATCATTTCTTCGGAGTCGGCTTGGTCGCCGTTTTAGGGGTCGCGACCAGCATTTCAGGATGCCGCGCATAGAGCATCCGTTGCTGCAGGATCGTCAGTGCGTTGGAGGTGATCCAGTAGAGCTGCAGCCCCACCGCAAACGGTGCCATCACGAACATCAGCATCCAGGGCATGATCGCAAAAACCTGCTTCTGGGCTTCGTCCATCGGGGCGGGGTTGAGCTTGAACTGGAAGTACATCGAGATGCCCAGCAGGATCGGAATGATGCCGATCGCCAGAAACACCGGCGGCGTGAACGGCAGCAGGCCGAACAGATTGATCGGCGTCAGCGGATCGGGCGCGGACAAATCGCGGATCCACAGGATGAACGGCTGGTGGCGCATTTCCGTCGACAGCAGCAGCACCTTGTAGAGCGCGTACATGATCGGAATTTGCAGCAAGGTCGGGCCACAGCCGCCGAGCGGGTTGACGCCTTCGGTCTTGTAGAGCGCCATGATCTCTTGCTGCTGGCGCGGCTTGTCGTCCTTGTAGCGATCCTGCAGCGCCTTCATTTTGGGCTGGATCGCCTTCATCTTCGCCATCGACGCGAACTGGCGCTGGGCGATCGGGAACAGCAGGCCACGAATGGTGATCGTCAGCAGGATGATCGCGACGCCGAAATTGCCGACCAGACGGAACAGGAAATCGAGATAATAGAAGATCGGCTTTTCGACGATGCGGAACCAGCCCCAGTCGATCGCCTTGTCAAAATTGACGATATTGCCCTGGTCCTGATATTTATCGATCAGCCGAACTTCCTTGGCCCCAGCGAAGAAGCGCGTCGTCTGGCGCGCGACCTTGCCGGGCTGAACCTTTACCGGGGTGGTCGCGAAATCGGCCTGGAACGTGTCGCCCGCCGCGCGGAAACCGGCATGAACCTGGGCATTCTGGTCAGGAATCAGCGCGGTCAGCCAATAGATATCGCCAAAGCCGAGCCACCCGCCCTTATTGTCGAAATAATTGGGGCCAGGCTTCACATTTGCGCCGAACACCGAACCGAAAAAGCTGCGGTCCGTGCCCTGCAAATTGGGATAGCCGATGTCGTAATTCGCGCCATTGCCGAATACGCCGATCGGCCCGACATGGTTGACCCAGCTATCCGGGTCCTTGGGAAGCCCAGTGCGCGAGACCAGGCCATAAGGGCGAGCCGTGACGGGGGCCGCGCTGCCATTGCCGATCGATTGGTCGATCGTGAACATATAATCGGCATCGACCGAGAATTTGATCTGGAAGCTGACGCCCTGCGCATTGGACCAGCGCAGGGTGACGGGCTTGCCGGGGATGAGTGCCGGGGCGTCAGCGGTCCAGACGGTGTTCTTGTCGGGCGCGGCGATGCCGTCGCCTGCCCAGCCAAAGCCCGCGAAATAGCTATGTTCGGTTCCCGATGGCGACAACAGCCTTTCCGGTTGCGATTTCTTGTCGATTGTCTGGCGGTGATTGAGCAGCACCAGATCGTCGATCCGCGCGCCCTTCAGGTTGATCGAGCCCTTGAGCGACGGGGTAACGATCAGCACACGCGGTGTTTCAGCGAGCACGAGGCGGCGATCGCGATTGGTCTTGGCGGTATCGACGATGGGCGTGCCGGCAGCACTCGTCACGGGCTTGTCGGCCACAGGGGTGGTTTTGACGATCGCGGGGCGCTTTGGCGCTGGCCATAAAGTCTGTGCGACGATCGGCCAGCCGACCAGGATCAGCGCGGCGATCGCTAGGAACAGCACCATGTTGCGATTTTCTTGATTCACTGGAAACAGCCCCGATCGTGCAGACTTGAATTTTTAAGGAACAGGGTCGTAGCCGGACCCGCCCCAGGGATGGCAGCGCGCGATGCGTTTGGCCGCGAGCCAGCTTCCCTTGAGCGCGCCATAGCGGCGAAGCGCCGTGATTGCATAGGCCGAACAAGACGGCGCGTAGCGGCATGAGGGCGGCAAAATCACCGATGGGCCCAATTGCCAGCCGCGCGTCAGCAGGATCAGCAGCTTGGCGATCATCGCGCTAGCTTCCCCAGCGCCTTCACCAGATCAGCCCGCAACTGCGCAAAATCGCGATCAACGCCACCCGCGCGGCCAATCAGCACATGGTCACAACCGGGCAGGCCGGCCGTTGGCAGCACATCACGCGCCAAGGCGCGCAGCCGCCTTTTCATGCGGTTGCGGATCACGGCATTGCCGATTTTCTTGGTCACCGTGTAGCCGATCCGCATGTCCGCCACGCCATCGGCCCGGTCGCGCGCGAGCAGGACGAATCCCGGCATCGGCGCGCGTTTGCCCGCATTCGCCGCCAGAAAATCGCGGCGAATGGTGAGGGTTTTTATGCCGACAGCTTCTTGCGACCGCGGGCGCGGCGTGCGCGCAGGACGTTGCGCCCGCCCACCGTCGCCATCCGCGCGCGGAAGCCGTGGCGGCGTGCACGCACCAGATTGCTCGGTTGAAAGGTCCGCTTCATCACTCATTCCCTGATCATCAGAATGGAAAAGGCCGCCAAAAGCGGCGGCCGAATGTTGGCGGGCCTTAAGCCAAGGTGTGCCCCAAGTCAACGATGACAATTGGTCAGACGCGACGGCCACCAACGAAATCCCTGATCGTGCGCATCGCCAGCCGGAAGCGTGAGAGTTTCTGGCCGTCTTTGTCTACCGGCCTGTCGCGTTCGAATCGGCGCAGCGCGCTTGCGCGCCGCAGCCCGAGATCGGCAAAATAGCCCAGTTGCGGCCAGCGGCGCTTCAACCGGACGAAGAACCGCTTTGACCAGGCGGAATTCTGCAACATCAGCGCCAGCCCGGCAGCAAACACAAAAACTCCGCCCGGACCCGGAATCGCGCCGACGATCGGCGATACAATGATGATCAGCGCGCCGAGCACGGTCAGCCCAGTGCGAAGCGCGGCATTGCGGGGGCGAATGGGGTGCAGTTCGCTCATGGGGTTGATGTGGGGCCGGTGTATTGTTTTAACAAGACAGTAGGGCTGTGCTTTCTTGTTTTAAAAAAGCAGGTATGAACAGAGGATTAGCCGCGCGGCGGAGGCGAAATGGTCGCGATTGTTTCTACAGTGGCATATCTCGGGCTGGAAGCGCGCGCTGTAGAGGTGCAGGTTCAGGTGGCGCCGGGGGTACCGGCCTTCAACGTGGTGGGGCTTGCCGACAAGGCCGTGGCTGAAAGCCGGGAACGCGTGCGCGCCGCCATCGCGGCACTTGGTCTTGCTCTGCCCCCCAAGCGCATCACCGTCAATCTTTCACCGGCTGATCTGCCCAAGGAAGGATCGCATTATGATCTGCCGATCGCGCTGGGCGTTTTGGGGGCGATGGGGGTGATCGATGCCGAAACGCTGGCGGACTATGTCGTCGTCGGCGAACTGGGGCTGGATGCGCGGATCGCGACCTCGCCCGGCGTGCTGCTGGCCGCCTTGCACGCATCGGAGAATCAGAAAGGGCTGGTCTGCCCTGCCGCGCAAGGATCGGAGGCGGCCTGGGCGGGAACGATCGAGGTGATCGCCGCGCCGGATCTGTTGTCGCTGCTCAATCACTTCAAGGGCCACGGGCTGCTGGCATCGCCCGCGCCGGGAGAAGCCGACGCGCCCGATCACGGTCCCGATCTGCGCCAGGTAAAGGGCCAGGAAACCGCCAAGCGCGCGCTGGAGATCGCGGCTGCCGGAGGCCATAATCTGCTGATGGTCGGCCCTCCAGGTTCGGGGAAATCGCTGATGGCGTCGTGCCTTCCGGGAATTTTGCCGCCACTGGATTCAAGCGAAGCACTGGAAGTGTCGATGGTCGCGAGCGTTGCAGGCACGCTCAACGGCGGGCGGCTCACCCGCACACGGCCCTATCGCAGCCCGCATCACTCCGCCTCGATGGCGGCGTTGGTCGGCGGCGGGCTGAAGGTGAAGCCGGGCGAGGTCAGCCTCGCGCATCTTGGCGTGCTGTTCCTTGATGAACTGCCGGAATTCCAGCGCGCGGTGCTCGATTCGCTGCGCCAGCCGCTCGAAACCGGCACCGTCAGCGTCGCGCGCGCGAACGCGCATGTGACCTTCCCGGCGCGGGTGCAGCTCATCGCGGCGATGAATCCGTGTCGCTGCGGTCATCTGGGTGATGCAGCACTTGCCTGCTCACGCGCGCCGAGATGCGCCGCTGATTATCAGGCCAAGGTCTCCGGGCCGTTGCTGGACCGAATCGATCTCCATGTCGATGTCGCCGCGGTCAGCGCCGCCGATCTCGTCCTGCCGCCGCCCGCCGAGGGTTCAGCCGAAGTCGCTGCCCGCGTCGCCGCCGCCCGCGCCATCCAGTCGGCGCGCTATGCTGATATTGCGGCGCGGACGAATGCCGAAGCCGACGGCCCCGTGCTGGAAGCGGTCGCCACGCCCGACGATGCAGGCCGCAAGCTCCTCGCCCAAGCCGCAGAGGCAATGCGGCTGTCGGCGCGCGGCTACACCCGCATCCTCCGCGTCGCCCGCACGATCGCCGATCTGGCGGGCAGCGAAGGGGTAGGGCGCATCCACATCGCTGAAGCGCTCAGCTATCGACGGCAGGCGCCACGGAGTTAGGGTGAAAAGCAATTGGCCGACATTGGTGAGCGTGGTGTTTAGCTGCCATTCAGTCCGGTTTAAAAGCCTCGATATCGAACGGGACCGAAGAACTTAGCGCTCCGCCAAACTTGTCAGCCGCACATTGGGGGTGAGCGAACACTTCTTGCGCAGCGCCGCTATGATCCGCCCATAAGCCTGAGAGAACAATGCGGACAGCGCCGCTGTCGGCTTTTGCTATGCCTTCATCGCAATAGCAGCATTGATATTCGAGTCTGCCCATCGTGACTGCTACATCGCGCTACGGTCGTATATCCGCAAGAGGAGCGATTGTTGCCATCTCATCCACCCGTCACCCCGGCCTTGTGCCGGGGGCCACCTCCCCACCCGCAAGGTCGGCTATTGTTGTGCTGTCGCTCCCGGGGACACAATACCGAACTCGCTCGACCGCCCCGCGCCACTCGCCGCTGTCCTACAGCGCCGGCAAATGCTATCGACGCGCTCGCTCTTTCAGACCGTCAATCATCAGCCGTGTTGCGTGCCCGCAACGTGTCTGCGCAAGATGCGATGGCAACCTGCACCTTCCGCAGCTTTGCTGCCCGCACTCCAGGCCCGACAGGCGCTTGCCGACGCCATACGCCCCCGGCGCCGGCCCTGATCCCAGAATCACACTACTGAACGCCAACCAGCCCCTGCGCCGCTACTATCGCATCAGTGCGAACATTCGGGAACATTCGCATCCGGGCCAAGCATCAACCGACGTCCGCATTCCGGCAACGCGTCGGATCAGCGCGCCTCCGCGCCGCCAATCGCCACGATCTCGATTGCGTCCGCCGCCCCGCCAAAATCGAGCACCTCACCCACCTCGCCGCCAATGAGCGCGCGAGCCAGCGGGGCAGTAAACGGAATCTTGCCCTCAGCCCCCTCCGCCTCATCGCTCCCCACCAGCGTCACCTCCCGCTCCGCACCATTCAGCGTGAATCGCACCCGCGACCCGAACGCCACCCGGTCAAGTGGCGGCGGCGGGGCGAGTTGCGCGCTGGTCTTGCGGGTGATCCAATAGCGCCACTGCCGCTTGGCATCAGCAAGCGCCATTTCCTCGGGCGCACTGGCGATCAGCGCCTCCATTTCAGCCAGCTTCGTCTCGATAATCGCCAGCCCGGCCGCCGTCACCAGATTGGGGCCCGGCGGAATCGGCAGCTCGAATTTGGGCTCCAGATGCTCCTCATCGCTCTCCCGGCGAAACGCGACGCTCATGATTTTTCCTTCATTGGCGATATATGGCGCGCAACGCCTGATAATCACAAGACGCCCCATCTTGCAGCAGCGCCCGGCTTGGTCTAGCGAGCACTGCGTTGCGGGCGTGGTGGAACTGGTAGACGCGCCGGACTCAAAATCCGGTTCCGAAAGGAGTGTCGGTTCGATTCCGACCGCCCGCACCACCTAGAAGAAACACTAATACAACGATTTAGTTCGTTGTCGCCAAGTGTTCTCGCTAGACGCGCCCAACTCTGTGTAAGGCGAAGTTTGGCGCGGCTGGATAGGCCGCGCTTGGCGTGCGAGCGGGGTGGAATTGGCAGGCGCGCTGGATGTAGAGTTTAGCTCCGCACGGAGTTTGGGTTCGTTTCCTACCCACCTGCGCACCATCCTTGTAAATCGAAAGCGATGATTTCAATTCGCAAGGAAAAGCTGATCTCGCCCCGCAGGGCCAGTCCCGTATCAAGAGCGCTAGCAACGCCGGATTCATGAACGGTCGCTCGCGGCCTGCCCTGCGCTCTTCGAGCAGGTCGATCTGGACGAGCGTCTTTAGGTCCGTCGCTGCCGATTGACGATGCGCACTACCGAGCACTGCCACAGGGCAGTTGTGCGCAACATCGGTCGTTCGGCGCAATCCCGGCTAAGCTTGGCAATCGATTCAAGTGTATTGACGCGAAACGTCCGGGTCCGCTGGCGCGCATGGATTGGAGGAAACAAGGCATGCAAAACCCTACCCGGATCGATCCCGCTCCAGCCAAACCCCAAGACCTGCTTAACGCCGTTGAGAAACAGGTGGGCGGTGCTCCCAGAATTCTTGCTGCAATAGCGCAGTCATCTGCAGCGCCCGGCAGCCTGTCGAACGTTAAACGCGAACAGGGCGTCATGGCGAGCCCAGGTGTCAACGTCGGCGATGACGGTGCATCTGTGTATATCGCGTTGAGTGACGCCGGGTTCGACAATGCCGCTGTTGCCCAGATTGGGCTCAACATTTTTATCGATTATCTCAATCATATCGCGGGCCGCGACATAGATTTCCCGTCGGCGAATTCAAAGCTTGTGCTGACTACATGGCCGGGGCGCCTGAACGCAACTTCGCGAACGTCTTCGTTCTGGCGTGCACGGGCCACACGCTGCATTTGATCTCAACCAAAGGATTTATTGATGACGAATCCCATCGAAATGGCCGAAGCCGCCTCGAACGCCTTGACCGGTCAGCGCAAGATCATCGATTCCATCAACCAGTTTTTTGCTGAAGGCTGCGTCTTCATCGAACCCGATGGCTCGAGCCGGTCCACAAAGAAGGATCAGTTCGCCAACCTCAATCGCTCTGAAAGCACCGCGCTACATGGCCAGGCAGTTGGTGACAATTTCTCGGTTAGCGCGAGGACGCCCAAGATGACCGCCGACAATGGCAGCCCGATCGTGGGGAACGAGACATTCGAGCGCAACTGGCGTGATGGCAAGATATTGTCTTAGAAAAACTGCGCTCAGGCCTGATCGCTTTCGGGGTACTTCAGCCTAGAAACTCAGCACTGCGAATGGGTTGGGCGTTGTTCGAAAGCATCAAACTCAAACAGTGCGACCAAAGCCTTCGACCAAAGAATGCCGACCTTGAAATATTGTTTGGGATCCGGACACATCGACCAGAGTTAGGATGTGCAATTCACGGGAATGACTAGCTTAATGGCCTCCCACTTTAAGTTTGTTCTGCTCGTGATGGTTCTTGCGACCGGGGCTTCGGCCTCGGTCGCAATTTTTTCTCAACCCAGGACGCAAACGATCCGCACAGATCACCATAAGATCGCGTCTGATCGTCCAGTCGATCACGGAATTTCAGAAGAGAGTCTGACGCTGACCGTCGCGCCAACGCGCTTTAGGACACTCGTTGCACGATCAGGCGGAGCACATCTTCGCGCATCAGCAGCGATCACGGTTGGAGCGCAAGCGAACTATATACAGTATAGGTCAATCAACGTTAATATAAGCAGAGGAGCACAACATGGATAATCTGGCAATCGTTCGACGCTTCACTACCGAATTTCTTGGCCGCGCCGATCTTATGGCTGCAGATGCGACCATGCATCCCGATATTCGTGGCGTTACCGGCTTGAAGCCGATCGGGCCGATCGAGGGTATTGATGAATATAAGGCAATCCTGACCGGCTTTGTCGATGCCTTTCCAGCGGAATCACCCGTTGAGATCATCGACCAGTTTGAATCGGCGGATGGTACCCGCGTGGTGACGCGCTTTC
>MSXQ01000022.1:0-39776 GCA_002083645.1 Proteobacteria bacterium ST_bin13
TCAATGAGTCCTGACCCTAAGCTAGCGGTCGCGCACAGTAATAGCGGCGCCGCCTCGTCGTGATCACGCCAGCACAGCACTAATTGCGCCACCGAATAGGATTCACCGAGCCAGACCGCCCGCACCGACGATGACCGACAACAAATGGCTTGTCAGCGCAGACGCGCCCTTTCGGTGGGCAATTCCCCCCCAATCATCCCAACGGTGCACCCGCTCGGCGAGCCAAGCGAAGAGATCATCGCGCGAATTTGCGTCGGTGAAGGACTGCGACCACGCGATATTGCGCGTCGGCATCCGCGCGCCAACGTTAAGTCCGGTCAACGTCACCAGATATCGCCTTCCCAGATTTTCGCGCGCGAACAGATAGCGACGAAATCCAACCTTCTGTTCAAAGGTGATCAGCGCCCGCTCCCGTGCCTCGGCGTCGGGCCCCGCACTCGCACTTACCGCGGCAACAACCGCCGCTATTGGCAAGCGCTCGAATTCCGGCTCGCGCGTGGCCTGCAGCATCATGAGGACGGACCTGCCCAATGAGCTCAGCCCCCCACCGAAGAGGTCCCTCCCCGCCGATGTCTCGACCATTCCGATGCTGTCGAGCCAGCACTGATAGAATCGCCAGAACATCATGTCCCCGCCGAAAACATCGTGGTTGCTCTCCGTGCCAAACCAGCGCGCATTGATCGCGGTCATGACCCTCAGCATCAGTTCATGCTGTTCGGGTGCGAAGTGGACCGGCGGGAAGCCCAGTTCTCCTTCCCAGAAGGCGTCCCTGACGCTCGCCCAATGGCGTCCCGCTGCATCCTCGTAGCCGCGCGGATTGGCTCGAAGCCACCATCCCCACGGGAGCTCGCCGGCGTGGCGATCAAAGTCGGCCACGGCCACCTCCGCGACTGGGATCGAGGCCGATCGGCGGCGGCTGGTCGTCGCGCTGGGGCGCTGCGTCCCCCTCCGCGATCGCGCGCAGTTGGGCAGCGAGCGCAACCGTTTCCCGGACAACATAGGCATCGTCGCGATAGGTCCGTGCGAGTTCCGATGACTTGGGCCTGGAGGAAATCTGCGCATGTCTGGGAATGAGATCGTACGCATGATCGCAACTGAAGCCGAACCACCATGCGTGCGGGTCTTCGACCCGGTGATCGGTAGCGTGCGCTACCGTATGGTAGGCCGCCGGGCGTAATGTCACGTGGCAGATGCGGCGCGCCTCGACGGCTAAACGACGCGCCGGACTCGGCCCTTCCTCGCACAGTCGTGAATAGGTCAAACCGCCATGCACCTCGATCCCGATGTCCGACGGAACTGCGCTATTATCCCAGCCCCAGAGTGGGTGGTCGTGGGGAATGCCGACATATCCGGAGAGAAAACCATCTTCCGTGTCACGCAACATGATGCAGTCATAGCCACTCGCTTCGTCGCGCCAGCTGACCTTATCCGCCTCACCGAGCCACGGCCCTTTGCCACCGGGCCGCGCCGCCTGATCGTAGAAT
Source organism: Proteobacteria bacterium ST_bin13 (assembly GCA_002083645.1). Lineage (GTDB taxonomy): Bacteria > Pseudomonadota > Alphaproteobacteria > Sphingomonadales > Sphingomonadaceae > Sphingomonas. The sequence goes on from MSXQ01000022.1 coordinate 1,485, forward strand.
ATTTCTTCTGCGGGAACGACGCACGCGCGGGTCGCATAAGCGCGACCGGTTACGAGAACGACGCCGCCCTCTCGCATGATATCGCCTCCGTCACCGATCAGCTTCGCCACAGCGAGGTCGGAGCCGAGGATCGGCAGCAGTGTGCCGTCCGTGGCGGGCGCAACGGCGACCGTGGCTGCCTTTCGCATAACGGACGTCTTGCGCCGCCCAGTGGGCACTAGCGCCTTGGAATTGGGGGTCTTTGCCATGTCTTCTCTCCGGCTCGATCTGCGGAACGGATGCTGATCGCTTTCGACTACGCGTCATGGTCTTGCCCCCGATCGGTCTCCGGGCGCGTCTTGTTCCCGAACGTTGGCCACGCGATGATCGGTCCAGAACCGCGAGGCTTCCCTGCCGAGTGCATTGCCCAGCTGCGAGGGTGGGGAATGTTACGCTGACCGCGGTTCATGCGATGCCATTAGTATGATTTGTAGTTACAATTTCGTTCGATATATCAGACCGCGATGAGAGTCAATCGGCCGGACGAAGTCGTTCGTTTGACCGAACGTTCGTTGATTTCTATGGCGTTGCTCTAATGTTAGGTTGTGTCGAAGGAGGTCATGGATATGTCGTTGGCGATGAGGCTGCAGAACCTTCGCACGGCAAAGCAGCAATCGCTTCAGACAGTGGCTGACGCCATCGGCGCGTCGAAGGCGCATATCTGGGAGCTTGAGAAAGGCACCGCCACAAATCCGTCGATCGAACTTGTCCGAAAGCTCGCCAATCACTTTGAGGTATCTATCGCAACCCTTGTCGGTGAGAAGCCGGACGAAGATAGCGATGACGAGCATTTGCTCGTCATGTACCGTGATCTGAAATCTCTCGATCTCCAAGACCGCCTGGTTCTTGGGGATATCATCAAAGGCATGCAGAAGCGCCGCTCCGGGGGGTAGCGGAGCGAGCGCCCTTAGCACTGGTCTGAAGGCCCGACCCATAGCGTCGTGGTCGTCACCGGCGCCACGTCCCCGGCAAAGGCTTCGGCGCGGTCGGCGCTTTGGTCGATGCTGCTAATGGCGGTTCTGTCAGTCGGTCTTTGGGGCGAATATTCGCATAGCGGACATACGGCTCGATCGATCGAGGACGTTCAAGAAATTGGTAAGTTAACCGCGCTAGAATCCTTCCCATGAAATGGCTTTTTGTAATCGCACTCGCGCTGACCCCGCTTTCCGCGTCCGCGCAGGACATTAGTGGAACGGGCCGTGCAAAGGACGGCGACTCCCTCGACATGGCAGGGATTGCCGTCCGCTTACATGGCGTCGATGCCCCCGAGCTTTACCAGACATGTTCGCGGCAGGGTCAAAGCTGGGCATGTGGGAAAGAAGCGATGGCGAAATTGGGGCAATTGGTGAATGGTGCCGAATTGCGCTGTGAGCAGCGCGATGTTGATGACTATGACCGGATCGTCGCCAGCTGCACCGCGCGGCAGATAGATCTAGGCCAAGCCATGGTCGAAGCGGGCCTTGCAGTTGCGTTGCCTCAGTTTAGCGATCGCTATCTCGGTGCCGAGGCGCGCGCCAAGTCCCTCAAACTAGGCATCTGGAGTTCCGACTTCCAACAGCCGGCCGATTATCGGGCCGCCAATCCCAGGGCACATCGGCCCAAGCCGCAGGCATCCGCCGTGCGCCGGCCTACTGCATCGTCGGCGCCGTCCGGCGTCTATTATCGCAATTGCAATGCGGCATGGGCAGCGGGTGCCGCGCCGTTATACCGCGGTCAGCCCGGATATCGGCCAGAAATGGATGGCGACGGCGACGGGGTGTCGTGCGAACCATTTCGGCGGCGCTGAGCGATTAGGCTGGTTTGTTAGGAGTTCAGCCAAAGTTTCTGGCGCGGTGTTGCGAGTTTGCGTAGGCCAAAGACATGACGATGATCGGCACGAGAATCGAAGAGACAGGGACGTTGCTCCGCGACGCGGGCGGTTTCTCGCTTCGCCGTGACCTTGGCGGCCGGTGGCGCCTCGACTTGCACCGCGTGCCTGTCGACCATATCGAAAAGCGTGTTCGCATTACCGGCATCGTGGTCGGTGAAGACCTGGTCGATGTCGACGGTGTGGCTCCCGAGAACATTGCTTCTTCGCCGCTGGCGGCCGGCGCGTAGCCCCACTGCGCCACCTGCACCGCCAGAACAAATATTTGAGCGCCTGCCACGCCCCGACGAGGAATGAGCCGCCCACCGACGCGGTCGCCATCCAGAATTCGATAGCGAGCGCCCGGTCGCGCCATTTGGGTCCGCGTTCTTGCATAGGCTCGGCATGACAGCGCGAAATATTGTAGGAAAGCGATTAATCCACGCTTGGTGGCGACAACATCCTACGGAATAGGCGACACCCCCCCAACTCACAGGTGTGCGATACCGCCGACTCTGGCCGCTTGCGGCCAAGCCAGTTTCGGGCGAGAATCTCAGAAAGCGGACGTTCACGGCAAAATGCTTGAAGACGTCTGGAAGCGACCGATCTGGGGATGACCCCCTGGTGGCAGGGTTTGAATCGAACGCTAAAAATCTTCCTTTTAATTTGAATACTTAGCTTTCCAATTTCATAATTCCCCCCCACATATTCCCCCACATTATTCGGGACTAGGCAGTGATTATTCGAACCGCGGTTTAGTGCGATCAAAAAATGTAGGTGCCATAACCCAAAGCCTAGGAGGTCATGCGGGCTAGTTGAGCAGGTGTGAAACTGCCGGCCAGAGGGTCAGCAGCAGAGACGCAGTCCCACTTCAAGTAGATCCACGCGCGCCAATCGTCTGCACCTATCGATGGGTTCGCAGCCAATCGATTTGCCTTGCCGGAAAGTGGCGCTATCGGGATCGATGCCATGATACATAATCTCATGCCGTGGCGGAACGAAAACCGGATGACAGCGAATATGAACAGGATCGACGATCTCTCCCCCTCCCCGCGAAAGCCGTCCGGACTCTTCGACCATATCGAGGCATTGCAGGGCGATTTGTCATGGGGGTCGATCCTTGATGCCGGAACCGGAACCCATTCGCTCGGCTGGATCACTTCGCTCCAGACCGAGCGATGGACCGCGGTCACTGGCGCCGAACGCCATGCCGCGCAGGTTCGGCGTATCGCAACGCCCGTCCAACGGCCGCAAGACCGGATATTGGTAGGTAACTGGTCCGATCCGGCACTACTCGCCGGCGAACGCCACGACACCGTGCTGGCCGATTACCTGCTCGGCGCGATCGAGGGTTTTGCGCCCTATTTCCAGCATCGGCTCTTCGCGCGGCTCCGCCCGCTGGTCGGGCGACGGCTTTATGTCGTTGGCCTCGAGCCCTATGTGACAGGTCAGCCCGCTACGCCCGCCGCTCGGCTGGTCTGGGAGATCGGGCGCTTTCGCGATGCCTGCCTACTGATCATCGGCGAACAGCCTTACCGCGAATATCCCGCGCAATGGGTCGTCGATCACCTAGAAGCGTCGGGCTATCGCGTCATCGCTTCGCAGCGTTTCGCAATCCGCTACAAGCAGCGCTTCGTGAACAGCCAGATCGATATGTGCGCGCCGCGGCTCGCCGCAATGCGCGATAGGGATCTCGCCCGGACGCTGGCGGCGCGCGGCGAAGCACTGCGCGAGGAAGCGCTCGCGATGATCGAGCGCGACGGTGCCTTGCGGCATGGGTTCGATTATATATTGGCCGCTGAGCCCGCCTGACCGCCGAACGCGAGCGACATGTGGCGGACCGGAGGGAGAAGCGCGGGACTAATCGCTTCGCCCTCCGGTCGCCCCCTTGTCGTCAGAAGCTGGTGCGCAGGCCGAAGACGAAGTTCCGGCCGCGCAGCGGCGACGCATTCTTGATGAAGGACGCGTGGTTGAAGGCGAGCTCGTTCGTCAGGTTGGTCGCGCGCACGAACAATTCGGCGTCGGCTTTCGGTCCGAGCTCAAGCTTATAGGCCAGGGTTGCATTGAGCATGTCATAACCGGCGGTGCGCGTTTCAAAGTCGGCAATCTTGCCCTGCTCAAAGACATGATAATATTCGACATCGGCCGATAGCGGTCCCCATCGACCATCGGCGCGAGCACCGAGGCGTCCGGCGGGAATGCGCGGCAGGTTGCCAAGACCGTCCTTGAGCTTGGCGCGGACATAATCGCCAAAGAGCGAGGCGCCGATTCCGGCCGCAAACTGATGCCGCACTTCGCCGTCGATACCGGTGAAGGTCGCATCGGCAGCCCAATAGCGGATCAGGCGGAAATCCTCGAACTGATCGAGCGTGTCGGCGAAAATATAGTCGTCGAAATCCTGATGATAGGCGCCGACGGTAAAGGTGGTCGCACCGCTCGTCTTTCGGAAGGTGAGGTCGACCGACTTGCCCGTTTCCTTGCCGAGCGTTGCCGGTCCCAGTTCAAAAGTGTTGGTTGTGCTGGCGCAGGGTGCCACGACGGCGGAAGCGTGTCGGCGGATCGCGGTCAGCGAACAGACCTATTATCGGTGGCGCCGTGAATATGGCGGTCTGAAGACCGATCAGGCGCGTCGAATGAAGGATCTGGAGAAGGAGAACCAGCGGCTTCGCCGTGCGATATCGGACCTGACGCTCGACAAGCTGATCCTGCAGGAGGCCGCCCGGGGAAACTTCTGAGCCCCGCGCGCCGAAGGCGCTGTATCGACCACATCAGAACGATGATGCCGGTGTCCGAGCGGCGGCTGTGCCGTGTGCTCGGGCAGCACCGGTCGACACAGCGCAAGGCGCCCCGCGGGGCGGATGACGAAGCGGCTCTCACCGAGGATATCATAGCGCTGGCGCGGCAATATGGTCGTTATGGCTATCGCCGGGTGACGGCGTTGCTGCGCGATGCGGGCTGGCATGTGAACCGCAAGCGGGTCGAGCGCATCTGGCGCCGCGAGGGGCTGAAGGTACCGCAAAGGCAGCCGAAGCGCGGTCGGCTCTGGCTGAACGACGGATCATGCATCCGGCTTCGGCCCGAGTATCCCGGCCATGTCTGGTCCTACGACTTCGTTGAAGGTCGCACCCACGATGGCCGCAAATACCGGATCCTGTCGATCATCGACGAGGCGAGCCGGGAGTGCATGGCGCTGCCGGTAGCGCGTAAACTAAAGAGCGACGACGTGCTGGCGGCGCTGGCCGAACTGTTCGTCACGCGCGGGCCACCAGCGCATATCCGGTCGGACAATGGGCCGGAGTTTATCGCCACGGCGGTGCAGGAATGGCTGGCGAAGGTCGGCGTAAAGACGCTCTACATCGCGCCGGGAAGTCCGTGGGAGAATGGCTATTGTGAATCGTTCAACGGGTCGCTGCGCGATGAGCTGCTCAATGGTGAAATCTTCTACTCGCTCGCCGAGGCCCAGATCCTGATCGAAGCCTGGCGGCGGCATTACAACACCGTCCGGCCGCACAGCGCGCTCGGATATCGGCCACCGGCGCCAGAGGCCGTTCCATCGCCAGTGTCGCCCTCCGGTTCCGCTTCGCTCCACCTACGGCCAACACTGGCGATGGAGGCCTCAATGCACTAACAGTCCACGCGGACCACTCGGTGGGGGCCGGTCAAAAGCCTATGGCGTCTATGTGAAGAAGGTGCCGCTCGAAGGTGGCGACTATACCGTCGACCATACCGCTGCGATCTACCTCATGGACCGGCACGGCCACTTCGTGACCACGATCGACTATCACGAGAATGACAAGGTCGCGCTCGAAAAGCTGAAGAGGATTGTCGCATGATCCCACACGGGCCAACCAAAAGTGCGTGATCGCCGATCAGGGCGGGCTTAGTCGCCCGTCCGGTCCGCGCAGCCAACCGACACCGATTGCGGAAAATCGTCGTTGGCCTATAGTTTGTCCAAATCCGATGCGTCGCTTTTGCAGCAACTGTACGCTGGCGAGGGACCGCGCGGGAAGCCGGGGTGAGAGCGTGATAATTGGCAAGGTTTCCGGACTGTTTCGCTATCCCTTTAAATCGATGTTGGGCGAAGCGATCGACCGGACCCGCGTCGACGGCAGCGGGTTCGCGAACGATCGCCGATTTGCGTTGGTCGATATTGCAACCGGAAAGATTGCGAGCGCTAAGCTACCGCATAAATGGGGCCGTCTCGTCGAGCTTCACGCCTGCTGCGAAGGTCCGGCAGTTGCGGTCGTTTTCCCCGACGGTGCCAAGATCGTCGTCGGAGACCAAATACTCGACGAGCGACTTTCCAGCTTTCTCGGCCGCGACGTAAAAGTAATCGACCAGCGTCGCGATGGCATGGCGCTGGACCGTGCAGATCCCGAAGCCCTCGCGGACGACATTCATGCGATCGAGACATCGGCGACATTGCTACCGATCAGCCAAGCGGCTCCGCTCGGAGGGTTCTTCGACTTCGCTCCGATACATATCATTCCCTCCGCGAGCCTCGCGCGCGTGCGCGACATCAGCCAATCGGGTCAAAGCGACGTCGCGCGGTTCAGGCCGAACATCGTCATCGATTGCGACGATCAGCCGGCTTTTGCCGAAAATGGCTGGACCGGTGCGACACTGCACGTCGGGGAAGTCGCATTTGGGGTCATCACGCCGACACCGCGCTGTGCAATCCCGACCCTCGCACATGGCGAACTGACCGCCGATACGCGGCTGATTTCGAGGCTGGGAGCCCTGAACCGCGTCGATATCTTCGATATGGGCAAACTCGCATGTCTTGGCGTTTATGCGTCGGTCACATCGCCCGGAGACATCACGATCGGCGACGAGGTTTCCCTTATTCGCCCGTAAATGGCTTTGGGTACGACAAAACGAGAGCGAGGACACGGATCCCGCCTCGCTGCATTGGGCGCCGGTCAGACCTCATCGGTCGTCGCTGCCGCTTCACCGACTTCAATCGGGGATGAACGCCCATCCCATCATCTGATATTTTGTCAGCGTCGTCATCGCGGACAAATCGACAGTGATCGCCGGGTTCAACGCATCACGCGATATCTTATGGCCGGTCAGCGCCTGGCCGCAGACATGCACTTCCACCCCTTCGCGCTCGAGCGCGGCGATCAGTTCGATATTGGGGTTCGGAACCGCGAATTTGGCCCGGTAGGCCGCCTCGTTGAGCACGAGCGGGGTCGCGGGTCCGTGAATGATGACGATCAGATCGCCCGGTGCCGCGCGAACGCCTACCGAGCCCAACAAATTGAGGTACCGCGCGACCTTGTCGAGGCCAGGGTTTATCGCGTCGGGGGTCGCAGCGGCTTTGGCGATGTTGAACACGGCGCGCGGCGGCGTCGCGGTGTCGGGCTCGTTTGCCGCGCCGGGCAGCGGGGTGATGGCACCGTAACCGGCGATGACAGGATGGGCCGCATCCTGCGCCCATACCGGAACCGCGGTCGCAAGCGATGCCGCGACGATCAGCAATTTCATCATTGGACTCTCTCCTTCATATTCTCGGCTGACGGCGCGCGCCAGCCATGCCTGGTGAAGATCGGCTGCGCGTCGGGGCCAGCGAGCCATGTCGCGAAACGCTGAACCTCGGATGATTTGAGGCTGGTGGTGACTGGCGCGATAGCCATCGAACGATAGATCAGCACATCGGGTTCAATCGCGACCGCATCGGCAATGTCGGCGTTTTCAAGCTGCCAGATGTTCCAGATGATCCAGGCGTCGACCGCAGGATCTTCGATCCAAGCCGAGCGTGCTGCGGCGCTGTTGGGGGCAAAAATCTTGATATGACCGCGCAGTTTGCGAAGAAAATCGATGCCGCCGGCCCGGCTCGCCAAATCTTCCCAAAGCCCGTCCTGCCCGGCTCCCTCGACCACCATCAAATTTAGATCGCCGCGCGCAAGGTCGCGAAATCCCGAAATGGCCATCGGATTGCCCTTGCGGACGAGAATGGCCGCCGGGCGATCATAAAGCGGAGCGACATCGGACTGGCGCAGCTTGCCGTCCATGAGCCGGACGAACTCGGTCATCATGCGATCGGAGCCGCTGAACACCAGGTCGGCATCCTGCCGGGCGCGGTCGATCCAGGTCGGCGTAGGTCCGGCGACCACTTCGACCGCGATCCCAGTTTCCTTTTCGAATGCCAGCGCCGCCGCGCGCATCGCAGGCGCCGGGCCGCCCGGGCCATATATGTGCAGCTGCGCCGCCGCTGGCGGGGCAAAGGCGAAGATCAGCAGCGCGACGAGCCATCGGATCACGCCGTTTCTCCCCGACGGTGCCAAGGTCGCGACCGGGCCGCACCAGCGGGAGACGCCGCCGCCGCGCCTGCGACCGCCGGGATAGCTTGGTCGTTCATTTCCTTGTCCTTTCGAGATTGCGGATTCCGTCGGTGAGTGCCGCACGGGATATTTCGCCGACATGGATGTCGCGGACCAGGCCTTGCGCGTCGACGAACAGGGTCGTCGGCATGGCGCCTGAACCCGCCGCCTGCGTGAACGTCGATCCCGGATCGAGCCGGACTGCATCGGCGGGAAGGCGTTCGCGCCGCAGGAAGTCACGCACCTCGACGTCGCTTTCGCCCTGGTTGACCAGCAGTACGGGAATCGCCGACGACCGTGCGACATCGACCACCATCGGCATCTCGCGCCGACACGGCGGACACCAGGTCGCCCATAAATTGACGACAAAGGGCCGGCCGCGCAAACCCTCGATCGGAACCGGCGTGCCGTCGACCTGCATGACGGTCAGCCCCGGCGTCAGCGGTCGCGGTTCCGGCGCGAGCCAGGCGAGCGAGGCCAGATAGACCAACGACAGCCCGGACAGCGTCGCCAGCATGATCGCGCCGGCGCGGCTCCGCCCGAGCAGAACGAGGAGAGTCAGGGCGGCGACGATGATCCCGGCCAAAGCCGAGAAGCCGCCCTGCCAGACCGCAAGAATCGTCGACGGCGCGACGCGAAAGGCCTCGAAATTCTGCACGACGAAACCGGCTCGGGCCGCCAGCAAGCCTATGGCGAGCGCCCACCACCCTGCCCGCGATGCGCGCGGGTCGATCCGCGCGGCGACCCGACCCGCGACCGCGACAAACAGCCAGATCGACGCGACCGCAATCAGGCGATCGGCCGCGATAGCCAGCGGCCCAAGATGTAAAATCGGATCCATCGCGCCTTATCGGTTTCCGCAAAGTCTAGGATGAGAATAGTGTGTTCGCGATCGTCGCCATTCTGTTTGGTACTCACCAATATTAGTAGATACTAATTTAAGATAATTAGGCTGGATGTCATTTATCTCGTCCGCGTTTTGCATCGCCAGCATCCAGGTCGAATGCCCGCACCAATGACAGGTGAGCGGTGGCCGGAGAGCCGAGGTGCAACCCTTACCGGCATTCCAGAGCGACAGGTCAGCCCACGCCGCACCAGCGAAGCCAAGTTTTGGCGGCGAAACTATAGCTCGTGGCATGCTTCGCAGAGCGCGTTGATGATACGCCGCATCTTGGGATCTGCCATGCTATAGAAGCGGGTCTGCGCCTCGCCACGCGCGGACACGATTCCTTGCGCACGAAAACGCGCAAGGTGCTGCGATACCGCTGACTGCGACAACCCGCTGAGTTCGGTAAGCTCGCCGACCGACACCTCGCGCTCGTCCATCTGGCACAGCATCAACAGGCGCTCGGGATTGGCAAGCAGCTTCAGGTAACCCGCCATTTCGTGCGCGTCGCGCTTGAGGATCGAGAGGTCGGTCGGCTTGGTCATGGCGAGAGCGTTCCTTCGCGGCCATCGTCGCGCAGGACGATGTAAATCGCGGGAATAACGAGCACCGTCAGCAGTGTCGAGGAGGCAAGACCGAAGAGCAGCGAGATCGCAAGACCCTGGAAGATCGGGTCGCTCAGGATCGTCGCGGCGCCGATCATCGCCGCCGCCGCCGTCAGCACGATCGGTTTGAAGCGGATCATCCCCGCTTCGAGCAGCGTATCGCGCAGCGGCTTGTCGGGCGCTTTCGCATGATTGATGAAATCGACGAGCAGGATCGAGTTGCGCACGATGATTCCGGCAAGCGCGATGAAGCCGATCATCGACGTGGCGGTAAACGGCGCGCCGAAGAGCATATGCCCGATCACGATTCCAACCAGCGTCAGCGGGATCGGTGTCAGGATCACCAGTGGAATCTTGAAGTTCCTGAACTGCCCGACGACAAGGACATAGATGGCTAGCAGCGCGACCATGAAGGCGGCACCCATGTCGCGAAACGTCACCCAGGTGATTTCCCACTCGCCGTCCCAAAGCAGCGTTGGCATCTGTTCGTCGTCGGGCTGGCCGTTGAAGCGAATGACGGGTTTCGTCATCCCGTGCGCCGCCCAGTCGAACGACTCGATCGCATCATCGACCGCGAAAATGCCATAGATCGGCGCCTCATAATCGCCCGCGAGTTCGGCGGTGACCATATCGGCGGCGCGGCCGTTGCGGCGGAACAGCGTCGGCGAACCCTTTTCCTCGCGCGCCTCAACGATCTCACCCAGTTGCACGAGCCGCCCGCCAGGACCCATGCTCGCCACCGGCGTCGCCGCGAGATCGGCGCTCCAGGTCCGATGCGACTGGTCGAGCGTGACACGGATCGGCAGCGGGTCGCGCCCCTGCCCGCGCGGCGCATAGCCGACGGTCTGCCCGCCGAGCAGTGCGCCGATGCTGTCGAACAGCTGGCGCTCAGAAATGCCATAGGCATCCATCCGCGCCCGATCGGGAACAAGGCGCAGACGTGGACGCGCCACCCCGAAACTGTTGTCGACATCGACGACATAGGGGACGGTGCGGAACAGCTTTTCGACCTGCTCGGCGGTTTTTCGCCGCGTCGCTTCGTCGGGCCCATAGATTTCGGCGAGCATCGTCGCGAGCACGGGTGGCCCCGGCGGCGTCTCGACAACCTTGATCGAGGCCCCGGCGGGCAGCGGCAACGCCGCTTTCAATCGCTCACGGAGGTCGAGCGCGATCGCGTGGCTTGACCGGTCGCGCTCGTCCTTGGGCGCCAGCGCGATCATCACGTCGCCCAGCTCGGGGCGGTTGCGCAGGAAATAGTGGCGAACGAGACCGTTGAAATTGAACGGTGCCGACGTGCCGGCATAGGCTTCCATCGAGCGTGCCTCGGGCAATTGCCGCGCAATAGCGGCGGCGGCGTCGAGCGTGCGTCCGGTGGTTTCGAGTGAAGTCCCTTCGGGCATGTCGAGCACGAGCTGTACCTCCGACTTGTTGTCGAAGGGGAGCAGCTTCACGGTCACCGCCTTGAAATAGAACATCGAGCAGGCAACGAGCGTCGCGACGCCGACGGCGATCAGGAAATTGCGCGCGCTCTTGCGGTCGCGGATTACATGGCGGGCGACGCGGCCATAGAGCGCACCCAGCTTACCGCCGGTCGAATGGTCGTGTGCGCCGTGCGCCAGCGCATTTCGGGCAAAGCGCACCATCAGCCACGGCGCGATGATCACCGCGACAAAGAAGGAAAAGAGCATCGCGGCCGAGGCGTTGATCGGGATCGGCGCCATATACGGACCCATCAGCCCCGAGACGAAGAGCATCGGCAACAGCGCCGCGACCACCGTCAGTGTCGCGATGATCGTCGGGTTGCCGACCTCGGCGACCGCATCGACCGTCGCGTCGATGCGACTGCGATCGTCGGCCATCGCCCAATGGCGCGCGATATTCTCTATCATAACGATCGCGTCGTCGACGAGGATGCCGATCGAGAAGATCAGCGCAAACAGGCTGACGCGGTTGATCGTGAAACCCATCAGGTTCGAGGCGAACATGGTGAGAAGGATCGTCGTCGGGATGACAACCGCGGTGACCGCCGCCTCGCGCCAGCCGATCGCGAAGCCGATCAGGATAACGATCGACACCGTGGCAAGACCAAGGTGGAAGATCAGCTCGTTCGCCTTCTCATTGGCGCTTTCGCCATAGTTGCGGGTTATCGCGACATCGACGCCCGCCGGGATCAAGGTTCCGCGTAACGCTTCGACGCGTTCGACCACCGCTTGCGAAACATTGACGGCGTTGGCGCCCGCACGCTTTGCGATCGCCAGGCTCACTGCCGGCGCCATCGACCAGCGGTGGGCGGCCCCCCTTGCCCAGCGCCAGGCGCGGGCCTGATCCTCGCCGGGCCCCTGCGTCACGCGCGCGACGTCGCGCAGATAGACGGGATTACCGTTCGCCGCGCGAACGGTGATCGTCGATAATTGCTCAGCGCTGCGCACCGCTTGGCCCGCGACGACGGAGGTGGCCAGGCCGCCTTCGCGCACCGTGCCGAGCGGAAAACTACGGTTTGCCTGCCCCACCGCATCCATCAGCGCGCCCAGCGACACGCCATGCGCAGCGAGCTTTGCCGGGTCGGGAGCAACGCGAAGCTGTTCGTCCTGCCCGCCAGCGATGAACGTCAGCCCGACATCGTCGACCTTCGCGACCTCGGTGCGCAGCCGGGTCGCGAGGGCGTGCAGCGCTTGTTCGGTCCACTCGCCCCGCGCGCCCGGTTTCGGGGAGAGCGTCAGCACGACGACCGGCACGTCGCTGATCCCCCGCACGGTCACCTGCGGTGGCTCTATGCCCGCCGGGATGCGGTACATGTTCGCCGACAAGCGCTCGTTGATGCGCGTCGCGGCATCGTCGGGGTCCGAACCGACGAGGAAGCGTGCGGTGACCATCACCCCGTCATCCTCGGCCTGCGTGTAGACATGCTCGACGCCGTCGACGCTTTTCACGATCGTTTCGAGCGGCTTGCCTACCAGTTCGATCGCATCGCTGGCCGACAGCCCGGGTGCCGCGACCATCAGGTCGACCATCGGCACGCTGATCTGCGGCTCTTCCTCGCGCGGGATCGTCATGATCGCGAGCAGGCCGACGAGGATCGCCGCGAGCAGCATCAGCGGGGTCAACGGGCTCTGGATCGTGGCGCGCGTCAACCGTCCGGAAATGCCGAGGCTCATTTGCGCGATCCGGTGGTGGGGCCGACGAGCGTATCGCCCCGGGCGACACCCGAGAGAATTTCGACGCGCGCGGGGTCGTCGGAGGGCGCGATCTGCACCGGCACGCGCGACGTCGAATCCTTGCCGACGCGGATCGTCACATAATCGGTGCCGTAGGTGGTTTCGATGAAGCGGCGCGGGACGATGAGCGCCTGTCGTTCACCGACTGCGACGCGTGCGGTGACACGGCGGCCGACCATTTGGCTGGACAAGCCTGGTATCTGGACGTCGGCCGACATCTGGCCACCAGTGACCGACGGATAAACGCGGCTGACGATTGCGCGCGGGGCGATGGTCGTGGCGTCGTTTGCCAGCCCGGTCGCGATCACGGCGCTCCCGACGCGTATCTTGTTGCCGAGCGTTTCGGGGAGTTCGAGGCGCAGCACCATCGGCCCCGAGGTAATCGTCGCGATCGACGTACCCGGGGCAACCGCCGAGCCGGCGGGAACCTGCGCGACGAGGACACGACCCGCCGAGGGGGCGACAACCGCACCCTGTCCTGCGACTGCACCGACCGCTGATTGCTGGGCTCGCGCTGCCTTGACCTGCGCCCGCGCCGCACCGGCCGACGCTTCGGCCTGGTCGAGCCGCGCCCGCGCATAGACGCCGTTGGCGTGCAGATATTTGACGCGCGCCAGTTCGGCCTCGGCTTGCGCGGCCTGCGCCTGCGCCGCCGCCGCCTGCGCGCCAAAGGCGGCGCCTTCATAGCTGAGCCGGCTATCGACGATGCGACCGATGACCTGCCCCTTGCGCACCATATCGCCCTCGCGCACGCTCAGGCTGTCGAGGATGCCGGAAATGCGCGCGCGCGCGTCTGCCATGTCGACGCTGGTGACAAGCGCACCGACATCCTTCCAATCGGTGACGGTCGAGGGCGCCAGACGCAACTGCTCGCCCGAGATCGCCGCGCTCTTTTCAGGGGGCGCGTTCGTCGACTCATTGCCGCTGCATGCGGAAAGCGACACCCCGACAGCGAACAGCGCGACGGCTACTAAGGAAGGGCGCACCACTGCGGTCAACCTGCAACGACCGGCAGGCCGGCGGCGCGCCACGCCGTCAGTCCGCCCGCAAGGTGCGTGTCAATATCGGGCCGCGCCGCCGCCGCCTTTTCAAGCGCCATCGCCGAACGTCGCCCCGCAGCGCACATCAATATGACCGGTTTGTCGCCGTCCACCGGCAAGGCGCTGGCGCGGAACCGCGACAACGGCACCGAAAGCGCGCTCGCGACATGGCCCGCGGCAAATTCATCCGCTTCGCGCACATCGACCAGAACTGCCCGCCCGCCTTCTAGCAGGATGGAAAGTTCGCGCGGCTCGATTTCCTTGTGCGACGGTCGGCGGAACAGATTGAACATGGTCAAACTCCTAGGTGGACTGGGTCGCAAATGCGTCATTCTTTAATTCAGCTATTGCTAATATAAATTAAATCTAATATTCAGGTCAACAGGAATCGCACTCGATCTTCTGGGTCGCTTGAAATCGAGTGCCGACCGCGATGCGAAGGCATTCCCTCCCGCCGCTCGCATCGCGGTCATTCCATGCAGACCGATCGCAGGCCCTCGCGATCACAAGGAATTGGAGAGAGAATATGTCGCTACCGCGGATTGTCGTATTGGGTGCCGGGCTTGGCGGCACTATCGCTGCTTATGAAATCCGCGATGCTGTCAAGGGCAAGGCGGAGGTTATGGTCGTTTGTGATCAGGAAAATTACTGGTTCGTACCTTCCAATCCCTGGGTCGCCGTACGCTGGCGTGAGCCCGAGGCAATCCGGGTCCACCTGCCGCCGGTGATGAAACGCAAGGGAATCGACTTCACTGCGATCGGCGCAAAACGGGTTCATCCTCAAGAGAATCAGATTGAACTCAACGATGGCTCTTTCGTCGACTATGACTATCTGGTCATCGCGACCGGCCCCGAACTCGCCTTTGACGAAATCGAAGGCTTCGGTCCCGATGCTCATACCGTTTCTGTTTGTGCAACGGATCACGCGTCCGCCGCTGCCGACGCCTTCGACCGCTTCTGCGAAAACCCCGGTCCGATCGTCGTCGGCGCGGCGCAGGGCGCCTCCTGTTATGGCCCCGCCTATGAGTTCGCAATGATCCTCGACACCGAGCTCAAGCGGCGCAAGATCCGGGACAAGGTGCCGATGACCTTCATCACCGCCGAGCCCTATATCGGCCACCTCGGCCTCGACGGTGTCGGCGATACGAAGGGCCTGCTCGAGAGCGAACTTCGCAATCGCCACATCAAATGGGTCACCAATGCGCGGGTAACCAGCTTCGAGCCCGGCATGGCGCATGTCGAGGAAGTCGCTGAGGACGGCAGCGTCAAGGCGAAGCACGACTTGCCCTTCGCCTATTCGATGCTGCTGCCTGCTTTTCGCGGTGTCGATGCGGTGTTCGGGATCGAGGGCCTGACCAACCCACGCGGTTTCATCCTCGCCGACAAACATCAGCGCAACTCGACCTTCACCAATGTCTATTCGCTCGGCGTCTGCGTCGCGATCCCGCCGGTCGGGCCGACCCCCGTCCCCGTCGGCGTGCCCAAGACGGGTTTCATGATCGAATCGATGGTCACCGCCATCGCGCAGAATCTGAAGCTCGAGATCGACGGCAAACCGCCGATCCACGAGGCGACGTGGAACGCCGTCTGCCTCGCCGATTTCGGCGACGGCGGTGTCGCCTTTGTTGCGCAGCCGCAGATTCCGCCACGCAACGTCAACTGGTCGTCGTCGGGCAAATGGGTGCATCTCGCCAAGATCGGCTTCGAGAAATATTTCCTGCGCAAGGTCCGCAAGGGCGAAAGCGAGCCCTTCTACGAAAAGCTCGCGATGCATGCGCTGGGCATCAAGAAACTCCGCTTCTGACGAAAGGATAAGACCCATGAATCTCGATCGTGCCGTGCTGCGCTTTGCCGGCTTCATCGTCCTCTTGAGCGTCGTGCTTGCCTGGTTCGTTCATCCGTACTGGATCGCCCTCGCGGCCTTTGCCGGGCTCAACCTGATCCAGGCGAGCTTCACCGGCTTCTGTCCTGCCGCGATGCTCTTCAAGCGCTTCGGAGTCCGTCAGGGAACCGTCTTCAGGTGAGGCGCACCGCATTCCTGCTGGCGGCAAGCCTGGCTACGCTTGCGCTGTCGGAACCGGCGGCAGCGCAGGATCTGGCGACGGCAATTGCCGATGCCCGTGCGCATTCGCCGGCGCTGGCGGCGGCAGACGCCGACGCCGAGGCGGCCGCGGCGCGGGTCGCGCAAGCACGCGCGGCAGCGGGACCGACCGCGCGTGTCGAGGCGAGTATCGGCTATGGTCGGCTCGATCCCGGCGGCTATTTCGGGCTGACTGCCGACGACATAACCCCCAGCGCCCTCCAGTTCGTTGGCGAATATCCGCTTTATGCCGGCGGGCGTATCGCCTCGGCGATCGATCAGGTCGCGGCGGGAAGCCGCGCGGCAAAACTTGGCACCGACATGGCGCGGCAGAATCTGACGCTGGCCACTGTGTCCACTTATGCCGAGGTGCTGACCGCGCGCGACATGGTCGCAAGCTATACCAAGCTGGCCGAAGCACTGGACGAGATTGTGCGCCACGCGGGTCTTCGCTATGACGTTGGCGACACCACAAGCAGCGATGTGGCGCAGGCACAGGCCCGCCGCGCCGAAGGTCAGGCGGGGCTTGTCCAAGCGCAGGGGCGGCTCATCGCCGCCGAGGCGCGGCTCGAGCGACTGACCGGCAAGCCGACCGAAACGCTCGCCCCCCTACCCCCGCGGCCCGAGGTTCCCGGCACGCTCGGCGAGGCGGTCGAAGCGGCGCTGGGTGCGAATGCGATGCTCGCGCAGGCCAGCGCGGAGGTAGAGGGTGCCGACGCCGGGGTCCGCGCCGCCAAAGCGACGAACCGGCCGACGGTCGGGGCGTTTGTCGAAGGCGCGCGCGTCCGCGACCAATTCTTTCCAGACTATCGCGCCGACAGCGTCACCGTCGGCGTGCGCGGGCGCTGGACCTTTTTCGACAGCGGCGCCGCGCGCGCGCGCGTCCGCGAAGCTCGGGCTGGCCTTACGGCACGCGAGGCGCGACTGCGGCAGGCGCGCGACGACGTGACCCAGGCTGTGATCGAGGCGTGGAGCGGGCTAGACAGCGCCGAACGCAGCCTGGTCGCGGCGCGCGACGGCGACGCGGCAGCGCGCGAGGCGCTGCGCGGCACGCGGCTTGAGGTGCGTTCGGGCGCCAAGCCGCCGCTGGCCGAACTCGATGCCGAGCGCGAGGCCATCGCCGCAACGGCGCGACTGGCCGAAGCGCAGGCCATGGTCCAGACCGCCGCGTGGCGACTCCGCCTGCTTTGCGGCATCGAATAATATCGATCAGACTGATCGCCGCCCGCGACTGGACATCGATTGCAATCATTTTGTATTAGTATGACCTAATATACTTTGGAAAGAATTATCCCCATGACCGACCCTCACCGAGATACCGCCGCCGACATGATTGGCACGGCGCGCGCGACGGGCAAGGTTCCCATCGTGAAGAGTTTTTTCGACGAAGCGACCTTCACCGCGACGCACGTCGTCCACGACCCGGCGACGGGCAAGGCGGCGATCATCGACAGCGTGCTCGATTTCGACCAGCCGTCTGGCCGTACGAGCCATACCTCGGCCGATGCCATCATCGACTATGTTCGCACCGAAGGCTTGACCGTCGAATGGCAGATCGAAACCCACGCCCATGCCGATCACCTGTCGGCCGCGCCCTATCTGCAAGACAAGCTGGGCGGCCAGATCGTCATCGGACGGCATATCAAGACGGTGCAGACGGTGTTCGGTGAGATCTTTAACGAGGACGCGCGGTTCCGGCGCGACGGGTCGCAGTTCGACCGGCTGATGGCCGACGGCGACACGTTTCGCCTCGGCGAACTCGACGGCATCGTCCTCCACACCCCGGGACATACACCCGCGTGCATGGTGTGGATCATCGGCGATGCCCTGTTCACCGGCGACACTTTGTTCATGCCCGACTATGGCACCGCGCGCGCCGACTTTCCCGGTGGCGACGCGCGCACGCTCTATCGGTCGATCCACCGGCTACTCGCGCTTCCGGGCGAAACGCGCGTATTCCTCTGCCATGACTATAAGGCGCCGGGTCGCGACACCTACGCTTGGGAAACAACGATTGCGTCCGAACGCACCTCGAACGTGCATGTCCATGAAGGTGTGAGCGAAGACGAATTCGTCGCGATGCGCGAGGCGCGTGACAAGACGCTGGCGATGCCGAAGCTGATCCTGCCGTCGGTGCAGGTCAACATGCGCGGCGGCCGCCTGCCTGAACCCGAGAGTAACGGCACGCGCTACCTCAAGCTCCCGCTCGACATTCTCTAAGCGCCGGCGCGATGCCCGATCCCACCACGCTCGATCTTGCCCAGATGATTCTCGGCGCGCTGTCGGGGGTGCTTGTCGGCTTCACGCTCGGGCTCGTCGGCGGCGGCGGGTCGATCCTTGCCGTGCCGCTGATGGTCTATCTCGTCGGCGTGCCGCAGCCGCATGTCGCGATCGGCACCGCGGCGCTCGCCGTTGCCGCCAACGCGGCGGTCGGCCTTGCCAATCATGCCCGCGCGGGCAATGTCCGCTGGCCGTGTGGCGCCACATTCGCCGCCGCCGGGGTCGTCGGCGCGCTGGCCGGATCGACGCTTGGCAAGAGTTTCGACGGCGATAAGCTCCTCTTCCTCTTCGCGCTGCTGATGGTCATGATCGCGGGCGTCATGCTTCTCCGGCGCGGACAAGCGGGCGATCCTGCAGTACGTATCAGCCGTGAAAATGCACCGCGTCTGCTCGGCTACGGGCTCGGCAGCGGTGCGTTCAGCGGATTTTTCGGAATCGGCGGCGGCTTTCTGATCGTCCCGGGCATAGTCGCCGCGACGGGCATGCCGATGATCAATGCCGTCGGCACGTCCCTCGTCGCGGTCACCGCCTTCGGCCTGACCACTGCCGCGAACTATGCGTGGTCGGGTCTGATCGACTGGCCGCTCGCCGGCCTGTTCGTCGCGGGCGGTGCGCTCGGCAGCTGGTTGGGCATGAAGGGGGCACAGCGGCTGTCGGCGACGACCGGACGTCTCAACAGCCTGTTCGCACTGCTGGTGCTCGCAGTGGCTACCTATATGCTATATCAGAGCGCGAGCAGCTTTGGCTGGGTATCATAGTTGTCATTTACATGATATAGAGAAGTGTGTAGAAAGGTGTGGGAAAAGGATTCCGATGCCCGAAGATCTCACTCCACGCCCGCTCCATCGACCGCTCCGCATCGGCGACGCTGCGCCCGATTTCATCGCGCGCAGCACGACTGGTCCGCTGCGGCTCAGCGACTATCGCGGGAAATGGCTGCTGCTCTTCTCGCACCCCGGCGACTTCACGCCGGTCTGCACCAGTGAGTTTGTCGCGCTCGCGCGCGCGGCAGACCGTTTCGCGGCGCTGGGCTGCGAACTCGTGGCCCATTCGGTCGACAGCCTCTTCTCGCATCTCGCATGGGTTCGCGCGATACACGACGACCTAGGAGTCACGGTAACCTTTCCGATCATCGAGGATCCGTCGCTGGAGATAGCGACGGCCTTTGGCATGGTGGATCAGGATTCGCGCAGCGCCGCTGCCGTGCGCGCGTCCTATTTCATCGATCCGGAGGGTGTCGTCCGCGCGCTGACCGCCTATCCGCTCAGCGTCGGCCGCTCGGTCGAGGAAATGTTACGTACCGTCGCCGCGCTCCAGCGCACCAGCGACGGATTGGCCATGACGCCCGAAGGATGGAGTCCCGGCCGGGACATCCTCGCCCCGCCTGGCCTGCTTGCCTGCGACGCGCTGAGCGGCAAAACCGCGACGCGCTGGTTCTACCGGTTGACCCCCGACGAGCCCGAATGACGCCCGTCTCGCCCGCGGTACCGGTCATCGACGATGACCTCGTCGATCTGCTCCGCGTGCTCGCCCACCCGGTCCGCCTGAAGCTGATTTTCGCGATCCGCGACACCGAACTCGCCGTCGGCCAGATCGAAAGCGCCACCGGCGTCGGCCAGCCGTTGCTCAGCCAACAGCTCGGCGTGCTGCGCAACGCCCGGATCGTCGAAACGCGCCGCGACGCCAAGCAGATATTTTATCGCCTTAAATCTGACGCGCTCGTACCAATCCGCGCACTCGCCGACCAGTTCGATCCGCGCACCGCGCGCCCAATGGGCCAGCACGGCGGCGCCGACAGCGCCGCCCACTTTGCGCGGGTTCTCCGTTAATCGCTCTGTAACGCCATCCGGCGGTCCGCCAGTTCAAGCATCGCTAGCCGGTGACTGACGATAATCAGTCCCGTGCCCGTCGCATCGAGCCAGCCGCGCAATCGTGCGACCAGCAATGCCTCGGTGTCGAGATCAAGGCCTTCGCTCGGCTCGTCGAGCAGCAGGAAAGGTCGATCGGCGAGGAGCGCACGCGCGAGCGAGAGGCGTCTGCGCTGCCCGCCCGAAAGCCGCGCGCCGTCATCACCGAGCCAGCAGTCTAGGCCGCCCGGGAGGGTGGCCACGACGTCGTCGAGTCCGGCGCTGAACAACGCCTCGGCCATGGCGGCGCGGGTGATGCCGGGGCGCGCAAGAGCAAGATTGTCGGCAACCGTCCCGGCAATCATCGACGCATCCTGCGCCGCCAGCGCGAATAGCGACCGACGGTCGGACAGCGGCAAATCTGCGACTGGCACCCTCGCTATTTCGATCGATTGAGGCGCGTCGTTTCGCAGCCCCGCGAGCGTTTCGATGAGCCGCGTCTTGCCGCTGCCCGACGCGCCGGTCACTGCAAAGCGGTCGCCTCGCGCGATACGATGCCTGTCGATCACGATCGCAGCCGATAAGTCGACCGGCGGCGGCGGTACCGGCGCGGACGGCACCGGGAACATGACATCCAGCCGTTCACGAGCGCCCCGACTTTTCCAGCGCTGGAGATCGAGCCGGACAAGCGCGCCGACAATTTCCATCGACGCCGCTGCGGCGAGCGACGACAGCGCGACCAGCGGCGCCGGCGCCGCACTGAACAGTACAATCGCCGCCACGACCATTCCGGTCGCCAGCCAATGACCGGTTCCGAGCGCCGCATCGGCCCGTACCATCGCGACGCGCGCCTGGTGCAGCCCATCCTGGGCATCGCCGAGCGCGGCGCGCACGTCATCGTCGAGCGCATAAACCAGAATGTCGTCGCCCCCGGTGGCAAGATCGACATATTGCCGGATCAATTGCCCCGTCGCGTCCCGCTCGGCGTCGAGCGCGGGCGCCAGCCACCGCGCACCGATCCATCGCGCCAGGAGCAGGCTCGTCGCGGCGGCGGCGCACAGGGCCAGAACGGCGATGATTCCCGCGAACGCCGCGAGCGCCAGCGCGCCGATCAGTGTCGCGATACCCGAGGGCGCCAGCGTCGTGCGCAGCAGCGCCTCCTCGAGCGCTTCGACATCGCTCCCGAGCCGCGCCGCCACCTCGCCACGATTGAACCGGAGCGCCGCAGCAGGCGGCGCGGCGACCAGCCGCGCAAACAGCCGGGTACGGACATCGGCGAGCGCGAACAGCATCGCCCGGTGGCTGAACAGGCGTTCGCCATAGCGCGACAGGGTGCGGAGGATGGCAAGGCCGCGGATTGCGGCGCTGGGAATCAGATAGTTGAACGCCTGGACCGCGGCCACGCCACCCAATCCGGCCAGCGCCGCGCCGGTCAGGAACCAGCCCGAAACCGCGAGCAGCCCGATCGCCGACAGCGCGGCGACCGCGGCGGCGATCATGCCCGACGCAACGGCGCGGCGTTGCCGCGCGCGCGCTGTACGGATCATGTCTTCGATCATGGCAGGGCGATCCGGCTGTCCGCGGCGGCGACGAGCAGCGGGTCATGCGTCGCCGTGACGATCAGCCTGTCCCGCCCCGTCCGGACGAGCAGCGCGACAATCGATTCTGCTGCGGCGCGATCGAGATCGGCCGTCGGCTCGTCGAGCAAGAGGATCGGGCGCGGCGCAAGAAGCGCGCGCACCAGACCGATGCGCCGCCGCTCGCCCCCCGACAGCCCGCTGCCACGGTCGTTTATCGACCAGTCGAGGCCTCCGCCACGATCCGCGATCAGCCCGCCAAGTCCCACCGCATCGAGAAGATCGAGCGCGTCTGCATCGGCTACGCCCCAACGGGACAGGAGCAGGTTGGCACGCAGCGTCGCTGGCAGAAGCAATGCGCGCTGCCCAGACCAGCCACAGGTCGCCGCCAGCGCACACGGGTCGACCGCGACGGTGTCGAGGCAGATCTGTCCACGCTCGATCGGCACCTGCCCGATCAGCGCACGGAGCAGGCTGGTTTTTCCGGCCCCGCTGGGGCCGGTCATGACATGGAGACCGGTCGCCGGCCAGGCGGCGTCGACGGAACCGATCGCGACCCCGCCCGGATGGCGCACGACGAGATCCGCGAGCGCCAGCGTCGTCACCATTGTCCTCGGCGGGTTCTCGATACGTTCGGAAATTTTCCGTTCTTCTTGCGCCAGCGCGGCGAGAGCAGCTTCTCCCTGCTGCTTGTCATGATATGCGGCGGCGAGTCGGCGCATCCCCATATAATATTCAGGCGCCAGCGCGAGGACAAAGAAGGCGCGGACGAAATCGAGCCGTTCGGGCGGCGCAAACGGCAAAAGCCCCAGCAAGGCGAAGCCGCAATAGACGGCGACGAGGGCGACCGCCAGCGCGCTGAAAAACTCCAGAATCGCGCTCGACATGAATGCGATCCGGAGCACGCCGAGCGTTCGCTCCGCCAAATCGCTCGCCGCGGCTCCGATATGCCGCGCGACGCGCTCTTCCGCACCAAAGGAAAGAATCAACGGCAAGGCCCGAACGCGATCGACGAACAGGCCACCGAGGCGCGCAAGCGCGCCGAACTGATCATCGCTCGCCTTGCGCGCGGCACCGCCCGCGAGCGCCATGCCAAACCCAAACGGGATCAGTGTGGCAAGCAGGATCGCCGCGGACACCCAGCTGGCAAAAAAGGCCGCAAGCGCGATCAGCAGCGGCGACAGCATCGCCGCGCGGCGCAGGGGCAGGAAGCGCGCGAGATAGGGCTCGATGCGGTCGATCCCGGCGATCGCAAGCTCGGCGTCTTCACCGACGATTCGCCCCCGCGCTGTCGCGCTCGTCATCAAGGCCGGCGCTAAGCGGGCGCGGAGGGCGGCGGTGGCCACCGCCGCCGCGCGCTGGCCGAACAGTGCTGCGGCGCCCTGTGCGCCGCCGCGCAGCAGGGCCGCAGCGATCAGCAGCAGCCCCCAGCCCCATCCGGTTTCGCCACCACCGCCGATTTCGCGGCTGATTTGAAGCGACAAAAGCTGCGCCAGTGCCAGCGCAAAGAGAACAGCCGCCAGCGCGTCGCACACCCATGCCGCCACGGCGGAAGGGCTGGCAGAAACGACGGGAGACGATGAACGATCCATAGTTGACATTTCTCTAATATTCATACATTCCTATATTCAGTAATTGACGTAGCCGCAAGCCAAGCGGTGCGCCGCCGAGTCGCTGTTCCAGGAGTGACGCTATGGATCTCGCCGTTGTCGAGCTTTCCCGTCTGCAATTCGCGCTGACGGCGATGTATCATTTTCTCTTCGTCCCGCTCACGCTGGGCCTGTCGTTCATGCTGGTGATCATGGAGAGCATCTATGTCATTACCGAACGCGAGATATGGCGCACGATCACGCGCTTCTGGGCCAAGCTGTTCGGCATCAACTTCGTCCTCGGGGTGGCGACCGGCCTGACGATGGAGTTCGAGTTCGGGATGAACTGGTCCTATTACTCGCATTATGTCGGCGACATTTTCGGCGCGCCGCTCGCGATCGAGGGACTGATGGCCTTCTTCCTCGAGGCGACCTTCGTCGGCCTGATGTTCTTCGGCTGGGACAAATTGTCCAAACGGGCGCATCTGTTCGTCACCTTCCTCGTCGCCTTGGGATCGAACCTGTCGGCGCTGTGGATCCTCATCGCCAACGGCTGGATGCAAAATCCCGTCGGATCGCGCTTCAACACCGACACGATGCGGATGGAGGTCACCGATTTCTATTCGGTGCTGTTCAATCCCGTCGCCCAGGCGAAATTCGTTCATACCGTCAGCGCCGGCTATGTCACCGCCTCGGTCTTCGTCGTCGGTATTTCGGCCTGGTATCTGCTGCGCGGGCGCTTTACCGCGCTGGCGAAGCGATCGATGACGGTCGCCGCCGCCTTCGGCCTCGCCTCCTCGCTCTCGGTCGTCGTCCTTGGCGACGAATCGGGCTATGCGCTCACCGACAACCAGAAGATGAAGCTCGCCGCGATCGAGGCCATGTGGCACACCGAAAAGGCACCCGCGGGCCTGACCTTGATCGGCTTTCCGTCGGTCAAGGACCGCACGACGCATTACGAGATCAAGATTCCCTACGTACTTGGGCTTATCTCGACGCGCAGCCTGACCGGGCAGGTTCAGGGGATCAACGAACTGGTCCTCCATGCCCAGGAACGCATCGAGAGCGGCACGCTCGCCTATGGCGCGCTCGAGGATTTGAAGGTCGACCGCACCAACGACGCCGCGCGCGCGCGGTTCGAGGAGCATCGCAGTGACCTTGGCTATGCGATGCTGCTGAAACGCTATGTCAGCGATCCACGGGAAGCGACGCACGACCATGTGATGAAGGCTGCCTGGGATACTGTCCCGAACGTCCCCGTGACCTTCTGGCTGTTCCGCTTCATGGCGGGCCTCGGCTTCTTCTTCATCGGCTTTTTCGCCCTCGCATTCTACTATGTGACGGTCCGACGCTTCGATGTGAAATGGTTCCTGCGAACGGCAGTCCTGATTATTCCACTTCCGTGGATCGCGATCGAAATGGGCTGGGTGCTCGCCGAATATGGCCGCCAGCCCTGGGCGATCGAGGGCGTGCTGCCGACCTTCCTCGGCGCGTCGAGCCTTACGGTGGCGCAAGTATGGACGACGATCGCGGCCTTCACCCTGCTCTATAGCGTGCTCGCCTTTATCGAGGTGCGGTTGATGCTCGCGAGCATCCGCAAGGGCCCCGAGCCCAGTCGCGCGGCGGCGGGAACCACTGCCGACGCGAAGGCGGGCGCGGGCTATGCCCCGCTGCCCGCCGAATAAGGAGGACCGAAATGGCGATACCCTTCGACTATGAAAGCCTCCGCCTGATCTGGTGGCTGCTGATGGGCGTGCTGTTGATCGGCTTCGCCCTCACCGACGGCTTCGACCTCGGGGTGGCGGCGCTGCTGCCCTTTATCGCGCGGAACGACGAGGAACGGCGGCTTGCGATCAACAGCATCGCACCGACGTGGGAGGGCCACCAAGTCTGGCTCATCCTCGGCGGTGGCGCGATCTTTGCGGCCTGGCCCTATGTCTATGCGATCAGCTTTTCGGGCTTCTATCTCGCGATATTCCTGGTCCTCGCGGCGCTGATCGTGCGACCGGTGGCGTTCAAATATCGCTCGAAGCACGACGATGCCGCCTGGCGCACCCGTTGGGACTGGGCGCTGTTCGTCGGCGGCTTCGTCCCCGCGCTGGTTTTCGGGGTCGCGGTCGGCAATGTCCTCATCGGCGCGCCGTTCCGCCTCGATAGTGACCTGCGCGCCTTCTACGAAGGGTCTTTGCTCGGCCTCTTTTCGCCCTTCACGCTGCTCACCGGCCTCCTGTCGGTGGCGATGCTTGTGCTCCACGGCGCGGGGTGGCTGGCGCTGAAGATCGAGGAAGGCCCGGTCATGGATCGTGCGCGGCGTTGGGGCAAAGTCGCGGCGATCGCGGCCATCCTGTTCTTCGCCATCGGCGGCATCATGGTCGCGACGATGCCGATTGGCTACCGATTGGAGGGAGTGATCGATACGGCCGGTCCGTCGAACCCGCTCTGGTCGACAAGCGTGCCCGCCACTGGCGCCTGGCTCGACAATTACGGTCGCCATCCGTGGATGCTGCTCGCGCCGATCCTCGGCTTTGCGGGACCGGCGCTGGCCTATGTCGCGATCGCCCGCCGCAGGCAGGCGCTGCTGTTTGCGGGTTCGGCCATGGCAGCCGTCGGAATCATCGCGACCGTCGGTCTTTCGATGTTCCCCTATATCCTGCCCAGCTCGATCGACGCTCACTCGAGCTTGACGGTCTGGAACGCATCGTCGAGCCATTTGACATTGTGGGTCATGCTGGTCGTCACACTGATATTCCTGCCCATCATCCTCGCTTACACCGCCTGGGTGCTCAAGATACTGTTCGGCCGCGTGACGCTCGCCGATGTCCGTTCGAACCCTGATTTTTACTGACCGGAGGCAGACGCAATGTGGTATTTTACGTGGGTTCTGGGACTCGGTCTCGCGGTTGGCTTCGGCATTTTGAATGGTGTGTGGCACGAATTCCATTCGCCCGCCGACGAAGACGCGACGCTTTAGGGCTCATTTTTCTGGAGGCGCGCCCTTCGTCTTGTGCCGCAGATACAGCCAGACGAGCGCGGCAATCGGCAGCGTGGCGGTCGCTGTCAGGAATATGGGATCGAACGATAGGCCCAAATGGCTCGTGCCTTTCGCAAGGTACGAAAATAGCCCGACCGAATAATAGCTGACCGCGACGACTGACAATCCCTCGACGACATGCTGCAAATGGAGCTGGCGCGCCGCGCTGCGTTCCATCGATACAAGCATCGCGCTGTTCTGCTGCTGGATTTCCAGGTCAATGCGCGTGCGCAACTGCGCCGTCGCGCGCTAGATGCGTTCGGCCAAATGCTCGATGCGGGCCGCGAAGGAGCGACAAGTGCGCGCAGCCGGAACTAGCCGCCGCTCGGTAAAATCTGCGAGCGACTGAAAGCCAGGTATCGGTGCCTCGGCAAGCGCATCGAGCCGCTGCATCGCGATATCGGCATAGGCCGCCGTTGCACCGAGGCGAAAGGCGGTCGCTGCCGAAAGCGCGGTGACTTGACTCGCCAGCTCTATCAACTGGTCGAGCAATGCCGGCGCAGCATCGGAATCGCGCATCGCCAGGGTCACGGCGGCAAGTTCGCTTTCGAGCATGGTAAGCTCGCCGGCCTTTTGCTGGACGAGCTGCAAACCGAGGAGCGCCAGGTTGCGATAATTGCCCAGTTCCTGAAAGCGCTGGACGGCTCGGCCCAGATCGGCCGGTTCGCTGCCATTGGCGGCCACCAGCAGGCGTCCGTACCCGTCGCTGCGAACCTGAAAATCGCTCCATACGCGCACGCCGCCGGCGATTCGGGTGCTCAACAGCTCGCGCGAATCGAACCCGCCGCTATCCAGCACCCGTTCAGCCGCGACATCGTCGGTCACGACGGCAATCCGTGTCGCTCGAAGCACCGCCCCAGGCGTCTCCTCGATCCAGCGCCACAACGCCGCATCCCGATTTGCGGATGCAAATGGGGCATCCCCGCGATGCGGCAGAATCGCCGTGAATGTCGTCGCCTCGCTATGTTTTTCCCAAAGCAGGATCACGTCATCGGCGCTCATGGCCTCGCCATGGCGCTCACCTGACTGCAAAGACTCCGCCGCGAATGGGAGCACGTCAAAATGAGCGGCCTCGGACTCGCGGTCGGCGGGCGCGACGATGCGCAGCAGCTGGACAATTCGGGCCGGGGCCTTGATCGCCGACATTCGGCGCATGTGCATTTCGGCGATCACCGATGCGCGGGCGGGGTGGCTGAGCAATGGCACGTCGGCTCCTCCCTTCTGTTTCCATATAAGGTTATTCTAATGCAATCAAACCGCAGCACGTCGGGTGGCTGATCGGCTCACCCGATCAGTATGATCGTATTTTAGAGATACATAATATAGCATATGTGTAATAGATAGCACCATAGTCCATTTGGGACCAGGAGCAAGCATCATGACCGATATCACCATGCCGCGGATCAATGAACCCGCGCCCGATTTCACCGCCAAGACCACGCACGGAACGAAAAGCCTCGCCGACTATCGGGGCAAATGGCTGATCCTCTTTTCGCACCCGGCCGACTTCACGCCGGTTTGCACCACCGAGTTCATAGGCTTCGCGCGCCATGCCGACGAATTCAGCGCGATGAACACCGAATTGCTCGGGCTGTCGATCGACTCCAACTATGCTCATATCGCCTGGGTGCGGAGCATCGAGGCGAGCTTTGGCGTCAAGATTCCATTCCCGATCATCGAGGACATCTCGATGCAGGTGGCGACCGCCTATGGCATGGTGCACCCTGGCGCATCGGATACACAGGCGGTCCGCGCGACATTTTTCATCGACCCCGACGGCATGCTGCGCGCGATGGTCTATTATCCCATGTCGAACGGCCGCTCGATCGCCGAATTCGTGCGGCTGATGCGCGCCCTCCAGGTCGCGGACGCGAACAAGGTCGCTACGCCCGAAGGCTGGCAGCCGGGCGAAGATGTTATCGTTCCCCCTCCGCAGACGGCCGACGCCGCCGATGCTCGCGCCGACGAGGGCTATGACTATGTCGACTGGTATTTCAGCAAAAAGGCGCTTCCGGCCTGACCAATTGCACCGGCCCATCTATTGAAAGGCTGATCGGTCGAAAAAGGGGGTTCCGGCATCGTCGCGGCAAGGAGGTTAGGCGCGACGACGCCGGAACCCCTAACGATCAGCCTGGAACGGCTGTCGACAGCATCGCTTGGCCCTGTGAGTGCGGGATATATTGCGAGGCCTCCCCAGCACCTCGCAAACATCCAGGGCGGCAATGCCGATCAGTCAAGGTCGATCGGATCATGCAACAAGACGCCCGCCGCGGAAGCGGTGCCATTCCTGCCGCAAAGGTAGGGACAAGGAGCGAGAATCACCGGAACTTCAGCCCGACGGTCATATAGACTTGCCGCGGATTGCCGTAGAAAGCGGTGAGGACGCCTTCGGCTCCGAGGGTCGAGTTCAGCCCCGGCTGCCCATTGGCGAGGACGAAGTCACCCGTGTCGGGGTTCTGGCGGAGGAAATTATAGCCCGATGTGATGTAACGCTTGTCAGTGAGATTGCGCCCATGCAGCCCGAGCGACCAGCGATCGTCGTCCGATCGCCAGATCAGGCTGGCATCCCACAGCGCAAAGCCCGCCTGGTCGAGGCCGGGAATGCGCAGCTCGAATTGCTGGGTTTTGCTGCGGTAGGACAGGGTCGTGTTGAACCCGAGCGTTCCCGGTCCCACTGGCAGACTATAGTCGAGCGTGCCGCTCAGCGTCCATTCGGGGGTATTCTGAATCTTGCGCCGGTCGGCGACGTCGATGCCGCGGGCATCGATGAACCGTAGATAATCGGCGTTGATGTAGCCGAGCGATCCGGAGACGGCCAGCCGGTCGCCCCCCGCGCCGACGTCGCGGCCGAGCGTCCAGCGTCCTTCGAGTTCGACGCCCTGAAAGCGCGCCTTGCCCGCGTTGGTCGTGATTCCGATGAACGTCGGAACACCGCCGACGACGGTCCCGATCGAACCGGGTACCTGAACGTCGCGATAATCAGCATGGAACAGTGCCAGCCCGATTGATCCCTGGCCGCCAGCGAGCGACGCCTTGTAGCCGGCTTCATAGCTGTTCACGGTTTCCGGGTCGAAGCCCATGAAATCGAACAGTTCGGCGGGCGAACAGGCAGCGCCCTGGGGATTGCGACAGGCGGTGGTGACGCCGCGCGGATCGAAACCGCCGCCCTTGAAGCCGGCCGAATAGGACAGGTAGAGGGTGTGATCGCGCGCCGGATGATAGCTAGGGTCAGGACCCATTGATTTGCGGTGATGGCTGTGATTCAGGCGGCTGCGAAGGAGCCTGAATTTGAGCGATTTATTCTGGCTGACGGACGAGCAGATGGCTCGGCTTCAGCCCTATTTTCCCAAGAGCCATGGCCGCGAGCGCGTTGATGATCGGCGCGTTTTGAGCGGGATCATCTTCGTCAACCGCAATGGGCTGAGGTGGCGCGATGCGCCGAGGGAATACGGCCCGGCGAAGACGCTCTACAATCGCTGGAAGCGGTGGAGCGACAAAGGCATCTTCATCCGCATAATGGAAGGCCTGGCGACACCTCAGGCTCCCGAGCGCAAAACGATCATGATCGACGCGACCTATCTTAAAGCGCACCGCACGGCGTCGAGCCTGCGGGTAAAAAAGGGGGTCCAGGACGCCTGATCGGCCGGACGAAAGGCGGCATGAACACCAAGCTTCATGCCGTGAGTGATGCGAATGGTCGTCCAATCAGCTTCTTCCTGACCGCCGGACCGGTCAGCGACTACACTGGCGCGGCCGCTTTGCTCGACAGTCTGCCCAACGCGCAATGGATGCTGGCCGACCGAGGCTATGATGCCGACTGGTTCCGCGACGCCCTGCAGGAGAAGGGTATCACGCCCTGCATCCCGGGCCGGAAAATACGGAACAAAACCGTCAAATATGACAAGCGCCGCTACAAACGCCGCAACCGCATCGAGATCTTGTTCGGCCGCCTGAAGGACTGGAGGCGGGTCGCGACGCGCTACAATCGGTGCCCGAAGGCCTCCTTCTCTGCCGTGGCTCTCGCCGCAACCGTCATCTTCTGGCTCTGATCAATGAGTCCTGACCCTAGCAGCACAAACAAAGCCATCGCTCGCGTTGCCGCCCAAAGCCGGACCGGCGGGGCAGGCCCCATAACCGCCATGAACGGACGACAGGCGGTCTTTCCTTCATTCAGGAGTCATCGCCGCCCTTGGCCGCACAGCGCAAGGTGGCGATCAAGCCTCGTGCGCCATTGGCAAGCGTGAGTTCGGCGCCCATCGCAGCACAAAGATCCTGCGCTATCGCAAGACCGAGACCTGAGCCCGCGACGTCGGGATCGAAGCGCGTTCCCACCGCGAATGCCTGTTCGAGCAGGTTTTCCGGAATGCCGGGACCATCATCCTCGATCCGAACTGTGCAGGAATCCGCGCCGTCACCAGCAAATGACAGCGTGACATCCCGGCTTGCCCATTTTCCGGCATTGTCGAGCAGAATCGACAGAATCTCGGCAAAGTCCACTGCGTCGAGCGGCAGCACCAGTCCGTTGCAGCCATCTGCCAGCATCTTGAACTGCTTGTCCGGGTGCAGCCGCTGCATGGCGCGCAGGATCGGCGCGGCGACATCGGGCACCATGACGCCGCGCCCGGAGTGCTTCTTGCCCGCCGAGGAGCGTGCGCGAGCGAGCTGGTATTCGATCTGTTGCGTCATCGCGCTGGCCTGATCGAGCAGCACCGCGCCCGCAGCCCGGCATTCACTGCGCTCTGAAAGTCGCTCGGCCTCGTCGGTAATGATTGCCAGCGGGGTGCGCAGCGAATGGGCGAGGTTGCCCGCCTGCACCCGCGCCCGCGCAATCATCGCCTCGTTTTGGCGGATATAGGCGTTGAGATCGGCGGCGAGAGGTGCAATCTCGGCAGGGTATTCGCCCTCCAGCTCTTCCGCCTTGCCATGCCGCAGTCGGGCAAAGGCGAGCGACAATCGGTCGAGGGGGCGTAAACCGAAGGAAATAATGGCGAACCCCGTCGCCAGCAGCAGTGCGGCAAGCCCCGCCAGCCACAAGCTAAGGTCGCGGGTGAAGCTGCCGATCAGCCGGTCGAGCTCGCTCTGGTCAGTGGCGATCACAAAATGGATGTCCTCGCCCGCAGGCCCCTTGCGCGTGAAGCCGTAGGTTATGGCTGGTCCGGTCGGCCCGGTATTAAGGCGGTGCAGAATCTCTGGCGAATGGGCGATGCTTTCATCAAGCCTGCCGCGCGTCATCGAGCGCGAGCGCAGCGTCGCGTGCCCGTTGGCGGTCACCTGCCAGTAAAAGCCCGAAAGCGGCACATCATAGCGCGGATCAGACAGCGGGCGGGCCAGAATGATCGCGCCGTCTGGGGCAATCTCGGTAAGTCCGCCGAGTTCGCGGACGTGCACCTCAAGTTCCTCATGATACGACTGTTCGACATGCCTGCTGAAAATCCCGACCGCCGAAAACCAAATTGCCGCGATACCCAGCAACACCCACAGCGTAATCGCCAGCAGGAACCGCAGCCGCAAGCTGCCGGGGACGGGAAATCGTATCACTTTTCGAACCTGTAGCCCAGGCCGCGCTGTGTTGTGATCCGCTCGCGCCCGATTTTGCGGCGCAGGCGCCCGATCAGCACCTCGACCGTGTTGCGCTCGCGGTCGGCATCCAGCGCGTAAAGATCATCGAGGATGTCTCCCTGTGAAAGCAATTGCCCGGCGCGGCGCATGAACAGGTGCAGCAGGCGAAATTCCTGACGGCTGAGCGCCAGCTGCCGTCCCGCCTGCATCGCCGAGCGCGCCAGCGGATCGAGCGCGAGGTCGCCCGCTTCGATGATGGTTGCGCGCGAGCCATGTTGTCGCCGGAACAGCGCATTGAGCCGGGCCAGCAGTTCCTCGAAGCGCACCGGCTTGACCACGAAATCATCTGCGCCCGCATTCAACCCCTCGACCTTATCCTGCCAGCTGCCGCGCGCGGTGAGTATCACGATCGGGGTCTCCACCCGCCGGTCGCGCCAGTGGCGCAGCAGTTCCAATCCGCTGCCATCGGGCAGGCCGAGATCGAGAATCACCGCCGACATGCGATCGACATCGGGCCAGTCCTCCGCCTCAGACCGGCTGGCCGCCAGCTCGACCGCGAAATCGGCGCTGCGCAGCCGCTCGGTCAGGCGGCGGCCCAGTTCCGGATCATCTTCGACAACAAGGAGGCGCATGGCGTTCCGGTCCCTTTCCGCCGCCGTTATAGGCTGCGAAACTGACAATATGCTGCCAGCTTGGCAAGTTCCTGTCAGCTTGGCGGCGCAAAGGCTGGGGCATGACTACGCACCTCTTCGCTCGCCTTGCCGTTCTTGCTGTGTTTGCGGCATTGCCGGCCTGTTCCTCGCCCCCCGCGGAGCAGGCTGGCAATACTGCTGCTACGCCTGATCCTACCCGAGGGCTGGCGATTGAGACCGCCTTGGCAAGGGAGGTCGATAACGTCCCGCTTGGCAGCGTGCCGGGCACCATCACCCTCCCCCCGGACGCCCGGGTTGCGGTCACCGCGCCATTTCCTGGCGCAGCGGTACGGGTCTACGTGATTGAAGGGCAGGCGGTCAGGCGTGGTGAGGCGCTGGCGCTGATGCGGGCGAGCGAGCCGGTGCAGATTCGCGGCGACCTTGCCCGCGCGCGCTCTGTTACCACGCTGGCCGAGGCGCGGGCGAAACGGCTTACCCAGCTAGCTCAGGAAGGGATCATTGCCGAGGCCCGTGCCGATGAAGCGCGAGCGGAGTTCGATCAGGCTCGCGTCAGCGTGACCCAACTATCCCGCATGGCTGCGCTCGGCGGAGTGGGGGCGGATGGAACCATGACTTTGAGCGCGCCGATAGCTGGCCGGGTCGCGCATGTGGGGGTCGAGACCGGCGGCGGGGTAGATGCCATTACGGCTCCCTTCGTGATCGAGGCTGACGGCGCGTGGCAGATCGAACTGCAATTGCCCGAGCGGCTGGCGCGAGCGGTGCGCCCCGGCATGGCGGTGGAAATTATGCTGTCCGATGGCGGTGCTGCGCCGCTGCCGCTGGGCGGGCAGATCATCGCGGTTGCGCCGTCGATCAATCCTGCCACCCGTTCGGTGATGGCCCGCGCCAGCATTGGTGCGGCCCCCGGCCTCGTCCCGGGGCACAATGTCACCGTGAGCATACGAGGGAGCGGCACGGGGATCGCCGTGCCGCAGACAGCGGTCACCCGCATCGGCGACAAGGACCACGTGTTCGTCCGCAAGGGCAAGACCTGGGTCAAGCGTCCGGTCGAAGTCGCCGCGCGCGGCGGCGGCGAGGCGTTCATTGCCAAAGGGCTGACAGCGGGAGAAACCGTCGCGGCGAGCAGCATCGCCGAGCTCAAAGCCATGAGCGCGGAGTAACCGGCCCCATGCTCGCCAAACTCGTCGAACGCGCACTCAACCTGCGGCTTGCGGTGCTCGGCTTGGCCGCGCTGCTGGCGGGGATGGGGGCGTGGTCATTCCTCAATCTGCCGATTGATGCCTTCCCCGATATCAGCACCACGCAGGTCAAGATCATCGTCAAGGCACCCGGCATGACCCCGGAAGAGGTCGAAAGTCGGGTCGTCACCCCGATCGAGATGGAGATGCTCGGCATCCCCGATCAGACCGTGCTGCGCTCGGTAGCCAAATACGCCATTGCCGACATCACGATCGATTTCACCGACAGCACCGATATCTACTGGGCGCGCCAGCAGGTGGCCGAACGGCTCGGTGCCGTCATGGCCGGTCTGCCCCCGAGCGTCGAAGGCGGGTTGGCGCCGATCTCCACGCCCTTGTCCGAAATGTTCATGTTCACGATCGACGGTCGGCAATCGCTCGGCGAAAAGCGCCGCGTGCTCGACTGGACGATCCGCCCCGCGCTGCGCACGGTGCCGGGGGTGGCCGACGTCAATTCGCTGGGCGGCTTTGCCGAAACCTTCGAGGTTGCGCCCGACAGCGCAGCGCTGGCCGCCGCCGGGCTGTCCAGCGCGGATCTGATCGCGGCGATCGAAGCCAGCAACCGCAATGACGGCGCCGGGCGGCTGACGAGCGGCGAAGAAGCACTGATCGTGCGCGCGACCGGAGCGATCCGCAGCCTTGACGATCTCGCGGCCGTCGTGGTGCGCTCCTCGGACGGCGCGGTGGTGCGGGTCGGTGACGTGGCGCAAGTGCGCACCGGCAGCCTCACCCGCTACGGCGCGGTCAGCAAGAACGGTAAGGGCGAGGCGGTGCAGGGGCTGGTGATCGGCCTGCGCGGTGCGGATGCCGCCAAGGTAGTCGAAGGCGTCAAGGCGCGGCTGGAGGAGATCAAGCCGAGCCTGCCCGAAGGCATGAGCGTCGCGGTGTTCTACGACCGTTCGGACCTCATCACCCGCGCAGTCGGCACGGTTGAATCCGCGCTGCTGGAGGCGACCGTGCTCGTGGTGATCCTGCTGCTGCTGTTCCTCGGCGATGTGCGTGCTTCGGTGATCGTCGCGCTGGCGCTGCCGATGGCGGTCCTGCTCACCTTTATCTTCATGCGGTCGATCGGGCTGACTGCCAACCTGATGAGCCTCGGCGGTCTCGCCATTGCGGTCGGCATTCTGGTCGATGGCGCGGTGGTGGTTGTCGAAAACGTGGTCGAGCGTCTTTCGGACCCCAAACACGCTTCGACCAGCAAGCTGCGCAATATCCTCGTCGCCTCGACCGAAGTTGCCAAACCGGTGACCGCGGGCCTTGCGATCATTGCGATCGTGTTCCTGCCGCTGCTCACGCTCGAAGGGCTGGAGGGCAAGCTGTTCGGCCCCGTCGCGATGACAATCGTGCTGTCGCTGGCATCCGCACTGGTGTTGTCATTGACGCTCGTGCCGGTGCTGGCCTTCTACCTGCTCAAGGTAAAGGTGGATGCAGACGGCCTGCACCACGAGCCTTGGCTGATGCGCCAGATCGCGCCGCGTTACCACGCGCTGCTGGCCCGTTCCTTCGCGCACAAGACCCGCGTTTTCATCATCGCCGGGATCGGGCTTGTGCTGGCAGGTGCGGCTTACACGATGACGGGCAAAACCTTCCTCCCGGTGATGGACGAAGGATCGGTGATTGTGCAGCTGTCCAAGCTGCCGTCGATTTCGCTCGCGCACAGCGTCGAAGGCGACCTGAAGGTACAGCGCGCCATCCTTGAACAGGTGCCCGAAGTCGAAGCCGTGATCGCCCGCGTCGGATCGGACGAGCTGGGCCTCGATCCGATGAGCCCCAACGAAACCGACAGCTTCCTGCAATTGAAACCGCGTGGGGAATGGCGCGTTGCGGACAAGGAGTGGCTGCTGGGGGAATTGCGCAAAGTGATGGCGCAGTTCCCCGGAATCGAGCCGACCTTCACGCAGCCGATCGAAATGCGCACGTCGGAAATGCTGACCGGCGCACGCGGCGATCTCGCGATCAAGCTGTTCGGCCCCGACACGGCGGAACTCGCGCGGCTAGCGGGCGCGATCCAGACGCGGCTCGAAGCCATCGACGGCACCAGCGAGGCGATGACGGTTGCCAATGACCGGGTCGATTACCTGCTGGTCGATATCGACCGGGTAGCCGCGGGCCGGGTCGGGATGCCGGTGTCCGATCTTCAGGACATGATGCGTGCACAGGTCGAAGGCGTGCGTGCCGGGATCGTCGCCGACGGCGTGCGCCGGGTGCCCATCGTGCTGCGCGGAGACGGTGGCAGCGCAGGGGACACAGGGGGCATGAACG
Organism: Proteobacteria bacterium ST_bin13; assembly: GCA_002083645.1. Classification (GTDB taxonomy): domain Bacteria; phylum Pseudomonadota; class Alphaproteobacteria; order Sphingomonadales; family Sphingomonadaceae; genus Sphingomonas. The sequence continues at coordinate 37,558 of MSXQ01000022.1, forward strand.
CCCAGCAATTCGCCGATCTGGTCTATCGCTCACCCTCTGGTCAGCTAGTGCGCGCCAGCGACGTCGCCACAGTCAGCCGCACGGAAGGGCCGGTGAAGCTCGAACACGAAAATGGTTCGCGCTTTGCGATGGTGCAGGCCTTTGTCTCGGGCCGCGACATCGTCAGCTATGTCGATGATGCCAAGACGGATATCGCCGCCAATGTACTTCTGCCGCAGGGCTACCGGCTCGAATGGGGCGGCCAGTTCGAAAACCAGCAGCGCGCCTCTGCCCGCCTGCTGGTGGTGCTGCCAGTTGCGATCGGGCTGATCTTTGCGGTGCTTTACCTCAGCCTCGGTTCGGTGCGGGCATCGCTGCTGATCCTCACCAACATCCCTTTCGCGGCGGTCGGCGGGATGATCGCGCTCGCCGTGTCGGGCGAATATCTCTCGGTTCCGGCCTCGGTCGGCTTTATTGCGCTGCTCGGGATCGCCGTGCTCAACGGGCTGGTGATGGTGACCTACTTCCGCCAGCTGCGCGAAACCGGAATGCCGCTGGCCCAAGCGGTGCGGCGCGGAGCGGAGCGGCGGCTGCGCCCGGTGCTGATGACCGCCAGCATCGCCGCCTTCGGCCTTGTTCCGCTGCTGTTTGCAACCGGGCCGGGCTCGGAAATCCAGAAGCCGCTCGCCATCGTCGTCATCGGCGGGCTGGTGACGGCGACCTTGCTCACGCTGGTGCTGTTGCCGATCCTCTACGAACGTTTCGGCGAAGGCCCGCGGGACCATGCGGACGAGCTGCCCGATCCCGCCCATTCGGAGGTTTCGGCATGATCCGCACCGCTTGCCTGTTTGTGCCGCTGGCCTGCCTGCTCGCTGCACCGCTCGCCTGCCTGCTCGCTGCACCGCTCGCCGCCGAACCCGGCCTGCCCGCGCCCGAAACCGTTGAGCGCGTGCTGGCCGAGCATCCCAGCGTGACGGCCGCCTACGCGCGACTCGAAGCAGCGCGGGCGCGAGCCGAGGGGCTGCGCAAAGGCTCCTACGAATTCACCGTGCAGGGCAGCTACACTCGCCGCGATGTGAGCGGCGGCAATGAATTCAACGAATATGACGCGCAATTGAGCCGCCCGATCCGGTTGCCGGGCAAGGCAAGGCTTGACCGCGCAATCGGTGCCCTTGGCACTGAGGTGGCCGAAAATGTCGCCGAGGATGCCCGCCACGAAGCTGCCCTGCTGCTGGCTGCGCACTGGTTCAACTGGCTCTCCGCCTCGGCGCAGGCCAAGGTCGATCGTGTCGCTGTGGAGAATTACGAAAAGGCGCTGGCGGCGATAGAGCGGCAACGCGACCTGCGCGAGGCCGCGCAGCTGGAGGTTGACCGCGCACAGGCGGTGTTGGCCGAAGCGCGGCGCACGCTCGCGGAATCATCGGGCCAAGCATCGCTCTCCCGCAATCGGCTGGAAGCCCAGTTTCCTGCGCTCGCATTGCCAACAGATGCGCCCGACGTGCCGCACCCCGACATTGCCGACGCGCGCCTGTCGCAGCTTGGCGACCTGGTGGTGGTCAATAGTCATAGGCTCGCCGCAGCCAAAGCTGAAAGCGCACGCATGGCTGCCGTTGCCGACCGGGTCCGTGCAGACCGCATTGCCGATCCGACCGTGGGGCTGAGGTTGTTCTCGGAATTCGGCGGGCTCGAGCGCGGCGCGGGCGTCGTGGTCAGCATGCCGCTTGGCGGGGGACATCGCCGCGCGCTAGCGAGCGAAGCAAGCGCGGGCGCTTTGGCTGCGCAAGCGGACGAGCAGCTTGCCCGGTTCGAAGTGTCCGAGACCGCCGAGGCCGACATGACCGAGGCGCGCTTCCGCATCACCACCTGGCAACGCGCGCGCGAAAGCGTCGCGGCACAGATGGCCGCACTCGTCAAGCTGCGCCGCGGGCAGGAACTGGGCGAGATCGACCTTGCAGACCTGCTGCTGGGCGAGCGCATGGTGCACGAAGCGTTTCGGGTCGAGGCTGCGGCCCGCACCGAGGCGATGCGCGCGATCACCCGGCTGAGGATTGATGCGCACGACCTGTGGCTGGCCGATTGAGCTGCCTCCCGCCGCCATGGCCGAGCTATCATCAGGGCGCTAGCCTACTGATATTGGGGCGATCTGGGCGGGTGCAGCAAAGGGGAAGTCGAAAAATGCGCAACCCATTGCTTGGCGCGGTGCCGATCGAGGTGGGCAAAAGCGGATGAGGTGGATGGCT
>MSXQ01000040.1:0-7282 GCA_002083645.1 Proteobacteria bacterium ST_bin13
GCGCCGAGCTCATACAGCCGCAATGCGTAGTTCGATCGAAAACCGAGAACAGCTTGCCGGTTAAGAACAGCATAGGTCTCTGAAGCCTGGATCAGCTTGCGGGCGTCGGGCGTAAATTCCCATTCGATCCATCCGGCCTCCCCTCCGTCCTCCTCGGTTTCCTCACGCGATCGGGAGATTAGCGAGAACAACGTGGTCGCTTTCTTGCCTCGCCAGGACTTGTCATCGATTGCGAAGAGCGTTCGATGAAGCTCCTGCAGCATATCCGTTATCCGCTCGTTACCCTTATGACCGCGGCGGATATCCGCTTTCCGCATCCGGTGAGGCTTGTCTTCCCAGGCATCTCCGCCGGCAGCAAGGATCATAAGAGCAAGTAGTCGAGACGCCGTGAGGCTAAGCGACTCACCTTTGACGAATTTGACTTCGATGATGCTGCCGGGTTTGGCGAACTCGTCGCCGCCTTTAGCGCGCAGGGCTGCTGCCACTCGCATTGCGCGGCCAGGCGAAACCTCCTCGGCCTCACCCTCGACTGCAACAACACTATCGCTATTATCGGCGTCCATGCGATATTACGATCAGAATTAGGGTACGGAGAGTGAGTTGCTGCCTGACCTGACCTCTTGCGTCAAGTCAGGTCAGGGAACCCAGTCTCTCTACCTCCCCCAATCGGTCAGGATGAAATGGGCAGCCGATGTCGGAAAACTCCCCTGATTCCGCCGAGTCGCGCGGTCTGGTTTCGAACCCTCGATTATGGCCGAGTTTCGGTCGTTTTCTCTTCGCCATTCACGCTGAAGTGTGCTGAATGATGAAGCGATTGCTTGCTCCCCCAAGCGGTCAGGTTAGTCCCCGGATGGTCAGGAATGATCCCCCGATTGGACAGGTAAAAGCCCCCAAGCGGTCAGCCAAACTCCCCCACGCAGTCAGCTAGTTCGACCTACCCAGTTGTTTTATGGTCATAATTTCGGCCCGAATTAGAATCTTTTGAATCATGAATCCTTCCGCTGCGAGCAGCGGCGTTGTTTTAAAGAGATTTTAAAAGGGTAAGAGCCGAGTCGCGAACCTCAAGCAGAGCGGCGCTATGATCCACGTCCCCCTGTCCGGGGGGATACCTCCAGGTCAGCTTATCACGGTAGCATGACGATCTCGATCCTCGGCATGTGCGCCGCGAGACGAGATGCTCTGCGCACCGACAGCAGCTCGTTGTTGCTTGGCAGACGCAGCGAGGAGGTCGCATGATCAATTTTGCCAAGTTTGAGATCATCGGACGGATTGGTGAGATCGACGCCAAGCCGAAGGTCACGAACGTATCTGTTTGCGCGAACTATCGTCGGCGTGGCGAAGGAGATCAGTGGATCGAGGAGAGCTACTGGAACCGCGTCGTCATTTTCAGCGACGGCCAGCGGAAGTATATCGATGATAAGGCCCAGGTGGGCGATCTCGTTCGGATCGCTGGACGGCTGCGCGATAGCTCTTACGAGCGCGACGGCACCACACATTACACAACAGACCGGATCGTCGAGGAGTTCGGCGTGCTCGCGGCAAAGGCAGCGTAGGCCCGTGCCCTGTTCCGCCGATCGGGCAAGAGGAAAGGGGGCGGGCGCGGAGCGAACCTTGGCTTCCAATAGGAGTTTCGCCCATGCCGGCCACCATCGACGCAGCGGTCCGCGCCAAACAAATTGTTGAGAGTTTGGGCGGGCGTTGGTCCGGAACGCGCGGAGAGTGCCGTTGCCCTGCCCATGACGATCGCTCGCCGAGCCTATCGGTCCGGCTCGGGACCAAGGCCATCCTGTTCAAATGTTTCGCAGGCTGCACTGCGACCGATATTCTCAAGGCGCTGGATCGTCAGGGCCTCCATGATCGGGCCCCCGTTCATGTAGAATTGCGCGCACCATCCCGCGATCTGAGCGGACTGGCCAGGACGTTATGGCAGCACAGCATGCCGGTCGAAGGCACGCCAGCCGAGGCGTATCTTCAAGCACGCAGGCTATACACATCATCCCCAGAACTGCGCTTCAACCCGCAGACGATCATCGGCAAGGGAAAGGATCGGCGCAGCCTTCCGGCGCTGATCGCGGCCGTGAGAAATGAGCTCGGCCTCGTTGCCGTGCACCGCACATTCCTCGACCCAGCTGACATTCTGCGACGCCCCTTCCGCAAGCCAAAGCTGGCTTTGGGTCTTCTGGGTTCGGGCAGCGTACGGTTTGGCGAGCCCGACGACATACTGGGTATCGCCGAGGGCATTGAAGATGCCCTGTCTGCCTCCGACTGGTTTCAATTGCCCGTCTGGGCCGTGCTTGGTGCCGAACGCTACGCTCATGTCGGGATTCCGTCCCATGTGAGGCGTGTGATCGTTTTTGGTCAGAGAAACAAAGCGGCGAAGATTTGCCTGGGGCGGGCACGCGAGCACCTCGCCGCTAAGGGGCGGCTCGTCGAGGAATGGCTCCCGTCCGAGCATGACGACTGGAATGACGCGCTTCGCGATCGGCTTGCTCGCAATGCTGTCCCCCGGACGGAGATACACCTCCATTCTCACTGAAGAGAGGGGAGGAGGCCTCCGGCTTGTTGATCCGGTGATGAGCACCGGGCGACAAGAAGGAGATCCTCGATGCGCACCTCAGGCGCCGCTCTCGAACTCGATTTCACCGAACCCTCGATCACCGCCGCCAAAGCGGTTGCCGACACCATCGCCAAGAATGGATCGCTCCGGCGCGACACGCTGCTGTGGGTGATGGAACAAGCCTATGGCGGTTCCTCGGCCGATGGTCGCTGGTCGCTTCGCGACGCTTACGACATGCTCGAACTCGCCCAGGTCATGCACGTGGCCAAAGCTGACCTTCCCTCCGCCCCGATTGATTGTCTTGCTGCGCTGACCGAGTTGGTCGCCAATCTGCCGACGCACACGGTTCGCAGTGAGGAGCAGATCGAACTCCAGCAATTCTCGACCCCCGCCCCGATCGCGTATTTGGCCACCCTTGCTGCCCGGATTGCCCCTACCGACCTGGTCCTCGAACCCTCTGCCGGCACCGGCCTTCTCGCGGTCTTCGCACGGCGCGCCCGTGCCCGCCTGGTCCTCAACGAGATCGATCCGGCCCGCGCCGAGATGCTTGCAGCCGCCTTCCCGGGTGTTGCTGTCACACGGCACGATGCCGAGCTGATCCACGATCTGCTGCCACCCACGATCCGGCCCACGGCCGTCCTCATCAACCCGCCATTCTCGCGCAGCATCGGTCGCCACGCCGACTCGCTGGCTGCCTTACGGCACCTCCGCGCCGCGCTTCTGCGTCTCGGGGCCGGAGGCCGCTGCGCCGCTATCCTGCCCGATCGCATCGACACATCGAGCCGCGCCTGGGCCAAGGCGACCGCGGGTTGCGCGCTGGCCCTCCACCTCGAGCTCCCGGCGAAAGCGTATGCCAAGCATGGCACCAGTCAGACAGTGAAGATCATGGTGCTGGAGAAAGGCACTGGCGATCACGCAGAACTGCTCCGGTGCGGATCCCTCGCCGAGGCGCTCGCCGCGATCGTGACGAGCGCCGGCAGCCCCGCACCTGTCACGCGTGTGTCCACGCCGCAGCTTGCACGCCCGTGTGGGCGTGGCCCGCTGCTTGGCGGCCTCGCCAGCAAACAGCGCCTCGCAACGCCTACGGCCAAGGCAGCGCAGTCGCTCGACGCGATAGCGATCGACTATACCGTGTTCGCCGAACCGCTGCCGACCGGCGAAGCCGTGGGCGTGTACCTGCCCTACCGCCCGAGCCGGATCGCGATCCCGTGCGCGTCCGCGCATCCGACAGCGCTGGTGGAATCGATCGCCATGGGCTCGATCACCGCGCCCCGGCCGTCCTACGTTCCTACCCTCTCGCAGTCCGTCGTGGACGCGAAGACGCTCTCCGATGCTCAGCTCGAGACGCTGATCTACGCCGGCGATGCCTTCGAGCGCAACATTCCCGGCCTGTTTAAACCCGTCGAGGAGGGCCTGTCGCTCGTCCCCGATGAGGTTGGGAGCGCCTATCGGACCGGCTTCTTCCTCGGTGACGGCACCGGCGCCGGCAAAGGCCGCCAGGTCGCCGCGATCATCCTCGACCAGTGGCTGCGCGGTCGCCGCAAGCACATCTGGATATCGAAGACCGAAACGCTGCTCGAAGATGCGCGTCGCGACTGGACCGCGGTCGGCGGTCTCGCGCTCGACATCCAGCATCTCAACCAGTGGAAACTCTGCACGCCAATCGGTGCAGCCGAAGGCGTCCTGTTCCTCACCTATGCGACGCTCCGCTCCAACCGCGGCGACAAGGGCACCCGGCTCCAGCAGATCCTCGAATGGGTCGGCGTTGACCATGACGGCATGATTGTGTTCGACGAGGCGCACGAAATGGCCGGTGTCGCAGGCGGCGAAGGCAGTTTCGGCACCAAACAAGGCTCCGACCAAGGCATCGCGGGCGTCCGCCTGCAGAATCTCCTACCGCGCGCCCGCGTCCTTTACGTGTCCGCCACCGGCGCGTCAGACGTGAACAATCTGGCCTATGCGACGCGGCTCGGCCTGTGGGGACCGGGGACGGCGTTCGCCGATCGCCGGACCTTCGTCGACTCCCTGCGCCGTGGCGGAATCGCGGCACTGGAGCTCATCGCGCGCGACCTGAAAATGCAGGGACTCTACGTCTCGCGCGCGCTGAGCTTCGCCGGTGTCGAGTATGACATCCTCGAACACAAGCTCACCGTCGACCAGATCGAGGTCTATGACGCCTATGCCGATGCCTGGGCGATCATCCACGCCAACCTACGCGCCGCGCTCGACGCGACTCGCGTTACCGACAGCTTCTCGAACGACACCTACAACAGCGGTGCCAAGGCAGCCGCGTTGTCGATTTTCGAATCCACCAAGCAGCGGTTCTTCTGCCAGCTTCTGATCGGCATGAAGCTCCCGTCGCTCATCCCCGCGATCCGCGCCGATCTCGCACGTGGTGAAAGCGTCGTCATCCAGCTGGTTTCCACCTCCGAGGCAATGCTCAACCGGGCGCTCGCCGCGTTGACCGTCGAAGAACGGGCGAACCTCGACATCGAGTTGTCGCCGCGCGAGTTCCTCATGTCCTATCTCACCGCCGCCTTTCCGGTGCGGCAGATGAAAACCTTTGTCGACGAGACCGGCAAGACCCGCTCCGAGCCGATGACGGACGAGGACGGACGTCCCGTGTTCAGCCAGGAAGCGCTGAAGATGCGCGAAAACCTGCTTGAGCAGCTCTGTGCCCTGCCCGTCGTTGGCTCCGCCCTCGATCATATCATCGGGCATTTCGGCACCGATGCCGTCGCCGAGGTTACGGGACGTAGCCGGCGCGTCATCATGGCTGTGGGCGGCCGTCAGCGCGTCGAAAGCCGCAGCCCCCGCACCAATCTCGCCGAAACCGACGCCTTCATGCGTGGTGCGAAGAAGATTCTCATCTTCTCCGACGCTGGCGGCACCGGCCGCAGCTATCATGCGAGCCTTACTGCTGAGAACCAGTCACGTCGCAACCATTACCTCCTCGAGCCCGGCTGGCGCGCTGACGCCGCCATCCAGGGGCTTGGACGCACGCACCGCACCCATCAGGCGGTAGCACCGCTGTTCCGGCCGGTGTCGACCGACTGCCGGGGCGAACGTCGCTTCATCTCGACGATCGCACGCCGGCTCGACAGTCTGGGCGCGCTCACCCGAGGCCAGCGCCAGACCGGCGGTCAGGGCCTGTTCGACCCGCGCGACAATCTCGAAAGCGACTATGCCAAGGAATCGCTCGAACAGTGGTTTCGTTTGCTCGCCAATGGCAAGCTGCGCTCGACCACGCTGGACGAGTTCCAGAAGCTGACCGGCCTCGAGCTGGAGGGCGACGGTGGTGGCCTCAAGGAAGATATGCCGCCCATCCAGCGTTGGCTCAATCGTATCCTCGCGCTGCGCATCGCCATGCAGAATGCGATTTTCGACGAGTATCTCGGGCTGATCGAGGCCCGGATCGAGGCAGCCAAGGAAGCAGGCACACTCGATCTTGGCGTCGAAAGCATCAATGCCGAGCGCATCACGATCCTCGATCGCACCGTCATCCGGCGCGATCAGACCAGCGGCGCGGAGACCGAGATCCTCCGGTTGGAAACCGAGGAACGCTACAAGCCGCTCGCGCTTGATCGCGCTTTGCGGATGCTCGGCGACGACGCCCGCCCGATCGTCAACCGCAAGTCGGGCAAGGCCGCGATCCGGTGCAGCACCTACTCGCTCACCGATGACGACGGTGAGATTGTACGCCGGTACGAGCTGGTGCGCCCGACGCGCACCGAGCGGATGCGGCAGGATCTTCTCCTCGAGACGATGTGGGAGGACGCCAGCGAAGCCGAGTTCTCGATGCTGTGGCAGGCCGAGGTCAAGGAGATGTCGGGCAAGACCCGCACCAACACGCTCTACCTCGTCACCGGCCTGCTCCTGCCGGTCTGGGACCGCCTGCCCGACGATCACGTCCAGGTCTGGCGATTGACCACCGATGACGGTCAGTCGTTCCTCGGCCGTATCGTCCCCGCGCCGCTTGTGACCAAGCTCGCCGAGGCATTCGGCATCGCCGCGACCATCACTGTGTCGGGTGCCGAAACCGCCAAGCATGTCATGGGCAGTGGCGAGATCGCGGCGCTTGGTGCGTACCGGCTGAAGCGCAGCCTTGTCGCCGGTCAGCAGCGGCTCGAACTGCTCGACTGGCCGCACACGCGGTTGCCCGAGCTGAAGGCAGCCGGATGCTTCACCGAGATCATCCAGCACAAGACGCGGATGTTCATTCCCGTCGCGACTGCAGCGACCGTGATCGACCGCATCACCGCCTGACCAGAACAGGGCTCTCTTCTCGATCATCAAAGGGAGGGGAGGGAGCCTTCGGCTTTTTGAGCTTGATGAGCAGGCTCGCGTGACCGTCGGAACGGCTGCGCTTATTTCGAATGGAGTATGACCGATGATCCAGTCCGTGAAGGTCAAGAACCTGACGCTGTCGAAGGACAATGTGCGCAAATCCAACCGTGACGCAGGGATCGACACCCTCGCCGCGAATATCGCAGCCCAAGGGCTGTTGCAGAACCTGATCGTCACTCCGCTCAAGAAGGCGGGTACGTTCACGGTGAAGGCGGGCGGTCGCCGCTTGCGCGCACTCCAGCTCCTGATCGAGCAGGGCACCCTCCCCGCCGACCATACCGTCCCGGTCCTCGTGCTGAGCGACGACGACAACGCGACCGAGGCGAGCCTCGCCGAGAACTTCCAGCGCGTGCCGATGAACCCGGCCGACGAATGCAC
>MSXQ01000023.1:0-41072 GCA_002083645.1 Proteobacteria bacterium ST_bin13
CGACGCACTGGATGCCCCTCCCACCCCCACCCTCTCAAAAGGACGATCAGGCATGATAGACCTAGACGCACTCGCGCGGGAGATTGCAGAGAGCGATGAGATCACTGTCAATTGGGGTCCGGGCCAAGGGGAAAGCGTTATCCAAGGCAGGCTTGCAGAACTGATAGCCGCCGCCCTTCTGCGCGCCCGTAACGAGGCAATCGAGGAAGCAGCAAAGGTAGCTGATGGTTTAGATTATCATTCCCCCGGCCATCCTTCGGTCGCTCGCAATATCGCCAACGCCATCATGGCTCTAAAAACAAAGGGGGAGTGAATCACCTTTGACACAACAGGTTGATACCTGCCGCGCGACTCATCGCTACCCCTTGACGGCTTGTAACAATCAATGTAGCGAATTTGGTATGGTAGGCGTATTGCGGGGAAGGGGAAACTGCGCCTTGAGACTGGCGGCTCTCCCCGACGCATCACATTGAGAGAGCCGCTTGGGCCTCGGTGATTACGCATTACGCCTGAGACGCCCTGACATTCGCACACTTGATCTGAACGCCTCGTGAACGTCACGGGGCATTTTTGCATTGGAGCCCCGCCATGCAGCACGCATCCTCATTTGACGACCTGATCCCCCACATGAAGCGTGCCGGCTTCACCGCCACCACGCTTGCGGCTTCGATCACCGCCATGTTCGGCTGGCAGCTTGGGGAAAATTTCGTCGCCAGTGCCGCCCTTGCTGGCCTTATGGCGCTTTGCACATACATCGTAGGGTACTCTCTCGTTGCAGCCCACGCCGCCTATAAGCGTGGCATGAAAGGCGTGTCCTTTGCCGCCGTGGCCCTTTTTGCCATCGCCGTGACATGCGAGTTCATCGCTCATACCGGCTTCAACGCCGCCAACCGCGACGCCACGGTGCAGCAGGCCTCATTCCAGACGGCCACCGCCGCAGACGCCCGCAACACGGTCAAGGATCTTGAAGCCAAAGTTGCCCGCCTCACGGAAGAGCGCAATGTTATGAAGCCCAAGCAGGCCCCGGCCGCCGCCAAGGCCGTGATTGCCAACGCGGAAGCGCATAAGTTCTGGAAACTGACCGACGCTTGCAAGTCCACCAAAGGCCCCCAAACGCGCGCCTTCTGTGATGGATACTTCTCGGCTCAGGCTGACGTAGCACTCTGGGACCAGATTGCCGCTCAAGAAATCAAGCTTGCCACCGCCGAAAGCGAGCTGAAGGACGCTCGCGCCACCGCCGGCACCAAGCATGAAGGCCACGCAGCAGGCGCATCTCAGAACCTCGTGCTGGCCTCGATGTTCACCGCCAACACCAACCCCGACGAAACCGCTGCTTATTGGTCTGGCGTAGGCATCTCAGCCCTCTTGGCCATCTTTGCCATTGCAGCCGGTGGCCTTTGCAACTTCGTGGCGTTCGCCTTCGAATCCGCCGCTAAGCCCGTGCGCCGCGCTATGACGGAAGTTCAGGCCAGCATTGAGGAAAACTACCCCGCCATTTACATGGCACAGGATGACACCGCCAAGAAACTGGCGGAACTTCTCCGCTCCATCCGTCCAGAACTGAGGGCTGCATAATGAGCGCCATAGGTGACGCAACTCAGCAAGTTTATTCGGAACTGATCGCTTGGGGGAAGAGAGCCGCAGCCCTTGCCCTGCTGGTGTACATCGTCCTCATCTTGGCCAAGCTGTTCGGCTTTAACCTGCTTCCCGGCTTGGTCACGTACTCAGCGCAGGAAACCGGCGTGCTGTTAGCTGGCCTCGCTTTCGCATTGGGCAAAGCATGACCCCAGAACAGATCAAAGACGCCATAGGGATTGACGGCCTCAACGTCCGTAGATCCGACAATGGCCATTACTGGTTCGTCTCTCGCACGCTCACCATCTTTGGCCAGAGCCATTCTCGTTCCATTCGCCTGGTGGACAACCCCAGCGCAGTAGAGATTGAAATGGCCCGCACCGCCTTCGAACAGTGGGAAGCGGAAGAGGCGATTTCTAGTTACAACTTGACCAGTGAACTGGTGAATTGATTTGTTGAAACGGTATCAAAGGTAATCAAAGGATGGCTAGGGGCGGTGCAAGGCCCGGTGCGGGTCGCAAAAAGGGAAGCGTAACGAAGGCAACGGTTTATAGGCAAGAAATGTTTGCCCGTGCCGCTACTGAAGGAATGTCACCCCTCGACTATCTTTTAGGGGTCATGCGCGATCCAGGTCAAGACGACGGACGCCGATTGGATGCGGCCAAGGCTGCCGCGCCATTTGTCCATGCGCGCCTTGCTTCGATTGAACATAGCGGCTCGATCGCGTCGAAAACAACGTATGAGATGACCGATGACGAACTCGCCGCTCTCGCCCTCGCAAGCGGCTCTGGAGCTTCTGAATCGGAGGAAAGCCCGCCGCTCTCTCATTGAGTTCACCAAGTACACGCTGCCTCAGTACATCGAGGCCAAGCATCACACGCTAATCGCCGAGAAGCTGGAAGCGGTCGAACGGGGCGAGATTGATCGCCTCATGATCAACATGCCGCCTCGGCACGGGAAGTCGGAACTCGCCTCGAGACGGTTCCCGGCGTGGTTCTTAGGCCGGCATCCTACCAAGTCCATCATTGCCGCGTCTTACAACTCGGATCTGGCTTCTGACTTTGGCCGGCAAGTCCGCAACATCGTTGGATCCGGAGAATATAAGCCGCTCTTTCAGACGGCTCTTGCCGAAGACAGCCGCGCCGCGAACCGGTGGAACACATCGCAAGGCGGCAGCTACGTGGCCGCTGGTGTGGGTACAGCCATCACAGGTCGCGGTGCTGACGTGTTCCTCATCGATGACCCGATCAAAGACCGGCAAGAGGCCGACAGCGAAACGCAGCGGCAAACGGTCTGGGATTGGTATACGTCCACCGCCTATACGCGATTGGCCCCAGGCGGGCGGATCATCGTCATTCAGACCCGATGGCATGAAGACGACCTTTCGGGCAAGCTCCTAGCGGAACAGGCCAGAGGCGGCGATAAGTGGGACGTTCTCGAACTCCCAGCGATCAATGAGGATGGTCAAGCCCTCTGGCCTGACTTCTACCCGATCGAAGCTCTTGAACGCATCCGAACGGTTCTCCCGGCTCGGGATTGGTCCGCGCTCTATCAGCAGCGCCCAGCGCCCGATGAAGGCGACTACTTCAAGCGCGAATGGTTCAAGTGGTACACCGTCGCGCCGCACCATTTGAGGACGTATGGAGCCTCTGACTACGCCGTCACTGCGAAAGGTGGCGACTATACCGTTCATGTCGTGGCGGGCGTTGATCCCGACGATAACCTTTACATCTTGGACCTGTGGCGGTCACAGGCTGAAAGTCACGTCTGGGTGGAAGAGTTCATCAACCTCGTGCAACGGCACAAGCCGCTGAACTGGGGCGAGGAACAAGGGCAGATCATCAAGTCGCTCGGTCCCTTCATCGACAAGCGGATGCGGGAAAGGCGGGTTTACTGCCGGCGGGAACAGATGGCCTCGGTCGCAGACAAGCCGACGCGGTGCCGCTCGTTTCAGGCTCGTGCCGCCATGGGGAAAGTCTATCTGCCCCACAACGCGCCATGGGTCGCGGATCTCATCGGGGAAATGATGAACTTCCCCGTCGGCAAGCATGACGACCAAGTGGACGCGCTCGGGTTGGTAGGCCGGATGTTGGACGTGATGACCTCGGGACGTCCGGTCAAGCCAGACGCGCCCCCGCCCTCGAAATGGGATCAAGCATTCAAGCGCCGCGCTCAAGAGCAGGCGGCAACGAGTTGGAAGGGCCGATAATTGGCAGACCTAGAGAACATTCTAGCGCCCCAGCCGATGCAGGGGACGCCCGCTCCTGCCATGGCGCCAAACATGCCGCAGGCCAAGTCGGACGATGACACCGACTACGTGTCGAAGCTGGTGGAGTATTTCGAGCAGTCGGAGGAATCGACCGAAGAGGCCCGCAAGCAGTCGGAACAGTGCCGCGATTATTACGACGGGAAGCAACTGACCGCAGCCGAGCGCAAGGCGCTTCAGGATCGTGGCCAGCCGGACATCATCATCAACCGTATCCAGGCCAAGATTGATTACTTGGTCGGCTATGAGGCGTCGAACCGGACAGACCCGCGCGCCTATCCCCGCAACCCTCAAGATGAGGACGCCGCCGAAGCCGCCACCGACGCGCTACGCTACGTTGAAGACAAGTGCGAGCTAGACACGAAGTTCACGACCGTCTGGGAAAACATGCTGATCGAAGGGTTCGGCGGCATCGAACTCACGGTTGACGACCAGACGGGCGAGATTAACGCGGTCGAATGGGATTGGGATCGGCTGTTTTACGATCCCTTTTCTCGCAAGCCGGACTTCTCCGACGCGCGCTACCTGGGCGGCGTGATTTGGATGGACGCCGAAGACGCCAAGGCCAAATGGCCGGAAGCGGCGGAAGCGATCGACGTGACGCTCAACGAACACACAATGAGCCGGACCTATGACGATCGCCCATGGGAGCGGTGGGTTTCGGGCAAGCATCGCAAGCGGGTTCGCATCGTTCAGATGTATCACCGGGAAGGTGACGTGTGGAAATGGTGCATTTTCACGAAGGGCGGCAAACTCGAGGGCGGCGACGTTCCGTTCATTGATCAGGACGGCAAGTCCTGGTGCCCGCTGATGCTTCAATCGGCCTATATCGATCGCGATAATCGCCGGTATGGCCTCGTCAAGACGATGATTGGCCCCCAAGACGAGATCAACAAGCGCCGCAGCAAGGCGCTGCACATGCTGACGGTCAAGCAGATCAGCCTTGAGCGCGGCGCGGTGGACGATGTGGACATGCTCCGCACCGAAGCCGCCAAGCCAGACGGGGTGATCGAGCGCAACCCTGGTTTTGAACTCGAAATCGTCCGCGACGATGCGAACATTTCCGGCCACCTGCAGCTGTTGCAGGAGGCGAAGAACGAGATTGAGTTGATCGGCCCGAACGCGGCAATGTTGGGCAAGCAAGGATCGGGCGATCCCTCCGGCCGCGCCATTCTGGCCAATCAGCAAGGCGGACAGACGGAGATCAGCCGATTGATGGACCGGCACCGCTCGCTGAAGCGCCGCGTCTTTGTCGGGATTTGGAACCTCATTCGCCAGTACAAAAACGAGGAATGGTGGATCAGGGTTACGGACGACGAGAAGAATGTGAAGTTTGTCGGGTTCAACCGTCCGGTCACGATGGGCGAACAACTCGGCAAAGACATGGAAAAGAAGGGGATGCCGCCTGAAGAGATCGCGGAGGCTCTCAAGCAGGCCATGGCCGATCCGATGCAAGCGCAGTTGATGACGCAGCAGGTGGGCATGGAGAACGTGCCGGCTCAGATGGCCATGGACATCACGATCGAGGAAGTGCCGGACGTGGCCAACCTCGCCGCCGAACAGTTCCAGGGCCTTGTTGAGTTGGCGCGGGCTGGCGTGCAGTTGCCGCCGAAAGCCTACGTGAAAGCCTCGAACCTCAGGAACAAGACGGAAATCCTCGAGGAGATGGATTCGGCTGAGAACCCGCAAGCACAGCAGCAGGCCGCAGAAGCCGCCGCCGCGCAGATGCAAGAGTTGATGGCCAAGATCGACAAGCTCGTCGCCGAGACGGAAAAGATCAGGGCCGAAGCCGCCAAGACGGCCACAGAGGCCGACATGCTGGCCATGCCGTTAGGCTCCATTACTATGCCACAGATCGCGAACGGCGGGCCGCCAAGCCCACAGCCGAACGGTCAGATGGTTCCCGAACAACCCGCCCCACAGGCGGGTTTTTAGTTTCAAGCGTAGGTGCCGCCAACCTTAAGGGCGTTTCACGACCAGCACGCGCCGCCGGCGATTCAACGGGCGAACCAGAGGGACAACATGAGCGAACAATCGGAGACAGCCTCTCTCGACAATCTTTTGGACGGCACATCACCCGCACCCAAGGCTGAAACGCCAGCGGAACGGGTTGACACTCAGCCGGAACCAGAAAACCAGGGCGTTAAACAGGACGCAGCGCCGCCGGCTGAGTCAGACGAGAAAGACGACTCCCCATTGGTTCCTCGCAAGGCCCTCGTCGAAGAGCGCCGCAAGCGCCAAGACTACGAGAAGAAACTTGCCGAGTTCGAAGCCAAGCTTAATGAACTTAGCAAACCGAAGCCGCAGGTGCAGTCACGTCAGGCTCCGCCGCCCCCTCCCGATCCTTGGACCGATCCGCAGGGCGCGATTGAGTACGAACGGCAGCAACGGGCAATGGAGCTTTACGAGACGCGCGTTCTCATCTCCGAAGAGATGATGTCTCAAAAGCCGGACTATAACGAAGCCAAAGCGGCCTTTATCGAAGCGGCCAATGCCGATCCGATGTTAGCGCAGAAGCTCGTGCGTCATCCATTGCCGGCCAAGTTTGTTTACGAGGAAGGGAAGCGTATTGCCGCCCTTCGTGAGATTGGCCCCGATCCTGTGAGCTACCGCGAGCAACTTCGCCAGCAGCTAAAAGAAGAGCTGATGGCCGAACTGCAAGCGCAGCAACCTTCTCAAGTCACGGCACCCAAAGCGCCCGCTCCCAAATCGTTGGCGGGAACAACCTCGTCTGTGCCGCGCGACCAACACGGCCGCTACGCCCCGAGAAACGGACCCGCCTCTCTAGATGAACTCTTAGGAGGCTAACATGGCAGAGACTTACGTCCCCAGTGGCTTGACAGTCCAACAGTGGGACGAACGCTACTTCACGGAATACCTCGCTTCGAACTGGTTTAAACAGTTTATGGGCACCGGATCGTCCAAGATGATCCAGGTCAAAGAGGATCTGACCAAGAAGCCCGGCGACGCGGTGACGTTCACCCTCGTCAACAAACTGAGCGGCACGGCCAAGGATTCGACCGAAGCGCTGGAAGGTGCGGAAGAAGAAGCCAAGCTGCGCTCTTTCCTTGTGCGGGTGCGTGAATACTCGCACGCCGTCAAGTTCAAGAAGTTCGAAGCGCAGAAAACGGCCATCGATCTTCGCCAAGCCCATAAGGACATCCTTATGGACTGGAACATGGAGCTTGACCGCGACAACATCATCGAAGCGCTCATGTCCATCAACGGCACGGCGTTTGCTTCGGCTGATGCCACGGCGCGCAACGCTTGGCTGGTTGATAACGCAGACCGCGTGTTGTTCGGCAAGCTGAAGTCCAATGCCTCGTCGCTGGTTCACGCCACGGCGCTGGCCACGATCGACAACACGGACGACAAGCTGACGCCAGACGCGATCTCGCTGATGAAGCGCATCGCTCTGACGGCCAACCCGAAGATCCGTCCGTTTAAGACCCGCTCTTCAATCGGTGACACGGAAGCATATGTGCTGTTTGCGCATCCGCTGCACGTTCGCGACCTGGCGCTCAACAGCACGTTTGTTGCCGCCAACCGCGAGGCTCGTAACCGGGGCATGGACAACCCGCTCTTCACGGGCGCAGACTACATGTGGGAGAACGTCGCGATCTACACGATTGAGGACATTCCCACCGTGTCGTCCGGTGTCACGGTGGCTCCTGCCTTCCTCTGCGGTGCGCAGGCGCTTGGCATGGCCTGGGCGATGCGTCCGCAGACGGTCGAGGAAGAGTTCGACTATAAGCGCGCGATCGGCCTCGCTGTGAAGCAGTGGTATAAGGTCGAGAAGCTGCGCTTTGGCACGGGTACGACCGACACGTCCGATTATAAGGACAACGGCGTCGTGACGGGCTGGTTCGCAGCTGTGGCAGATTCGTGAGGATTGTCAGTAGGTTAGCCAACCTTTGCCGTTAACTATGCGGCTTATGGTTTTTTGGCAGACGCCATAACGATCAGCGATCTCGTTCTGAGTTAGTCCCGAATTGTAGAGCCGTTTAATCTCTGGGATATGTTCCGATTTCAACTTAGCGCGGCCATTTTTTATGCCGTGATTGGGATTGATGTTCGGAGCGACCCCAAGAACGCGATAAGCATGGGCTCTATTTTCCGATGACGTGCAGAGTTCAAGGTTGCTGATCGAGTTGTCCGCCTTGTTCCCATTTCGGTGGTTGATTTGCATTCCTTGCGGGATAGGTCCGCAAAATGCCTCCCAAACTGCCCGATGAGCAGAGAAAGTTCGCTTTGTTCCATTTATGGAAAGAACAAAACGGGCGTAACCTTTAGACCATGTTGGTTTGCAAGGTCTGCAAGTTGGGTTTCCGAAATGAGTTACGACGCGGCGCACATCGCCAATATCTGAAACCTCGTAACAATCTTCAAATCCGCGAATAGGTTTCCACTTTGTCATAAGCAGCCTCCTTTAAGCATGGAGGAAGTTTATCACGGGCTGATGCCTATTGGACAAACTAAGAAGGAACTTTCCACATGGTAGCTGAAACACTGACCGTGAGTCCGATCCCGGTGGGCGCTGCTCACGGGTTGGCTAAGAACCTCAAAATCTTCTACTCGAAATACGAGATCGCCGCGAACGTCGAGGATGGCGACATCTTCGAACTTGGCTATCTGCCCAAAAACGTCATGGTCGTGGGTGCGGTTCTGGTGGCCGATGACATTGACACCGGCACGGAAGCCCTCGACATGGATCTTGGGTGGGCGGCCAACGGCGGCGGCTCTGCCACGTACTATGACACCGAAAGCGGCATCACGTACACCAACTCCGGTGCATCAGCTTCGGCCACCGGCTTTATCAATGGCGGCGTGCTGACTGGAGACGGGATCGCGGAACTCCACACGGGGAACCAGCGCATTCAATTCTTTGTTGAGCCGAAGTACTTCTCCGAAAAAACGATGGTGCAGATCGAAGCCAACGTCGCTGCGAACGCTTTTGCGGCCGGCGGGGCTGCGGCCTACATCATCTATTACGCGGTGTGAGGCATCAGGGCCGGGGGGAACCTCGGCCCTAACTCTTGAGGGGAGCCGACATGGCCGCATACAACAAGTTCAACGCTTTCGTCGAGAACATCGCGGAAGGCGTTCATAACTTCCAGTCTCATACGCTGAAGGTGATGCTGACCAACTCAGCCCCGAGCGCGTCAAACACCGTCAAAACCGACATTACGGAAATCAGCGCGGGCAACGGCTACACGGCGGGAGGCGCGACGGTCACCACGTCGTCAAGTTCGCAGACATCGGGGACCTATCGTCTTGTTTGCGCGGACGTGGTGTTTACGGCCACGGGCTCAGTGGGGCCGTTCCGGTATGCCGTTCTCTACAACGACACGCCTACGTCGCCAGCCGACCCTCTCGTGGGCTGGTGGGATTATGGGTCCGCATTGACACTGGCGAACGGCGAAACGTTCACGGTGGACTTCGACGGAACGAACGGCGTGTTTTCGCTGGCTTGATAGGGGGACGATATGACGACGGCAGAGATGCAGGCGAAGTTTCACGCCCTTACAGCAGACGCAGCGGCTTTGCGCGAAAAACTCGCGCCACTTCAGACGCAGGTGGACGACCTGAACACCCATATCGAGGCGAAAAAAGCGGAACTTCGCCAGATCACGGCAGCGTTGCTTACGGCCCGCGCTCCGCTCGTCGAGATTGAGAACCAGCGCGCGGCTTTGTCGCGAGCCTTGAACGGCAAGACGGGAGCGCCCTAACCGATGGCTTCAGGGCTTCTCTATAACCTCGCCAAGATGAACACGGCGACGACGGGAACAGGGACCATAACCCTTTCAACGGCTGTATCCGGGTTCCTTACGTTTGCGCTTTCGGGCGTCACCAATGGCCAGACAGTCACCTACATCATTGAAGACGGGGCCAATAGAGAGCTGGGTTATGGCGTTTATACGAGTTCCGGCACGACACTGACCCGCAACGTGTTGAAGTCCACAAACTCGGACGCGGCGATCAACCTCTCGGGATCGGCCACGGTTGGCATCACGGCGGCTCGGGAGAACTTCCTTGAATGGTTCGCGAACATCGATGCCAACGGGTTCTCAATTGGGTTCGACGATAATACCGGCATCAATGACGACTCAGGCAATGAGGTTGTTAGGTTTCGAAAGACATCAAGCGCTGTTAACTATGTTGAGATTCTGAACACCGCCACGGGAACTGGTCCGTCTGTCAAAGCCGTTGGTGACGACACTAACGTAGATTTGAACCTTGAAGCTAAGGGGACGGGACGGGTCCGGGTCACAAATGCCACGCTGACCACTCCGGCGCTCGGCACGCCCGCCAGCGGCACACTGACAAACTGCACGAGCTTACCGGTTTCGACCGGCATCGGCGGGCTAGGAACCGGCATCGCAACGGCCCTTGCCGTCAACACAGGATCAGCCGGCGCTCCGGTTCTTTTTAACGGGGCAGGCGGCACGCCGTCCAGTTTGACGCTGACCAACGCAACGGGGTTGCCCACAGCGGGCATTGTGGATGATGCCGTCACCAACGCCAAGCTGGCCAACGTCTCGACTTCGACACTCAAGGGCCGGTTGACAGCCTCGACGGGCGATCCTGAAGACCTGACGTTAGGGAATGGATTTTCTTCGTCTGGAACCACGCTGTCAGCTGTTGGCCGCAGAAATATTCTGTTTAACGGCTGCTTTCGCTTCAATCAGCGTGCGCCGGCGACCAATGCCGATGACACCTACGCTCACGACCGCTGGAACATCCTCACCCAAACGGGAACAGTTGCCGTCACCTCGCAGACCTTGGTTGAGGACGGCACGCCGAACATGATGCGGATCACGCAAAGCCAAGCGTCTGCGCAGCGTTTCGGCTTTGAACAAATTATGGAATCGTCCGACTCGTACCCGCTTCGGGGCCAAGCCGTTACTCTGTCGGCAAGGGTCCGGATGTCCGCATCCACAACGTTACGCTATGCCATTCTTGAATGGACAGGCACAGCCGACACTGTGACCTCAGACGTTGTGCTGTCTTGGACAAGCGGCACGTTTACGGCCGGAAACTTCTTTTTGGCGTCAAATCTCACCGTCACAGCTACGGGATCAACGGCTCTGACGGCCAATACGCTGACGGATGTGTCTCTTACGGCAACGCTTGGGTCATCGGTCAATAATGTGATTGTCCTGTTCTGGACCGACAGCACGCAAGCACAGAACGTCACGCTGGATGTTGGGCGGGCGCAGTTGGAACTGGGATCGGTGGCAACTTCGTTCGAACGCCGATCGGCTGCGTTTGAGGAAACGGCGTGTCTGCGATATTATCAGATCGTAGCGGCTGACGATAACTTGGGCAGTTCTAACAGCACGAGTTCTGCATTTATGCAGGCCGGTTTCTTAGGCATTATGAGAACGACTCCGAACCTTGCCTTGTCCGGTGGCGGCTCTACGATCACGATAAACTTTTTCGGTGTCGGAAACTCGACAACGACCTCCTACACGTTGGCAGCAACGCGCAAAGGCTTGACGATAAACGCCAACACTTTGTCACCGACGCGCACCGCATTCATTCCCGTTAACTCTGCCACGGCTATCACTTGTGATGCGGAGCTATAGACATGTTCCAGTGGGTTAATCCAGAGCAGACATGGGCACGTCGGGAAGATGGGACATTTGTGCCCGCGTCTCGTATCCCAGATGGGGCAGAAATTGCACCCTACGCCCCGCCGCCACCATCGGCCACCGATGTTGACACAGAACGGGACCGCCGCATGGGGTCGTTTACATTCGGCGGCAAGTCATACGACCTTAAAGGCCAGTCTCTCGCCAACGTTTCGGGGGCGGGAACTCTGTCTCTGGCTGCTATCATTAACGGTGCGCAACCTGGCGATCTGCGGTGGGCCGATCCTGACAACGATTTCTCTTGGATCGCGAACGACAACACCATGACGCCGATGGATGCGCAAACGTGCTGGGCGTTTGCTCAGACCGCCGCGTCTCATCGCAAAGCCATGATATTCAAGGCCCGCCAAATCAAGGATATGACCCCGATCCCGTCTGATTACAGCGCCGACAGCTATTGGGAATAGACATGAACGCCGAAGCCAAGGCCCGCGCGCGTGCGCTGGAACTGTGCGAGGCCGCAGCAGAGTTTCGGCGTACTGGCGGCATCATTCAAAAAACAGAAACCGTTAAGGCGCTGCCGCCTGACGTTCTGAAACGGATCGAATTGCTTGAGACACAGAACTTGCAAGCCATGCAGGCGCTTCAGGCGGTGTTGCAGTTTTTGGAAGACGAACGCGCCAAGCGGGAAAAACTGGAAGGTGTCGTCCTGAAGATTGCGGACGGAGCTGAAGAACTCTTGCGGAAGGCCGGCTAATGCTTGGTCATAGCGTCGTTGGCGAACTGCCGCTAGGCCAGCTCACGAGTTTAGGGACGGGCGTTTACTTCGTCGGGGCTGATCCCGGCGCATTCACTCTGACCGGCAATGACGCGATTTTGTATTACCCGCCGCGCCTGTTTGCGGACACGGGGACGTTCACTTTCACGGGCATTGACGCAAACTTCCGTAAGAATACCCCCGTTGTCGCTGAGACGGGCGTTTTCACCCTAACCGGCAACGATGCAAACATCCTGCGCAGGGCTTCGCTCATTGCCGAGCGTGGCGTGTTCACGCTCTCGGGCGTGACCATTGAGTTCATCTTCGCAAAGAACCTCAACGCAGAACCCGGCGCGTTCACCGTCACCGGATTTGATGTGGATTTTGCGTTGACCGTGCCGAAGTCCGGCATTGTTGCAAACAAGCGCGGCCACTATGCAATCAAGGCGCGCTCCCGCTATATGAGGGCATCAAACTGACATGCTGATCCCTGGTCGAATCTACCAAAACTCCACCGTCCGCATACCCGTGAACTTTCAAGATGCGGACGGCGCGGACGTTGACCCCGATACGATCACGTTCAAGCTCTATTCGCCGGACGCTGAAATCAGCACGTATGTTTATGGAACGGATGACGAGGTTTTGAGAACGTCAGTCGGGGATTACTATATCGACGTGACACCGGACCTTCCCGGCCGCTGGCATTTTCGGTGGGAAAGCACCGGTGCGAACCTCGCTACAGCCGTTGAGGGGCAGTTTGTCGTGCAAGTGTCCCGTTTCTATGAACCCGCTTCATCGGATGCTTATCGGTCATGAGCACAAAAACCACGACTGAATTGGCCGTTGCTGTTCTCCGTCACCTCTCGGTGATTGACGCCTCTCAAGACGAGAACGACGCCGACGCCGAAGACATTGCCTACATTCAGTCGCTCTACGCCGACAAGTTTGAAGAATTGAACGACATGGAGTTGACCTATTGGTCTTCTGATGAAGTACCGGCCCCGATCTTTTTGGCGATCCGCGACATCATCGCCAACGAGGCGCGCGGGAATTACGGGGAACCGATGAGCGTCGATGCCAAGGAAGCGGCTGAAATCATCCTTCTCAAAAAGGTGCGCCGCCACATGCACCTTCGTTCGTCTGGCCTTCCCACCAAGGCGCAATACTTCTGATGGCCTTGACCCCGATTGCCTTAGGGCTGCGCTCCAACCCCGGCAGGGCGAACGCAGACGGGGCCGCGCGCCTCATCAACTGCTATGCCGAAGACGCGGGGGAAGAAGGAAAGATCCGGTACCCCGTCTATGCGTGTGAAGGGTTTGCCTCGTGGGGTTCGGTGGCCTCAGGTGGAGCGATGCGGGCCATGCTCGCGTTCAGTGACACGGCGCTTTATGTTGTTTCAGGGCAGCGGTTGAGCAAGTTCAACACCGCTGGGACTGAGACGGCTCTTGCCGCCTTTGCCACGTCCGGCACCGTGCAGATGGTCCGCAACCGTAAAGACCCTAACGCCCAGATTGGGATCGTCTCGAGCGACGGTCTGTTTCGGATCATCGACACGACCGCCGACACGGTGTCCACGCCCACGGTTCCGTCCGGAGTGCAGTTCAACGGCATTGCCCATGTGGATGGGTATTTCATTCTGACCCAAGCCAATGGCGAGTGGTACATCACAGCCATTGACGACGGCACGGATATTGACGAACTCGACTTTGCGCGGGCGGAATCCAACCCTGATGGGATCGTGGTTCCCATGTCTCGGGGCAATGAGGTTGTTCTATTCGGGCAGCGTTCAACGGAGTTCTGGCAGAACACTGGAAACACGGACTTTCCGTTTGAGCGTTCCACGTCGCAGAGTTTCGGGTGCTACGCGGCGGGAACCGCGCGGGAGATCGGCGGAACCATCATTTTCGCGGCCACCAACGCAGACGGGGCGTTTACGGGCTTGATGATGCTCGACGGGTATCAGGCGAACAAGATCAGCACCCCGGCGATGGATCGGGCGATTCTGAGCGAGACAACGCCAGCCAACTTGAAGGCGTTCACCTACGCCATCAACGGGCATCAGTTTTATACCATCACCGGCACGTCGTTTACGTGGACCTATGACATGAGCACGGGGCTGGTGCACGAACGAGCCTCTGCGTCTTTGTCCCGGTGGCGCGTGTCGGAGGCGGTGCAGTTTGGAACGAGGCTCATCGTCGGGGACTATACCAACGGCGCACTGTATCTGATGACGACGACGGTCAACGCCTCATCGGACAGCGTGGCCAGCCTCTCGCATTCGAACGACAACGGGGAAACCTATATCGGCCCCCGATCCAAGACGATTGGTGGGACATCGAACCGCACTCAGCGCTTCAGGTGGAACCGGCTTGGCCAATCCAAGGAAGACGGCAAGGTGTTCAAAATCGAGATCACCAACGCCGTGAGTGAGAACGGGACGGGCGTCCCCATGACGATCATCCCGCCGCACGTTCACGCCTACCCGTATCCGATGCGGTATGCGGCGCTTTATGCCGACATTGTGCCGGGATCGTCGCAGAACAGCCGGCCAAAGGCTCTGACAGGGCTTGCGGTTGATGCGGTGACGGTGAGGGGCTAATGGCGATCGAAGACAACACGTTCCCGACGCCGAGCCCCAACGAGGTGTTTGTAGATCGCTATCGGCGCATCACGCCGAAGTGGTATCCGTGGATGAAAAAGCTGTTTGAGGCGCTGCGGACCACGATTAACGCCGTGGGCGTGGTGGAGCAAACCGTCGATAACGTCCGTGGTCAATACGGCGTCTCTGTCAACGTCAACGGACGGGTGACAGCTTCGATCAAGTTGGACGGGTCGCCGGCGGACAGTTCGTTTGCGATCCTGGCGGACAAGTTCATCGTCGTTCATCCGACAGCGAATGAGCAGGAGATCACGGCGTTTATCGTGGGCACCGTCAACGGGGTGCCGACTGTCGGGATCAACGGAAACTTAGTCGTCGATAACACGATTACGGCTGAAGCGCTGAACGTAACCAGTTTGAGCGCGATCGTGGCCAATCTCGGCACGGTGACGGCTGGCGTTATCCAATCGGCGGACGGAAAATCGCGCTGGAATCTGAATACAGGCGAGTTTGTGATCGGGGAGCCGTGATGCCGATCGTTCTCCGCTTTAAGCCAGACATCGAAGCGCTTGCGGTCTATGAAACAGCAGACGTGCTCAACCCGTCAGACGGCCCCATTGACAATCCTTTATCTAATTTAAATTCGATCAAGTTTCACTCGGGGCTCCGTTATCCTCGATTTATCCCGAGTAAGACGTTCAACTTCTCGCACACGATCGACGCCACGCTCCCGCAGACCAACCAGATCGTGAATACAAGCGTGAATCTCTACGCCCACGGCATGAGCGATGTTCCGGTTGTGTTTGCGAAATATCTGAACGGGAGTTCTTCGATCAGCGGGGCAAACCCGACAACCATGATGCCGGCCAATTCGGCCTGGGCTGGGTCGATTCCACTTGTTCGTTTCGGGCAAAACATGGCCGTATGGGGCGCGATCAGTGCGAACGCAACGCATGTCGTCCTCGATATTTTTGGAGTGATCCCAGAGAGCACCGGATCTTTCGGCACGTTTACCGTTAACGGGCGCGGCTATGTGCTCGATACGACTGTTGTAACCGACGCCTTTGATGCTGACGGTTCGGTCGCTCAACTGGTGTTAGAAGGGACGCGGATCAGGGCCGGTCGTGGGAAGTTTGACACCGATTTCTCTTACATGCGGCAGGGCTCAACGTCGGACGCGGTTACGTTGGTCAAGGGGCAAAGCATGGTGATGGTCGGAACGCCGAACGCCTCACCTTTGACAGACATCAATCAAAACTGGGAGTGGCGCTATTCCGTTGCCGGCAATGTGCGGACAGGGCTGGCAACGCCTCTCGGCTCTTCGTTTGCTGCCTCTTTTGCAACGGCGGGCCTGTGACACTTCAATTTGAGAGCGGTGATCTGGTCATCCGTGACGGGGCCGGAACGCTCAAATTCTCGTCGGCTGAGAACCTATTCACCGTGACCGACTTTGTAGATAGTCGCGTCGTCGGGGCCGTGTCTTTGCCGAGCCGCACGGCGACCGCAACGTCAACAGCCGCCGCCTACATCAACACCAGCACGGATTACTTTATCGCAAACGTCAACGCTGCTGCGGATATTGTGTTCGGGATGGTGCAGGCCGGACCAGCGGGCAGCGGAACGGATAACTCTGAAATCAACACGCGCTGGCGACAGGTCAACGGGACAAACATTTACACATGGTGGGCGACGGCGGTTCAAGGGCAACCGGTCGGGGACCGAAACTTCGCGTCGTCGCTGGGTTTGTTCACGTTCTACATTACGAGCGGTCAACTTTATATGCGCGATCGTCTCATCATGCGGGCCTACGCACCAACAAGCGGGTCACGCAATGCGGTTGTTCCGGCATTCACCATGAACTTCCGCCTCTATTGCGGAACCTTTATCTAACTTACGGGGGCTAATGTGGGGTTTTTCGGTTCGTTGTTCGGAAAAGATCAACGCAAAGAAATTCGGCGTTCAACCGCTGCCGCCGATGCTCTATTGACCGGTGCAGAAGGCGCGGCTCGGTCGCAGTTCAATCAAGGTTTCGACCAACAGGCCGGAATGCTTGAGCAGGGTTATAACCAAGCCCGAGGCACGATCGGCGCGGGGTATGACCAGGCGCGCGGGGATCTGACGGGGCAGTATGGCTCGGCTGAAAACGCTCTCACCGATGCGCGGTCCTACGTCGAACAGGCGCTCGCCCCGTTTATTGCCTCGGGGCAGGGGGCACAGACCCTCTATGATCGGGCGTTAGGGCTTCAAGGGGCAGACGCCGCGCAAAGTTTTTATTCGGACTATGCGGCCAACGATCCGTTTCGCCAGTTCAACGAAGACATGGCTAATAAGAGCCTAGCGCGGTCGTTCAATGCGTCGGGGGCGTTGGGATCGGGGCGTGCGGGCCTTGCCGCCTCACGCGCCAATCTTGAGCGCGGATCGCAGGATCTCAATCGGTATCTCGATCGTCTCGCCTCGCAAGGGCAGCAGGGCGGGCAGTATACCACCCGTGTCGCAGATGCTGGGCTTCAGACGGGGATGGCCACGGCGAACCTCAGGCAAGGGCTGGGCAACCAACTGAGCAACCTCGAAACAAACCGGGGAACGCAGCTGGGCAACCTCGACTATGGGTACGGGGTTGACCGGGGCAACATCGCCGCCAATCGGGCCGGGGCAAACTCTGATTTGACATACGGCCTCGCACAGCAGCGCGCAAACTTGCAGATCGGAAAAGGCAACTCGATCGCCAACACGCAGACGCAGAGCGTCAACAACCTTCTCGGGTTGGGCGCGGCTGCCATCGGAGCTTGGGGCAACCGTCCTCGCTAAAGGGAAACCATGGCCATTCAATTCCAACGCCTCGCAACCCCCGGCGAAGGGGTCAGCACGCTTTTGGACTTCGCCCCGTTGGCGGCGTCGATCCGCAGCTATCAGGACAACGAGAAAGCGGCTCTGATCGGCAACGCAGCGCGCACGGGCGGCAACACCGCCGCCGCAGCCGAGGCCATGAAGCAAGGCCAGCTTGACACCGGAGCGCAGCATCAGCGCCTTGCCAATCAGGACAGCGACCGCGCACAGGCGAACAAAGACCGTCAGATCAAGATGCTCGGTGGCGTGGCCCAGGCGGCCAAGTACGAAAAAGACCCCGCCCGTCGCGCGCTGATCTGGCAAACGGGATTGAAGCGAGCCGGCGTCAACCCTCAGGACTTAGACCCCGATGAGCTTGACCCTATGACCGGGCCGGACGTGTTCCTTGCCGCCTCAGGCATGGCGCAAGATCCGCGCGAAAGTCAGTTGATGGATCTGAAGCTGGCCAGCGAAAACGCGGACATTGCGTACAAGAATGCGGGCACTTCTAAGTTGCGCGCTGAAGCGCAAGGGTCTGATGGGCTGCCTATCGACAAGCGAGCCAATGTCGAAGAAGGTTTGCGCAAGGAGGTTGCGAGCACAAATAAAGATTATGCGATCATTAGAGACGCATCGTCCAAGATTGAAGCATTCGCAAGTAATCCTAGCGCCGCGTCAGACGTGGCCTTGATTTACAGCTTTATGAAGGTCCTTGACCCAACATCGGTTGTTCGCGAGACGGAGTATGCGACTGCACAGAACGCAGCGGGCGTTCCAGATCAAGTGCGCAACGTGTTCAACAGGATTCTTAGCGGCGAACGCTTGAGCCCAGAACAGCGCAAGGACTTCACTTCTCAAGCCATGACGGCGGCACGTTCGCAAAGGCAGCAGTACGAACGTTCCCTTAAACAGTACGAGGGCGTTGCCGAGCGGCTCGGCGTTGATAAGCGAAACGTGATTCTTGACTACGGTCATGACCAAGCTCGTTCTGAAGCGTTAGACGCAATCCGGCGCGGAGCGCCGCGGGATAAGGTTTTGGAACGGTTGCGTCAGAACAATGTCGATACGACGGGGCTGTAAACTATGGGAATGTTCGATGACCTCGTTCCGACACAGCCTCAAATGCCGTCAGCGGCTCAGCCACGGCGCACCGGAATGTTTGACGATCTAGTGCCGCAACAGTCACTCGAGCCGTTTTCAGTCGCAGCGCAATCCATGGCGATTTCCGGCAATAATCCCCAGCAAGACCGCACGCCTTACGCGGAGGATGACGGGGGCAATATCTACAACAAGGCTGGCCAGATCATCGGCAACAAGTTCCGCGCAGATTACGGGCAGCAGACGGAAGCCAACCCCGTCATTGATCGCGGCATCTTTGCACCAATAGCCGAGAGACAAGACGGTTCATTTGAACTCGCCCTTCCATCCGTTCTAAGCGAGCCCGCCGATGCCGTTGACCGGATGCGCCAGCGAGGACCGAACGCGACCGTCGAATCAAACATCGCGGACGCGACAACGGCGGCGCTCGGTGCTCTAGCGGCTCCGGTAGCACGCATGTTGCGCTCGCCCCAGACAGTCGCGCGAACCACACGAGCGGTAACGCGGGCGGATGAAGCGGCCAAGGATCTACAAGCCTTTGAACGTCAAGGCGTTCGTCCGTTTGGACCAGCTTTTGGAGAAGGTCCGATAGCGAGTACGGCCAAGCAACTGACGGAAGTCCCATTTGCCGGAAAGCCGGTTCGCACCGCTCTTGAAGACAGCATCGAAGGCGCACGCGATGCAACGATGCGTGTTGCGGATCAATTTGGGCGCACGGAAACGGCAGACAGCGCGGGGACTGTGGTTCGCTCAGGGATGGAGCGATTTAAAGACGCGCGGCCAAGCGATATTGTCGAGACGCAAACGCGCGGCATGACGCCAGAACAGCGCTCAGAAGTCATTAAGCAGCCGGCGCGCAATACGTCGCTGAAAACAAAGCAAGCGGCTCTTTACGAACGCGCATGGGAAAACATCCCAGCCAACATGAGAGAGGGGAGAGCGGTTGAAGGAGAAGCCCGCGTTATGGGCAATCCAAAGGCCACGCGGGCGCTTCTGCAACAGTTGACGGGCCGTAATTCTCAGATGCTGAACCAAGCCCGGTTAAGCCGGGAAGGAGCATCCGCGGCATACCCTGTGCAGGGTGGGCTTCTGGGTCGCGCGATCCGCGACCTTATTGAATCCCCAACACAAACCATGTCGCTCCAGACGCTGCGCAACTTTAGATCAGAAGTTCGCCGGTTGGCTTCAGGTATGCCGGACACAGAGAAGAATACGCTCAAGCTGTCAGACGTAGAGCGCATTCAAGGTGCAATCACACAAGACATGGTGTCCGTATTAGAACGGAACGCCCTAGAAGCGGAGAAGCGCGGCAATGTCAAAGAGGCGCAAGACTACCGCCGCGCGATCTATCAGTTTCGCCAAGCGGATCGCTTCACCGCCATGTCCGCGCAGCGGTTGGAAACAATAGAAAAGCTGTTTAATGCCCCGGATGCAACCGCTCTTTATCGTGGAATCAAGACGGCGGCACTGAGTAAGGATCGGGGGGACATTGAAAAAATCCGTTCGTTGCGCCGCGTTCTGACGCAGGACGAAGTTGACGAATTGTCGTCTGCGGTGATCCGAGAGTTGGGCGAGCCCGTGGCCTCTGCGCGGGGTGCAACTCAGGAAATCGGCTTCTCTGTTCAATCATTCATAACCAACTGGACTAAGCTGAGCCCTGAAGCGCGCAATCTTCTGTTCAAGCCAGAGCACCGCGCAGCCTTAGATGACATCGTTCGTATTAATAATAGGCTTGCCAACGTGGAAGCACTTGCGAACACATCGCGGTCGGCGTCCAACGCAATTCAACTCGGCGCACTCACCGGAGTTGGCACGGGCTACGTGACTGGGACATTGCCTTACGTTCTCGGGGCGGCAGGCGCGGGGTATGCAGCATCTCTTCTGTTCGCAAGCCCGAAATACGCCCGTTGGGCGGCGGGGTATGCAGCTTTAAAGGCGCGCGGAGCGCCAAAGCCAAAGATTGCAGAACAGGTCAACAGCTTGCGCTTGCTTGCAGCAAACGACAACACGTTGCAGCCAATCTATCAGGCGGTAGTTCAAGAAAACGGCTTACAGCCAGAGGAAGGCCAAGATGTAAACCGCCCAATGCGGACGCAGTAGAAATACGCAGAACCAGAACGTCAGCAGAGCTGAGCGTTTGTACACGCTCACAAGTGGTAGAAAATGGCTATCACTGCAAGGTTGGGCCACATCCAAAACGTAAACGTCAACCCGGCTAGGGAAAGATAATGGCGGATCAAACGGAGCTCCCGCTGATTGATATATTGGCGCAACTGTTGGCAACGCAAACGGGGCAGTCTTTGTCTCAAGACTACCTGACTGCGCAGAACGCCGCAACAGAGTTGGGGGAGTATAGCGCAGAGGCACCCGAGAGAGCATGGGCAAAGGCATCCGGTGATGTGCCATTAAGCCCCGGCAACGCCATAGAAGGAATTACAGACCTTGCCCTCATCCTTGCGCCTCTCATGGCGAGCGCAAGAGCAGGGCAAGCAGCCTATACGGCGCTTAAAACAAACCCGTGGCGGGCCGGTCCCGTGGCCAAGTCCTACAGCGAAGCAATAGGCCCGCGCATCCCAAAAGACGCGGCAAACTATACCAATTATCACACGGATGCGGCGCAAGAGGTCTTGAGAAGGCAACTCGCAAACCCCAGCCGTCATATGAACCATGCGTCGGTTAAAAAAGACTACCTAAGCACCATCGATAGAAAGGGTTTGAACGCTGGACCCCAAGACGAACAGCTTGACGACATGATCAAAGGAACTCTGCGTCGCATTGACCCCCAAACAAACCTTGAGAACCCCGCATCAATCGAGGCTGCAATACAGGCAGCGACGGGGATTCGAAGGAACGGCGTCCCTAAAACGCTGTCGGTGACAGGGGCAGCAGTCGGGGCGGGCGCTGCTGCTGAGGAACAATCTTTGATGGACTGGTTGCGGGGATTGAATGGCCAATCCCCTTGATCTCTTATCCTTTGCTAAACGGGCCTGGGACCAAACGCAACAGCCCCTGAAAGAGCGCGGCGTCATAGCAGACCGCGATACGTCTGGGTGGAGCAACATCATTGATGTGCCAGAAGATCACCCAACGATCTCATGGGCGCGGGGCATCAATGCCCTTGGGGGCCTCGCTGGCGGGGTTGGGAAGTTCGGCGCTGAAATCATCGACAGCATGTTGCCTCTCGGAACCTATGAAGACGGCAGCACGGGTTAAGGCGCAGAGACGAACACAGATCCCGCTCTGCTCGAAGACCTCAGGGCCGCTGGCCTCTACGACGATCCCCAGCAACCGCCTTATGAGCAACAGAACAAGCCTTTGCCGGGGTATGAGATCAGACGGCAAGAGCGCATGGATCAGGGTATTGACCCGCTGGATATGTTCCGCACGCCACCAGAACGGCCGCGCAATCCTAACGAGCCCGACTTTGATTGGGACTTGGCAAGTTTGTATCGGCTTTTAGGTGTGGGCCGCAGCGGTAACTGACCGTCCAGCCCTTCGGCGCTGATTGCACAACATCACGCGCATATTCCTCACACTCTACGAGCGTGGGGCGGGTCATCACCTTGTCAAAGGTCTGACCGGCGAACGTCATCGTCAAAATCAATGTTGCAGCGTCCATAACCCAACCCTCTAGAAGAGATGGGCCGATAATATGGCACTAGACCCGCGCTCCGAGGAAAAACTCCTCGGTGTCAGACCTGAACTTGTCCACGTTATCCGAGAGGCCGCGACCCGTACCAAGTTCCGTGTGACAGAGGGGCTGCGCACGCCAGAGCGCCAAAAGATCCTCGTGGCCGAGCGCAAGTCTAAGACGCTGAACAGCCGCCACATAACAGGGCACGCCATTGACTTCATCGCGATCGGCAGCGACGGCGTAGCCACCTACGACATGGAGGACATGCGCCGCGTGGCGGATGTGATTAAAGCCGTCGCCAAGGAGCAGGGCGTCGTAATCCAATGGGGCGGCGACTGGAAGGGATCATGGGACACGCCTCATATCGAGCTAGACCGCAAGGCGTATCCCGCCAATGCCGTTTCGACCACCACCCGCGTTGTTGAAGCTGCCAGCAAGCCGCCCGTTGCTGTCAGTTCAGGTGCGGCCGTGGGGGCGGGTGCCGCTGTGACGATGCCCTCTCTCCCGTCGCTCCCGGCCCCGCCCGATCTATCTAGTTATTCCGCCTGGCGCGGGTTTGGTCAGCAGGCAGGGGACCTTGTGTCGTTCGCTACGAGCAATCTTCTGATCACAGGCGCGTGTGCGACATGGGTTGGATGTCTCGTGTTTTGGCCAAAGATAGCGGCCTTCACTGCCGCTCTTAAGCAAAAATGGAGGGCGGCATGATCGCGGCATGGGTCGGTGCTCGCCTCGTCCCGATCGGGGCTGGCGTGGTTGTCGTGTTGGCGTTGGTGGCGTGGGATCGCGTGAGGATTTGGAACGCAGAAACGCGCGGCGGCAACAAAGCCATCGCCAAGATCGAGGCTCAGAACAATGCAACGGTTTCATTGTCCAACAAGGCTGGCGCTGCCTCTCGCAACCCTAGCGCTGGCGGGATGCGAGACCCCTACACAGCTGACTAGGACGAGCGCCCTCGACGCCTTCAAGCCAATCCAGAACAGCGCAGCAGCCCCATGTGAAATGCAGAAAGACGTAGCAGAGCATAACAGCCGCTACGACAGCATAAAGCAGGGCAAGCCCGTTGTTTATAAAGCCCCGTGTCAGGTGGATAAGAAACCGACGACCAGCGAACCGAAGACGAGCTAGGCTATGATCGATGCAAACAGAATGGAACAGATCGCCGCCGCGCTCAGAGAACGGCCACAGCACGAAAGAGATCGAGCACCGCTTTACCGCTTTAGAAGCGTTCACGAAGGAGAGCAGTTCAGACAGAGCGGGATTGCACGAGATCGTCGAGAAACACGCCGACAAGCTGACGTTGCACGAGCGGGTTCTACTCGGAATACTGATGGCAATCGCCACGTTATTGCAGGACAAGTTCCCCGTACTCGTCCATATGCTGAAAGCGCTCATCGGCTCATGAGTGACAGATTTAGGTTTGCCGTATGGATCATTTGCGCGATGCTGTTTGGAAGCTTCCTGTTCTACTGGTTCACCGTGTGACCTTTGGTGCCCTCGTCATCGCTCTATCTCTGGTCGCTTTATGGGCGTGGCTGAAAGCTATCAGAAGCAAATGTTAACCGGGCAGTCTCCTACAGCTAAACTTCACCAAGAATTTCGGCTACGGTGTTCCTGATTGAGCAAAGCGCGCGGAGCTGCTTTTCGTCCATGCTCAGGTCTGGGTGGCCGTCTCTCTGATTGTAGGCGTGTAACACGTCACCGTCGCCACCGCGCTTGCGCGAGATGCGCCGTAAGCTGCAAGAAGTCCAAACCTCCCACTCCCCACGCGGCAGTAGTGACAGCGCGTCTCGCAATGCTTTCTCCTGTTGCGGCGTCATCCGAGCTTTCCTTTACTTAATTGCGATCCTGACTGCGGCCAGCAGTTGAATGCCCTTAGCGAGCATACTCACCTCGCTAGCCGTCAAAGCCATATCGGCGGTCGCGTCCGAGTGTTTGCCTTCAAGATACTCGGCTAAAACCATCAGGCGCTCAATCATCTTGTGTTCGTTCGATGCAGGGAGCTGCATTTGCGGGGAACCTCTTACACTCGATCCAAGGCGCGGTCGCGCCAGTCGTTTAGTTCTTTTTGAAGCTTGTTGTTCTGCGCCACCAGCGAGGCCACTTGATCCTCTAGGTCTTTGATGCGCTCGCTCGTGATCAGGTCTTTGTGCGCTTCGACAATTCTCTTGCGAAGCAACACACAGCCTTGCTCAAACAGCTTGCCGTGCAGGACGGGGTGCTGTTGCTCAATTGAGCGGGTGCCGTATCCGTCGCTGCGACCTGTGAAGCCATTTGCATCACACGAAAGCCAACGGATCATTTCCGACTCGTTGCCCTCTAGCAGTGCGTTGACGGCGCGGCTTGCCATCTCCTTGGTGTGGTAAGCCAAGTTTGATGCAAGGTTGTCGCGCAAGTTCCATTCGATCTCTTCGGAAATTTGCTCGGCTAACTCTTTCGCCTTTTTCTTTAGCTTCTCAAACGCCTCATCCGGCAGCGCCTTATCAAGCGCATCATTCAGGGCGTCACGATCTTGTCTCAGTAGCTCGCTCATCCGGGGGTTCTCCAACATTTACGCGGCGGGTGCCGTTTTGGTCTTGTCGCGATACTCGGCGGACTTCCGGTGGAAGTGTTCCATCGCTCGTTCAACCGCGACCGCGCTCTGCCATTTGTCCGCCGCAGCGGCGGCACTCACAAGCTCGTCGCCGCCGATCTCGCGTAACACCTGCTCGCGCGCTGCGTGGTAGCCGTTAGTCGCCTCTCCAATCTCATCGTTGTAATCAGCCAGCACCTTCTGCACGTCGGCAATGTCGGCAGCACTCAAAACGCGCCCCTCTTGCCACCCATAGACGCGAAAATAATCGCCTTCTAGCCCATCATTCACTGCCCGTGCAGCCCTACGCTTTGCCAGCATCGCCTCCGCTTTAGCCACTGCGCTGAGACTTATCTCTGTCGCTAGATCGCCGCCATTCATTGCGTTGCGATCCTTCAGAAGCGCCGTGACGAGCGCCAGCGTTTCATATGGGTCGTCTGTCTGCGTCATGGCCGGGGGAGTCTCCTACAGTTTAAGTTCTTCGCGCGCGAGGCGTCCAATTTCTTCTGCTTGTATCGCGCTTGCTTCGTCAGGCGATTGAGCTTCACCGACTAAACGTCCGGGCCAGTTCACATCCGGATCGGCTTGCGATGTGTCGATCACAAACCACGGAGGACCGTAAACAGTATATCCCCCATGCCCCGCCTCTGCTTTCCGTGTCGGCGTTCCATCAATACGAATGCGCCAAACCAACTCACGAATTGCGAAGCCTAATGCACTGTCGTCCATCCAGGGGCTTTCCTTCCATCAATTTGAGCGTGTCATTTTTTGCACGCTCACGATCTCATCCTTAAGCGCAGCAACTTCTACCCGAAGTCGCTCAATCTCGTCCGCTGCCTCTTGGCAGTCACGGTAGGACGTTGCGGGCGCTTGATAGAATTGTTCTTCATCCATAGCGCGCAAGCGCTTCACAATATCCATCCGGGGAAGTCCTTACAGTTCGTCGCCGGTGATCTTGGCCTTGAAGCCGCCGCACGTATTCATAGCGATCACCACGCGCGACGTGATCTCCAGATTGCGGTTTGGGTCTTTGCTCGCATAGAACTCTGCGATCAGTCTGCCGTTGGCATCCAGTAGCGCCCCATCATGCCAGTCCCACGGCAAGGGCGCTCCAAGCCGCTTCATCGAGGCAGCAAATTCCTCTGTCACAGCCGGGTTGTCGAATTTCAGTTGTGGCATGTGGGGCCTCTCTTATATTGCGAATGGTGCGGGGAACGGTGAACCCAGAGCGCCGACCTCGCCACGTCACCGTGGCCCCATCGAGCAAACCAAGTAGCCGTCCGTCTGGTACTGGCGACGCCCCGCGCGCCCCTGCTGCACTGCCAGACTCAGGGCAAGATCGCCTTCTCGGCAGGCGCTTGCATGGTGGATTTAACGACGACTGTCAGCCGAGCACCAGAGCCGTCCACAGTGTTATTGCATATTCGCATTGACATAATCAAGTAATTTCCGTACTAATTCCGTAATGCGTGTGGACAAGTCAAAAATCGGATGGACGTTCAGTTCCAAGCGAGCGTCTCTAGATGCGCAAGCCGCGCACCTGAGAGCCGATGGAGCGCAGGACGTGAAAGAGATCGGTGGCCCCGGTTGCCCAACGTGGCGCGATGCCGTCCGGTCTGTTCGGCCCGGTGATGAGGTTCGCGTTTATGCGCTGGTACTTGTCCCGACAGAACGAGGCTCTGACGACTTGCCGCCAAGCGGCCAGCCTGCGGAGTTTATCCTAGAAGTGCATCAGCGTGGCGGGTGCGTAATCGAGGTCAAAACCGGCAGAAACAGCCGGGACGCCAAGGATCGGCGGGCCATGATCGCGGACGCGGTTCGGTCGCTTCGGAGCGGTGGGCGCAAGCTCCCGGCCTCGGGATTGCCAGCCGGACGCCCTGCGAAGAAATACAGCGCCAAAGCGTTAGAGCATAACGAGCGAGTGTGGAAATCACGCGACTACGCCACAAACGAAACAGCCGAACGCCATATGCTTGAAGGCATGACGGCAACGCAGGCTTGGAGGATGTGGGGCAAGTCGGGCAGGCCGTGGCCAACACGGCGTAAGAGAAAGTAGGGGCTGAAATGAGCGATGTGCAGATGCCGACGCTGCCGCAATCGATGGAGAGCAACGGCTGGCAGTTCGTGACGGATCAAACGCCGCGAGATCGCGATTTGATGTTGTGGCACGCCATGCTGGAGGTCGATGACGACGGCGAGCGAACGGACAAAGTTGTCGGCTACGTCGTTTATGTCGGCTCGCGATCGTCGGGTGCGAGCCATTGGGACGAGCCGCATCACATGACCAACAAGCCGTCTGCCGATTGGCTGGGCGACGATTGGGAATATGCGGACGCGCCATCGCTCTGGAGACCGATGCCGCCGCTCATGGATATGTCGGCTCTCGACGCGCTCGAAGATGTTTACTGTAAACCGTAGGAGGCAACGTGGATGGAAGAAAAGTCTCTCGCGATCAACCGTTACTGCGATGCAAACGGAATTGGAGACTTAGAAAAGGAACAACGGTATTGGGCAAGTCTGGAGGCCGCTTATGAGCGAGGAAGAAAAGATGAGCGAGCGGGAATTAAGAGACCGCTTAGAAGCAGCCGAAAGCCTGCTCCGCGACGTTTATGATGTGATAACTGGCGGCGCCACAATCAGCGACGGCCTGTTAGATCGCATCCGTTACAGAATGAGCCGTGGAAGATAAAGCAGCAGAGCGATGACGCCGGAATATCATAGAGATTGGCCGAGACTTCAACGGTTCAAGCGTGACATGGACCGCCGCAGACATTGGCGCGAGCGCCTTCCGTTCTGGCTGTATCGTTTGATTTTCATGTAAGAGAAGGCAGGGGGCCGTGAAGATAGCCAATCTCGAAGTTGGAAATGCTCGCGTTCGCTTGGCTAAGGATGTGAGCGGGAAGGCCATAGGCGTCACAGTAGAATTGCTGGTTTTGACCGACGATGTGCACGACCTGCCGGAGCCGTTGAAAGCATCAGCGCACGCGGTTCTCTACAAGGCTGCGGTAGAAGAATAAGGAGCCATTATGCGAGAACCAACAGACCGCGAAGCCGCCTTGTCTGATCTGGCCTACAAGAACGGCTTCCTGCAATGCCTGCGCGAAGTGTCGGCTTGGGTCTCTTTGCCGTCCGACGCGCAGGACTATTTCAACCGCAGGCAAGAGCAGGTGGCGGCCTGCACAAGTGAGGCGTTGCAGGTTTTGAAGTGTCAAAGGTAGGAGCAGACGATGGACGATGCAAACAAGATCGCGGCCCTTGTCGAGCGCTGCAAAGAGGCGGAAAGAATTATCAGTGTTCTTGCTGATGACCTTGGCGAGCGTGGTCCGCCCGAAACAAAAGCAGACGCCGGTACTCCAGAGTTTGAGGCTTGGAGTGCAGATTTGGGGAGGTGGATGCAGGCAATGATGGAGGCCCGCGTCTACTTCGAAGTCTATGACGGACCAAGCACAAAGGCATTTGACCTTCAAAGCATGTAGTCAACAGCAGGGGGGCTGTCATGCGTGGGTGGGGTGCATTCATTTTAGGTCTCGGCATTGCCAAGATTGTGCAGGACCTAGCTGCAATCTTTGGAAGCTAGAGGAGGGTAGCCGATGCGCATTCTTCGCATCATGCTCGGAAGATACCGGATGCTTTGGGGCTGGTGCCCGGCATGTAATTCGGATGCACCTTCTGTTGATCGATGTCTTGTGTGTGCGCCAGAGCAAGGGCGATGGTCAGATCGCACTGCTGAATTGGTCTGGCAGCGCTTTAAAGCGCGCGGTTATAGATAAAAGGAGAGCCCATCAACGGCCCTCTAAACCACGTATCATCAGAAATAGCTTGGAAGAGTAGCGAGTCCTCCATTTAAGAAGTGCTCCCTAGTCCGCTGGACCGATTCTGCCTAAACGAAAATGGATTAGGTTCTCGCCTTTCGAACCTTGCGGGTCAGCCGGCGGATCTCAGTCGTCAGTTCCTCATCAACACGGAACCACTCTCCACGGTGCCGCAGGTGCTTAAACTGGGCGTGCATGGCTTTTTCCGTCTCCGGGCCGCCCTTCATCGTACCCAATAACTTGATCTCATGGGGAGATGAGGTCTGAATGGCCGCAATCCGTTTGGCCGGTTCGACCGTGAAGCCAATCTTGATGAACTCTCCGCACTGGATGAAATAGACCACGGGCTCAATCTCAGGGGCAGGTGGCAACGGCTCAGTGTCGCGCTTCATCGCAGCCAAGGCCCAATCACGCTCGCTTAGCCTGCAATACATGGGCGGAACCGGCTTCCAATCCTCCCGCTCTGTCCAATGCTCACATGCCTCTGTGGCCGGCGTGACTGTGCCCTGATACCGGACACACCGCCAGCCGTCCAAATGCCAGTTGATAGGGTATCGGTTGCACATTCCACATAGGCGAAACGGCGTCGTCATTGGGCACTGTCCCTCATTTTGTCCAGACTCGCGGACGCGAACCACGCGCATGGCGCGTCAAGAGGTTCATTAAGTGTCTGATTTTGTTGCTAAGTAGTGGAGGCCACGCCCGGAATTGAACCGGGGTACGCGGATTTGCAGTTCGTGTAAGTGGTTCGTATGGTCTTGATATATATCACTGTTCGGCATCTTCGTCCTGAATTGTCCCAAGTTTTGCCCGTTTAGTTTTCAGAACGACGACATTCGAGGGACGGATGGCTCGGTGCAGATCCTCAACTCGCAGGAAGGCATAGCGCTGCTGTGTGATGCGAACATCAGCGTGTCCTAACCAGGCGCTCACCTTCTCAAAGCTCATCCCGTAGTCTTGCAGCAGACGGCAGCCGCAGGTGCGCCGCAAGTCATGCAATGAAGTCGGCGGTATCTTTGCCCGGCGGCAGGCCTTACGCACAGCATCGTACATCGTCGGGGTTGAAGCGCTGTAGCGGTTGCCGGCCTGCGTAACGAACAGGGGCACGGCTCCCACCCGGTCCCCCATGAGTTTTAGAACCGTCTCCCGCGCTCGAGGCAGCAGCGGCACATGCCGCGATCGGCCAGACTTGGCGATTTCAGGTCGGACGGTGAGTTGGTTCTGCGATAGGTCAATATCGGTGAGCAGCAGACTTGCCTGTTCCTCCTTGCGCAGCCCCGTGTCGATTGCGAACGTGATCCAGTCCCGCGCCTTGGCCGACGCATGGGCAAGAGCCGCGTTTTCTTCTGCAATGGTCCAGTAGCGGGTGCGGGGCGCACCTTCCTTCAAGCCAGCCTTGGCGCGTCCACGCTTGTAGGGCTTGACCGGGTTGTGTGTCACCCATTCCCATTCTTCGGCGCGGCTGAACAGGCTGGAGAGACACGCCAGATCCCGGCGAACGGTCGTGGTGCTGACGCCTTGCGCTAGGCGGGCGCGTTCAAAGTCGCCGAGCTTTGCTGACCCGATCTCGTCGAGGTACACGCCTTCAAAGTGATCGGCCAAGGCTTGCAGGCTGACGCCGTAGCGCTTCCTGCTTTTGGGCTTCAGCGTCTTGTAATGTTCGCGGGCAAACCGCAGCGAGGCATCATCAAACGTCCGGCGCGGCTTCTCCCCGAACTTGGAGGCGGTCAGCTCCCGCTTAATTCTTTCAAGGCGGTCTTTAGCGATGGCGAGGC
This sequence comes from Proteobacteria bacterium ST_bin13, assembly GCA_002083645.1. Taxonomy (GTDB): domain Bacteria; phylum Pseudomonadota; class Alphaproteobacteria; order Sphingomonadales; family Sphingomonadaceae; genus Sphingomonas. Next base: position 30,507 of record MSXQ01000023.1, read on the forward strand.
TGTCTGTTTCCAGCGAGCCTTCATGCGTGGTGCCGGCTTTGGTGATGCGATACCACCAGACCGAGCCGCGTTTTCGGAGGTTGCGGGGCATGTGATCGCCTGCTTTTGACGCTCCCACCAGGCAAAGAACTTCGCTTCGTCAAGGACGAAGATGCGACGGCTCCCGGCTTGAACGAATTTCGCCCCCGGCACTTCCCCGGCTGCGACTCTGCGTTGCCAGTACCGTGCGCCAAAGCCGGTGCGCTTGACAAGATCGCAGATGCGGATGTCCGTCATTCCTCTCTCCCGTCTGTGACGCGCCGAAGCTCGTCGTTCAATTCCATGTTTCGGTGGACGGTCTGCAAGACGAACTGGGCTTCATCGTAGGTCAGACCCTGCAAGGCCTGCTGGATGACGATGATCCGCGACAGCCGTCTGTCATCCGTGCTCACGGCTTGCTCTCGATGCCGCGCGAACCTTGGAAGGCCAATTAGCTGTGCCAAAGATTTCCCTTTCCAATTGCAAAGCGAGTTCGATCTTCGGTCTGGCTTTGTCTCTATGACGATCAAGCCAATCTCTTACTTCTTTCAACTGCCGCATCTTGACTGCTAGCTCACCCATTAGCGCCACCCTCGCTTCGTCTTGAACCGTGACGGCACGACATGCTTGCGATACCGCCGTTTCCCTTTTGCTGCGTCTGACACGTCGTCCCCCGTCTTGATGATGTGGCACCCCTCACAGAGCAGTTGCAGGTTGTCGTCGTCATCCGTGCCGCCGTTGGCCAGCGCGATCTTGTGATCGATCTCGTAGTCATCGCCGGCCATCAGCTTGCGGCCACACGAAGCGCAATGGCCGTTGTGCTTGGCGTAGATTTTGGCAACGCGAAGATCGCTCATGCTGCCCCGCTTATTATGGGTGAAAGGATTCATAGCCCCCTCCAATGGTCGTCATCGCCCCACGCCATGAAAGCCCCAAGCGCAAGAACGGCGACAATCCCTGAGGCAAAACCAACGAGAAACATGGTCATTGGAAATCTTCGTCCTTCATGCCGTCGTTCGATTTGCGCATTTTCCAATCAAGGATCTTGCCGTCGATCCAAGGACTCAAAACGTGACCGCAGTACATGCCGGCTATAAAGATGATGACGCTCCAAATCATGGCTGCACCCCCAAAGCCTGAAATACCCGCTTCCGCACGCCTTGCACTCTCACGCGCTTGCCTTCCGACAAGTTGCGCGTGTCCACATCACGGAGAACGCTGGCCACGTCTGCGAGAAGCAAAGCCATGTCAGCTTCAGCCTGGGCCCGCTCCAGTTTCGAGCGGATGTCAGCCTCGCGCTTGGCGATTTCAGCCAGTTCCGCGTTGGCTTCTTCGATCCGCTGGAACGCATCGTGCGACTTGGCGATGAAGCTCATAGCGTTTCCTCGCTCGGTTGCTTGGAACGGTACGCCTCCGACATTCTGCGAAACTCAGCCTGGCGCACGAAGCGGCGGGCCTCTTCCTCGCTGATGGAGAGCAACACTACGAGATCGCACCAGCCGTAGCCGTCGTCAGCGAGGCGGCGGCCCCGGCACTCAAGCTCATCATTATCTGGAAGCATCAGGCAGCCTCCGGTTTGACCATGCGGATGAGCCCCATGCGGCCGGTGTATCCAGCCGCACGCGCGATCTCTTTGGCCCGCTCTTTGGCTTCACCAGCGGTGCGGGCGGTCACGCGGATGACCAACGGAGCACGGCCTTTGCGCGGATTGCCGTAGTTAATCACCCAGTCAACGGGAGCGAGCGTGTCCATCACAGCGCCTCCGCTGTTTGCTCGGCGAGGCGTTCAGATTCTTCCGCCTCGATTTGTGTCGAGGCGTTGACAACGACAGCCCACACGGCTCGTTTAATATTCTCAACTTCGTCATGGGTGAGCACGCCAGCCCGCTGCCATGTTTCAACTAGGTTGCTCAGGCTGTAGGAAACCCAAGAGAGAAGTTCTGTGTCTCGGCTCATTTTTCGCCCCCAAGCAGCTTGCGGCTGTGCGCCTGATAGTGAGCGCGCAACAGCGTGGCTTCATCGTCGGTCAAGTCCTCTGTCCGCTTTTTCTTTTTGGCCGTGTCAGCCCACGCAAGCAGGTCGGTAGCCTCTTTGATCTTGTCGATTTCCGCTTTCAGAGCGGCAAGCGAGGAGCTTTCCATGACTCCTGCCGTCACGTCGCGTGGCAAAGCTCTGACGCCATCGTCGTCGGCTTCATCAGTGGCTAGTCCAAGCGCGGCCAGAAGCGAATAGCGTTTGCCGTAGGTGATCGCTGACCCTGTGGCTTGCGGGTCTAGGCGCGTCACTGGCATTTCAATGATGGTGCGCTCTTGTTCGCCTGTGATCGAGTGAATCAGATCCGTATAGACTGGGATCAATCGGCCTTTGCTGCCGCCACCTTCGTCCAGAAGGAACGAACGCTCGGCACCTTGGCGAATGCGGATGTTGTTTTCCAGAAGGACCGGCCGAACCGTCTCAAGGATGGTTTTCAGCGTTGCATACGTGACGTTGTGCGCGCCTTTCTTGTCGGTCGTGATCCATGCCGGCAACGCCAACATTGAAAGCTGGAGCGCGTGGTTGAGGCTGCGGTTATCGATGCCAAGGCGCTGGCGCTGCGCGGCTGCTTTGGCGGCTGATGAAATTGCCGTTGCTTGCGCGCTGACGGGCAACTGAAGTTCGCCTGTGTCGGCGTCGTATTGATCCATCATGGCAGCACTCCCGCTATCAGCATCCCGATAAGGCCGACGATGAGGATCGTTCCGCAGATCAATCCGCAGGTTTCCAAATGGAATTTCAGATCGTCCCAGTTCATTGTTGCTGTACGGGACGGGCTTATTAGGCCCGCCCCGCCCCTATCAGCCGGTGATGACCACGACGGCAACTAACGCGCCGAGACCCACTAGAAACATCGTGGCGCTAATCGCGTAGGCGATAGGCCAAGCAACCATGTCGATATCGTCCATCGTCCTTGCTCCCTGTTGAGCGACCCCCGTCGCTCGGCCAACAAATCAACCAAACTCACTGACGCATTACGAAACGTCAGCGCGGAGAGCCGTCAGGCTGGCGCGTAATGGCGATGTTGGCCCACATTGCAGTGGTGCGGTGATTGCGAAGGGCAAACGTCTTGTCCGGTCCATCCGGCAGCGCCGCCTCAAGCGCCTCTGCGTATGCCTTGGCCGCCAAGCGAACGGTTTCCATTGTCGCTTTTTGTTCGTCGGTCGGCTGCAAGTATTCGAATGTTGAAGGGTGCATTGTGTAAGTTCCTTTTGGAGTTGGACGCATTACAAAACGTCAGCGGCACGCGCGCTGATAGCGCGACGACCGGGGACGAGGACGGTCCCACAACCAGTCCTCCCACTTCGATTGAATGTGTTTGCGTTCGACGCTGTAGGCGTGGTGCATGATCTTCTGCACCCGCTCGTCGTCCTTGCTCAGTTCAACGTCTTCGCTGTGCAGATCGAGTGAGACAGTTGCGATCCACCAGTCCGCGCAGCCGACATCCTCATCCGGCTCGCAATAGACTTTGACGGGGATCACATCTTCGAAGCGGTACTCACCGAACGTGACCGGCTCGGAGATTTTCATCTCGAAGGTGTAGTCGAAGCCGTCTCTGTGGAAACCGTAGGCCATATGCCTTGCCCTTTGTAAGTTTCGGGACGCGGAAGGCGCGTGGCCCTCTAACCCGCACCGGCTGACCCCCCAGCCATTCCGCGTCCCGTCCCCAGAGCTGCCCGGCTCGATTCATGGGGCGCTCTGAAGGTGATTGATCCGCCCCGGCCAGTGCAGGAGGTCGCTGGCCGGGGATCGCGCGTTGCAGATCGGGAAGAGTGCAAATCAGCGGCGATGGACGTAACTTTGCGGTACGTTAGAAACCGTGTCAACGGAAATCGTACTTATCTGTTACGTTTTTTTGGGATGGAACAAAAGGAGACGAAATGTCTTTGGGTTACGCTCGCGCGTTAACCTTAAGCGGCAGAGGCTTGAGACCCATTACCGCTTTCGCGCTTCATCATCGACGCTGCCAAAGGGAGAAGGTGGTTTGGCGTTATCCCCAGCAATTCGCAAATGCGGGTTAACGTGTCGAAGTTGGGTTCAGCCTGACCCCGTTCGTACTTGCGGTAGGTGTGAGGCTCAAGATCAAGCACGCCCGCAAACTGCTGTGCGGACTTGTATCCCGCATGTTCGCGGGCTTCCCGAAGGCGCTGACCAAAGGTCCGCATGATCGTTTTATATCGTCCCTTTGCCATGGGGCCGCATATTGGCCCCGACTGTTGATAACGGCACGGACGAATTAATCCCGCGCCATTGCCCTTGACCGTACCCCTCAATTACCGTACCGTCAAGTTACGTCTGGTTCGCGGTGGGGGATAACATACCGCGACCGGCCAGTTCCACGAGTTCCTTTCCAGCGTCAGTGCGTTCTGGCCTTACCGGCTGAGGCGTGAGCTTGCGCGCGTCATCCCGTTGGGCCTTTCGAGGTCGCGTCTCGCCAATCCTTTGGATTGGGTTTTCCTCCCGCACAAACTAACCCCGGCTCCCCAGCCGGGGCTTTTCACCGGGGTTTCCGATGAAGCGCATTCAACAGAGCTTTTCTCTGCTCTTGGGAGGGCAACCGCTGAAGAATTTCGGTGCTCGCGCAACGCTCGCGATGAAACGCCAGCAGCGCGCGGTGCCATTCACCCCGATTAGCGTTTTCGGATTCCAGCTTGACGAGAATGGGCCGGAAACGAATGGCCCCCAGCTCAGTGAAGAGCCAGGGGCTGACTGCACGGGGGTGCAGATTCAAACTCGAAACTAACGCGCCGTTGGCAGCGGCGATTTCATGCAGGGAACGAGACAACCACCATCCCGCAGACAAACAACAGCGAGTGGATATGCAAGAGATAGCGCCGAAAGCTGGCAAAAACAAGACTCCCGCAGCGCCTATGCGCTGGTTTCGCATGTATTCAGAATTTGCCACGGACCCGAAAGTGCAAATGCTTTCGGAAGCGGATCAGCGTCGGTATTTGATGCTGCTCTGCCTCCGTTGCTGTAACGGCGATGTAACGTTACAGGATGCGGAATGCGCGTTTCAGATGCGCATTTCCGACGCCGAATACGCGCAGACAAAAGCCCTTCTTATCGCGCGCGGCCTTATCGACGAAGCCAATCAGCCACTGGCTTGGGAGCGCCGCCAATACGTCTCAGACACAAGCAATTCAAGGGTTTCTCGCTACAGAGAGCGCAAGCGCAAAGACGAGAAGAAGGCATGTAACGTTACAGTAACGCCCCCAGAGACAGATACAGATACAGAATTAGAGGCAGAGAAGAAGAAAGAATCTTGTGTGGTTCTGCCCTTGCGGGCAACCACACGGCGCGATTGCTCAACTGAGGAATTGGATTCTAGGTTTGAGGAATTTTGGGAAGCCTTCCCCAAAGGTCGCAAAAAAGGGAAGGGCAAGGCGAAAGCCTTATTCCGGCAAATTGCACGCGGGGGGCACCACTCGCTGAGAGCTTCGGCGGAAACGCTCATTGCCGCCGCTAAGGCATACGCCGCTGTCGCACCAGACCCCCAATACACGCCCATGCCGCAGACGTGGCTGGCCGGTGGCCGATGGGACGATGACCTCGAACAAATCGCCGCTCAGGCCAAGCCCACCTTTGCCAAGCCCTCCCGCATCCTTGAAGCCATTGCCCGCCGTAGCGCCGCCGTGGAGGCCGTACAATGAGCGCAGTCAACGACAAGATCATCCGCCGCTTTGCCAACTGCTACGGCGAACCAAAGGCCCCCGATGTTGACGGGTTCCTTGACGAGTACGAGCGCGTGCTGAAGGGCTACAGCGCCGATACGTTGCGCAAGGCTGCTGACGAGATAATCGCAAACCACGTCTTCCCCAACTGGCCAACGCCGGGCGAGTGCAATGCGGCCTGTCTGAGAATTTGCGAACGGGAGCGCCCGCGTTCTTGGGAGCTACCAGACGACACTCCGCGCCATTGGGCACCGCCAACTGAGGAAGAAAAGCGCCGCAACCGCGAAAAGATTGCCCAGTTCAAAGCCTACGTGGCCAACAATTCTTGGCTCCCGCTTGAACCGGTCAAACTGCCTGTCCCCGATCGCAAGTACATGGAAGCCCTGCAAGACGAAGCGATCAAGACGGCTGACGGCTACAGCCGCCACGTCCGCGCTCTCTCGGAACGCTCCAAGAGGATGATGGGGGAACACGACTGATGCTGCCCTTTTTGTCCATCATCGCCCTGATCTACGAGCCTGTAGGCCCGATCACGGACCCACCCTTCGTCTATGGCATCGACCAACTCGAGGTGATCGAGTTCGAGGATCTAGGCCCGTCCATCGAAGAACTCGAAAAGCAAATGCAACGGCAGCGCCAACGCATCATGGAACTGAACCAAGAAGGGGTTTGCGATGAGTGAAATTGAAGTCCTCGAGCAGCAGGCCCGCGAGATCAAGTCCATGGGCTACAGCAGCAAGTTCATGTGCCCGATCAACCGGTTTCTAGAGATCGCAGAGAAGGCGCGGAAGTGGGACGCGACCCCCGCTTATATCAGGGAAGTCGCAGACGCAGTGCGAGGCCAGCAATGAGCAACGTCATCGACATGCCGAACGCCAAGCCCGCGCATCCAATCAATCAGATCCTTGCATCCGCAGCCGGCGCAAAGCTGCAAGACGTGGTTGTGATCGGCTGGCGGGAGAATGGTGAAATCTACTTTGCTTCAAGCCAAGACGACGGAGCCGAGGTCAACTGGCTGCTCGACATGGCCAAGGCGGAACTCCTTGCAGCGGGGCGGGAATGACCAGCGGCATCAAAATCAAGCTCGGCAAGTCCGCAAGGGTTAAGGACGGGAAGATCGTCATCCAGCCCATCTATCACGACGCCAGCGCGGCGATACGCGCCAAGAAATCCAAGCGTGCTCGCGTTGTTCGAAGGAAGCCAGCATGACAGAAGCCCTCTCTCCCACCGTTGAACGGCTCCGTAAAGGCGACGCCTTCCAAGGCCCCGCCAAGGACCAAAAAACCGATCGCGTCGCCTGGCGTGCCCTCTCCGCTCTGACCGTCCTCCTGCACCGCCAAGAGATCGAGCGGGAGCACTTCGAAGCCGCCCAAAAGTTCCAGAAGCACATGCTCGGGTCGCTGGGTTTTGACGTGCGCTTGTCCACCGACAGCCGATCCGGGGATGAACCGCTCGAGTTCCCCCGCTCCTACCACGCCCAGATGGTCGCCAAGGTCCGTGACCACCTGACACCGCGCGAGTTCACCATCATTGAGCGCATCACGGCGGACGAGTCCACGCCAGTGTCAATCGGTTTCGGGCTCAGTGGCCATGGAACCCACCAGCAGGCCAAGCCCTACGGGGTCAGTGCCATCAACAGTGCGCTGGACCGGTTGGCTTACTTCTTCGGTTTTAAACGTCGCGAGCCTCCCCGAGCGTGACATTGCAATGGCACCGGCCTGACACTGGCCAGTTTCACCAGTGTCACGGCAGAAAAAAGCCCCGCTCGGATCGCTCCGGCGGGGCTCCTTCGTGTCGCGCGTCACGTGACGCATTACGCGGCCTTCAACCGCCTGTAGATCGTAGACCTCGAGATCGGCTGACCTTTGAACGCCGCTTCAGCTTCATCAAGACGGGGCTTGCGACCGTTGGCCGATTCAAACGCCTTCGACCATGCGATCACGTTGGTCCCCTTGACCTCAGGCTCAAACGCGCGGGCCGGGGGCAGGGGGTCAAAGTCAAACGCCTTGAACGCAGACACGTCATTAGCGGCAACCTTGCGAACCGGGCGGAAGGCGAACCAGAACGAAACGATAGCGCCAAGTTCAAAGAAGGCTGACCACAAAAGCGGCTCCAGCAACTCAAAGCCCACTTTCGCCTTGGCCTTGTCGTATCCGAACAGGGCGGCAATCTCGCCAACCCGTTCCGACTTTGCGTTAGCGACCTTCTGAGGGCCAAGGGCGGCAATCTCAGCTTCGAGGGCCTTGATATGCGCGCCGACTTCAGTTGCCCGCAGACGCCAATCTTTGCAGCGTTGGCCGCAGCGTTCGCCGCTCATTTCCTTGTCAGCCCACTTGTTCGCATCATCGAAGCGGAGCTTCGCCTTGGCAAGATCGGCGGACTTAGCGGCGATCGCTGCGTTTGTGGCTTCGGCATCCATAGCCTTGGTGCCGGACACTTCGGCTTGCTTGCCGATGCTGTTTGCAACCACGAGAGCGGTGCCAACAGCAAAGGCCAGAACGAAGCCAACAGCGGCGAGATAGGTCCGCGCGCCCTTGGCTTCAGCGATCATGTGGCCGGCAAAGATGGTGGCGGCCACGGTTAGGATTGTCAGAACGTGGAACCGGTCCCAAAGGGCCGGGGAGGTCAGCACGTCGCCCATGAGGACAACCAGCGAACCGGTTGTGAATGTGAGTCCAGCAACGATTGCCAGCGCTCGTCCGTTAGTTGTATGTTGCATCGTCAGAGTTCCTTTTGACAGATCGGGATGATGACGCCGAGGGGAGGCCGTTCGCGCGGTGCTCCCCTCAACTGTTTTTAAGATAGCAAGACGTAATTACGCCGTCAATACGGAATCTGCAATCTTTGTGGGTAAAAGTAATTACCCCGTCTTGACGCCGTGCCTGGCCTATGCAATCGTCCCAGCCATGGCAAAGCAGCGACAAAAACTGTTCTCAATCCGTACCGACAATGACGAGGGCGAAGAGTTCCTTGCTGCGTTGGACCGTCTTCGCAGTGCGGAGCGCCCCCAACTTGACCGCACAGCAATGGTCAAGCGGCTGGTTTTTGAGGCTGACAAAAAGAGAAGGGCGAAGTGATGCCAAACTTTAAGGACATCACTGGTCGCAGGTTCGGCCGGCTAACGGTAGTTGGCAGATCAGGCTACGTGCACAACGGCAAGCACATCAATTGGAGGTGCATTTGCGATTGCGGCAACGAGCATTACACCGTCGCACAGCAGCTAACCGAAGCAAAAACAAAGTCATGTGGTTGCTATTTGAGGGAGTTTACGGGGGCGCTTAGGCGGACGCACGGCCTAAGTCAAACTCGCACCTACCGCATATGGAAGGGCATGAGATCACGGTGCTATCGCAAGACAGACAGCCGTTACGAATACTACGGCGCTCGGGGCATCAAAGTTTGTGACAGGTGGTCGAGTTACGAGAACTTTTTAGCCGACATGGGCGAACGTCCTGAAGGCATGACCATAGATCGGATCGATGTGAACGCAGACTACTCGCCGGAAAACTGTCGATGGGCGACGCGGTATGAGCAAACACATAATCGTCGTCCACAAAGTGAATGGAAACAGAAGGGAACCCGCAAATGAAACTCATCATCGCCGCCGCACTGGTCGCCACAGCCACGCCCGCCATGGCTCAAGGCTGGGACTACCGCAACGACAGCAACTCACCGAAGATCATTGCACCGGACGGGACTTACAGAGGCAACCTGAACTCTAACGAGTTTGACCCAAACAGCGTCGCAAACCCTTACGGCAAGTATGGCAACCCGTACTCATCGGACAGCGTGAACAATCCTTATGGCACCTACGGGAACCCGTACTCGAATCAGTATTCCAACCCCTACGGGCGGCGGTGAAGTCCGACAAGCGGAGAAAGGTCAAATGAGCGATCTTTTGCGCATCGAACTGACGCCTGAAGAGGCTGAAGAGCGTTCAGCGGTAGCTGTTACTTTTAGTGTGCGTAAAGGTTGCGTCGTTGTTGGTGAAGAGTGGCCCGAAGAAGACGAGATTTACGGGGACGGCTGCGACGTGAGAGTTCCTCTGCGAGTATGGAAGGAGGCGATGCCATGGATTGCGCAGCGCATTGCTGAAGAGGCGAATAGATGACCTGGGTGCTAGTGCTAGTCATCCCCCTCCAAGCCCTTGCCGCTGTCCCCGGCTACACGTCTGAGGCGCATTGCCTTGCAGCAGGGCGGGCATGGGCTGAAAACGCAGGCTGGGGAACGAGGGCCGGGTTCCGGTGCATTCCAGGGCCAACAGGAAAGGCGGGGACATGACCTCCATAAAAGAGACGGTGGATCGGTTGCGGTCAAACGGGAACGACTTGATCGAACCCGGCGCGAGTCTGGGCGAGGACTATTGCGGCGCGCTTATGCTTGAAGCCGCCGACCTCTTAGAGCGTCTCGCAGGAGCGCTAGACGATTTGGTCCAAGGTCTGGACGAGGCGGGCCTTCCTGGCATGTTTGAGATCGAGGAAGAAATGAAAGCCGCCCGCGCCGCACTCTCTCAAAAGGACTAACGGACATGGGTGAAACAACAGAACCAACTGTCGAGCAAATCCTGCTCAGTGGCGGAAGCATCATCGTCACCTACGATGACTGGAAGGGCTAACGAACATGGAATGGCAGGACATAAGCACAGCGCCGAAGGATGGGACGCTTGTTCTGTTGGCTCAGATCGAGATCATAGAAATTGGAAAATGGGTGGCCGAAGAAACCGGCCACTACGAAACGGTTTCTGAGAAGAACGGCAAGCGCGTTCAAGAATGGGTGTCAAGCAGTTCGGGCTATTGGGACGTAAACACGATCTATGACCCGACGCACTGGATGCCCCTCCC
>MSXQ01000024.1:0-11847 GCA_002083645.1 Proteobacteria bacterium ST_bin13
TCGATCGCGTCAATTCGGGCTCTTGCTTCTTCGGACAGCGGCGCGGGCGGCAGCCGGACAGCATTGACGCCCATTTCGCTGCGTGCCTGCCATGAATTGGTCGACGCCACCGGGCTGATCCAGGCAAGGCCCGTCTCGGCAGTGATACGCTGGGCTTCGCCTTCCATCTTCTCCGCCGCAAGCCGGTGGGCGATCTCGATGTCGATCCAGCGATCATCTGCCGCTTCGCTGAAGAGATCGCGCTCGATCTTGCCGCCAGCGGCCACATAGGCATCTTCGCCGATCAGCAGCGCGATTGGGTCATTGCCGCGCATGGAACCGCTCGCCACCATCCGCCGGATGGCATCGGCGCTTGGGTTATAGGCGTAGCGCATCTGCTCAAAGACCCGCAGCTGAACCTCGTGCTGGTCGGTCGCGGCGTACGCCTTTGCGATCTCGAGGGTGACATCGCCTTTGGCGAGCGCTTCAAAAATCGGCTCGGCGAGGTTTGCAAGCCGCAGGCGGCCTTCCACGAAGCGCTGGGTGAGACCGAAGCGTTTGGCGACCGCGGCAACATCGCTGCCTTCCTTGATGAAGTGCTGGAAGGCCCGGCATTCCTCAGCCGGCGACATCCCGACGCGCTGGAAGTTCTCGGCAAGCGATGCCTCGCCTGCTTCCTCTTCGCTGCCCTCGAGCAACTTGCATTCGATCTCAGCATCGGGCTCCCACGCACCGCGCGCGACGATCATCTCGATGGCCCGCAACCGGCGGCCACCGGCGATCACGGCAAACTTGCCGCGCTTCTTGCTCTTGGTGACCAGCAGGTTCTGCAAAAGGCCGCGCGCTTCGATGTCGGCGGAAAGCTGGATATCGTCTTCTTCGCTGCGCGTTTTGCGCACATTGGCATCGCTCAGATAGAGCCGGGAAAAGGGAATAAGCATGGTCGTCACTCCTGATGTGCACCCGGCAATCACCCGGGCACACATCCCCTCCCCCTCCCCTTCTGATCTGCGTTTCACGCAGGCCTAAGAGTTAATCGTTGTCACCCCTGCGGATGGACAGCGCGGCAGGCCGCGGAGGTGGAGCGTATGTCTCTTAAGAGTGCAGAATGCCGCAAGGGTTTGAGGCCGCATTCCGCGATCAGCGCAATGATGTCCGGGATCGCAGAAGGCTAGTCGATTTTCCGACCGGCGCGATTGGATCCGTCATGTCAACAGGCGCCTTCGGATAATCCTGATGGTCGCGACGACTTTTGAGCGGATGGATCTATCACAAATCCAAGCATGTGGTAGGGCGCTAGAAGCCCATGCCGCATTTCTGGCAAACTACATTTGAGATCTGGTCGGCCACGGTCAAATGGTACGTCATCTGTAGCCCGTTTTTGTGTATGGCGGTGCCGCAGCCGAAGCAATGCGTCTGCATGGTGCCCGCGCCGCAGTGAGCGCAGCCAAAGTACCACTTTCTGTTGTCGCGCGTGGTTCGACCAGGCTTGACGTTCTCAACGTCGTGCGTCGTACCGCAGTAGATGCAAAAGCTGAACGTTGAGGTGCATACCTCGACTTCACCAGTGGGTCCGCCGATTGTCTTCGCCTCCGGCTTCGGAAACGTGTCCTGAAGCTCCATGGCTATCAGGCGGCGCAAATTCATCAGCGACCTTCCGCCATGGGCGGGGTCGGCTGCCAGCTGGATACTGCCGTGTGCGTGTTCGGTCGGCGACCTGTGTCCATAGTCGCAGTCGCGTCCCCAATTGAGGGGCGACATGCTATTCGAGATCGTGCCCCTACTGGGCTGTAAGATAAAGACCCGGCAACCGTCCTGTCCGTACTTCTTCGTCTCTACCAAAAGTGTCAGCATCTCAGCTAGCTCGCCGTACTGCCAGCGGGTACGAAATTTGGCGTCCATGACAAGCCCCGAGCCACCCCGCCCCAGATCTTGGAAGATAGACTTCGACGATCCAGTTGATCCCATCATCTCGAATCGCAGGCGGAAGTCCGGGCGTCGGCCGTTGTCGAGCAGAGGTTCAACTTCAAGGCGTGCCTTGATGCCCGGATCAGCGCGGATGAACTCGACTGCAAAGCCTTGGCCGGCATAGCTGCGGCTATGACAAGACGATGCGATAACATGCTCGACCCATTCGCCCTGAGGCACGAAGTCGAAGTCCTCCATCAGTACGTCGATGATTTTGATCAAGCACCACCGCTCATAGATGGCGCTGGAATGCAGCATGTTGATACTGCCTAGCCGGTCGAGCGCGTCGCCGCCGATACCTGTACGACGTTCCAGTTCCGATACCCTGTTGAAAGCGGCAAGAACCGCAGCATAGGTCGGGTTATGCGCGAAGCGCATTCCCATCGGAAACATGACGGTCGGTCCGACCCCGAGCTTGTCCCACCCTGCCTCCTGTAGCGCCAAATCGCGTTCGACGATTTGGAGGCTGCCATGGACTGCCTCGCTCAGTTGCGCGCGTTGCTCCAGCTGCGCTGCACGGGCCTGCGCTGTGCGGGCCTCGAGACCAAATTCCTTACGCTCTGCGGTGCTGAGCGGGCGACGCCAACCGTCCCCTTCGTACACCGAGCGCCACCTTGTCCGATTCTGCAGGACGGGTGAGTGGACCTTGACCTGCGAGATCCCGGAGAAGACCGCTCGCCGGCCAACTTTCTCGTTTCTCGTACTGAACGTCGTAAGCGAGGCATGCCCAGCAACGGTGAGGGCGAGCCCGTTATCGATCCGGCGTGCGGCCATCACAAGATCGTGTAGCGCGTCAGGGAGTCGCGCCACGCTGAAGTCTATGCGAACCTGGTCGTCAGCGACGCGGTCACGGGTGGGGTTCCTATAGAAAAGTTCCTTGGGTCCGTTCCCTGCTTCCCTGAACTCTTTGCCGACCTCGAAGTGAAACTCGCGTGGTGGCCGCCCCGAAGCGGCGATATCCGGGCCCCACGCGCCGATGGCCTCCATGACGCGGCTGACCTCATCGAGTTGATTATCGTAAATCTCCTGATCGATCTCGACCACATTCATGGCCAGCAGTGCCGCCGCGCGGGCTTTTTCCCTTTCTGCCCTGACAGCAAGATGGCCTTGGTGGCGATTCGAAGCGCGTGCGATCGAATGAGCGAGGCGACGGCAGTGCTCGACCAAGCCTCGCACGTACCTATTCTCTGGCACGTCGGCACTATCGACCGCGACGCGGCTAGGATATACCTTTGCTCCAGGACGCCGCATTACAGCCCTGAAGGTGTCAGCGCTGGGGCGCAGCTTCGCCGTTGCTGTGAGAGCGGTCGTTTCCCTAACGTCGCGCGAGGGATGTTCGACCACTCGTCGGGCCGCCTGCGCGAAGTCGGCAAGCGCCTCAACCAGTTCGTTGCTGTAATCCGATCCCGCTCGTGCCGCTGCCCCGGTTGGCTGCCCCACGGCGAGCCAGACCAGATCGTCCCGAAAGTCATCCAGATAGTCTTGGGCATGCGCGCGATCGAGCTCCAAAGCGACTGCATCTATCGTCAGCTTGCTTCGGGGGCCGATCTCGACCTGGAATGTGCCAAACGAGCGGTGCATCTCGGCCAGATGTCGGCCCGTCTTCTTGCTCCACCCCGTTGCGGGGATCCACCAGGCCCGACCTTGCTCGTCGGCGATCTTTAGCCACGGCGCGCGCTGGCCGCCGGCGGCGATGGTTTCCGGCGTGGCTTCCGCAAGGGCGCCCGAGAGGTGGAGGCCCATCCAGGGAGCGAAGTCGCGGAAGATCGAAACCTCGGCGTGCAAGACGCCATCGCGCGCGATCTCGATCTCGATCGGATGCGTCGACACCACCAGCTTCCGCGGCGTGTTCTCCGTCTCCCACTCGATCTCGAGATAATGCGCCAGCACGTCCATCGGTCGATCAACGCAGCCAGTAGTTGACGATGCCGTTGTTGCCTTCGGCCAAGCGGATCATCCGATCGAGTTCGGCAACGCTGCTGGCATCCATCTGGACGTTCGTGCCCTCAAAGCGCTTGGACAACTCGTCGCGCAATTCAACGAGGATTTCGCGACGCGCGCGACCGTTTCCGGCGGGCCGAGCGGTGTCGAACGCCATCTTGGGCAGGATCTTGTGCCTGATCACGTTGTCGAGCGCCTCGTCCTTGCTGAGGCCCGCAGTAACGGCTGCGTTGATATAGCCCTGCGCCTGCCGGATCGCTCGAAGGCCAAACTCTACCCCGAGCGGATCGAGGTGTCGGCGGGAGACGTCAGACAGGAACCGAACGTTGTCGTCCTGACGGTCGAAAACCGGATAGTCCTGGCGAAGGCCAATTTCGTCCGACCGGATCAGCAGTCCTGACAGGTCCGCGGGCAGGGTGCCGGCGGCCGCATCGATTTCGCTCTCGATCGCGTCCCAGTCGGCGAGCATCGGATTGCCGAAGCGGAGCACATGCACGCGATCGAGCACCTTGGGCGACAGTTGGTGCGTAGTGTCGTCCATGTTGACGGCGCCGAAGATCCAGACATTTGCTGGCATGGTCAGGGACGTCGGCATTCGCATCTGTGCCGCAAGCGAGCGACGCAGGCGTCCGTGATAGATCAGTACCGATTCCTTGTCGGTCAGGCCGCTCAGGCGGTGGATCTCGGCATTCGCTTGGTCATTGCCTAGGATGTCCTCGAGCGTCGCTGTGTTACCGAGCCCGGCGCGTCGGCGGGCCTCGGCCTCGACATGAAGAAAAAGACCCTGTTCGACGACGACGTGACGCTCCTCGTCCGCCGTGTAGAGCTGGATCGTGGGCAAGTCGGCTCGTTGCTCAAGCAGACTGAGGAAATCGGCGAAATAGTGCTCGACCCGCGCTAGGTTCATCTCGTCGAGGCAGATGAAGTGCGGGACATCGGGCTGGCGCGCGGCATCCTGCAGGGCGACAAGGAACGGAGTAGCCTGATAGCTGCGCTCGACCGGGTTGTAGTATCCCAGCAGGTCCTCGGGGCCGGTCCAGTTCGGCTTGACGGGAACGACTGTGCAGACACCGCCGATCGCCTCGGAGGCCGCGCGGATCAAGCTGGTCTTGCCCGAACCCGAGTCACCAGCGAGCACGACGAGGTCGCGGGTCCGCAGGAGTGCGAGGAAGTCGCGGAGCACCGCCTGGGGGTAGAGCAGTCCCTTTTTCTGCAGCTCGATCTGAAGCACCGGCGCGAGGCGCGAGAAGTCGCTGTCTAGCGCCTCGGAAAATCTAATGCCCGACCGACCGTCTTCTCCGGCTTCGTTTTCCCACATCACCGCATCAATGTCGCCCGCGTCTACAAGGCCGAGCGCTATCAGGCGGTCCCGCTTCTCGCTAAGAAGCTCCTTCAGCCTACGGTGTCGAAGTTCCATGAGATGCGTCTCTTCCTCAATGTGTCGTTGTTGCCGCACGAGTTGATCGCGTTCGGATGTCAGTTGCTGCTGCAGGTCGTCGGCTTCTTGTCGTGCCTTGTCGCCGCGCAACTGTTGTGCGGCGAGTTCGTCGTTCAGACCGGCTAACATCGCTCGTGCATCGTCCTCGGCTTGTCGCCGTGACGTAGCTAGCTCGGCTAACCTCCGGATGTTTTCTGCATGGCTGCGTGCAAGTTCCTGATCCTCTTCGAGGACGGAATTGCGAACATAATCCTCAATTTCCTCGCGGGCAGATGCAGAGATGCGCTTGACCGACTGGGCGCCATGGACTTGAACCTGCCATTCGTCAGGCAGGTCGCTCAACAATCGCAGCGTGCCCGATCGAACCGTTACCACCCAAGGATTTCGAAGCCTTCGGCGCTGTTCAAGTGTCGATAGTTCGATTTCGGCAATCGCCCATTGTTCGCCGGACGCCAGCGTCTTGGCGTCGGTGATGGTCCGCGACGGTCCTGGCGGCACGGAGGCGTTCACCGGATCAGAATTGATGACCAAAGTGCCTATCCTGGGATAGACCAGACCGACACCCGTTTCAGGGTGCTCTAGTTCGTTGAGGAACACCATGTCCGCTCCGTCGCTTCCTCGCCAAGTCAGCGTCAGGCGACCGACCACACGGATGGGTCGTCCCGCGGGCATGTCCCAGGCCTCGCGCAGCTCTTGCAGAAGTTCCTCGGACGTGCGGGACAATGCGGCCAGGACGGCTTCCTCTTCGGCCAACGATAGCCTCCGATTGCGTTGTGGCGACGCGCCTCGCTGATCCGCATTAGCCGACGTGCTCCGCCGGGCGTGGGCAGGAGATGGTGATGCTTTTGGGCTGATGTGGCTTCCGTCGGTCATTTTCCAGCCCCTCTACGGTGCAGCTGGGATTTTGCCAAATGCCATCGACTATCCAAGAGCTTAAGGGGTGCGCTGAATTGCTGAATCGACATCTGGCCCCATCCGGCTTCAATCTATTTTCGCGCGTGTTGGTCCGCTGCACTTAAGAGAAGACGACGGAACTGGACATTTACAACTTTGATTTTCCCTCCGGGGCCAAAATGAATTTTTAACACGCTCAAAATAGAAGCGTAATCATGGCTACATCGACAGCGAAGGCTCGTGCAAAGAAGACTCGCCTAGACGAGTTCGACCGTCGAGGCGGCTTCTGCTTTGATTGCAACGAGCATTACAGCAACCTCGATAAGCCGCTTGAGTGCGATCACCGGCCAGACACTGAGAAACTCGCCAACGTTTCGGATATGGTCGCTAACGGCTGTTCAGACGATGCTATTTTAAACGAGATGTCAAAATGCGATTTGGTTTGCCACCCTTGCCACAACATACGCACGGGTAATCGCAAGCGCGAAGAGAACGCCGTCGGAAAGGCTGCGTAAATCGCGTCGCACCCTGCTGGCCCCAAGCCGTCGGCAGTCACACCCGCCTCGACTAGACTGTTTCCGAGCTCTGCCCGGAGAAAGCAGGCGGTAAGGCATGTTTGCTCGAGCTGCGATCGAGTCAAATTGAGCAATGTGTCCAATGATAACTAGTGCCTAGCCGAAAACCTCTGCATTGATGTTCCCAGCATTTCTTTTCCTCCTGCGCCAACCAGCTCGCCAATCACCGAAATCGCTGATCTTGTCGGAATAAACACCCGGGTACGAAACGCGATGATCTCCGTGAAGCATCCGATGCTTTTCAGCCAAGGCAGCTGATCGACAGGCCCCCCGACGATTTCGTAGCGCTGCTCGCCTGCCACGCGCGAGCATTTGATGGTCGCCTCAAACGGCTGCTTGATAGGGACTGTCCGGCCTTCGCCGAGCGCCCTGATGATCGTATCCGGGCTGAGTTCAACGGTGGAGGCAATATCGAACTTCTCGAGCAGCTTCGCCACATCGAGCTCGTGGACAATGCGGCCGAGCCAGCTTCTGCCCTCTTCGTCGACGATGCGCCGGACCTCCAGATAGTCGATAGGCAGGCTCGACCAGATCGGCAGGAGAAGTCCGGTCGCAAGGTACACGGTCTCTGTCGTTAGCCGTTCGGCAAGCTCCGCAACCTCGCTTTGCCACAGCTTCTCGAAGGTCCGGCGCGGGGCTTCCTCCCAGGCCGATTCCGCAAGGTCATCGAAGTGGTGGTATTCACGCCGGAGCGGACGGTGGAGGATGACCCGCCGGATCAGCTCGCCTTGCTCGGTCATGAAGTGCCGCGAAGGTTCAGCCAGAGCTGCTTTCCCGCTCTTGGTATTGTGGAGCAGAATGCAACCGTCGGCGTAGTCGCGACGCTCAAGGACACGCTCAAGGGAGATCGGCCGTGCTCTCGTCTTGAGAGCCAGCTGCAGCAAGTGTGACGTGGCGCCGGTTCGCCCGTCGGTCCGCAGGACGATGTCTTCGACAACCCCGGCCTGTTCGACCCGCATAGTTTCAACGCCAACGTCGAGTGATCCTGCCTCGCGCGCTGCCGACACCCGCGCTTCGACCAACCCCAGAAATTCTTCGAAGATCGCATTCTGCATTCCGATCGGCAGCGCGAGGATGCGGTTGAGCCAGCGCTGGATCGGCGGAAGGTCCTCTTCGAGAATGCCGTCGTCGGAGACAATCTTGAGCCCGCTACGGCGCTGGAAATCGATCAGCGTTGCGCTCTTGAGCTTGCCGTCCGCCAGCAAGGCAAACCAGGTAGAGAGAGCGGCCTTGGCGTATTCGCTTTCGAGATTGTCGGCAGGGTCAAAGAGGTTCTGGCCGCCCGTCTGGCGTTGGCCCCGGGTCAGCGCCCCCAGGCTGTCGAGCCTGCGCGCAATGGTGCTGGTGAACCGCAGTTCCCCTTTGCAGTTGGTGGTCACAGGCCGGAACAGCGGTGTGTTGGCCTGATGGGTCCGGTGCGTTCGGCCCAGCCCCTGGATGGCGCGGTCGGCTCGCCACCCCGGCTCAAGCAGGAAATGGATGCGCCGCTTCTGGCAAGCTGCGTCAAGGCTGGCGTGATAGGACCGCCCTGTGCCGCCCGCGTCGCTGAAGACAAGGATCGGCTTCCTGCCATCCATGAACTGGTCGGTCTCGGACTGGTTCGTCCGCGGCGAGCGGGTCTCGAGCCGTTGCTGGCCGTCGCTTTGGGTTATGAGCCGCTTGCTGCGCCCGGTCACCTCGGCGACCCTCTCCGGTCCGTAGTGCTCGATGATCCCGTCCAGCGCCGGCTTGATCGGCGGCATGGCGCACAGATGCTCGATCATCTCGCTGCGGCGGGCGATGGCAGTCTGATTGTGGACTGGACGGCCTTCCTCATCGAACATCGGTGCCGAGCGCTGACTGCCGGTATCATCGACGAACACTTGCATCTGTTGCGTGGGGAAGGCGCGCTCGAGGTACTCGATCACGGCGTCGAGCGGGCTGAGGTCGAGGTCGAGCTCAGCCCGCTCTTCTGGCGAGAGGCTGTCGAGACGGCGATCGAGGATGCTTTCGGCGGTCGAAACCAGTTGGACGACAACCACCTCATGGCGGTCCAGATGGAGATTGATGGCAGCAATCAGCGTTGGCAGCTTCATCGACAGCAGCAGCTGGTTGAAGAACCGCTGCTTGGTGCTTTCAAACCGGCTTCGCGCTGCGGCTTTCGCACCGCTGTTGAGCGTTGTGCCGTCGATTTCATCGACGACACCGGTCAGCTCCAGCGCCTCCTCAAGGTTCTGATGAATGATCGCCCAGGCGTCGGCATAAGTGTCGTAGACGGCGATCTGTTCGGCGGTCAGATCATGTTTCAGGACGTCGTATTCGACGCCTGCAAAGCTGAGTGCGCGCGCCTGGTAGAGGCCCAGTGCCTTGAGGTCCCGCGACACGAGTTCCATCGCAGCGATGCCCCCTGCCCTGATCTGGCTGATGAACTCTTCCCTGTTGGCAAACGCGGTGCCGGGTCCCCACAGACCAAGCCGCACGGCGTAGGCAAGGTTGTTGACCTCCGAGGCTCCGGTCGCCGAGGCGTAGAGAACCCGGGCATCGGGCAGATTGTTTTGCAGCAGCACGCCGGCGATGCCCTGCAAGGATCCGCTTTTCGTGCCGCGGGCGCCCTCGCCCCCTGCAACACCGCCCATCTCGTGGCTCTCATCGAAGGCGATGACACCGTCGAAATCCTCGCCCGCCCAATCGAGCAGCTGCTTCAGGCGGGTGGCGTCCTGTCGCTGGCTGCGAAGGGTCGGGTAGGTGATGAACAGGATCCCTTCGCGAAACGGAACCGCCTGATCGATCTTCCAATTGGAAAGCGGCTGAATGTCGGCCGCAAGGCCGCCGATAGCGCTCCAGTCGCGGCGCGCATCCTCAAGCAAGCTCTCGTTCTTCGAGATCCAGATGGCCTTGCGGCGTCCCGCAAGCCAGCCATCAAGGATGCAGGCGGCGATCTGCCTGCCCTTCCCTGCCCCCGTGCCATCGCCAAGGAAATAGCCTTTGCGGTAGGCGCGCCCATGCTCGTCGAGTTGCAGGCCAACGCCTTCTTCAGCGGGAACGAACAGGCCAGGCAGATACTGCTGCCACGCGTTCCCGGCATAGATGACAGTTTCGATCTGGGCCTCGGAAAGCAGGCTTTCCTGCAAGACCCGATCCTGCAGCGCCGGGACATAATCCGGGATGGGTGCCGGGATCGAACCCATGGCCACGCTTTCGACGAGCGGCGTCGGGTGCTCGCGTGCACCAACAATGTCGACCCGGCTTGGCCGGTACGGGATGTAGACCCCGATTTGCTCACCGAGAACGCGCGGCTTGTCCAAGGTACTGAACGCCAGTGCTTCGATGTTGGGGGCTTGGGCTGCCCTCGCCTTGACGGGCTTTGTGATCGGCGTTGCCCGCATGGCTTTGAAGAGCGCACCCGGCTTTGCTTTCGGCGGCACCGCGCGCGGTTCGCAGTCGGGCTCGGCTGTCACGCGTTTGATGATTGGAGCCGCAGACGCGACGTCTGCAACTGTCTGCCGCGCCAAAACTGCAGGTCTGATCTGCCCCGGGATCTTGTCGATCACGTACAAGCGCACGGCCACGCTGGTGCCCTGCTTGTGATAGCATTTGTCGAGCCGGATGGATGTGCGGACTGTGCAAGAGGCAAAGGTGTCTTCGTAGATTTTCGCAAGCTTTGCGCTCGTCGTGAACCAGTCCGGCATGATCGCGACGATCCGTCCCCCTTGCCTGAGGCGCGTTATGGCAGCGCGCAGGTGACGCACCGCTGCGAACTCGTCTGCTCCTCGTCCCATTGATCGGGAGAACGGCGGGTTCATCAGGATCAGGCTTGGCTGCACTGCCGCGTCGAGATGGGAGGCCAGCATGGCTCCATCGATCCCTGTGATGGTGGCATCGGGAAACAGCATTGCCAGCTTTTCACGCCTGCGCGGATCGATTTCGTTGAGATGCAATGCGCTGACATCGGGCAAAGTTGCCACGAGAGCGCCATGTCCGGCGCTCGGCTCAAGAACGATATCGGTTGCAAGCGGCTGCGCCAAAATCACGCAAAGCGCTGCGAGGTCTGCGGGCGTCGAGAATTGCTGGTACCTGATCTGCTCTTCACTTCTGACCGTATGTGTCGGCAGTGCCTCGATAAGCGCACTGATCTCCGAAATCTGGGTCAGCATCTGAGGTTTGCTCAGCAGTCCGGCCATGTGGCGCGTCAATGCCGCCTCGAGCATGTCAAAAGCGTCCCTCTGGCTCCAGGCGCCGTTTGCGGAGCCCTCTCCGTAGAGCTGGCGCATCGTCTCAAACAGGCGTGGCGTGTTCGCCAGTCCGGTGGCGATGGCGTGCTGGATTTCGGTGATTGCGGCGTCCAGCTTCTGGCTGGATTGTTCAAAAAGGTCGGTCACGGTCTGCTCCTGATGCTGAACCGCATCAGGTCATCCCCCTTCCCTCTCGCCTCGGGGTTATGAGCCCGTGATCACTACAGGCTATGCGACAAGGGGTGCCCGGCAGCGACGAGGATTCGGGACCGGCACCATTCCGATGATATCGGTTTGACTTCTACCGCCGAAAATGATCATAAAACACGAACTGGGTCGCAGAACTGCGATTCATCGAAAGGCAGACGCATGTCCTACACCGTGAACACACTGCGAAACATGACCAGATCCTGCGAAATGATGCGCGATCGGGTCAAAGCTGTGGTGTTCAAACCTGATGAACGCAAGGTCCTCGATATCACCTTTGGGCCTACGGCGGCAGCGGAATTGGTCGGAAGAACGCCTGAAGCGCTTGCCAAGGCAGAGAAGGAGGGGCGTCTCGCGCCTCCGAAACAGCTTAACAATGGCCGCCGCTATTACACGCTCGAAGACCTTACTCATATTCGCAAGGCGCTGAACATTCATCCGGGCAAGCTAGCCCATGAGAATGCGGTTGTAGTAGCCGTGCAGAATTTCAAGGGCGGCGTCGGCAAGAGTACGATTACCAAGCATTTCGCCGATTTTCTCGCGCTGAACGGATATAGCGTTCTCGTGATCGACTGCGATCCGCAGGCGTCAACGACAACTATGTTCGACATTCAGCCCGAAGCACTTATCGATG
>MSXQ01000003.1:0-68381 GCA_002083645.1 Proteobacteria bacterium ST_bin13
CTAGTCATCGCGCGTTTGCGAATGCCAAGCATCGTCAGCCACAGGATCAGCAATAGTCCGATCGTGCCTAGCGTATAGCCATACCAGCTGCCGCCATTGGGCCGAGGCCGAATGTCGACAAGCATATAAGTGATCAGCGCGGTAACCGAGAGCACCAGCGACAATTTGAGCCACCGGAATCCTGCATAGCGCAGGAATCCTTCATGCTCAGTAGTGCCCTGTTGGTGCCGCGGACCGCGGGCGGCAGCGCGACTAGCTATGACCGGTCCTCCTCTTGCAAGCCGGCAATGGTCAGGAAACTTTCCGGCGCAATCCGGATCGCCGCGCCCGTCGGGCAGGCGCGCACACAGGCTGGTCCGCCCTTGATTGACGAGCACATATCACATTTTACGGCTTTTTTTGGCACGTCGACGCCAGGCGTGGCATGTTTGTAGCGCCATTTTTTCGATGGCTCACCCGGTCCAGGGCCTTTGCCAAACATCATCCAGCTTAGCAGGCCCGGCTTGACGGGCGGCCGTGCCTCCATACGGATCACGCCATAGGGGCAATTGCGCTGGCAATTACCGCAGCCGATACAGCTGTCTTCGATAAAAACCTCGCCGTTCGAACCACGCTGAATCGCGTTGGGGGGGCAATCGGCCATGCAATGGGGGTGCTCGCAGTGCCGACAGCTGGTCGGCACATGAAGATGAGCATAGGTCTTGCCGGCTTCACGATCGAGTCGCGACAGGCCTTCATGGCTATCCGCACAGGCTTTTTCGCAATTGTCGCAGCCAACGCACAGCTTCTCATCGATCAGCAACACGTCGGTCGCCTCGCCAATGCCATTGTCGACCAGAAAACGCGCGGTTTCGGAATGGACGTTGAACACCGCCGAATGGCTGTCTTTGCGGCTTTCGACAAAGGCGTGGACATTTTCCGTCCCGGCCATGTCGGTGCGGACCTTGTCCATGAGCGCGGGTTTGGCCGCAAGCAGCCGCGCAAACGCCGCCCCTTGCAGCTTGATGACTTCGGATTTGACCGCCGCGCGCACTGTTTTGGTGCGCCGCCCGCCATGAATCAACGACAAGGCACCGACATAGGTGCTGGCCGGCTGATAGGACAGAAACACCGGTTTGCCCGCGACATTCTTCTCGACGATCATGCTGCCGATCCGGATCACGAACACATCGTCGCTTGTGTCGCCCTCAGTGATGATCGCCTCACCGGCGCGGACATTGACGATCTCATGCGTGTCGAGCACCTCGACCAGATCACTGGCCAGCAGCCCCGATTTGAACATCTGCAACAATTGCCGCTCAACCGAGATACGAGTAACCGCGCGCTTGGCCGCGGGCACTGAAGACATCAGCTTCAGCGCAGCCGTGCGCGACACTTCAACGATCGTACAATCCGTGCCCGCGCGCACGGTGGCACCCCGGCGACGGCCCGAAATCAGGCCGACTTCACCAAAAATCGATCCTTGCGGGATCGGAATGGTGATCGACGGATCGGCTGGGTTGACCTCAACCAGCACTGATCCCTGCGCGATACACAGCAGCGACGATCCCGGCTCGTTGCGCTTGATGATGATTTCCCCGGCCTTGTAGGGCCGCACTTCGGAATCGAGCACGAATTCGCGCATCTGCAGCGGCGACAGGTCGTTTAAAATCGTGATGTTGGTGCGCAGCAGCTCAAGCCAATCATCGACTGACCGGCGTGATTTCTTGAACGCTTCGAACTTGGCTTCCAGCAAGGGCTCATCGGCGGGCTTCAACGTCGTATTGCCGTTGATGAACTCGATGACGTCATAGCCCTGATTCATGCAGTGCTTGATCAGCGGATACCCAGCCAGCGCGCCAATCACGAAGATGCCAGCCTTGGTCGATTCGAATTCAGGCGACAATTTCGGGAAGGCTTCGCGATCAGCGCTGGTGAATTCGATGCCACAGGATTCGATAAAGGCGCGCGGCGCGGCTGATCCCATGCGCGCGATGATCCGGTCGCACTGAATCGTTTCGGTGCCGTCGCGCGTTTCCAGCAGCAATTCGCCTTCGCGCACTTCGCCCGGCGTCGTGTTCAGCCGAACGATCACCCGCCCCTGATCAGACGCCTCGTTGAGCAATTTGACATTGGCGCTTTTGGCGCGGGCAAAATCAGCCGACCGATTGAGGATGGTGACGACATTGCCCTGGGCCTTGTCCGCAGCCAGACCCAGCGCGTTTTCGATCCCCGCATCGCCTGACCCAATCACGGTGATATGTTCATCGACATATTCGCCGGGGTCATCGAGTTGATATTGGACATGCGGCAATGCCGCGCCCGGGCAGCGCATCAAATTGGGATTGCCCTGGGTGCCAATGGCCAGCACCACGCATTCGGCGTTGATCACCGTGCCATCGGTGAGCGCCAGCGCGAAATCGCCCCGATCGCCGGTGATTGCCTTCACTTCGCTGCGATAGCGGACGGTGACCTTATTGCCGACGGCCTGTTCGTCCCAGGTTTTCAGGATGACTTCGCGCTTGCCGGCATCAAAATCGAGATCGGACCGCAGCACCAGCTTGGCGGGCGTGGCCATCACATGTTTGCCCTTCTGATACTTATAAATCGTATCAGAAAGGTGATCGGTCTTTTCGATCAGCACGTGCGACAGGCCGAGCTGTGCGGCACGCGCAGCCGCACTCAACCCAGCGGGACCCGAGCCGATTATCGCGACTCTAACGCGATCCGCCATTGTCTATGTCCCCCATTTAGCGATCCAGTGGAGCCCCCGCTCCCAGGCCACAACAGAAATGCGCTTTACCGCAACTGGCCATTCACTACCATGCAAGCTACGTCGCGTCACCCCTGATGGGCACGCGCAATGGGTGAGTGATGGTTACGAAAAATAATCCCGTAGTAAGAGGACAATGGGTGCTTATCGCGGCCGTTTTGGCCCTGATTTTGGCCGTCGGTTATTCGGTGATGCGCCAAAAAGGCACCGAATCAGCAGCGCCCCCAATCGCCAAAGCCGGCTCGATTCCGACTCAGGGCAATGACATAGAATTGCTGCAGGCGCGCGCCCAGGCATCGCCTGGTGATGCCAATAACTGGGCTACCCTTGGCGATGCGCTATTTGCCAAAGGCCGGTTTGATGAGGCCATTGTCGCGCTGGAAAAAGGCAGCGTCGCAGCGCCCGATCGCGCCGATATCTGGTCCGCGCTGGGCGAGGCGCGCGTCATGGCGAGTCCGCGTGATCCAATGCCATCAGCGGCATTGACGGCGTTTCGCAAAGCGCTGACGATCGATCCCAAGGATCCGCGCAGCCGCTATTTCACCGCCGTTGCGCGCGATCTTCGCGGCGAGCATCAAGGGGCCATCGATGATTGGCTGGCGCTGCTGAAGGATACGCCGCCCGGTGCGACCTGGGAAAATGATCTCCGCCGGACGATCACGCAGGTGGCCAAGATCAACAAGATCGATGTGACCGAAAAACTGGCGGCATTGGCGCCGACGAGCAACCATCCTGCCATGCCGGGCGGCCTGATTGGCGGGGCGGGCATTCCGGGACCGTCAGCCGAGCAGATTCGCGCCGCCGCGGCCCTGACGCCAAGCCAGCAGGATACCATGGCGCAGCAGATGGTCAGCCAGCTGGAGGGCAAGCTGCGCACTAATCCCGGCAATCTTGATGGCTGGGTCATGCTGATGCGCAGCCGCAAGACCCTGGGCGAAGAGGCCAAGGCATCACGCGCACTGGCCGACGCGATCGCGGCGAACCCAGCGGCGGCGGCACGGTTGCAGAGCGAAGCGGCGGCGTTGGGGATTGCAAAGCTTTAGCGCTGCAAAAACTTCAAAGAAGGCTGCGCCCAGCCATAGCTGGGATGCACGCTGGAGCGGGCGAAGGGATTCGAACCCTCGACCCCGACCTTGGCAAGGTCGTGCTCTACCCCTGAGCTACGCCCGCTCTGGCGCCTAGGTCCGCTAACCGCGCGGACCGGGTGAGGGCGGGCTGCTAGCATCGGTCTGCGGGGATGGCAAGCCCGCAGATCGCAATCGGTTGCGGCTATCAAAAAGGCTTGGCTTCAACCGCCAACCCCCCACATAAGGCCTGATCATCTTTTCAGCCGATACGGCACAGGAGCAAGACGTGGCTACTCTGGGCATGAGCACCGCCGAACGCGAGGCAATCGAGGCATTCCGCCGCGATGTTGTCGAGCCGTCGATGACCAAGTTGGTCATCATCGATTTCTGGGCGGAATGGTGTGGGCCCTGCAAGGCGCTGACCCCGCTGCTCGACAAGGTCGCCGCCGCCTATGCCGACAAGGGCGTTGTGCTCGCCAAGATCGATACCGACAAGAATCAGTTCATCGCCGCCCAGTTCCAGATCCGGTCGATCCCGACGGTCTATGCGATGTTTCAGGGGCAGCTGGTCGCCGACATGACGCCGGCGCGCACCGAATCAGCGCTGCGCACGATGCTGGATCAATTGCTGCGGCAATTGCCGATCACCAACGAAGAGGCAGCGGCAGAGGCGGAGATTGAACCGCTGATCGCCATGGCCGAACAGGTGCTGGCCGAGGGCGATGGCGAGCGCGCACTATCGATCTTCGATCAACTGGTTGAGCTGGCGCCCGATCATGCGGCGGTCCTGGCCGGGCGGATTCGGGCGCTGGTTGCCATCGGCCAAGCTGATGAGGCCGAGGCAGCGATTGCAGCCTTGCCAGAGGATGTTGCCAAGCTGCCCGAGATATCGCGCGCCAAGGCGGCGATTGCATTGGCGCGTGAGGCAAAGCCGGTTGATGATCTGGCCGGACTGGCGGCAAAGGTTGCTGCCAATCCCGCCGATATGGCGGCGCGCTATGAACTGGCCGGTGGGCAGATGGCGATTGGCGACCGCGATGCCGCCGCCGATAGCCTGCTGGCGATGATTGCTGATGATCGCGACTGGCAAGAGGGGGCAGCCCGGCAACGGCTGCTCAAATTGTTCGAAGTGGTTGGGCTGGAGGATCCCTGGGTGTCAGCGCAGCGGCGCCGGCTGTCGGCGATTTTGTTCGGATGACGATCGCCCGCACCACCACCCGCTTGTCGGTGTTTCCGCTGCCCGGCGCACTGCTGTTTCCGCGCATGCATTTGCCGCTGCATATCTTTGAGGAACGCTACAAGGCGTTGATGAGCGATGCGATGGCCCGTGACCGGCGGATCGGCATGGTCCAGCCGCGGGCAGAGGGCAATCCACCGCCACTGTTTGAGATTGGCTGTGTCGGCAAGATCGGCCAGTTCGAGATGCTCGATGACGGGCGCTATAATCTGGTGCTCGAAGGGTTGTCGCTGTTCCGCATCGTCCGCGAGCTCGATGTCGCGACGCCGTTTCGCCAGGTTGAGGCGGCATTGATGCCGATGCCCGATGCGCAGGAGATCCTGTCGCTGTCGGGCCGCGCCGCGTTGGAGATGGAAGCGCGGCGCTTTGCCGATTTGCAGGGCTATGCAGTCGATTGGGAGGCCGTTGGCCGATTGGACGACGAATCGCTCGTCAATGGCGTTGCCCAGATCGCGCCGTTCGATGTCGCCGCCAAGCAGGCGCTGCTCGAATCAGCCAGCCTGGAGGACCGCGCCGAGTTGATCGTTCAGCTGATGCAGTTTTTCGGCCGACATGACGGCGAGGATTCGGTCACGCTGCAATGAGCGATCAGGCCGCTATCGATCCGTGGCTGTTGTCGATCCTAGTCTGCCCGATGACGCGCACGGCCCTGCGGTATGACCAGGCCGCGCAGGAGCTGATTTCGGATGCAGCGGGCCTTGCCTATCCCGTGCGAAATGGCGTGCCCGTGATGCTGGTCGAGGAAGCGCGAGCATTGCCTAAGATTGGGAGCTAGGCGGATAGAGGTTCGGTCGATAAGCTCGAGCGATGGGTGCATCTTTCATTGCCTTATTGGATCACTGGCAGAGCTTAGTCAGCGGCTTATTGGCCGTGGGTGGCGGCGCGTTTGTTTTAATTCAAGGCCGATTCGATCGCGAGGAACGCGCACGCGAGCGCCTTTCAGAGAAGCTAAAGGAAACTAACGAGATTGATGCCCTGCTGCTTCGGCTTCGAGCCCTGTCGACAGACCTGCTTGAGTCACTGCGACAATATCAGGTGGCTGTATTTGATGTTGCCCAGGCACTTGATCGTGGTGAAATTGACGTCGATCTGCCGAGACCGATTAAAGTGACAACCGTCTTCTCTTTGATTCTCGCTCAGCTCACTACGAAGGCCGTTCCACCGGAGTTGTATCTCCTACTCTCACGCCTGATCGAACAGGCTAATAGCGCTGAAGAAGATATGAGGCGGCTATTGATTGCGCTTGGCAAGACAGTTACTGAACATAGAAGTCCTGAATTAGGATTTTGGCCAGATGAACGAAAGGTGTCTGCTGAGCCAGCAGTCGATAATGCGAGCTATGCTGCAGAAGCATTGTCTGACCTCGTTGATCAATTGATCACGTTAGTTGATCAAATAGTGGTGGGGAGAACTGAATAATGGCCGTATCTTTTGCGCTCGTGACCAATAGATGGCGAGACTGCTCTATCAATGCAGGCACTAAGCGCCAAATATATGACATTTTGGCTCGCCATGGTCAGTCTGGATGCCGCAGTGCCATTGGAATTACCGAGATTAGTCGAGAAACGCATCCAGGCCATGGTACCTTAGTTGTTTGTCTTTACGATAAGTACATAATTAAATTTCAGTGTGATCCTGCTCGTTCACTGACTCGGGTCGTCTATATGACCCATGTTGCGGTGGCTGATCGGATGGCAATCTTGAGGGCTAATCCATCGCTGACGGATCATGGGTTTGTTCACGCTCGCGATCGTCGACAGTTGCGACTCGTTTCCTAAACCATCTCGCCCTGCAGGAGCTTGGGCAAATCCCCGCTTTCGCCGCGTGCTTCGGCCATGAAGCGTGCTTTCAGGGGCGGGATCGCTTGCACCGCGCTGAGGCCAAAGCGCCGAACCGCGCTGGCGGCCTTGCCGGGCACGCCGAACAGCCGGTTGAGCGTGTCGGTCGCCATCGCCACCATCAACGTGTCGAGCCCGCGCCAGCGTTCATAGCGCGCAAGCAATTGCGGATCGCCCAAATCCATCCCGAGCCGTTTGCCGTCAACCAGCACCTCGGTCAGCGTCGCGACGTCACGAAAGCCGAGGTTGAGCCCCTGCCCGGCGATCGGGTGGATGCCATGCGCTGCATCCCCGACCAGCGCGAGCCGTTCGGCGGTGATCTGCGCGGCGTGGTGAAAACCGAGCGGATAGGTGGACCGCGGGGCCAGATTGCTGAGGGGCCCGAGAAACCCGCCCATGCGCTTCTCCGCTTCAGCCAGGAAACCACGATCACCAAGCTTGAGCATGCCCGGCGCGTCGCGCTCACTAACCGTCCACACCAGCGCCGAGCGGTTGCGGCCATCGACCGGCAGCAGCGGCAGAATCGCAAAAGGACCGGCGGGATAGAAAATCTCAAACGCGCAATTGTCATGCGGCCGGACGTGATCAAAGGCGGTGATGATCGCGTTGTGGTGATATTGCCAGTGCGCGATTCTGATGCCCGCTGCGGTTCGGGTCGGCGAATTGCGCCCCTCAGCGGCGATCATCAGCGGCGCGGCGATCTCGGCACCCGACTCAAGCGTCATGCTGACGCCCGTCGATTCGCGATCGACGGTGACGGCGCGCGTGCGCATCCGCAGATCAATCGCCGGGTGCGCCGTTGCCGCCTGGTGCAGGGCCAAGCGGAGCAGCCGATTTTCATACATGGTGCCGAGCGCGCCATCCGCTTCGGCCGGGGCGAAATCGAGCGCGCCGGGGGCAAGGCCATCACTCACCCGGATCGATTCGATCGGGCAGCCCTTGCCGGCAAGCAATGCGCCCACGCCAATCGCATCCAGCATCCGGTGGCTGGCGCTGGCAATTGCCGACGCGCGACCGTCAAAACTGGCGGCCAGCGTCACCGCTGGATCCGCCGGATCGACAATGATCGTGGTGATGCCGTGCGCCGCCAGCGCCAGCCCAAGGCTACAGCCGACCAGGCCCCCGCCCAAAATAATCACATCTGCTTGATCCATGGCCCCCCTCCTAGCGGCGACAATCCATGCTGCCAATTCCCCGCCGCGCCACCCCGCCCTATAGCGGTATCAGTGGGATACGCTTGACGCCGGACTCGCGGCGCGCGATTGTGGAACATCAAGCGTACATTGGTTGAGGAAAACGCAGATGGCGAGCCAGGCGCAGTCGCCCCTTTGGCGCGAAACCGTGCGACATGGTGCCCGGCGCAGCGGGACGTTGATTGGCGCGATACTGATTCTGGTGATGGTGGTGATGATCGCCGCCAGCCTGATCAGCTATCATCCGGGCGATCCGTCGCTGAGCACCGCGGCAGCGGGACCGGCGCGTAATCTGCTGGGCGCGGCTGGCGCGATGCTGGCCGATGCGCTGTTGGCTTTGCTCGGCTGGCCCGTGCTGCTGATGCTACCCTTTGGGCTGGTATTCGCAGCGCGACTGTGGCGCGATATTCCGCTCGGGCGCTGGGGCTGGACGCTGCTGAAGGGCGCGGCTGGCGCTTCATTGATGGCAACCGCACTGTCCTTTGTGTCGGCCAGCGCCGTGAATGCGTTGCCGGCTGGCTATGGCGGCGCGATCGGGCTGGGGCTTGCCAATCTGTTGCGCTGGGGAATCGCGCAGATTGGCGATCCGACCGCCGTCTTGTGGACCGGGCGCGGCGTTGGCGTGCTGGCGGGGCTTGGCGGGATCGTTGTTTATGCGCTCGGCTATGATGTCGATCTGCGCGATCGCCAATGGCAGTTCCGTCTGCCCGCGCCACGCGACGATGCCCCCGTTACCGATTTGCGCGTCAATGAACCTGTCACGCCCGTCCGCAAGCCGATGCCGCGCGCGGTGGCGGCACCGGAAACCCGGCCCGGCCCGGTGATCGCCGACCGCGCCGTTGCGCCATCAACCGCCAAGCCGCGCGCCAAACAGGCCTCGCTTGATCTGCGCGACAATTACCGGCTGCCACCGCTCGATCTGCTCAAGCCTGCGCCCAAGACCGGCAACACCGTGATCGACAAGGCCGCGCTGGAGCGCAATGCCCGGCTACTCGAATCGGTGCTCGATGATTTTCATGTGAAGGGTAACATCGTCGAGGTGCGCCCCGGCCCGGTCGTCACCATGTATGAGCTTGAACCGGCGAGCGGCATCAAGGCCAGCCGCGTGATCCAGCTTGCCGACGATATCGCCCGCAACATGTCCGCCATTTCGGCGCGCGTCGCGACGATCCCCGGGCGCAGCGTGATCGGCATCGAACTGCCCAATGCCAAGCGCGAAACGGTCAATCTCCATGAGCTGGTCGGCAGCCAGAGTTTTGAGGATCAATCAGCGCAGCTGCCGATCATCTTGGGCAAGAATATCGCCGGCGATCCAGTGATCGCCGATCTCGCGCCGATGCCCCATTTGCTGGTGGCGGGGACGACCGGATCGGGCAAGTCGGTTGGGCTTAACTGCATGATCCTGTCGCTGCTGTATCGGCTGACCCCCGATCAGTGCCGGATGATCATGATCGATCCCAAGATGCTCGAACTATCGATGTATGCCGATATTCCGCACCTGCTCGCCCCCGTCGTCACCGAACCGGGCAAGGCGGTGCGCGCGCTGAAATGGGCGGTTGAGCAGATGGAGGATCGCTACCGGATGCTCGCCTCAGTCAATGTCCGCAGCCTTGCCTCATTCAACGACAAGGTCCGCGCCGCCAAGGCCAAGGGGCAACCGCTCGGTCGCAAGGTCCAGACCGGTTATGACCCAGCGACCGGCCAGCCGATCTATGAAGAAGAGCAGCTCGATTTCCAACCGCTGCCGCAGATCGTGATCATCGTCGACGAACTCGCCGATCTGATGATGACGGCGGGCAAGGAAGTCGAGTTCCTGATCCAGCGCCTTGCGCAAAAGGCACGCGCGGCGGGCATTCACCTGATCATGGCGACGCAGCGCCCCTCGGTCGATGTCATCACCGGCGTGATCAAGGCCAATTTGCCGACGCGAATCAGCTTCCACGTCACCTCGAAGATCGATTCGCGGACCATCCTGGGCGAACAGGGCGCCGAGCAGCTGCTGGGGCGCGGCGACATGTTGTATATGCCCGGCGGCAAACAAATTGCGCGCGTCCACGGCCCGTTCGTGACCGATGACGAAGTGCAGGCGGTCGCCAATCACTGGCGCGGCCAGGGCCAGCCCGATTATATCCAATCGGTGACCGAAGAGCCCGAAGACGGTTTCGCGCTTGATGGGGCGCCGGATGGCGAGGATTCGGCCGAGGATCAGCAGTATCGCAACGCCCGCCAGCTGGTCGCTGAAAGCCAGAAGGCATCGACCTCCTGGCTGCAGCGCCAGCTGCGAATCGGCTATAACAGTGCGGCACGGCTGATCGAGCGGATGGAAAAGGACGGGCTGGTTTCCAGGCCCGATCATGTCGGGCGGCGCGAAGTGCTGATGGATCAGGAAGGGCGTCCACTATAGGACGCTGGCCAATGCCGACGCACCAGAGCGGAACCCAGATGGTTCACGACCAGTTCAACGCTGATGGCCGATGGCAGCCACAGATTGCCGCCACGCTGATTGCCGGAGATTGATGACGTGACCCTAAAGCCCCTTTTTGCGCTGCCCTTGCTGCTGGCGGTCCCGGCTGCCATTGCCGCGCCTGCAACCGGGGAACTGGCGCAGGTGCAGGATCATTTGCGCGCCGTCGACAGCATGACCGCGGATTTCGCCCAGACCGATCGCAACGGCAAAACCCTGGGTGGCGTGCTGACCTTGAAAAAGCCCGGCAAGATCCGCTTCCAATATGAAAAGGGTGTGCCAATCCTGATCGTTGGCGACGGCAAGGCCCTGTGGTTTCTGGATTATTCCGTCCGACAGAAGCAGCGTTGGCCGATCGGCAATTCGCCGCTGGGCGTGTTGCTTGATCCGAGCAAGGACGCAACGCGCTTTGCCAAGGTGGTGCGTAGCGGCGATCCGGGCACGATTTCAGTCGAGGCGCGCGATCCGCGCCATCCCGAATATGGCCAGATCACCCTGTTTTTTCTGCGCAACGCCGCCTCGCCAGGCGGGCTGATGTTGCAAGGCTGGATAGCATTGGATGCACAGAATAACCGAACCACGATCCGGCTGTCGCGCCAAGTGTTCAACGGCGCGGTCGCCGACAACGCCTTTCGCTGGCGCGATCCGACCGCAATAGGCGGTCGCAACTGAATTTTTTGGCAGGCCGGTTTTCATTCATATTGGCGACAGCTTTGCCACGCTAGAGGGGATTCGCGAATGAGATCAAGCCGGGATTTCCCCCCTGTTACCCGGCTCCCCATCTCATTCTGCCTGCGTGACGAACGCTAGGTCGGCCCTCGTTCCATGCCCCCGGAGCGAGGGCCTTTCCTTGTCCGGCGGAAACACTTCAAGGCCAACACCAGAGCGGGCTAGCGAAGCCAATAATGCGAGGCTACATCGCCGCATGGCCGACACGATCAAGATAGCTTCCTGGAACATCAATTCGGTGCGATTCCGAATCGATATCGTCACCCGATTCCTGCGTGAGGCGATGCCTGACATCCTGTGCCTGCAGGAAACCAAGGTGATGGATGGTGACTTTCCCGAAAGCGTGTTTCACGCGCTCGGCTATCGCTATATCGCGCTGCA
Source organism: Proteobacteria bacterium ST_bin13 (assembly GCA_002083645.1). GTDB lineage: Bacteria > Pseudomonadota > Alphaproteobacteria > Sphingomonadales > Sphingomonadaceae > Sphingomonas. The sequence continues at coordinate 11,662 of MSXQ01000003.1, forward strand.
TGGTCAGCGCATGCACCACGGCGTGGCGATCATCAGCAAACACCCTTTGGCGGCGGATGAACGGTTTGACTGGCAGGCGAATCGTGAAGCTCGTCACGTGGGTGTGCGGCTGGCCAACGGGCTGCGACTGGAAAATGTTTATGTGCCTGCCGGTGGTGACGTGCCTGACCGCGATCTCAACCCGAAATTCGGCCAGAAGCTGGATTTTCTGGAGCGAATGACGCGCTGGTCGGAATCGTGCACGGGGCCGACATTGCTGGTCGGCGATTTCAATATTGCGCCGCTCGAGTCCGATGTGTGGAGCCACAAGCAATTGCTCGATGTCGTCAGCCACACGCCAATCGAGGTCACGGCACTGGCGGACCTCCAGGCGGCAGGCGACTGGATTGATCTGGGGCGACAATTCGTGCCGCCACCGGCGCGGCTCTATACCTGGTGGAGTTACCGCGCGAAGGATTGGGCGGCATCTGATCGCGGCCGGCGGCTTGATCATATGTGGGCGAGCAAGGATGTGGCGAGCGCCGCCACGGGGCACCATGTTTTCGAAGAAGCGCGCAGCTGGCTAAAACCATCGGACCATATCCCGATCATGACGGAATTCGCGCTGTGAGCGCACGGACCGTGGCGCAGGCGATCGATTCGCTGCGTCGCGGCTGGCCGATTGCAATCCGGTCCGACAGCGGTATTCTCGCCCTGCTGGCGATCGAGACCGGCGATGCGGTGCGACTGGCCGCATTTGATCCCGAGGGCAATGCGCCGGTACTGATCTCATCAGGGCGGGCCGCGACGCTCAAACTCGCCAACCAGGCACCGGCAGCAGCACCGGAATGCCCGGTAATGGTCGAACGCGTTCCCTGGCTGGATTTTGATGCCGCCACCGCGCTCGCCGATCCGCAATTTGATCTGCTGACCCCGCTTAAGGGCCCCTATCGCGCCCTATCAATCGACAATCCGCCCGCGGCGGCGGCGGCACTGCGGTTGGCGACCTTGGCCGGCGTGCTGCCCGCGTTCTTTGCTATGACCGGCGGCAGTGCCGATCTGGAAATCTCGCCAGCGGATATCGACGACCATGAAGATGCCGTCCGGCTGACGATTGCCGCGCGCGCGCACTTGCCCGTCGCTGGCGCCGAGTCGGCAGAGATTGTCGCCTTTCGCACGCCGGAAATGCCCGGCGAACATATCGCATTGCTGATCGGTGCCCCCAATGGCGAGCTGCCGCTTGTTCGGCTGCATAGCGAATGCCTGACCGGCGATGTGCTGGGCAGCCTGAAATGTGATTGCGGGCCGCAACTCGACGCGGCGATTGCTGCGATCGCCGCCAGCGGCTGGGGGATATTACTGTATTTGCGCCAGGAAGGCCGGGGGATTGGCTTGATCAACAAGCTGCGCGCTTATGCGCTGCAGGATCAGGGGTTTGATACGGTAGACGCCAATACGCGGTTGGGCTTTGCTGTGGATTCCCGCGATTTCGCGGTGGCGGCGCGCATGCTGGCGCTGCTCGGCCAGCGATCAGTGCGCTTGCTGACGAATAATCCGCAAAAGGTCGCCCAACTCGAAGCGGCCGGCATTACTGTCATCGAACGCGTCCCGCACAAACTGCCCGCCAATCCGCATAATGAACGCTATTTGGCCACGAAACGCGACCGCACGGGTCACGAATTCTAGCTATTCTTTGTGGCGAGTGCGGCCTCGAGGTCGGCAATCCGCGCCTGCAAATCGCTCACCAAGGTCGCGACATCGGCAACCGCCAGCTTGCGCGGGATATGCTGTGGGCAATTCACATCCCACACCTCGACCGTAAAGATGATGGCCTGTTCAGGCCGCGCCTTATAGCCTTCGGGCATCAGCTGCGCGATGATCGCGGGATCGCGGGTGGTCGTCGCGCTGCCCCAGATCTTGATCCGGCGCTGATTGGCATAATCCATCAAGAACATCGTCGCACGGTCATTCTCGGCCAGGTTGCCCGTCGAGATGAACTGCTGATTGCCCTTATAATCGGCAAAGGCAAAACGGTGGCGATCAAGCACGGTCAAGAAACCCGGCGGTCCACCGCGATGCTGGATATAGGGCTGGCCATCGGCACTGGCGGTGCCGAGATAGGCACTGTCGCGCGACTCCAGCCAGGCGGCAAGATCGGCGTCGATTTCAGTGCGGAAGCCACCGCGCGCCGCCATCTTGGCATAGCCGTCGCGCGATCCGCGCTCGGCCTGGATCGCCTTCACCGCTGGGCTGAAGAAAATGTCACTTGGGGTCTCAACATGCATGGGCTGGCTCCTGACCATATCGGAGCGGTTCTAATCGTTCCGTTCAGCAAGGAGAATTACGGAATCGGGCCTGAACCATTCACCATGGCGGAATAATGAATTTAGTTGATCAGCGGGTTGGCGCGGAGCCGATCGACGGCGAGATCGACAAAGCTGCGCACCGTCGCTGACGCGCGGCGCCCCTGATGATGGACGATATGGATCGGCAGCGGCGGTTCCTCGTCCTCCGCAAGCACGGTTTGCAGCGTGCCCGCCGCCAGCGCGGGGGCGATTTGATTGCTGAGCAAGCGTGACAGACCCCATCCCGCCTGCACGGCGGCGATCGCCCCTTCATTGGTCTGGCAGCGCAAGCGCGGCTCGACCTTGACTGATCGGCGGCCGGAGCCGCCAAAGTGCCATTCCAGCGCGGACGCCGATGCCGTGGCCGCGACGATCCGGTGACTGGCCAGGTCGCCCGGCTGGGTGGGCCGCCCATGGCTGTCGAAATAGGCCGGGGTCCCGCAAATCACGCGCCGAACTGATCCCACCCGGATTGCACTCAGGCTTGAATCGGGCAAATTGCCAATCCGCACCGCGACATCGATCCCCTCCTCGACAATATTGGTCACCCGATCAACGAACAGCGCATGGCCAATGACGGTGGGATAGGCATCGAGATAGTCGAGCAGAATCGGCAGCACGTACATCTCCCCGAACAGCATTGACGCCGTCACCACAAATGATCCGCTGGGCGTTGCATAGCGCCCCGCCGCCGCCGCTTCAGCATCAGCGATTTCAGCCAGGATGCGCCGACAATCGGCAAGATAGCGCTGCCCCGCCTCGGTTAATTTGATCATCCGCGTGGTGCGGACGAAGAGCCGGGCGCCGACATGATCCTCAAGCATCGCGATCGCGCGCGTCACCGCTGGCGGGCTCATATGGAGCTGACGCGCAGCGCCGGCGAATCCGCCGATATCGGCCGCTGTCACGAAGATTTTCATGGCCTGCAGCCGGTCCATTCATTCCTCTTTCGGCAATAATATCTTACGAATTGTCGCCATTCTATCGCGCAGGCGAACGGATTACCACGCTGCCATTGCTTTGGAGAAACGCCATGTCCCGTCCGCCCCTGCCGCCCTTCACCGCGCAAACCGCTGCGCAAAAAGCGCGCCTTGCCGAAGATGCGTGGAACAGCCGCGATCCCGCACGCGTCGCGCTCGCCTATAGCGAAGACAGCCGCTGGCGGACGCGATCCGATTTTTTCACTGGCCGCGACGCAATCATCGATTTCCTGACGCGCAAATGGACAAGCGAGTTCGACTACCGCCTGGTCAAGGAAGTCTGGGCATTTACCGATAACCGGATCGCGGTGCGCTTCGTCTATGAATGGCATGACACCAACAACCAGTGGTGGCGCAGCCATGGCAATGAGCAATGGGCATTTGATGCGACCGGGCTGATGGTTCGGCGCGAAGCATCGGTCAACGATGTCGCGATTGCAGAAGGTGACAGGCTGTTCCGATGGCCACTCGGCCCGCGCCCGGCGGATCATCCCGGACTGAGCGAGATGGGACTCTAACCAGATCGAGCGCTGCCATGCCTCTTTTGCCGGCGAGCCTAGTCGAAAAAAGGTGGTGCGGCCGAGAAGACTCGAACTTCCACGGGCTTTCGCCCACAACGACCTCAACGTTGCGCGTCTACCAGTTCCGCCACGGCCGCACGTGAAACACCACCGGCCCATTTCTTGGATAAAGGGCCCGGCAGCAGGTAGTCGCGGGGCCCTAGCAAAGCGGGTGGGTGCTGACAAGCGGCATATCTCGCGCTGCGGACAGGCTGTTGCGGGCTATCGGTAGCGGTCAGCGTCGCTTAGAGCGATCAGCATGACGCCTGCTGATCGCTTGCCATTGGAAACGCGCCGCTTGCTGGCGTTGGCCTGGCCCGTGGTGATGACCAGCCTCAACTGGACATTGCTGCATGTCACCGATGTCGCGGTGGTCGGTCTGGTCAGTACCGATCAAGTGGCGATCCTGAGTGCGAGCCGGAGCCTGAGCTTCATCACCATTGTCGCCGGGCTGGGTTTTTCATCGGGGATCCTCGTTTTCGCCGCGCGCGCCGATGGTGCGGGCGAGCTGGCCGCCAGCGGGCGGGTGCTGCGCGAAGGGCTGATCCTGGCATTGGGACTGGGCGGTGCGCTTGGCCTGATGCTCTATTGCTTCGCCGCCCCCCTGCTGCTGGGGTTGGGGGTCGCCGCCCGGCTGGTGCCCGAAACGGCGGGGATTATTCGGGTGCTGGGGCTATCCTATCCGCTGCTGATGATCATCATTGCGGTCAGCTATTTTCTGGAAGGGATTAGCCGGCCCGGCCGAGTGATGGTCGTCAACCTGGCGATCCTTCCCTTCAACGCCGTGTTGGCCTGGGCCTTATCCGGCGGGCATTTCGGCCTGCCGGTGCTCGGCGCACTCGGTGCGGTCCTCGCCACGGCGATCGCCTATGGCATTGGGGCCGCCGGGATGCTGCTGGCGGTGTGGACCTTGCCGCGCGCGGCGGCACGCGGTGTTCGCGATTTCTCCGTGCTGGCCTGGGCGGGCGTTGGGGCCGGGGCGTGGCGGCTGCTGCGCTTTGGCACCGTACCGGCGATTGCGTCGGGACTCGAACTGGTCGGGTTCGCGGTGTTGATCGCGCTATCGACGCAGCTTGGCGACAGCGTTGCCCATGGCTTTCAAATCGTCTTTTCGATCCACAATGTCATCTTCTCGATCGCGCTGGGGCTGGGGTCTGCTGCTGGCGTCCGGGTCGGCAATGCGGTTGGCGAAGGGCAGCCAGCCGCCGCGATTCCGCGCACGCTGATCGCGGTGACGATAGCGTCAGTCGCGATCGGGCTGATCGCGCTGCTGCTGGTGCTGGCCGCCGGACCGATCGTCGCGCTGTTCCCGGCGACCGCTGCCGTCCATCACGTCGCGCTGGCGATGCTGGTGATCTGGGCGCCGTTTATCATATTTGACGGTGTTCAGGTGGTGCTGGTCTATGCGCTGCGATCGCTTGGCGACCAGGTCATTGCGGGCATCAACAGCATCATCGCCTATTTCCTGGTGACCGGCGGGCTTGGCCTGGTGCTGGTGCAAGGCGGTTGGGGGCCCACTGGGTTGGTGCTCGCCTCGGGCATCGGGATGGTTGCCGCCGCCCTGCTCCACGCGATCCGTTTTTATACGATCAGCCGACGGGTCCGCGTTCAAAAGTGAAATCGAGCCGCTTGGAATTCGCGGGCACGTCGGTTTGCGCACTGTTAAATTCGATCGATCCACCAGGTGCCAGCATCCGGCGTTCGGGGGTGATCGTCCAGCTGAACACCACCCGCGAATTGCTCGATTCGCCATCGCGCAGCTCGGCGCGAATATCGGGAACGGCCTGGCGGGTGTTTGATTTGTTGATGATCCGGCCGCTCACCGCGAATAACTCAGTACCCGTTGGCAGATCGCGCCGGTCAATCGGAAATTGTTCGATGACCAGGGGACCATCCTTGGTCGGCTGGGTCAGGCCCATTTGCGTCGCAAAGCCCGGCGCACCCGAATAGAGGATCGCTCCCACCCCAACCAGCATCGCAACGCCCGCGGCGACCGCCGCCACCGTCTGGCGTCGCGCCGGATTGCGCCGCGGGCGAAAGGGCGGGCGGTGCGCGAAAGCATCGAAATCAGCACTCGTCGGCGCGCCAGTCGCTGCTGCAACGGAGGGCGCGCCATCGGCTGGCCGCGCCCGCACCGGGGCGGACGGGGGCAAATCAGCCGCAGATTCGGCGCGGGTGACAAGATCGAGCGGGGCTGGCGCCTGAAACCAGCTATGTTTGCAACTGGCGCAGCGCACCGTACGACCATCCGCCCCAATGGCCGCATCGGGGACCAGATACCGCGTCCGGCATTCGGTACATTCCAAGATCATGTCGATACGTTTCGTTGTTTCAGGGCCACCCAAGGCCACCAACTTTTTTCCAGTCGGAATTCTAAGCACGTTGCTGGCCAAACTGGCAAGCAGAAGCTTTGCAGAAACATGCCGCGCGGCTCGCTTTGCGCCGAGTTGCCCGTCCACCGCGCTTGAGCCGCCCGCCGGGGCGTGCGATGGCTGCGGCAGATCGGGTCAATCATCGAAAGCGGAAACCGCGCCGCCATGGCGAATATCGTTCATTTCGACAATGTCGGGCTGCGTTATGGATCGGGGCAGGAAACGCTCACCGATGTCAGCTTCACGCTATCGAGCGGCGCCTTTTATTTCCTCACCGGCGCCTCAGGCGCTGGGAAAACATCGTTGTTGAAGCTGCTCTATCTGTCGCAGCGCCCCAGCCGCGGGTCAATCAAGCTGTTCGGCGAAGACGCCGGCACGCTGCCGCGCAGCCGCCTGCCCGGCTTTCGCCGCCGCATTGGCGTGGTTTTTCAGGATTTCCGGCTGCTGCCGCATCTTTCAGCCTATGACAATATCGCCCTCCCGTTGCGGGTTTCGGGCGTGCCAGAGGCCGATGTCGAGGCGCCGGTGCGCGAAATGCTGGCCTGGGTTGGCCTGTCCGACCGGGTCGAGGCCAAACCGCCGACATTATCGGGTGGCGAACAGCAGCGGGTGGCGATAGCCCGCGCGGTGATTGGCCGACCCGAGATTCTGGTCGCCGACGAGCCAACGGGCAATGTCGATCCCGATATGGCCGAACGGCTGCTGCATTTGTTCGACAGCCTCAATCGGCTGGGCACCACCGTGGTGGTGGCAACGCATGATTTCCATCTGCTTGGTCGCATCCCCAATGCGCATATGATGCGGCTCGATCGCGGGCGATTGCTTGATCCGACTGGTTCACTGCGGCATCCGCCCGGCGGCCAGCCATGAAGATCCGCATCATCACCCCCGCCGCCGATCGCCGCCTGCTCGACGAAAGCAGGCGGACCCGATCGATGATGTGGATCATGGCGATCATGTTGTTTCTGACCGTGCTGGCGGCGGCGTTCGGGCTGGGCACGCTGGCAGCGGCATCCGTGCTCGACCGACAATTGGCCGGGCGACTGACGGTGCAGATCGTCGACGCCAATGAAGCAGTGCGTGAACGCCAGGCGAGCGCTGCGCTTGCAGCAATCCGCCAGGTTCGCGGCGTTACCCGCGCCGATCCGGTTGATCGCGCGCAACTCGCCGCATTGCTGCGGCCATGGCTGGGCGAAGACGGCACCGATCCTGATTTGCCGGTACCGGCAATGATCGATGTTCAGCTAGGCGCAGGCAGCGCTGCGGCGATCGACCGGCTGACGGGGGCTATCCACGCCATTGCCCCCTCCGCCCGGATTGATCGGCATGAAAGCTGGATGTCGCCAGTCAGCAATTTCATGCGGCTGATGGTTTGGCTGGCCCTGGGGCTAGTGCTGCTGATGGCAGGCGCCACCGCCGCTGTCGTCATTCTGGTCGGGCGCGCCGGGCTCGACACGCACCGCGAAACGATCGAGGTGCTGCACATGCTCGGCTCCACCGATATGCAGGTCGCGCGGTTGTTTCAGCGGCGCATTGCGCTTGATACGCTCTATGGCGGGGTGGCGGGGACGGCGCTGGCGATGCTAACGATCAGCATCATTGGCAGCCAATTGTCGGGGCTTGGATCGGATTTGCTCAGCGGCATTGCCCTTTCCGAACGCGATTGGGTGCTGCTGGTCGGCCTGCCGATCCTGTTTGCGCTGCTGGCAACGGTGGCTGCACGGTTCGCGGTGCTCGGCGCGCTTAGGCGATTCCTGTGATCCGGCAGATATTGGGGTTGGGGGCGATTGCCTGGTTGCTTGGCTTTGCCTGGTTCATGCTGACCCTGCCCGGCCCGCTCGACAATCGTCACACCGATGCGATTGTGGTGCCGACCGGCGGCCCGGGACGGATTGATCGCGGGATTGCGCTGCTGAAAGCCGGCGCGGCCAAGCGAATGCTGGTAACCGGCGTCGATCAGGGGGTGCGCCCGATTGATCTCGCCATCGCCTATCGCACATCGCCCAAGCTGTTTGCCTGCTGCATCGATCTGGGGCGTGAGGCAGTCGATACCCGATCCAATGCCGAAGAAACGCGCGATTGGGTGCGCCGCCACGGGTATCGGTCGGTTCGGTTGGTCACGGCGGACTGGCATCTTCGCCGCGCCCGCCTCGAACTCACCTCCGCGCTCGGCACCAAAGTCGAGGTTGTGGGCGATGGCGTCCCCGGCGCGCCACGCTTTTTGCTGCTGCTGGCGGAATATCACAAATATCTGGTCCGCCGAGTTGCCCTGGGCCTGGGGATCGGCACGTGATCAATCAATTACGAACCTGGGCATTCACGCTGCTTTTCTATCTGGGATCGGTGCCGATTGTTGCGGCGACGCCGATTACCGCGCTGCTTGGCCACCGCGCGTTCATGGCCAATGTTCATCTCTGGTCGCGTTTTCATCGCTTTGCCGCGCGAGTCACGCTGGGGATCACCACCCGATATGAAGGCGGCGTGTCACCCGAACCCACTTTTTACGCTGCCAAGCACCACGCGATGTTCGAAACGCTGGAGCTGTGCCGGACGCTGGGCAACCCGGTATTTGTGATCAAGCGCGAGCTCGCGGCAATCCCGGTCTGGGGCTGGGCGGTGCAGCATTATGGCGCGATCGTCGTCGATCGCGACGCCAATGCCGCCGCGCTCCGGCAGATGATGCGCGAGGCCAAGGCAGCGCTCGCCCAGGGCCGGTCAGTGATCATCTTTCCCGAAGGGACGCGGGTAGCGGCCGGCGAGAAACCACCGCTGCGATCAGGCTTTGCCGGGCTTTACCGGGTGCTGGGGCTGCCCGTGGTGCCAATTGCGATCAATTCGGGCGATGTCTGGCCAAGGCAAGGCCCCAAGCGCCCCGGCGTCGTCACCTTCCGCTTCGGTGAGCGGATTCCGGCAAAACTGCCGCGCGAGGAGATCGAGGCAAGGGTGCACGCGGCGATCAACGTACTGGATTAAAGGATAGGGTCGGCTGTCACCTTTACCTGTCCAACGCCGACTACGGCTTGCACATGGGCCGTCCGTCGGGCGTCAGTCGTGGCGTCATGCTGCCCCTCTGCCGACGCTCCCATAACAAATACTGGCATCCGGTTTCTGGATCGCGCCAAACGCGAATCTCCTCGCCGCCCGCCCGCCGGCTGCGAACCTTACCCTCAACGGTGGTTGCTTTGATCGGCGCGGTCTCCAACGACGAGCTCAATTTATCGCACCCAGCGAGGAGAACGGAACCAAAGAGACAAAACGCCAATGCCGCTCGCGTCATTTTTGAAGGGTCCATCTGCCAAAAGGGAGCGACCAAGGGTAGAAAACGCTCACGGTTAGTCAAGGGCAGTGCGCCCTGCGGGAACCGTGCTTGATGGTAGGACTCAAATTGGCTCGCAACAGCGGCTATGGTCGCCCGACCATCGATGGCTGTCGGCCTTCCACCATTCAGACCCCCACCCTATTCGTGCGCCCGCCCGAAATCAGGCGCGGCATCGTCCTGCCCCTGTTCAATGATGCTCCGCCGCACCGCGCGGGTGCGGGTGAACAGATCGAATAGCTCATCGCCCTTGCCCCAGCGGATCGCACGCTGAAGCTGGGAGAGATCTTCCGAGAAACGTTGGAGCATATCGAGCACGGCTTCGCGGTTCGACAGGAAGACGTCGCGCCACATGGTCGGATCGGAGGCAGCGATGCGGGTGAAATCGCGAAAGCCGCCGGCCGAATATTTGATCACTTCGGACTGAGTCACTTCTTCGAGGTCTGAAGCAGTGCCGACGATGGTATAGGCAATAAGATGCGGCAAATGGCTGGTGACCGCGAGCACGCGGTCGTGATGATCGGGCGCCATCAGCTCGATGTTCGCGCCCATGCGTCGCCAGAATTCGCTGACCCGCTCGGTCGCCGCCTCAGCCATGCCCTCGATTGGCGTAACGATACACCAGCGGCCCTGGAACAGCGTCGCGAACCCGGCTTCCGGGCCCGATCGCTCGGTACCCGCCACCGGATGCGCGGGGACGATGATCGAGCCCGGCAGCCCCTCGACCAGCACCCGCGCGACCTCTTCCTTGCAGCTGCCGACATCGCTGACGATCGCATCAGCGGGCAAATCGGCGCGGATCGCCTCTGCCACGGCGGCCATCGCCCCGATGGGGACGCACAGGATGACGAGATCGGCATCAATCACCGCAGCGCCCGCTGTATCAGCAATATCGTCGCACAGCTGCAGCCGATCGGCCACGCGCCGCACATCGGGATCGGCATCATGCCCGGTCAGCCGCACCGTTGGCATGTTCGCGCGGACGGCATGGGCGATCGACGAGCCGATCAGCCCGAGCCCGATGATCGTGACGCGCGCAAAGGGGAGCATCAGCCCGCAGGCTCAATGATATCGCGCAGTGCAGCGGCGAGCCCGCGCGTCTCCGCCTCGGTGCCGATCGTCATGCGCAACCCGTGCGGCAGGCCCTGGCCCGGCAGCCAGCGGACGATATAGCCGCGCTCCATCAGCCCTTTATAGGCAGCCTCGGCGGTGACTGCGCCTTCGAACAACACCAGCAGGAAATTGGCTTTCGACGGAACCGCACGCAGGCCGTAATTGCCCATGGAAGCGACTTCATCCGCCAGCCAGGCGCGCCACTTGGCATTATGCGCCCGCGCCGAGGCAACGAAATCGGTATCGCCAAGCGCCGCGACCGCCGCGAGCTGTCCCGCCGTCGTCACGTTAAAGGGCAAGCGGATGCGGTGCATCGCCTCGATCAACGGCGCGGCGCCATAGCCCCAGCCAATCCGCTCAGCGGCAAGGCCATAGATTTTCGAAAAGGTGCGCGTGATCAGCACATTGCTCTCGGTCATCGCCAGCGCGAGGCCAGCGTCATCCTCTTCAGCGTCGATATATTCGGCATAGGCCTGATCGATCACCAGCAGCACGTTTTTGGGGAGGGCCGCGTGCAGCCGGGCGATTTCCGCGCGCGGGGTGAAGGTGCCGGTTGGGTTGTTGGGATTGGCGAGGAAGACGATCCGGGTGCGATCGGTGACGCAAGCGAGGATCGCGTCGATATCGGTCGCGTAATCCTTATCGGGCGCGATCACGGGGGTGGCGCCGACGCGGCGCGCGGCAATTTCATACACCGCAAAGCCATAATGGACGAAGATCACCTCATCGCCCGGCCCGGCAAAGGCGCCCGCCGCGAGATGCAGGACATCGTCCGATCCGGTACCGTAAATGACGCGCTCGGCATCAAGGCCATAGGTCGCGGCCACGGCGTCACGCAGGATCGTCGCGCCCGGATCGGGATAGCGATCAAGCGAGCGGTCCGCCGCGTCAAAGGCGGCGCGCGCATGCGGGCTTGTCCCCAGCGGATTTTCGTTCGCGGAAAGCTTGACGAGCTTGGCGCCGTCATCAGCGGTGGAGCGGCCGGGGACATATGGCGCGATGGCCATGACCCATTCTTTGGGGGCGGGAGCGGACATGCGCCGCGCATAGCCGCTTGGTGCTTGGATTGACAAGGAGAACGCCCCGGCCCTAGCGCCCGGACCATGTCGGACGACCAACGTTTCGGGCTCAGCCGCTCCATTACCCTGCCTGGGCCCTTGCCGCTCGACGGTGGCATTGCGCTGTCGCCGGTGGATATCGCTTATGAAACCTATGGTGCGCTCGATGCAGATGGCAGCAATGCGATCCTGATCTGTCATGCGTTGACGATGGATCAACATGTCGCCTCTGTGCATCCGCGCACCGGCAAGCCGGGCTGGTGGTTGCAAATGGTCGGGCCCGGCAAGCCAATCGATACCGACCGGTATTTCGTGATTTGTGCCAATGTGCTGGGGAGTTGCCTGGGTTCGTCCGGACCCGCCAGCATCAACCCGGCAACCGGCGCGCCCTGGGCGATGAGTTTTCCTGTTATCACCATTCGCGACATGGTGCGAGCGCAGGCGATGCTGCTCGATCATCTGGGTGTCAGGTGCTTGCGCGCCGTCGTGGGCGGATCGATGGGGGGCATGCAAGCGCTCAGCTGGCCCGCGACCTTCCCTGATCGCGTCCGCGCGGCAGTGGTGATTGCCTCGACCGCGCGCCACACCGCGCAGAATATCGCCTTTCACGAGGTTGGTCGGCAGGCGGTGATGGCCGATCCGCGCTGGCAGGGGGGCGATTATTATGCCAGCGGCGAACCGCCCATAGCTGGCCTGGCGGTCGCGCGGATGGCAGCGCACATCACCTATCTTTCCGAAGCAGGGCTCACCGAGAAATTCGGGCGACGCCTGCAGGCCAGAGAGGCCAAGAGCTTCGGCTTTGACGCCGATTTCCAGGTCGAGAGCTATTTGCGGCACCAGGGGATCAGCTTCGTCGATCGCTTCGATGCCAATAGCTATCTCTATATCACCCGCGCGATGGATTATTTCGATCTGGCCGAGGAGCATGGCGGCATGCTGGCCAATGCGTTTCGGGTCGCGTCGGCGCGGTTCTGCGTTGTCAGCTTCGATACCGACTGGCTTTACCCCACGGCCGAATCGCGCAGCATCGTCCATGCGCTCAACGCCAGCGGTGCGGCGGCAAGCTTTGTCGAGCTGTCGAGCCCCTATGGACACGACGCCTTTCTGCTCGAATCGCCTGAACTCAACCGGGTGGTCGATGGCTTTTTGCGGTCAGTGGCATGACGCTACGCCCCGATCTCGCAATTATCGCTGCGCATGTCGCCCCCGGTGCGCGCGTGCTCGATATCGGCTGCGGTGATGGCGACCTGATGGCGGCGCTGCGTGATACCCAGGGTGTCGATGCGCGCGGGCTTGAGATCGACGCCAGCAATGTCGCCGCCGCCGTCGCGCGGGGATTATCGGTGGTGCAGGGCGATGCGGACCGCGACCTTGCCGATTATCCGGATGCCAGTTTCGACTATGCCATCCTCAGTCAGACGCTGCAGACCGCGCGTGCGCCGGATGTTGTGCTCGATCATCTCCTGCGAATCGGGCGCCAGGCGTTCGTGTCCTTTCCGAATTTCGCGCATTGGCGGGTGCGGGCGTCCTTGCTCTGGGGTGGACGGATGCCCGTGACGCGGCTGCTGCCCGAGCGCTGGTACGACACACCCAACATCCACCATGTCACGATCGACGATTTTCGCGCCTTTGTGAAAGAACGCGGCGTGACCGTGGAAGGCGCGTGGTTTTTATCGGATGGAAAAGCAACCACGTCGGCAGCAGCAAATTTTCTTGCCGAACATGCCGTGTTCCAGCTCCGTCGATCGGACTAGAGCGTGCTGACGTTAGGTCGCTTCAACCTCATACCCGTTCGGGCTGAGCGAAGTCGAAGCCCACGCGCTTCGCCTGCCCTTCGACTTCGCTCAGGGTGAACGAGATTTGGGTTGGTCCAATCCAAAGTCACCAGACTCTAAGACCGACCCCATTGGTCAGTTGAGGCTCTCAGCGTCAGGATCAATCGTCGCAATCAGCCGCCGACCTGCGCGGCGCGCAAAGGCAAGCGTTTCGCGCTTGCGGGCTGAGGCCGTCAACGGCGTCGTAAACGCCTCTCGCACGATCGCTGCATCATAACGATCGGCAACGATAACCCCGGTGCGTTCGGGCAGAAAGGCCGGGCCAGCAAGCGGGGTGACATCAAAACCGGTGGGCACGGCCCAAAAATACCGATCACAATGCGCCAGATAATCACCCCATTTGCCGTCGCCCAGCAAATCAGCCCGTGATGTCTTGATTTCGACAATGACGATCCCGCCGCGTGCATCAATCGCCATCAGATCGGCGCGGCGTCCGCCATCAAGCGCGACTTCGCTGATCGCCACCAAATCATGTCTGAGCAGCAAGCGAGTGACACCGCGCGCGACATCTGCTGCGCAGAGCGCGACTGCCAGCGATTCATGCGGAGAAGCGGGGGATAGTTGATCAACCATCCCCCGCCCCTAGAACATTACACGAACAAGCAAAAGGGCATTTGCCCCTGCTGCGTGCAGCTTAGCGATAAAAGATATGACCGCCGATGGCAGCGACCCGAGTCAACCGCCAGCCTGGCGATACGCGGCGGGCATGGAAGTAAAGCGCATTGCCAGCCGGGCTGGCCCAGGCCTTGTCGAGCGCGACCTTGGCGACAGCAAGCGCGCGACGATAATGGGCATTGTCGCGCGCAATGTCGGGCATCCGACCACCGCGCATGAACGAGAACTGGCCTGGCTGCTTGACCACCGAGCAGATCGAACTGGGGAAACGGCCCGAGACGCTACGGTTCATCACCACTTGAGCGACCGCAAGCTGCCCGGCCAGCGGTTCGCCCTTGGCTTCGAAGTAGATCGTCCCTGCCAGGCAGGCGAGATCCTCATCGACCTTGGCCGGGAGCGACTGCGCCTCGATCGCCGCAGCGAGCGACGCATAGGATGGCGTTTCAGTAACAGCGTCACTGTCAGGCGACGTCTGTTGGCCATTGTCGGCCGGCGCAGTGTCCTGCGCGGCGGGCGATGGAACCAGAGTCAAAAGCGGTACGTTGAGGGGGGTAGATTGATCGTTCGCCGACAATGAGGTCAGCGTAACCGATTTGCCGGGTTCAATTGCGAAACCCGGGCTGCCCGATCCAGCCAGGCTGGCGGCACAGAAAACCGCAATGACGATCGCGGCACGAATAGAAAACTTCATTGAAACTGCGGATTATGCGGTTGGCGCGCGGCGATGATCGCCAACTATGGCACCATCCCGGGCTTACCCCCCGACTGCGTCACCGACAGATATCGCACATCTGCACAGCACAACGCTGATTTCGAAGTGCCGCCCTTTCATTGTGCAGCGCAAAATAGTCAACCCAGCCCGATCGTTTCAGCGGCGAACCGTTCTGCATCCGGGATATCCAGTTCGATCACCCATAGATCAGGGTCGCGGGCGCGGCGCCGCTGCCAATACTCGCCAATCGCCTGGGAATCATCGGTCGATCCGTCCGCCCCGGCAACCCCAACGGGCATCAGGCGCACCGTGCCGGTTGGACCCATTGCCCGTTCTAAAATATTGAATTGTCTGCCTTTGTTGCAGGTGACCACCAGGATAGCACCGGCCTGCTGATCGCCCTTGGCGAGCACCATTGCCAGCCCGCCTGCATCGTTTACCCGCCGTAACAGCGCCCCAACCACGGTGGCGCTCGGCAACCGATCGCTCATGCGGGCCGGTAGCCGGGCAAGCTGGCGAGCGGAATGCGCGAGCGCATAAAGGTGCCCGTGCCCCGCGCGACCTCCTCACCGGCAGAATCGATCAGCCGGGCGTCGGCAATCAGCACCCTGCGCTGGCCGCTGATCCAGCGCCCTTCGGCCGTAACCATGCCCTTGGTCAGCGGACGGGTGAACAGCAGGTTGAAGGCCGTTGTCAGCAGGAAACGATCGGTGACCAAACTATTTGCCGCGTAAAAGGCGGCATCGTCGAGCATTTTGAAATAGCTGGTGCCATGCGCCGCGCCGCCGGCGTGATAATAGCGCGAATCAAGCATGAATTCGATTCGCGCGATGCCGGTTTCCGGGATCGTCAGGTGCGAATCGAACAGCCGGTTGATGGGCGCGGCGTCATAAAGCGATTCGAGCGCCCGAAAATGCGCCTGGGCACCCTCGGCAAGGGGCCGCGGGTCAGGCGGCATCACGGCCTTCGTCCCCGGTCCAGAGCGCATAAAGCGCGTCAGGCGAACCGGCCCCGCGCAATTTGGCAACAAAACCGCGATCACGCAGCCGCCGGGAGACCCGTGCCAGCGATTTGAGATGATCGGCCCCGGCATCAGGCGGCGACAGCAGCGCAAACACAATATCCACGGGCAGATCGTCAATCGCCTGGAAATCAATCGGCTGCGCCAGCCGGGCAAAGACACCCACCACCCGCGTCAAGCCATCAAGCTTGCCGTGCGGAATCGCAACGCCGCCACCAAAACCGGTCGACCCAATCCGCTCCCGATCAGCAAGCGCGCTGACGATCGCCTTGGCATCAAGGCCGTAGGAGTGCGCTGCTGCCTGGCCAATATGGTGCAGCAACGCCTTTTTATTGGCGGCGGCAACCTGGTTGAGCACCGTAGCGGGCAGCAGCAAATCAGTGAAATTGATCATCATGGTTCCAGGTCGCAGCACCGGCGGCGCCGAGGGCGCACGATGCGAAGACCGGGCCGCATAGCCCTGTTTGGGCATCAGCGAAAGCGTCAGCTGCCGCGTTGCGGTTCAACCCAGCCGATCGTGCCATCACCTCGCCGATAGACCATGTTATAGGCGCCGGTGCCGCTGTTGCGAAACAACAAGGCGGTGGTGTTGCGCAGATCAAGCATCATCACCGCGTCCGACACGCTGGCATCAGGGACATCAACCCGCATTTCGGCGACGATAGCGGGGAAATCCTGCACCTCGGCCTCGGCGTCGCTTTCACGGAATAGCGTATAGCCGGCATTGTCGCTAACCCTGTCACGGCCACCCCCCATGTCAGCGCCATTGACCGGTTCAGGGCCATTGATGACCTGGGCACTATGGCGATCCTTCAACCGGCGCATATAGCGGCGCAGTTGCTTTTCAATCTTGTCGGCCGCGCCGTCAAAGGCGAGATGCGCCTCCATTGCGTCGCCGCGCCCTTTCAGCACCAACCCCTGCATCACATGCGCAACAATGTCGCAGGTAAAGCCATTGTCATGCGGCCCGCGTCCAAGGGTGACATGGGCGGAAATCGCCCGGGCAAAATATTTCTCCGCTATCCCCTGAAGCCGATCCTCGACACGTTGCCGCAGCGCGTCGCCTGTATCGACCTGATGGCCGGAAACGCGGATGTCCATGTCTTTCCTCCTCAATTAGGGCGGCGGGAAACCGACAGCCCGTCAATAATCGTCAACGTGTTTCCAACGGCCCCCATAGGGGATTGTTCACGCCTTCCAGGAATTGGTTGTGTCGCGCTGCCTCTTCAGTGCTGACAGCAAAGATGCGTTGGGGCCGGACGACGCTGCGCGACGCATCAACGGGCGGCGCGGCTTGTTCGATCATTTCTGACACCAATGTCAGCCCGATTTGGCGGCCACCGGTCAATTCGACATAGACTTGGGCGAGCAGCTGGGCATCGAGCAAGGCACCGTGCAGGACACGGTGGCTGCGATCAATTCCAAAGCGGGTGCACAGCGCATCAAGCGAATGTTTTGCGCCGGGATGGCGCGTACGTGCCATCGCCACGGTATCGATCATCCGGTTGAGCGACAGCATCTGCCGCCCAGAACGCTTTAGTTCGCCGTTCAAAAAGCCGAAATCAAAGCTGGCATTATGGGCCACCAAGGGGCTGTCCCCCAGAAATTCCAGCAAGTCGTCGCAATGTTCGGCGAAGAGCGGCTTATCGGCGAGAAAGGCGTCGCTCAGGCCGTGGATCGCCTGGGCCTCTGGTGCCATCGGCCGTTCGGGGTGAAAATAGGCGTGGTAGGTCTGGCCAGTCTCCACGCGGTTGAACAGTTCGACACACCCAATTTCAACCAGCCGATCGCCATTGGAAAAACTGAGGCCGGTCGTCTCGGTATCAAAGACAATCTCGCGCATAAGCGATGTTATTCACCCCTTAAGCGCAACAGGCAAGCGATCACCGCATCGACGGCCGACCGTGTTTCCTCAATCGGCACATCAGTGGCGATCACGAAATCGGCGCGGGCGCGCTTTTCGGAATCGGGAGTCTGGCGCGCCAATATAGCCGCGAAACGATCCGGCGACTGGCCCGGTCGAGCGAGGACGCGATCGCGCTGCACGTCATGCGCCGCCGATACCACGACGATCTTGTCGACGCGCTGTTCACCGCCGGTTTCGAACAGCAGCGGAATATCGAAAACGACCAATGGCGCGGCCGCATTCGCCTCCAGAAACGCTGCGCGTTCAGCACCAACGGCGGGATGCACGATCGCCTCCAGCCGTTGCATGGCCGCATCGTTGCCAAAAACAGCCGCGCCCAACCGCGCTCGATCAACCCCATCCGGGCCGGTTGTGCCGGGAAAACCCGCTTCAATAGCCGAAATCAGCGCACCGCCCGGCCCCTGCAGCCGGTGCACCGCGGCATCGGCGTCGAAAACCGGCACGCCCTGATCAGCGAACATCGCCGCCACCGTGGATTTGCCCATCCCGATCGATCCGGTAAGCCCGACGGTGATCATAAAAGCAGTGCCCGCAGCGATTCATCCTCATCGCGCGGTGGTTCGATTCCGAACAGGATCTCGAACGCCAAGGCCGCCTGGCTGATCAACATCTCCAGCCCATCAACGCTATCAAGGCCGCGCGCGCGCGCGGCTTTCAACAGCGGCGTTTCAAGCGGGGCATAGACCAGATCATAGATGATGGCATCCTCAGGCAACGGATCAAGATCGATAACGAGCGGCGGCTGGCCGACCATGCCCAATGTGCTGGCATTGACCACCAAAGCCGCTGGCGGCAGCGCGCTATCCAGCGGCAATGCTGCGCCCTTCAGCCCGAATCGGGCCAGCAATGCGGCAGCCTTGAGCACATTTCGATTCAAAACCGTGACCGGACCAACGCCCAGTCGCGACAACGCAAACAGCACCGCGCGCGCCGCACCGCCAGCGCCGATCACCACGATGGGCGCCCCAGTCAGGTCAACCTCAGCAACTGGCGCATAAAAGCCGGCAGCATCGGTGTTCGTGCCAAAGCACATGCCTTGTTCGTCGCGGGCAACGGTATTGATCGCGCCGATGGTCGAGCGGATATTGCCTGGATCGGCGACATGATCGAGCGCGGCGACCTTATGCGGCACGGTAATGTTGCACCCGCGCCAGGCTGGATCGGATCGACGCGTCGCGAAATAGTCAGCAAGGCCGTCGGGCAAGACGTGGCAGGCGCGATAAGCCGCATCATGCCCCAGCGCCTTCAGCCAAAAACCGTGAATAATCGGTGATTTGGAATGACCAATCGGATCGCCGATCACCTCTGCATAGGGCTGAGTCATAACGGCAATGCCCCCCGCAGCCGCAGATATCCCAGAACGGGGACTAACGGCATGCCCAGAATCGTGAAGTGGTTGCCTTCAATCCGATCGAACAACTGCACGCCAATTCCCTCGATCCGAAAACAACCGACGCACCCGGCAATCGCCGGCCATTCGTGATCAAGATAGGTATCGATCGTCGCGGGCGACAATGATCGGACGGTCAGGCGTGCTGCTTCGACGATGCGCCATACCGCCCGACCTTGTTCGGCGATCACCGCAGCACTGATCAATTGATGCGTGCCGGCGGACATCGCCATTAGGTGTTCTGCTGCCTGTTCCCGGCTGGCGGGCTTGTCGAGAATCGTGCCATTGGCTAACACCATGAGTGAATCGCTGCCCAGCACCAAGGCGCTAGGATTGGCCTGCGAGATTTTCAGCGCCTTTAATTCAGCCAGGGCATCGGCGATGTCGCGCGCGGGACTGCCCGCAGCTTGCAGCGCTGCTTTGGTCGATTCCTCATCAATATGCGCGGGCAGGGCAGTATAATCGACGCCTGCTGCATCAAGCATGGCACGGCGTGAGCTGCTTTGTGAGGCGAGAATGAGGGTCATTCGTTTGAGATCCGATCATTGACCAAGGCGATGATCGCAGCCGCTGTTTCCTCGATCGAGCGGCGGGTGACGTCGATCACTGGCCAACCATTGTCGGCAAACATTCGGCGCGCAAAGGTGACTTCATGCGTGACGGCTTCGGGATCGACATAGCTCGTTTCCGGCGCCTGATTGAGCGACAAGAGGCGGTTGCGGCGTACCTGAATCAACCGATCAGCGCTGGTAGTAAGCCCGACAACCAATGGATTTTTAAGCGTAAACAAGGCGGGGGGCGGGGGTACTTCAACCACGATCGGGATATTGGCGGTCTTATAGCCGCGATTGGCGAGATAGATGGCGGTTGGCGTTTTGGATGATCGTGACACGCCAGCCAGGACGATGTCAGCCTCCTCCCATTCCTCCGACCCCACGCCATCGTCATGCGCAATGGTATATTGAATCGCCTCAACGCGTGCGAAATAGGCCGCATCAAGCATATGCTGGCGGCCCGGGCGCGCCTTGGCCTGCTGGCCGAGCAAGCCCGACAAGGCATCGGTGACCGTATCCAGTGGCGCCACAGCCGATAGACCAAGCGCCCGACATTTGGTTTCCAGCGTGCGCCGCGTTTGCAGATTGACCAATGTGAACAGCACTAGCCCCGGATTTTGGGCAATTTCCTGAATGATGCGTTCAAGATGCGCTTCGCTGCGCACCATTGGCCAGAAATGACGGATCGTTTCGACATCATCATATTGGGCAAGCGCTGCCTTGGCGATATTCTCCAGCGTTTCGCCGGTCGAATCTGACAGCAAATGGACATGAAGCCGCATCAGCGGGGGGAATCTGTGGAAAACATAAGCAAAAACGCTAGCGCAACCCGCTGCCAGCGCCAAGCGCCAGCGCGGCTGTGGATCACCGCCGATTGCTCCACAAAACTATCGACAGTCTGGCAATCGATCCACATGCTGTGGATATGGTGCATGGTCTCTTCCCCTATAAGGGTATTTACGCTGATAAGCGGCACGCGCCTGTTGGCATTATCGGGATTGCGCCATAAGCCCCGCTATCAACGGTGCCATCACATCAACATCCTTTTATAGATTCTTTCTTTATGAAGAACGGGAGAGAGACGCTGTCTGATCAAAAGCCATTGCTGGCAACGTTACGTGGGGAACGCCAGCCGATACCGCCGATCTGGTTGATGCGTCAGGCCGGTCGCTATTTGCCCGAATATCGCGCGTTGCGGGCGGAAAAAGGCGGATTTCTGGATCTCGTCAACGATAGCGATGCCGCTGCAGAGGTCACCATTCAGCCGCTCCGGCGCTTTGGTTTTGATGGGGCGATCCTGTTTTCGGATATCTTGATGGTTCCCTCAGCGATGGGACAGCATCTCAGCTTCGGAGCTGGCGAAGGGCCTGCACTCGCACCACCGTTGATCGATACTGCTCTGGCGGCGCTGCAAGCTGCCCCTGAGCGGCTGGATCCCGTCTATGCGACCGTGCGCAAGGTTGCGGCGCTGCTCGATCCCCAGACGACGTTTCTCGGCTTTGCGGGCAGCCCCTGGACGGTCGCGACCTATATGGTCGCTGGTCATGGCAGCAAGGATCAAGCCGAGACCCGGCGTTTTGCCTATCGTGATCCCCAGGCCTTTGGCGAGATTATCGATGCCATCGCCGCGCTGACGGTTGAATATGTCGGCCGACAGATTGAGGCAGGCGTCGAAGCGATCCAACTTTTTGACAGCTGGTCCGGCAGTTTGTCGCCCGCACAGTTTGAACGCTGGGTGATTGCCCCAAATGCCGCGATTACAGCGGCACTGCATGCCCGCTATCTCGATACGCCCGTGATTGGCTTCCCCAAGGGCGCAGGCGCCAAACTTGCGGCCTATGCGCGGGAAACGGGGGTTGATGCGCTTGGCCTTGATGAGACGCTTGATCCGGTCTGGGCCAATGACACTATTCCCGCTGGCATGCCGGTGCAGGGTAATCTTGATCCGCTGGCGTTGATCACCGGTGGTGAAACGCTGGAAATCGCCATTGATCGGGTGCTGGCGGCCTTTCCCGAGCGGCCCCATGTATTCAACCTTGGCCACGGCATTTTGCAGGATACGCCGATCGCCCATGTCGATCAGTTGCTGGCGCGCGTTAGGGGACCGAAGCCATGATAGGCTGGCTTGGTAATGCCTATTTATGGGTGAAGGCAGCCCATCTTGTTTTCGTGATTTTCTGGATGGCAGGGCTGTTCATGCTGCCGCGTTTTCTGGTCTATCATCAGGAAGCAGCGCCCGGCTCAGCTGAGGCCGCACTCTGGGTTGAGCGCGAACAAAAATTGCGGTCGATCATTTTGACGCCGGCCATGATGGTCGTCTGGGTGCTCGGTTTGGCTTTGGCCGCACAGCTTGGCCTGTTTAGCGGCGTGTCTGGGCTTGGTTGGTTGCATACCAAACTGTTGCTGGTGATCGGCCTGACGGGGTATCACGGCTATATCACTGGCTATTCGAAAAAACTTGCTGCAGGAAAACAGGCGCTTACCGGTCGACAGCTGCGCTTGTTGAACGAAGTGCCCGGCGTAGCAGCGGCGATCATTGTGGTGCTGGCAATCGTCCAGCCTTTTTGAAGCTGACTTGACTTGAGCGACGGTGGCGCTTACCCCGCCATCAGTCACCACGCGCGGTTTCGTGCCGTGCGTCGGCCCTTCCTCCCAGCATCGTCGCGTTTTCGTTTCGCAGACTGACGCTCCTCCCCAAACCGTTACGACCGGAACGCTCGCCATGCATCTTGCAGACCTGAAAAAGAAGAAACCGGCCGAGCTGGTCGAGATGGCCGAATCGCTGGGCATCGAGAGTGCATCGACGCTGCGTAAGCAGGATTTGATGTTCGCCATTCTGAAAATTCAGGCGGAAAATGGCGAACAAATCATGGGGCTGGGGACGATTGAAGTCCTGCCCGATGGTTTTGGCTTTTTGCGGAGCCCGGAGGCCAATTACCTGGCCGGACCGGATGATATTTATATTTCACCCAATCAGGTGCGCAAATTTGGTCTGCGCACGGGCGATACGGTCGAGGGTGAAATTCGCGGGCCCAAGGACGGCGAGCGTTATTTTGCCCTGGTTCGGCTGACCTCGGTCAATTTTGATGATCCCGATGCGGTTCGCCACCGCGTCAATTTCGACAATCTCACCCCGCTTTATCCCGATGAGAAGCTGACGCTTGATCCCCAGGATCCAACGATCAAGGATAAGTCGGCGCGGGTTATCGATATTATCAGCCCGCAGGGTAAGGGGCAGCGCGCATTGATTGTCGCGCCCCCCCGGGTCGGTAAAACGGTCTTGCTGCAGAACATTGCCAAGGCGATCACGGATAATCACCCTGAAGTGTTCCTGATCGTGCTGCTGATAGACGAGCGGCCCGAAGAAGTGACTGACATGCAGCGCAGCGTGAAGGGTGAAGTGATTTCTTCGACCTTTGATGAGCCAGCCTCACGCCATGTCCAAGTCGCTGAAATGGTTATTGAAAAAGCCAAGCGGCTGGTGGAGCATAAAAAGGATGTCGTCATCCTGCTTGATTCGATCACGCGATTGGGCCGTGCTTACAACACCGTGGTGCCGTCATCGGGCAAAGTGCTGACCGGTGGTGTTGATGCAAATGCGTTGCAGCGCCCGAAGCGCTTTTTCGGTGCGGCGCGTAATATTGAGGAAGGCGGATCGCTGTCGATCATCGCCACCGCGCTGATCGATACCGGCAGCCGGATGGACGAAGTGATCTTCGAAGAGTTCAAGGGCACCGGCAATTCGGAAATCGTGCTGGACCGCAAGGTGGCTGACAAGCGGATCTTCCCGGCGCTCGATGTCGGTAAATCGGGCACGCGTAAGGAAGAGCTGTTGGTCGATAAGGGCAAATTGTCCAAGATGTGGGTGTTGCGTCGGATCCTGATGCAGATGGGGACGATCGATGCGATGGAATTCCTGCTCGACAAGATGAAAGATTCGAAGACCAATGAAGATTTCTTCGATTCGATGAACCAGTAATCAATCGGGGTATTGGCGATGTTGGCGCTGCTTGCTGTTGAACCGATGTCGTTGCAGTATCTGTGGACGCACATCCTTGCTGATTTCGCTAATTTCGGGTCTGCGTCCGCGCTCACTGCCTTTGGCACCGTCGTTCTGCTCGACGTCGCCTTGGCAGGCGACAATGCCATAATCGTCGGCGCCTTAGCCGCGGGATTGCCGGCGGCGCAGCGTAAACAGGTTATCGCGATCGGTATTTTCGCCGCACTGGTGCTGCGCATTATTTTCGCGGTCGCTGTGCTCTATGGGCTTGAGAGCTTCAAGCATTATGGCCTGGTATTCGGCGGTGGCCTGTTGCTGCTCTGGGTCGCCTGGAAAATGTATCGCGAGCTGCGGCCACATCATAAGCACGATGCGCAGGACGAACTGGGCGGGATCCGCCCACCGAAGAGTTTTCTTGCCGCCGCCTGGGCGGTGGCTGCCGCCGATGTGTCGATGAGTCTTGATAATGTGTTGGCGGTTGCGGGGGCCGCGCGCGCGCATCCTGGCATCATGGTGGTTGGACTCATCTTGTCTGTCGCGCTGATGGGAATCGCCGCCAACATCATTGCCAAATATATCGAGCGTTATCGTTGGATCGCGTGGATTGGCCTGTTGGTCATCGTCTATGTCGCTGGCCGAATGATTTATGAAGGCTGGTTCGATGTTGAGCCGATGATGCGGGCGGTTCTTTAAAGCAGACGATCGCTCGGTTGACGGCGATGGCGTTGCTCATGCGCCAACAGCCATTGTTTGGTGACTGACCCGCCGCCACCCGAATAAGCCCCTATGGCGCCACCGGCATTGACGACGCGGTGGCACGGCACAATGATCGGCAAAGGATTGCGCGCGCAGGCCTGGCCGATCGCACGCGGGCCGGAGCCAATTTTTTGAGCAAGCGCGCCATAGCTCATGACATCACCATAGCCGATCATCATGATCCCGTGCCGCAACGCCGCACCGCGTTCGCTGTCCAGCGGTACCAAGGGCAGATCGAAATCGTTGCGCTCGCCAGCGAACCATTGTTCGATCTGGATCGCGGCCCGGCGCACCGCATCTGACGTTCCACGTGAAACGGGCTGGCCGGTCTCAATAGTGATGGAGGCAATTGCGTCGCCAAGTGCTGCAACCTGAACTGCGCCGATCGGCGTTGCGATACTGGCGTGATCAAGCGCATACATGTCATGCGTTATGCCGAGCAGCACAGCGTTGCTCAAGCAAAGTTGGACAGACCATGAAAATCAACGTTGAAGTCGAATGCACGCCAGAAGAAGCCCGCCGCCTGATGGGGCTGCCGGATTTTTCGCCGGTGCATGAAAAATATATCACCGCGCTGACCGATTCGATGGACGGCCATATCAAGCCCGAGATGCTCGAATCGATGATGCGGAGCTGGGCGCCGATGGGTGAGGCGGGGATGAATTTCTGGCGCCAATTGTTCGATGGGTCGACCAAGCCCAAGGGCTGAGCCGATGACGGCCGATACGTCCACGATCTTTGCCGTCGCAAGTGGTGCACCGCCGGCAGCGATAGCGATCATGCGGATCAGTGGCCCTGAGGCACTGGCGGCAGGATCGTTGATCGCGGGAACATTGCCGCTCGCCCGGCAGGCGGCGCTGCGCAGCTTGCGCCATCCGCTGAGCGGGCTGTTGCTCGATCGCGCCATTGTCATTGCCTTTCCTGGTCCGGCGAGCGCGACGGGTGAGGATATGGTTGAGTTCCACCTCCACGGTGGCCGCGCCGTGATAGCAGCGGTTGCTGATGCGCTGCAGGGGATGGAGGGTCTGCGCCCCGCTGTCGCTGGAGAATTTACGCGACGCGCCTTGATCGCGGGGCGAATCGATTTGGCGGGCGCCGAAGGACTGGGCGATTTGCTAATGGCCGAAACCGAGGGCCAGCGACGGGCGGCGATGGCAGCTGTTGAGGGCGTGGTGAGCCGCGCCGTCACGGGCTGGTCATCGCGACTGGTAATGATCTCGGCCCAGGTCGAATCGATATTAGATTTCTCCGATGAGGATGATGTCGTTGAGACGCCGATTGATGCAATCCGCGAATTGGTCAGTGCGTTGGCGCTGGATCTCGCAGCGATTCTCGCTGTCCCGCCCGTTGAGCGGCTGCGCGATGGAGTCCGGCTGGTGCTGGCAGGGCCGCCGAATAGTGGCAAATCAACGCTGTTGAATGTGCTGGTTGGGCGTGAGGCCGCAATAGTGTCGCCGATCGCTGGCACGACGCGAGACCGGATTGAGGCCGCCATCATTCGGGACGGGATTGCCTATGTGCTGACTGACACAGCCGGGCTAGCGGCGGCGACCGACGATCCGATTGAGGCGATTGGGATTGAGCGCGCCCGTGAAGCGATGGCGTCAGCGGATATTCTGGTTTGGCTCGGCGATGACTCGCCTCCTGTCGACGATATCTGCCCAACTCTATGGCTTTGGCCACGCGCTGATGAGCGCCCGCTGGCGCCGCCGGGCCGTCTAGCGATATCGGCGCATCGTGGGGATGGCATAGCGGCTTTGTGGACGGCTATTGCCGAGGCAGCCGTTAAGCTGTTGCCGCGCGAGGATCAAATCGCGCTGAATCAGCGGCAACGATCGCTGTGTATCGATTGCCATGAGGCGCTCGTCCAGGCAGCAGGGGCGGATGACTTGCTGATCATCGCAGAGCAGCTTCGCCGTGCGCGGTTGGCGCTCGACCAGATTACCGGCGCTACCCATGTCGAAGCCATGCTTGATGCGCTGTTCGGGCGATTCTGCATCGGCAAGTGATGTTTCACGTGGAACGCTTTTGACTCGCGCGCCCGCACCACCTAGCGAACATAGCCTATGGAATATGATGTCATCGTGGTGGGTGGGGGCCATGCGGGCACCGAAGCAGCGGCCGCCGCTGCGCGAAGAGGCGCACGTACCGCATTAGTCAGCTTTGATCCCGCGCGGATTGGCGCGATGTCCTGCAATCCGGCGATTGGTGGGCTCGGCAAAGGCCATTTGGTGCGCGAGGTTGATGCCTTTGACGGGCTCATCGCGCGGGCGACCGATGCTGCCGGCATCCATTACCGGATGCTGAATCGCAGCAAGGGGACAGCGGTTCAGGGACCACGAGTCCAGGCCGATCGTCGACTTTATGCGCAGGCGATCCAGCAGATGCTGGCGGACCAGGATAAGCTTGAAATCGTCGCTGGAGAGGCCGCTGCTCTGCGCGTTACCGGCGGGAGGCTTCACGGCGTTGTACTGGCGGATGGTCGCGAGCTGACGGCGCGGGCGGTTGTGCTCGCAACGGGTACTTTTCTGGGTGGCCGCCTGTTTTGCGGGGAAAGCAGGGATGAAGGCGGTCGCTGGGGCGAGCGCGCTGCGACGACGCTCGGGGAGCAGCTTCGCGCGCTTGACCTCCCAATGGCCCGGCTGAAAACGGGGACGCCGCCGCGGCTGGATGGGCGGACGATCAACTGGGCGGTGCTTGATGAGCAGCCGTCAGATGCCGAAGGCTGGACCATGTCGCCGATGAGTGGCAGGCGCCAATTGCCGCAACTATTCTGCGCCATCACGCGCACCAATGCCACGACCCACGACATTGTCCGTGGGGCACTTGATCGCTCTCCCTTGTTTAGTGGGGCGATCGGGGCGGCGGGTCCGCGTTATTGCCCGTCAATCGAGGACAAAATCCATCGGTTTGGCGATCGTGACGGCCATCAGATATTCCTGGAGCCAGAGGGTATTGATGATCATTTGGTCTATCCCAACGGCATTTCGACATCATTGCCCGCGGACGTGCAGCACAGGATGATCCAGTCAATCGCCGGGCTTGAACGTGCCGAGATCGTGACGCCCGGTTATGCTGTCGAATATGACCATATCGATCCGCGTGCGCTTGACCCCTCGCTTGAGCTCCGCGTGCTGCCGGGGCTGTTTTGCTGCGGCCAGATCAATGGGACGACGGGGTATGAAGAAGCGGCGGGGCAGGGGTTGCTGGCCGGGCTGAATGCCGCTGGTCATGCGCTTGGGGCGTCGGCGGTCATCCTTGATCGGGCGAGCAGCTATCTTGGCGTCATGATTGATGATCTGGTCCTCCATGGCATTACCGAGCCCTATCGGATGCTGACGGCACGGGCTGAATATCGCCTGCGGCTGCGGGCGGATAATGCCGAGACTCGGCTTGGTGCGATTGCGGCTGCAGCCGGGAGCCTGGGGCCGTCGCGTCGTGCCCATATCGCTGCGCGCGAGGCTGCACGGTCGACGATCGAGCTGGCGCTTGGCGACGTCATCCCAAGCAGAATGCTCATCGCACGCGGCGCGGCGATCGTCGATGATGGAGCGCAGCGTTCAGCCTATGATTGGTTGCGGTTTCCGGGCGTGACGATTGCGCAGGTCGCGCCTGCTGTTTCAGCCTTTTTCGATCCTGCGCTGGTGGCGGAAATTGTCGAAGATGCTCGCTACGCGCCTTATCTAGAGCGGCAGGATAGTGAGATTGCGCAGCTGCGGCGGGATGAATCGATGATGCTTCCGCGATCGCTTGATTTCGCCGCTATTCCTGGGCTGTCGATCGAGATGGTCGAGCGGTTGACGGTGGCGGCGCCCGCATCACTGGCAGCCGCGGGACGGATTCGCGGGATCACGCCGACTGCCTTGTCAGCGATCTTGCTGCATGCCCGGCGGATCGCGGCATGACCGAAGACGACGCCAGGGAATGGATTCGGACCCATTTTGATGTTTCACGTGAAACATTGCTTGCGAGCTTTGCCGACCTGATCACGGCGGAAGCTGGCTTACAGAATCTTGTTTCGGCATCGAGCCTTGATGCGTTGTGGAGCCGTCACATCGTCGATTCGGCCCAGTTGATTCCGCTCGCCGCCAAACACTCAGGTCTATGGATTGATATCGGCAGCGGCGCTGGTTTTCCGGGGCTTGTTGTGGCGGTCTTGAGCGATCGGCGCGTGACTTTGATCGAGCCGCGCCGCAAGCGGGCGCAGTTTCTGGAAGCGGCGGTTGATACGCTCGGCCTCAGCAATCAAGTGACCGTCGTCGCGGCGCGTGCAGAGCAATATCGCGGCGCTGGTGCGGTTATTTCCGCGCGCGCGGTTGCCGCACTCCCTGAAGTGCTGGCGTCAGGCGCGCATTTGTCCACAACAAAGACACTCTGGTTGTTGCCAAAAGGGCCGCGCGCGTCGGAAGAGGTGGAAGCTGCCCGCCGGACGTGGCATGGATCGTTTCACGTGGAACAGAGCATTACCGAACCAAGCTCGCTGATCATCACTGCAAAGGGTATCGCCCGCCGATGAAATGCATTGCGATTGCGAATCAGAAGGGTGGCGTTGGCAAGACGACGACCGCTATTAATCTCGGCACTGCGCTGGCGGCGACGGGGATGCATGTTCTGCTGATTGATCTTGATCCGCAGGGCAATTGTTCGACCGGGCTGGGTATAAACCGGGCTGATCGAGACCGCTCTTCCTATGATCTGTTGATCGGAGAGGCTGCGCTCGAGGACAGCTACATCCCCACCCGCGTGCCCAATTTGGATATCGTGCCAGCAACGGTTGACCTTTCGGGCGCGGAAATCGAGCTCGTTGAATTTGATGAACGCACCCACCGGCTCGACAAGGTGTTTTCGCGCGCGGGCGATCGTTGGGATGTGGTGCTGATCGATTGCCCGCCATCGCTTGGGTTGCTGACGATGAACGCAATGGTCGCCGCGGATTCATTGCTGGTGCCACTGCAATGCGAATTTTTCGCGCTTGAGGGGTTAAGCCAGCTGCTCAACACTGTCGAGCGGATCCGCACCCGCTTCAATCCGGGCTTGTCGATCCTGGGCGTTGCCCTCACCATGTATGATCGCCGTAACCGCCTGACCGAGCAGGTTTCTGAGGATGTCCGCGCGGTATTGGGAAAGGTTGTTTTCGATACGGTCATTCCGCGCAATGTCCGCCTGTCGGAAGCCCCCAGCCACGGATTGCCCGCCCTGATCTATGATCACCGCTGCCCGGGCTCAGAAGCGTATATCGCGCTCGCCCGCGAATTGATCGCGCGCTTGCCCAAGCCTGCACCCAGGGATGCCCAAGCCGCATGACCGAGGAAGCCACCACCGCAGCGGTGCCGTCCATGCGCAAGGCGCGGCCTGGCCTCGGTCGTGGGCTGAGCGCATTGATGGGCGATATCCAACGCGAAGAGCCCGTTGCCCCCGGTGCGGTGACTACGCCTGGTCTGCGGATGTTGCCGGTCGGTTCGCTGACCCCGCACCCCGGTCAGCCGCGCCGCCGCTTTGACGAAGCAGCGCTTGACGAGCTCGCCAATTCCATCGCCGCGCGCGGCCTGATCCAGCCGATCGTCGTCCGCCCACTGGGCAAGGGGTTTCAAATCGTCGCGGGGGAACGGCGCTGGCGTGCCGCCCAGCGCGCCAGGCTTCATGAAGTCCCTGTGATCATTCGTGATTTCGATGATGCCGAGACACTTGAAGTGGCGCTTGTCGAGAATATCCAGCGCCAGGATCTGAACGCCATCGAAGAGGCGGAAGCCTATGCCCGGCTGGTGGGCGATTATGGCCATACCCAGGAAGCGCTGGCCAAGATCGTGCATAAGTCGCGCAGCCATGTCGCCAATCTGATGCGCTTGCTTGAGCTTCCCGCGCCGGTCCAGACGCTGGTCGTCGACGGCCAGCTGAGCATGGGCCATGCCCGTGCGATGATCGGGGCAGCGAATGTCGAGTCCCTGGCGCGCGACGTGATCGCTAAGCAATTATCGGTGCGCGAAACCGAAAAGCTGGCCCGCGCCGCCAAGCCGGCGACGGGGCGAGGGGACCGATCAGCTGATCAGGGACCTAATCATGATATTGTCGCGCTGGAAAACCAGCTGGCTGATCTGTTGGGCTTGTCGGTCCGTATCGCATTCAGCGCGAAGGGCGGCACGCTGACGCTTGGTTATTCGACGCTCGATCAACTCGACATGATTTGCCAGCGGCTGAGCGGCGACAAGCTCTAACGCGCGGATCGCCCTGCCCGCGCCACGGCGAGGCAGGCTGCTTCGGCAAGGATGCTGCCAGCGGTTGCGGCGCCCATCATGCCACGTTCGGCCTGGCGCAAATGGTCAATCGCCCCGCTCAGGCGTTGTGGCGTCCAGTGGCGGAGCGCGCGACCGGTCGCTGCCTTTTCCTTGAAGAAGACGCGGGGCCCCTCAATCACGCTAGCAATTGATGCGCCGGCAGCCACCTCTGCCTGTAATTCTGACAATGTCATCAGCCGACGCACCAAGCCGCGCATCAAGGGCACCATCGACACCCCTGCTTCATTGAGGCGCGCGAGCTCGCTGCCCAATCGGGCCGCATCGCCGCCAATGGCGGCTTCGATGGCGAGTGCCATTTCGGCTTCCCCCAAATCGGCTCCGACGGCGTCGATCGCGGCATCGTCGAGCGTTGCCGGACGTTCGGGCGCGGCGTCGAGAAAAAGCGCCAGCTTTTCAATTTCGCGCGTCAACACCGCGCGATCGCCCCCGCTGGCGGCAAACAAGCGGCTGGCGGTGCCGCCGGTTGTGCGCAGCCCATGTTCGCTGGCGATGGCGGCGGCAAGTCGGTCAGCATCGGCTGCTTCGGGCGGGTAACAGGCAAAGCTCAGCGCATTATCCGCAGCTAGCGCGAGTTTGACGAGCTTGCCGGCGGCCTTCAGGGTTGGGGCGATGGCGACCACCGGATTCCCCGCGCGCACCGCGCTGAGCAACATCGCCACGGCATCAAGGCTTTCCTCGCCAAGCGCGGTCACCCGGATATGCCGCGCGCGCCCGAACAGCGAGAGTGAGGCGGCTTCGGCGGCGAGGCGGCCGGGATCTGCTTTCAGGCTGGCCCCGTCGAGATCGACTCGCTCGGCATCCGTCCCCATTGCCCGCGCCAGCCGCAGCGCAAGATCGCGGGCGCCCGATTCATCGGGTCCGTGCAGCAGATAGAAACGGATCGCCGGATTGGCGCTGTCCAGCGCTTGGCGCAGTTGGTTGGCGGTCGCCTTCACGATCCGGCTTGGCTCGTCCGTTCTGCATAAAGCGCCATGCGGGCGACGATCTGGTCGGCGACGATCGCCGATAGCCGTTCCAGCGCGGTATCCTCCGCCGCGATCGTCGCATATTCGGAACCGACGACGTCAACACCAGCATCAGACCCAGCGGTCGCATCAAGCAGCACCGCACCATTGGCCAGATCGATCAGCTGATAACGCGCACGCAGCGTGCGGCGTTCGCGGGTGATCGTGTCGTCGCTGCGCACGCCCAGCCCGATAATCTTGTCATCCAGCTTGATTTCAAGGCGATAGAGCGGCGGATTGCCCTTATTGCTGACCAGCCGATCGCGAATGGCGTTGCCGACCAGATAGCCCGCTTTGCCCGCGATCGGCGCGACTTCAACCTGCGATAATGCCACCGCAACCCGCCCGCCGCCACCACCAGCATAAAGCGGGTGCAGGCCACAGCCCGCCATTGGCACCGCGAGCAGCGCCAGCAGCAATGCCGGGGTGAGAAGCCGCCTCATGCGACGAGGTTCACTAATCGATCAGGCACGACGATTACCTTTTTCGGTGTGGCACCTGCCAATATCCGCTGCACATGCGGATTGGCCATCGCCATTGCCTCTACCGCGTCACGTGACATGCCCTTGGCGACAATTTGCGTATCGCGGAGCTTGCCGTTGATCTGGATGGCGATTGTTACCTCATCCACCACCAGCAAGGCCGGGTCAACGACTGGCCATGCCGCATCGGCAATCAGCCCTTCACCGCCCATCGCCGCCCAGGCTTCCTCGGCGATATGCGGCACCATTGGCGACACTAATTTCAGCAGCCCCTGAATGGCGTCGGTGCGCGACGCCGATGGCGCAGCCCGATCAATCGCATTGGTCAGTTCATACAGCCGCGCCACCGCCTTGTTGAAGCTGAGCGCCTCGATATCGCCTGCCACCCCAGCGATCGTTTGGTGCAGCTTGCGGTCAAGCGCGCCATCGCGGCCTTCGCCGCCGCTCTCCGATTGCAACAGCCGCCACAGCCGCTGGACATAGCGCCATGCGCCTTCAATTCCCGATTCACTCCAGGGCAGGTCGCGCTCGGGCGGGCTATCCGACAGCATGAACCAGCGCACCGCGTCCGCGCCATATTGCGCGACGATCGGTTCGGGATCGACGGTATTCTTCTTGGATTTGGACATTTTCTCGACACGGCCAACGGTGACGGGCGCACCGCCGTCGCGCGTGACCAGTCCGCCATCCGCTGCAATCACATCCTCGGGCGAAAGCCAAAGTCCTTCGGCGGACTTATAGGTTTCGTGCGTCACCATACCTTGCGTGAACAGCCCGGCAAAGGGCTCCACGACATTGAGCTGGCCGATATGGTTCAGCGCGCGCGTCCAGAAGCGGGCATAGAGCAGGTGGAGGATCGCATGCTCGACACCGCCAATATATTGGCCAACCGGCAGCCAGGCCTCTGCCTCTGCCTTGTCGAACGGCTTGTCGCTTGGCTGGCTGGCGAAGCGGATGAAATACCAGGATGAATTGACGAAGGTGTCGAGCGTATCGGTCTCGCGCCGGGCGGCCGCACCACAGCTCGGGCAATCGACTTGCTTCCAGCTTGGATGGCGATCGAGCGGGTTGCCGGGAATGTCGAAGCTGACATCGTCGGGCAGCACCACCGGCAGTTGATCACGCGGCACTGGCACCGCGCCGCAGCCATCGCAATGGATGATCGGGATTGGCGTGCCCCAATAACGCTGGCGGCTGACGCCCCAGTCGCGCAGGCGGAAGATCGTGCGTCCAGTGCCCCAGCCTTCGCCCTCGGCACGCTGGATCACGGTGCGCTTGGCATCCTCGATATCCATGCCGTCCAGGAAATGCGAATTCACCAGCGTGCCGGGGCCGGTATAGGCGGTGTCGCCTGCAAATATCGGTGAATCCTGATCGCCATCCGAGACGACGCGGGTGACGGGCAGCGCATATTTGCGCGCGAAATCGAGATCGCGCTGATCATGCGCGGGCACACCGAACACCGCGCCGCTGCCATAATCCATCAGCACGAAATTGGCGATGTAAACGGGCAATTGCCAGCTTGGATCAAAGGGATGCGTCGCCGTTAGCCCGGTATCAAAGCCCAGCTTTTCCTGGGTTTCAATCTCCGCCGCAGTGGTGCCGCCCAACCGGCATCGCTCGATAAACGCGGCGGCTTGCGGGTCATGTTGCGCGGCGGCTTGGGCGATCGGGTGATCGGCGGCAACGGCAACAAAGCTCGCGCCGAAAATCGTGTCGGGCCGGGTGGTGAAGACTTCGACCGCATCGCCATTGGACAAGGCGAAGCGAAAGGCCAGCCCCTGGCTGCGGCCGATCCAGTTTTCCTGCATCAGTTTGACCTTGTCGGGCCATGCATCAAGCGTGCCGAGGCCGTCGAGCAGCTCGTCGGCAAAATCGGTGATCTTCAAAAACCATTGGCTCAGCTTGCGGCGCTCGACCAGCGCGCCGGAGCGCCAGCCGCGCCCGTCAATCACCTGCTCATTGGCGAGCACGGTCATGTCGACCGGGTCCCAGTTGACCGCCGATTCCCGCCGATAGACCAGCCCGGCTGCGAACAGATCAAGGAACAGCGCCTGTTCATGCCCATAATAATCGGGCTCACAGGTCGACAGCTCGCGCGACCAATCAAGCGCGAAGCCCAATTGCTTGAGCTGGCGCTTCATGTTGGCGATGTTGGCGCGGGTCCAGTCGCCGGGATGGACGCCCTTTTCCATCGCGGCATTTTCGGCCGGCATGCCGAACGCGTCCCACCCCATGGGATGGAGCACATCATGGCCGATCATCCGGCGATAGCGCGCCAGGACATCGCCCATCGTGTAATTGCGGACATGCCCCATATGGATGCGCCCCGACGGATAGGGAAACATCTCAAGCACATAAGAGCGCGGACGATGATCGTCGCCCGCTGCGGCCCCGGCCTTGACGGCGAACGTCTGGCGTTCATCCCAGATCGCTTGCCAGGCCGCGTCCGCCTTCAGCGCGTTGAAGCGCGACGCCATGATCGTTCCTTTAGCCGGAGATGGCGGCGCGCCGCAGGTCGCGTGCCCGCGTCAGGATGATGTCTTCCAGTTTCTGCGCGGTTGCCGCGCGCACCGGCGCATCGACCCATTGGCCATTGCGGTTGATCTGGCGCAGCACCGCGACGCGCAGCGCATCGGCGCGCAGATCCTGATCAAGGATCGAAATCGTCACCTTCATGCGTTCGGCGGGGGAGGCTGGATTGGCATACCAGTCGCTAACGATCACGCCGCCATTTGAATCGGTTTGCAGCAGTGGCATGAAGCTGATCGTGTCGAGCGAGGCGCGCCACAAATAGCTGTTGACGCCAATCGTGGTGACTTGCGAGGCGGCAAGATCAGTACGGGGGCGGTCCTTGCCACCGCCGCATGCGACAAGCGGCAGGACGAGCGAAACCACAATCGCGGTGCGCAACAGGCGGGTCATCGGCTATTCCCTGGACGAATAAAATGGGTCTGGACGGCATCTATAGATGGTATCGCGCCAGCCGCAAGCACGGCCCGCGCGGCAGCGCGCCGGGCAAAGTTGTGGGCAACATGCAACACTCTCTCCATAAAGTGATTTCCGCTTGTGGCATGGCTGGTTAGAAACGTGATACCCGCTATATGGAGCGTGAAGGGGTTTTTGTGATCAAGCGTCGAATCATCGCTGCACAGCTGCTGGGGGCGCTTGTCGTCGCCGGTGTGGTTGCGCCAGCGTTCGGCGCGCCGGATTCGGGCTATCGCCTGTCGCCGAGCGATCCTGCGCTGACAAGCCGCAGCATTTCCACCTTTACGCCGGCGTCCGCCGATCCAAAACTTGCCGCGCTGTTAGCACGCAGTGGCCTGGATGAACGCGATTTCCGCTTCACGCCTTCCGAATCGCGCCGCAATAGCAGCCGCCCGGTGACCGTCGCGGTGCGCGCGCGCACGTCGCTTGCCTCGCGTCAGTCTCAGCGCGTCGGCGCTGTCGAGCTTACGCCTGATTCGAGCATTGGCCTGGTGCCAATCGCTTATAATCTCGGCGTTTCGGTGGGGTGGAAGCGGTTTGCCCTGTCAGGTGATGTCGCGCGGATTGATTTGGGCGGGGTACCCGGTAGCCGCGAATCAGTGGGGTTGGGCCTCAGCTATACCGGTACGCGCGCATCGGCGCGGATCAGGGCGACGGCTGATCGCCCGCTTGCCGACTCGCCCAAGCTGGTGGCGGATGATCCCAGCATGGCGATTGACGTTGGCGGCTCTTATTCGCTGTCGCGCCAGATCGATCTGACGGCTGGCCTGCGCTACAAGCGCGAAAATAATAACCGGCTTGAACGGCTGACCGATAACCGGCGCGATAGTCAGGCTGTTTATATCGGCACGGCGCTGCGCTTCTAAGCCGTTAGGCGTTTTTCTCGATTGATTGCCACGCGTCGATTGCGGCCCAACCCTGAAATCCTGCCTGCACCAGCCGTCTTGCCTGGCGGGGTCCAACACCGCCGAGCGCGATCATGCGGCCCGGTGCAAGCTTTGCGAGCGCGGCAGCGCGCACAATCCCCAGATGAGCAGCGCCAGGATGCGACCGGGTGGCAAAAATCGGCGAGATCAGGATCATGTCGGCACCCGCGCGCCGCCCTGCGATGATTTCCCGAGCATTATGGGCAGGCCAGCTTTTGATCCCGTAGCGTTGCCGTGCCGATCGCCCGTGCGCGCCATCGCTCCCCCGGCCCAGCCCGTCATTCCCGGCGACCAATAAGGTCAACCGCCGCCGCCGTGCAATTCGGCGCACTTGTTCAAACAAAACCCGGCGCGCCTGACGATCCAGGCTGTAATGCCGAAAGATGATGCCGCCGCCCCGCGGCACCCGGTCAAGCGCCGCCCAAAGGCCATCCCCCATCCGCTCATCCGTCATCAGCCACATAGGGGGAATCTTGGGGTGACGGGTGCGCATCACCCTGACTATAGCACGGCGATGCACGACAGCGACCCCACCCACCGCCTTGCCCAGATCCGCGCCGCGATGGCGAGCGCTGCGACGCAGGCCGGGCGACCCACCGACGCGACCATGTTGATCGCTGTATCAAAGACGCATCCCGCTGATGCGGTGCGCCCGCTCATTGCGGCTGGGCAACGCGTCTTTGGCGAAAATCGGGTCCAGGAAGCCGAACAAAAATGGCCAGCCCTATGCGAAGAGACGCCCGGGCTTGCGCTGCATTTGATTGGCCAGCTGCAATCGAACAAGGCAGAGGCGGCCGTGGCGCTGTTCGACGCGATTCATTCGGTGGACCGGGTTTCGCTCGTAGCGGCCTTGGCGCGCGCGATGGACAAATCGGGCCGACGCCCGGCGTGCTTCCTGCAAGTCAATATCGGGGATGAGCCGCAAAAGGGCGGGGTACCAACCGCCGCGCTCGCCGGGCTCATTGCACAGGCGCGCGAGGCTGATCTGCCGGTGGCGGGGTTGATGTGCATTCCCCCGGCGATGATCGAACCCGCGCCCTATTTCGCCCTGCTCGCCAAACTGGCGCGCGATCATGGGCTTGCCGGGCTCAGCATGGGCATGTCGAGCGATTATGAAACGGCAATTACTATCGGGGCCACGCATATCCGCGTTGGCAGTGCGCTGTTTGGGGAACGTGGATGAAATTCGCCGGTATCATCTTCGATTTTGACGGCGTGCTGATCGACAGCGAATATGTCGGCAATCGCCAGATCGCCGATTATCTGAGCCGCGCCGGGCATCCGACAACGGTTGAACAATCCATGGCCCAGTTCATGGGACTGGCAGACCAGGATTTTCATGCCGCCGTGGAAAAATGGATCGGCAGGTCGTTGCCCGACGATTTTCACACCGCCCGCGCGGCCGAGGATGCCCGCGTGATGGCAGAGGGGATTGATCCGGTCGCCGGTGCAATCGGCTTTGTCCAGTCACTGCCCGCTCATTTGCCGCGCGCGATCGCATCATCGAGTTCGACCCGCTGGATCAGCCGCCATTTGGAGCATATCGGGCTGCGCGATGATTTCGGCGCGATGATCTTCAGCGGCCGGGAACATGTCAGCCGTGGCAAGCCTGCGCCCGATCTGTATCTCCACGCGGCCAGCGCGCTTGGCGTGGCGATCGAGCACTGCGTTATTCTTGAGGATTCGCCAGTTGGTGCCACCGCCGCTGTGGCATCTGGAGCGCATGTGATCGGGCTATGCGCGGGCATGCACTGCGCGCGCGATCATGAACGGGTCCTGCGTCAGATCGGTGTCCACGACATCGCGCATGATTTTGGCGAGGTTGCCCGGATCATCGCCGGGCCAGTGTTGCCGTTATAGGGTCGGCCCGGAAACAGCGCGGCGTTGGCGCTTGGAGATGTCGACGAACAGCCGGGCCAACGCCGGCGTGCGGGTATCCTCATCGGCATAGGCGCGGGCCGATTTCCCCGCGAGCGAATCGGCCTGATCCGGATCTGCACCCGCCGCGATCAATTCGCGGACCATTGCCAGATCACGGCGCTGCACGGCACGGATTAACGGGGTTTCACCGCTATCATTACCCTGATTCACATTGGTTTTGGCGGCAACAAGCGGTGCAATCAAATCGGCAAAGCCACCGCTAACGGCAACCATCAGCGGGGTATTGCCCTTGATGTCGCGCAAATTCGGATCCGCACCCTTTTGCAGCAAAAATCGCGTGTACAGCAGGTTGCCACGCTTGGCGACGATATGGAGGGCGGTTTCGCGGCTTGAAAAGTCGCGGGTGTTGACGACCGTCGCGCCGCCAACGCTTAGAGCCGCAACCACTTCGTTATTCTTTTCTTCCTTCACCGCTGACAGGAATTTAGACCCTGGTGATTGCGATAACTGCGCCGCCGCTGGGCTAACCAACGCAACGCCGGGCATCATCACAAGCATCGCCAGCGCCGCCAACCGAACCATTGCCATCATGATTGCATCAAATCCCTGTTGCCTTTGTCATGGTGCGCTGCACCACTTGCACCCCGCCTGATAACAGATCATGGCTGGCTCCGCCATGAACGAGAAATTGCGTCTGATCTCCCTCCTGTTGTTTGCCGGGGTGCTGGCTGCGTGTTCGCCGACAAAGCCCGCCGCGCAAAATGCCCAGCCACCGCTTGCCGGGGCCCGGATTGGCGGGCCGTTCATGCTGACCAATCAAGATGGCAAAAGCGTGAGCGATCGCGACTTCGCTGGCCAGTATCGGATCCTCTATTTCGGCTATACCTATTGCCCTGATGTGTGCCCGGTCGATGTGCAGAATATCGCGCTTGCCATGCACAGCCTGGAAAAGAGCAATCCAGCGCTGGCGGCGCGCATCGTGCCGATCTTCATTACCGTCGATCCAGAGCGCGATACCCCGGCGGTCTTGAAGCAGTTCGTCACTGCCTTTCATCCCCGGTTGGTCGGGCTCACCGGCAGCCCCGCCGAGATCAAGGCCGTGAAGGATGAATTCGCGATCTATTCCCAGGCCGAGGCGAAGCGGCCCGATGGCGGGTACATCGTCAATCACAGCCGCCAGGCCTATTTATTCAGCCCTGACGGCAAGCCGCTTGCGCTGTTGCCGCAGGACAAAGCCCCGGCTGATATGGTCGCCGATATTGAGCGATGGGCACGATGACGGGCAAATTCTGGGAAGACACCCCCCTAAACAAGCTTGATCGTGCCCAGTGGGAGGCGCTGTGCGACGGCTGCGGCAAATGCTGCGTCCACAAGTTAGAGGATGAGGAAACGGGTGAGCTGCTGCCCACCAATGTCTCGTGTCGGCTGCTCGATCGCACCACCGCCCAATGTTCCAATTACAAGCATCGCCACGCCTATGTCGCCGAATGCGTTCGGTTGACCCCCGCAAAGCTGGCGGAGATTGATTGGCTGCCGAGCAGCTGCGCCTATCGGCTGCGTGAGGATGGCCTGCCGCTGCCAGCCTGGCACTATCTGGTATCGGGTGATCGCGATTCGATTCACCGGGCGGGCATGTCGGTACGCGGGCGGACAATATCGGAAGATGATGCAGGCGAGCTAGAGCATCACCTCATCGATCAGGAATTATGAGCGGCGAGATTGACGTTGTCCGCCACCCGCGCGCGCGCCGGGCCCGGCTGAGCGTCGATCCTGCAACCGGAAAGGTTCGCCTGACGATTCCGAAACGCGCTGCATTGGCTCCGGCGTTGCGCTGGGCAGAGGACCATGGCGAATGGATCGCTGAACAGCGCGCGAAACTGCCGGTGCCGCGCCCCTTTGTGCCCGGCGCAACCCTGCCGATCGGCGATGCTCTGGTGACGATTTGCTGGGACGGCGCCGCCCCCCGGCGGATTGTCCGGATTGACGACGCGCTTCATTGCGGCGGCCCGATCGAGGGGCTGCCGCGCCGGATCGCCACCTGGTTGAGGCGTGAAGCGCTTGCTTTGCTGAGCCGCGAAACCGAAGAATTTGCCGCGCGGCTGGGTGTTTCGGTGAGCCGCGTTGCGATTGGCGACCCGCGCGGTCGTTGGGGCAGTTGCGCGTCAAGCGGCGCGATCCGCTATAGCTGGCGATTGATCCTGATGCCCGATCGGGTGCGGCGGGCGACGGTGGCGCATGAAGTGGCGCACCGTGTTGAGATGAACCACAGTCCCGCTTTTCACGCGCTGGTCGATCGGTTGGTCGGCGAGGATGCGGCAACCGCGCGGATCTGGCTGCGCCGTCACGGCGCTGCGCTTCACTGGTTGGGTCGCGACTCCTGAGTCCGGTCTGGCGGCGGGGCTCGGGTTGGTGCGGGTGCCGGAGGCTGCGCCGGGCGTGGCCCAGACGATCGGCCAAGAACACGGTCTAGCCAGGCCTGATCGAGCTGCTGAGCCGGCGGACGATCGCCTTCATCGACGGGCGCCCCATTGTCGTCAATCGGCCCGCCATCGGGATTGACCAGGCTGCCATCGCGCGGCGGCGCGTCCGCTGGATCGACTGGATTGCCATCGGGATCAATGAACAAGCCGTTGTCGGGTGCGCCGAAATAGCTTTGTTCATCAAAGGCCAAACCCTCTTCTGGCAGGGTGACGGCGGTTTCGAACTGTTCAACCGGGCGGCGGGCAACCGCGACTTTCATGAACGCAGCAAAAGCGCGCGCGGGGGCGGTGCCGCCCTGCAGGCCGGGGACGGTGCGGGCATCGTCACGGCCCATCCAGACGCCCGTTGTCAGCCCGCTCGAAAAGCCCAGGAACCAGCCATCCTTGTTCGATGTCGTGGTGCCCGTCTTGCCAGCGACCGGACGACCGATCTGCGCGGCGCGGCCGGTTCCGGTATTGACGGCGGTCTGCAGCAGATCGGTCATCTGTGCCGCGACGCTGGGCGCGACCAGCACCTGCGAACGATCGACTTCATGTGCATAGATGGTCACGCCATTGGCGGTCACCTTGGTAATGCCATAGGGCGTTACCGCGACACCCTTGTTGGCGACCGAGGCAAAGGCGCGAGTCATGTCGATCAGCCGGACATCGGCGGTGCCCAGCACCATCGCGGGATGGGTATCCACAGGCGTGGTGATGCCAAAGCGGCGGGCCATGTCCGCAATCGTCGAAAAGCCGATTTCCTGGCCCAATTTGGCTGCAACGGTGTTGATCGAATAAGCAAAGGCCGTGCGCAACGTGACTTCGCCGGCGTTGCGACCTGAGCTGTTGCGCGGGCTCCAGCCATTGATGGTAATCGGTTCGTCGGTCACCATCTCTTCGGTGCGGTGGCCGGCTTCTAAGGCGGCAAGATAGACGAACAGCTTGAACGATGATCCCGGCTGGCGCACCGCCTGGGTCGATCGGTTATAAATAGAAGCGACATAATCCTTGCCGCCCACCATCGATCGCACCGCGCCGTCACGATCGAGCGCGATCAGCGCGCCCTGGGCATTTTTTGGCGCGGCACCGCGAATCGCTTCATCTGCGGCGCGCTGCATCGGCAGGTCGAGCGTGGTCCACACTTCAAGCGGGCGGGTCGTTTCATCGATCAGCGTTTCCAGCTGGGGCAGCGCCCAATCGGTGAAGTAGCGGACGCTATTCTGCTTTGGTTCGGGGGCGAGCTTGACCGATGACGGATCGGCTGCGGCGGCCTGTTCGGCCGTAATCGCGCCGGTCTCCTGCATGATGCCGATGACGACACCGGCCCGCCCGATCGCTGCCTCTGCATCGGCAGTCGGGGAATAATGCGATGGCGCCTTGACCAGCCCGGCAATCACCGCGGCTTCGGACAGGCTCAGACGATCCGCCCCATGGCCGAAAAACCGGCGCGATGCGGCATCGATGCCGTAAGCGCCGCCGCCGAAATACACCTTGTTGAGGTAAAGTTCGAGGATCTGGTCCTTGGTGAATTGCCGCTCCAGCGCCAGCGCCAGCACCATTTCGCGTAGCTTGCGGCCAAAGGTATAGCGATTGGAGAGAAAGATCGTGCGCGCGACCTGCTGGGTGATCGTCGATGCACCCTGCAAGCGCCGTCCATTGCCGCGATTGACGATGGCAAAGCGCGTGATCCGCAGCAAGGCAACCGGATCGACGCCGGGATGCGACCGGAAGCGTCGATCCTCAACCGATACGGTCGCATCGCGCATCACGGCGGGGATGCGATCAAAAGGCAGCCAGTCGCCATAGCTTGGGCCCAGGGAAACAATCACAGTGCCATCGGCGGCATGCACCCGGATGGTCTGGCCGTTGGGGGATGATTTCAGCTCGTCAAAGCTCGGCAA
Organism: Proteobacteria bacterium ST_bin13; assembly: GCA_002083645.1. Taxonomy (GTDB): domain Bacteria; phylum Pseudomonadota; class Alphaproteobacteria; order Sphingomonadales; family Sphingomonadaceae; genus Sphingomonas. Next base: position 54,132 of record MSXQ01000003.1, read on the forward strand.
TTGCGCCTTGGCGACATAAACGGCGGTGATCAGCCCGATCAGCCCCAGCGCAAACAGCCCGCCGCAAATCTGCACCGCCAGCACAAAACGGCGGCGCCACACGGGCGGGATGCGGGAAAGGGACCAGTTTGCCATGAAGAAGCGGGGGAATACCGCTTATCCTGTCCACTCACAAGCGGTCAGCGGGGCGCACCACCGTCACGCGCCCGAAAATCAAGCGAGAGCGAATTCATACAGTAACGCAGGCCAGTTGGCGGGGGGCCATCGGGGAAAACATGACCCAAATGGCCATCGCATCGCGCGCAGCATGCTTCGATTCGAATCATGCCATAGCTGGTATCGCGGTGTTCGGTGACATGCGCTGCGGTGATTGGTTGATTGAAGCTCGGCCAGCCTGATCCCGAATCATATTTGTCGGCACTGTCGAACAACGCAAGTCCACAGCCGCCGCAGTGGTAAATGCCGTCAGCCTTGTTGTCGTTATATTGGCCGGTAAAGGCGCGCTCGGTGCCGGCTTCGCGCAGCACGTGATAGGCCTCTGGCGACAGCTGCTTGCGCCATTCGGATTCGGAAAGCGTGATATGGTCCATAGCCGCCAGCATCTTATTCTGGCTGCGGCGCGTCAATCGGGGAATGCGCGATCCGGGTGAGCCGGGCGGCGATATCGATCATGATCGGTGCCTTTTTCGCCAGCGCGATCAGGTGGCGGGCGGCCGCTGGGTGCTCGGCCGCGGCGCGGATCAGCCCGGCCACCCCCAAAGGCCGCACTAGATCGCGCGCAAGTCGTCGCTGAAAGCCGGGCGCGGCATTCGGCCCGCCTTGGGCATAGGCCTGCGCTGCACGGATGCCGCTGGCGATGGCGATCCCCATCCCCTCACCAGCCAGCGACGGGATGACGCCGGCCTGATCGCCCAGCCGAAACAGGCCGACACTGCCCGTCCGCATCCGCCAGCCATAAGGCACATTGGCCACCGCATCGATCGGCCCCGGCGCACGCCAGGCGAGCCGGTCAGCGAGCGCGGGTGACTCGATGGCCAGCGCGCGGAGCAGGGCCTCCGGGCCGCCCGCCTCGATCAATCGCGATCGATGCACCGCCAGGCAAAGATTGCCGCTGCCATCCTCCTGAAGATTGATCCCGACATAACCGCGATCGAACAGATGCAGCTCAATCGCGCCGTCGAGCAGCCGGTGCAGCGTTGGTGACGCGCTGAGGCGCACCCGCAGCCCGAGCGACGGATCGGCCTGTTGCGCCTCTGGTGGGCGAGCGAGGCCGCGCAAATCGCGCTTGCCGGTCGCGAGAAAGATCGCCGCCGCTGACATCGCGCTGCCATCGTTGAGGCGCACCGTGTCGCCCTCGATCGCGCGGGCGTCTGCGCCGCGTTCGACGGTGGCGCCCTGCCCCATCGCCTGCGCCATCATCACGCTATCGAGCCGGTGGCGCGACACACCGCGCGCCGGGCGTGGCAAGGCGGCCTCTGCGACCGCGCCCCCCACGAACAGCCGCGCGGTCGCCAGGGTCGCACGGTTCAGCGTGTCGGGATCGATGCCGAGTGCCGTCAGTGAGTCGAGCGAGCGCCAGCTGAGAAAGCCGCCGCACAATGCGTCACCGGTCGTCGCGGTGCGCTCGATCAGCAGGTGCGGCAGCTTTGCCTGCGCGAGCAGGATCGCGGTCGCCGCTCCTGCTGGCCCGCCGCCGATGATCAGCGCTGGCGTTCGACGCATAATCTGAACGGAAAATAGCGCGCGACAGTCGCGGCATCGATATCGGCGTTTCTCAGGATGATCGGCCATTCTGTGGCGCGATAGGACCGCGCGATCGACAAGGTGCCATCATGTTTGACGATCGGGTGCCAACGCATCAGGGTTGCCAGCACCGGGAAGCCCCAATGGGCGAAACCATGGCGGTCAAGATCATTGACGAACCAGCCGCGCCGCGCCTCTGCTTCCATGAAGCGCAGAAACGCGACGAGTTGCGGCGGCGTCATGTGATGCGCGACCAGGCTGCTGATCACAACGTCCCAATCGCCACCGGCCTGATCAGCATAATCGCCCGTAACATAGCGGATCGGCAGCCCGGCGGGGGTATGCGCCCGCGCGGCCATTTCGCTGCGCGGGTTAAGATCGACCCCGACCAGCTCCGCCTGGATGCCGCGTCGCGCGGCCCAGCCAGCGATCCGGCGGAGCATATCGCCATCGCCAAAGCCGACATCAAGCAGTTTCAGACCTGTCTGGCCCTTGGTCGCGCGGTTGAGAAAGGCCAGCGTTGGTCGCGCTGCCATCGTCACGGCGTTCACCCGCGCCAGATCGCTGACCACCGCCGCATAGGTCTCGGCGGTCAGATCGTCGGCGTCCATCAGCTCCTCGGCGATGGCGCGGTGGCGGAGTTTGCTCATGCCGCCCGCCTGAAGCCAAAGCCTTCAGCCGCCAGCCCGGGCCCGAATGCCAGCGCGACGCCGTCGTTGATCGCTGGCCCGCTCAGCAGGCCTGCCAGTGCGAACATCAATGTTGCCGATGACATATTGCCATAGTCCGCCAGCACCTGCCGCGAGGCGAGCAGCCGCGCCGGATCAATCGCCAGCGCGTGTTCGACCGCATCGAGGATCGATCGTCCGCCGGCATGCACCGCCCAGCCATCAATCTCCGCCGGGGCGCGGCCACCGGTTGCGGCCCGGGCGAATGCTGGATCGGCAAGCCCGGCCGCAATCCGCCCGGGCACTTCGCCAGACAAATGCATGGCAAAACCCCGATCGGTAATGTCCCAGCGGATCAATTCGGCTGATCGCGGCAAGGTGGTTGCAAAGGGCTGGCCGATCTCGAACCCAATTGGGTCCGCCGTCACCAAGGCCGCCGCAGCACCGTCGCCAAATTGCAGCATCGCCAGCAATGGCTCGATCTCGCTGGTTTCCTGCAAATGCAGCGTCGATAGCTCAACGCACAACACCAGCACGCGCGCCCCCGGTTCGGAGCGGACGATGTGGCGCGCGGTGCGGAGCGCGGCGACGGCGGCATAACAGCCCATAAACCCGATCAGCAACCGTTCCACTGACGGGGCCAGCCCCAGCCGGGTGGCGATGATCTGGTCGATGCCCGGCGCGACAAAGCCAGTGCAGCTGGCGACGACCAGATGGGTGATGCCCGTGATCGGTATCTCCCGCGACAGCGCTTCGATCGCGGACAGCCCAAGCAGCGGGGCAGCTTCCGCATATATTGCCATCCGCGCGCCGGTTCCCGGCATCACCGGTGCATCATAAAAGCCACCGGCATCGACCGGCGAACCGCCATCCAGGCCGCGCGGTAGCACTGACCAGCGATGACCGATCGCCGCGCGCGCCGCCATGCGATCGAACAGCTTGCGCTGGCGCGGATCGCTGATCTGCGCGCGGGCCCAGCCGATAAACGCCTGATGGATATCATGCGATGGCACCGCCGTGCCCAGGGCATTGAGATAAGCGGAAACGGCCAAGCCAGAACCTTCGTCGTCGCGGCGGAAGCGGAATAGCTTTTGCCAGTGAGCGGGAATCATGATCAAGAAGCGGTAGATCATGTCCGGCCCTATGTGCGTCATGTAGGGATGAAGCGACAAAAGCGGGAGAGGGCATGGCAGAACGATTCGAACGGCATCGTCAGCCCTGGACGCAGGACGAGATCCAAAAGCTCCATTTGCTCGCGAAAAAGGGCATGGCGCTAAAGGCGATTGCCAAGGCGCTCACCCGCAGCGAGGAATCGGTCAAGGATCGCGCCAAAGCGGACGGGCTGGCTATCGCCCGGCTGCGCTAAGCCGGGCGTCATTCTACTGCCATTGAAACCGCGACCCCATGGCTGTTTCCACCGCCGAACTTTCCATTGTCACGGCCACTTTCACGTGACCTGGCCAGTGCGTTGACGCTGTCGGCGGCAATCCTATAATAATCGACGTGTAATCAATCATGTTAGCCGCGCTGAAAAATCGCCTGTTCATCATGACCTGACTTAGGAAAAGCGTTTGATTATTCTTGGCCTCAACGCTTTTCATGGTGATTCTTCGGCTTGTCTGGTCCGTGATGGCAAACTGGTTGCCGCCGCTGAGGAGGAGCGGTTCCGTCGGATCAAGCATTGGGCTGGCTTTCCGGCGCAGGCGATTGCCTATGTCCTGCGCGAAGCCGGGGTGACGCTCGCCGATGTTGATGTGGTCGCCTATAATCAGGCCAGTCGGGCCAATATGCTGCGCAAGCTGGCTTTTGTCGCCCGCACCCGGCCCAATCCTGGCTTTGTTCTGGATCGCCTACGCAATCGCGGCAAGCGCGCGAGCATTCCCGATTTTCTCGCGCATGAGGTTGGCCCCGGTTTCAAGGGCGTGATGGCACCGATCGAGCATCATCTGGCGCATCTTTCCTCCGCCTTTCATGTCTCGCCCTTTCGCGACGCGACGGTGATTTCGGTCGATGGATTTGGCGACTTCAGCAGTGCGGCCTGGGCGCGCGGGAGCGAGTCCAGGATCGATATCGAAGGACGCGTCTATTTCCCGCATTCGCTGGGCGTATTCTATCAGGCGCTCACCCAATATCTCGGTTTTCCGCATTATGGCGACGAATATAAGGTGATGGGCCTCGCCCCTTATGGCGCGCCTACCCAGGTCGATAAGCTCCGCGACATCGTGAAGCTGAAAAATGACGGCAGTTTCGCGCTCAATTTGCGTTACTTCACCCATCACAAGCAGGGCGTTCCCTACCAGTGGGATGGCGGTATTCCCATGGTCGGAGATTTGTTTTCGGGGGCGCTTGAAGAGTTGCTCGGCCCGCGGCGCGGCAAGGACGAACAGCTGCGCCAGTCGCACCGCGATCTCGCGCGATCCGTCCAGGCCATTTATGAGGAAGCGTTTTTCCACCTGCTCGACACTGTCCAGCCGCGCCACGGTACCACGTCGATCGCGCTTGCGGGCGGATGCGCCAACAATTCTGTCGCCAATGGCAAGATTCGTCGCCGGACAGCCTATACCCAGGTTTATGTCCAATCGGCGGCCGGCGATGCTGGCGGGGCGATTGGTGCTGCCTTTGCGCACTGGCATGCGGCCGGCAATGCCAGATCGTTCCTCATGGACCACGCCTATTGGGGACCGTCTGCACCCGAGGAGGCGATTACCGCGCTACTGAGCGAGCGTGCGCCCGCGATCACCGAGGCCGGTTGCACCGTATCGCATTTCGAGGATGAGGCGGCACTTTGCCTCCATACGGCGTCAGCGATTGCCGACGGCAAGGTGATCGGATGGTTCCAGGGCCGCATGGAATGGGGCCCCCGCGCCCTCGGGAATCGCTCCATTCTGGGCGATCCGCGTCGGGCGGACATGAAGGATATTCTCAACCTGAAGATTAAGCGCCGGGAGAGCTTCCGCCCCTTTGCGCCGTCAGTGCTTGCCGAGGGCGTCGCCGATTGGTTTGAGGAGGACGATAACGTCCCCTTCATGATGCAGGTCTTCCAGATACGCGAGGACAAGCGCGCGCGGATTCCGGCAGTGACGCATGTCGATGGTTCAGGCCGGTTGCAGACCGTGACGGCGGCGACCAACCCCCGCTACCATCGGCTGATCGCTGCTTTTTGCGACATGACCGGGGTGCCGATGGTGCTCAACACATCGTTCAATGAAAATGAACCGGTGGTCTGCGAGCCGCACGAGGCGCTTGATTGTTTCCTCCGCACCAGGATGGACCTTCTGGTAATCGGCGATTGGATCGTCGAGCGCACCAGCAACTGACGCGGCGCAATGGCCGGCCCTCCATTGGTTTGGCGGGCCTGGTCGCTCAGAACGGCACGTCGTCGTCCAGATCATCGGGGAAGCCGCCGCCGCTGTTGCCGCCGCCAAAGCCGCCACCACTGCCGCGATTGCCACCACCGCCGCCACGGGGGGCGCTTGATCCGCCGCCAAAGTCATCGCGGCCGCCATCCCAGTCGCCGCCACCGCCGCCTGAGCCACCGCCCGAGCTACCACCGCCGCCCGGCGCACCATCGAGCATCGTCAGCACCGAGTTGAAACCCTGCAGTACGATTTCGGTCGAATAACGGTCATTGCCGCTGGCATCCTGCCATTTGCGGGTCTTGAGCGCGCCTTCGATATACACTTTTGAGCCCTTTCGCAGATAGCGCTCAGCGACATTGGCGAGGCCTTCGTTGAAGATCGCCACCGAATGCCATTCGGTCGCTTCCTTGCGCTCGCCGCTATTCTTGTCCTTCCACGTGTCCGACGTGGCGATGCGCAGGTTCACCACCTTGCCGCCATTCTGGAAGGTTTTGCTCTCCGGGTCGCGCCCGAGATTGCCGACGATGATCACCTTGTTGACGCTGCCCGCCATATTCTTGTTCCTAAAGCCCGAGTGCGATGGCGCCCCAATAGGTCGCTCCTGCAGCGATGTAAGCCAGCACGAACAGATAGCCAACCATGAAGGCAGGCCAACGCCAGCTATTGGTTTCGCGCCGGGTGACGGCGATCGTCGAGATGCATTGCGGCGCGAAGACAAACCACATCAGGAAGGCCAGCGCGGTCGGCAGCGACCAGTGCGTCTTCAGATTGGCAGCAAGCGCTTTCTGTCCTGATTCGGCGTCTGGGTTGTCGATCGCATAGACCGTGCCGAGCGCCGCGACCGCGACCTCGCGCGCGGCCATTGCCGGGATCAAGGCCAGCGCGATGTCGCGATCGAAACCGATTGGTTTCAGCACCACCGCGAGACCATTGGCGATGCGGCCAGCGATTGAATAATTGACCGGTGAAATCGGGCTGCCGACCGGTGGCTTGGGAAAGCTCAGCAACAGCCAGAGCGCGACCGTCGAATAGAGAATGATCGTGCCCGCGCGACGCAGGAAGATGACGACTCGGCTCCACAGCCCCTGCGCAATGTCGCGCGCGCGCGGCATCTGATATTTGGGCATTTCCATCATGAAGCCCGATGACGCACCCTGGGTCACGGTATTGCGCAGCACCAGCGCCGCCACGAACGCGCCAACCACGCCGAAGATATAGAGCCCGAACATCACCACGCCCTGCAGCCCGACAAACGGCAGCACCGGCGTATTGGGGATCAGCGCGCCAATGATGAGGGTGTAGACCGGCAACCGCGCCGAACAGGTCATCAGCGGCGCAATCAGAATCGTCGTCAGCCGGTCCTTCTCGTCTTCGATCGTCCGCGTCGCCATGATGCCGGGGACGGCGCAGGCAAAGCTCGACAGCAGCGGGATGAAGGCGCGGCCCGACAGCCCAACGCTCGCCATCACCCGGTCCATCAGAAAGGCAGCGCGAACCATATAGCCGCTCGCCTCCAATAGCAGGATGAAGAAGAACAGGATCATGATCTGCGGCAGGAAGACGAGCACCGCGCCTACCCCCGCAATCGCCCCATCGACGATCAGCGATTGGAAAAACCCCTCGCCGAAGCGCGCGGTGATCGCCGCCCCGAGCGCGCTGAATCCGGCATCGATTGCATCAGCCGGCACCTTCGCCCAGCTGAACACCGCCTGGAACATCAGGAACAAGATCGTCGCCAGCAGGATCATCCCCCAAACCGGGTGCAGCGCAATCGAATCGAGCGCGTGGGTCCAGCGGCGGGTGGGGGTTTCGGATATCGTCGCTGCAACCGCGATCGTGCGCGCGCGGCGTTGCAGCGTGACGATATCCTCCTGCACGCTACCATCACTGGCGCGCAAGCGCGTGAGCGGACCGTGACCGACCATCGCGGCGACCTGTGCCTTCAGCTCATCCAGCCCGCGTTTCCTGACCGCGACCGTCGGCACCACTGGCACGCCGAGCTCGCGCGACAAAGCGGCCGCGTCGAGCATCAACCCGTCACGCTCGGCGAGATCGATCATGTTGAGCGCGACCACCACCGGCAGCCCGAGCGCGATCAGCTGCAACGCAAAGCGCAGATGATTGTCGAGATTGGCGGCATCGACCACCACGATCAACGCATCGGGCAAGCGTTCACCCGCTTGCGCGCCGGTCACCACGTCGCGCGTGACGCGCTCGTCGGGGCTGCCGGGATCCAACGAATAGGCACCGGGCAGATCGACCAGCTCGACCGGCCGGCCATCGGGCAGCGCGAGCCGCCCAGAATGCCGTTCAACCGTGACGCCAGGATAATTGCCGACCTTTTGTCGCGCACCGGTCAGCGCGTTGAACAGGGCGCTTTTGCCGGCATTGGGATTGCCGACCAGCGCGACCAGCGGGGCAGGAGTCATTCGGCGGGGTGAAGCGGGGAGACCTGGATGGCGCCAGCGACCGCGCGCCGCAGCGCCACTGTCATTCGGCCGATCCGGCACGCAATCGGTCCGCCACCCAGCCGCGCACGGTGCAGCACTTCGACACCGACGCCTTCGTCAAAGCCAAGTTCGCGCAGGCGGCGCGCTTCGGGCACCGCCAACCGCGCCCAATCGACCGACGCCACTGTCGCACATTGACGAAGGGCAAGCTGTTCGAGGCTGACGCGACTCTGCATCACCTGCAGATAGGCGTATTGCGATTGATTATCAATAACCCCTGGCGGCGTCCCGCCTTATAATGTCGCGACCAAGGCAGCGATTTCGGCCAGCCGGGCATCATTTCGCTTATAGAATGTCCATTGCTTGATGCGTTTTTGCGCCACCAGCCCCGCGCCGACCAGCTGGCGCATATGCTCGCTCAATGTCGATGCACTGATGCCGAGTTTGTCAGCGATTCGTTGTCCGCACACGCCGTCCTCGACCAGATCACCATCGACTTGCGGTAGGAAATGAGCGCGCGGGTCTTTAAGCCAGTCCAGGATCGCTAGCCGGCTTGGATTGCCCAAGATGCGAAACAGGTCGGCGTCTTGCATTTCGTTCCTTGGCGAATTAACGAAGCATGACCACGGAGATCATGATGCCGCGCTACGATTTTGAAACCGTCGATGTCTTTACCGATCAGCGCTTCGGCGGCAATCCACTTGCGGTTTTTACCGATGCATCGGGCATGGACAGCGCGACGATGCAGGCGCTTGCTGCCGAACTCAACCTGAGTGAGACCGCGTTTGTCCTGCCGCCGAGCGATCCCGCCAACGATGCGCGAGTGCGCATTTTCAATCGCAGCGCGGAAATGCCGTTTGCCGGCCATCCCAGCGTTGGCACGGCCTGTGTGCTTGCCCGTCGCCGCGATTATTGCGGTGCGAGTCTGAAGCTCGAACTGGCCGCCGGCCTGGTCGAGGCGGAGCTCCAGCGCAGCGCGACAGGACGAGTAACGGGCGCCCGCATCGCGGCTCCACAACCGCTTACGACCGCTGCAGTCCTTGATCCGGCGGCCATCGCTGCCTGTCTTGGATTGCCGACCAAATCGGTGCTCAGCGACCCGCATCCGCCAACCGAGATTTCGGTCGGCATGAACTTTGTCGCCGCCGCCGTAACGCCGGACGGGATCGCGCAAGCCGTGCCCGACATCGCCCGGTTCCGCGAAACACGCACGCAGATGGCGGGTAGCGGCGACAGGCTGTCGCTGCTGATTTATGCGCGCAATGCCGACCAACTTCATGCGCGGATGTTTGCGCCACTGGCGGGGACTTATGAAGATCCCGCAACCGGCAGCGCCAACGCCGCGCTCGCGGCATTTCTGTTATCGATCGATGGCGTTGAGGAGGCTCGTTTTACCTCCCGCCAAGGGGCCGAGATGGGCCGTCCAAGCGTGTTGCACCTCACCGCGCGCCAAACATCTGCAGGAATCGTCGCCACTATCGCTGGCGATTGCATCGCGATGTTCAGCGGGTGCTGGGACGATCACACCGCAGGATAGCGCAACCGGCCGATAAACCGGCTAAAGCTTGGCAGATTGGCCGTGCGCGCGGTGAAGCCGGCCTTGGCCTTTTCAAAGCGCATGATCCCCTCGATCCGCCGGGCCAGGAAGGCGCGGGTATCGGCCCAATCCTCGCTCTCATCGTCGAGAAAGACGGTGACGGTGGCCGCATAGACGCCACCCAGGATCGCCCGCTTGGTATAATGGTTATAATCGGTCGCGGTATCGCCCGCGAGCCGCCACATCGTATCAACACTGCGCCAGCCAAGCTTGCCCGCCCGCACCACATTTTGGGGCATCGCCAGAATCGCCATCGCCCGGCGCAGTGATTCGCGATTGTCGGCCACCGCAGCCAGACGCGCTTCGACCAAAGCGGTAATCTTCGCGCGCACCTTCATCCGGCCAAGCGCCACCGCGGGCACCGCCTCGGTCATTTGCCGGTCAACATCGGCGAACCAGGCATCAATCATCTCGACGGCGCCGCCGCGAAAGGCCAAAGCAGCGATATCGGGATCGATGCCCGCCGCATCAGCAGCGGCATCAAGCGCGGCGCTGGTCCAGCCATCAAAAGCAGCATTATCGGCGATCAGCGGCGCGAGTGTCGCGCGGATTTCGTCGATGGTCGCATCAGTCGCAGCGGCGGCAGGCATGGGTGATCTCCTCCAGAAAGGGCTGATTAGCTGCTCGCCGGGGCCAAGCCAAGCGGCGCGGGCACGGGCCGCCGCACCAGCACCAGCGCGATCGCCACCAAGATCGCGCCGATGAGATCAGCCGGGCCCAATTGTTCGCCATAGGCGATCCAGCCCACCGCCGCTGCCACGATCGGTTGAATCAGCAGGCCGATGCCGATCACCAGGGGCGATAACTTCCCGAGCGCGTAGATCATCATCCCCTGCCCCAATATTTGGCTGCAAAATGCCAAGCCGATCAGCACTCCCCAATGATCGGGCAGGATTTTTTCGCCCAGCAGCATTGCAACTATCAACAGCGGGGCAATGCTCGCGATGGTCGACATGGCAAGTGCGGCCAAGGGGGCCATTGTTTCGCGCGCGCGCGCCATCAGCACGAAATAGGCGGTGTACAGAATCCCCGCCAGCAGACAGAAAAGGTCGCCACCCAGATGGCGCGGATCGAGACGATAGGATTGCCCCATCAGCAATGCCGCGCCGACCGCGGCCAGTAACAGCGCAATGCCCTGACTCCGGCTGGGCAGGGCGCGGGCAATCAGAAAGCCGTAAATCGGGAAGAACAGGATCGTCGAATTGCCAAACAAGGTGGCATTGGCGAGCGTGGTGCGCAAAATGCCGATATGCCAACTGGCAAGATCGGCGGCGAAGCACATCCCCGACAGGAACACCACCAGCCAGATCGATCGCGATATCTGCGCTGGTCGCCAGCCGGTTGCCCATGCGGCGGCGACCAGCACCGGCGCGGCGAGCGCAATCCGCCAGAAGGCCGACGCGACCGGTCCAGTATCGGCCATCCGAACAAACCAGGGGCCAAAGGCGAGCGCGACATTGCCGATCAACAGCGCCACAAATGCGGAAGCGGGGGGCGCGGCGGGCGGGATAGGGGCGGTAGCTTCGGCCATGATCGCTTGTTTTTTGGGGGTGGCTAGATTTTCTTGGGCACCAAGGATGGTGCATTGCGGCGCATAGCGTTCTATCTCGGTCGCGTCGCCCTTTTAAGGGCTCAATCAGGGAAGCCATTCATGCCCAGCCTGTTCGATCCTATCCAGCTTGGCGCCATTGCCGCGCCCAATCGCATCTTGATGGCACCGCTGACGCGGGGTCGATCAACCAAGGGCAATGTCCCGCAGCCGATGATGGGCGATTATTATGCGCAGCGCGCCTCGGCAGGGCTGATCATTTCCGAAGCGACTGGCATCAGCCGCCAGGGGCTCGGCTGGCCGTTTGCACCAGGGCTGTGGACCGACGAGCAAACCGATGCCTGGAAGCCAGTGATCGCGCACGTACATGCAGCGGGCGGGCGGATCATTGCCCAGCTTTGGCATATGGGCCGGCAAGTGCACAGTTCAGTGATCGGCGAGCAGCCAGTTTCGTCCTCGGCCACCGCCACGACTGGTCAGGCGCATACCTATGAGGGGCGCCAGGATTTTGAGGTCGCCCGGCCGCTGACCCTGGAGGAGATCCCCGGGGTGATCGCCGATTATGAGCGTGCGACGCGCAATGCGATGGCCGCTGGCTTTGATGGCGTCCAGATTCACGGCGCTAATGGCTATCTGATCGATCAGTTCCTGCGCAACGGTGCCAATCACCGCGACGACATTTATGGCGGGTCGATCGAGAACCGCACTCGATTGCTGCGTGAAGTGACCGAGCGGGTGGCGTCGGTTGCGGGTGCGGATCGCACCTCGGTCCGGCTGTCGCCCAATGGCGATTCGCAGGGCGTTGATGATAGCGATCCCACGCCGCTGTTCACGACCGCTGCCAAGATCCTGAGCGAGATCGGCATCGGCTTTCTTGAATTGCGCGAACCCGGCCCCGACGGCACTTTCGGCCGCACCGACGTCCCCCGGCTGTCGCCCGTCATTCGGGAAGCCTTTGCTGGCCCGCTGGTGGTCAATTCGGATTATGTCACCGCCGAAGCAGCGCAGGCGGTGATCGATTCCGGCGTGGCGGATGCCGTTAGCTTTGGCCGCACCTTCCTGGCCAATCCTGATCTTCCCGAACGACTGCGCACCGGCGCGCCGCTCAACGAGGGCAATTTCCGCACCTGGTATAGCCAGGGGCCTGAGGGGTATATCGATTACCCGTCACTGGAGTCGGTTGCCGCTGAATAGGTTTTTGGTTCGCGTAGAGGACGCAGAGAAGAAGCAGGTTTTGTTCGCGCGGAGACGCGGAGACGCAGAGAAGGGAAGAGGAGAGGCGGCTCGTCCGAGGGCGACGCAGTCTTTTTTCGGCCTATCGCCATGAAAGCGCTCCGCGCGTCCATCGCGCAACCCCTCCGCGCCTCTGCGTCTCCGCGCGAACAAACCTCTTCTGCTACTCAGCCAAAGGCACGAACCTGAGCGGCAGCCCGTCCTTGGGTCGCGGAATCGGCCAGGGCTGCCATTCCGCGCCGCTGCCCTCGTCCAGCTCGATTCGGTAGCGGCGCAGCAACTGCACCATCAGGATACGGATCTGCATCGTCGCGAAGTGCAGCCCCAGGCACATATGCGCACCGCCGCCAAACGGCACCCAGGCATATTTGTGTCGCCCCTTCGATTGCTCGGCCGAAAAGCGCATGGGGTCGAATTTTTCGGGCTCGGGCCAGATTTCGGGCATTTTGTGGGTATAGGCCACCGCGATGCTGCAAAAAGCGCCGGCGGGAATATCATAGCCGCCAAAACTGAAGGGCTTCAGCGCGCGCCTTGGCAAGGAGGGCACCGGCGGAATCAGCCGCAACGCCTCCTTAAAGGCGAAATCGGTCAGCTCGAGCCGGTCAAGTTGGCCATAAGCCAGCCCTGCATCGTCGTTGAGCCCCAGCTCGGCGATCTCGGCGCGCAATTTCTCCTGCCATTCGGGATTGCGACCGAGCAGCATCACCAGGCTGGTCGCCGATGACGTGATCGTGTCATGCGCCGCCATCATCAAAAAGTTCATATGGTCGGCAATCGCCGCGTCATCGAGCGGCTTGCCGTCCTCATCGGTTGCGCGGCAGAATTGCGAGAAGAAATCCTGTCCGGTCCCGGCGCGCCGTTTGGGAATCTCCGCCAAGAAGAAATCGACCAGATATTTGCGCGCCTTCACCCCCCTGGCCATCATTGTGCCGGGGAATGGCAGGCGGACCGGCGCGACGCTTGCCTGTACCTCATCGACGAACGCCTTGTTGATCCGGGTTGCCTCCGGCCCCAAATCCATGCCCAGAAAACTCTCGGCGGCGAGATCTAGCGTCAGTTCCTTCACCGCGTCGTAGAAGTTGATCGGCTTGTTGCCCCAGCCGCTTACTTGCCGCGCAATGCCTGTGTTCAACGCCTCGGCATAATGGCGCATTGGCTCGGGCTTGAAGGCAACCGCCATGACCTTGCGGTCGGCGCGGTGTTTTTCAAAATCCATCAGCATCAGGCCGCGCGGGAACAGCAGGTTGAGCAGCGGCCCCCAGCCCTGTTCAGACGAAAACAGCTTGTCGCGATCGAACAGCAGCAGTTCGTTCGCGTCCGGCCCAACCATATTGACCTGCGGCCCACCAAAGGCGTTGTTGCGGAACACCGGGCCATAGGTCGCAATCATCCGCCGCCCGAACGCCACAGGATCGCGCAGCATCTTGAAGGTATTGCCGACCAAAGGCAGCCCGTCCTCGCCCGGAATATGTCCGATCGCGCTTTGCGGGATCGGCTTCAGCCAATGCGGATTGGCCTTGAAGGTATGGGCGAGCGCCATGGGGGTCTCCGGTGTCGTTACTTACATCAGTATAAGTAAGCCTTTCCGCAAACGCCAGCGTAGCCGAGATTGGCCGATACTACCCAATGCCGTTCGGGCTGAGCGAAGTCG
>MSXQ01000003.1:68397-124080 GCA_002083645.1 Proteobacteria bacterium ST_bin13
TTCGACTTCGCTCAGCCCGAACCGGCGGGGTTGTTCAAGCGATACCAACTTTATCCAAGCGCCATGCACGCCGCGCCCGCCATTCGGCCGCCGTCTGGCCCCAGGCATCGACTCGGAAACTGTCGAGTGGAGGCGGTAATTTGCTTGGCCCGCGATTGACCGATCCCAGCCGCCTTGCGAGCGCAATCGATCCGGCGTTGTCGGGATCAATCGTGTGGATGATATCGGTCCAGCCGAGGACATCGACGGCATAATCAATCGACGCGACCGCCGCCTCATGCGCATAGCCCTTCCCGGCGAAAGCGCGAGCCACCCCCCAGCCGACTTCGGTGCCCGGCCAGCCTTCCGGTTGCCAGGGCCCGGTGCGGCCAATCCATTGGCCGCTCTCGCGGTGGATCATCGAGAACATCGCAAAGCCGCGAATCGTCCATGCCCCCGCCATCCCGCACATCGATCGCCACGCTGTTTCGCGGGGTACGACTCCGCCCAGGAAGCGCATCGTCTCCGCTTCCGCGCTGAAGGATGCCCATTCTTCGAAATCGCTGGCTGCCGGCTGCCGCAGGATCAGCCGTTCGGTAAACAGGATCGGTCCAGTCATTGTTCAGTCCTCACAATGGGTGATGGCCAAATTTATCGATCCAGGCGGTCGACGCTCGCCGAATTTCGTCGCGAAGCTTGCGGTTCGTCAGGAACAGCAGCGGCAACAGCAACAAGGGCGATACCATGGCAAGGGTCGCGATGACGGCGGCGGCGCAGGCCAGCGCGACCTTGATCCCATTGACAGTCGTCACGCTGCCGGGATCTAGGATGAGGGCGCGCGGTCCCTTGGCATCATAGAGCCGGTGCGTGGTGAAGGCGGTGCGCCCGTCAAAGGCGATGCGTTCTAGCTTGCCGGACGCTGTTTTGGCACGCTCCCTATGGACGGGCATCATCATCTGCCGTTCAGGCTGCCCGTCCGCCCAGTTATCCACCACCACCAGCCGCCGATCGCGTTCATAAATGCGATAGCGTGGCGGCGGGGGCGGGTTGCGCATTGCGTCAGCCAAAGCGCGCCTTCAGCGCCATCATGGCCAGCGCTGCCTTGGCCGCTTCGCCGCCCTTGTCTTTGTCGGCAGGGTGCGCGCGGGCTAGTGCCTGGGCTTCGTTCTCAACGGTCAGGATGCCATTGCCGATGGCGAGGCCGTCCATGCTGAGCGCCATCAGCCCGCGTGCACTTTCGCCGGCGACGATTTCGAAATGATAGGTTTCGCCGCGAATCACGACGCCAAGCCCGACAAAGGCGTCATAGCCGCCAGTTTCGGCGGCAAAGGCGATTGCGCCGGGCACTTCGAGCGCGCCGGGGACGGTAATCGTTTCATGCGCGTGGCCGGCCGATTCGATTGCTGCGCGCGCGCCCTCGAGCAGCATATCGTTGAGGTGATCATAAAAGCGCGCTTCGACGATGAGAATCTTGGCCATCTGCAATTCCTGCTCGATCCACTCCGACCGGGGCCGGAAGGACATGTTGTTATTCGCCGCCCGTTCCCGGGATTGGCCGTTCGCCGACAATGCTCAGTCCATAGCCGTCCAGCCCCACCAACGTGTGGTGGGTATTGGTCAGCAATATCATGTCCTGCACCCCAAGTTCGGCCAGAATCTGCGCGCCGACGCCGTAATCACGCAATTCCTCAACCTCCGGCGCGCCCGCGCCCTTGCCCTCGGCGCGCAGCCGGATGAAGCGCGATACACTGTCCTTCATCGGCCGGTTGATGACGACGATCACCCCCGATCCGGCTTCGGCAATCGCTTCCATCGAGCGTGAGAGCAGCCCCGATCGCTCGGATACCTCACCGAACATGTCGACGAACCACGAAGCGGTGTGCATCCGCACCAGCGTGGGCGCGTCGGGATCGATCCGGCCCTTGACCAGCGCGATCGTCTCGTCGCCGCTGGCCTTGTTGAAAAAGGTCATTGCCTGCCAGCTGCCGCCCCATTGGCTGTGGAAGCTCATCTCCGCGCGCTTCTCAACAAGATGGTCGTGCTTGCGGCGATAGGCGATCAAGTCGCGAATCGTGCCCATTTTCAGGTTATGCAGCCGCGCGAACGACACAAGATCGTCCATCCGCGCCATCGTGCCATCGTCCTTCATGATCTCGCAGATCACGCCCGACGGATTGAGCCCGGCGAGGCGCGCGACATCGACCGCCGCTTCGGTATGGCCGGCGCGCACCAGCACCCCGCCCTCGCGCGCGACCAGCGGGAAGACATGACCCGGTGTCACGATATCGCCCTTGCCCTTCGACGCATCGATCGCGACCGAGATGGTGCGTGCACGGTCGGCGGCGGAAATGCCCGTCGTCACCCCCTCGCGCGCCTCGATCGAGGTCGTAAAGGCGGTTTCGTGGCGGGTGCCATTGGCGCGGCTCATCAGTTCGAGCCCCAGCGCATCGACCCGCGCCTTGCTGAGCGACAAACAAATCAGCCCGCGCCCGTGCGTCGCCATGAAATTGATCGCATCTGGTGTCGCCATCTGCGCGGGGATGACGAGATCGCCCTCATTTTCGCGGTCCTCGTCGTCCACCAGGATGAACATCCGGCCATTGCGCGCCTCGTCAATAATCTCCTCGATTGGCACCAAGGCGGGCGTGTCGTCATTGCTGAAGACGAAGGTCTCCAGCTTGCGCAGCGTGTCCGCGGTCGGGTTCCAGTCGGGCGATTCAAGATCGCGCAGCGTATTGGCGTGAAGCCCGGCCGCGCGGGCCAGGCCGGACCGCGACATGCCGCCGTCTGTGACGAGGCTGCGGAGTTTGTCGATCAATTGCGTGCTCATGGCCGGAGATAATCACATCACAATGTGATCGTCAAGCCCATCATCACATCAAAAGCGATTTGTCGACGACGAGCCGCTCGCGCATGCGCGACAAATAGCGGGCCAAAACATCGATTTCCAGGTTGACCGCATTGCCGACAGCCATGTCGCCGAACGCCGTCACGTGCCAGGTATGCGGGATGATGTTGAGTCCGAAGACGGCGCTTCCCCCTTCATGGTCGGCGACGCTGTTGACCGTCAGCGAGACGCCATCGACCGTTACCGATCCCTTGGCCGCGATGAACGGCGCGATTTCTGCGGGACAGCGGATATCAACGCGGTGCGAGCCACCCTCGGGCACGATCGACACGACTTCGCCAATGCCATCAACATGGCCGGTGACGATATGCCCGCCAAGCTCATCCCCAATCTTCAACGCGCGTTCGAGATTGAGCCGCCGCCCCTCTGTCCATTGGCCTTGTGCCGTCCGGCTGACGGTTTCGCCCGACACGTCGACCGCGAACCAGCCGGGCACCCCTGGACCCGATTTGTCGATGACCGTCAGGCACACGCCCGAACAGGCGATCGACGCCCCCAGATCGACCGTCGCCATGTCGTAAGTCGATCGGACGACGATTCGCGTGTCGCCGCGTCGTTCGACCAAGTCGATCGTGCCGATATCGGTGATGATGCCTGTGAACATATGCCCTATCCTCGCCCACGCTCGTAGACTTCGAGGCGGTCACTGCCAAGCTGGCGCGCATCGTGGCATCGCCAACGGCCATGTGCCGCCTCCAATGTCGCAAGCCCGATATCGCCCAGCGCCGCTCTGCCCGCCCCGATCAGGATCGGCGCGCGGTACAGCAGCAACCGGTCGACCAGATCGGCCGCCAGGAAAGCGGCGGCTGTTTGCGCGCCGCCTTCAACCAGCAGGTCGTTCACGCCCTCCAGATCGGCAATCGCCGCTGGGGTGGTAATGACGGTCCACTGGCCATTCTCGCGCTGGCCGTCATCCGGGCGACGGCTGAGCAGTAATCGGCGCGGGCTATGCGCTTCAAGCCCAGGCAGCCGCACGTCCAGCGCCGGCGAATCGGCCTCCAGCGTCCCACGCCCGACCAGAATCGCTTCATGGCGGGATCGCTCCAAATGCCCATGGGCGCGGGCCATTGGGCCAGTGATCCAGCGGCTGCTGCCATCGGCCATGGCGATTTGCCCGTCGAGCGAGGTGGCGAGCTTGAGGGTTACCTGCGGCCGTCCCAGCGCCTGGCGCGTCAGAAAGCCAGCCATGGATCGCCGCGCGTCATCGCTACGGACACCACTCAACACGGTGATTCCGGCCGATCGCAGCCGGTCAATGCCATTGCCATTGGTGCGGTTATCGGGATCACCAAGCGCAATGACGACCCGGTCCACGCGATTTTGGATCAGCAGATCGCTGCAGGTCGGCCCCCGTAATGACTGATGCGCACAAGGCTCCAGCGTTGTGTACAGGGTGGCGCCGCTTGCTGCAGGACCCGCTTCGTCGAGCGCCATTGCCTCAGCATGGGGTCTGCCGCCGGGCTGGGTCCAGCCCCGTCCGATCACCCGGCCTTGATTGATGATGACGCAACCGACATTGGGGTTGGGGGCTGTCCGCCCGCGTCCGCGCGCGCCCAGCGCCAGCGCTGCGCCCATCCAGCGGGCGTCGTCGGCGGTCGCGCTGGCCAATGGGCTGGTCAGATGCCCATCGCCTTCAGCTTGTCATCAAGCCGTTTGAACTCGGCCTGGCGTTCTTTCTGCAGTTTTTCCAGCTCTGCCTTCTTTTTGTGCGCGATGACCTGGTCGATCTTCTGCTGCGCCGTGATCTCGGCATCGCTCCGGCTGGCGGGCCATTGCTCGACATAGATGATGTTCTTTCGATACACCCGGTCAGCGTGCGAATCATGGGCAAAGCCCGCCACCACCGCCGATGTGACCACGACCGACAGGGCCAGAAAGCCAAGCTCAAAAGGCCGACGCTGCGCCAGATAAAGCCGCAGATCGCGAATGCCACGAAGGGGCGAGAAACGGGCGAAATAGTTCATCGCGGCAAGATAGGGCGGGCAAGCCGCCAAGGCCAGCCCCCCACCCTTCCCCTGTCGTGCCCGCTCATCCCGGCCGCGCGCCCAATGCTGTGGCGGTGATCAAGCCTCTTCAATCTGGAATGTCACCCGCATCACGCGCCAGCGTTCTACTGGCGCGCCGCCGCGCGTCGCAGGATTGAAACGCCATTTGCTGAGCGCGGTCCGCCGGGTTGTTTCGAAGAAATCGTCAGAGGTCGCGCTGACGCGTTCGACAGCGCTCACGCGGCCATCAATGCCGATCAGCACGCGAACGACAACAAAACCGCTGCGTTCGGCGCGCTGTTCGGCGGGCGGATAGGCGGGTTGGAAGCTGCTGCGGTAGCGATCATCGATGCTGGGCTCGATCAACACCGGCGGCGGCGCGGGGGGATCGATGATGACGCCTGTACCCTCGCTGGTGCCGGCCGGCCCGGTCGGGATGATGGTCGTGCCGGGGAAGGTGACGTCCACGGGGCGATCGATCTTGATGATGGGGTCGGCGAGGATCGGTTTCTGTTGGGGCGCGGGATCGGTCTTCGCTCTTGGCTGGACGGGCTCTGGCGGCGGTGGGGGCTCGATCGGAATGTTGATGATCTCAATGGGCACCGGCGGCTTGATCTTGATGATCTCGGGCGCCGCCAGCAGCACCGCGCTCAGAACGCCCGCGTTGATCGCCATCGCCATCGCCAGGCTACCGGGCTTGATCGCGCCGGGCCGGTCATTTCTTTCAGCATACATGGCCTGTTCTCCATCTTCTCCGCTGTCCGGATCAATCGTCCGGTCCAGTGATGGTACAACATAACATGAATGGCTGCAAGCTAGAGTTCCGTAGCGTCAGCTACGCACTCAGCCGTTGCTCGATAGCCTTGCTAATGCCCGGTCGCGCCCGATCAGTGGCAATAATGCCGCCATGTCCGGGCCATGATCCAGCCCGGTCAGTGCGCGACGGAGCGGGAGGAACAGCGCCTTGCCGCTGCGCCCGCTGCTGGCCTTGAGCGCGGCGGTCAGCGCGTGCCAGGGGTCACTAGCCCAATCCAGTGCTGCGGCCAGCGCCTTGGCCTCAGCCAAGAAGGCCTGGTCTTCGGGGGCTGGCATGGTTTCGACGGGGCCCTCAATCACGCGCCACCAATCCGCCGCTTCGGCGATGATCTTTATGTTGGGGCGGATCGTCTGCCAGGTCGGCGCGTCCATGCCGGGTGGCAGCCGATCGGCGACTCGCGCGAAATCGAGCTGGTGGATAATCTTGGCATTGAGTGTTTCCAGCTCGCCATCATCAAAGCGCGCGGGCGCGCGCCCGAAGCGGGCGAGATCGAACGCGGCAATCAGCGGGGCGCGGTCGGCCAGCGGTTCGACCGGATCGCTCGTCCCCAGCCGGGCGAGCAGCGCGATGATGGCTTCGGGCTCGATGCCGTTCTCACGAAATGCCTCGACCCCGATCGAACCGAGCCGCTTCGATAGCTTCCCTTCGGTGCCGACCAGCAAGGCCGCGTGCGCGAACTGCGGCGGTGCGACCCCCATCGCCGCGAACATCTGCAATTGCAGCGCGGTGTTGGAGACATGATCCTCGCCGCGCACGACATGGCTGACGCCCATATCGGCATCGTCGATCGCCGAGGGCAGCATATAGAGCCAGGTCCCGTCAGCACGGCGGATGACCGGATCACTCATCGTCGCTGGGTCAAGCTTTTGGTGCCCCCGGATCAAATCGTCCCATTCGATCGGCGTGTCATGGTCGAGTTTGAAGCGATAATGCGGGCGAACGCCCTCGCTCTCCAGTTTCGCGCGGTCGGCATCGCTCAGCGTCAGCGCGGCCCGATCATAGACGGGCGGTAGGCCACGCCCGGCAGCTATTTTGCGCCTGAGGTCGAGCTCCTGTGCGGTTTCATAGGCCGGATAAACCCGTCCCGCCGCCAGCAGCGCATCGAACCGCACCTGATACAGGTCGAACCGCTCAGACTGCCGTTCCTCGCCATCGGGCTCCAGCCCGAGCCAGGCGAGATCGGCGCGGATCGCCTCGACAAATCGCTCTTCGCTGCGTTCGGCATCGGTATCGTCGATCCGCAGCATGAAGCGCCCGCCCAGTTTCCTGGCCAGCAGCCAGTTCTGCAGCGCAGGGCGGATATTGCCGACATGCAGCGTGCCGGTGGGTGAGGGGGCAAAACGGGTGGTGACGGTCATAGCCGTGCTCTAGGCAGCGAGGCCGCAAGCGG
This sequence comes from Proteobacteria bacterium ST_bin13, assembly GCA_002083645.1. Classification (GTDB taxonomy): domain Bacteria; phylum Pseudomonadota; class Alphaproteobacteria; order Sphingomonadales; family Sphingomonadaceae; genus Sphingomonas. Next base: position 75,477 of record MSXQ01000003.1, read on the forward strand.
CAATGCCCCCTTTGCGTTGGCGGACACGCACTCTAAGGGGTCACAAATCTGTTATGATGGGGTGCGCCAGATGAAGCTGATGACCGGCAATTCGAACATGCCGCTGGCACGCGACGTGGCGAGCTATCTCGACATTCCGCTGACCCAGGCCAGTGTGCGCCGCTTTGCCGATGAGGAAGTGTTCGTCGAAGTCCACGAAAATGTCCGTGGCGAGGATGTGTTCGTGCTGCAATCGACTGGCTATCCCGCCAATGATAATCTGATGGAACTGCTGATCTGCATCGATGCGCTGAAGCGTGCATCGGCGCGGCGGATCACCGCGGTGATTCCCTATTTTGGCTATGCCCGGCAGGACCGCAAATCCGGGTCGCGCACGCCCATTTCGGCCAAGCTCGTTGCCAACCTCATCACCGTGGCGGGTGCGGACCGGGTGCTGTCGGTGGATCTTCATGCCGGGCAGATCCAGGGCTTTTTCGACATCCCGACCGATAATCTGTTCGGCGCGCCCGTGATGGCAGCGGATATCGAGGCGCGTTATGGTGATCGCAACCTGATGGTCGTCTCCCCCGATGTCGGCGGCGTGGTCCGCGCGCGCGCGCTCGCCAAGCGGCTCAACAACGCCCCGCTCGCCATCGTCGACAAGCGTCGCGAGCGCGCGGGTGAATCCGAAGTCATGAACATCATCGGCGATGTCGAGGGACGCTTTTGCATCCTGATCGACGATATCGTCGATTCGGCGGGCACGCTGTGCAATGCCGCTGCTGCCCTGAAAGAAGCGGGGGCGGCGGGCGTCATCGCTTATTGTACCCACGGCGTGCTGTCGGGTGGCGCGGTCGCCCGCGTCGAGGGATCGGCGCTGAGCGAGTTGATCATCACCGATTCGATCGGCCAGCATGACGTGATCAAGGGCGCCAATCGCATCCGCCTGCTGACGATCGCCCCGCTGCTGGGCGAAGCGATCAAGCGGATCGCCGACGAATCGAGCGTGTCGAGCCTGTTCGATTGATTACGCGCGGCCAAGGCTGCGTTGGCCGCGCCGCGAAGAGGCCAGACCGTGAAAGCAGATGACGTTATTGATCTGTGCCAGTGTTTTGATCGCGCTAATCTCGCCTTCTGGATCGACGGGGGATGGGGCGTCGATGCGCTTTTGGGCAAACAAACGCGCGAGCATAGCGATCTCGACCTAGCGGTGCACTTAGCTGATTTGGCGGCTTTCGAGCACGCCTTGCACCCTGAGGGGTTTGTGCGCGTGGCGCGGGCTGGCGACCCTGAATGGAACTGGGTACTTCAGCATAAATCAGGGCACTCAGTCGATCTTCATGGCTTTGTCCCGGATGGTGTAGGCAATGGAATTCTGGGCGATCCCAAAGATAATGCTATGTATCCTGTCGGCGCCCTTTGCGGCAGCGGCACCATTAATGGCGTCAAGCTGCGCTGCGTGGCTGCGCCGTTCGTGCTGGCCTTTAGAAATGGGTTCGAGCCGAGAGATGTCGACCGCCATGATGTAGCAGCGCTTTGCGCCCATTTCGGCCTTGCTCGACCCAGCCGCTTTAGGGACTGACCCGGACCGCCGCGTACTAAACTGGCGGGCTATATTTTCTCCAATGCCCCCCGCGAGACGCGAACCCCCGCCATCTGCCGCCGCTTCAATTCGGCCTTCAGCACTTCGGGCTTGGGCGCATAGATGAAGCCAAAGCTCACCGTGCCGTGCTTGGTTTCCACGACATGGTGCAGCCGGTGCGCCTGCACGATCCGCTTCATGTAGTTCCAGCGCGGCACATAGCCGGTTTCGAATCGGCGATGGACGATGATGTCGTGAAAGCCGAGATAGATCGCCCCATAGCCCGCAATCCCGGCGCCGAGCCATGTCGCCCAGTCACCCGTCGTGCCGCTCGTCCCCAACACCAGCAGCACAACCGACGGCGTCGCAAAGATCACGAAAAACCAGTCGTTGAGCTCCCAAAAGCCGGTGCGGGGCTGATGGTGGCTTTCATGCAGGAACCAGCCAAAGCCGTGCATCACCCAACGGTGAACGACATAGGCGAACACCTCCATCCCCAGGATGGTGGCGAAGAACAGGGCAAAACCGGCGATGATCGACATGCGCCAACTATAAGCCCGGCGCGCGCAGAAGGCGATAGGACGAAGGCATATCTGGATTTGGTCTTCACACTGTGCTTAAGGCAACCCGATTCCCGATCCTTGCAAAGGCGCTGGCCCCTATGAACATCCACGAATATCAGGCCAAGGAACTGCTCGCCACCTATGGCGTCCCCGTCCCCGCTGGCTTTGCCGCGATGAGTGTTGAGGAAGCTGTTGAAGCCTCCAAGAAGCTGCCCGGGCCGCTTTATGTCGTGAAGGCGCAAATCCATGCCGGTGGTCGCGGCAAGGGCAAATTTGTTGAGCTGCCACCCGAAGCCAAGGGCGGTGTTCGCCTCGCCCGCAGCGCGGATGAAGTCCGTGCGGCGGCGACTGACATGCTCGGCAACACGCTGGTGACGATCCAGACCGGTGAACATGGCAAGCAGGTCAACCGGCTCTACGTCACCGATGGCGTTGATATCGCCAAGGAATTCTACCTGGCGCTGCTCGTTAACCGCGCGAGCGGGCGGATCGGCATGGTCGTCTCAACCGAAGGCGGCATGGACATCGAAACCGTCGCGCACGACACGCCGGAAAAGATCCAGACGCTCGACATCGATCCCGCGACTGGCTTCATGCCGCATCACGGCCGCGCCGTTGCCGCCGCGCTCGGCTTGACCGGTGATCTCGCCAAGCAGGCGTCGAACACGGCATCGAAGCTTTACGACGCGTTTATCGGCACCGATGCTGCGCAGATTGAAATCAATCCGCTGGCCGTCACCACTGACAACCAATTGCTGGTGCTCGATGCCAAGGTCGGCTTCGATGCCAATGCCTTGTTCCGCCACAAAGACCTGATGGCGCTGCGCGACGAAACCGAGGAAGACCCGGCCGAACTCGAAGCGTCGAAATATGACCTGGCCTATATCAAGCTCGACGGCGATATCGGCTGCATGGTCAATGGCGCGGGGCTCGCCATGGCGACGATGGACATCATCAAGCTCAACGGCATGTTCCCCGCCAATTTCCTCGACGTCGGCGGCGGCGCCAACAAGGAAAAGGTAACGGCGGCGTTCAAGATCATCCTCGCCGATCCGAACGTGAAGGGCATCCTCGTCAACATCTTCGGCGGCATCATGAAGTGCGACGTCATCGCCGAGGGCATCGTCGCGGCGGCCAAGGAAGTGAATTTGTCGGTGCCGCTGGTCGTGCGACTGGAAGGCACCAATGTCGAGGCAGGCAAGGACATCCTGGCCAATTCGGGCCTCGCGATCGTCCCCGCCAATGATCTGGGCGATGCCGCACGGAAAATCGTCGCCGAGGTGAAGGCGGCGGCGTAAGAGAGACAGCATGACCGAAAATGTCGAGAATCTGCTGCTCGAGCACATGAAGCGCTTTCAGGCGTCGCTTGACCGCATGGAGCGTCGGCTCGACGAAATGTCGGCGCGGATGACGACACTTGAAGGATCGGTGGTGTCGATCATGCAGCATTTGACCAATTTGTCGGCGGCGGATGCTGCGCAACAGATTTCAATCGATAATATCAATCGCCGTCTTGACCGGATCGAGCGTCGTCTCGAACTGACGAACTGATACGAAGAGGAAGCACATGAAAGTACTGGTCCCCGTCAAGCGCGTGCTTGACTATAACGTAAAGCCCCGCGTGAAGGCGGACGGCACGGGCATCGATCTGGCCAACGTCAAGATGAGCATGAACCCGTTCGACGAGATCGCGGTTGAGGAAGCTATTCGCCTGAAGGAAAAGGGCGTCGTGACCGAAATCGTCGCGGTCTCGATCGGCGAGCAAAAGGCGCAGGAAACGCTGCGCACCGCGCTCGCGATGGGCGCCGACCGGGCGATCCTGATCGTCACCGAAGATCGGGTCGAGCCGCTCGGCGTCGCCAAGCTGCTGAAGGCGATTGCGGACGAGGAACAGCCCGGGCTGATCATCCTCGGCAAGCAGGCGATCGATGACGACAACAACCAGACGGGCCAGATGCTCGCCGCGCTCACTGGCTGGGGTCAGGGCACCTTTGCCAGCGCGGTTGAAGTGACCGGCGACACCGTCAAGGTTACGCGTGAGATTGACGGCGGATCGGAGACGGTCGAGCTCAAGCTCCCCGCCATCGTCACCACCGACCTGCGCCTCAACGAGCCGCGCTATGCCAGCCTGCCCAACATCATGAAGGCCAAGGCCAAGCCGCTCGCGCAGAAAACCGCGGCGGATTATGGTGTCGATATCGCCCCGCGCATCACCACTGTTAAGGTCGAGGAACCCGCCAAGCGCAGCGCAGGGGTGAAGGTCGCAGATGTCGATGAACTGATCGGCAAGCTGAAGGCATTGGGAGTGGTCGCATGAAGACGTTGGTTTGGGTCGAACATGACGGCGCCACCGTCAAGGATGCCACGCTGTCGGCAGTCACCGCGGCCAGCCAGCTGGGCGACGTCCATCTGCTCGTCGCCGGGCAAGGCGTTGGCGCGGTAGCCGACGCAGCCGCGAAGATCGCTGGCGTGGGCAAGGTCCATGTCGCCGATGATGCGGCGTTCGCGCACGCGCTCGCCGAAAATGTCGCGCCCTTGGTGGCCGAACTGATGGGCCATCACGATGCGTTTGTCGTGCCCTCCACCTCGACCGGCAAGAACATCGCGCCGCGCGTCGCCGCCCTGCTCGACGTGATGCAGATCAGCGACATCCTCTCGGTCGAAGGCGACAACAGCTTCACCCGGCCGATCTATGCCGGCAACGCGATCGCCACGGTCAAGTCGTCCGACGCCAAATTGGTGCTGACGGTGCGCGGCACCGCCTTTGCCAAGGCCGCGACCGAGGGTGGTTCGGCCGCGATCGAGGCGGTCGGCTCCACGGGTGAAAAGGGCGTCTCGACCTTCATTTCTTCGGAAATCGCCAAGTCGGAACGCCCCGAACTGACCAGCGCCAAGATCATCGTCTCGGGCGGCCGCGCGCTGCAGAACAGCGAGAATTTCACGACGATCATCGAACCGCTCGCCGACAAGCTCGGCGCCGGCGTCGGCGCGAGCCGCGCGGCGGTGGACGCGGGCTATGTCCCCAACGACTATCAGGTCGGCCAGACCGGCAAGATCGTCGCCCCGGAAGTGTACATCGCAATCGGCATCTCGGGCGCGATTCAGCATCTGGCGGGGATGAAGGATTCCAAGGTGATTATCGCGATCAACAAGGACGAGGACGCGCCGATTTTCCAGGTGGCGGATTATGGTCTGGTTGGAGACTTATTTAAGATCGTACCGGAGTTGACGGGGAAGCTGTAAGGCTTGGCCAGCGTGATGGCGCTCGCCGCTGATCAGCTGGATTTCGAGATCGACGGGGCGGTTCTGCACAGCGGGGCCGCCCTTTCGCTTTTGGGGCAACTGGAGCGGGCACTCGCCGACCTGCCTCCGGACCGGGTCGGCATTCGCCTGTACGACCAACCTGCTTTGTGCCGGCTGCTATCCCTCGACGGTCCAGCAGGATCGCTTGTGACGCAACACCTTGGTACTGGTGCAAAACCCGTCCGCGCCATCCTGTTCGACAAGACCGCCGCCACCAACTGGGCGCTCGGCTGGCATCAAGACCGCACCATCGCCGTCAAGGAGCGCCACGACGTCCCCGGTTACGGCCCCTGGTCGATCAAGGCGGGCGTCCATCATGTTGAACCGCCCTTCGCCATCATTGAACGCATGATCACGCTGCGCATCCATCTTGATGATGTCCCCGCCAATAACGCCCCGCTGATGATAGCCGCTGGGTCGCACCGGCTGGGCCGCATAGCCGATCGCGAGGTCGAGACCATCATCGCTCGCCTTGGCGTCCATCTCTGCTTGGCTCGGCGCGGCGACGGTTGGTTGTATTCGACCCCGATTCTGCATGCGTCGGCAGCCTCGACCGCTATGGCGCACCGCCGGGTGCTACAGATCGATTACAACGCCGATCAACTTCCACCGGGTTTGGACTGGGCTGGCGTGTGATTTGCTAAAGATCGTGCCGGAACAGAGAGGCAGGCTCTGAACGCTGGTGGTTGCGCTAAACAACACCGGGTGCTGCAAATGATCGCAGCGCCCTTTTTTTTGGACGCGCTTGGCGACGGTAGGTGACTGGCTTTGGCAGGAAAGCGAATGGCGGTTTTTCAACCTTCTGCCAGCTAGATTTGCCGCTATTCTGATCAGATGATCATCGACCAATTCGATGCCGTGATTCGTCTCGGCTCTGTTAGCGTTTTCATCCTGCTCGCTTGGTTTCTGCTCAGCCATCGACAACAGCTTGGATTGCCGACTCTTCTATTTGCGCCTCTGGCAGTGTGTGTTGCCGGTTTCGTTATCTGCAACACGCCGCTCTCATCTTTTAAGCCGATTGGGCTGCCCGGCGATTTCGCCCGCATAGCGAGCGGCTTCACAGTCATTTTCCTGTGGTGGTTCTCCCTCTCGTGCTTCGATAGCCGTTTCACGGTGAGAGGCGGCGTTCTGGTGGTTGGTCTGGCTTGGGCCATCATCGCTGCTTTTGATCGCGGGCTGTTTGGCGATGCGCTCGCAAACGCCGGGCTGTCGCGATGGCTTGTGCTGCTGGGCTTTGCAATTGTTGCCCATCTTGTCTGGCGCCTTCTGGACGAGCGGCCGGGCGATCTGATCCAGCAACGCCATGACGCGCGGATCATGGTCGTTGCGATGCTTGGCGGTATGCTATTCATCGACCTCGCAGCAGATGCGCTGTTTGGCTTTGAGTGGCGGCCGCTGGCTTTCTCCATGACGCAGAACGCCATGATTCTCGGGTTTGGGTTATGGCTGGCGCGCCAACTGCTTACCGTTCGGGCCGACATACTGACATTTGGCGTTGCCGAGAAGGACGCGGCGCTACGTAAGGCGGCACCCCAGGTTGACCGTCACCGCAATAACGAACTCCACCGCCGATTATGTGCCCTCATTGAGACGGATCGCGTGCATCTCGACCCCGACCTAAGCTTCGCCCAGTTTGTTGATTTCATGGGAGCACCGGAGCGCGCTGTCAGAATGCTGGTCAATCAGCAATTGGGTTACGATCATTTCCGCGCCTTTCTCAATCACCACCGAGTCATCGAGGCGTGTCGTCTGCTGCAAGAGCGGAACCATGACGATAAACTCATCACCATTGCGCAGGATAGCGGCTTTGCCTCGCTCGCCAGCTTCAACCGCGCCTTTCGGGCGATCCAGGGGTGCACGCCGAGCGCATACCGAAGCGCGGCGCACCAGCCCGCCTCCACGGGCCAGCACCTGGCGAAAGCCGGGTTTTGAGGAGCGAAAATCCGCCTTTTGACGAGCGGCATTGCCATTCATGAACTAGATTAGGCCTGCTCCATTTGGAAAAGGCACGCGCGTGAACGGATTGATCGGCCTCGCAGGAACGCTGGCGCTGCTGCTCTTTTTTGGCACGGTGCTGGGCTTTGCCGACCGCCGCAATTTCTCCTCGCGATGGCTCCTGATTGCTGCCCTGCTGGTGGCGATTAATGATGCCTTGCTGACCCGGCTCTACGGCTTGCTGCCTGACCTCATCGGTGGGGAATGGAACTGGCAAGGCAAGCTTGCCGCCCTCGTCGCCACCGTCGCCATTGCAGCGCTGCCGGTGTTCGGTCTCCGCCGCGTCGGCTTCACCTTATCCCATGGCCCGGGCAGCCTGAGCGCTTCGCTGCCGATCGCTGCTGCTTACTGTGGCTTCTTCGTTCTCATCGCGATTGTGTTCCCGAGCGACCAAGCCAGCGCCGAAGATGTCGCATTCCAGTTGTCGATGCCTGGACTGGAAGAAGAGCCGTTCTATCGCGGCATCCTGCTGCTCGCGCTTGATCAGGCGTTTCGGGGGCGAAAGCGGTTCCTCGGCGTCGATTGGGGCTGGGGCGCGGTGCTAGCGTGCTTTCTGTTCGGCTTGACGCATGCCTTTGGTTATTCGGCTGGCAGCTTCTCTTTCGATCCCGTCACGATGGCGCTGACCGGGGTTCCTTCCTTTATCGCGGTTTGGGTGCGGCTGCGGACAGGAAGCCTGCTTCTCCCCATTCTGCTGCACAATTTCGGCAACGCGTTTTCGTTCCTTACCCCTTATTAGGTTCCCGGCTTTGCCGAGCAGCCAATGACAACCGTTTATGGGTCAATTGCAAAATGGCGGCCACTGCGCGTTTTCCTGGAAGAACGAACATTTCTCGGCATCTTGACTGGCCTGAGAACAAATACTCGGTCGGAGAGTGATCGGATGAAGCAGCAAAGCAATTTTCTGCGCTGCAATATAGTAAGCTCAGCTCTGGTTCTCGGGCTAATGATGCTCAGTGTAACGGCTTGCACGGCCATTAAGCCGGGAAGACTTATACCGATCTCAAGCGGGCATTCGTATCTGATCATGATCGATGAGACTGCGCCATCAAACGCACAGGTCCGTCTCAGCCTTGCCTCTGCTCCGGTTCGGCTCTCCATAGCGAGAAATGGAGACGGCGCGGCCATCAGCAGGGTAACCTGCGCCGATGGTCGCGCAGCGGCTTTCGATGGCCTGTCTTGGGTGGCACCTCCAGATTGCAGAGAATTTACCTGGAATGTTGCCCTGGAAGGTATCGATCATACCGGCATCGATGCCAGCCTGCCTGTTGCGTCCTATAGTCTGAACCACCGCTATTGGTTGCTGCCGGAACGGGGAGCGTTTCTTCGTGCAGCAAACAGCGGCGGGATGGTGAAAACGACGTTGCGGCTTAAGGGTGGCCGAACGATTGTGACTAACTTGATGTTTCCGTCTGCCGATCAACCGCCATATTACGCAGTAATTGGTAGTGAGCCACAGCAGGAATACAGTTCAAGCGAGTTGCGGCTACGGGTATTTGGTAAGCCTCCACAATATCCATGGATGAACGCGCTCCACAACGATGTTTTGGCTCGATGGGCAATTTGGCGGCGTGACCTTTCGTCAGGCAAAGCGCCCTCCGTCATCGACTGGGTCTGGGTAGAAGTACCGCCCGACGCGGCGCCCGGTTACAGTGCGAGCGCAGGATCCGAGGCAATTATATCTCAGATCAAGTTGCGCCCTGGCGATCCTGATGCGGAAGCAAAAGCGCGGGTCGTCATCGGCACAAGCGCAGCGCACGAAGGCTTCCATACGATTACAGGTGCAGCGGGTCAGGCGTGGCCCGCCTGGGTCAATGAAAGCCTCGCCAATCATTACGCCATAACGGCGGCACAAGCATTTCTGGAGCCTGAAGATCAGAAATGGCTTGACGTGTTTTACATTGCGCGGGAGGTGCGAACGCCGCTGCTTAACGCGCAGAGCCGTTATACTGCAGGTGATGGCGATCAAGCACAGGTCTTTTATACCTATGGTGCTCGTTTCTGGCGCAAAATTGAGAGCATATTGACGATTGACTCTAACGGCTCTGGACGTCTTGCAGCACTGATCGCTGCGTCCAACAATTTTTCAGATATTGATCTGAATTCGGCGAATGAACTCGCTTCTTTTCTTGATCTCCACAGCGATGGGAAAGCTGGCCCCATCGTCCGATGTTTTCTCATCGACGAGAACTGCGCTGTCGGAACGGAACGAAGCACCCACTAATGGTAGCTTTTCGTTTTCAATCCTCATGCCCGCTTTGGGGGAGAAGGCTGCCTTAGCCCCAGTCGTCGTGCCGGCTTCCGACCGGGAAACGGGGCGTAGGCGATATCAACCGCGGTCGCCCCCCTTAAACTCCCCCCTGTAAATGTGGGAACTCATCTGCCATCCCGTGATCCGTCCGTTGCCGTTTGGTCAGGGGCGGTAGCGCGCTGTTTTTTATTAGGTCATCACCTTCATGAAGAGACGTTCGATGCGGTATCCAATCCTGCTCGCCATGGCTGGTTCGTCGCTGCCTCGTGAAAAGACCGAATTTGCGGCATGCCCAAGCAAAGCAATGGCAATCCGCAACTTCTGCAACCTTGCTAACGCCCGGCCGCACGAAGGAGCGACGCGTCTTGGCTGAAAATCGCTGCATCGCCGTCGTCCAGGCGGGCTCCACCCTGTTCGACACCCCCGCCACGCTCGACCGGATGGCCGCGCATGTTGACACCCTCCGCGACCAACGGGTCAAGCTCGCGGTATTCCCCGAAGCCTATATTGGCGGCTATCCTAAGGGGCTCGATTTCGGTGCCCGCGTCGGGTCGCGCACGGCCGCCGGGCGCGATGATTTCGCGCGCTATTGGCAGTCGGCAATCACCGTACCCGGCCCCGAAGTCCAGCGCATGGGCGAGATGGCGGCAAGCGCCAGCGCCACCCTCGTGGTCGGCGTTATCGAGCGGGCGGGCGGCACGCTTTATTGCACCGCGCTTACCTTCGGCCCCGATGGCGCGCTGCTTGCCCGCCACCGCAAGCTGATGCCGACGGCGAGCGAACGGCTGATCTGGGGCCAGGGCGATGGCTCTACGCTGCAGGTGGCGGATACCCCCATCGGCAAGGTGGCGGCGGCGATTTGCTGGGAGAATTACATGCCGGCGCTGCGCCAGCATTATTATGCGCAAGGGGTGGAGTTCTATTGCGCGCCGACGGTCGATGACCGCGACATCTGGCAGACGACGATGCGCCATATCGCCTATGAAGGCCGCTGCTTTGTGCTGAGCGCGTGCCAATATATGACGCGCGCCGATGCCCCGGCCGATTACGACTGCATCCAGGGCAATGATCCGGCGACCGTGCTGATCCGCGGCGGTAGCGTGATTGTCGGCCCGATGGGCGATGTGCTGGCGGGGCCGGTTTATGGGGAGGAGGCGGTGCTGGTCGCCGATATCGATCCGCTCGATATCGTGCGCGGGCGCTATGATCTCGATGTCAGCGGCCATTATGCCCGGCCTGACATTTTTTCGCTGGCAGTCGATACGCGCGCGCGCCAGCCAGTGACGACGACGACAATCGACCAAGGGGACGAATGACATGCTGACGCCATTGCTGCTGATCCTCGCTCAGGCTGCCGCCGTCCCGGCGCCTGCCGATCCCGCCACCGCGCAGCGTATCGAAAAGCTGCTCACCGCCAATCCGGTGATCGACGGGCACAACGATCTGCCCTGGGAGATCCGCAAGAATCATGACGCAAAGGTCGAGGCGCTCGACCTGACCAAGGACACGTCCAAGCTGCCGGTACCGCTCCAGACCGATATTCCCCGGCTGAGGAAAGGCCATGTCGGCGCGCAATTCTGGTCGGTGTGGATCACGGCGGATAATCTGGGGCCGCGCGCGGTGGAGATGACGCTGGAGGAGATCGACATCGTCAAGCGCTTCGTCGCCGCCAATCCGGGCGCGTTCGAAATGGCGGGGACAGCCGCCGACATCCGGCGCATCGAGAAATCGGGCAAGATCGCGTCGCTGATGGGGGTTGAGGGCGGCCACCAGATCGACGGGCGGCTGTCGGTGTTGCGCCGCTACTATGATCTCGGCGTCCGCTACATGACGCTCACGCACACGAGCAGCCTGCCCTGGGCCGATGCCTCGACTGATGAACCGCGGAGCGGCGGGCTAAGTCCGTTTGGCAAACAGGTGGTGGCGGAGATGAACCGCATCGGGATGATCGTCGATATCAGCCATGTCTCGGATGCGACGATGGCGGTGGTGCTCAGCGTTACCAAGGCACCAGTGATGGCGTCGCACTCCTCAGCGCGCGCGCTGGATAATGCGCCGCGCAACATTCCCGACGATCTGCTGGCGAAGATCGGCGCAAATGGCGGGGTGGTGATGGTCAATTTCTACCCCAGCTTCGTCTCGCAGGCGTGGCGCGACTGGGACAAGGCGCGGACCGACTATGCCAAATCGGTGGGTGCTTCAGCGGAAGTCTATGGCCCCAACGCTGCTGCGCCGGTGCTGGCATGGGAGGCGAGCCACCCCGAACCGGTCGTCACTTCCGCGACGATCGCGGACCATGTCGAGCATATCGCCAAGGTTGCGGGCCACGCGCATATTGGCTTGGGCAGCGACTATGACGGCATCAACGGCACCGCCCCGCGCGACATGACCGGCGTCGATGGCTATCCGGCGCTGTTCGCCGAATTGGCGCGGCGCGGGTGGAGCGATGCCGATCTCGCAGGCCTGGCGCGCGGCAATATCCTGCGGGTGATGGAAAAGGTGGAGGGCGTCGCGAAATCCATGGCGGGGATGCCGCCGGTGGATGCAACGGATCGGCCCTAAAACCCGCTCAGAAACCCCGCCACATTCCCCCCCAGCGCATCCACCGCATAGCCGCCTTCCATCAAGATCACGCTCGGCCAGCCGCGCGCGGCGATGTCGGCGGCGAGCACGGGGTAATCGGCGGTCGTGAGTTTGAGGTGGCTGATCGGGTCGCCCTCCCAGGTGTCCGCCCCGAAGCTGACGACGAGCAGATCGGGCGCGAAGTGAGCGATCGCATCGAGTGCCACGGTCTGTGCAGCGCGGAACCCGGCCAGGGTTGTACCCTGTGGCAGCGGCAGATTGAGATTGGCGCCAAGACCCTCGCCCGCGCCGCGCTCATCGGCATGGCCCCAGTAAAAGGGATAATCGGTCGCGGGATCGGCATGGAGCGAGGCGTAGAACACATCCCCGCGATCGTAGAAAATGTCCTGGGTGCCGTTGCCGTGATGATAATCGATATCGAGGATCGCGACCCGCCCGGCGCCCCCATCGCGCGCTGCCTGCGCGGTGATCGCAGCGGTGTTGAGATAGCAATAGCCGCCCAGATAATCCGCCCCGGCATGGTGCCCGGGCGGGCGACACAGCGCGAATGCCGCAGGGTCGCCGCCCTGCACCGCCGCGAGCGCAGACAGCGCGCTTTGCGTGCTCCAATAGGCAGCCTCATAGGTTTCCGCGGCGAGTGGCGTGCTGGCGTCAAAGCTGTGCTGGCCGACCAGCGCATCGATTCGATTCAGCGTGAGCGGGCGACGGCCCACCACCGGCCAGACATAGCCGATCACGTCACCCGGCCGCCCCGCATCGGCCCATTTCGTCGGCGCCGTTTGGAGGAAATCGAGATAATCGGGCGTATGGACCGCGCGTATCGCTGCCTCGCCATGATCGGAGGGCATTTCGAGGCCAGCCAGCGCTGCCACCATTTGCTCGGCGCGCGCGGGGCTTTCAGCATAGGCCGTGAAGCCGCCATTGTGCAGCTCCTGCGCTGGGGCATGGGCCAATTGTCGAGGAGAGAAAAATTGCCGCATCTATTCCCCTAGCCTGCGCGTCTTGCGGTGCACAAAGTCACGGAACCTGCTATCCCGATACCAGAATCCGATCGATTCCGGCCCAGTCCGTGAATTGCTGTCCAGATTGTCGCTAGCGTAACAAGGGTAAATGGGGAAGGCTGGCACAGCTGGCTGCGCGGGGGAAAGTCGATGCTTGATCTGTTTGAACTGACGGCGGTGATACTGTCGATCACCACCATTGCCTGCTGGATCAACGCCAAGACCTTGAAACTGCCTGTTGCGGTGGGATTGTTGATCGTTGGCCTGGCGTTCAGCGGTGTGGTCGCGCTGGCTGACCTGGCGAAGCCCGATTGGGCGGTTGGCGCCATGTTCAAATCGGTCGAGCAGCAGATTGATTATCCCAAGCTCGTGCTCAATTTCATGCTGGCCTATCTGCTGTTTGCTGGGGCGATGAACGTCAACATCGCGGCACTCATCCAGCGGGGATGGGCGGTTGCGGCGCTGGCTGTCTTTGGCACCGTGATCACCACTGGCCTGATCGCGGCGGCCTTTTGGGGTGTATGCGCTCTTGCCGGGATCGCCATGCCGGTCAGCTGGGCATTGGTGTTCGGCGCGCTGATCAGCCCGACCGACCCGATCGCCGTGCTGGCCATGACCAAGCGGACCGATCTGGAGCCGCGTCTCCAGGCCCAGCTGGAAGGCGAGGCGCTGTTCAATGACGGTGTGGCGGTGGTGTTGTTCAAAGCATTGCTGGCCTATGCCATTGGCCAGACCGGTGGTGGCGAGGCAGCACATACCGATTTGGTGGTGTTGGCCCAACACGCAGGAATCGAAGCTTTTGGTGGCGTTGCGCTGGGGCTTACTGTTGCCGTCATCGCCGTGGTGATTCTGTACGCCGTCAATGATTGGATCACGGAAACATTGATCACCGTTGCCACAGCGACGGTGGTTTATGCCGTCGCCCTGCATTTTGGTCTGTCGGGTCCGCTGGGTGTTGTGGCGGCTGGGTTGGTTCTGGCGACAAATTGGGCGGATGCTTCGCTGGCCCCCCATGCGAAGGAATATCTGCGCCCGCTATGGCATGTCATCGATGAAGGGATGAATGCCGTGCTGTTCTTCCTGGTCGGCATCAAGGCATTTGCGCTTGATTTCACGCCGATGGCGCTGGCGCTGATGGCCGCCGGTGCTGCCATGGTGCTGATCGCGCGCTGGATTGCGATAGCATCGCTTGGCGTCATCATGATCCCCTTTGGCCAGCGATTTCCGACCAAACTTTACAATGTCCTCACCTGGGCGGGGGTGCGGGGCGGGTTGTCAGTCGCGCTGGTGTTATCGTTGCCCGACATCCCTGAGCGCGAAGCCATCTTCGCCGCCTCGCTTGGCGTCGTCATCTTCTCGATCGTGATCCAGAGCATGACGATGGAGGCGCTGGCCCTGCGCACGGGCTATGGCAGCGCCAAGGCCAATCCGGAGGCGACGCACTGATCAGATTTGGGATCAGATCTGGGACCAGATCTGGGATCCGGTCTGGGATCAGGTTTGGGCGAGCGCCTCGGCAATCAGCTTGCGGCTGTTCGCAATCCCGTAAAGCGCGATGAAGCTGCCCATGCGCGGGCCTTGCGGTGAGCCAAGCAAGGTTTCGTACAGGGCGCCGAACCAGTCGCGCAAATTGTCGAAGCCGCCTTCGTTGCCGATCGCGTAGACGATGTTCTGCAGATCGACCGCCGAGGTATCGGCGGGGAGTGGTGCCAGTTCGCGCTCGAGGCGCTCGAGGGCAGCAATTTCCACGCCTGCGGGCTTGCGCCGTACAAGCGTCGGCGCGACGAAATCGCGGTTATAGGCGAGCGCATGGCCGATCAACGCGTCGAGTTCGGGGCTGATATCCCCCTCGACATAGTTGCTCAGATACCCACGCACCTGCACTGCCGTCGCCCCTGCACCCAGAACGCCGACCAGATTCAGCAGCAGGCCGAAGGTCACCGGCGGGTTGGTATCGGGCACATCGCCGTCATGGATATGATGCGCCGGATTGCCTAGCTGCTGCTCGACAGGCTGGCCTGCATAATTGCCGCGGAACTGGAAATACTCGTCCACCGCGCGCGGAATGACGCCGATGTGGAGCTGCTTGGCCTTTTTCGGCTCGCGATAGGCGAAGAAGGCGAGGCTCTCCTGGGTGCCGTAATCGAGCCATTGCTCGAGCGTCAGGCCATTCCCCTTTGACTTGGAGATCTTCTCGCCCTTTTCGTCGAGGAACATCTCATAAATCAGACCCTCGGGCGGGCGACCGCCGAGCACGCGCGCGATCTTGCCCGATTGGATGCCACTGTCGATCAGGTCCTTGCCGTACATTTCGTAATCGACGCCCAATGCGACCCAGCGCATCGCCCAATCGACCTTCCATTGCAGCTTGGCCTGGCCGCCGAGCACGCTCTGCACCAGCACCTCGCCATCGCTGTCAGTGAAGCGGATCGTGCCGGCTTCCGCATCAACCACTTCAACCGGCACCTGCAGCACCACGCCCGTCTTGGGGCTGATCGGCAGCACCGGCGAATAGGTGGCGGCGCGCTCCTTGCGCAAAGTCGGCAGCATCACCCCCATGATCGCCTCATAATGGCGCAGCACGCCCTTGAGCGCGTCGTCGAACACCCCCGCCTCGTACTGCGAGGCGGAGGAGATGAACTCATACTCAAAGCCAAAGCGGTCGAGAAAATCCCGCAGCATCGCGTTGTTGTGCGCGGCGAAACTCTCGAACTTCTCGAACGGATCAGGAATGCGGCTCAAGGGCTTGCCGAGATTTTCGGTCAACATCGCCTGGTTGGGCACATTGTCCGGCACTTTGCGCAGGCCGTCCATGTCGTCAGAAAACTCGATCAGCCGGGTCGGCGCGTCGGACATTGCCTGGAAGGCGTGGCGCACCATCGTCGTCCGCAGCACCTCGTTGAAGGTGCCGATATGCGGCAGGCCTGATGGCCCATAACCGGTTTCGAAGATGATCGCCGCGCCAGCAGGCTTGCCGTCGGGATAGCGTTTCAGCAGCTTGCGCGCCTCCTCATACGGCCAGGCCTTGGAAGCGAGTGCGGCGGTGCGAAGATCGGTATCAGTCATATCCCCAGCCTGTGCCGCGTTCGGTGTGAAATCGCAAATTCGTTTCCGGTCAGGCGGGAGCAAAGTTGCGGAAGTTGCGGGCTGCCAATGCCTTTCTGCAACCGACGCCCATGGCGCTGCCGCGCGGCGATCGGCTGGGATCAAGCGTGATCGACAGGCGAACAATCTGTCAGCTTCAGCCCCTTGTAGGACAGCGCGGGCGAATCGCGTGCCGCCAACATGGCCGGGGGAGCGACACCTGGCCGGTGCCCCTCCCCGGCAGCGATGGTTAGAGATGCTTCCAGAAGATGACCTTGTGCTCGCCCTCGTCGTAGAAGTCGCGGATGCGGGCTTCCTCGCTAAAGCCCCGCACCAGATAGAAGGCGCGGCTATCGGCATAGGCGTCAAGCGCCGACGTCTCGACGATCAGCACGCGGGCGGCATCGGTGCGCAGCCGTGCCTCAAGCGAGGCGACAAGCGTGCTGCCCACGCCCTGCCCTTGATCGCCGGGTGCGACGGCGATGGCGAGCAGGTTGAAGGTGCCTTGGGTCGCCCGCTCGGGCTCGCAATAGGCAAAGCCGCAGAGCCGCCCACCGATCGTGGCGACGAGCCAGATATGCGGCGCGGTATCGTCGAGAAAGGGTGCTGCCATATCGGCGAGCATATTCGAGGGGAACAGCCCGGTCGCCTCCAGCACCGGGGCAATGGCGGGCAGGTCGGTACGCAGCATGGGGCGCACGTTGATAAGATCGGTCATAAGAATAGCCACCTTCACACGCGCCCGACGAGGGCGCGGTTGATACAATCGGCCCAGTTTGGGGGCCGCGGTCTGGGCCGTGCATCATGCACGGCGGGAGGCTGTTAGGCGGACATAGTTAATCATTACCGCTTGCTGAAGACGAGCACAACGTCGCCGCTTGTCAATAACCGAATAGTTATATAAGCATTATGCTATGGAAAGCCCGTTGGACCGTCAGTTCGCAGCCTTGGCAGACCCGACGCGGCGGGCGATTCTCGCGCGCCTCGCATCGGGCGAAGCGACCGTGGCCGAGCTGGCGCGCCCCTTTGGGATCACGCAACCCGCCATTTCCCGTCATCTGAAGGTGCTCGAAGCGGCTGGGTTGATCGAGGCTGGCAAGATGGCCCAGTCGCGTCCGCGACGGCTCAAGGCCAGCAGCCTGGACGGGGCGCGGCTCTGGATCGACGGTTTGCGCAACCTTTGGACTGACAGTTTCGACCAGCTCGATCAGTTTCTGCAGCAGGGCAAGGACGAGATGTCATGACGACGGCGCACTTCACGATAACGCGGACATTTGCTGCGCCGCTCGCCCGCGTCTGGGCGGCGTGGACCGAACCGGAGCTGCTCGCCGCCTGGTTCGGGCCGAAGGACTCGGCGGGCAGCATCCTGGCGTTCGACCTGCGCCCCGGCGGCGAATGGCGTGGCCGGATGGAGGCGCCCGATGGGGCCGAGATGTTCAGCAAGTTCGTGTTTCAGGTGGTCGAGCCACACACGCGGCTGGTCTGGGTTCATGGCTTCGCGGATGCCGAGGGCAATCGCGCTCGCGCAGCGTTCGCGCCGCTTTTCCCGCTGGAGATGCTGACGACGGTGTTGTTCAGTGAAGCGGAGGGTGGCACCCGGATCGACCTTAGCTGGGAGCCGATCGACGCGACGCCCGAGGAATGCGCCTTTTTTGCCGAGATGATGGCCTCGATGACTGGTGGTTGGAATGGCAGCTTCGACCAGCTGGACGAATGGCTGGCCGGATAAGCCCGATGACAGCGACAAGATGTTGCCATTCTGTTCAATGACGGCGACAAGCGGGTGTGACCCTGCTCCCCTACCCCGCGCTCCACGCAAGCCATGGCGGCATCTGGATCGCCAGCGAGGGCGACACGCGGCAGGTCGGGCGCGGCGAGGCGATCAGGCTGGCGGCCGATACGCCGATGATCATGCTCAATGCGGCGCTTGTCGGACAGCGACTGGGCTATGCCGAATTGTCGGGGCTCGATCTGCTCGAATTGTTCGCTTTTTTGCGCCCCGCGCAGTTCATGGTGCCGACGCCGCGTGGCCTGGCGCGCGCGACGGGGATTGACGAGCCGCTTCGCGACGACCTGATCGCGCCGTTCCTGCGCGCTGCCGCTGCCGCCCTGATTGCGCAGACCAAGGGCGACTGGCCAGAGCGCGAAGGGGCGTGGACGTCGCTGCAGGCGCTGGCCCGGCTTCGCTGGCCGTGGGTGCCTGCCTTGGTCGACCGGATCGCCAAGCCCGAAACGGCGGAGCGCTGGTTGTTTGCCAAACTGCCCGAATGGAGCGAGGGCGCGCCTCGTCCGGCGCCGCGCACTGTGATGATTGACCCAGCGGACACGCAGGCCCGCCTCGCGACACTGACCGGCAGTGCAGCAGAACAGCGTCCGGGCCAGCGCGCCTTCGCCGAAGCCGCCAGCGCCGCCTTCGCGCCGCGCATGATGCGCGATTCGCCCAATCTGGTGCTGGCTGAGGCGGGCACCGGGATCGGCAAGACGCTCGGCTATCTCGCGCCTGCCTCGCTCTGGGCCGAGCAGGCGGGCGGGGCGGTGTGGGTCTCCACCTTCACCAAGACGCTGCAGCGGCAATTGGGGCATGAAAGCGCGCGCCTCTTCCCCGATGCCGCCATGCGCCGCGCCAAGGTCGTCACCCGGAAGGGGCGCGAGAATTACGCCTGCCTGCTCAATTTGGAGGATGCGTTGCAAGGCGGGTTTCAGGGGCGGGCAGCGGTGCTCGCGCAGCTGGTCGCGCGCTGGGCAGCCTATAGCGCGGATGGCGATATGGTTGGCGGCGATTTGCCCGGCTGGCTGCCGACGCTGTTCCGCCGTAACGGCCCGACCGCGCTGACCGACCGGCGCGGCGAGTGCGTCTATGCCGGCTGCCCGCATTACCGCAAATGCTTCATCGAAAAGGCGGCGAGAGCGAGTGGGGACGCCGATATCGTTATCGCCAATCATGCGTTGGTGATGGTCAACGCGGCACGAGGGCGCGAAACGGCGACTCGCCCCAGCCGCTACGTCTTCGACGAAGGCCATCACCTGTTCGATGCCGCCGATTCGATGTTCGCAACCGCGCTGACCGGGCAGGAAACGATCGAATTGCGCCGCTGGGTGACGGGGCCGGAAAGCGGCGGCCGCGGGCGGCGGCGGGGTCTCGCGGCGCGCCTGTCGGATGTCGCGAGCTATGATGCGGAAGGGGCGCGCGCGATTGCCGAGGCGGCGGAGGCAGTGCGGGCGTTGCCGTCGGATGGCTGGCTCGGCCGAATCGGTGAGAGGCAGCCCTTTGGGGCAATCGAGGCATTGCTCGCGGCGGTGCGCGGGCTTGTCTATGCGCGCGACGATAGCAAGGAAGATGCGGGCTATGGCCTGGAAACCGAACTCGCCGAGCCCGATGCTGCGCTGATCGACGCGGCGGGGCAGGCCGGCCAGGCGCTCGATTCGCTCTATCGCCCGTTGGTCGCGCTCGGGCGACGGCTTGAAGCGGTGCTGACCGATGGCCCCGATTGGTTGGACGGCCCAGCGCGCGCGCGGATCGAAGGGGCGATCGCCTCACTCGCCTGGCGTGCCGATACTGTTGCGGCCTGGCTGGCGCTGCTGTCGCGCATCGGCGGCCCGACCGATGCCGATTTCGTCGATTGGCTGGCGGTCGAACGCGTCGAGGGCCGCGAATATGATATCGGCATCCACCGCCGCTGGCTCGACCCGACCCGGCCCTTTGCCGAAATTGTGCTGAAACCGGCACAGGGCGTGCTGATCACCTCGGCAACGCTGAAGGGCGGCGGCGACTGGTCGGTGGCGGACGCCCGTACCGGCGCGCATCACCTCGCGCCTGCTGCGGCGCATTTCGATGCGCCGAGCCCGTTCGATTATGCCAATGCCGCCGAAGTCCTGATCGTCACTGACGTGAAGCGCGGCGACACCGGCGCGCTCGCCAATGCCTATGCGCGGCTGATCGTTGCGGCGGGGGGCGGCACGCTGGGGCTGTTCACGGCGATCCGGCGGCTGCGCGCGGTCCATGCGCGGATCGCCGATCGCCTGGCGCGCGAGGGGCTAGCGCTGCATGCCCAGCATGTTGACCCGATCGATACCGGGACGCTGGTCGACATTTTCCGCGATGACATGCGCGCCTCGCTGCTCGGCACCGATGCGTTGCGCGACGGAGTCGATGTGCCCGGCCGGTCGCTGCGGTTGGTGGTGATGGAGGGCGTGCCCTGGGCGAAGCCGACCGTATTGCACAGCGCAAGGCGACTGGCCGGGGGCGGGGCCGCCTATGACGATCGCTTCGTCCGCGCCCGGTTGGCGCAGGCGTTCGGGCGGCTGATCCGGCGCGCGGATGATCGCGGCGCCTTCGTGCTGCTGTCTGCTGCGATGCCCTCGCGCTTGCTCAGCGCCTTCCCGCCTGGTGTGCCGATTGTTCGCGTCACCCTCGATGAAGCGGTGATTCGTGTTACGAGGCGTCTTTCATCCGTCACGCTGCTGGGGCATGAGGCAAAGAGTGGGGCCTGAATCGGAGTGGGCATGAAGACGCTGACACTGCTCAGACATGCCAAATCCGGCTGGGACGACCCGGCTGCGCGCGATTTTGATCGGGCGCTGAACCCGCGCGGCAAACGCGCCGCTGCGCAAATTGGTCGCTATTTGCAGGCGCAGGCGATCAGTTTTGATCATGTAATCGCCTCCCCCGCTGTGCGCGTGGTCGAAACGCTTGATCATCTCGCCACCGGCTATGGCCAGCCGCTAGCGCCTGAATGGGAGCGGCGTATCTATCTTGCCTCTGCGGCAACCCTGCTTGATCTGGTGAGTGTCCTACCGGACGGGGTAGAGCGGGTGCTGCTGGTTGGGCATAATCCGGGGCTAGAGGATCTGGTGCTGATGCTGGTGCCCGAAGGTGACGAACCGGATCTGCGTGACGAGGTCGAGATTAAGTTCCCAACGGCAACGCTGGCCGAACTTGTCTTTACCTGTGACAGTTGGGCTGATGTCCCGGCCCATCCCGCCACACTGACGCGCTTTGTCCGTCCGCGTGATCTCGATCCAAGCCTTGGCCCGGACAGCGAGGATTAAGGTTTTTTTTCTTCAAGCTTAGCTTTAAGCCCGGCCAGCGCGCCGAACGGCCCGGCTTCCTCTTCCGCCAATACGCCGGCTTTGCGCAGAATCGCTTCGGCATTGGGACTGCGCGGAAAGGGCTCCAGCGCCAGCGCCATCGTTTCGGCAGTGGCCTCACCCAAATCAATGGCGCCGCCGACAAACGGGATGATGTCGAGGGCGTCGAGGCTTAGCTCGATCTCGTCCGCGGGAGGGTCAGCTGGCGCGTCAGCGACGAAGCACAAGGCGACCTGCTCATCGATTCGTGCAGAGAGCGGCTCACCCGTGGCAACACAAGCCTGAATCACGTCAGCGGTAACGCGGCCCTCGGCAACAATACCAGCCGGTGTCCGCGCCACCGAATAGTCGCCGTTGAGCCGGACGATCTCGATCAGGCCGAACCGCGTCGCAAGCGCTGCGCGTTCGGCGGCATTGGCTGCAACCGCAATGCTGCGTTTGCCTTCACCGATCGTCTCAACTCTTTCGGGCCGGTGAAATTCGGGGCGGGTCGCGTCGGGGGGAGTCATCCGATCTGCCCAGCCAATATTGCTGCTGACTCTTGTCGGGCCAGCCGATCGCGCAAGGCGAGCAACTGCGCGCTGACATGGCCAACCGCGTCCTCACCAGGGTCATTACCGCGATACAGGTTGCGTCGCAGCGCCGGCGCCAGATCATCGCTGGCCAGTGCCTCGCGATAAGCGCCAAGCCGACCGCCCAACATGCTCATCATCTGGCCGACATTTTTGCCGATGCCGACATCGCCAATCCCGCTTTCGCGCAGCTGGCCGTCCATATCTTCGATAAACTGCTCGGTCAGCTGGGCAACCTGGCCAGCGCTCGCCGGATCATCCTCCAGGCGCAGCAGCACGAGCGCCAGGATTGCCGCGATCATATCAAACCGGCCGTCGATCGTGTCGGGCACCGCGCCGTCCAGATACCAATGTGGCTGGCGGCCATTGGCGATAATCGCCGCATAGAGTGGCGCCGTCGGCGATGGCCGTGGCGCCCCGAACAGCTTGTCGATCAACCCCATCACAACTCCAATCATCGCCCCGCCTTGTCTGGCGTCGCTCTCCGGCATATTGAGGCTCGTTCGGCATGATGCAATGCGTGCCTTTGTCCGCGTGCCCGCCTGGGAGAGTCTAATGCGCCGTTTATCCACTCGTATCGGGATTTTGCTGATGATCGGCGCGGCCGGTGGCGCGCTGTCGGGCTGCACTCGGCTCAACGGCCACCAAGGCTATGTTGTCGATGTCGATCTGGTCAACTCGGTTCAGCCGGGGGTCGATAATCGCGCCTCGGTTGTCCAGGTGCTTGGCAAACCAACCTTGACTGGCCAGTTCGATTCGGACGCATCAGGGGAAGCGCGCGAATATTATTACATATCCCGCGATACACGCTTTTATGCGTATAACAGTCCACGTCCGCGGGTGCAGACGGTGTTGCGGGTGCGGTTTGACGACAAGGGCGTGGTGACGGCGGTCGATCGCACCGGCATTGAACAGGTTGCCTCGATCAACCCGTATGGCAAGACAACCCCAACGCTGGGGCGCCACCGCACCTTCTTTGAGGATCTGTTCGGCAATATCGGCACGGTCGGTTCCGGCTTGCCACCAGGGGCCAACCAGGGCGGTGGCGGGCGCGACACACCTTAGGTCAAGTTAGGTCTGCGGGCTTCCTGATCAGCGTACCAATCCTTTCGCCACGATGACTGGCGCGTTCGAGAATTGTTCAGCGCGACTCGGGCAACTTCATTCTCAGACGGCACCCATATCCCCCTTGGGCGTTATGTCTGGTACGAAGAATGGAGAAGCATCATGCGTAAATTGATCATCATGGGTTTGATGGCCGCTACTATGCTGCCAGTGGCGGCCAGCGCTCAGTCGCAGCGTGAGGTCCGCGAATCGCGTCAGGATCTGCGCGACGAGCAGCGAGATCTTGACCGCGCCTATCGTTATGGCGATCAGCGCGATATCCGCCGCGAACAACGCGATGTCCGCGAAGCCCGGCAGGAATTGCGCGAAGACCGGTTCGATCGCGATCGCGCCTGGGGTCGCAACGATTGGCGCGGCTATCGCAATACCCATCGTGACCTGTACGGTCGCGGTAACTGGAACGCCCCGTTCCGGTACAACAACTTCCGCGTCGGCGGTCGGATCGCGCCTGGTTTTTACGGGTCGCGTTACTTCATTGCCGATCCGTGGCGCTATCGTCTGCCGCCTGCCCGTGGCTATAACCGCTGGGTGCGCCACTATAACGACGTGATGTTGATCGACACGCGCCGGGGCGTCGTGGTCGACGTGTATCGCGGTTTCTTCTTCTAAAGGCGCGATCGCACTTTACCGAAACGGCCAGCGTGGTGTGAAAGCCGCGCTGGCCTTTTTCATGCCTGCGATACCAGCCTCACCGCATCGTGAAAATCACCTGATCGACCACGCGCCCGCTGAGATCGATCAGCCGCAGCCGGTGCCGCCCTGGGCCCGCCAGCACCAAGGGATGCCCGTCAGCCGTGCCCAGATCCTTGGTGTCGAGCTCTAACCGGTGTGCCGCTGTCGCCCCCGACACGCCAATCGCCAATTTCTGGCGACCGATCGGGATATCGGGATCAAGCGCATAGACGCTGCCCGCAACGGGATTGGTGATTCGCGGTCGCCGTGCGGTATCGGGCGCGCCGGCAATCCGGGTCTGGCCGGTGCCGACCAGGAAATATTCGCGCCTGGGTTGTTCGATAGCACCGCCAAAGCTGATCTGGCGCGCCTCGATGCCGGGGGGCATTGCGGGCGCCCCGCTGCCGCGCGCGTTGATCGCCAGCAGGATATCGCGCCAGACCGGGGCGGCACCGCTGGTGCCCGATACCGCCCGCATCGGATCGCCCTCCAGATTGCCGACCCAGACCCCTACGGTAAACCGCTTGGAAAAGCCGATGCACCAATTGTCGCGCAGGCCCTTTGATGTGCCGGTTTTCACCGCTGCCCAAAAGGGCAGGCGTAAGGCGCTATCAAGGCCAAAGGTGCCGGCCCGGGCATTGGGATCAGCCAGCATGTCGCTGACGATCCAGGCAGCAGCCGGGGTGGTGATGGCGCGCGGAGTGGCGGGTTTGTCGGCGGCCGTCAGCCGCAGCGCTGACCAGCGCCCACCAAGCGCGAGCGACCGAAAGGCGGCAACCTGCTCAAGCAGGGTCACTTCCGCCGATCCAAGCGCAAGCGAAAAACCATAATATTGGCCATCCTCGGTCAGGCCACGATAGCCGGTATCCCATAGCCGGTCGCGGAAGGGTTCAACCCCGACGAGGAGCAGGGTCCGGACCGCTGGCACATTGAGCGAGCCCGCCAGCGCGCTGCGGGCCGAGACCGGTCCCTTGAAATCGCGATCATAGTTTTGCGGCACATAAAGGCCCGAAGCAGTGTCGAGCTGGACAGGCGAATCGTCTAGGATCGACGCCGCAGTCAGATAGCCCTTCTCAATCGCATCGGCGTAAAGAAACGGCTTGAGGGTTGATCCGGCCTGGCGATAGCTGGCCGCGCCATCGACGGCGGCAGCGGTTGAGGCACCGCCAACCCCGCCGACATAAGCGAGCACATCGCCGCTTTCATTATCGACTACCACCACCGCGCCGTCACGGGCGCGGGCGCCGCCCAGCCCGCGCAACTGGCGGACAAGGGCTGCAATCGCGATCCGCTGTGTCTGGGCGTCAATCGTCGTGGTGACCTTTAGACCAGCCTTGGTCAGCAAACGGTTCGCGAGATGCGGGGCAAGCCCCGGATCGAGCGCCAGGCTGCGCGCCGGGCCGAGCATCGACCAGGCGGCACCGTCAAACCGGGTGCAGTCGGAGGCATGGGCTAAGGCACAAGCGCGTCGGGCGACTTGATCGGGACGGGCCTGGGGATCGGGCAGCAGCGCCGCGAGCAACAGCGAATCATCGCGCGACAGCGCATCGGGTGTCTTGCCGAACAGGCCAAGCGCTGCCGCGCCAATCCCCTGCGCCTCGCCACGAAACCCGGCCAGGTTGAGATAAGCCTCAAAAATCTGATCCTTGCGCCAGCCGTGTTCGAGCGCCCAGGCGGCGCGCATCTGGCGCAGCTTGTCCCGCCAGCCGCGCGCGCCGGGCGTGGCAAGATCGTTGCTCAAATAGCCAGCGAGTTGCATCGACAGCGTGCTTGCCCCGCGTCCATGCTTGTTTTGGAACCGATCGCGGACCGCCCCGGCCAAGGCCAGAAAATCAACGCCGCCATGGCTGTAGAATCGCTTGTCCTCGGCGGCGAGCAGCGTGTCGCGGGTGGCCGGCGACACGCGGTCGAGCGGCGTCCAGGCCAGCCGTCGCGCCGCGAAATTGACGCGGGCACTGTCAATCAACGTGCCGTCGCGCGCATAGAGCCAGGCTTCGGACGGCTGCCAGGCGCGGCGCACCTGCGCATAGCCCGGCAGCGGCGGTGGCTGAGTCGCATAATCAAGCGCCACGCCCGCCAGGACGAGTATCACCACACCGCCCAGCGCGTAATCGGTCCGCCTTCGCGCCTTCATCCAGGCAAGGGTTCCCGCCCAAAGCCGATCGGGCTGATCAGCCAGCATCGCCCGCAATCGACCTTGCCACTCCATTTCAACGCCAGTTCATGTCAATTCGGCAGCACTGTCATCGGCGCATTGGGCAGAGCGGCGCGGATCGCGGGCGAATACATCGCCTCGACCTGTGTGGGTGGCAGGTTGAAGCGGCCCGATCCGTTGAGCCTGACGGTGTAGCTCACCGTGAAGCTGCCGCGCGGCACCCAGGCAAAATAGCCGCGCCACGTAGCGCCACCGCGCTCGACATAGCTGGGGGATACGCCGGCATTGCCGGTGACCTGCGCCAGCAGCGAGGATTGCCCGCCCTGGTCACCAATGATCGTCGCGCCCGCTGGTACCGGATCGCTCACCACTACCCAGTTGCGCTCGGCTGAGGCGTCGACGGTGATCGTCACCTTCAGCACATCGCCGCGAGTGAGCACCCCAGCTTTGCGCGCCTGCACCACCGCGACCGACTTGGTCATTTTATAGCCGGCGTTGAGCGGCTTGGTGAGCGGCACTGCCGCCGATACCGATACCATCGCCCATGGCCCCGCCCCGCCGCTCTGCGTCAGTTTGAGCGGCGCTGGCGCGCTCGGCAGCGGCAGGCTGACGAAGCGTGATGGTTCGGCAAGCGGCCAGGCGCGGGTGAGCGTCGTGCTTCCGATCGACGCCGTGGTCACCCCGGCAACCGCTTCAGCCGGATAGACGCCCGCAAATTTCCGGGCGGCGATCGCCCCCCAGGCATTGGCGGTGGTGGTATCCCAATGGCCGCGCGACTGGCGGAGTGCCACGCCGACCATCATCCGTGGTGCATCATCCTGCCAACCGGGCCGGCCGAGCACGGACACCAAAGCCTTGATCGCGGCCTCGTCGCCCGATGACATCAGCCACCAGGCAGCGCTTGACTGATCGCTCAGATCGAGCCGGGTGCCTTCATAGACCAGCCGTTTGCGCAACTCGGCCTGAGCGGCGGCTTTCAGCGCCGGTCCATTGGCAAGACCCTGAAGCTTGTCCAGCGCCACCAGATAATCTGCCAATTGGGCAGTCGGCATCTCATTGGTGGCCAGGCCAATCTGGCCGAGCATCGCCGGGGTGGCGGCACCGGCGCGGGCAAGCGCGGCAAAGGCGGCGATGCGTTGCAACCGGACATCGCCATAATCCTCATGCCGGACCCGGCCATCGACCACTGCCTTCAGCCCCTCGATCATCCGTGCCCGCGGTCCTTCGGGGATTGGCAGGCCTGCTTCAGACGTGATCGAGAGGACATAAGCCGTCAGGGCTTCGGACCCTTCCAGGCTGTCCGAAGGCCAATAGCGCAGCAGGCCATCTTGTGCCTGATAGGTGGGGATATCGCCCGCCAGCGCGGTCCAGCCTGCGACATCGCCAAGCGCAACGATCCGCGACAGCCGCTGCTCGAAGCAATTATAAGGATAGGCAGTCATGTAACTGCGAACCCCGGCGAGCGGCGGCGCGAGGGTATCAGTCAGCCGGATATCAACATTGCCGCGCCCCGGCAGCGCCCCCGCCGGGGCCGTGATCGGAATCGACGTCCCCGCTTCGACTCGAGCGAGCGTCGCCGCCCAGACTTCGACCGGTATTGCCGGTACAATCTGCTGATCCACGGTGATCCGGTCGACCGCCTTACCGTCTGCGCTTTTAGCGGACACTTGCCAACGCAGGCTGTTCAGGCCTTCGCGCGCGGTCAGGTTCCAGGCGACGGGGGCGGCCCCGCCGGCCGGGATCGTCACGGTGAGCGGCTTGCCGGTGGCGACGCGCGGCATCAGATCGACCGTCGCGGTGACCGTCATCGGCTTGTCGGACGCATTGCGCAGCGTGAACACCGCGCCGAACTGGTCACCGGTGCGGACCAATGGCGGAATCCCGGCAAAGATGCTCAGGTCCTGCGCCGCGCGGATATCGGCCTCGCCCGTGCCGAAGAGTTGCGCACCCTCGGTGGCAATCGCCACCAGCTTGAAAGAGGTGAGCGCGTCATTGAGCGCGACGGGCACGCGGGCATGGCCATTGGCATCAAGCGCGACATGGCCCTTCCACAGCAGCACCGGCTGGAAATTCTCGCGGTTGAGCCCGGAGAGATCACCACCACCGCCGCCGCCCGCTTCGACGGCTTTTTTTCCATAATGGCGTTTGCCGACCACCTGGGTCTGCGCGGTCGAGGTGAGGACCGAGAGCGAGCGTTCGCCCATCATCGCGCTCAGCACGTCCCAGCTGTCATTGGGGGCGAGCTGAAGCAGCGCCTGATCAACCGCGACAAAGGCGACATCGGCGCTCGCTGCGGGCTTGCCATCGGGCATTTTTACATCGACATCGACTTGGGCCACGTCGCGCGCGGCATAGCGTTCGCGATCGGCTTTGACGGTCACGCCGAGGCGATAGGCGTCCCAGCCGACTTTCACTTTGGCAATGCCGATTCGGTAAGCGGGCTTGCTGAGATCGACCAGCGCGGTCGGCTCGGGCGTGGGTTCATGCTTGGCGACGATGCCCATCATCGCGCCGATATCGCTGAGCCAGTCCCAAAATCCGGGCTGAATGCGACCGCGCACCGCCATCACCGAGACGAAGACGTCGGGGGCGTAGCTGCCCGGCATCGCGACCTCTATCACCGGATCCTTGCCGCTTAACTGCGTAACGAAGCTGGACAGCACGCCTTCCCGCTCAACCGTGACCAGCGCGGTTGCTTCGCGGAAGGGCATGCGGACCTGGAATTTGGCGGTTTCGCCCGCTTTATATTCAGGCTGTTCGGGGATCAGATCCATTCGGTCGCCATTATCGCCGCCAAACCACCAATCATCATCGCCAACCAGCCACGCCGATTGGGTGCTGCGCGCCAGATTGCCAGCGGCATCAGTGGTGGTCGCCACGGCATAGACTTCACCCGACACGCCGGGATTGATCGCGCACAGTGCCAGTCCCTGCGCATCCGTGATCACGGTGCAGTTGGTGCTGAGCTTGGTGGTCTTCATTTGATTGTCATAGGCATAGAAGCCGCCAATCAACCGGCGCCGTGCCGTCAAAATCTCCCGATTATACAGCGCGACAGTGATTTTTTGGTTGGCGATCGGCTTACCGTCAGTATCGACTGCGACCAGGCGCAGGCGCAAATCGTCCTGCTTCATCAACCAGCCATCGGTCTTGATGCCGATCCGCACGCCCGCATCGTAAATCGGGATGCTGCGCGATGCGGTGAGCACTTCGCCATTGGCATCCTGATAATCCATCTCGACCAGCATATTGGCTGGCCCATCAAGCGATTGCGGTATCTCGATCCCGGTGCGGGCTGTGCCATCCGCCCCCAGGGTGACGGGCAGGGTCTGGGTTGGCGGCAAGGGAGTCTGCTCTTCCTCGCCATCGCCGTTCATCGGCTTGACGCCCTCGGTCACCGCTTTGCCACCAAAGCTATAGGCTTCGTAGTTTTTGGGGGTGCCAATGCTGCCGAACCAGCCAACGCGTACTTCGACCGGGAGCCGCGATGCGCCGCCGCCCGAAAGATAGCCGACAAACAGATCAACCGGCAGTGTCTTTGGCCGGATTGCCGCTTCCTTGGGGCCGCTGACGCTCGCCCGCATCGTTGGCAGCCGATATTCGTCGACCTTGAACGACTGGCTGGTGTAGATCGTCTTGTCGCCGTCCGTCGTCTTGGCGATGATCTGCAGATCATAATCGCCCATCGGTGCGCCTTGCGGTGCTTTCCAGCTCGATTCGCCGACCCCATTGGCGTCGATCGTCAGCGGCAGATCAAATTGCGTGTCGGACCCGCGGTGCGACAGGCGCAATGTGCCCGTGAAGGCAGGGCCGGCCGCAAAGCCACCCGTTACCGGCTTGCGGACGATATGCTTCATGTTGATCGTCTCGCCCTGGCGGACCAGCGCGCGATCAAACACGGTGTGGACAATATCGTCCTGCGCCGAATAGCCATAGGGCAGATCGAAATCATAGGGGCGGATACCGTCGCCCCAATCGGTAAGCGTGAAGCTGAAATCATCGTCCTTGCGGGCCGATACCATCAGCGCATGAGACGATCCTTCGCCGTCGCAATCGCTATAGGTTTCAGGCGTCGGTAACCCTGATGGGAAGAACAGCCCACCGCTCTTATCGGTCACGCCGCGCGCCAGCACCTTACCAGTGCAGCTATCGGTCACGCGAACTTCGGCATTGCCGACGGGCTTGCCGCTATCAAGCGCGGTGACCCAGGCAAGGCTGCGATCCCGACCCCATTTGAAATGCACCGCCATGTTGGTGACGAGGGCGGCGCTGGCGACATAGCGCGGCGCGGCGCGGCCCAGCAGCGCTTGGCCGAGTTTGGGGCTGGCAAGCTCGACCACGTAAAAGCCCGGCTTGGTCAGCGGAATGCCGACGACTTCGAAATCCTTGCCCTTGCCAGGCAACCCGATGTTGATCGCCGCACCCTGATTGGCAGCAAGAATGGGGCGCGATCCGGTGTCGTTGATCGTCACCTTTTCCTTGCCGCGCTGCTCCTCATGGCTGGCATAATCATCGGCATCATCAACCGTGCGCAGCCACCGCGCGACATCGCCATCAGTGGCGTCAATCTTCAGCGTCTGGCCAGCGACGCTCAGGTTGCGGCCCTGCAGCGCGGGTTCGATATTGCGAACCGTCACCGGCAAGATGCCGCCTTCGCGCGCTTCGAGAATGCCGAAGGGCGCGGCGAACTTCACCAAGGGGGGCGCTTCGTCAAAGCGGATATCGAGCGGGAAACGCTCGGCATTGGATAAAGCCCGGCCGCTTTCATCCGTGATGGCCGCAGGCAGGATCAGCTTTGCGGTGGTTGCAAAGGGCAGCGGCGTCGCAAAGCTGATATCACTGACGGTCGCACTCTTTTTTGCCTCATTATCAAATGAGGGAGCGAGCGAGCGGCCATCGGCGGTCTGGATACGGATCTGCTCGGCGAGCGACTTGGCGATCGGTGCCGAAAATCGAACCCATGCCTTTTCGACGGGGCTGCACCCGGCCTGCGGATTGACCCGGCCGCATTCGAAGCGCGCGGCAAAGGGCTTGCGGACGGTGTAATCAAAGCGTTGATCGGCCCCGGCGAGCTTGCCGCCAGCGCCGGCAATCTTGCCCGACCAGATGATCGCCATGTCCCGTCCGGGCGGAAGCGGCCGACGACATTTCAGCGCCGTTATCCCCGCCGTCATCGCCTGGCGATCGGCTTGGGCCGCCGGAATGGCGGCTGGCAGGCCGGCATTTTCAAGGAAATTGCTCACCTCGTAGCGATCGGTGCCCAGATCAGCGAGCAGCTTGGGGGCGACATCGGCACTTAGCACGTCAACCGGGATTTTCTCGCCAATCCCGTCAACCGCGCAATAGGCATTGGCAGCGACCGACGCCGGGGTGGCTGGCATATTGGCGGCGATCAGAAATACCTGATCTTCTTCAATCTCGCCGCCATATTGGCCGGGCAGGATCGCGCGGGCGACCGGGCCGCCGGCATCAACCTTGAAGCTGCGCTGACCGCCAACGGCATAGCCCGACACCGTTTTCAGCCCATCGATCAGATCGAAGCTGCACGCCGTGCCGCCGGGGAGCGGCGTTTTGAATTCATGGACAAAGGTTTGTTGATCGACCCAGCGGCCTTCACCAGCGATGGCACAATCGACCTTGAACGGGGCGGCGGCGCGCGGGTCACCCAGCGCGACGATCGGTTGGCTGAACCGGACGGTGAAGCGCTCGATTGCGCCGTTGCCGATGCCTGGCGTGGCAACAATCACCTGCGGGGTGTTGTCGCCGGAAGCGCTGATAGGTGCGACCACAAGGGCCAGAAACGCCAGACGGGTTACCAGCTTCATTGTCGCTTCCTCGCTCAAATGAGCCCGCAGGCTACCGGTCGGCGGGGTGCCGGTCCAGTAATGAATCGCGCGTTAATGCAATGGCTTGCGCGGAAAGGGCGAGTAGGGAACAACAAGCGAGGAGCGAATCGAGGGGAATTCATCATTGATCGGCTGGGAAGCGGGTGTCGCACTGGTCGATATTGTCGCGCGCGAAGCGATGCTGTTTGCGGCAATCGGCTTCGTCCTGGGCGGGGTTGACGACCTTGCGGTTGATTTGTTGTTTCTGGGGCGTGCCGCTTGGCGGCAGCTGATCCGAAATCGCCGGGCTGCGCCAAGCCTGGCGGATTTCGCCGCCCCTGAGCCGCAGGGGCGGCTCGCGATTTTCGTGGCGGCCTGGGACGAAGCGGCGGTGATCGGGGCAATGCTCACCAGTGCGCTCGCCCGGCTCGATCATCCCGATTATCATATTTATGTCGGCACCTATCCCAATGATCCCGCGACCATTGCCGCCGTTGCCGGGGTTGCGGCGCGTGATGATCGGGTGCGGATCGTGATCGGTACCGCGCCTGGCCCGACAACCAAGGCAGCCAATCTCAACAACTTATGGCATGCGCTGGCACGGTTTGAGGCAACAGATGGTATCCGGGCTCGTGCGATTGTCCTGCATGATGCGGAGGATGTGGTTCACGCTCAGGAGCTTAAAGTCTTTGATCGATTGATTGGTCGCCACGTCGCGGTCCAGTTGCCGGTGCGGCCCTTGGTCCAGCCGGGCTCAAGGTTGGTATCGGGCCATTATTGCGATGAATTTGCTGAGGCACACGGCAAGCAGTTGATCGTGCGGCAGGCGCTGGGCGTCGGCATGCCGCTGGCCGGTGTCGGCTGCGCGATTGCCCGGACGGCGCTGGTTCAATTGGCAGCGGCGCGCGGTGGCGATCCATTTGATTCCGATAGCCTAACCGAGGATTATGAGCTTGGCCTGCACCTTTCGGCGCTTGGCGGGCAGATCAGCTTTGCGCGCATTCGCGAATATCCGGGCGGGCCAATGGTCGCCGTTCGTGCGTATTTTCCGGCCAGAGTTGACGATGCCGTGCGGCAAAAAGCGCGTTGGATGATCGGCATTGCGCTGGCCGGATGGGATCGCATCGGTTGGGGTCGGCGGCTTGATCTTGGCGATCATTGGATGCGGATGCGTGACCGCCGCCAGCCGATTGCCGTGCTTGTCTTGGCAGCCGCCTATCTGGCGCTGGTGGCCACACCCCTGGCCTGGGTTGGTCATTGGCTGGTCGCAACACCCCCGGCACCCAGTGCGATTCCGCCCGTGATCCTGCTCGCCTGTAGCCTATTGCTTGCCTGGCGATTGGTGATGCGCGCGGTCTTTACCGGGCGCGCTTATGGCATTCGCGAAGCGCTTTGGTCGATTCCGCGTGCTTTGGTCGGCAATGTCATCGCCCTGCTCGCTGCCCGCCGGGCGATATTGCGCTATGTCGCCATGCTGCGCGGCGCAGCGTTGCGCTGGGATAAAACGACCCACGCCTTTCCGAATCCCGAACATTATGCAGCGGCGTGACGGGTCGCGGTAGCCCGCTGCGCTTTCTGGCGCTGGTGCTGGGACTCTGGGCAGCGGCACGTATTGTAATGTTGTGGCCAGCCCAGGTGCTCCCGCGCCCTACGCCAGTGATGCGCGATGCTGTTGTCGGTCCGGTCGATCCTGCGCCGCGCCCGATCGCTCGGTCCTTGCCCGCTTTGGGGCCCGTTTTGGAAAAGGGCGGCTCTGTGCGGTTTGCGCCCAAATGGCTGCGCGCCGCACGCCACCACCCGCAATCGACACGCGCGGCGCTGATCCAACCGCTGCCTGCCGTCGCGACACCTCCATCGATCGCCCGGCTTGATCTCCCTGAAAGCACAATGCCGTCGATGCTGCTGCCATTGCAGGTGACGACTGCGCCCGCTCCCATCCGTCCGGATTCCCGACGGGGCAGCTTGCCCGATACGCCTCCGTCGGCACGCTGGTCAGGCAGCTTCTGGCTGATTGCGCGTGATGGGCGGGGCATCGGTGCCAGCCTTGTCGGCAGCCAGATCGGCGGCAGCCAGACCGGGGTTCGACTGGCTTATGCGCTTGGTGATGCCCGCCGGGTGGCAATCGTGGCCCGGGTCGCATCGCCGCTGTCCGGTCCCGGTCAGGAAGCGGCGATCGGGCTGGAGTGGCGACCGACGCGTTTGCCGGTCAGGCTGCTGGCAGAACAGCGCATCGGGATTAATGGGGTGCGGGGTGGCCCGGCGATTGGGATTGTCGGGGGCGCCGGGCCAGTGCCGATTGCGGCTGGCTTGGTCGCGGAGGGCTATGGGCAGGCGGGGATCATCGGGCGTGACGGCGGGATTGGCTATGCCGATGGGAGTGTGCGCATTGGCCGGGAAATTGCGGTGGTTGGTCACAGCCGACTTGATCTGGCGGTGGGCGGCTGGGGCGCGATTCAACCCGGTGCGGCGCGCCTGGATATCGGCCCTACCATCGCCGCGCGGCTGACAATCGGCGGCAAGCAAGTACGGCTGACAATTGACTGGCGTCAGCGCGTGGCGGGCGATGCTCGTCCCGGATCGGGGCCAGCCGTGTCGATCGGCACCGATTTCTGACGCCAAGCCGGTCGGGCTTCCGCGTTGCGCCCGAACAGGATATCGCCTGCATACCCATGGACGTCTATCTGCCCATCGCCAATTTGAGCGTGAACGCGTTCGTCATCATCCTGCTTGGCGGGGGCGTTGGCTTATTGTCGGGCATGTTCGGGGTTGGTGGCGGGTTTCTGACGACGCCGCTGCTGATCGTTTATGGCATTTCGCCCACGGTCGCCGCCGCTTCGGCCGCCAGCCAGGTGACGGGGGCCAGCGTATCGGGGGTCTTTGCCCATTTCCGGCGCAAAGGCGTTGATGTGAAGATGGGCGGCGTGCTGGTTAGTGGGGGGATTTTGGGCTCGTTCGCTGGGGCGTGGATATTCCAGCTGCTCCAGGCCAGCGGCCAGATCGATACCGTTATCGCGATCATCTATGTGCTGCTGCTCGGCTCGATCGGGTCGCTGATGGCGCGCGAATCGCTCCAAAGCATCAAGTCGATCAAGACGGGTATTCCCTTGCGCGCGCGCAAGCGCCGCCATCATCCGCTGGTCGCGGCCTTGCCGCTTCGAACGCGCTTTTATCGGTCTGGGCTGTATATTTCGCCGCTTGCACCGCTGCTGCTCGGCTTTTTCGTCGGCATTTTGACGATTTTGCTCGGTATTGGCGGCGGGTTCATTCTGGTGCCGGCAATGCTGTATTTGCTTGGCATGACCACCCAAGTCGTGGTCGGCACGTCGCTGTTCCAGACGCTGTTCGTCACGGCCATCGCCACCATGGTGCATGCGACGACCACCAAGGCAGTCGATATCGTGCTTGCCGCCCTGCTGCTGCTCGGCTCGGTCGTTGGTGCGCAGGTCGGCGCGCGGCTCGCGAGCCGGGTCAAGCCCGAATATCTGCGGCTTGCGCTGGCGGTGATCGTGTTGCTGGTGGCATTTCGGGTGGCGATCGGGCTGGGGTTCCGCCCCGATGAGCTCTATTCGGTCGAGCTGTCATGAAGCGGCGATGGCTGTTGCTGGCCGCACCGCTGCTGATGGGCCAGGCCAAGCCCGTGCTGGTACCCGATGTGTCGCAGCGCGATATCGAGATTGCCTATAGCTTTACCGGTGCCGAACTGTTGCTGTTCGGTGCAATCCTCTATCCCGGCGGGCGGGTGCCGAGCGAGCGCGATGCCGAAATTGTCGTGGTCGTCAAAGGCCCGGCCCAGCCAATTCTGGTGCGCGAAAAACAGAAAATTGCCGGTATTTGGGTGAATGCAGCGCGGATGCGCTATCTGTCGGCACCATCCTTTTACGCGATCGCCTCATCAAAACCGATCGATCAGCTCGTCGATGGCCGCACCCGCGCGATCTATGAACTTGGTCTCGACAGTCTTCAACTCTCGCCGGCCAGCAACACGCCAACCAACGACCAAAGTCGTTTCGCTAAAGGGCTGGTCGAGCTTAAACGCCGTAATGCGCTTTATTATGAAGCGCCACTCGCGGTCGAAATTACCGATGGCGTGCTGTACCGCGCTCGGGTGCGGATACCGGCGCGGGTGCCGGTGGGTCGGTTCACTGCAGAAACCTTTTTGATTCGCGATGGCCGGGTGTTGGCGGCGGCGGTGCGGGATATTGATATCCGCAAATCGGGCTTTGAACGCTTTGTCGCGCGCGCGGCGGATCGCGATTCCTTTTTCTATGGGCTCACCGCCGTGGCGTTGTCGGTGATGTTCGGCTGGGGCGCAGGCTGGATCGCTCGCCGCTTCTAGGCTGCCGCCAATCCGCTCCAGGATATGGCAACGCTATCTTTACGCCTGCCATGCAAAACGGGCTGTCGATAGCGGCCGGGGGAGCGATGGAAATGATGGACAGCGCCCAGGGTCGTGCCTTTGACGCCGATCGTCGCGCGGATGCGTCCGCCCCCAGCCACCCCATCGACGCACAGGGTGCCGAAATTGGCGTTGTGTTCGAAATTCACGGGTCAAGCAGCCAGATTCTGCTCGATGCCCTCGCGATTGACCGCCTAAGCAATAGTGCTGATCCGGTTATCGTCGCGGCCGGCCAAGTCGGCAGCCAGGTCAAGATGCGCGTTGGCAGCACCTGGTTGATCGCCAATATCCGGTCCCTGAAACTTGCCGATGGCCGCAGCGGTCAGATCGTTGCCGCGATCGATTTTCTCGGCGAAGGCGATGAGGAACGGCTGACCGGCAAGCTCTATAAATTCCGGCGCGGCGTTACCCGCTACCCGATGCCCGGCTGCCCCGTCTTTCCGGTATCGACCGCTGATTTGCAGCAAATCTATGCCGCCGATGATCGCGCCAATATCGACATTGGCACGGTTTACCCCACGCGCGATATTCGCGCGGCACTGTATGTCGATGCGCTGCTCGGCAAGCATTTCGCGTTGCTGGGATCGACTGGCACCGGCAAATCGACTGCTGCGGCGCTGATTCTGCACCGTATCTGCGATCTCGCGCCGCAGGGCCATATCGTCATGGTCGATCCGCACGGCGAATATGCCGCGGCGTTCAAGGGCAATGGCGCGACCTATGACGTGTCGAACCTGCAAATGCCCTATTGGCTGATGAATTTTGAAGAACATTGCGAAGTGTTCGTCACCAGCCATGGTTCGGAACGCCAGGTTGACGCCGATATCCTCGCCAAATGCCTGTTGATGGCCCGCAGCAAGGGCCGGTTGGGCCAGGAAATTTCGAAACTGACGGTCGATGCGCCGATCCCCTATCTGCTCAGCGATCTGACCAATTTGATCAGCCTGGAAATGGGCAAGATGGATCGCGCTGGCGATACCGCGCCCTATTTGCGGCTGAAGACCAAGATTGACGAGGTCAAGGCGGACCCTCGCTTTGGCTTTATGTTCTCCGGCATGCTGGTCGCCGATACGATGGCGAGCTTTATCGAACGGGTGTTTCGCTTGCCCGGCGATGGCAAGCCGATTTCGATCATCGATGTATCGGGCGTGCCGTCTGAAATTACGTCGGTGGTGGTGGCGGTGCTGGCGCGGATGGTGTTCGATTTCGCGATCTGGTCCCGCAACGAACCGCAACGGCCCATCCTGCTCGTCTGCGAAGAGGCGCATCGCTACATTCCGGCGAATGAATCCATGTCCTCGGTCGGGCGAATCCTGAGCCGGATTGCCAAGGAGGGCCGCAAATATGGCGTTTCTTTGGGGCTGATCACCCAGCGTCCGTCCGACCTTGCAGAGGGCGTGCTGTCACAATGCGGCACGATCATCGCGATGCGGCTCAATAACGATCGCGATCAGGCCTTTGTTCGGGCAGCGATGCCGGAAGGCGCGCGTGGCTTTCTTGATGTGATCCCGGCGCTACGCAACCGCGAATGTATCGTTTGCGGGGAAGGCGTGGCGGTGCCGATCCGCGTCGCCTTTGATTCGCTCGAAGAGGAAAGACGGCCGGCATCTGATGACCCGTTATTCTCGCGCTTGTGGCGTGAAGTTGGTCAGGAAGATCAAATTATCGCCCGCACGATCAAGCGCTGGCGATCGCAAGGCCATTAATCGCTGAGGTGATCGCCCCGATATAATGGGGCCGGTTCCTCGCGTCAGTACGGTCTATCGACCGGCGGGCTTAACCGAGAGCAAGCTCGCCAGTTTCGCCTTGAACGCCCGCAGCGCATTGCCGGATAGCTGGGCGACCTGGGTGAAGGACAGATTGCGCGGATTGATCGACACGCCGTTGCGCCACACTTCATAATGGAGATGCGGGCCGGTCGACATGCCGGTCGAGCCGACATAGCCAATAATCTGGCCCTGCGCGACGCGGGTGCCCGAACGCACCGCGATCCGGCTCATATGGCCATAGCCGGTGGCCAGGCCGCCGCCATGCGTCAATTTGACGAAATTGCCATAGCCGCTGGTCCGCCCAGCCAGGGTGACAATGCCGTCCATGGCAGCGTGGATCGGCGCGCCATAGGGGGCGCCAAAATCCATGCCCTTGTGCATGCGCATCATCCGCATGATCGGGTGGAAACGCATGCCATAGCTAGAGGTGAGATGCCCCGCGACGGGCATCGACATGACGCCGCGGCGCTCACCAACGCCATTGGCTTCGAACCACTGGCCACCCTTGCTGCTATCGGCATCGCCGCCCCAGCGCAGCAGCTGGATCTTCTTCCCATCGCGATCGAGCCCGGCATAGAGCAGTTCGCCCAATTGGACCTCACCCGTCGCTGCGCGTGCCTGGCGAACGACGATATCGAAGATATTGTCGGCCTGGACATCACGCCCAATCGAAATGCGGCTCGCCAAGGCGCGAATATAGGCTTCGACGG
This sequence comes from Proteobacteria bacterium ST_bin13, assembly GCA_002083645.1. Lineage (GTDB taxonomy): Bacteria > Pseudomonadota > Alphaproteobacteria > Sphingomonadales > Sphingomonadaceae > Sphingomonas. The sequence goes on from MSXQ01000003.1 coordinate 114,130, forward strand.
CTTTGGCTGGCGCACCAGCGGCGCGCGCCGAGCGATATAGACTTTGCCCGACCAGCCCACGAATTCTGAGCGGCGTATTGTCGATGGCGATCGGTTGCGGGGTCATCACCAGATGGCCGCCGGTGCGCGCCACGGCAACGTTCAGATCAAATCGTGCGCGGAATTTCAGATTGTCGAGTGGTCGCGGCACATCGCGGCTCGGTCGCCGCCCCAGCGTGATCTCAAGCTGCGTACCGGGCTTGATCGTCGATAACGCCACCGCGCGCGCGACCATATCGGCGATGCCGCTCGCCTCGTCGCGGGCGACCCCGGCCCGCGTCAGCACGCGCGAAAAATTATCGCCGCTGCCCAGCGTCGCTGCCAGCTCGATCATTGGCCGCTCGGGTGTTTCGGCGAGCGGCGCGACAAGATCGTTGGCGGCGATGCGCCGGCCCGAATTTGCCCCCCAGCCGAGCGGCGCAATTGCCTGCGCCCGCGCTTCTTCCCAGGCCGATCCTTCTAGCGGCGGCGGGGTCGCCCCAATTAGCGGGTTGTTGAAACCTGGCGAGAGCCAGCAGGTCGCGGTGATGAGCGCGGTGCAGGTTAAAGCGCCCCGCCACCAGGTGGCAGAGCCAATTTGCGCGCCAAGATCGGGCGCCCATTCAATATCAGCGATGCGGGCCCGGAGTGTTTCGAATCGGGTGGTGGGGCTAAGCGGTGCCAGGCTCCGTCCAAAGGATAGCGCGGCTGCACCGCCCCCCTCGCCCAAGCCATGATCGCTGCGTACAAACACAGCCGCCCCCACAAAAATGAACGCGCAACCCGCTTTTGCGCTCCCTAGGAGAAACGACTGTGGCCGCTGACTCCTAAAGTCAAATTAACCCGGTGTGCCAATTGTCCCAATTGCGACGAACGGTGTGACTCAGGGGACCAACAGAAATGGCAGTTTTCCGGGGCTAACCAACAGAATTGGTTAATGAAGATTTTTTGCACAATGGCTGGTTGCGTTGCGGGGTGTGCCACGCGATCTTGGGGGCATAATGACTGGACCTGCCACCCGCCCGGTCACGGCTGTTTTAGGGCCGACCAATACCGGCAAGACGCACCTCGCGATTGAGCGGATGTGCGGCCATTCGAGTGGCATGATCGGCTTTCCGCTGCGGTTGCTGGCGCGCGAAGTCTATGACCGGGTGGTCAAGATCAAAGGCCCGGCCCAGGTCGCACTGATCACGGGTGAAGAAAAGATTCTGCCGCGCGACGCGCGCTGGTTCCTGTGCACCGCTGAAAGCATGCCGCTCGATCGCGATCTCGCCTTTGTCGGCATCGATGAGGCGCAATTGGGGGCGGATCCAGAGCGCGGCCATGTCTTCACCGATCGGCTGCTGCGCGCGCGCGGGCGCGACGAGACGATGATCCTGGGATCAGAAGCGCTGCGGCCAATGATCAGGGCGCTGATTCCCGATGCCGAGATCGTCAACCGCCCCCGCTTTTCGACGCTCAGCTATGCCGGCGCGCGCAAGATTTCGCGCTTGCCCCGGCGATCAGTGATCGTCGCCTTTTCGGCGGAGGAGGTTTATGCGGTCGCCGAAATGCTCAGGCGTCTGCGCGGCGGGGCAGCGGTGGTGATGGGGGCGCTGTCGCCCCGCACCCGAAACGCCCAGGTGGCGATGTTCCAGTCTGGCGAGGTCGATTATCTGGTCGCCACCGATGCGATCGGCATGGGGCTCAACATGGATGTGGCGCATGTCGCCTTTGCGTCGCTGCGCAAGTTTGACGGGCATCGCCAGCGCCGGCTGACGGTTGCGGAAATGGCGCAGATTGCGGGCCGTGCCGGCCGACATCAGCGCGACGGTACGTTCGGCGCCCTGAGCGAAACCGGGCCGGGTGCTTTCACGCCTGAGGAAATATTGGCGATTGAAGAGCATCGCTTTCCCCGGCTTGAGCACCTGCATTGGCGCGAGGGCGAACCAAGCGTGGCGAGCATTGACGATCTGATCGCCGATCTTGAACAGCGCCCCTTGTCCCCGGTGCTGCGGGCGGCCCCCGAAGCCGTTGATCTGGCGGTGCTGAAGCGGTTGGCAGAGGAAGATGGCGTCCGTGATCGGACGCGGGGCGCAGCCATGGTCAAGCGACTTTGGGCGGCATGTGGCTTGCCTGATTTCCGCAAATTGGGCGTTGATCCCCATACCCGCTTTGTCGCGCGGGTTCACGGCTATCTGTCGACGGGCACGGGCCATGTCCCGCATGATTGGTTCGCCGCCGAGATCGCAAGGCTCGACAATGTGAACGGCGATGTCGAAACGATTGCCGGGCGGATCGCTGGGGCCAGAAGCTGGGCCTATATCGCCAACCGGGCCGACTGGATGGCCGAGCCGCAGCTTTGGGCGGCGCGGACCAGTGCGTTGGAAGAACGATTGTCAGATGCGCTGCATGATCGGCTGACCCAGCGCTTTGTTGATCGGCGGACCACCGTGTTGATGCGCCAGCTTGGCGGTGATGCTGGGGCGCTGGCGGTAACGGTGGCTGATGATGGCGCGGTATCGGTGGAGGATCAGCCCATCGGCCGTCTGGAGGGGTTTCATTTCGTCGTCGCAGCCGACGCGCGGGCGAGCGACAAAAGGCTGTTGCTGGCGGCGGCGGAGACCCGATTGGGCGCTGAACGGGCACGGCGGGCGGCCGCGCTAGCGACGGCGTCGGACGGCGCACTGGCGCTTGGCACTGGCGAGCGTCCTGAGATTTGCTGGGCTGGCTATCCGGTTGCGCATTTGCGACCGGGGCCAGCGCTGACCCGGCCGCGGATCGAGCTCGTGCGTACGCTCGATTGCCTCGACAAGGCCGATCGTGACCGCATCAAAGCGCGGCTGGAGGGCTGGGTGGCGGCACAAGTCGCCCGCCACGCGGCGGCGATTGCTGCGGTTGAGGCAATGGCGCGTGATCCCGCCGCGACTGCCGGGTTGCGCGTGATTGCGGCGGCGCTGGGTACAGGCGCAGGGCTGGCGGCGCGGTTGCCGCTTGGCGAGGCGATCGACACCCTTATCGGCACGGATCGCCAGCGGCTGCGTAAGGCCGGGATCGTCATCGGCGCGCTTGACCTGTTTGATCCGCGCTTGCTGAAGCCCGTGGCCATGCGCTGGCGCGTCGCGCTGCTGGCAGCACAATCGGGCAAGGCGCTGGCGACGCTGCCGCCACCCGGCGCCACGGTGCTGGCGCGCGGCGCGCCCGGCGCAAGCGCGGGAATGGGCTTTCGCGACATTGGGGCGCAGGCCGTGCGGATCGATCTGGTCGAGCGGCTGGCGCGCGCCGCGCATGACGCGCGCGCCGGCAAAGCACCCTTCACCCCCGATTCGGCGCTGGCAACATCGATCGGCATCGCGCCCGAGACGCTCGATCGGTTGATGGGGCAGCTTGGTTTTCGTGCGGCGCCGCCTGAGGCCGGGGTCTCGCGCTGGGTGTGGCGCGGGCGGCCGCCACGGGTGAAGGCGGTGACGGCCCCCCGCGACAATGCCTTTGCCGTACTCGCGCAGATCACCGGTCGCCATGGCTGAGCCGCAATGCCGGGCCTAGTCGGGCGCTCACCCGCGCAAGACTCCGCACCGACCCTCAGGATCGATAAATTCCTTTGGTTTGCGCGGCTCGCCCGGTCGCGCAGCGCGGCGCAGGCGCTGGCGGAAGCAGGGGCCATCCGGCTCGATGGGCGCCGGGTCGACCGGGCACATGCGCCCGTGCGCGTTGGATCGGTGATCGCCTTTGTGCAGGGCGATGAGGTGCGCGTGCTACGGGTGCTGGCGCTGCCGAGCCGACGGGGACCGGCCAGCGAGGCAGCCATGCTATTCGCCGATGCAGCAAAGCCCTGTTGACGGGCAACAGGTGCGCGCATAGCAGAAGCCAGATATCCACCCAGACTTTGATTGGGAGTTAGCCGAGCATGACCTACGTCGTTACCGACGCCTGCATCCGTTGCAAATATATGGACTGTGTCGAGGTCTGCCCGGTCGATTGCTTCTATGAAGGCGAAAATATGCTGGTGATCAATCCCAGCGAATGCATCGATTGCGGCGTTTGCGAGCCCGAATGCCCGGCTGAGGCGATTTTGCCCGATACCGAAAACGGGCTGGAAAAATGGCTCGAACTCAATACCAAATTTTCGGCCGAATGGCCCAATATTACCCGCAAGCGCGAGAGCCCGGCCGATGCCGATGAGTTCAAGGGCCGCGAAGGCAAATATGAAGAACTCTTCTCGCCCGAGCCCGGCGAGGGCGATTGACGCCAAAGCCGTCTATTGACCGACGGCTGGTGCCAGTAACGGCCTGCCTGCCCGGGCAAGCCATATAAGATCGCACTGGATGGGCGGGCAACGTCGGGCGTGTGGACCGACGACGCCAGTTCGGCAAAGACCAGACGCTAACGTCCGGTGTGCGGGTCGACACGTGCCGGGCACGCCGCTGTTCGTGCGTCGGCGCGCCGACGACTGGTATTTTTGTGACGACTATGTTAAAGAGGCTTTGACGGCGGTACCGATCGGTGCCGTCGCTACGGAGACTCACACGCACACCGCCCCAATCGCGCCGACCGCCAAGGCCGCAAGCGCGCTCCCCCTGGGGCTATGATCACGGAAAGGCTCAACAGAATGGCTGCCAAGGCGCTGTCCTTCGACGTCGGTGACTATGTTGTTTACCCAAAGCACGGCGTTGGCCGTGTTATCGAACTGCAGCGGCAGGAGATCGCCGGCATGCAGCTGGAACTCTATGTCTTGCGGTTCGAAAAAGAACGCATGACGCTGCGTGTCCCCACCAACAAGGCCGAAAGCGTCGGCATGCGCAAATTGTCTTCGGACAAGACGCTGCGTGAGGCGCTTGATACGCTGACCGGCAAACCGCGCGTGAAGCGGACAATGTGGTCGCGTCGTGCCCAGGAATATGAAGCCAAGATCAATTCGGGCGATCTCGTATCGATTGCCGAAGTGGTCCGTGATTTGTTCCGGGCCGATGATCAGCCCGAACAAAGCTATTCCGAACGCCAGATCTTCGAAGCCGCCACCAGCCGCCTCGCGCGCGAACTGGCAGCGATGGAGCAGGTAGACGAGCCGACCGCCCAGGAAAAAATCCTGGAAATCCTGCGCAAGGCCGCTGCTATCCACAACAAGGACAAGGAACCCGCCTGATCAAGACGGTTTTCCAATGATCCATCAAGGGGTGGCCGGTAACGGTCACCCTTTTTTTGTTTGACGATTGCGATCCATATTGCAGTGTGTTATTTCACCAATACACAATGAAGGGATGAGCGATGCGTAAGACCACCGTGCTGGCCATGATGACGGCGATGATACCCCTGGCCGCCTGTTCGGGCGCGGGCATTTTCGACAAGGGTGATGCCGTACCGGCCACGGGCACGGGCACGTCGCGCACCTTTCCGGTCGCCGATTTCACTGGCGTGGCGCTGCGGGGATCCGACGATGTCGATATCAAGCTCGCCGATAGTTTCAGCGTTCGTGCTGAAGGCCCAAGCGAAGTGCTCGACCGGCTCAAGATTGAGCGTGACGGGACGATGCTCAAAATTGGCCGTAAATCCGATCCCAGTTTCAACTGGGGATCCTCTAAGGGCGCCAAGATTTTCGTCACGCTGCCCCGGCTCGTTGCCGCGAATGTCGCCGGTTCGGGCGACATGACGGTGGCAGCGGCTGAGGGCGATGATTTCGAGGCATCAAATGCAGGCTCCGGCAGCATCACCATCGCCGCGCTCAAAGTGAAATCGGCTGAGTTCAACATCGCCGGTTCGGGCGAAATCACCGTCAAGGGTAGCGCCGGCTCGCTGAAAATGGCGATTGCCGGGTCAGGCGATATCAACGCCGCAGGCGTCAAGGCCAGCCAGGCGGATGCATCGATTGCCGGTTCGGGGAGCATCAGCGCCGATGTTGACGGGTCGGCAACGGTATCGATCATGGGATCGGGTGATGTCGATATGGGCAAGAACGCGACCTGCACCACCACCAAAATGGGTTCAGGCACGGTCACCTGCGGCAAGTAACATCGCCACCGGGCTTGTCGGTGGGGGTGAATCGGTGCGATGCAGCCGGGATGTATCGAGCACTGTTGTTGCCCCTGCTGATCATGACGGCGACGCCGGCAGTTGCCGCCGAGCGCAGCTATACCTTTGGCAGCTTTGACCGAATCCGGATCGAGGGACCCTATGAGGTCACGCTGACCACCGGCAAAACCCCTGGCGGGCGAGCGGTTGGCGAAGACCGGGTACTCGATACGCTGACGATCAGCGTTGAAGGGCAAACCCTGATCGTCCGGTCCCGCCCGCTCGCGGTCGGTGAGCCACCGCCGCCCCCCAAAATTCCGCTGGTGATCACGCTGGCGACGCCCGGTTTGCGCGGGGCGGCCGTCAATGGCGGCGGCCGGCTGAAGATTATGCGGATGGTCGGCCAACGGCTTGATTTGTCAGTCAATGGCGCAGGCGGGCTGACCATAGCGGGAATCGACACCGACCAGCTCACCGCCACAGTGATTGGTGCGGGCACGATGAGTTTGGCCGGGCGCAGTGGCCGGGCGCGGCTGCAGCTTTCCGGTCCGGGTACCGTCACTGCCTCAGCGCTGATCGTCAATGATCTGATCGCGCGATCAGAAGGCACGGGCGAGATGCGGCTGGCCGCGCGCTATACCGCCGATGTGTCCTCAACCGGGCTGGGTGCAATTAGCGTTGCCGGCAACCCGGCCTGCAAGGTCCAATCGATCGGCGGCGGGCCGATCCTGTGCAACTCAAAGTAACGCCATCGCGGCCAGCTTGCTCATCAAGGCAGCGGGCATCTGATCATTGTCGCTTGCATCCCCGATCAGATCGATGGGGGCATCGCCCTGTTCCAGATAGCGCCAGCCCTGATGCGCGCGTTTTGGCACGGCTCTGACCAGCACGAGCTGCGGATCGAGCAGGATCGCCACTTTTCCCGCTTCCGCTTCGCCAAAGCCCATGATCAGCGATCGAGCGACCAGCTGATGCTTGAGGATCCAGAACAAGGATCCCCCTGCTGCTTGCGGGCCGGCAATTTCTTCATGCCGCTTGGGCAGGTAGCGCGTGGTCAGGAACAGCGGCCCCTCGGCCGCGCGCGCACGCAGCCGCTCAGCTAGATGATCGGTACTGGTCGCGCCGAACGCGACCTTGGTAAGGTGAAGTGGCATTATCGTGATCGCGTGCGACCGCTGGGGCAGATCGTCAAGTCACCCCGTCAGCCCGGTGAGCGCCGCCAGCCCCAAAAACGCGAAAAAGCCCATTGAATCGGTCGTCATCGTCACGAAGATCGACGAGGAAACGGCCGGGTCGGTGCGCATCCGATCGAGCGTGACCGGCACCAGCACGCCTGCAAGCCCCGCGACAAGGATGTTCGTCATCATCGCCGCAGCAATCACCGCGCCGAGTTGCGGATTGCGGAACACCAAGGTGACGCCAATGCCGATGATGACCGCAATCGTCGCGCCGTTGAGCAGCGCGACGCGGATCTCGCGCCGGATCGTCCGCCAGGTGTTTGAATCGGTAAGCTGGTTGGTGGCGATTGCGCGCACCGTTACCGCCATTGTCTGCGTCCCGGCATTGCCGCCAACACCAGCGACGATCGGCATCAGCGTGGCAAGCGCAACCATCCGGGCGATCGTGCCTTCAAACAGCGCGATGATTGATGAGGCAAGCAGCGCCGTGAACAAGTTGGCGATCAGCCAGCGCACGCGCGTCTTATAGCTTTCGACCACCGGCTCGTTGATGTCGCCTTCGCCCGCGCCCGACAGCCGCAGAATATCCTCGCCGGCCTCCTGGCTGATGATGTGGACGATATCGTCAACGGTGATCATGCCGACCAGCCGCCCGGCCGGATCGACGACGGCGGCGGAGATCAGCGCATATTTCTGAAAGCGAAGGGCGACCTCTTCCTGGTCCATTTCGACCGGGATCAGCGTCTGTTCGCGCTTCATGACATCGGCCATGCAGACGATGCGCGGCGTGCGCATAATCCAGGAAAGCTGGCAGGTGCCCAGCGGCTTGTGCGCGGGATCGACCACGAAGATTTCCCAGAAATCGGTGGTCAGATCGTCATTGCCGCGCAGATAATCGAGCACATCGCCGACCGTCCAATGCTCCGGCACTGCGATCAACTCGCGCTGCATCAGGCGACCGGCGGACTCCTCAGGGTACGACAGCGCCTCTTCAATCGCGGCGCGATCATCAGGATCAAGCGCGCGCAGCACCGCGCGCTGATCGCTCTCTTCCATATCCTCGATGATCGCGACGGCATCGTCGGTATCGAGTTCGGCAGCGATCGTCGCGACCTGATGCGGCTCTAGCGCGTCGATCAGCGCCTCGCGCACATAATCGTTCATCTCGGCGAACACTTCGCCGTCGAGCAGATCGGCGATGGCGGTGGCGAGCCGGGCGCGCTGATCCGCCGGCACCAGCTCAAACAGATCGGCGATGTCGGCGGGGTGGAGCGGCTCAACCAGCGCCCGAGCGCCCTCGGCATCATCGGCATCGACCGCCGCCAGCACTGCCGACACAAAGGCCGGCTTCAGTCGATCGTCTTCATCAAGCTGATTAGCCTCAGCTTCGTGTTGATCGAGTTCGGTCTCGCTCATGGTTTGACCTCCCGTCGCTGGCGGCTGCTCTTCCGGGCTCTAGCCGCCTCTGCCGACAAAGCCAATCGCGTCCTATTTGCAAGCGCGCGCCAGCCTCGCTAGGGCCGCGTCATGTTTTCCACATGCAAGGATGCCCAATGGCCGACCAATTCGAAACGCTGACCATGACGCTTGAAAGCGGCGATGTGATCATCAAGCTCCGCCCTGATCTGGCCCCCGGCCATGTCGCGCGGATCGGCAGCTTGGCCAATGAAGGTTTTTATGATGGCGTGATTTTCCACCGGGTTATCCCTGGCTTCATGGCGCAGGGCGGCGATCCCACAGGTACCGGCATGGGCGGATCGGAACATCCCGATCTCAAGGCAGAGTTCAGCAAGGAACCGCATGTCCGCGGTGTTTGTTCAATGGCGCGCTCATCCCAGCCCAATAGCGCCAACAGCCAGTTTTTCGTGTGCTTCGACGATGCCCGCTTCCTTGACGGGCAATATACGGTCTGGGGTCAGGTGACTGAGGGCATGGAGCATATCGACGCGCTGCCCAAGGGCGAGCCGCCGCGCGCACCGGGCAAGATCGTCAGCATGCGCGCTGCCTGACGCGGGACAGTCGGGTTGGCGAATCGGGGCTGGCGGATCAATCGTCCGGCAGCCCCAGTGCCGCGATCAGCCAATCATGGAAGAGTTTGACCGGGCGTTGCTGCAGCGCGCGGGGGCGGCAGACGAACCAATAGCTGTACGGGCTTTCCACCGCGATATCGAACAAGCGGACCAGCCGGGGATCATGCGCATCTTCAAAATGATTGGCGTGCATGAAGGCGACGCCAAGCCCCTGTGCCACTGCCTCCAGCATCAGGGCGCCCGAATCGAAATGATCAATGGCACGCGGTTCAAGATCGGCTAGCCCGGCGGCATTGCGCCAGGTGGCAAAGGTATCCGGGATGTCGCGATGGACCAGCGCGGTCAGCATGGCCAGCTGGCGCGGATCAGTGATTGGCGAATCGTCCAGCGTCATGTCGCGCTGACCGATCACATAGATGGTGTTGCGATCGAGCCGCCGGGCATAAAGCGCGGGATCGACATCGCGTTGCAGCACAATTGCAGCGTCCAGCCCCTCGCCAAGCCGACTGGTGCCATGGCCGGCCGTATCAATGTCCAAATGTAGTTCGGGATATAGCGCCCGCAGGGCGGGCAGTCTGGGAAACAAGCGCTGCGTTGCAAAAAGCGGCAGCACGCCGAGCCGCAGCCGCATAACATCGGTGGCGCTGGTGATCGATTCGACCGCGTCCGTCAGGCTGTCGAGCGCTGGTGCCATCTGCGCCAGCAGCCGTTCCCCATCACCGTTAAGCTGCATCGCCTGG
>MSXQ01000003.1:124104-347145 GCA_002083645.1 Proteobacteria bacterium ST_bin13
CATCGCCTGGATTCGGCGGCTCAGTGCTGGCGCTGACAGCGCGAGTTCTTCGGCCGCTGTCTTGACCGAGCCAAGCCGTGCCACCTGCACAAATGCTTCAATGGCAGTCAATGGCGGTAATCTGCGCAAGGGTCCCCTCCCAATGGCGACCTGTCAATTCACTCGACTGATCATAACAGCCAAGCTGCGTTTCGCGCCATAGTGAAATGCAATTTTTGCATTCGCGGTTTTTCTTTTCGCACTTGCACAATAATCTGCTGCACTGCACATAGAGCAGGCCTTTCAGGCATCCTCTCCTAAAACTTTCACGGCCGATCCCTCACGGGGTCGGCCTTTTTTTCAGTTTCGGTGTCGCTGCAGCGCAGGATCAATCGGGAACGGCTGGCGAGTCGCGCAGTTGTTCCCAGGCGAACACCAGCATCGCCAGCAAGGCAACCGACGCGATCAGATAGGGCAGCGGCTTGTAGAGTTCATACAAACCAACGCCAATCGACGGACCGAGGACAAAAGCTGCCCCATTGATGGAGGTGACCTTGCCCGCCACTGATCCCTGGCCTTCCGCACCCACTGCCAATGAAGCGCCTGCCGTAAAGCCGGGCCGGGTAAAGCCAAAACCAAGTGACGCCAGGCCATAGGCAAGCGCGATCCCGTAAAGCGAGGTCGCAATCCCCGTCAGCGCGGTGCCGATTGCGGCGAACACGAGCCCTATCAGCACAAGGCGGCGCGGATCGAGGTTGAGATTGGGGATGATCCCCCATTGCGCCAGCAGCGCAGCGCCCGCGCCAATGATCAGCACCAGGCCGGTTGGCTGCAACGCCAGCGCTGGGGCGAGGTGCAGCCGATCGATGACGAGAAAGCCAATCGCCTGGCCGGTCATTGCCTGGGCATGGCCCATAACTAGCCCGGCGATCATCCAGCCGCGAATCCGGGGGTCGAAATAGCCGATATGTTCGGTCGTCGGCGCGGTTGCCGCCGTGATGCTTGCCCCGCTGCTCTGGCCGCCAATCGACGGATAGGCGCTGACGGCGGCATGATGGCCGATCGCCACCCCGCGATCATCGGGCAGCATGCGATAGATCGTCACCACCATCGCGACCCCAAAGGCCGAAAAGATAAAGGCGGGCCCGGCCAGGCCGATTTGAACCGAGCCCAGCGAGCCGAGAATCAGATAGGGGGCAATCGCTGGTCCCAGGATCGTGCCCAGCCCGAATGCCGAGGCGAGCAGCGTGAGTGCCTTGGTTCGTTCTTCGCGGCTGGTGCGACCGGCGACAAGTGCTTGCACCGCTGGCGGTGCGGCTGCCCCAAATGTGCCGTAAATCAGCCTGCCGCCAATAAAGAGCAAAAACGCCAGGCTGCCACTGATCCAGCCATTGATGCCGGCCATCAGAAACAGCCCGCACAATCCCAAAGACACCGCAAAGCCGGCCATGCCGAGCAATATCATGGCCCGCCGACCATGCCGGTCCGATCGCCGCGCCCAAAACGGGGCGGCGAGCACCCACAGCAAGGCCGATACCGAAAACGCCGCAGCGACGCCGCTGTCAGGCACTTGCAAGGATCGGCCGAGCGCGGGCAGCACGGATTGCAACGCGGTATTGCCGGCAGCGATCGTCAGCATCACCATAAACAACAGCACGAAATCGCGATCAGGCGCGGGGCGGCTCATCGGGCGGTTCATGTCGCAGACCAGGCGTAATCGCGGGTGACCTCCGCCACGATGACCTCATAGCGGTGATACCAATGCGACCGTCCCAGATCGCGGATCCTTTTGTGGTCGGGATGGTCTCGCCAGGCCTTGGCCTGCACCTCGTCCGCCCAATAGCTGACGGTGATGCCGAACCGATCGGCCCCGCGGGCGCTTTCCATACCGCAATAGCCGGGTTGGGCGGCGGCAAGGGCATCCATGGCTGCTGCGGCTGCCTGATAATCGTCATCATGCGCCTCGGTGCGCACGGATAGGAAGATTACGGCAATCTGGCCCAATCGCTCGGTCATGTCGCCCGATTAGGCAGTTGGGGCGCGGGTGCAACCCTGAACGGGGTTAGCGGCGCTTGTCGGGCCCGAAATTAAGCCCCTTGGTTACATTATAGTCCAAGACGGTCATCGCAAAGAAGGCCACGGCCTGTTTGCAGCGCATCCACCAGCTGGTACGCGCCTTGTAGAGTGCTGCGGTGATCCGCTCCGATTGCGCGATTTCGCTATCGATATAGCGGCGCACCTGTGCGGCAAAAACCTGGTCCTCAATCCGCAGCATCATCTCCAGATTGAGAAACAGGCTGCGTACATCATAATTGGCCGAGCCGATATAGACGATGTCGTCGATCAGGAAGAGCTTAGTATGCAGCTTGGTCGGTTGATATTCATAGAGTTCAACGCGCTTTCTCAGCAGCCCGGCATAAGTGAAGCGCGATGCCCAGATTGCGGCGCCATGATCGTTCTTCGATGCCAGCACGATCCGTACCCGGCCACGCATCCCGGCAGCACCCAGCCGACGCAGCATCCCGGGGCTTGGCGCAAAATAAGCGCTGATCAGGTCAAGCCGCTTGGCCTTTTCAATATCGTTCTTGATCGCGCGCGCCCAGGGGGAAAGCCGCCGGGTCGGGCCGCCAAACACCCAGCGTATAGGCCCGGCCGGTTCGCTCCAGCTGCCCAGTGATCGCCTGAGCACGCGCAGCGGCGCGCGCGGTCGCCTGGTCCAGCGGGCAAGCGCATCGAAATAGCCCGTGATCCGCATCGCCGCCGGTCCTTCGATCAACAGGCCAAGATCACGCCAGGCTTGATCGGCGGGGGTGCCGAAATAGGAATCCTCGACATTGAATCCGCCAATGATGGCGCGAGGGGCAGCGCCATCGCCATCGGCCAGCGCCAGCTTTTGGTGATTGCGGAGCAAATAGCGACGCCCCCATCGCGGCTCGAACCGGCAAACGACAATCCCGGCTGCCCGCATCGGATCAAAGAAGTGATTCTGGTTTGCCGCTTCGCTGCCCAGTCCATCGACGATCAACGATACCTGGACCCCGCGTGCTGCCGCCGCGATCAGCGCCGCGCGCACCTGGCTACCGGCGCGATCATCGACATAGATGTAATAGATGATCCGCAGCGTTTCGCTGGCCCCGTCAATCAGGGCGATCAGCGTTTCAAGCCGGACCGGGCCATTGTCGAGCAGGGTCAGCTGATTGCCGTGGACGGTAAAACTCGGCTGGGGGGCGGATTCGGCCATTGCTTTGATCCATGCGGGGGGGCACGCGGTGGTGCAAGGCAGAATTCTTGACTCGTCGCCAGCCTTACCCTAGGTCGCCGCCTTTCCGTTACAGTGAAGGAAGCGTTCGTATGGCGCGCGTTACCGTCGAGGATTGCGTCGACAAAATTCCAAACCGTTTCGATCTCGTGCTGTTCGCGGCCCAGCGCGCGCGCCAGATTTCCGGTGGTGCAGACCTGACGGTCGATCGTGATCGCGATAAGAACCCGGTCGTTGCGCTGCGCGAGATCGCCGAAGAAACGGTGAAGCCCAAGCATCTTCAGGAAGCCGTGGTGCAGGGTCTTCAGCGCGTTCAGGTTGATGATGATGATGCGCCCGATGAAGTCGGCTCGCTGGCCGCATCGGCAGAGGCGCTTCGCCTCACGGCCGCTGCCCCGCCGCGCAACCAGAATCTGGGTAGCGATTACGAAGGCTGAGCATTTGGTCCAAGGCTGGCAGCATCAGCCAAGGATAAGCCGACTGTCGGCCGCGTGGGCGGCGGGTGCCAGTATTAGCTCTCGCTAATTCTGGGCCGCCCTTTGAACCCCTGGGCAATCACATACCATTCGGACGAATCCTTGCGGCTCGCCGGAGGTTTGGCGTGCTTTACAGCCGTGAAATTGCGCTTGAGTTCGCTCACCAGCGCACTATCAGCCCCGCCCGCCAGCACCTTGGCGACGAACGCCCCGCCGGGGCTCAGCACATCATAGGCAAAGGCTGCAGCGGTTTCGACGAGCCCCATCGTGCGTAAATGATCCGTCTGCGGATGGCCCACCGTGTTGGCAGCCATATCCGACAGCACCAGATCGGGCGCGCCGCCCAATTCTTCCATCAGCTTTTCGGGCGCGCGATCATCGGTGAAGTCCATTTGCAGGATGATCACCCCGTCAATCGGATCGACCGGCAGCAGATCAATCCCGACAATCGCGGCGCCCGGCGTCATCTTGCGCACCACCTGGCTCCAGCCGCCCGGCGCGATGCCCAGATCGATCACGCGCTTTACGCCCTTTAACAACGAAAAACGCTCGTCGAGTTCGATCAGCTTATAGGCAGCGCGGCTGCGATAGCCCTCTGCCTTGGCCTTGCGGACATAGGGATCGTTGAGCTGGCGTTCGAGCCAGCGGTTTGATTGCGGCGTTCGCCCGCGTGAGGTGCGCACCCGCACCCGGCCGCCTGATCCACCTCTGCTCATCGGTCACGCCCATTCATCAGTCGCCGCAAGATACCCTCGCGAATGCCCCGATCAGCCACGCCGAGCCGCTCTGCCGGCCAGATGTCCATGATCGATTCAAGGATTGCGCAGCCCGCCACGACCAGATCGGCGCGTTCATTGCCGATACACGGCAACAGCGCGCGATCCTCAATCGATTTCGCCGCCAGATCAGCGCTGATCTGCCGCATGGCCGGCGCAGGGACGATCAGCCCGTCAACGGCGCTGCGATCATAACGCTCAAGCCCCAGATGCACGCTGGCCAGCGTGGTGACCGTGCCGCTGGTGCCAAGCAAGCGGGGGCGCTCGATCCCGCTCGGCAAGCGCCGCGCAAAATCAGCGAAGCTGTCCGTCACCACGGCGCGCATCCGGGCATAGGCAGCCGCGCGCCCGCCTGGCCCATCGCCACCGCCCGTGCTCTCGGTCAGCGATACCACTCCCCAAGGGGCGCTATGCCAATCGATCACCGTGGGCACGGTGGTGGTCGTATCGACCAGCACCAATTCGGTTGACCCGCCGCCAATATCAAACACCAGCGCGGGGTCGTCCCCCGGCTCGATCAGGACATGGCAGCCAAGCACCGCCAGCCGCGCTTCTTCCTCGGCGGTGATGATATCCAGCGCTATCCCGGTCTCACGATAGGCGCGCTCGATGAACTCAGCGCCATTGCTCGCTCGGCGACAGGCTTCGGTCGCGACAGATCGCGCCATGGTTACATTACGGCGGCGCAGCTTGTCGGCACAAATGGACAGTGCTGCCAATGTCCGGTCAATCGCGGCATCGCTCAGTCGCCCGGTTGCCGCGAGTCCTTCACCCAGCCTGACGATCCGCGAAAAGGCATCGATAACGGTAAAGCCATTGGCGGCGGGGCGCGCGATCAGCAGCCGACAATTATTGGTGCCCAGATCAAGCGCGGCATAGTGGCGCGCTTCGGGCCAGCGGGCACGCGCTGTTTTGGGAGGGGCCGGACGGGCCGGACTTGCGCCCTGCCGGTGCGGCACGCGGGCGGATTGATCACCCATGGCCGTTGCTCACATTTATGTTCTGCGGTCCGGGACGTGCCGTCCCCACCGTGCTTGGGGCCAAGCCTAGCCGAGCGTGACGGCGGCGGCAAGCGAGCCTGCACGTTGACAGCCGATCACACGCCGCCTATCTCGCGCCCCGGCACTGCCCTGTCGTCTAATGGTAAGACCACGGACTCTGACTCCGTTAATTGAGGTTCGAATCCTCACGGGGCATCCAGCCTTTCCGGCTAGATGCCATTCTGCGGCGCTGGGACCCCATCAGCGTGATGCGGGAGCGGTGGTTTGCAGCGCGATTAGCTCGGCGATTAGTTTTGGGTCCTGCGCTGGATCGATGCTCGCTTTGAACACGCTGCGCATCTTGTCGATCTCGGCCTGCCATTTCTCCGCATTGAGCGGCGGCTGCGCCAGGATCATCTCGCCCGAATGGCAAGCAGTGCAATTAAGCGTCACCGCCTCGGCACTGGCCGGCAAAGTGACGGGCTCGTCTGGCAGCGCGATCGTCGTGCTGTTGAGCGCAAAATCGGCGGGCAGGGTGCCCTCGGTAGCCGGTTTCGTCCCGCATCCGGCCAGCAGCGCCAGCGCGAGGATCACGCCAGCGCGCTTCATGCGGCATGCACCGTGATCGTCTCAATGGTGTTGAGCATATAGCCGCCGGGGTTCCAGATCGGATCGGGCAACTGCGTGTCGCCGCTGGTGTTGGTGGCGCGCACTGCAATCCGGTGCGGGCCCGGTGCGAGCTGGGTGACCGTCATCTCCCAGCCGCGAAAGCTGTATTTGCCGTGATCTTTTCCCAGAACCGTCTTTTGCCAGGCCCCGCCATCGACTGACAGGTCGACTGCAGCAACGCCGCTTGCCCCACCCATGGCAATGCCGCGCAAATGTAGCGGAGCGCCTGCCTTGATCGGACCGCTGCCGCGACTAGTGACGAAGCTGCGCGGCAGCATCTTGTTGATGGGCAGCTTGGGAAACTCCTTGGTCCCCGGCGCAACGCTCGCGCGCGGCGTCGCGGGGATTTGATAGGCCTTGGCCATCCAGAAATTATCGTCTGGCGCGTTGAGGACCTCGATATGGTCGAGCGCCTTGATCCAATAGGTTGAATACCAGCCCGGCACGACCAGCCGGATCGGGAAGCCGTTGAGCATCGGCAGCGCCTGCCCGTTCATGGCAAAGGCGATCATGACCTCGCCGTCGCGCGCGTGATCGAGGTCGAGCGATTTGGCGAACCACGGGGCGTCCCCCGGTGGCCGGTCGAGCCCCGCAAAACGTACCACCTTCGCCTCCGGTTTTACGCCTGCCCGGTCGAGCACGTCCTTCAGCCGCACCCCGGTCCACCGCGCATTGCCCATCGCGCCGTGCCCCCATTGCGCACCCGGTACGCGCGGCGAAAAATACGCCCGCGAGTTGCCCGAACATTGGTTGATCGCGGTCAGGTCGACCCGCGGCAGCTTGAGCAGATCGGCGATCGAGAAGGCGAGGCGGCCATTCACCGCGCCATCGACCTTGAGGCGGAAGGCATTGGTATCCACCGAGAGCGGGATATCGTCATAATGCCAACGCACGAAAAAGCGGTCGTTGGGCGTGATGATACCCTGATCGAATAGCTCGAACGGCGTCTCCAGCAGCGGCGCGCGGCTGCGCTGGAGCAGCATTGCGCCCTTTTGCGGGAAGCTGCGCACCAGCGGCAGCGGGCGCGCTTGCGCCCAGCCAGGCAGCGCCAGCCCAGCGGCCGCGACCCCCAGCGCCGCGAGCGCATCGCGGCGGCCCCAATCAGCCATTGGTGGCAGCCGCCAGCGGCGCAAAGCGAGCGACCTGCTGGCCGACCATCACCAGTTGATCAAGCACGGCGGGCTCACTCGCGCCGCCCGCATCGTCGAATTTGGTGAGTTGCGTGTTGATCGCCGCTGCAAAGGGTGTCGGCCAGCCGCGCAGCGCGTGGACGATCGAGCGCAGCGCCGCAATCGTGCTTCCCGTCGCCTGCCAGCCATAAGCGGT
Source organism: Proteobacteria bacterium ST_bin13 (assembly GCA_002083645.1). Classification (GTDB taxonomy): domain Bacteria; phylum Pseudomonadota; class Alphaproteobacteria; order Sphingomonadales; family Sphingomonadaceae; genus Sphingomonas. The sequence continues at coordinate 131,570 of MSXQ01000003.1, forward strand.
GGCAATCAGCCCCACCGGCATGTCGGCGAGATAGGGCCGCGCATCGCCCGCCGTTTCCTCAAGCAAATCGAGCGCATTTTTCACCACGCCCGATATGCTGCCATGATAGCCTGGGCTGGCGATGATCAGCGCGGATGCCTGGCGCACCGTCTCGACGAATTCGCGCTCGGCATCGGTCCGGCTTGTCGCCTTGGGATCATAAAGCGGCAGCCGCGCCATATCGGCCCCGCCAAACATGCGCGTACGAAATCCCTCACGCCCGACACTGTCGAGCGCGATCATCAAGGCGCGCTCGGTGGAGGACACCCCGCCGATCGTACCGCCGATCCCCACGACAAGGGGCAGATCGGCGGGGGCAGTATCGGCCATCAGGGCATTCCTTTTAGGTCAGTAGCGCGTGATCGATGTTCGGCAGCACGTGGCGCGCGAACAGATCCGCCTCGGCGGCATGGGGATAGCCCGAGAGGATGAAGGCCTCAATGCCCATCGCGCGGTAATCGTTGAGCTTGGCGAGTACCTGATCGGGATCGCCGACAATCGCCGCGCCGCAGCCGGAGCGCGCCCGGCCAACGCCGGTCCACAAATTGGCCTCGGCATAGCCGTCATCGCCGGCATTGTCGCGCAGGGCCGCTTGCGCCGCGACCCCAGCAGATTGCGAATCGAGCGATTTGGCACGGATGGCGGCCCCTTGCGCATCGTCCAGTTTAGAGAGCAGCCGATCGGCTGCCGTCCGGGCCTCAGCTTCGGTTTCCCGCACGATGACATGCGCGCGGTAGCCAAAGCGCAGCGTGCGGCCATGCGCGGCAGCGCGGGCCTGCATATCGGCGATGATCGCGGCGACCGCCTCGCGCTTGTCGGGCCACATCAGATAGACGTCGCAGCCCTTGGCCGCTGCTTCGCGTGCATCAGGCGACAGCCCACCAAAATAGAGCTGCGGCGCCTTGCCGCTGAGCGTGCCGATCCGTGGTGGATCGAGCTTCAATTGCCAAAATTCGCCCTGATGATCGAGCGGCTCGCCGTTCAGCAATGTCTTCAAAATATGCATCGCCTCGACCGTCCGCGCATAACGCGGGGCAGAACCAAGCGTCTCGCCGGGCATTTCGGAGGAGATGATATTGACCTTCAATCGGCCCCCAAGCATCCGGTCAATCGTCGCGATCTGGCGCGCGAGCTGTGGTGGCCAGCTTTCGCCGACGCGCACCGCCATCAGCAGCGCCATCCGCTTGAGCATCGGCGCAATCGCGGCGGCAAACGCCGTGGTATCGATGCCGAGCGCATAGCCTGACGGCAGCAGGATATTATCGAACCCGCCGGTTTCGGCCTGCATCACGATGTCGCGGCAATGCTCCCAGCTTGATTTGAGCATCGGATCGGGCGCGCCGAGAAATTCATAGTCGTCATCGCAGAGCGCGGAAAACCAGCTAATCTCGCAAGGACTTGCGCTCATGGCAGCTTTTCTCCGCGCGACGCGACCAGCACGTCATACCAGCGCTGGCGGCTCCAGTGGCATTTAAAGGCATCGGGGATCTCAGCGATGCGGTCCAGATTCTGCGTGCCGACGATCGGGATCACCCGCGCCGGATGGGCCATGATCCAGCCATAGGCCGCCGCCGCGCGCGAGATGCCGGCTTCGGCCGCGACCACATCAAGCGCGGCCGCGACGGCGGTTGCCCGCGCGTCCTGCGGATCGCCGATGCGTCCACCGCCAAGGGGTGACCAGGCGAGCACGGCGAGATCGGTTTCCATCGCCAGATCGAGCAGGCCGTTTTCGATCGGCCCGAGTTCAAGCGGCGAAAATTCGGGCTGAGTCGAGGCGAGCGGGATATTCAGGAACGTCGCCAGCGCCCGGTGCTGCGCCAGCGTATAGTTCGACACGCCAACCGCGCGAACCTTGCCCGCGCTGACCATGTCCTCCAACGTCCGCGCCACTTCCTGCGGGTGCGCCAAAATGTCGGGTCGATGGATCTGGTAGAGGTCGACCGAGTCAACGGCCATCCGCCGCAGCGACGCATCAAGCGCTGCCGTGAGATAATCCCTGCCAGAATCATAGGGCACCGGCGGGGTAATGCCCCCCTTGGTCGCCAGCACCATCTGGCCGCGCAGCTGCGGCGCTTCGGTAAATATCTGCCCCAGCAGGCTCTCAGCATCGCCGAAGCCGCCAGCGCCATCAAAGCCATAAATATCGGCGGTATCAAACAGCGTAACGCCGACCGCAAACGCCGCTTCGATCAGCGCGCGCCCCCCCGATACGCCAGCGTGGCCAAAGCGCCACATGCCCCAAGCAATCGGGGAGACTAAAATTCCGCTCTTGCCCAAGGGCCGCGATTCGGGTGTATAGGTGCTTTCAGACATCGTTGTCATACATAGAGGCGAGACGCTTGGGAGAGCAAGTACGATATGGCCTGATCGGCACGGGGATGATGGGGGTCGAGCATTTGACCAACCTCGCCATCACCCCCGGCGCGGTGGTCACGGCGCTTGCCGACCCGACCGAGGCATCGCTCGGCTGGGCAAAGAACGCGCTTGGGTCGCGGGCAGAAGGCGTGCAGGCGTTCGACAGCGCAGCGGCACTCGCTGCCAGTGGCCTGTGCGATGCCGTGATCGTCGCCAGTCCCAACTACACCCACCGCGATGTCCTCACGCCCCTGTTCGATGCCGGTCTCCACATCCTGTGCGAGAAGCCCGTCGCGACCACGATTGCCGATGCCCGCTGGATCGTCGACCGCGCGGCGCAGACTGACCGCGTGTTCTGGACGGCGATGGAATATCGCTACATGCCCCCAGCGGCCGAATTCATCGCTGAGATTCACGGTGGCCGCATCGGCACGCTGAAAATGCTGTCGATCCGCGAGCATCGCTTCCCCTTCCTGCCCAAAGTTGGCGACTGGAACCGCTTCAACCGCAACACCGGCGGCACGATGGTGGAGAAATGCTGCCATTTCTTCGATTTGATGCGCCTGATCGTGCAGGCCGATCCGGTCCGCGTTTATTGTTCGGGCGCGATGGACGTGAACCATCTCGACGAAAGCTATCAGGGCGAGCGCCCCGACATTATCGACAACAGCTACACGACCGTCGATTTCAGCAACGGTGTCCGCGCGATGCTTGATCTGTCGATGTTTGCCGATGGGGCGGAAAATCAGGAAGAGATTGCGGCCGTCGGCGACAAGGCAAGGCTGGAGGTGTTGATCCCTGAAGGAGCGATCGTCTTTTCGCCGCGCGTCGGGTTCCGCAATCCCAAAGCAGCCACGCGGCGCGTGGTTGAGGTTGACGCTGCGGCGCTGAACGCTGGCAGCCACCACGGCTCAACCTTTTACGAACATCAGAAATTCATCGCCGCCGTGCGCGGTGAGGGGCCGGTCGAAGTCACCGCCCATGACGGGTTGATGGCGGTCGCGATCGGCACGGCTGCCGAGCTAAGTGCGCGGGAGAGGCGCGTGGTGACGATGGCGGAGTTGGGATTCTGACCAATGGAGATTGCGCGGGCAAGATTTTCTTCAAGCCAGCCAAGAACGCGGCGTTTGCCGTCAAGATAGAATAACCTATCAAAATAGTAGGACTTAGGGAGGGATAACCATGAAACGATCAATTCTGATGGCAGGTGCCGCATCATTGGCACTGTTGCTGAGCGCACCAGCCTTTGCGCAAGCCACCGATTCTGCGCCGGCAGCCGATGCGGCGAGCGATTCGGGCGAAATCATTGTCACCGCGCAAAAGCGCAGCGAGCGCCTGCAGGACGTGCCGCTGGCGGTCACCGTTGTGAGCGGCGATACGCTGGCCGCGACCGGCAAGGTGAGCCTGGAGGGCGCGCAATATCTTGTGCCGTCGCTCAACTTTCTCAAATCGGGTACCACGCTCAACCAATCATTGTTCCTGCGCGGTGTCGGCACTGCGACCTTCTCGATCGCTGGCGAACCGTCAGTGTCGACCGTGCTTGACGGCGTTGTGTTCAGCCGCGCTGGCGAAGCGTTTAGCGACCTGCTCGACATTGAGCGGATTGAGGTGTTGCGGGGCCCCCAGGGCACGCTGTTCGGCAAGAATGCCAGCGCTGGCGTGATCAACATCGTCTCGAAGCGGCCGTCGAAGGAACTGGGTGGCTATGTCGAACTCGGATTTTTCACCGACTCTGAATATCGCGCCCGCGCCGCGATCAACGTGCCGCTGGGTGAAAATGTTCGTTCGCGCTTGAGCGGCTATTACAGCAATTACGATGGCAACATCCGCAATACCGCGGTCAACAGGATCGTGAACGGCTGGGAGCATTACGGTTTCCGCCTGCAGGTCGAAGCCGAGCCGACGCCTGACCTGACGCTGATGTTCATTGCCGATTATCACCGCAACAACGATGATTGCTGCGCGCCCGTCGTCGGCACGCTGCCAATCGTGAACGCAACCGGTGCCACCACCACCAACGCGTCGACGCAGGTGCTGCCGACACCGCTCGGCGACCGGACGCGGACGATCGCCCAGAACCTTGTCACCGCGACGCGTGACACCGGCTATGGCTTCTCGCTGCAGGCCGACTATGCAGTAGCGAACCATACGGTGACGTCGATCACGTCATATCGCAACTGGGCCAACACCGAAATTCGCGACGGTGACTGGCTGCCAATGGCCTATATCGGGTTCAACCAGTTGCACGATTTTGGCCCGCAAACCGGGCACACCGTTACCCAGGAAATCCGCCTTACTTCACCCGGCAAGCAGTTTTTCGATTACGTCATCGGCGGCTTTTATTCGAGTGCGGTGTCCGAACGGACGTTCACGCGCGACGTCACGCGCTGCAGCGCAGCGGTTGGCGCGATCATTCCGGCGGGCAGCCTGATCCCGTGCACGAGCCCGCTGGCGGCACCATCGACCTTCCCGAGTGGGACGGCGGTCTTTGGTTCGACCTTCGATAACTTCTCGCTCTTCGGCCAGGGTACACTTAACATAGCCAGCTGGGTGCGACTGATCGGTGGCGTTCGCTACACTTCGGACAATCTCGACGTGTTTCACTCGCGCGTCAGCCGTAACCTGGACGTGGCGGGCGGGGTGCCGGTCGGCACCGGGGGTATCAATCCCAATTTCGATCAGGGCGTCTTCAATTCGCCCGGCGTGAACGGGGTCGTTACCGCCACCAATGGCATTCCGTTCACGGCGCGGACCAATTCGACCAATTTTTCGGGCAAGGCCGGTATCCAGGCCGATTTGACTGAAAACAACATCGCCTATTTCACCTATTCGCGCGGGTATAAGGGCCCGGCGTTCAACGTGTTCTTCAACCTGTCGAAGAACGGCACCAACGTGATCGCGCCGGAAACGTCGAATGCCTATGAAGTCGGCTTGAAAAACACCTTCCTCGATGGTCGGTTGATCCTGAACATCGCCGGTTTCTATGCCGTCTATGATAACTTCCAGGCGAATAATCCTGATCTGGTGGCGGGCGTGGTCGTCACGCGCTTCACCAACGCGGGCAAGGTATCGACGCGCGGCGTGGAAATCGATGCCAGCTTCCGGCCGATCCCGGACCTGAACTTCAGCGGCGGCATTGCCTATACCGATGCAAAGGTCGATGCGTTCCGCGCACCGCTTGGCGCAGCGGTTATCCCGGCGGGCACGCCGCTTGGCTTTGCGCCGAAGTGGAAGGGCAATGTGAGCGTCGATTACCGCATCCGCACCGGCGGACAGGTGGATGTCTATCTGGGGGCGCAAGGATCGTACCAGAGCTCGCAGCTCTCGTTGTTCGCGGCGGATGCCGTACAACGGCGGCTGGGGACGATCGGTGCTTACGGCCTGGCCAACCTCTCGGCGGCGATTGCCACCAACGACGACAAATATCGTCTGACCTTCCAGGTCCGTAATCTGTTCGACCAGAGCTTTGCCGCAACGATCGCCAATGGCGGTCCGGGCAACGCCTATCTCTTTCAGATCCCGCGTGACGCCGATCGCTATTTCGGCGTGACGGGTCGGGTGAATTTCTGATCTGATCGCAGAAATATTGGGGCCCGGTCGGCGCATGCCGGCCGGGCCTTCTATTGCCCGAAGCGGATTGAGATACCCCGAATCGCGCTGATAAAGTCGGCGCCGAACGCGGTTGCCGGGCTGTGAGCGCCAGCGGTCGGACGCTGCGCGAGGGTCCGCGCGATCGCTGCCATCGCGATGTCGACGGTGGCGGCAAACCCTTCTCCCGCATCGAGCCTGGCAGTCTCGATTGCCTTCCCCCGTCCGGCCATGATCCATACATGCGACTGGAAGGCCGTTTTTGCAGCGCCGGCATGCCCCCCCGCCTGCGCCATTGCGCGCCGAACCGGGGGCAATTTGAGCAGAGTCGGTAACAGCGGCGCGATGACCGACAGCAGGCGCGCCTGACCGTGCGGCATCGGGACGCCAGCGATGATCCGTCGCGTCCCAGTTGCCCGCCGCGCTGCCGCGAGATCCGCAAGTGGCGCGCTGGCGAAAGGATGCCGGATTCCATCGGGGCCCGTTTCGCGCCAGCGTGCCCGCGCTAATTTTCGCCGAATGATCGCCCCAGCGCGCACTTCGCGACCGCCGCCTGCAATCACGGCCACGGTGCTTTCCGCCACGGCTGGAGAGCCAAAACCCGAATCTGCGGCGACGGCAATTCGCATCCATTCAGCCCCGCCCAATCGCGCGCTGACCTGCATGGCCAGGCCGTCGCTGGCGGCGATGCCAAAGCCGACGCCGCCGACCAGGGCGACGCCTGCCGATCGGGCAGCCGCGTCCTGCTCGAACATCGCCTGCAGCGCCGAAAGTTCGCCGTTGAGGTCCAGATAGTCGATCCCCGCAGCAATTGCGGCAGCGATCACCAACGGCGCAGTAGTCGCGAACGGCCCGGCCGCATTCAGCACCAGCCGTTGGCCAGCCAAGGCCTGTTGCAGCGCCGTGCGGTCCCGCAGATCAACGGCAACCCAGTCGAGCTGGGAAGGCGCTGCGAGTGCTGCCAGCTTGGCGGGATCGCGACCGATCAGGCGCGGTCGATACCCCAGCGCCAGCGCACGCTCCAAAATCATCCGTCCCGTCACGCCGGTGGGCCCGATCAGCGCCCATGGCAGGCCATCAGCAGTAAAGTGAGCATTTGCTAACACATCAGACATGACTCAATTCTCCAGTCCACGAAACAACAAGGTCCATAAGGATTGGGCAAAATGCTCCGCCGGGTCCGGCAGCTCATCAAACAGCGCCAGCCGCGCCACTTGCCCAAGTGCGCCGAGCAGCAGGATCGCGGCCAAGCCGGGATCGGCACTGGCGCTGATCCGTCCGGCGGCCTGCTCGGCCTCAACCAGCAAGCGCATCCGGGCAGGCAGCGGCAGCGCGCGTTGCGCTTCGGGCAGGGTCGACCAGTAGCGACGAAGATTTTCCAAAACGAAATGCACCGCCTGTGGCGCTGCCTTGATCAGCGCTACACAGGCGATCAGCCGGTCTTGCAACGCCATGGCCGGTTCAGCGGTCAGGCTATGCGCTAGCGCGGCGTAGCAGCGATCAAACAACGCTTGCGCCAGAGCTTCTTTGCTGGCGAAATGGCGGAAGATGGCCGGGTTGGTGAACCCAGCGCCAGCCGCGATGTCGCGAATATTGACGCCATCGACGCCGTGCATCGAAAACAGCTCAAGCGCGGTCGCAACAATTGCGCGCTTCGCGGGTGGATCGAGCTCGCTCGACAGATGGAAAGGCGTCGTCATGATCAGCGTGTTAGCAAATGCTAACTTAACCGTCAATCCTCCAAAAACCGATCCACTATTGGCTGAAAATGCTGCTTAATGCGCCATCGCCAATCCGTCGCCGCGCTCGCTTTCATCAACGGGCACAATCACGGGCACCAGCAGCTGGATGCACAGCAACGCCAGCAAATAGCTGCCCGAACAAATCGCCAGCAGCGGGCCATAGCCCCAGCCCTGTGAGAGCGAATAGGCAGCGAGCTGGATCAGCCCGATCGACCACATATTGCCGCAAAACGCCGCCATCCCAACCGCCGAGCCGACAATCCGCGCCGGAAACACATCGGTCGCAAAGCCGAACAAATTGGTCGAAAAACCCTGATGCGCGAACAAGCCAAGGCCCAGCAGCAGCGCCGCGCTCCACGGGCTGGACACCAGCAACACCAGCGACACCGGCAGGATCAGCACGGCATAGATCAGCAATGTCGTCTTGCGGGCACGGTTGACGCTCCAGCCATGGGCCATCATTCGCGTTGGCAGCCAGCCGCCAGTCAGCGCCCCCAGTGCGGCAAAGACATAGACCAAGGCGACCGGCAACCCCACCGTCCCCTGCGGCAGGCCGAACAGCCGGTGGAACAGATCAGGCAGCCAGCTCAGCATGAAGAACCACACTTGATCCGAAAGCACTTTGGCCACTGCAAGGGCGAGGATCTTGCGATCCTTGAGCAATGTCGTCCAGGCGATTGGTGTCGGCTGTTCACCATCGACCGCAACCGGCTGAACGCGGATTGCAAACCAGACCGCGACCCATACCAGCCCAAGTCCGCCAGCGATCAGGAATGCCGCGCGCCAGCCAAACGCCACCGCCAGCGCCGGAATCGCCAATGGCGTCACGATTGCACCGATATTGGGCGCCGTATTGCCAATACCCAGCGCGATCGAGCGCTCCTTCTGGCTGAAATAGGTCGCAGCCGATTTCACCGCTGCCGGCGTTCCAATCGATTCCGCTGCCCCCAGCACGACCCGCGCCGCGACAAACCCGATTACCCCGGTCGCAAAGGCATGGGCCATCCCGGCGATGCTCCACACCGCGACGCCAATCGCAAAGCCCAGGCGCAACCCCACCCGATCGATGAACCAGCCGGTGCCCAGAAATGCGACCGCTGCGGAGAATTGAAAGGCTGAAACCATGTTGGCGTAATCCTGGTCAGACCAGTGATACTCCGCCTCCAATGTCGGCTTCAGCAGCGCCAGTATCTGCCGATCGACATAATTCAGCATGATCGCGAAGAACACCATCGCCACGATCACCCACCGGGTGGCCCCGCTCTTGCCTGACATCATCGCTCTCCCCATGGCTTTTCAGATAACGTTGTCATACCCGCGACGCTTCGGCTAGCCCTTTGCAGCAATAGCGATACATAAGGGATGTTTCAGGGCGGGGTATGGCAAACACGCGAACCAAACCGACAAAACGGCCACTGCCCATGGCAGCGGACCTGTATGGCGATATCGAGCCGAGCCCGCCATCCACCTGGCGGGGGCTGCTGCCCGGGCTGGCGGTGGTCGCCGCCGGAACGCTGTCGGCGGGGTTTATTTCCGATCATTATGGTGCGCCACTGACCCTGATGGCGCTGCTGATCGGCCTCGCGCTCAATTTTCTGAGCGCTGACGCCCGGTTGCATGACGGGCTGACCTTTGCTTCGCGATCATTGTTGCGCTGGGGAATCGTGCTGGTCGGCGTGCGCGTGACCTTCGGGCAGATTATGGCGCTGGGCCCGGTGGCGCTGATTGCCGTGGTGGCGATTGTGGCGCTGGTAATTGGCAGCGGCGTGCTGGCGGCGCGGCGCTTCGGTTTCGATAGCGCGTTTGGGGTGCTGGCGGGCGGCGCGGTGGCGATTTGCGGTGCCTCGGCGGCGCTCGCGCTGGCGACAACGCTTGGCGAAAAGCGCGCGAGCCAGGCGCAGCTCACCATCGTGCTCGTCGGCATTTCGGCGATGAGTGCGGCGGCGATGGTCACCTATCCCATCCTGGCGCACGCGATGATGCTGACCGATCTGAAGGCCGGCTTCATGCTCGGTGCGTCAATCCATGATGTCGCGCAGACTCTGGGCGCGGGCTATGCTTTTTCGCCCGGTGCGGGCGACATCGCCGCCATCGTCAAGCTTACCCGCGTCGCGCTGCTTGCCCCCGCGCTGGCGGTGGTCGCGCTCTATTTTCCCAAAGAAGGCAGCAAGACCAAGGGCCCCGGCATCCCCTGGTTCGTTATCGGCTTTTTCGTGGTGGCGGGCATCCACTCGCTCGGCGTTATCCCGCCAATTGTGGCAACCGGGGCCGAAAAACTCGCCACCGCCGCCCTTGCCGCTGCCGTCACCGCGACGGCGATCCGATCGCCGATGCGCCAATTGCTCGAGGCGGGGCCGAAACCGCTGTTGGTGATCGGGGCAGCGACGCTGGCGGCGTTGGTGCTGTCGGGGTTGGTGGCGGTATTGGTGATCGGGTGAGCAGCGGCAGTTTCGCTATGTGGAGCTTTTGGACTTCCCGCGTTTGATTGTGAGAGGCTGCTTGCGCCCAAGTACTTTATCGCCTGCCTTTTTCCAGCGACCGCTTTCGATCAAATATGATTTCGAAATCACAATTTTTGAACAACCTGGGAGTGCTCGCAGCGTGTCCTTGACGCTATCAGCAATCGATTTTGGCAGCCATGGATTCAGATAAATTCGATTAATTAAGTTAACAGGTAAATCAATTTGAATCGCTGGCTGCTGCTGTTCCATAGTTTCAGCGATGATACGGTATTCATCTTCAGGTTCGAAGCCAACTCTCTTAACGAATGGCAGACGATCGGCATCTTTAAGGCCGAGTTGTTCGACTTCTTCTAGCTTTAAGTAGCTTATAACACCGTAATTCACCCCATTAAGCTGATCGAGGCGATCTTCAAGTGCGTCTCTTTTTATTTCAATACAAGCACCATCCGCTGCGTTGGTGAAAACTCGCCAGTGGTGATAGGTTTCTGAGCAGGTCGCAGCACATAGCCCATAAAGACCCCTGATGTCTTTGCTCTCTTTATAAAGATCCATAAAATAACGGTCGTTGCGATCGTCCCAACTTTGAGGATCGAGAAGAGAAAGCTCTTTGCGGCGCAAAATGTCGATGACCGCCGCGATCGAAGTGTAACGGCGAACAAAGTTGCTGAGCTTTACCAAAATGTGCCTCTACCGTGCATGTTAGACAAAATTCAGTGATACCAATTCTAACTTGGGTCAATGGCAGATTAAAGTACTGGTTAATGTGGAAAGTCCTTTATTCAAAAGGTGCCCTATGATTTATCGATTTGATTTCGAATCGCCCGGCGCCATTTTCGGCCTATTCTCTAAGCGCCCCAGTCGATTCCCGCACCACTAGCGCATGCGCGATCTCACGCCGCTCTGGCGCGCCATCAGCTTCGCTCAGCAACAAATCTGCCGCCGCGTGCGCCATTTCGCGCGTCGGCTGGCGGATCGTCGTCAGGGGCGGCCAGACATAGCCAGCCAACGCTGTGTCATCGAAACCCGCCACTGACAGATCGCCCGGCACGCGCAGCCCCATCCGGTGGGCGACGGTCAGCACCCCTGCGGCCATGTCATCGCTCGCGGCGAAGATCGCGGTCGGGGGCTCGGGCGCGGTTAGCAGTGCCTCGGCCTCGCGCGCGCCCGACGCGAAATTATAGCTGCCGCTGCGGATCAGCGCTGGATCGATCGCGATCCCGGCACTGCGTAAGCTGTCGAGATAGCCCTTGGTCCGCTGTGCGCTGGTCGCAAAGCCGGGGTCGCCGGCGATGAAGCCGATCCGCTTGTGGCCGAGCCGCAGCAGATGCGCCGTCATCGTCGCCGCTGCCGCGCGATTGTCGATAAAGGTCGATGGCGATAGTTCGACCTGGGTGCCCGGCGATACCCGCACGAAGCGCACGCCGCGACGCGCCAACAGCTCAAGCACTTCGGGATGGTCGCTGACCGGCGGAGTCAGGATCAGCCCGTCGATCTGCGTCGCCTCGACAAGGCTTTCGATCTCATCGATCAGCCGTTCGGACCCACGCGCATAGGGTTGCGCGATCATCCGGACGCCGTCCTGCTCGCAGCGATCGCGGATGCCCGATTGCATTTCATAGACATAATAAGGCGAAGGATTGTCACAGATCAGCGCGATCTGGAACGAGCGCCGCCCGGCCAACGATCGCGCCGCGACATTGGGCCGAAAGTTCAGCCGAGCGACGACTTCGGCGACCTTCGCGCGCGTCTCTGCACCGACATATTTCTCGTTATTGAGCACGCGCGAAACGGTCTTGATCGAGACGCCCGCCTCTCGGGAGACATCCTTGATGGTGACGCGCACGCTTTTCCCCTCCCAATTCGCCTGCAGTTTCGTGAGCCGAGTTGACCTGCTAGGCGATGTGCATGAGCGACGCGCGCCCGTCCAGTCCGGCTTCCCCTCTGGCTCCCCATGGGGGGGCAATCCTTGCCCGGGGTGGTGCTGGGGATCGGCTCTTGTCGGGACTGTATCATTGCGATAATACAGTTGACCGTCCCGCGCTTGGCTATCTGGATCGAGATCATGTCTTCAGGACCCGTTGATCGTCCCCCGCCTGGCCGCTGGCCGTCTGATCCGGCAGAGCCGTTCGAGCTGACTGATGGGATGCCACCGCCGAGCGGCTATCGAGATCGCCACAGCGCAGATCGCAAACCAATCGACGATGACCTCGGCGATGGGGATTGGGAGGATCAGGAGTGGCAGGATTGGGACGAGGCCGATGACGATCGCCCCACCGACGCAGCGCGCCAAGGATATTCGACCAACCTGCCGGTGGCGTACCGCCCCGGTCGCTGGCGCTGGACGATCCGCGCGGTGGCCGCCGTTGTGGTGTTGTTTGTCGTCGCGGTCGGCTGGCTCGCGCTGACGGCGCCACTCTCCAAGTCGCTGGAGCCACCCGCGCCGCCCAGCGTCACCCTGCTCGCTGCCGATGGCACGCCGATTGCGCGGCGCGGGGCGACGATCGGCAAGCCCGTCGATGCCGTCAGCCTGCCGCCGCATGTGATCAACGCTTTTCTCGCGATCGAGGATCGCCGGTTTCGGTCGCATTGGGGGGTTGATCCCTGGGGCATTACCCGCGCGATGTTCCATAACATGGCCGCCGGGGGCCTGCGCGAAGGCGGCAGCACGATCACGCAACAGCTCGCCAAAAATGCCTTTCTTGATTCAGACCGCACCGCGGGCCGCAAGATTCGCGAGGCGATGATCGCGCTTTGGCTGGAGGCCTGGCTGACCAAGGACGAGATTCTGTCGCGCTATCTGTCCAACGTCTATTTTGGCGACAATGCCTATGGACTGTCGGCGGCAGCGAAGCATTATTTCAGCACCACGCCCGACAAGCTGACAATTGGCCAAGCGGCCATGCTCGCGGGGCTGGTTAAGGCGCCATCGCGGCTGGCGCCAACCGGCAATCTGGCTGGTGCGCGCGCGCGTCAGGCGGTGGTGATCGTGGCGATGGTGCGCGGCGGTTTTCTGGAAAAGGCGGATGCGGCGGATATCGGCCCGGTTCGGCTCCGCCCGGAAAAGGTGAAAAGCCTGCCCGATGGCACCTATTTTGCCGATTGGGTGCTGCCTGCCGCGCGCGATCAGGCTGGCGCGATCAGCACCGAGGCGCGCGTCAGCACCACGCTGGACACGCGATTACAAAAGGCGGCCGAGCGCGTGGTGCGCCGCGCCGGGCTGAACAAGACGCAGGTCGCGATTGTGGCACTCCGGCCCGATGGGCGGGTGGTGGCGATGGTTGGCGGCAAATCCTATGCCGACAGCCCGTTCAACCGCGCGACGCAAGCGCGCCGCCAGCCGGGATCGGCGTTCAAGCTTTTTGTCTATCTGGCGGCGCTGCGCAGCGGGATGACCCCCGATTCACTCGTCGATGATTCGCCCGTGACAATCGGTGATTGGAGCCCCAAAAACAGCGATGGTCGGTACAAGGGGATGATCACCTTGCGGCAGGCCTTTGCCCGGTCGAGCAATGTTGCGGCCGCCCGGCTCACGCAAAAGGTTGGCGTCCGCGCGGTGATCAAGGCGGCGCGTGATCTGGGCATTTCAACAGAGCTGCCCAATGAGGCGACGATCGCGCTGGGATCGGCGAGCAGCTCGTTGCTAGAACTGACCGCCGCTTACGGTGCGTTCGCCGCCAATGGTTATCCGGTACGCCCGCACGGGCTGAACGCGCCAACCGAGAAAAGCTGGATCGAGGCGCTGGGTGACCGGTCCAATCGCTTTGGCGATCGGGTGCACGGGGAAATGCTCGATCTGCTCCGCGCGTCAATCAGCACTGGCACCGGGCGGCAGGCAGCATTGTCGATCGACAGCTATGGCAAGACGGGCACCAGCCAGGATAATCGCGATGCGCTGTTCCTGGGGTTTGCCGAAGATCTGGTGGTGGGCGTCTGGGTTGGCAATGACGATAACTCGCCCAATCCCGGGCTTTCGGGTGGCGGCATCCCGGCGCGGATCTGGCGCGATTTCATGCAGAGCGCGTTGCGGCTGTCGCCCGTAGCGCGCCCGCCGGCTGAGATTGATGTCGATGAAACGGATGACGGCGACTTCGGCAATATTGGCGATGTGATTATCGACGGGCTGCCAGCGGGGAATAGCCTGGGGATCGAGGGCAGCGTAAGCGGCTTTGGCCTCAACCTGAAATTCGGCCGGGATGGCAGCATCGCCATCGATCGAAAACCGCCGCGCGATCGCCCTGATCCGCCAGCGCCGGCCACGCGCGATCGACCGCCGGTTCGCGATGAAGAACTTTAGTCGGCGGTAACGGTTGACGTACGCGTCCGGCTGCCGTTATGGCGACGCGATGCGTTTCTTTTCAGACAATGCTGCCCCGGCCTGTCCGGCTGTGCTCGCCGCGCTTGGTGACGCCAATGTTCTCGACACCGCTTATGATGGCGATGGCTGGAGCAAGGCGATCGACGCGCGCGTTTCTGCGCTGTTCGAAACGCCGCTGCGCGCCTTCTGGTTGCCATCGGGCACGGCGGCCAATTGCCTGGCGTTGGCGGCAATGTGCCCACCTTATGGCGGCATCATCTGCCACCGTGATGCGCATATCCAGAATGACGAATGTGGTGCGCCCGAATTTTTCACGCATGGCGCCAAATTACTGCTCGCCGATGGCGAGGGCGCCAAGCTGACGCCCGCCAGCATCGGCGCCTTGATCGACTCGATTGCGCCCGATGTTCACCGTGTCCAGCCGCGCGCCATTTCGATCACCAACGCGACTGAATATGGGCTGGTTTACACCCCGCAGGACGTTGCCGCGATCGGCGATCTGGCGCGCGCACGCGGTCTGCGGTTGCATATGGATGGCGCCCGCTTTGCCAATGCAGTGGCAACGCTTGGCTGCACGCCCGCCGATCTCACTTGGCGCGCGGGTGTCGACGCGCTCAGCTTTGGCTTTATCAAAAATGGCGGCATGACCGCGGAATTGCTGGTCTTTTTCGATGCCGATCTCGCCGATGGCACGGCGGAGCGTCGCAAGCGGGCGGGAATGCTGCTGTCCAAGGGCCGCTATCTGGCGGCACAGATATTGGCGATGCTGGAGGATGATCTGTGGCTGGCCAATGCGCGCGCCGCCAATGCGGCGGCGGCCTTGCTGGCGGCGGCGGCGGGCGACCGGCTGCTCCACCCGGTTCAGGCCAATGAGGTGTTTTTGCGCGTGAGCCCTGCAGAGGCTGCCGGGCTGCGCGCGCTGGGTTTTGATTTTTATGATTGGGGCCCGGGCGAAGCGCGGCTCGTGACATCGTGGAACCATCAGCCGGCCGATATTCGCTCGCTTGCCGATGCCATTGCCCGCCTTTGACCGAGGCTGCCGCCCCGCAATCCACCCGGCTCGCCATCTTGGTGCCGTTTGCGATCGTCACCCTGATCTGGGGATCGACCTGGATCGTGATTCGCGACCAGATCGGCATCGTCCCGCCAAGCTGGTCAGTCAGCTATCGGTTCTTGATCGGCGGCGTGGCGATGGTCGCCTATGCGGCCTATCGGCGCGAACGGGTCATGCTCGATGCGCGCGGATGGGCTTTTGCGACCGCCGTTGGGGTGCTGCAATTCTGCTTCAACTTCAATCTTGTTTACCGGGCGGAGGAACACATTACCTCTGGCCTGGTCGCGGTGGTATTCGCGCTGCTGCTGGTGCCCAATGCGGTCCTTGGGCGGATCTTCCTTGGCCAGCAGCTCGGGCGGCAATTGCTGATCGGATCGGGCGTGGCCGTGGCGGGTGTGGTTTTGTTGTTTGCGCATGAGGCGCAGGTTGACCCCAATGGCCCGGGCGAAGCGCTGATCGGCGTGGCAATCACCATGGCCGGAGTGCTGGCGGCTTCAGTCGCCAACATCCTGCAAGGTACCAAGACAGCCAAATTATACCCGATGATCTCGACGCTCGCTGTCGCGATGCTGATCGGTGCGGCCATCGACGCGGCGGGTGCCTGGATGCTTACCGGCCCGCCGGTGATCGAACTACGGGCGGGGTATTTGCTGGGGCTGGTTTATCTGGGGGTGGTGGCGTCGGCCATTGCCTTCACGCTCTATTTCGGCGTGTTGCGTATCATCGGCACCGCTAAGGCCGCCTATAGCAGCGTTATCGTCCCGGTGATCGCGATGCTGCTATCGACTCTGTTTGAAGGCTATCGCTGGTCGCCGCTGGCCGCGGCCGGGGCGGCGCTGGCGATGGGCGGGCTGGTGATCGCGCTCAGGGCGAGCAGACCGGCGCGATAATCGGGAAAGGCCGGTTTCCAGCCAAGCACGCGCTTGGCCTTGCCATTGGCCACCCGACGGTTTTCAGCATAGAAACCGCGCGCCATCGGCGAAAGGCCGGCGTCGTCGATCGACAGCAGCGGCAAGCGCGGCAGCCCGGCCAGACGGCAGGCAAAATCGATCACGTCATTCTGGCTGCACGGGTGATCATCCGCCAGATTATACGCCCCGGGCGGCCCGGCCAATCCCGCCTCCACGCCGCCGACAATATCGTCGACATGCACCCGGCTGAACACCTGACCGGGCAGGTCGATCCGGTGGGCACGGCCCGCGATCACCCGGTCAATGGCCGAACGACCCGGGCCATAGATGCCGGGCAGGCGAAAGACGCGGGCCCCGCGGGCAAGCCAGGCCGAATCGGCTTCGGCCCGCGCGCTGCGGCGGCCAGTACCGGTCGGGCTCGTCTCGTCGATCCAGGCCCCGCCTGCATCGCCATAAACACCGGTGGAGGAAAGATAGCCGACCCATTGCGTGTCCCGAGTGCCGTCCAGGGTCTCGACATAATGAGCGAGCACCGGATCCCGATCATCGGCAGGGGGAATCGACACAAGCACATGGCTGGCGCTGTCGATCGCCGCGCGGACCGCGGCGGTGTCGTCAAACGCGATCGTTCCCGATCGGTCGTCTCGGCTGGTGCCCGTCACCGTCCAGCCGCGCGCGCGCAGGCGTTCGGCGATCCGTCCGGCGCTATAGCCCAGGCCGAAGATCAACATTCGGTTCATGATCATTCCCTTTTGCTGATGGCCGGCGTTCCCACCCTATCATGATCATGCGATCATGGTCGTGTGGGCAAGGCCAGAGTGTGCGATTTCAGTGGCACACCCGCCCGACCAAGCCTATCTGGCGGTTATGCTTGATGTAAATGCCGCGCTCGCTCAGCCCCATGTCACGCGCCGTGATGCGTATCGCGCGCCCGATTGGTTGGTGCCGCAGATCGATCTGGATTTTGATCTCGATCCGGCCGCAACCCGGGTTCGCGCCCGGCTCCAGGTGGTGCGCAATGAGGCTGATGCAAGCGCGATCCGGCTCGATGGTGGCGGCCAGTCACCGGTGTCGGTAACCGTTGATGGTGTGGCGCGCAGCGACTGGTCGATTGACGATGGCGTACTGATCATCCCGCTTGCCGGCGATGCGCATCTGATCGAAACCGACGTCACGATTGCGCCCGAACGCAACACGCAGTTGATGGGGCTTTATGCCAGCGGCGGTCTGCTTTGTACGCAATGCGAGGCCGAAGGATTTCGCCGGATCACCTTCTTCCCTGATCGGCCTGATGTGCTCAGCCGCTATTTTGTGCGGATGACGGCGGACAAGGAACGCTATCCCGTGTTGCTCGCCAATGGCGATCCGATCGACAGCGGCGATCTGCCCGACGGACGGCATTGGGCCGAATGGCGTGATCCCTTCCCCAAGCCGAGCTATTTGTTTGCGATGGTCGCAGGCGATCTTGTCGCCAATCGCGCCAGCTTCACCACGCGCAGCGGCCGGCAGGTCGCGCTTGGCATCTGGGTGCGCGCGAGCGATCTTGCCAAGACTGGCCATGCACTTGCCGCGCTGCAGACGGCGATGAAATGGGACGAGGATGTCTATGGTCGTGAATATGATCTTGATGTCTTCAACATCGTCGCGGTTGATGATTTCAACTTTGGCGCGATGGAGAATAAAGGCCTCAATATCTTCAATTCGCGCTATATTCTGGCCGATCCTGATACCGCGACGGACTATGATTTCGATGGCGTGTCGGCGGTGGTGGCGCATGAATATTTCCACAACTGGTCGGGCAACCGCGTTACCTGCCGCGATTGGTTCCAGCTGTCGCTGAAGGAAGGGTTCACGGTCTTTCGCGACCAGAGCTTTTCGGCGGATCAGGGGTCGGCTGCGGTCAAGCGGATTGAAGATGTCCGCGCCCTTCGGGCAGCGCAGTTTCCCGAGGATGCCGGGCCACTGGCGCATCCTGTTCGGCCCGAAAGCTATATCGAAATTTCAAATTTCTACACCGCGACCATCTATAACAAGGGTGCCGAAGTCATCCGGATGATGGCGACGATGCTGGGCGCGGAGCGCTTCCGCGCGGGCACTGACCTGTATTTCGATCGCTTTGATGGGACCGCTGCGACTTGCGAGGATTTCGTCGCGTGCATGGAGGAAGGCGGCGCGGTTGATTTTGCGCAATTCCGCCACTGGTACAGCCAGGCCGGCACGCCGCGCGTGACAGCCACACTCAGGCATGACGTAGCGGCGGGCACGGCGCTGTTGAAACTTAGCCAGATGGTGCCGCCCACACCCGATCAATCGAGCAAACCCGCAATGGTGCTGCCGCTCAGGCTCAAGCTGTTCGGCAGTGATACCGGTCGGCCAATGGGCGACGAACAGCTGGTCCTTCTGGATAGCCCGAGCGCGGATATCGTGTTCGACAAGGTTACCGAACCGCCGCTGTTGTCGATCAACCGGCAATTTTCGGCGCCTGTCATCGTCGAAACCAATCGCTCGCCCGCCGATCTGGCACGGCTGTCGGCCTGTGATGACGATCCCTTTGCGCGCTATGAGGCGATGCAGCAGCTGATGCTCGACACGATTGTCGCCAGCGTCACCCATGGCCGCGGCGATCATGGCGCCGTTATCGCCGCGATTGCGGAAACGCTTGATGATCCGGCCCTCGACCCTGCTTTTGTCGCTGAAGCGGTGCTGTTGCCGGCTGACAGCTTCATTGGTGATCAACTGGCAGTGGTCGATCCAGAGGCAATTTTCCGGGCCCGTGATGCGCTGCGCAGGGAAATTGGGCGGACGCTGGAGACCAAATGGCGCGCCGCTTATGCGCAAGCGGCGGCGCTGGGTCCGTTTGAATATTCGCCGGTCGCCAAGGGGCATCGGCGCCTGAAATCGGTGTCGCTTGGCTATATTGCTGCCAGCGGCGCAGGTGATGCGGACTCCATCGCCTTTGCGCAGTTCGAGGCGGCCGATAACATGACCGATCGCCAGGGCGCCTTGACCACGCTGGTCAACGGCCAGTCCAACACTCGGGTGGCCGCGCTCGATATCTTTTATAATCGCTATTCGGATAATCCGTTGGTGCTCGACAAATGGTTTTCGACCCAGGCGCTGGCGAGCCGCGAGGATACGCCGACGATCGTGTTCGATCTGGCGCATCATCGCGATTTCACGCTGGCCAATCCCAATCGCGCGCGCGCGCTGGTCGGGGCGTTCAGCGTCAATCAGCGGGCGTTCCATGCCGCTGATGGGCGCGGCTATCGCTTCGTTGCGGATCAGCTGATTGCGCTCGACAAGCTGAACCCGCAAACGGCGGCGAAGCTGGTCCCCCCGCTTGGCCGGTGGAAGCGGTTCAATCCCGAACGCGCGGCGCTGATGCGCGCAGAGCTCGAACGGATCCTGGCGGTACCCGGCGTTTCGCGCGACATGTTCGAACAGGCATCGCGGAGTTTGACGGGCTAGGGCGTGCCGGGGCATAAACCCGCGCCATGGCTGCACAGTTTGAGATCCAACTCTTCACCAACCGGATGATCGTCCGCAATATCGGCACTGGCCAAACGATCGTGCGCGTCGCCACCCAGCCCTTTTCCTCGACGCGGCTGCTGATCGGTGACCTTGATGCCGCAGAACAGCTGCTCGGCGGGATCATCAAGGATATGGAAGGCTGGCGGCGTTTCCTGCGCAGCGCCGTGAAAGCAAGCTTTCAGCCGATGGAGCAATGCGAAGGCGGGCTGTGCCCCGTCGAAGCGCAGATTTTATGTGATCTGGGCGTGCGCATGGGTTTCACGCAAGTGGATATCATCTGAAGTATCGGTCTTTGTTCGGCCATCAGCCGGTCAACAAAGGCCAGGGCAGCGAATACCAGCCGATTGCTACGGCGTTCCACCCTGCCATTTGTCGGTCCGATTGAAGAAACCTGCCGCAAAACGCCCGCTCTAGAAGGTGATGACGTCCGATTGGATCAACCCATACCCCGCTCGCCCTGAGCGAAGTCGAAGGGCATGCGCAGCCCATGGGCTTCGACTTCGCTCAGCCCGAACGGGGGGCGAGATTCAAGCAGCCTAACCTCACCATGCGTTAAAATAACCGTCCGCCATTGGGTACCGGCGTGGTTGGTTGCACCAGCACCACCTTGCCTTCGGCATCGGGGAAACCCAGCGTCAGCACCTCGGACATGACCGGCCCGATCTGGCGGGGTGGGAAGTTTACCACCGCCGCCACTTGCATGCCCGGCAAATCCGCCAGCGCATAATGGTCGGTAATCTGCGCTGAGGAGCGCTTGATCCCGATCACCGGGCCGAAATCGATGATGAGCTTATAGGCTGGCTTGCGTGCTTCCGGGAAAGGTAGCGCCTCGATGATCGTGCCGATCCGGACGTCGACCCTCAAAAAATCGTCAAAGCCAATCACTGGCGACGTTTCAGCGGCCGGATCGTGGTTGGCGTGCATCAGAAATCGAAATCCACATCGTCATAATGGGCGGGCGGGGCGATGCCCTCCATCCGTTCCGACAGCATCGGGCGAAAGCTTGGACGGCTTTTGAAACCGCGATACCAGCGCGCGGTCTGTTCATGCCCCTTCCAATCGATCCCGCCGAGATAATCGGCGACAGAAATCTGTGCCGCCGCTGCCAGATCGGCGAGCCCCATCGTCGCGCCGCCCAGCCAGGTGCGATGATCGAGCAGGAAATCGGTATAATCGAGATGACCGACCGCCGCCTTCATCGCTTCGCGCAGTGCCTTGGCATCGGGGGCGGCGCGGTGGACTATCCGCTTTTCCATCCGCTCCTGAAGCAAGGGCGCGGTGATATCACGGTAAAACTGCGTATCGAACCAGGCGACCAGCCGCCGCGTTTCGGCGCGGTTGATCGCGGTGCCGTTGATCATCGCTGCCTTATCGACGGTTTCCTCGAGATATTCGCAAATCGCCATCGAATCGATCAGCACCAGCGACCGGTTGGGCTCTACCATGACCGGGGTCTGCCCGGCCGGGTTCATGTCGAGAAATTCATCGCGCCGGGTCCAGGGCGATTCGCGCACCAGATCATAGCCCACCCCCTTCTCGCCGAGCAGGAGCCGGACCTTGCGCGAAAACGGGCAGAGCGGGAATTGATAGAGTTGCCACATAGCCAGCGACTCTTAACGCCCGTGCCCGCCGCGTAAAGCGCTTGCGCGGTGAACCGCGCCGCTATTCCGCCGCCACGGCTTCCATGGTGTCATCAAGCGGATAGCTTAGCCGCATCAGCATTTCCTTCGGCACGACCTGCCAGAAATGGCCAACCACGCGGTCCCAATCGTCAAGCAAGGCCGCTGACCATTTGCTGTCGGTCTTGTCGTGATGGGCGTGGATCAGCCCCAGCAACACCGATTCCCAATGCCGAGAGGCAATGGGCTGCCAGACAATGCTTTCGGGGTTGGCGCGCGCCGGGAAATGGCGCTCGGGATCATAGACGAACGCCATCCCGCCCGACATGCCTGCACCGAAATTGGTGCCGACTTCCCCCAGCACGACAGCGATGCCGCCGGTCATATATTCGCAGCCATTGGCGCCGCAGCCCTCGACCACGACATTCGCCCCCGAATTGCGCACCGCAAAGCGCTCGCCAGCCTGGCCCGCCGCGTAGAGCTGGCCCGATGTCGCGCCATAAAGCACGGTATTGCCGATAATCGTGTTATGCTGGCTCACCAGCGTGGAACTGACCACCGGGCGCACCGCGATGATCCCGCCCGACAGCCCTTTGCCGACATAATCATTGGCGTCGCCGAACACTTCCAGCGTGATTCCCTTGCACAAAAAGGCGCCAAGCGATTGCCCCGCCGAGCCGCGCAGCCGGACATGGACATGACCGTCAGCGAGTTTCGACATACCAAAGGTACGGGTGATCTCGCTCGACAGGCGGGTGCCGACGGCGCGGTGGGTGTTGCGCACCGAATAAGTCAGCTGCATCTTTTCGCCGCGGGAGAATACCGCTGCTGCATCGCGGATCATCTGCGCGTCAAGGCTGTCGGGCACTTCGTTGCGCCAGGTCTTCAGGCTGAAGCGGCGCTGATTGTCATCGGCATCAACCTTGGCGAGAATCGGGTTCAGGTCGAGATCGTCGAGATGCTCGGCACCGCGGCTGACCTGGCGGAGCAATTCGGTGCGACCGATCACTTCATCCAGGCTGCGCAGGCCAAGCTTGGCAAGGATGTCGCGCACTTCCTCCGCAATGAAGGTCATCAGGTTGATGACCTTTTCCGGCGACCCGCCGAACTTTTCGCGCAAGCGTTCGTCTTGCGTGCAAACACCGACTGGACAGGTGTTTGAATGGCATTGCCGCACCATGATGCAGCCCATCGCGACCAGGCTGAGCGTGCCGATGCCGAATTCCTCGGCACCAAGGATGGCGGCGATGACAATATCGCGCCCCGTGCGCAGGCCACCATCGGTGCGCAGTTTGATGCGGTGGCGCAGGCCATTCAGGGTCAGCACTTGATTGACCTCGGACAAGCCCATTTCCCAGGGCGTCCCGGCATATTTGATGCTGGTCTGCGACGACGCTCCCGTGCCACCGACATTGCCGGAAACCAAAATCACATCGGCATGCGCCTTGGCAACGCCCGCCGCGACGGTGCCAATGCCTGCCGAGGATACCAGCTTGACGCACACCCGCGCGCGCGGATTAATCTGTTTCAGATCATAGATCAGCTGCGCCAGATCCTCGATCGAGTAGATGTCATGATGTGGTGGCGGGCTGATCAGCGATACGCCTGGTGTGGCGTGGCGCAATTTGGCGATGAATTCAGTGACCTTGAAGCCGGGCAGTTGCCCGCCCTCGCCGGGCTTTGCCCCTTGCGCCACCTTGATCTCGATTTCGTCGCAGGCGTTCAGATATTCCGCCGTCACGCCGAACCGCCCACTAGCGATCTGTTTGATCACCGAATTGGCGTTATCGCCGTTATCATACGGGGTGTAGCGCGATGAATCTTCGCCGCCTTCGCCCGACACCGCCTTGGCGCCGATGCGGTTCATAGCGATGGCGAGCGTCTCATGGGCTTCTGGGCTGAGCGCGCCCAGCGACATGCCGGGCGTAACGAAGCGTTTGCGGATTTCGGTGATCGCTTCCACCTGATCGACCGGAATGCCCTCGGCCGGATAGTTGAACTGCAGCAGATCGCGCAGATAAACCGGCGGCAGATCAGCCACACCGCGCGAAAACTGCAGATAGGTCGAATAGCTATCGGTGGCGACGGCGGTTTGCAGCAAGTGCATCAGCGGTGCCGAATAAGCGTGCGTCTCGCTGCCCAGCCGCTGGCGGTAAAAGCCGCCGATCGGCAAGGTGGAAACAGGGCTGTCATAGGCCGCATCATGCCGCAGCATCGCGCTGAGATGGAGCGACGCATAGCCTTCGCCCGATATCTTGGCGGGCATGCCCGGGAACAGATCATTGACCAGGCTGCGCGAGAGCCCGACCGCTTCGAAATTATAGCCGCCACGATAGCTGGAGATCACCGCGATCCCCATTTTCGACATGATTTTCAGGATGCCTTCCTCGATCGCGATCTGATGCCGGCGCAGGCAATCTTCGATCGTGCGATCGCCGAACAGCCCGCGCGCGTGGCGATCCGCGATTGCGGCCTCGGCCAGATAGGCGTTCACCGTCGTTGCGCCGACGCCGATCAGCACGGCGTAATAATGCGTGTCGAGGCATTCCGAGGTACGGATGTTGACGCTGGCATAGGAGCGCAACCCCCGGCGGACGAGATGCGTATGCACCGCCGCAGCAGCAAGGACGCCAGCGATGGCGACACGGTTTGGCCCGGCATTTTCGTCGGACAGAAACAGATCGCTGCGCCCTTCACGCACGGCCTGTTCGGCCTGGGTGCGGATTCGCTGGATCGCCGCGCGCAGCGATTCAGGGCCGCCATTTGGTTCAAAGGTGCAATCAATCTCTGCGGCCTGCGCCCCGAAATGTGCCTTTAACCGGTCCCAGTTGGCGCAGGTCAGCACGGGCGAATCGAGCACCAGCACCGGGCTTTTTGCACCGGCCAGATCAAGGATATTGGCAAGATTGCCGAAGCGCGTCTTCAACGTCATCACCTGGCGTTCGCGCAGGGGATCGATCGGCGGGTTGGTCACCTGGCTGAAATTCTGGCGGAAGAACTGGCTGATCAGCCGCGGCTTGTCGGAAATCACCGCCAGCGGCGTATCGTCGCCCATGGATCCGATGGCTTCCTTGGCCCCATCGACCATCGGCGACAGGATCAGCTCCATATCCTCGATCGTCTGCCCGGCAGCGATCTGGCGACGGATCAACTCGGCGCGATCATAGCGGCGGACCGGTTCGCCCGGAGGCGGCGGCAAATCGTCGAGCCCGATAAATTCGCCGATCATGCCGGCATAATCAGCCTCGCCGGCAATCCGATCCTTGATCTCGCGATCCTTGAATACGGCGCCTGATTCCAGATCGATGGCGATCATCTGGCCGGGGCCAAGCCGACCCTTTTCGATAATCGTCGTCTCCGGCACCACCACCATGCCGCTTTCCGAACCGACAATCAGCAGCCCGTCATTGGTGCGCGTATAGCGCAGCGGACGCAGCGCGTTGCGGTCCATGCCCGCTACTGCCCAGCGGCCATCGGTCATGGCCAGCGCAGCCGGGCCATCCCAGGGCTCCATCACGCTGGCCAGATATTCATACATGGCCAGGTGCGCGGGTGGCATGCCACTATCGGCTTGCCAGGCTTCAGGCACCAGCATCAGCTTGGCGGTCGGCGCGTCACGGCCCGATCGACAGATCGCCTCAAAAGTCGCGTCGAGTGCGGCGGTATCGCTCGCCCCCGCCGGGATCACCGGCTTGATGTCCTCTGAATGCTCGCCAAAGGCCAGGCTCGCCATCTTGATCTCGTGGCTCAGCATCCAGTTCTTGTTGCCACGGATGGTGTTGATTTCGCCATTATGCGCCAGGCAGCGAAACGGTTGCGCCAGCCACCATTGCGGAAAGGTGTTGGTTGAATAACGCTGGTGGAAAATCGCCACCCGGCTTTCGAAGCGCAGATCGCGCAGATCGGGATAGAAGACCGACAGGCTCTCCGCCAGGAACAGCCCTTTATAGATGATCGAGCGGCAGCTGAGCGAGCAGATGTAAAAGCCCTGAATCTGGGCGGCGATCACCCGCTTTTCGATCCGGCGGCGGATCAGATATAGATTTTTCTCAAATTCCTCGATGCTTGCCGTGTCGGGCATTGGCCCGGCGATCATGATCTGTTCGATTTCGGGCCGCGTCGCCTGCGCCTTTTGCCCGATCACCGACACATCGACCGGCACCTGCCGCCAGCCATAAATGGTATAGCCTTCATCGATGATCGCGCTTTCGACGATCGTCCGGCAGGCCTCCTGCGCCGACAAATCGGTGCGGGGCAGAAAGATCATCCCCACCGCCAAGCGATTGGGCATGGGCCGGTGGCCCGACATCGCGACCGCATCGTCAAAAAACGCGGTCGGCAGGTCGATATGCAACCCCGCGCCATCGCCGGTCTTGCCATCGGCATCGACAGCGCCACGGTGCCACACCGCCTTCAGCGCATCGATTGCCGATTGCACGACGCGGCGATTGGGCTTGCCATCGGTGGCCGCGACCAGACCGACGCCACAGGCATCGGATTCCATATCGGGGCGATACATGCCCTCTGCGGCAAGGCGCGAGCGTTGATCGATCATTTGTGGTTCCCGTCGATGCGCTTTTGGATGATGGCCAGCGTCACCTTTTCAATCTCGCCATCTTCTCCTGGCGCGGATTCGTTTTGCCAGTCGAGCGCGACGGTCTGAGTTTGCGAGGCGATTCCCTTCAACCGGGCGAGCAGGCCCGATTGCATCAATTTGAGCAATTCTCGTTCATCATCAGGGCCAAAGGTTTTCATGATCTCGGGCACGGCTGTCTTGATATCGCTCAAAACCGACGGCGCAGTGATGGCAAAATCCTTCGATTTCGCTGCTTCGGCCACCATTGCGGTTGGCTTGGCCTGGCCAAGTCCGGCGACCATCTTTCGCCCGGTCGGCGAATTGTAGAAATCGAACAATGTCCCCAGTTCGCCTGCATTGAAATTAGCCGCATACAGTGCCGCCTGCCGATCCCATAGTTGCGGCAACCGCACTCGCGACGAGCGGTTTATGATCGGCAGGACAGCGCGGGCGATATCGCTCATCACACCCGGATATTCGCGCTCCAACTTGACGACCTCTTCGTTGCCAGCGGTCATTTCCTTGACCAGCGCAATGGCCTTTTCGTTGGAGCCATCGTCACCGATGATATTTTCAGCGCTGTTGAGCAACTGGGCAAGCTTCAATGCTGCTGCCGCCCGCGCAGGATCGATCGTCGCGGTCGTCGAGGCGGGTTCGGACTGGGCATTCACCAATGCCGGCGACGTCAGCGTCAGCATCAGCACGGGCAGAAACAGCCTCACGCTGCCTTCCTTTCTGCTGCGGCCTTTGCCTTCAGCCATGCATGCATCCGCTCGCTCACATCGCGCGCATCGCGGATCGCCCAGACGACCAGGCTCGCCCCGCGGACAATGTCGCCGGCGGCGAACACGCCATCCAAATTGGTCATCATCGCCTTGGCTTCGGTGCGGACCGTGCCCCAGCGCGTGACGCCAAGTTGCGGCGCACCGAACAGCACGGGCAGCGCTTCGGGGTCAAAGCCCAGCGCCTTGATTACCAGATCGGCCGCCAGCACTAATTCGCTGCCCGGTTCGGGCTCGGGCGAGCGTCGGCCGCCCGCATCGGGCGCGCCGAGGCGCATCCGGCTCGCCCGGACCTGCGCCACCTGTGCATCGCCTTCAAAGGCCAGCGGTGCAGACAGCCAGACAAACTCGACGCCTTCTTCCTCGGCATTGCCGACTTCGCGTTGCGACCCCGGCATATTGGCGCGGTCGCGGCGATAGAGACATTTGACGGATGCAGCGCCCTGGCGGACGGCCGTGCGCACGCAATCCATCGCCGTATCCCCGCCGCCGACGACGACAACATGCTTGCCCGCGGCGTTGAGTTGGCCATCGTCAAAGGCTGGCACAGCATCGCCAAAGCCCTTGCGGTTCGACGCGATCAGATAATCAAGTGCTTCGACCACCCCGTCGCGTTCAACGCCCGCCGCCGTGATCGCGCGCGCTTTGTAGACGCCGGTAGCGATCAGCACTGCATCATGGCGCGCCCGCAAATCGTCAAGGCTGGCATCGCGGCCAACTTCAAAACCCTGATGAAAGACGATTCCCGCCGCCGCGAGCCGCTCCACCCGGCGCATCACCACGGGCTTTTCCAGTTTAAAGCCGGGGATGCCATAGGTCAGCAGCCCGCCCGCGCGATCATGCCGATCATAGATATGCACGTCATAGCCCAGTACGCGCAGATATTCCGCCGCGCTCAGCCCCGCTGGCCCGGCACCGATGATCCCCACCGATTGGCCACGCGCCTTGCCAATGGCGATCGGCTCGACCCAGCCATTGTCCCAAGCCGTATCGGTAATGTATTTTTCGACCGAGCCGATCGTGACCGCGCCGTGGCCGGAAAATTCGATGACGCAATTGCCCTCGCACAGCCGGTCCTGCGGGCAGATCCGGCCGCATATCTCAGGCATGGTCGATGTCGCGTTGCTCAGCTCATAGGCTTCCCGCAGCCGCCCTTCCGCGGTCAGCCGCAGCCAATCGGGGATGTGATTGTTGAGCGGGCAATGTACCGCGCAATAAGGCACACCGCATTGCGAACAGCGCCCGGCCTGTTCTTCGCCCTGGCTGGTGGCATAGCGATCGGCGATTTCGGCGAAGTCTTCGGCCCGCAACGCGGCTGCGCGCTTGGCCGGATAGGCCTGCCCGGTCCCCACAAATTGCAGCATCGTCTCGTCGGCCATCGTCTATCCCCAGTGAGGGCGATCTTTTACGGCAGAAAAACGAACGAGTCACGCATCTTTGTTGATTTAGGACAGTTTGCGTTACCTAAATAGCCATGAAACAAGACGGGCTGACATAAGGGCCAGTCGGGCGGAGGCAATATATGCCCGTATCGGCCCTACTTGGCCAACAGCCAGATCAGTGCCGCGCTACCCGCCACGATCCGGTACCAGGCAAAGGGCGCAAAGCCATGGGTGCTGACGATGCCGACAAACCAGCGCACCACGAGCAACGCGACGATAAACGCAACGACAAAGCCGATCGCAATGCCGGTGATGCCAATGCTGTTGGCGGCCGTCAGCTCCTCATGATGCTTGATCAGTTCCAGCGTGGTCGCCCCCAGCATCGTCGGGATGGCGAGAAAGAAGCTGAATTCGGCGGCCGTGCGCCGATCAACACCCAGCGCGCGCGCGCCCATGATCGTCGCGCCTGATCGGCTGACCCCGGGGATCATCGCCAGGCATTGCACCAGGCCAACGCCAATCGAGGTGCGTATCGGCAGATCAGCGATGCCTGTTACGGCGCCTGCCTTCACGACCCGCTCAATCACCAAAATCGCCACCCCGCCCAGGATCAACGCCACCGCCACGACAATGGGCTGCAATAACAAAGCTTCGATCTGCTTGAGGAACAGCAGCCCAATCACCACGGCCGGTATGAACGCGATCAGCAAATTGCGGACAAAGCGGATCGATACGGGGTTGAGCTTCACCAGCCCGAGCATCACCGCCCAGAACGTCCGCCAATACAGCACCACCACCGCCAGAATTGCGCCGAGCTGGATGACAATATTGAACAATTGCCAGCGCTGATCATCATAACCGAGCAACGCGCCGGCCAGAATCAGGTGCCCGGTTGAGGATACCGGCAGAAATTCAGTGATCCCCTCGACAATGCCGAGCAGGATGATGGTGATGAGATCGGTCACGAGGCTCCCTTGCGCTGATGTCGGCTTGGCCCGGCGGCCAATTCACCTCTTTGCCCGGATCAGGCGACGGCGTCGCTTGAAAAGCGTCCATTGCGGCGATAACGGACCAGCCAACTCGGCGCGACGCTGGCCAGCGGCGTCGGCACAATCCCAAAGCCGCTGAACTGCTCAGCGTCCGGTGCAACGACATTGTCGCTCTGCAACATCCGCCATTGGTCCTGGGTGATCGGTGCGCCGGGCAGAAATCCCAACATCGCGATTAGCCCGCCAAGCGAATCGGGCAGCTCGATGATCGCCGGATGGCGGCCGATCGCGTCCGCAATCCAGCGGATCAGCGCGCCCATCGAGAGGACGTCCGGGCCGCCCAGTTCGATCATCTTGCCGCCAAAGCGCGCTGGATCGGCCAGGCTCGCGGCAATCGCGCGCGCCACATCATCGACATAGACCGGCTGAAATCGGGTTGCGGCGCGCAGCACCGGCACCACAGGCGCGCTGGCAATCATCCCGGCAAAGCGATTGACGAACTGGTCTTCGCGCCCGAACACAATCGAAGGGCGCAGGATCGTCGCCGCGGGAAACGCCGCCCGAACGGCATCATCGCCTTCGCCCTTGGTGCGGCCATATTGCGATGCCGATCGGGAATCAGCCCCAATGGCAGAAACATGCACTAAGGCAGTGGCGCCCACCGTGGCGGCGGCGACGGCGACATTGCGCGCGCCGTCGGCCTGGATGGCCTGGAAATCTCCCTTCAGGATGCCGACCAGATTGACGACGGCATCGCTGCCTTGCAGCGCGCGCGCCAGCGATTCAGGTTTGCGGATATCCGTCGCGACGAACTGTGTCTGGCCAAGGCCACCAAGCGGCCGCAGAAATTCAGCGCCGCGTGGATCGCGCTGGGCAATCCGCACCCGCGCGCCCTGTTGAAGCAAATGCTGTGCGGCATATCGGCCAAGAAAGCCGCCGCCGCCAATCAGCGTGACCAGTTTATCCTGCATTGCCGTTTCATTCCTTGCCTGGCTTGGGCGCGCTTGCTCCATGCCGCCCGGACACCGAAACGGCAAGACCGTCCGAAAGTCTGTACCGCATGATTGACAAGCCCTTCCCCCCTCCCTAGAGCCCCGCCCCTACCTGATAGATAAGTCTCTGGGGCCCAGATGGCGGAATTGGTAGACGCACCAGCTTCAGGTGCTGGCGCTCGCAAGGGCGTGGAGGTTCGAGTCCTCTTCTGGGCACCAACATTTCCGAAATCGTTGAAAATGCAGAGAAATCGTCACCTCGACGGTTTCTTTATCGCGTCTCGCCTGGTGACCCTGTGCTGCCGTCAATTACCTCCAAGGTCGTTGATCCATGCCGTAAGGCATGGAACGATACGGGTTCAGCTGGGGAGGCTGCGCCATGACGACAATAGTGCCGGATACCCGCGCCGAGATCGGCTTCCCGCGGCTGCTGCGTGAATGGCGACAGAAATGTCGGTTGTCACAGCTTGATCTGGCGCTGACGGCGGGGGTCTCGCAACGCCATGTCAGCTTTCTGGAATCAGGACGCGCCAATCCCAGCCGGACAATGATCTTGCAACTCAGTGAGACGCTGCAGGTGCCGCTGCGGGATCGCAACACCTGGCTGACGGCGGCGGGCTTTGCGCCGCTATTCCGTACCCGGGCGCTCGACGATCCGCAGATGGGGCAGGTGATGAGCGCGATCCGGATGATGCTGACGGCGCATGAACCCTTCCCGGCGGCCGCCATCGACCGCGCCTGGAATGTCCGCATGTCGAATGCGCCCTTTGATCTGCTCGGGGGCATGCTGGGCGAGGATATTTGGGCACGAGTTGGCGGCGAGGCGCATAATTTGATGCGGTTGTTCTTTCACCCGAACGGCATCCGGCGCTTCGTCACCAATTGGGCGTCGGTTGGGCCGCTAATCTGGCAACGGGCGCAGCGCGAGGCCGACACATTGGGCGGCGCCGATATGAAAGCCGTGCTGGATGATCTGGGGCCGTTACAGGATGACGATATCCTCTGGTCAGCCGCCGAGACGGCGCTGCTGCCCGTTTTGCCGTTCAACCTGGCGATTGGCGATCTCCGCCTGTCGATGTTCACCGTGATTGCCACCTTTGGCACGGCCCAGGATGTCACCGCCGACGAACTGCGAATTGAAACCATGTTTCCGGCCGATCCGGCAACCGAGGCGCTTTTCCGGCAGGCAGCGACACGCCAGTAATCGCTCGCCCAGGCCAAAAACATGACCTGCCAGGTAATTGCTGAACGCCCGGTTTGCCCCGACAAGCAACACCGAACGCCTGAAGGAGACGACCATGACCATTGCAGCGCCTTCACCGACTGACATCGTCAAGCAGTTCCTGAAGGCGATGGAACCGCTCGATTATGATATCGCGCTCACCTGTGTTGCCGCCAATTGCATTTACACGAACCCGCCGCCAATCGGCACGGTGCATGGACCCGCCGGTATCCGGGCCGTGCTTGAACCCTTTTTCGCGCCGACGCTGGAGAATGAGTTTCGCATCCTCCGGGAATCGGCGACTGGCCCAATCGTTATTCTCGAACGGCTCGATCGCCACCGCCTGGCCGACAAATGGGTCGAACTGCCAGTGACTGGGGTGTTCGAGGTGCATGACGGCCTGATCAGCTATTGGCGCGATTATTTCGATGCGGCCACGATCATGTCGCAATGGCCAACCGGCTAAGGGAGCAGGCCATGCGATCCCAGGCGTTTCACAAATTCTGGCTGAAGATTACGGCGATCGTCGTTGGATCCTTCGGGCCGATATTTTTCCTCGGTACAATGGCGGCAACGCTGGAGCCCGCGCGGTTGACGCTGGATATCCTTAGCTGGCCGATTGATGGCGGGACGCGCTGGGATTCGCCCGACACGCGGTTCTTGTCTGCACTTACCGGCGGCTTTCTGTTGGGTTGGGGCGTGTTGATCTGGTGCCTTTCGTCCTGGGTCCATGACCTCGCACCAGAGCCCGTGCGCCGCTCGGTCCTGACCGGCACGCTGGCCTGGTTCTGCCTTGATAGCGCCGGTTCAATGGCGTCGGGCAATGCGTCGAACGCCTTGTTCAATATCATCGTGTTGCTGATCGCGATCGGCCCGCTTTGGCGGCCGGCAATCGATGCTGGCCGATCATGACCCGCCCAAAGCAGGATCGTCGGCCGCCCCCATCGCCATGACGAGATGGTCGATGAACAGGCGCACCTTGGCCGGCGGCTTGCGGCCAAGCGGCGAGATGGCGTGGACGTCGACGGTAGGCAGGGTAAAATCGGGCAAAACCTGCACCAGCTCGCCGCGCGCCACTTCCATGCGGCAGGCAAAGGCCGACGTCATCGCCAATCCAAAGCCGGCGACAGCGGCAGCCAATACGCCTTCGGTAGACGTGGCGACCAGCCGCGCTTCAAGCTTCACGGAGGTTTCGCCACCTGCCGCGTCGCGCAACGTCCAGATATCGATGCCAGGCGACCGCCCGCTGATGATGTCATGCGCCTGGAGATCGGCAATCGACTTCGGCGCGGATCGCTCGGCGAGATAGGCTGGGCTGGCCACGATATAGCGCGGCGCGGAGGCGATCCGGCGACTGATGAAACTTGAATCCGCTAATGCGCCGAGCCGGATGGCGAGATCGACCCCTTCGTCGAGCAAATCGACGCGGCGATCAGCCATTAACAGCTCGACACGCAGCGTCGGGTGCGCTTCCAGAAACGGCCCCAATCGGGGAGCGATTTCGCGCGCGCCAAAGGTCACCGGGGTTGCGACCTTGAGGACGCCGGTCAGCCCCTCCGTGCCGCGCACGGCGTTCTCCATCTCCTCGACATCGCTGAGCACGCTGCGCGCCCGTTCAAGCAGCAGCGCACCGGCCTCGGTCGGCACGACTTGGCGCGTTGTTCGCATGAACAGCTTGACGCCCAGCCGGGCCTCGAGCCCGCCGATCATCCGCGACACCGTGGGTTGCGCATAGCCCAGCTCGCGCCCGGCACGGGAGAAGCTGCCCGTGTCCGCCACGCGGACGAAAAGCGCAAGATCGTGAAACCGGTCACTCATAGCAAATGCGTATAAGTCATAGAGCAATTCAAGGGATACAAGAGAATCGCTGCATGAGCCATTTCCTGGTCACCGGCAACGAGCGTGTTGCTGGACACCATCAGGAGACCCGCAATGACCATCGCATTCCAGAGCTACACTGCCGATACCGCCCCAGAAGCTTCCAAGCCTTTGCTCGCTGGCGTCAAGAGCCAGTTCGGCTTCGTCCCCAACCTGCAGAGCATCATGGCCGAAAGCCCCGAGCTGCTCGCCGCGCACGGCGCCCTGTGGGCCGAATTTTCGAAGACCACGCTCAGCCAGCACGAGCAGCAGATCGTTTTCATGACGGCAATTTATGAAAATGACTGTCATTATTGCATGGCCGGCCACACCACGATGGCCAAGATGCAGAAGCTGGGCGATGACGTAATCCAGGCGCTGCGCAGCGGCAACGCGATTGCCGATGCCAAGTTCGAAGCGCTGCACCGTTTCACCACGCTCGTCGTTCGTGACCGCGGCTTTGTTGCAGATGCCGATGTCCAGGCCTTCCTCGACGCGGGCTATACCCGTCGCAACGTGCTCGAAGTCGTGCTCGGTGTCTCGATCAAGATCCAGAGCAACTATACCAACCACCTGGTCGGCACACCGTATGACGCCTTCATGGCTGGCAACGAGTGGACCAAGCCCGGCACGATGCGCGCTGCCGCATAAGCCCCAACCCTGTCCCCCTGGGCCGGCGCGCGTTCCTCCCCTTTCGCGCGTCGGCCAACTTTTTCGAAATGATTGTTCCGATGTCCCAGCACGCAGCCCTTACCCAGGAACTTGACGCGCTCCGCGCCCATTATGCCGTGCATATGCCGGCCGATATCGCCGCCGCCATGACGCGCGCCGATACGGCGCTTGCGGCCTCTGGCATCGTCAATCGCGCGCTGAAGGCCGGGCACTATGCGCCCGATTTCGCCGCACCCGATGCCAACGGGACGCCCGTTCGCCTGAGCCGCGCGCTGCGTGACGGCGCGGTGATCCTCAGCTTTTATCGCGGCGATTGGTGCCCCTATTGCAACCTGGAGTTGCGGGCATATACAGCGCTTGCCGATGAGATGCGCGATGCCGGGATTCAGCTGATCGCAATCTCGCCGCAAGAATCTGATAAAACGGTACAGGCTGCGAACGCTGATCCCTATCCTTTTGCGGTGCTGAGCGACTCAGGGTCGAAGATTGCCCGGAATTTCGGTGTCGCCTTTGACCTGCACGAGGAACTCCGCCCGCTTTACGCCCGGCTCGGCCATGCGTTGCCCGACATCAACGGCGGTGACTGGATCCTGCCGATCCCCGCCACCTATGTGATCGCGCCCAATGGCGAGATCGTGCTCGCCTTCATCGACACTGATTATCGCCGCCGCCTCGATCCCACCGACGCGATGGCGGCGGCAATCCGCGCCAACACCCCGCGCCGCAAGGCCGCGTAAGATGACCAGCATCGCCCTTTCACCCGCTGCGCCAAAGCAAATGGCGTCGCCCGTCCTGCAGGGCGTGCTGTGGGGTGGTGCCGCCGTTACCATCTGGGGCGTGTACCTGGCCTTTGCCCGCGCCAATGTCAGCACGGGTATCCTGCCGGTTGATCTCGCCTTTGTGCGCTATCTGACGGCTGGCCTGATCATGCTGCCCTGGCTGCTGCGACATTCGCCCGCCACGATGGCGGGGATGGGGTGGCGCAAGGCGGCGGTGCTGACGCTGTTAGCCGGTCCGTTGTTCATCCTGGTCAGCGCGACCGGGTTCAACTTCGCGCCGCTGTCGCACGGGGCCGTCGTTCAGCCTGCCGGCATCACGATTGCCGGGATGTTGCTGGGCGCGGCGTTGCTTGGCGACCGGCTGACCAAGCCGCGTGTGATCGGCGCCGGGATCATTCTGGCGGGGCTCGTGCTGGTGGCTGGCCCGAGCGCGCTCGGCGGCGGGCCGATTGCCCTGCTGGGTGATGCGCTGTTCGCTGGCGCTGGCGTGATGTGGGCGGTGTTCGCCGTCCTGTCGCGGCGCTGGGCGATCTCCCTCGTCGCGGCCACGGCCGCGGTGTCGGTTCTGTCGGCTGCTGTCTATGTCCCGCTTTACCTGGCCAGCCATGGTATTGGCGCGCTGCTCACCCAGCCAGCGACAACCATCGTGCTGCTAATCAGTGTCCACGGCGTTTTGTCGGGTGTGGTCGCGGTGTTTGCTTTTGGCCGCGCCGCTGAACTGCTCGGTGCGCCCCGCGCCGCTGCCTTCCCCGCCCTTGTGCCCGTCGTCGCTACGCTCGCTGGCATCCCGATCGCCGGCGAATTTCCCGCTGCCTGGCAGATTGCCGGGTTGCTGATCGTCACCCTCGGTCTGCTCGTCACCCAGCGGACCGCCAAGCCGGGAATGCCCGCCAAGATCGCCTGAAACCACCAAGCCCAACGGAAAGGAACACCCCCATGACCCGCACCCGTTTTCTCACCAGCGTTGCCGCTTCCCTGTTCGCATCGGTTACCGTTGCCGTCACAGAGCCAGCGCCCGCTGCCGCGCAAACCGCCGCAGCACCGGCAAACCCGGCCTATTTTACCCAGCACCCCTCGTTGCGGATGACGCGCGGGGCCGATGGCGTGCTGGTGGTCGAATTCAACACCCGTGGTGGCCCGATCAAATTCACGGCCCAGGACCATGAGGATTTCGTCGATGCCTTTTACCAGATCGGTCGTGATCGCGGGAACAAGGTCGTCATCCTGACCGGGGCCGGTGGCCAATGGATTGGCGATATCGACTTCCCCAGCTTTGGTGACGTCAGCGACCCCGATGGCTGGAGCAAGGTGCATGACGAAGGCACGCAGGTGCTGGAAAACATCGCCAATATTCGCGTGCCGGTGATCTGCGCGGTTGAGGGCAAGGCCTGGATTCACTCCGAATACTGCCTGCTCGCCAATGTCGTCATTGCCGGCAAGGGCGCGACCTTCAACGACGCGCCGCATTTTGCCGGCGGCATCGTGCCCGCCGATGGCATCTTTACCGCCTGGTCCTATTGGGCCGGACCCGGCCGCGCCCAGGCCTGGCTGCTCGATCCAAAGCCGATTTCGGCAGAGACCGCGCAAAGCTGGGGCGTTGTGTCCGAAATCACGCCAACCGGCGGGGCAGTTGCCCGCGCCCGCGTGCTGGCGGCGGGGTATCTGACCAAAACCGACGTCACCCGCCGAAACACCCGCATCCACTTCATCCAGCCCTTGAAGGAGCGGATCATCAAGGAAACGGGCTATGGCCTGCAACTCGAAGGCGCGAGCGCATCGGCGCTGGTCAAGGCGTCGAAGGCAGGTGCCAAGTGATCCTGCATGGCAAACGCGCGGTCATCACCGGCGGGTCGAGCGGCATCGGCTATGAAATTGCCGCGCAAATGGCAGCAAAGGGCGCTCGGCTGGTGTTGACCGGTCGGCGTGGCGAGCCACTGGTTGCTGCAGTCGACCGGCTGAAGGCGACAGGGGCCGAGGTGTACGGCGTTGTCGGCGATATCACCGATGGCGCGGCGCGGGCGGTCCTGCTCGACCAAGCCGTGGCGCTGCTCGGCGGTGTCGATATCCTGGTCAACAATGCTGGCGGCGTGCGCGCCGGGCGGTTGGAAGACATCAGCGAGGACGAGCTGCGCGCGATGATCGACGTCGATCTGCTCAGCCCCATTCTGCTCACCCGGCTGTTCTTGCCCGAACTGCGCCGGTCGGGCGACGGCCTGATCGTCAACATCGCGTCGGGCATCGCCCAGATGGGGGTGCCGTTTTACACCGGCTATGCCGCCGCCAAGGGCGGTCTGGCCCGCTTTGGTGAGGCGTTGCGCCGCGAGCTGAAGGGGGAGGGCGTTCACGTCATCACCGTGTTTCCGGGCGCGACCGACACGCCGATGATGGCGACCAACAAGGCCGATGCCCGGATGGGCTTCGCGCTTCAGCCCGTCGCCGATGTCGTCGGATCGATCATTCAGGGCATTGAGGCGGGCGCGTTTGAGGTCGTGCGCGGTGGCGACGCGCGCAAGGCGACGCTTGATCTCAATCGCACTGATCCCGCCGCAATCGACCAGCGATTCCTCGACATGAAACCAGCCCTAGAAGCCGCCGTCAGCGGTCACAGCGCCCTTTGAACTGGAGCCGATAATGTCTGCGCTTTTCTCTCCCTTCACCCTTGGTCCCGTTCCTCTCATCAACCGCATCGTCGTGTCGCCGATGTGCCAATATTCCGCCAATGATGGCTCGGCGAGCGACTGGCATCTGCAGCATCTGCCCAATTATGGCATGAGCGGCGCTGGGCTGGTGATGACCGAGGCAACGCATGTCGAGCGGCGCGGGCGGATCACGCATGGCTGCCTTGGGCTCTATTCGGATGCCAATGAGGCGGCGCTATCACAGGCGCTGACCGTCGCGCGCCGCTTTGCGCCTGCGGGCACAAAGTTCGGCATCCAGCTGGCGCATTCGGGCCGAAAGGGCGCGGTTACCCGGCCCTGGGAGGGCGGCAATGCGCTGCCCGACGATAAAGACCCGTGGATAACGGTCGCGCCGTCGGCGATTCCCTTCAAGCCTGACTGGAAGACGCCAGAGGCATTGGACGAGGCGGGGATTGAGCGCACCATCGCGGCGTTCGTCCAGGCCGCCGTTCGTGCGGTGTGGATCGGCTTTGACGTGATCGAGCTCCACGCCGGGCACGGCTATTTGCTCCACCAGTTCCTGTCGCCGCTGGCCAATCACCGTACTGACCAATGGGGCGGGTCGCCTGAAAACCGCGCGCGCCTGCTGCTGACCATTGCCGAGCGAGTCCGCGCCGTGGTGCCATCGTCGATCGCGCTGGGCGTGCGCCTGACCACGACTGATTGGGCCGATGGCGGCGTCGATACCGGCGATGCCGTGGTCGTCGCGCAGCAGTTGAAGGCGCTCGGTTATGATTATGTCTGCGCGACTGGTGGCTTTGTCGTGCCGCCGGTCGGCATTCCGTTCGGTCCCGGCTATCAGGTGCATCTGGCAGAGCGCGTCCGCCGCGAAGCCGGAATCGCCACGCGCGCCGTGGGCGGCATCAGCGACCCGCATCAGGCAGAGGCGATCATCGCTGAGGGCAAGGCCGATCTCGTCGCGCTGGCCACCGCCTTCCTCGCCGATCCGCGCTGGGCCTGGCGCGCCGCTGATACGCTCGGGGCGACCATCGCCTATCCCCCGCAATATGCCCGCGCCAAGGGCGTCCGCAAAACCGCCTGAACCAATCCCAAATCACCCTCAAACCAGGAGACCCATGATGATCGATCTTTACGCTTTCGCCACGCCCAACAGCATCAAGGTGCCAATCCTGCTCGAAGAGCTGGGGGCGGACTACACCTATCACCCCGTCAACATCCGCGCGGGCGAACAGAAGACGCCTGAATTTCTGGCGCGCAACCCCAATGCCAAGGTGCCGCTGATCGTCGATCAGGACGGCCCCGGTGGCGTGGCGATCACCGTCGTCGAATCAGCGGCGATCCTGCTGTATCTCGCGGAAAAGTTCGGGCGCTTCATCCCGACCGACCCCATCGCCCGCATACGCTGCTATGAATGGCTGATGTTTCAGGCCGCCGGCCTGGGGCCGATGTTCGGCCAGTCGGGCTATTTTCTGAAGCTCGCGCCCGAACCCGTCCCGGCCGCGATTGACCGCTTCCACACCGAAGCCAAGCGCAACATGCGCGTCCTCGACGGTCGGCTCGCCGAGGCGCAGTGGCTGGCGGGCGATGACTATTCGATTGCTGACGTCGCGACATTCGGCTGGATCTGGCGCCGCGCCTTTGCTGCGGTTGATTTCAGCGAAGCCCCCAATGTCGAACGCTGGTTTGCCGCAATGGAAGCCCGCCCCGCCATTGGCCGCGCGATCGCCAAGCTGGGCGGGTGACCGCACCCGCCCAGTCTGCGGGGCAATGGTTGCCTTGACCTGCAAAGGATTGCATTGTCGCGCCAATCAGGCTTCCGGAGGGGCAAGCGATGGCGCGGATCGAACGGCTAGTGATCCTGGGGGGCGGCACGGCGGGGTGGATGACCGCTGCCGCCCTGGCCAAAACCCTTGGCCGGACGGTTCAGATCGATCTGCTCGAATCCGATGCGATCGGCACGATTGGGGTGGGCGAAGCGACGATCCCGACGATCCACTGGTTCAACGAATTGATCGGCCTGGATGAAGCCGACTTCGTCCGCGCGACTAAGGCCAGCTTCAAGCTCGGCATTGAATTTGTTGACTGGGCGCGGCCCGGCCACCGCTATTTCCACCCCTTTGGCCGCTATGGGGTCGATCTAGGCCCAGTGCCGTTCCACCAATGCTGGTTGAAAGCCGGAAGCGACGGCGCGACCACGCCGCTGGCCGATTATTCGCTGGCCACCGCGCTGGCCGGATCAAACCGCTTTGCTAGGCCGGTTGATGATCCCCGCTCGATCCTGTCGACACTTGGCTATGCCTATCATTTCGATGCGTCGCTTTATGCTGCCTATCTGCGCAAACTTGCCGAAGCGCAGGGAGTGACCCGGCATGAGGGCAGGCTGGTGTCGGTTGAGCGCGATCCCGAAACCGGGTTCGTTACCGCGCTGACCAGTGATCGCGGCGATCGGCTGGCGGGCGATTTGTTCGTCGATTGCTCGGGCTTTCGGGCGCTGCTGATCGGTGACGAGTTGGGGGCGTCGTTTGAGGATTGGTCGCACTGGCTGCCCTGTGATCGCGCTATTGCTGTGCCGTGCGCGCGCGTCGCCGAAACCACGCCCTATACCCGGTCGACGCTGCGCGATGCCGGATGGCAGTGGCGCATCCCGCTGCAGCATCGCACGGGCAATGGCTATGTTTATGCTAGCGGCTTTCTTTCCGACGATGAAGCAACGGCGACATTGCTCGCCAATCTTGACGGTGAACCCCTGGCCGACCCGCGCCTGATCCGCTTCACGGCCGGGTTCAGGCGGGAAAGCTGGACAAAGAATATCGTTGCGATCGGGCTGTCATCGGGCTTTCTTGAGCCGCTCGAATCGACCAGCATCCATCTGATCCAGAGCGGGATCGCCAAGCTGATCGCGCTGTTCCCCAATCGCGATTGCGACCCTGCGCTGGCGCGCCAGTTCAATGCATTGTTCGGGCGTGACATGGACGCGATCAAGGATTTTCTGGTCCTCCATTATCATG
The DNA here is from genome assembly GCA_002083645.1 of Proteobacteria bacterium ST_bin13. Classification (GTDB taxonomy): domain Bacteria; phylum Pseudomonadota; class Alphaproteobacteria; order Sphingomonadales; family Sphingomonadaceae; genus Sphingomonas. The sequence goes on from MSXQ01000003.1 coordinate 172,084, forward strand.
CGACCCAGGGCCATCAGGCACCGCTATGGCAGCACACCCGCCACATGACGCTGCCCGACAGCCTGGTCGAAAAGGAAGAGCAGTATCGCCGCACGGGCCGGTTGATGCTGACCAGTGATGAGCTGTTCCGCGAGGCGAGCTGGCTGGCGGTGCTGAATGGCCAGGGCATTGTCGCTGAGGACCATAGCCCGATTGCTGACACGCTGGATGCAGTGACCAATCGCCGTCAGCTTGACCAGATCGCTGCCCTGATTGCGCGGGCTGCGCCGACATTGCCGCGACATGACGATGCGATTGCGACACTGATCGGCCAGGCAGCGCCACGCGCAGCGGTCGCCGCCGTGCCGTGATCCTCCCGAGCGTTACGCTGCACCATATTGGCCACGAACAGGAACCGGTCGTCGTCATCGACGATCTTGTCCCAGATCTAGCCGGTTTGCGTGCAGCAGCGGTGACGGCGGACTTTGATGCTGCGGGCGCGCATTATCCCGGCATCAGCGCTGCCGTACCGCCCGGCTATCTGGCGATCCTGCGACCGATATTGGGCAAGGTTTTTCGGGATGTTTTCGGCGTGACCGAAGCGGTATCGATCCTGGATATCCGGTTCGCGATCGTGACCACGCCGCCCGACCAGCTGACACTGGAACAACGGTTGCCGCATGTCGACGCGCTGGAGCCGGGTCGGCTGGCGCTGGTTCATTTTCTCGGGTCGGCAGAAGAGGATGGCACCGCGTTTTATCGCCACCGTTCGACCGGATTCGAAACCATCGATGCCGATCGCAGTGCAGCTTATTTTGCCGCGCTGAACGCTGATCTGGGCCGCCACGGTAGGCCGCCGCCGGGCTATCTGACCGGCGATACTGCCCTGTTCGAACGCATTGCGCAGTTTCCCGGCCGCCCCAATCGGGCGCTGGTCTATCGCGGCCGCTTGCTCCATTGCGGTGATATCGCTCCTGGTCGGGCGCTATCGGCCGACCCGGCAACCGGCCGTTTGACCGTTACTGGCTTCTTTGCCGGGCGTTAGCGCCGCCTGGGCGGGCGCACTGCCAGATAGACGGTGCTCCATAATTGCGCGGCGTTTGATTCATCGACATCCGCTTTGCCCGCACCAAAGGCGACAGGCTGATAGCGCCCGTTGCGATATTGCCACGACCAGAGTTCAGAGCTTTGCAGCCCGCGTGTGGCGCCGATTACCCGCCACAGAGCTGCTTGGGCGACAATCAGGCGATGGCGCACCGGCGCGGGCAGATCCTGACGGCGCAGCTGGCGCTCGAGCCCCGCCGCAAGCAAAGCCTGTTGCCATGACCAGATCACCGCGCCGTGATAGGCCCCCGGCGTGAAACGCGCCTGCACCGCTTCACCGGCAAAGGCGGCATTGGCGACCACCAGCCCGGCATCGGTCATCAACCCCGCCGGAAACGGGCGCATCAAAGCCGCGATATCGCGATCGAGGTCGGCGGACGGGGGATTGCCAAACAACAGCGCAAAGCCTTCGTCTGAATTGATGATCGGTACTGGCTGACCGGTCGCATCAATTGATAGTGCGTGGAAGCGCAGCGGCGCATCGCCGAGCGCCTTTAGGGCTGGTTCGGCGCGCAGATGCAGCGTGGTGGCATAGGCCTTGATCGCAGCAGAGGCCGTCACGGCGGCCATTTCCACGCGGAACAGCGGCGGCGCTTTGGTCTGCCATGTCGTCGTCATGGCGCCTGCATCGGCAAAAATGGCGCGATCACCGGGTTGCAGATAGGCGTCGAGCCGCCCCGATCGGTACAGCCGATCCGCAGCGGCGAGCGTGGCGGGGACCAAGGCGGCGTTGACATCATAGGGATAAATGCCGCGCCCCAGCCCTTCGTCGCTGTCGCGCCATTCGCCTGACATGCGGCCCGGTTTGATGGCGATCAGCGTCGCGATCGATGGATTGGCGGCGAACTTCGTCGCCTGGCCGATGACGAAACGCAGGTTGCGCACCAGCAGTGCGCCTGTGCTGCTATAGTCGCCGGGTCGCGCCGCGCTTTCGATTCTGGTGGCAAGGAACGCCGCGCCCTGATCCTGCCCGGGTCCCTCCAGATAATCGGCGACGATCGGCGCGAGCATATAATCATCATCGATCATGCCATAATCGAGTTCGGCACCGTCGCCGCTGCGACCAGCCTTGCGGTTCTGCAGCACCGCAAATTCGCCGATCCCCTCTTCATGCGCGACTTCCCCACCGGGTGAGAGCCGCGCAAAGACCGAGCCAAGCCCTGCTTCAATGGCGGCGGGCTGAAGCGCCGGCATCAGCAGCCGCACCGACATCAGCGTATCGCGCCCGAAATAGGTGTTGAAGCGCCAGGACCCGGCCAGGAACTTCTCGCGGTAGCTGAGGAACGCCAGCGCATTGCGGGCGGCGGGATCGGGCGCCGCATGCGCGTTGAGCAACTGGCTGATCGGCAACGGCGTCAACGGCAGATCGCCGGTCAGCGCGGTGATCTCCAGCCGGATGTGCCCGTTACGGCCAGCGATGATCGATCCGGCTTCAATCCGGCCATCAAGCACGCGCAACGCCAGATCATATCCCGGCGCACCGTCAAGCCGCGGTCGGCGGTACTGGATGGTGTCGGAACCGATCTGGGCGTCGGCCCCGACCTCGGGCGGGAAGCGGCTGACCGCCTGATAGTCCCGCAAATAGCGCACATTGGAGAGCACGGCCTGTTTCGGCGTCAAGCGCGCGGCGTTGATCGTCGCCACGGCTTTAATGCCCTGCATCGTTCCGTCGCCACTGGTGAACGGGGTTGGCGCGCGCTCCAGCGTCCAGCTGGCAGGGCGGTCAAGCGGCGCGAACCATAGGCCCACGCCGCTATTGCCCGCCGGGAAAGCCACCAGGATGCGCGGATCGCGCCCTGAACGGAGCAGCAGATGCGCCGCCACCTTGCCCTCGCGGACAAAGGCGTTGAGGTTTAGCCCCTCGACCAGCTGATAGCGGCGTTCGGGCGCATGGTCCCCCGCTGCGCCGATCGATAGCGTGCCTGCCACCAATGCGGAGGCAAGTCTCAGCGCACGCGCCATCTTCTCTCCTCCCATCAGCCGCGACCAGTGGTGCTTCAGAACCGCATTGTCACCGACCCGCCATAGGTAGGCCCGACAATGCCGCGGGCATAGAAGAATCCCGACGCGGCATTCTGGGTTTGGCCCTGGCGCGGATTGCCCTCGGTCAGGCCGATGACGTTGAAGACATTGTCGGCGTTGAAACCAAGCTGCAGCCGGTCGGTCAGGTTCAGATTCACGCCAAAGCTGGTGACGCCATAGGCAGGCAGCGAGATGCCGTTGCCTGAATCGGCGAAGATGTCGCCGATATATTTGTACCGCCCGTAAAATTCGCCAAGCTTGTTGGGCAGCGTAATCGTCGGGGTAATCGTGAACAGCGTCGATGGCGTGCGTTCAGGACGATTACCGTCAAAGCTTGGCTGGGGCACGCCGTTGAGCCGCAAATTGTTGAGTGTTGGTTGCTGGAACACACCGAAAAAGTCGATCGTGAACCAATCAATCGGCCGGATTTGCGCGTCAACTTCAACGCCCGTCGTGCCCAGATCGGCAAGGAATGTCGTCTGGATCGTGGGGTTCAAAGGATCGATGAAGTTATAGAATTGATCGCGGAAGTTGGTACGGAATACGGTCACCGAAGCGTTGATCAGGCGACGATATTTGTAGCGCACCCCGGCTTCATAGAGCTCGATTCCGGTGGTCGGGTTGACCCCATTGGTCTGAAACGCATCGGCATAGCGCGCATAAACGGATAGGTTGTCGGTGATCAGATAATTGACCCCGACCGTCCAAGCCAGCCGCTGCTGCGTGGCGCGGGTGATGCGGAAGGTACCGTCAAAGGTTGAGCCCACGGTTGGCACCACGGCCGCATTGATCAGGCCTGGCGGGACCGGCTGGTTGACCACCGCGCTGTTACCGTCGCGGAATTCGGCGCTGTCACTTTCCCAGCGGAGCCCGGCGTCGATATGGATATTGTCGCCGATCGCGAATTCGTCATTGGCATAGAGCGAAACAGAGCTGTCCTTGCTCTGGCGGATGCCCGCCCCCCAATTGCCATAGGAAATCTGGCCATTGTCGGTCAGCGTGCCGATCACGCCATTGGCAGCGTTCAGTGCAACGATGTCGTAAATGTCGCTGTTGTTCCGAACATCGTTGACGACGGCGGCGGTGGCTGACTGGTTCTGGAAGCGGCTGACATCATAATAGAGCACACCGGCTGTCAGCGAGTTGGTGAAGCCATCGCTCTTATATTCCCAGCGCCCACCGAAGTTGGAGCCGAAATCATGGCCCGACTGGAAATCATGGTTGAGCGTGGTCTGCTGCAGGAAGCCATTGCCGTTGAGGGCATTGAGCGTCGCGGTGTTGTTTGATCCCGTGACGATACCCGTGCGCAGGTTGCGGATACCGAACCGCACCGTCGTCGGGAAGGCCGTCTGTCCTGCGGCCAGCAGCCCGCTGATCGGCGATGCGGCACCAGGCGTCAGATAGGTAACGGCACTGGCGAGCCCGGCATTGCCGGTGCCCGATCCGGCAAAGAGACCGTTGAAATCATCGGTCAGCCCCAGATACCGGGCATGGGCAAACAGATCGATCGAGTCCGACACCGGCTTTTCAACGTCGATCCGCAACTGCTTGGTTTTGACGCGAACGCCCTGATCATAGCGGAAATCGCGAAACCCATCGGCTTCGACAAAGGTCGATACCGGTACCGAGATTCGCGAGAATGCCGTTCCACCGACATTGCCGAACTGCGTGTCGAGCCCGGGAATCCCGCTTGGTCGGCCATTGTTAAAGGCATAGGGCTGGGTGGCATAAAACGCCGCCTTGATATCGCCGATCTTGCCGGTCAGCCGGATATAGCCGCCACCGTCGAGCTGATATTCCAGCATCGCCTTCAGCCGATACCCGTCATAGCTGAACGGGTTGCTGCGGACACCGGGGTTGGTCTGGATATAGCCGCCAATGTTGAAGGCGAGCTTGTCAGTGATCGGCTGCGAATAATAGAAATCGCCGCGCCGCTGGCCGTAACTATAAGCGGTGAAGCGGGCGATCCCCTCCGCCTTTTCATGATTGGGCGTGCGCGACAGGAAGTTGATCGTGGCGCCCGCGCCGTTGACGGTCAGCACACCCGACGAGCCGCCCTTAACCGCTTCAAGCCGGTCGATCGTGATGTCGTTCGAAAAGAAAAAATCGGCGCCGCCGCCGCCATAGATGATCGGCAGCCCATCTTCTTCGAGCTGAATGAAGCGCTGTCCGCCACCCTGCAGACCACGCACCGAATAGTTGTTTGACAGCTCGCCGGCGGTGCCCTCGACAAAGATGCCCGGCACCAGCTCAAGCAAGTCCGCGGTCGATCGCGGCGCCTTGCGGTCGATGTCGGCGGCGGTTGCATAGGTGATGTCGGCAGAGGCCGTGATCAGCGCGCGGTTGCGAGTCGTCTGGCCGGTCACCACGATATCGGGGGACTGATCCTCATCCAGCGGGGAGGCGGCACTGGTCGCCGGGTCGGCAGGATCGGCGCTTTGCGCAAAGGCCGGCATGGCGAGGCAGGCTGAGCCAGCAAGAAGAACGGCCCGAATGGTGATCCGCGAGTTCATAATCCCTCCCAATTTGTTTTCTTTTTTTGTCGGCCCGCCTTGAACTGGCGATGGGAGTTGGGAGTGTATTAAATCGATTGCATCAATCTTGCAATCGTTTGTTTCGGCAGCGTCTACTGGCTCGATTCAGGCAGAATCGCGAACGATCAGTGTAGGTTGCATGATGGTCGACGGAGTCTCTGCGCCAGCCATCCGTTTGAACAGGGTTTGGACCATCGTCGCGGCCCCCGGCGCGATATCCTGCCGTACCGTTGTCAGCCGTGGCACGGTCTGGCTGGCAAGCGGCAGGTCATCGAATCCGATGATCGCGACGCGCGCGGGGACCGCAATGGCGCGATCAGCAAGCGCCCGCAAAGTCCGCATCGCGATCATGTCCGATGCCGCAAAAACACCGTCATACTGCCCGTCAATCAATCCGGCATGATGGGTGATGTCAGCTTCCATTTCGTCAGCGGCCAGATGCGTCGGCAGCAGCTCTACCGTCAGCCCGGCGGTTGCTGCCGTCGCGGCAAAGCCGGCATGGCGCGCGGCAATTTCTGGCGCACGGACGTCTCCCAGAAAGGCGAGTCGCCGGGCGCCGCGCGCGATCAGATGCGTTGCCGCCCGTTGCCCACCGGCGACGTTATCCATGCCAACAACGCAATGAATTTGGCCGGGGCGGTAATGCCCCCAGGCAACCAGCGGGGGATAGCGCGCCGCTACCTGTTCGATAATGTCGAACTGGTCCGACTGACCAATCAACAACACCCCATCGAGCATCCCTGAATCGACAATCCGCGCCAACCAATCAGGCGATTCAGGGATGACGCGCGACAGCAGGATGTCATAACCATTTTCGGTAATAAGATCAGCCAATTGGCCAAGCATTGTCATGAAGAACGGATCTGACACATGCTGACGCCGCTCATGCCCCAGCGGGATGACGACACCGATCAGCCCGGTCCGCTTGGTCCGTAACCGGCTGGCCATCTGGTTGGGGCGGAAATCATGCGCCCGGGCAATCGCTTCAATCTTTTCGCGAGTCTGCACGTTGACCAGCGGATTGCCGGCCAGCGCGCGCGACACGGTGCCCGGCGACACGCCGGCCAGCCGGGCGAGATCCACCAGGTTGCGCACCCGCGCCACTGGCGCCGGTCCATCGTTACCAATGCGGTCGTCAAAATCCCCCATGAGTGCCTAGGATAGACTTACCATTGAGGATCGCAACCGGATCGGTGCAATCAGTCATTGCGGCACCAGCATGGCAACATCGCCCTCCAGCGCAAGCTGGAGCACGGGGGCCGGCCCGCCGACAAAGGCCGCGCGGCGCGCGGCAGCATCAGGCGGCGTGTCGCCCGTTTCCGGCAGATCAGCGAAACTCCAGACCGAAAGATCCGGCAAGACCTGAAAGCTATAGGCCTGGGCCTGGGCAGACGCCGGATTGGCAAATACCAGCCCGGTGCCGTTGATCGGTCGCCAGGCGCCACCCCAGTGATCCGCCACCACGCCATAGAGCCCCGTCGGGCCACGCGGCCCGGCGGGGGCAAAAACCTTGGCCTGGGTTGACCAGAATAAATAGACCGCGCCGCGATTGATAATCGTATGCGGGCGCTCCAGTTCATTGTTGAGCCCTAGCGCCGATATGATCGGCGGTTGTAGCGCCCAGCCGTCGCCGATCCAGCGCGCTGCCCCAACAACCCCGTTCCAGGGTGATTGCGCGCCAGCCGCAGAGGCAGTGAACAGCAGCCAATCCTCGCCGCCGGTATCGCGAAAGAAAAACGGATCGCGAAACGCCTTGATCGTGCCGATCCCGCCGCCCCCGGCCATCTCAGTTTCATACTGGACGCCGTCGGGGCGGACGCATTCCGTTACGGTGTGCCAGGGGCCGATCTGCGGCAAACCATCCATGATGCACAGCGCAGCCGTCGCTTCGAACAGGCGCTGCGACACGCTGATCGCCGGTTCATGCCGTTCCCCGACGGCGGTAAAGAATAGCCGTAGTGAATCGCCGCTATCTGCCAGAACGGCGGAGCCAGACCATTGGCGGCTCCCCGGCGCGTCGTCCGCCGGAAAGAGCGGGCCCAGATCGTGCCAGCCTGCGTCCGTTCGGTGAAACAGCCGTAACCGCGCGACGGCGTGGCGATCTTCGGGATCATCGGACCGCGCCGCGGTCAGCGCGATGAGCAGCTGGCCACCGGCGATGCTGGCGATCGCGCCCGTCGGGGCCAGCACCGGCCAATGGTCCCACACATCATGGCCAGGCAAAATATCTGGCACCACCGCGCGTCCAAAAGCCGGCGCGACCGACATTGTGCGCGGACAAATGGAGGCAATGTGATCAGGCAACCAGAGGAACGGGGTCATTGTCGCTAGGGCCTGCTCGCGGTAAAGGGCACATCGAAGCGTCACGAATAGGCGCGTTGCAAACCTTTGCAATGGCAAAAGCCCTTGTGCTACCGCTGGCCTGTAGGCAGGCTCAAGCCCTGCCGCGAGGAGAGACGATGACTGCGGATGGTGCGCTCGAGCCTCGAATCGAAACCCAGCCCAAACCTCGGTTAAGTCTGGGACGTATCGTCCAGATGAACCTCGGTTTCCTGGGGTTACAGTTCAGTTTTGGCCTGCAACAGGCCAATATGGGGCCGATCTATAGCTATCTCGGCGCCAGCGAAGCGAGCATGCCATTTTTGTGGCTGGCTGGCCCGATCACCGGTTTGCTCGTGCAGCCCATTGTCGGTGCGCTCAGCGACCGGACGGTGACGCGGATCGGGCGGCGCACCCCCTATTTCCTGATCGGTGCCGTACTGTGCAGCATCGCGTTATTCGCCATGCCGTACAGCCCGGCATTATGGGTTGCGGCCAGCCTGTTGTGGCTGCTCGACGCCGCCAATAACATCACCATGGAGCCCTATCGGGCCTATGTCGGCGATCGCCTGGATGAGACTCAGCGCCCGATAGGTTTCCTCACGCAGAGCGCATTTACGGGGCTGGCCCAGACGCTTGCCTATCTCGCCCCGTCGATTTTTGTGTGGTTTGGCATGAACGCCGATGCGGTCGATTCGCACGGTATCCCCGATGTCACCAAGCTGGCCTTTGCGATTGGCGCGGTGCTGTCGCTCAGCACGATCCTATGGTCGGTGTGGCGCGTCCCCGAATTGCCGCTGACGCCGCCGCAACTGGCGCAAATGCGAGACCGGCCGATGTCGATCGCGACCACCTGGCGCGACTTTGCAGAGGCGGTGCGCGATATGCCGCAGCCAATGCGTCGGCTGGCAGTGGCGATGTTTTGCCAGTGGTTCGGGATGTTTTGCTATTGGCAATATGCCGTCCTGTCCCTCGCCCGCGCCTTTTTCGAAAGCGGGACAGCAGCGGCGGTGCGCGATGCCACGCTGATCAACAGCCGGCTTGGCGGATTCTACAACGCGATAGCCTTTGCGGCTGCCCTGATGCTGGTGCCGCTCACGCGTAAGCTTGGTGCGGGTCCGGTCCACGCGGCCTGCATGACGGCGGCAGGCTTTGCGATGCTGGTCCTGCCGACGATCACTAACGAAGCCTGGTGCTATCTGCCCATGCTGGGGATCGGCCTGGGTTGGGCCAGCCTGATGGGGACACCCTATGTGATGCTGGCCGATTGCATTCCGCCAGAACGGACGGGCATTTACATGGGCATTTTCAACATGTTCATCGTCATACCGATGCTGGTCGAAAGCCTGACATTGCCGTTTTTCTACACACCCTTGCTTGGCGGCGATCCGCGCCATGTCATCATGTTGGGTGGGGCGATGATGCTGATAGCGGCGCTGGCGACGTTGCGCGTTGGGCGGTCAGCGCCTGCCGTTGCAGTGGCGGCTGCAGGATAGCGCTGGCGAAATCGCCGCTCCTTCTTTCGCCGCATCCGGCTCAGCGTAGGGCGATGCCATGGGCGAGCAGCCCAGCGATCACATCGGCGACGGCTTCCGCACTGCGTTCATTGCCCCAAACGCCAAAGCGCAGGCCCAGAAACACGTTCATGCCCATGATCGCCCAGGCAAGCACTTCGGGCGCGTCGCCACGCACTTCGCCGCGTGCTGCCGCCGCCTCCAGCCGCTGGCTGATTCGATCGGCCGTGATCTGGTAATGGTCACGAAAACTGGCGGGATCGACAAATTCTGCTTCGTCGATGATGCGATAAATTTCCTTATGGCCACGCACGAAATCGATAAAGCTCACCAACCCGGCGCGTTCGGCGGCGATCTGATTGGGCGCAGCGCGGATATGGGGCGTCACATAATCGCGGACCTGATCTGACATATCGCGCACCAGCGCGCGAAACACCGCGTCCTTGCTGTCGAAATAGGTGTAGAAACTGCCCAGCGCGACCCCGGCCCGGCGGGTGATTCCGCTGATTGACGTGTCGTGAAATCCGCGCTCGCCAAACTCGATTGCAGCAGCGTCCAGAATCGCGCGGAGCGTCCGGCGGCCACGGTCGGTGCGCGGTGCCTTGCCTGCGCTGGCGGCGGATAGTGTTGCAGATGCGGCACGCTCACCGGCCATTCATTTGCTCCCCTCAAGTCCCAAGTTGAATCATGGTTCAGGTTTCAGTATAGCGTCTACCAACGGCGTTCAACCCATCAGAGGTGCACGCCACTTTGGAGGGGAGAATATCAACATGTCACGTCATCCTTTATCCGTCCGCAGCCTGTTGCAGCTTGGCGTTGCCCTTGGCGCGCTGAGTGCGACGCCGGTTCTTGCCCAAAGCGCACCGAGCGCAACCCAGGCCGATCGCCCAGCGGAGGACGATGGTGAAATCCTCGTCACTGCCCGTCGCCGCGAAGAAAGCGCAATCGACGTGCCGATCGCGATCACTGCGTTTTCCGGGGCACAGCTCAACCAGTCGGGTGCTGCCGACATTACCGATATTGGCAACTACACCCCCAACGTGACGCTCGAAGTTTCGCGTGGCACCAGCTCGACGCTCACCGCCTTTATCCGTGGTGTTGGCCAGCAGGATCCGGTCGCCGGGTTCGAAGCCGGCGTTGGCATCTATCTTGACGATGTCTATCTCAACCGCCCGCAGGCAGCCGTGCTCGACATCTACGACGTCGAGCGGATCGAAGTGCTGCGCGGGCCGCAGGGCACGCTCTATGGCCGCAACACGATTGGCGGCGCGATCAAATATGTCACCAAGCGCCTGGCCGATGTGCCCAGCCTGACGCTGCGCGGCTCCTATGGCAGCTATAATCAGGCAGACGGCGTTGCCAGCGGCAGCGTGCCGCTTTGGGATGGCAAGGTGAAGCTTGGCGGTGCGATCGCGCGCCTGAGCCGCGATGGCTTCGGCACGAACCTGACGACCGGCGAAGAGAATTACAACAAGGACATCTGGGCCGGTCGCGGGACGATCGAGATCGAGCCAAGCAGCGACGCCTTTTTCCGGGTGACGGGCGATTACACGCATGATCGCACCAATGCGCGCGGCGGCCACCGGCTGATTCCCGGCCTTGTGTCGCGCATTCCGGTGCTTGCCAATGTGTTTGACACCCGGGGTGGTCTCAACAGCCCCCGCCAGGATGTCGTCGCCTGGGGCATTACTGGCTTTGGTGAGGTGCATCCTGCGGATTGGCTGACCTTCCGCAGCATCACCTCCTATCGCCAGGATGATAGCGCAACGCCGATCGATTTCGATGCGCTGCCCGCCGTCGACGTTGATGTGCCCGCTTTTTACAACAACAATCAGTTCAGCCAGGAAATCCAGTTCCTGGTCGAAACCGGCGGGTTCAACGGCCTGATCGGCGCTTATTATCTCGATGCCGGATCGCGGACGGTCTTTGATGTCCGCCTTCCCGGCACCGTCACCGCGCTCACCTTTGGCAATGTCCGCACCGATACTGTGGCGGTCTTTGGCGACTTTACCTATGATCTGAACGACATGTTCAGCGTCTCGGCGGGCGGTCGGTATACCTGGGACAATCGCCGGTCGCAGATTCAGCGCAACGTCTTTCTTGGCGCGTCGCCCTTTTTCGGCGGCACCACCAACCCGATCGTGCGGCAGACCGATTTCCGGGGCACGCTGAACTTCAAACAGTTCACGCCGCGCGTCTCGGTGAGTTTCAAGCCCAATGCCAATAACACGCTCTATGCGAGCTATGCCGAGGGCTTCAAGGGCGGTGGCTTCGATCCGCGCGGTGTTGGCACGGCGGCGCCCGATCTCAATGGCAATGGCCGGGGTGGTGCACTGGGTGACCAGGACGACATCTTCAACTTCCTGTCGTTCGATCCCGAAGACGTGCGTACCTATGAAATCGGGTATAAGGCGTCGCTGTTCGATCGTCGGCTGAACATCGCTTTTTCGGCCTTCCATTCCGATTATCGCAATGTGCAGATTCCGGGTTCGGTTGGTATTGTCGTTGGCGGGATCCAGACCTTTGCCGGGATCACCACCAATGCCGGCTTGGCGCAGATTCGGGGCATTGAATTTGAAGGCAACGCCCTGCTTGCCAAGAATTTTGGCACGCCTGGCGGCCGAGTGAACCTGGCCTGGACGGTCGGCTATCTCGACGCCAAATATAAATCCTATATCGATTCGCGCGGCCTTCAGGTTGCCAATCGGCGCGCGGTGCAGAACACGCCGGATTGGACGGCCAGCGCCACGCTTGGCTATGACGTGCCCATCAACGATGGGTCGCTCAATCTCGGCGCGACTGTTTCTTATCGCGGCGATTCGCAGCAGTTCGAAATTCCCACCGCGATGCTTGATCAGCCCGGCTTCGCGCTGTTCGATGCCAATGCGGTATGGACGATCAACAAGACCTTCTCGGTCGGGCTGCATGGTCGCAATCTGTTCGACAAACGCTACATCGCCGCTGGCTATAACTTCCTGAGCCAGAATGCCGATACCGGCGTGTTTAATCGCAACGCTGCGGGCAACTTCATCTCAACCTTGGGCGCAGACGGCGTGCTGACGGCCTATTATGGCAACCCGCGCCAGGTGACGCTGACCGCGCAAGTGAAGTTCTGATCGATTGATCGCGGTGCGGCTGATGCCGCACCGCGATCACCGCTCGCGCGTGGCGGCGAATTTCACTTTGGGATAGCGATCGACGATATAGCCGACCTCCCAATTGCTCTTGGCCATGAACACGGGATTGCCGTCGCGATCCTTGGCCATCGCGCCGCGATTGAGGTCGATGAAGTGCTTCAGGTCGGCTGGCTCCTCGGCTGAAATCCAGCGCGCGGTTTCGAATGGCGCCATTTCCAGCCCGGCATCGACTTTATACTCCGCCTCCAGCCGCGACAGCAGCACTTCGAGCTGCAGCTGGCCAACCACGCCGATGATCCAGTTGCTGCCAATGTCGGGGTAGAAAACCTGCGTCACCCCTTCTTCGGCCATGTCGTCGAGCGCCTTGCGCAGCTGCTTGGTCTTGGTCGGATCCTTTAGCGCCACCCGGCGCAGGATTTCCGGCGCGAAATTGGGCAGTCCGGTGAAGCGCACATCGGCGCGTTCGCTGAGCGTATCGCCCACCCGCAGCGTCCCGTGATTGGGAATGCCGATGATGTCGCCGGGAAACGCTTCATCGGCCAGTTCACGGTTTTGCGCGAAGAACAGGATCGGCGAATGAATGGCGATCGGCTTGCCGTGCCCCGTTGGGGTTAGCTTCATGCCGCGTTTGAAGGTGCCCGAGCAGAGCCGCATGAAGGCGATACGGTCACGGTGTTGCGGGTCCATGTTCGCCTGCACCTTGAAGACGAAGCCGGTGACATCGGCGCGGTCGGGTGAAACCGGGGCGGGCTCGGCGGGTTGCGGGCGTGGGCCGGGCGCGTGGCGAGCAAGCGCATTGATCAACTCGCCGACGCCGAAATCCTTCAGCGCTGATCCGAAATAGACCGGAGTCTGGTCACCGGCGCGGTAAGCCTCGGCATCGAAGCTGCCATAGCCGCCCAGTGCCAGCTCGGCATCGTCGCGCAGTTTGGCGAGGCCGACCGGCGACAGCACAGCCGCCAGCGCGGGGTCATCAAGCCCGGTAAAGTCTGCCGCCTTGCCCAGAAATTCGCGGCTGCCGCCCTCTGGCTGCATGAGGCGGTTGGCCTGGAGATCATAAATCCCCTCAAACTCACCGCCCATGCCGACTGGCCAGCTCATGGGTGTGACATCAAGCGCCAGCATTTCGGCAATCTCGTCGAGCAGGTCAAAGGCATCGCGCCCCTCGCGATCGACCTTGTTGACGAAGGTGATGATCGGCACCGATCGCAACCGGCACACTTCGAACAATTTGCGCGTCTGCGCCTCGATCCCGCGCGCGGCATCGATCACCATCACCGCCGAATCGACGGCGGTCAGCGTGCGATAGGTATCTTCGGAGAAATCCTCATGCCCCGGTGTGTCGAGCAGGTTGAAGGTGATGCCGTCCTTCTCAAACGTCATCACCGACGAGGTGACCGAGATGCCGCGCTGCTGTTCGATCTTCATCCAGTCGGATCGTGCACGCCGGTTCGCCCCGCGCGCCTTCACTTCGCCCGCCAGATGGATCGCGCCGCCGAAATAAAGCAGCTTCTCGGTCAGCGTGGTCTTGCCGGCATCGGGGTGGGAAATGATCGCAAAGGTGCGGCGGTCGTTCAACTGGGTCATCGCGCGCGACTACGCGGGCGACGCGTGCAAGTCGAGAGCCCGCCCAAGCCAGCGCTGATTCGTCGTGGGCCGCATCGGGCGGCGGCGTGTTATCGCTTCTTTCTGTTCTTCTGCTTGCGCCGCTCGCGCTCCAGCTCAACGACCCGCGCGAAACAGGCTAGGATCTCCTTCGGCGTGTGGTCACTGGAAAGCTGGCGCAGGCGGAAATTCACATGCGCCATGCGCTGATAATAGCCCATGAACGCGCTGTTGATCGCTGCCCCGGCCACCGCCCCCACCAATGGCGCGGCCCGCGTCAACAGGCCTTCGCTCAGCGTCTTGCCGAGTTGCGGCACGACCGCGCGAATCGTTGCCGATACCGATTGGTGGCTCAGCGCGATTCGGCCGGCCCATAAGGCTGTATCAAGGCTGTCGTCATCGACCAGCGGCCCGCCCGTCCCGAACACCGCGATGCAGTGGGCGCGCACATCCGGATCATCGAGATCCTCGCCATAGCTGATGGCGATTTCCTGAATCGATCGCAGCACGAGCGTGGTGGTGAAGGCCAGATCAGCGAGCGTCGTGGCAATACCCCCGGCACCGCCAATCGCCCCGGCAACGCCCGCCAGAAAACGATGAAACCCCTCCCGATTCAGTCTCTTCCGGCCGCGCTTCTGGCGGCGGCCATGGGTTGAAAAGGCAATGGCGTAGGACTGGCGCAGCGCCAGATCGACCACGCCCTGCAGCTTGTCCTCAAAATTATCCGGCAGCCAATCGATCAGCTTGTCCGCGCCTTCGCCTGCCTTGGCGGCAAGCAACAGCAAACCACCGCCGGCATCCTCATGGATTTCGGCGATCTTCATCAGCTCTGCGAGTTCGGATTCGGTAAAGGCCGCGCAGGCATTTCCCGATTCGCTATCGGCCATACGCGCTTCCCTTCGCGCGGAACCTATCGCGCTTGGGGGGGATGGCAAGCATTCTCGTTAACCATATCGGGAATCGCTATCCCGAAACGGTCACGCGCATTTCGATCCGATGCTGCGCTGCGGGGGCAAGCATCATCACCCCGGGCTTGTCACAGAAATCGCCCTGATAGCCAACCGGATCCGCGATGCCTTGCCAAGGCTCAATGCAAATATAGTGCGCGCCGGGCCTGGTCCAGATGCCCAGCCGGGGGGTATCGGGAAAGGCAATGTCGAGCTGCGGGCCAGTGTTTGCGCCATAGCAGAGCTGCCGGGAGTGAATCGGGTTCCAAATCAGCGCGTCACGTTCGAACAGCGCATCGGCGAGGCGAAGCATTTTGCCATCGACCGGGGTGGGGCGATCCTCGGCGATCAGGCCCTCTGGGCTCAGGCCTTTCAGCATATCGGGTTCTTCGGTTTCAAAGAGGATGCGGTGATCGCCACGCGGGTGGCCATAGGGCAGCGGCCAGGCAAAGGCCGGATGCCAGCCAAAGCTGAACGGCATGGGCGTATCGCCGCTATTGCCGATCGTCGCGGTTATCACCAGCGTCGCGTCCGCGATCGCAAAGCTGATCTCCAGCAGGAAATGAAACGGAAACTGGGCGTAAGTCTCGACATTATCCGTCATCCTAAAGGAGGCGGTGGTGCCGGTCACATCGACGGGATCGAACATTGATCGCCGGGCAAAACCATGTTTCTCCATCCGATAGGAGTCGCCGTCCAGCCACAGCACATCGTCATTCAGTCGCCCAACGATGGGAAACAGGATCGGCGCGCGCCCCCGCCAAAAAGCCGGGTCGGCATTGGTCATCAACTCGCGGCCATCGGCATCGCGCAGCGAAGAAAGTTCGGCGCCGAACGGGTTGATCGATGCCGACAGGGTACCGTTCGAAAGCTGCACGAAAGGTGCTTTGTCTCTTGTCTCAGTCATCATCGCGCTGATCCACCACGGTTATCGGCAGATCAAGTGCCCAGTGGCTGCCGTCGAACAGGTCGTGCCGGTGGACGCCGTCCACCTGATACTGAAGCTCGGTGCCAATGGGACATCCCAGGCTTGGCAGATGCTGGCGCAGCAGCGTCCGCGCGCCGTTCAGATCATGGGTGTCGACATCGACCCCGCATCCATAGATTTTTTCGATGCCATCCGCATCTTCTGGCCCGGTCGCTGTCCCCCCGCCCGACACGCACCCCAACCCAGTGAGCTGGAGTTCTGCGTCGATCGGATCGCCATATTGATCACAGCGCTCTGTTGGTCCGATGGCCCCGGGCAGCATGATGTAGATGAAATGCGGCAGGTCCTTCGGCGCTGGCGGACGCTTTTTTTCGAACATCCGTCGCACTATATCCATCCTGCATCTCCGCTTCACCGTTGGTCAGCCGCGCAACATCGCTCCCAGCTTGGCTGCGGCCGCCACCACCTTGTCATTGACGATTTTCAGGTCCGCATCGGTGAAGCTCTTGTCGCCCGGTTGCAGCGTGATTTCAATGGCTAGGCTTTTCATGCCGGGCTCAACGCCGGTGCCGGTGAACACGTCGAACAGCCGCGCCGCCGTAATTGCTGCCTTGTCCGCACCCTTGACGGCGCGCACCAGGGCATCGGCGGCAAGTGTGTCGGACACCAGGAACGCGAAGTCGCGCGTGACCGATTGCAGCGCGGGCGGGGCATAGGCCGGGCGCATAAAGCCGCCCTCGCCCTTGGCCGATCGCCTGGCCGGGATGGCGTCAAGATAGAGCTCAACGGCGGCGACCGGGCCATCAAGGTCGAATGCTTTGAGGGTCAGCGGGTGCAGCATGCCAAAGCTGGCCAGCACCGTTTTTGGCCCCAGCCGTAACGTGCCCGATTGCCCCGGATGCCATGTCTCGCCCGCTTCGCCGAACACCTGGAGGTTGTCGACGGGTGCGCCCGCTTCGGCGAGCAGCGCGAGGGCTTCGGCCTTGGCATCGAACGCGTCGAACGCCACCGCCTTGCCGCTTTGCCAGCCACGCGCGCGCTTGTCGCCCGCCAGCACGACGCCGATCGTGGCGCGTTCGGCATCGGCCAGATAGCGGCGACCAACTTCAAACAGCCGCACGCTGGTGGCGCCGCGCTTCAGGTTGCGCTCGGTCGCCGCCAGAAGGCCGGGGAGGAGCGAGGGCCGCATGACCTTCAAATCCTCGCTGATCGGGTTGGCAACCCGCCATTCGAAATTGCCAGCGCTGCGGAACGGGGCCACTTGCGCGTCGGACAAAAAGCTCCAGGTGATTGCTTCGTTCAGCCCGCGCGCGGCGGCGGCACGACGGACCCGGCGTTCGAGCTTTTGCTCGGGCGTCGCGGTTGGCCTGGCAACGCCCGCCGCACGCGGCAGCGGGGTTGATGGCACCTTGTCGATACCTTCGATGCGGATGACTTCCTCGACCAGATCGGCTGATCCATCGACATCGCGGCGCCAGCTCGGCGGCGTGACCTGCCAGCTGTCGGTCACGCCAAAGCCCAGGCTTTCCAGGATCGCGCGCTGCCGTACCGGATCGATCGCCAGCCCGCCCAGCGTCTCGGCACGGCCGGGATCATAGCTGATCGTGCGTTCACCCAATGGGGGCATGCCGGCGCGCGTCACGCCGCTCGCCGTGCCGCCGCAATGCTCAAGCACTAGCCAGGTCGCGATCGCTAGCCCTTCATCAAGGAACGCCGGATCGACCCCGCGCTCGAAGCGGGTGCGTGCGTCGCTGGTCAGCAGCAATTTCTGCCCCGTCCGGGCGATGCTTTCAGGGTCGAAATAAGCGCATTCGATCAGCACATTGGTCGTCGTCTCGGCAACGCCGGTTTCCTCGCCGCCCATGATGCCGCCAATGTCATGCACCTTCTCGTCATCGGCGATGACGGTCATCGTCGCGTCGAGCGCATAGGTCTTGCCGTTGAGCGCGACCACGCTCTCGCCGCTGCGCGCTTTCCGCGCGACCAGCCCGCCGACCAGCTTGGCCTGATCGTAAACGTGCAGCGGTCGCCCGAGATCGAACATCACGAAATTGGTGATGTCGACCAGCACCGAAATCGGCTTTTGCCCGATTGCCTTCAGCTTTTGCTGCATCCAGGGCGGCGATGCGCCATTGGTGACGCCCGCCACCGTCTGGGCATAAAAGGCAGGGCAGCCATCGGGGTCCTCAGTCCGCACATCGGGGCCGGGGCCTTCGCCCGCGACTGCGGCCGCCGCCATGCGATAGACATCGGCAAGCGGGCGCAGCGTGCCCATGCCGCCCGCCGCCAGATCGCGCGCAATCCCGCGCACGCCCATGCAATCCTGCTTATTGGGCGTCACCGAAACGTCAATGACGGGATCGGTCAGCCCAGCATAATCGGGATAGGCGGTGCCGACCGGTGCGTCGTCGGGCAGCTCGATGATGCCGTCATGATCATCGCCCAGTTCCAGTTCGCGCGTCGAGCACATCATGCCATTCGACACGACGCCCCTGATTTCCGCCACCTTCAGCACCATGCCGTTAGCAGGAACAGTGGCACCGGGTGCACCGAACACGCCGACCAGCCCAGCGCGGGCATTGGGCGCGCCGCAGACGACCTGCATCGGCCCGTCACCGGAATCGACCGACAGCACTTGCAGCTTGTCCGCCTGCGGGTGGCGTTCGGCAGAAAGCACCTTGGCCACGCGGAACGCGGCCAGCTTTTCGCCGGGATTCTCGACGCCCTCAACTTCAAGCCCAATGCGGGTGAGGGCCAGGACGATCTCGTCGAGGCTTGCGGTCGTCTCAAGATGTTCCTTGAGCCAGCTCAGCGTGAACTTCATGCGCCGACTCCCGCGGACAAGGTGGGTACGTCGAGACAGGAGAAGCCATAATGCTTCATCCAGCGTAGATCCCCGTCGAAGAACGGGCGCAGATCGTCCATGCCATATTTCAGCATCGCCAGCCGATCGATCCCGCAGCCGAACGCAAAGCCCTGCCATTCGTCGGGATCAAGCCCGCAGGCGGCGATCACTTTGGGATGGACCATGCCGCTGCCGAGCACTTCCATCCAGCCGCCATTCTCCGTATCGCCGCCGCCGCCGATCACGCGCTTGCCGTTCTGCACGGTGAAGCCGACATCGACTTCCGCCGATGGCTCTGTGAAGGGAAAATAGCTCGGGCGCAGGCGCAGCACGACATCGTCGCGCTCGAAAAACGCCTTGAGGAAGGTCTCGAGCGTCCATTTCAGATGGCCAAGCGTGATGCCCTTGTCGATCACCAGTCCTTCGACCTGATGGAACATTGGCGTGTGCGTCGCATCGCTGTCTGACCGGTAGGTGCGGCCCGGCGCGATGATGCGAATCGGCGGTTGCTGGGTCATCATCGTGCGGATTTGAACGGGGCTGGTGTGCGTGCGTAGCACCATCCGCGAGGAACCGAGCGCGGACGGCGGCGAGCCAAGCTCGCCGTCCGACGACGGGCTTTGCCCGTCGCGGGCCGTGCTCGGTCCCTCGCAGTAGAAGGTATCGTGCATCGCCCGCGCCGGGTGGGTCTCGGGAATGTTGAGCGCAGTGAAGTTGTGCCAATCGTCCTCGATCTCCGGCCCCGTTGCGACTGCGAAACCCAGATCGGCGAAAATCTCCGCCAGCTCGTCCATTACCTGGCTAACCGGGTGGATACTGCCGACCAGTGCAGGCTCAGCAGGCAGCGTCATGTCGATCGTCTCGCGCGCCAGCCGCGCGTCGAGGTCGGCGCGTTCCAGCGCTGCCTTTCGGGTCGCGATTCCGGCCGTGATCGCCTCCCGCAGGCCGTGAATTGCCGGCCCCTTCGCCTGGCGCTCCTCAGGTGTCATCGCGCCAAGCGACTTGAGCAGGGTGGTGATCACCCCCGTTTTGCCCAGGGCCTGCACCCGCACCGCATCAAGTGCGTCGAGCCCGCTCGCGGCATCGATCGCGGCAAGCATGTCGGTCTGCATCTGGTCTAGCTCGGTGGTCATTGCATTCCCGTCCGTCATTCGCCTGCGTCCGATAACGAAAAGGGCGCGGGTGGCAATCCACCCGCGCCCCTTATCGGCGTGCTGCTCAGTCCGCTCAGGCGGCCTGGGGCAGGGCCGCCTTCGCCTGAGCGATGATGCCGCTAAACGCTGCGCCTTCGTGCATGGCGATATCGGCCAGGACCTTCCGGTCGAGTTCGACACCAGCCAGCTTCAGGCCGTGCATGAACTGGCCATAGGTGAGGCCTTCCATGCGGACGGCGGCGTTGATGCGCTGAATCCAGAGCGCCCGGAACGAGCGCTTCTTCACCTTGCGATCACGATAGGCATATTGCCCGGCCTTTTCGACGGCCTGGCGGGCGATGCGGATCGTGTTCTTGCGACGGCCATAATAGCCCTTCGCTGATTCCAAGATCCGCTTATGTTTGGCGCGGGTGGTTACACCCCGTTTGACGCGTGCCATTTCCTATATCTCCTAGCTTAACCGAGACCGTAAGGCGCCCAGGCCTTCACGGTTGCGGTGTCGGCCTTTGACAGGACCTTGGTGCCGCGGTTCTGGCGAATATATTTGCCGTTATGGCTGATCAGCCGGTGGCGCTTGCCTGCGACACCATGTTTCAGCTTCCCGGTCGCCGTGAGCTTGAAGCGTTTTTTGACGCCGCTCTTGGTCTTGAGTTTGGGCATTTTCGTCTCCTTGTTTGCGCGACGATTTATGAACGGCCACGGCAGCCCATACCGGCCGGGCAGTTCCTCTTACTCGCGGAAAGGCGGGCGCATAGAGCAAGCGTTCAGGCTTTGCAACCGGGCAGGCGGCTCTATCGCTTTGGCTGATATCGACTCAATGCCCGTGACAGCCAAGCGTCTCGACGATTTCCTCGATTCGCGCTGGATCGCCGGCGGCGATGACCTCGCCCGTGCTGTCGGCGGTCAGCGGATCGCCGGCCCAATCGCACATCCGCCCGCCCGCGCCCTCGACAACGGGGACCAACGCGACGAAATCGTGGATTTTCAGGCCCGCTTCGACAACGATATCGAGCTGTCCCGAGGCAAGGCAGCCATAATTATAGCAATCACCACCATAGATCGGCCCCTGCCGCATCTTGCCCCCGGCGGCGGCACGGGCAAGCGCCACGAAATGATCAGCCTGATGATCGTCAAAAGCATGCGGGCTGGTGGTGGCAAGCGCAGCACCTTCAAGCGCCGGGCAAAGGCGCGTTCGAGTCGGCGTGCCATTGAACAAGGTCGGTTGCCCGATGACGCCAAGCCAGCGTTCTTTCAAGATCGGCTGATCGATGATGCCCAGCATCGGCCAGCCTTCAATCATCAGGCCAATCAAGGTACCAAAAATCGGCCTGCCGGAAACAAAGGCGCGGGTGCCGTCGACCGGGTCGAGCACCCAGGCGCGGCCGCTGCTGCCGTGTTTGGTGCCATATTCCTCGCCGATAATCGCGTCATCGGGAAATGCCTGTTCAATCAGCGTACGCATCGCCGCTTCCGCTTCGCGATCGGCCAAGGTGACGGGTGAATGATCCGCCTTGGTCTCCAGCCCGTGCGGGCGACGGAAATAGGGGCGGATCGCTGCCCCGGCGGCATCGGCGAGGCGTTCGGCTAGGGCGATATCGGCTGGGGTGACGCGCATCCTCTGCTAGTATCGCGCTGGCTGGGCGGGGACCAGCGCGAATAGCGACTCCATTTTGTCACAATCGACTGACAGGAAAGGTGCTGATGCGATATTCCTTCCTTGCGCTGCCGCTGATCGCGGCCAGCAGCCCCGCCTTTGCGCAACTGCGACCGTTGGTCGAACCACCTGCCTCAGCCGCGAGCGCGCTGAGTGGCGTTGATGTGTTCCTAATCAATGAGGGCACGCTGCCCGCCGAAGTCGAGGCTCCGGCGACCATTCAGACCATCGCGCGCGATGGCACGACGCTGACGATCGAACTGATCCGGTCGACCGCCGATACCGCACCGGTTGCGCCGGGCGGTTTTGCGCGGCTCCGCTATCGGCTGGCGCCGGTTGCGCGGCCAGCCGCCCCCCGGAGTGTCATCGCCCAGGCATCAACCCCCACTTCGACCCAGGGGGAGGATGTCACGACCAGCGCGCGGGGTACGGCAAGCGGCTTTCTGGCGCGATTCAGCCCGTTCGAACCGACCTATGGCGTGATCGGATCGGGCGATGCCGGTGCCAAGGTGCAGCTGAGCTTTGCGCTCCAGCCCTTCGCCAGCACCGGGCCGGCATCTTATATCAAGGTTGCCTATACCCAGACGATCTTCTGGGCGCTCAACCAGCCATCCGGGCCAATTCGGGCGACCACTTATAGTCCTGAAGCCTTTATCGATGTGCCGGTTGGCGACAGCACGCGGCTGGCGATTGGCTATCGGCACGATTCCAACGGTGGCGGGGTGACCAATTCGGTTGATATTAATCGATTCTATTTGCGCGCCAATCAGAGCGTCGCGCTGGGGCGCGATTGGCGGCTCGATATCACGCCGCAGGGCTGGTTCTACGTCGGTAACCAGGGCCAGGCCGATATGATTGAACGCTTTTACGGCTATGGCGCGCTTGGGGTGTCGGTTGAGCAGCGCGACGGGATCAAGCTGGCGGTGTTGGCGCGCGGTAACCCGGTGACGCGGCTTGGATCGGTCGAATTGTTCGCCTCCTATCCGGTCAAGCGGTTCGGCGTCGGCGATGTCGGGATCTATCTCTTTGGTCAGGCTTTTCACGGCTATGGCGAGGCGCTTACTGACTTTAACCGCGTCGATACGCATGCCCGGATCGGCCTGGCCTTCACCCGGTAGCACGCCGGTATTGTGCTGCGGCGATGGTTACGCCTAGCCTGCTCCCATGAACACTGCCTGTTTCGATTTGGAGATCACGATGAAGCGCTCACCCACCCTGTTCGCCTGCGCTGTGGTTGCTGGCCTGGCCATCGCGATTGCTACCCCTGCCATGGCGGCGCTGGCCCCAGGGGCAAAGGCGCCCGATTTCACCACCCGCGGCGCGACGGCGGGCAAGATTTCGACCGTCAATCTCAAAGCGGCGCTGAAAAAGGGGCCGGTTGTGCTCTATTTTTTCCCGGCGGCATTCACCCCCGGCTGCAGCGCAGAAGCGCGCGCCTTTGCAGAAGCGATCCCTGCCTTTACCAAGGCCGGGGCAACGGTGATTGGCATGTCGGCCGATCCGGTTGATGTGCTTGCCGATTTTTCAGCCAAGGATTGCGCCGGCAAATTTCAGGTTGCCAGCGCTGGGGCCCAAGTGATTGCAGGATATGATGTTGCCCTGGGGCGGACGATGATCGGACGCGATGGTCAACCGCGCGCTATCACGACCAGAACCAGCTATGTGATTACCCCAGAAGGCATAATTTACTATGCCCATAACGACATGAGCTATGCCGATCACGTCCGCAACACGCTGGATGCCGTCAAACGCTATCGCGCCACCGCCCCTTGATCCCGAAAATGCCTGGCTGACGGTCACCTTATTTTAGGTGTTGTTGGCTAAGACAACGGCTCCAGAGGGTATCCGGGCGTTTGATCAAACACTTGGCGGAAATGGGGACGATGGTCGACAGGGCGTTAAAGAGCATTGATGGCGGGCAGCAGCTTGATCGTGAGGAAGCGACTCGGACGATTTTTCAACGAATCGGCGTTTTTCTAAGCGATAATCGGCTGGGCCCTGATCCGGTGAACTATGCCTTTGCCTATCGGGTGATGATTGATCCCGTTGGCCCGCTTGCCAAGGCGGTTGCAGCGCTCACCGATGGCGGTGTGCGGCTGACCAAGCGCGATATTTTGGCGCTGGGCGGCGATGTCGGCAACGCGCCGATCACGCCGGTCGCAGAGGCTGATCGCAAAGCCGGCGAAGGGCTGGTTGCGCAAACCCAGATGCAGGTCGAAGGCTTTCAGGATCTGGTGATGGCAATGCGTTCCGAAACGCGCGATTTCGGGCGTGATCTTGCCGCAAAGGCCGATGCCATTCGCGAATCATCTGGCGCAGGTGCGTCAGAAGCAGTGATGCGGATTACGACCGCGATGCTCGACCGAGTCCAGTCCGCCGAAAGTCAGCTCGAAGCCGCGACGCGCGAAGCGACGGATCTGCGCGCCAAGCTCGAAGAGGCGCGCGACAATGCCAGGCGCGATCCCCTGACCGACCTGCCCAATCGGCGCGCCTTTGAGGAATGCTATGCCGAGCATCTCGCCAAGGGCGACGCGATGTGTCTGGCCGTGTGCGATATTGATCGGTTCAAGCTCGTCAATGACAGTTTTGGCCATGCCGTTGGCGATCGCGTGCTGAAGGCGATTGCTGATGTTTTGGCATCGGAGTGTGACGGGCATATGGTCGCGCGCTATGGCGGCGAGGAATTTGTCGTGCTGTTTTCAGGCGTTGACGTGGCTGTCGCGAGCGATCTGCTTGAAGGCGCGCGCGCGCTCGTCGCCAAGAAGCGCTATCGCCTGCGCGAATCGGATGAGCCGCTAGGCGAAGTCACCTTCTCTGCCGGGCTGACGGCCGCTGGGCCCGGGGAAGAGGTTGGCGAAGCGTTCGTCCGCGCCGATCGCTTGCTTTATACGGCCAAGGCCGATGGGCGGAACCAGCTGAAAATGGGCTGAGGCTCGCTTCCCTGAAAAATTTTCCCAAATAATGGTGACCTAAACCAAAAAATCTGGCGTATTTTACTACGGCGCGGCCACTCTTTGGTGAATAACCGCTGAATACCGCCAAATTTTCAGTTTGGCACGCTCCCTGCAAAGGCTTTGGCATCGCCGGTTGGATGGTCCGACCGAGGCGATAAAGGGAGAAAAATGATGTTCCGTTTTGAAAATCTGTCGCGGGTCGTAATGTCGGCTGCCGGTGCTTTTGTTTTCGCGACCGTGATGGTCAGCGCAGCTGTGCCCATGGTGCCGATCGCCTGATCGGCACCAAACCACCCCCTGCTTGAATTCGAGAATGATGATGACACCCCTGCGGACGATGATCGTCGCCGTCCTCGCCTTTCTGATGACGACAGTCTTGATCCTGGCGCAACATGCGCTGACGACTCTGGCGGTGATAAGTTGATGCTGAGCAGAATACCCACCAATCCACGTCGGGATTGGCGACTATTGCCGATTTTGCGGGCTAAAGCGTTGTCACTGGCCTAGGTTGGTCGTGCCGCTGGCATCAGGCCGGCACGAAGGGACCCATATCCATGGCCAAGTCTCAAAAGAAATCGTCCAAGGAAGTCCGCAAACCCAAGGCGGAAAAACCCAAAAAGGCGAACGCTTCCAACCCGTCAACCAAGGGCGCGCTGTCGACGGCGCCAAAGAGCTGACCGGGACGATGAACAGCGCGGATGAGGACAGCTATGTCTTTGACGAAGCCAGCGGCGAATGGATCAATGCCGCTGAGGCCGCCGCGATCAACGCTGCGGCCGAAGGCCCGATGGAAGTGCGCGATGCAGTCGGCAATCTGCTCGCCGATGGTGATCAGGTAACGCTGATCAAGGACCTGACCGTGAAGGGCGCTGGCCAGACATTGAAGCGCGGCACGCTGATCAAATCGATTCGGCTAACCGGCGATGCCCAGGAAATTGATTGCCGATTTGATGGCATCAAGGGCCTGGTTCTGCGCGCTGAGTTCGTCAAGAAACGCTAGCCAGTGTCTGCGGCGCTTCGCATCGTGATCCGGCTATGGCTGGTCGGGGTGCTGATCGCCGGGGCCGTGCTGCTTTATGCCTATGGCGAAGCCCGACGGCTGCCAGTCGTGCGCCAGGCAGCGATTACGCTCACCGATTGGCCCGCCGACCTCGCGCCGCTGCGTGTGGTGCTGATCGGCGATATCCATATCGGCAACCAGACGATGAATGAACGCCGACTGACGGCGATTGTTGATCAGATCAACGCGCTTGCACCCGATATCGTGCTGATCGCCGGTGATTTTATTGCTGGCCATGCCGAGGATCCCCTCGGCACCACGGCCGCGCGACTGATAGACCCGCTCAGCCAGTTGCGCCCGCGAATCGCGACGGTGGCGGTGCTGGGCAATCATGATCATTGGACCAATGCACCGGCCGTCATCCAGGCGCTGGAACGGGCAGGGATCATCCTATTGTCGAACAGCGCTAAACGGTTCGGTCCGCTGGTGATTGGCGGGCTCGATGATGATTTCACCGGTCGCGCGCAGCCTGCCCGGATGCTCAGTCAGATGGCGGCGCTGGCCGGGCCAAGGCTGGTGCTGTCGCACAGCCCCGACCCAGCCGCGCGGATCAAGCCGCCGCTGTTGATGCTGGCGGCACACACGCATTGCAGCCAGATCGTGCTGCCGATCATCGGCCCGCTGGTCAGTGTCTCACGACTGGGCGATCGCTATGGCTGCGGCTTGATCCGCGAACCTGGCCGGACCGTGATCGTTACCGCCGGGCTCGGCACCAGCCGGGTGCCATTCCGGCTGGGCGCGGTGCCTGATCTTTGGTTGATCCGCTTGGGGCCGCCGAGCCGGCGCGCGGATCGCCCGTCTACCCCGGCTCCGTGACCGCTTACCCCTTGCGGCTGGCCTCAAACAGAAACCAGGCGCGCTCCTCGGCCTGATCGGTCCAGTCGTCCAGCATGCCGCTGGTGGCATTGTCCTTGGCCGCATCCACGATGTCCTTGGCGTCGCGCAGGGCGGCGACGAGCTGCAGATTATCCTCGCGCAGTTCCGCGAGCATCGCTTCGGGGGCGACGAAATCGGCGTCATTGTCCTTGATCGACTGATGGCGCGCAATGTCGCCAATCGAGCGCAGCGTGGTGTTGCCGGTTTTGCGGACGCGCTCGGCAATGGCGTCGGTCGTGCCCAAAATCTGAGTCGCCTGATCGTCGAGCATCAAATGATAGTCGCGAAAATGCGGGCCGGAGACATGCCAATGGAAATTCTTGGTCTTGAGATAGAGCGCAAAACTATCGGCCAGAATGCCGTTCAGCGCTTCGGCGACCGTCTTGGCGGCATTTGATTTGAGATCAGTTGGGGTTTTCAGCGCAGAATCTGTCGTCATGGGCGGGCCTCCTGAAGGTGATGCCAAGTCAACGGCTGACGCAAAGATTGGGTCCCGACGGCGACGCTGCAATATCATCCTTCAAGCAATATGCTGATCACCGTGATTGCCTGGCTAGATCAGCCGCATCGCGCCCAGCGCAAAGATCAGCCCCGTGACCATCAGCACCAAGCCAATAGTGATCCGAACCGGGCGATGCGGCAGCGATCGATAGCGTGATTCGCCGGCGAGAATGGCGGGGATGATCACGACCAGGCTCCCCAGCGTCGCGCCAATCGCGGCCAGGGCGGGAATCGGCGCGCGCGCCGCAAGCGCGGCCGTCAGGAATTGCGTCTTGTCCCCCATGCTGATCGCCAACAAGCAGATCAGTGCCGTCAGGAAAGCCCCGGCGCCGGTGCGTAAGGGGGCGGGCCGCTTTACCCGAAACAAGGCCGCGACGCCTGCCGATACCAGCGCAACGCCCAACAGCAGCGCGCGGGCATTGGGGGTCATGATTGGGGCAATCAGCATCCCGCCCGCCGCACCAACGCCATTGCCGATGGCAAGCGCGAGTGCGGCGGCGATGATCACTTGCCCGTGTTTTGGGTAGCGATCGCCCAGCATGGCCGCGAGCCAGGCGCTGCGATCGCTCGCCTGGCAGAGAATCGCGCCGACAAAAGCGGCCATCAGCGCGTCCATTGTTCAGAGGTCAGCCGGTCAGCCGGACTGAACAGGCCGCAACATAGCTCTCGCCAGCGAATCGGTCCTGGCGTTCGCTGTTGATTGCTTCACGCAGCAGCGCGATCCAGCCCGTGATCAGCGGACCCATGTCGCCCCGCGCCAGCGCTGATTCGAGTATCTGGGCGACGCTGGCGACCGGCATCATGCCGTTTTGCCGGGCGATCCGGCGAATCATGTCGATCTCGGCAACGAGCGCGGCCCGGCCTGGGCGCGCGCCGAGTAACGCGGCGCGTCGGAACAGTTCGGCTTGAACATGCGGGTCTATCGTCGCGGATTGGGTCATGTGCTGGGCCATGCGGCGTCCCCTTCGGCCTTGATGATTTCAGGCTGCACCTTTTACGGTAAAGATGGCGTTAACGGTGGTGCATGGGTGCAGCGCGGCCGGCATTGGCTTGACTTTGCGGCCCGGCTGGGCCAACGGCTGCGGCTTACCAAGCGGCGGGCACGCGTTCGTCGCTTTTTGCTTTTTTCAAACTCGCAGGATTTCAGGTCATGGCAAAGCCGACCACCGTCAAGATCAAGCTCGTCAGCTCGGCCGATACCGGCTTCTTCTATGTCACGAAGAAGAACCCGCGTACCCAGACCGACAAGCTCAGTTTCCGCAAATATGATCCCGTCGTGCGCAAGCATGTCGATTTCAAGGAAGCCAAGATCAAGTGACACGGCGGGCGGCGTAAGCCGCCGATCGATCATTTCGGCCAAGGCCAGGATCTGGAGCCGCAAGGGATATCCTTTGCGGCTCTTGTCATGCCTGACCTTAAAGCCCTGCACCTAAAGCCCAACACCTAAAGCAGCGCCTTCACCTGCGCGATGAACGCGGCCAACGCGATTGGCTTGGAAACATAGGCATTGGCCCCGGCCGCCCGGATCCGTTCTTCATCCTCGCGCCCGGCATAAGCAGTCACCGCCATGATGGGGATGCTGCGCAGCGCGAGATCGCCTTTCATCTGCGCGATCAGCTCATAGCCGGTAACATGCGGCAGCTGGATATCAGTGATGATCAGATCGGGCTGAAAAGCGCGCGCCCGTGCAACGGCCTCGCGCCCGTCGCGGACGCCTTCGGCCACAAATTCATGCGCGCGCAACAGATCGCAGAAAAGTTTGAGGTTCAGTTCGTTGTCCTCGACAACCAGCACCCTTTTTGCCACGTCCACATGATCCTTCCCTCAAGCCCGAAGCGAATAGGCAATGCGCGGCCCTGTGACAAATGAAGACGCAGCGGTGCTGGCGTTGGGGGCGCTCGGCTGGGCACTGGCGGTGCCTGATCGGGCCGAACGGCTGCTGGCGCTGACCGGGCTTGATCCACAGCGATTGCGGGCCAGCGCAGGCGATCCCGCGACGCAAGCGGCGATTCTAGGGTTTCTTGAGGGGCATGAGCCTGATCTGATCGCCTGCGCCACCGCACTCGCCACCACCCCCGCCGCGCTGGTCCAAGCGCGCCAAGTCTTGGAAAACCAATGAAGCCCTTGCTGATTACTGATTGCGACGAAGTCCTCCTCCACATGGCGCGCCATTTCGGCACCTGGCTGGGGGAGGAGCATGCGATCGATTTCAAGCTGGCGCATGGCGACATGGCCACCAGCATGACCCGGCGTGATGGCACGCCGCTCGCACGCGAGGAGATGTGGACCTATCTCGCCGGTTTCTTTCCGGCAGAAATGGGCCGGCAGACCTTGGTGCCGCATGCAGCCGAATCGATCGCGGCGCTGGCGGAGATTGCCGATATCGTCATCCTGACCAATTTGCAGGATCATTGCCGCCCCGCGCGCACCGCTCAGCTCGAATCGTTCGGCATCGTCCACCGGGTCGAGACCAATCAGGGTGGCAAGGGCACACGGGTGGCCTCACTGGTCGCCGAATTCGGCAATCCGGTGACCGTTTTTGTCGACGATCTGGCGGTTCACCTCGATTCATGTGCGACGCACGCGCCCCACGTCCACCGGCTCCACATGGTTTCCGAGCCCGATCTTGCGCCGCATGTGCCGCCTGCCCCCGCTGCGCACGCCCGGATTGATGACTGGCGGCTGGCAAAGGACTGGATTGCCGCGCGCTTTGCCGCTGCCGTGCCAGCCAGCGCTTGACCCGCCGGGCTCCGGCGTGGTTGAGCCTGATAGCATGACCGACCGAATCGACACCAAACTCGCCGAGCTTGGGCTCGCCCTTCCCGCTGCTGCTGCGCCTGTGGCTGCCTATGTGCCGACGGTTGAGGTGGGCGGGTTGCTGCATATCTCCGGTCAGCTGCCCTTTGATAATGGGACGCTGATGACCGGCCGGGTTGGTGAAGACCGCGATCTGGCCTTTGCCCAGAAAGCGGCCGAACGCTGCGCCCTGATGCTGGTTGCACAGATCAAGCAAGCGCTGGGTGGCCTGCACCGCGTTGAACGGATCGTGAAGCTGGGCGTGTTCGTCAACAGCGCAACCGATTTCACTGATCAGGCAAAGGTTGCCAATGGCGCGTCTGAATTGATGGTCGCCTTGTTCGGGGAGGCAGGCAAGCATGCGCGCAGCGCCGTGGGCGTCGCGGTTCTGCCGCTGGGTGCCGTGGTGGAAATCGACGCGATCATTCAATTATCGAGATAATTGCGCAATTAAGGCCTCTGTATTGAGCTCTGCCAGTTTTTCTATCTCCATTATTGATATATTCAAGTCAGTAATTTGCTTGGCTACCAATTCGACAACAAAGGTCTTCTCGTCATCAGTCGTGGCGTCACCCGGATTGGGCACCGATACCGTTATTTTTGTAATACCTGCAACCATGAGAGCGGCCACGGCTACGAAAGACACTGTCACGATAGGCACCACAGGGGCTGCCGCAACGTTAATGGCATTTTCGATATTGTTATTTATAGTAACTCGTTCATCCCATCGAGGTCCGAATCTTAGTACCGTAAAGTACATAATCTTCGCGTGAGCGACTAAAACCTGTGACGCTAGCATAGCTTCATAAAAAACTTTGTGTGTAGCTTGCCAACTTCGGGTTCGCCGATCGCAAAACCAATCATGAATTATAGAAGCTTTACGATATTTACCTTCAAACGGCCCACCAATGACACTCCAGAACAATTTCGGGATTGATGCACCGTCGACCACTGCCCCTTTCGGCACTGGCCAGCGCAAGCTATCAGCATCAATAAAAACAAGTTCAGATTCCAAGCGAACGTTTCGACCGTCGTCTAATAGGGTGACAGTTGCCTCTCCTTCATATTTCGATGTCATAATACTTCCTATCATCGTCAATTATATTAATCTTGAAAAGGGCTGCCGATGCAAGCAGAAATAGCTCGCTATACATGTCCAATTCATTTGATGCTGTGAGCGTCGCGGTATTTGCCCGGATCGCCCCCGGCGTCGCCAGCATTGCGCCCGCCGATTGGGATGCCTGTTCTGGCGCGGACAATCCGTTTCTTGCCCATGCCTTTCTCTCCATCCTCGAAGAATCGGGGAGTGTTTCCCCGCGCGCCGGCTGGCAATCAATCCCCATCGTCATTGACGGCGCTGACGGCAAACCGGCGGCGATCGCGCCCGCTTATGCCAAGGGTCACAGCCAGGGCGAATATGTCTTCGACCACGCCTGGGCCGATGCCTGGCAGCGCGCGGGCGGGCGTTATTATCCCAAGCTGCAGGTCGCAGTGCCGTTCACGCCGGTGCCCGGTCCGCGACTGTTATTGCGCGATACCGCGCTTGGCCCGGCATTGATTGGCGCGCTTGAGGCAGTGACGGTGCAGCAGGGGCTGTCGAGCGCCCACGCCACCTTTGTCAATCCTGACCAACTGCCCTTGTTCGAGGATGCCGGCTGGCTGATCCGCGCCGGTACCCAGTTTCATTGGCGTAATGATGGCTATGGCTGCTTCGACGATTTTCTGGGGGCGCTCGCCAGCCGCAAGCGCAAGGCAATCCGCAAGGAACGCAGCGCCGCGGTGGAGGGGCTGACGATCCGCCATGTCAGCGGTGCCGATCTGACCGAAGCCGATTGGGATGCATTCTGGGTTTTCTATCAGGATACCGGCGCGCGCAAATGGGGCACGCCCTATATGACGCGGCGTTTCTTCTCGCTGCTCGGCGAGCGGATGGCGGACCGGGTGCTGCTGATTCTGGCCGAGCGCGATGGCCGACCGATTGCCGGTGCGCTCAACCTGATCGGTACCGATACGCTATATGGCCGCTATTGGGGCGCGACCGAAGACGTGCCCTTTCTCCATTTCGAGCTGTGCTATTATCAGGCGATCGATGCAGCGATTGCGCGCGGGCTGCAATCCGTGGAAGCGGGCGCGCAAGGCGAGCACAAGCTCGCGCGCGGTTATGCGCCCGTTGCGACCTGGTCGGCGCATTTCATCCCGGATGTCAATTTCCGGCGGGCGGTTGCCGATTTCCTGGTCCATGAACGCGAGGCTGTCGCCAGCGACCGGGAATTTCTGGGCAGCATGACGCCGTTCAAGAAGGCGGCGGCGGGGTAAGCTCTTCGGTCGTCAGGGTGACGGCGGGCTTGGCATGATCGACCCGGAATACCGCGCTGCGCCCGTCGCGCCACAGCGGGACCAGCCCCGCCTCAAGCTTTTTGTCATAAGCGGGCGGCTGGATCAGCCAGACATAATCAAACGCCTCGCGCGGGAACAGGGCGAGCGAGCGGGTCACCGGGCGCCACCATTCGCGCGGGCACTGCACATGGGTGACGATTTGTGACGGATCATGCGCGAAACGGCGTGCTGCTTTGTAGCGCGTCGTCATCAACTGCGCGCCCGCCATCGACCATTGATCATTGGTATAGGCCAGCCGCCGTTCAAGCGCGATTGCCGGCAAGTGCTGAAGCCTGCTCAAAAACCATTCATTATTGCAGGTTTCACCGACGAAACTGACGAGCCGCGCGCCCTTGGGCACATGATCAAGCGCCTTGAGCTGGCGATCATAGCTTTGGTCATACAACCAAAAGCTCACCGTGCCTGCGCCGATCCGCACCAGAAAGAAGCTCAGCCCCACTGCCGCCACCGTGGCCGCGCCGCGAATCGACAGGCCCTTTTTGGGGCGCAGCGCGATCAGCGCGATCGCGATCATGAACGGGGCCAGCCGCATATCGGCATAGGCGGAGCCGAAAACGATCCGGGGCAGCAGGACGAAAACGGCCAGCAGGAACGCAGCCGACAGCGTCAGATTGCGCGAATATTCGATATTCGGATCGCGAATGCCCTTGAACAGGATGAAATAGATTACCGCCGTTGAGGCAATGTCGAACGCTTGCCAGCGATCGCGCAGCACCATCGTCACCCAGCCGGCCTTGGCACGCCAATTGAACCAGTCGCCGGTCTGGCCGCTGACTCCGCCGCCGGAGCGCCACAGCACCATGAGCCCCATTGGCAGCGCAAGCGGTAAGCAACCGATGCAGGTTCTAAGCCATGCATTGAACCAGCGATGGCCAAGATCATGCTGGCGGATCAGTTCGGCGGAAAAGGCGAGCACGCCCAGCACGCCCCAACCAAATGTATGGCACAGCCATAACAGGCAGGAGAGCGGCACGAAGATGATCGCGCGCAACCGCAAATGGCCAAGCCGGGCAAGCCGCAGCCACAGCCCAAAGGCGTTAAGCGCAAGCGCCATCGACAGCGCGAAATTGACGAAGCCGAAATGGAAGGGGAAGCTATAGGCCAGCGGCAGCGCGAACAGCGCCGTCGCCGGGATGCGGCCATGCACCTCGCGTGCGATCCACAACAGCCCGGTGACCACCATCGGCGGGATGGTCAGCACGATCAGCTTGACGGCAAGCTCAAGCCCGAAAATCTTGGCGAGCGGGATCACCAGAAGATCAACGCCGAGATTGCCGATCAGCGACCAGTTAAAGTCATACCAGTCACGCAGCCATTGATGCTCCTGGAGTTCTAGCTGAACCCGGTATCGCCCCATATGGCCCGGCAAATCGAGCAACGGCGGAATGTCCGGCCACAGCAACGGGATTGCCGCCACCAATGCCGCTGCCACCACAAACCAGCGGGTTTGCCACCAATGAAGCCTGTCGGCCGTATCTCCCTGCATCCCGCCGCTCTAGAGCGGCTTGGGGGGCGACGACAAGTCGCGTTCGATCCTGAAGATCTGGGCTGGACTGTTGGCGGCGTCGGCACCCCGGCTAATCGGGTGCAGCCAGGCGGGATGGTGGCCCTGCCCCAATTGCCCGATCAGCCGATTTGGATCACTGCGCCATGCCGGATCAAGCGCGGCGAAGCCGGCCGAGCAGAATACGACATAATCGGCACCCAGACCGGCGGCGATGCCCTGGGCCGCCGCGGCGGGACTGAGGAAAAAACGATACATCGCGGCGTTGCCGGCATTGTTGCGATGATAGGGGGCCGCGATCAGCCGTTGCCGGGTGGCGGCGATCGCATAGGCCCCCAGATCTATCGGCGCGATGACGGTACCTGTTGGCAGCCGGGCGAGCGCTGTCATCATTGCTGGGCTGGTGCAATTGCCGCCGGCACCGCCAAAATTGACGGGCGTAGTCGGGGCGGGAGGCGATGGCCCCATGGCAAAGGCCTGCGCGGCGATCGGATACAGCATCCCCGCTGAACCGACCCACGCCCCCGCCAGCCAAAGGGTCCCCCGGGCCCGGGCGAAACCAATCATCGCCGCCAGCGACGGGGCGGCCAGAATTGCCCCCAAATAGGCACCGCGCAGCTGCGCGAAACACAGCGCCAGCGACACAAGCTGCAAGCTGATCACGATTGCCCAGCGGAAACTCGGTCGACGATAGGCGCAGGCCAGGCTTGCCAGCAGTCCGGCACCGAGCAACCCGACATAGCCGAGTGCTACCCGCGCCGGTGCTGCCAGCATTGGCTGCGCTTCACCGACATTCTCCAGCCACAGCCGCGCCAGCAGCGGATCGACCCCGGCATAGGGGCTGACACAGGCTCGGGCGACGGGAAACAGGATCGCCGCCCCGGCCAAACCAATCAGCCCGCTGGCGGCAATCCGGTGTCGCGCAGAGGGGATCAGCGGTCCGGCCATGGCCAGGATTACCGGGGCAAAGCTGGCATATTGCGCACCCTGCCAGGCGATCCGGGTAAAACCGTCACAGGCCGGATAGGCCCAGCCATCCGGTGCGAAGATGATTTTGGCAAAGCCAAGCCCCAGCCCGCAAGCCAGCCCAAAGCCCAGCAGTTGCGCGCCCCCCCGCCCGGTTGCCCAGAGGAGCCAGACCAGCGTTGCTGCCACGAGCAGGAAGGGCGCGGTCTCCAGCCCGATCACCAGGCTGGCACAGGCCGCCAGGCCAATGATCGCGCCGCTGACATGACCAGCCCGGGCCAGCAGCGCGCGGACGATGACGAGCAACAGCACGATCTGAAAACCGTGATGATCGATCCGGCCGGGCATGAACAAGGTCGTGGCCGGATAGCTGATCGCAGCGACGATGATGGCGGTGCGGGCAATCGCCGGATCAATCGCGCGGGCGATTCGGCCGATCAGCAACAGGGCGGCGGCAAAAAGCAGGCCTGGCCACAGGATCACAGCGGCCAGCTCAGCACGCGCCTGGCCGACCATCGGCGTCAACTGGGCAATGATGGCACCGGGCACCAGATCGGGCAGGCGCGACCAGTGCATCAGCAACCCATTTGGTCCCAGCCGATGCTGGCTCAGATCGCGAAAATCTTGGCCCGCGAGCCAGTCCCTGATCTGCTGCAGGCGCATGACATCATCGGTATCGGGCAAATGCAGTTGCGACAGCAGCGGCCAGTCGCGCCAACACCAGCCGATCGTCAGGATCGCGGCAATAGCAATCGCCAGCGCGGCATCGCCGGCGATCGATCGCCAATATCTCTGCCGCACCATGGCCCAGCGATAACGCGACGGCGTTAAAGCCTGCTTAGCGCGCCTTGGCCAATTATCCCTGGTCGCGGCGGCCGAGCAGACGCAGGCGCAGCGCATTCAGCTTGATGAAGCCAGCCGCATCGCGCTGATCATAGGCGCCCTGATCGTCTTCGAAGGTGACAACCTTTTCCGAATAAAGCGAATAGGGCGATTTGCGGCCGATCACATAGACCCCGCCCTTGTACAGCTTCAGTCGTACCGTGCCCGTCACCTTGGCCTGGCTATGGTCGATCGCGGCCTGCAGCATTTCACGCTCTGGGCTGAACCAGAAGCCGTTATAGACCAGCTCGGCATAACGCGGCGCGAGTTCGTCCTTCAGATGCGCAGCCCCCCGGTCGAGCGTCAGCTGTTCGATGCCGCGGTGGGCGAGGTGATAGATCGTCCCGCCGGGCGTTTCATACATGCCGCGCGATTTCATGCCGACAAAGCGATTCTCGACCAGATCAAGCCGCCCGATGCCGTGGGTGCGCCCGAGATCGTTGAGTTTGGCGAGCAAAGTGGCGGGCGACATGCCCTCGCCGTTCAGCGCGACGCCGTCGCCACCCTCGAAATCGATTGTGATGATTTCCGGTGTGTTGGGCGCATCTTCGGGGTTCGCGGTCCGCGAATAGACATAATCGGGCACTTCCTCCCACGGATCCTCAAGCACCTTGCCTTCGGATGAGGTGTGGAGAATGTTGGCGTCGGTTGAAAACGGCGCTTCGCCGCGCTTGTCCTTGGCGACTTCGATCTGGTGCTTCTCCGCAAATTCGATCAGCTTGGTGCGGCTGGTCAAATCCCATTCGCGCCACGGCGCGATCACCTTGATGTCGGGCGCCAGCGCATAATAGCCGAGTTCGAAACGGACCTGATCATTGCCCTTGCCGGTCGCGCCATGGCTAACGGCATCCGCGTTCACTTGGCGCGCAATCTCGATTTGTCGCTTGGCGATCAGCGGCCGGGCAATGCTGGTACCGAGCAAATACAGCCCCTCGTACAGCGCATTGGCGCGCATCATCGGGAAGACATAATCCTTGACGAAGGTCTCGCGTAGATCATCGATGAAGATATGTTCGGGGCGGACGCCTGCGCGCTCGGCCTTGCGCCGCGCAGGTTCCAGCTCCTCGCCCTGGCCCAGATCGGCGGTGAAGGTCACGACCTCGCATCCATAGGTCTGCTGCAGCCATTTCAGGATCACGCTCGTGTCCAGCCCGCCTGAATAGGCAAGAACGACTCGGTTGATTTTGTCAGTCATTGGCATGATCCTTCGGCGGGTAACGCTGCGCGCCCTAAGCGAGCCACATCGCGCGCGCAACCGGGGAGGGGTTGATGGCAGACAACAAGACAAAGCCGACCGATGTTCCAATCGATGCCTATCTCGCCAGCGTCGAACCCCCGGTGCGGCGGCAGGATGCCCAGGTGGTAATGGCCATGATGAAGCGTATTTCGGGCGAGGAAGCCCGGATGTGGGGCCCGTCGATCATCGGCTTTGGCTGCCACAGCTATGTTTATGAAAGCGGGCGATCTGGGGAGACGCCGCGCATTGCCTTTTCACCGCGCAAACCGCAGCTGGTGCTCTATGTGGGGGCAAGCGCCCCCGAAACAGTCGCGTTGCTGCCTGCGCTCGGCAAGCACACAACCGGCAAGGGCTGCCTTTATATCAAGAAGCTGGCCGATGTGGACATGGCTGTGCTCGAACAGATCGTCCAGCTGGCCTTTGACCGCCGCGTTTGACGCTTATTCCGCCGCCTGCAACCGTGTCGGTGGCTGTTCAGCGCGATAAGCCTGTTCGCGTTCATACATATAATCACGGGTGATCGGCAGGGCGTGGCGGTTCTTGGCAAACTGCACTTGGTAGTTGACCAGCCCGCCATATTTGAACGCGCATAAGGCGCCCGCCAGATAGAATTGCCACATCCGGAAAAAACGTTCGTCATACAGCGCGATAATCGCGTCGCGTGCAGCCGTCGTCCGGTCATACCAATGCTGCAGCGTATAGGCATAATGCAGCCGCAGCACTTCGACATCGGTCAGGTAGAAATTCAGCCGCTCATTGGCCTTCACAATCTCTGACAGCGCAGGGTTATAGCCGCCGGGGAAGATATATTTGACGGTCCATTTATCGGTGACCGACGGTGGCCCTGCGCGGCCGATGGTGTGGAGCAGCATCACCCCGTCATCGTTCAGCAGGTCGCGGCACTGGCGCATGAAGGTGGTGTAATTGGGCGTGCCGACATGTTCGAACATGCCGACCGAAACGATCCGGTCGAACTTGCCGGTGACATGGCGGTAATCGATCAGGTCGAAGCGCACCTTGTCGGCGACGCCGGCTTCCTCGGCGCGGCGACGCGCCACCTTCAGCTGTTCTTCGGAAAGGGTAACCCCCAGCACCTCGGCGCCGGTTTTCTGGTGGAGATACAGTGCCAGCCCGCCCCAGCCGCAGCCAATGTCGAGCACCGTCATGCCCGGTTCGAGCGCGAGCTTGGCGGCGATATGCGCTTTCTTGTCGTCCTGCGCCTGTTCCAGGCTGTTGGCGGGATCAGTGAAATAAGCGCAGCTATATTGCCGATCGGCATCCAGGAAGAGATCGTAGAGCCGATCGGACAGATCATAATGATGCGCCACGTTGCGCTTTGATGCGCGGGCACGATTGATCCGGCCAATGCGGTGGGTAATTGCTTCGATTGCCCGTGTTGCGGGCGATGCTTGCAACGCGCCTGCGCCGTCCTCCCACAGATCATTGGCGGTCATCAAGGTGACCAGGCCGAGCACATCGCCATTATCGACCGTCAGCCGCCCGTCCATATAAGCTTCACCGGCACCGAGGCCAGGATCGCGGATAATCGCGCCCGCAGCCCCCTTGTCAGTGAACCGGATTGTTACATCAGGCATCGCCGGATCAGCGGTGCCAAAGGTGCGAAGTTGGCCATCATGATGCACTACGGTCAATCTTCCGCGCCGAACCCGGCGGGACAAGAACAAATCAATAATGGCCATATGCTTGTATCATTGCCCTTAAATTGGCTTAGATGCCAGCATAGGAGTCATATTCGACATTGTCTTCCCAATACCCGCCCTGGCCCAATCCGAAGCCCTGAAGCGATTCCACTGCCTCTATGCCCATTACATATTTGGCCTGCTTATAACCGAGAAGACGTTCAGCCCGAAGCCGGATGGGCGCGCCATGGGGGATGGTGATCGGTGCATCGTTCATCATCCAGGCAAGAATGGTTTGCGGGTGGAACGCATCAAACATGTCGACCGATTCATAGTAATTCTTGCCATGAAACAGATCGGCACAATGGAATACGATATAGCGCGCACTTGGCTTTACATCGGCGAGTTTCAGGATGTCCCCCAGCATCGGGCCATGCCATTTGCCGATCGCTGACCATCCCTCCACACAATCGTGGCGGGTGATCTGGGTGCGGGCCGGCATCGACTTGAGCTGCGCCAGTGACAGCGCCATCGGGCGATTGAAGAGGCCCGTTACCTGCAGCTTCCAGTTGGCGAACTTCTCTGCCGCCATGGCGGTGTATTCGGGCGTACCCGGATTCAGCGTGCCGTTGGCGCGGAAGACGGGGGACATCTGGTCCGGCCGGAATTCCTTGGCCAACGAATGCCGGTTGGAAAGCGCGCGCTGCAGACCGCGATGGACATCATCGGCCGAAAAGAGGATTTTGCGGAAGCCCTCATTCTGCGCCAGCTTGTCGCAGCCCGACAGCAGCAGCCCGGCGCCTGCAGCGGCACCGCCAACCAGAGCGCGGCGAGTGATCAAGTTAGACATCAGTGATTATCCTCAGGAACGCGCCAATAGCCGGTAATCATCGAGCGTATTTCGCCGATCGGGCCAGCCAGAATGACCAAAGCCAGATGGACGATGATGAAGCCGATGAGCGCAACCATCGCAATGAAGTGGATCGAGCGCGCCGATGAGCGCCCGCCGAAGAGGTCGATCAGCCACGGCCAAGCGGCGTCCATACCCGGCGACATGGCGAGGCCGGTGAAGATGATTGCGGGGATCATGATGAAGATCGCGCTGGCATAGGCGATCTTCTGCAGCACATTGAACGCACCCGGATCCTTTGGATCATGGAAACGCAGCGCCAGATGTTCCTTGATGTCATACCAAAGATGGCTTGGCGTAATCTCGTGCGCCTTGATCGTCAGCTGCTTTTGGAAATGCCGGTTGATCAAGCTGGACAGCATGAATCCGAGCAGCGCAAAGCCGAGCACCAGCGCAAAGAACAAATGCCAGCGCCGCGACAGTGCGAGGTTATAATTGCCCGGAATCGTCATCCAGCCCGGCCAACGCGGCAAGTGAATCCAGGCAGGATCGGGATTCGCGCCGAACTGGCCCCAATAAAGGTGCGGATGGGCGTTCAGGATGCCCAGCCCACTGCCGATCATGATGAACACGGCAACGACGTTGATCCAATGCCAGATCCGGGTTGAGACATTATGCTTATAAATCCAGCGCATCGCCTGGCCGCCTTTCGGCGCCATCGCTGGCGGCGGTGGAGGCGCGGTTGCGTTCGGGTCGGTCGTTACGTCCATGTCTGCCCCTTCGTGGCGGCGATAATCCGTCGTTATCGCCTGTTACCCTAACCGCCAATACAGTGCCATAGAACCTTCGGTGACAATCGAAGCGGGGCGTTGGATGATAGAGCACCATTTCTACGAACCAGGGCACGGAGGCGCACAGGCCATTGGCCTGGCGCATGATCCCCTCAATGCCATTATTGCCCCCCGTCCTATCGGATGGATCAGCACCTTAAGTGTTGATCAACAGCGCAATCTGGCGCCGTACAGCTTCTTCAATCTGTTCAATTACACCCCGCCGATCATCGGCTTTGCCTCGATCGGCTGGAAGGACAGCGCAGAAAACATCGCCAAAACCGGCGAATTTGTTTGGAATCTGGTCACCACTGACCTTGCTGAAGCCATGAATGCTTCATCGGCTGCGGCCGCACCGGGGATCGACGAATTCGATCTGGCCGGGATCGAGGCGGCCCCGTGTCGCCGCGTCAAACCGCCACGCGTCGCGGCCAGCCCGGTCAGCTTCGAATGCCGCCACAGCCAGACTCTGCGGCTGACAAGTGCTGCCGGTGCCGCCACCGATAGTTGGCTGATCCTGGGTGAGGTGGTTGGTATTCATATCGATCCGTCGATGATCGAGGGGGGCGTTTACCAGACCGCGCGCGCGCATCCTGTTTTGCGGGGCGGGGGATGGGGCGATTATTTTCAGCTGGGCGATATGTTCCGGATGACGCGTCCCGGGTGAAATTGGGACGGCATGTTGCAAATCGGCGATTGGGCTTCATAAAACTGTCATGATATGGAAGATCGGTGGTGCTGCTTCAGGGGGCTGGGGCTGCGTTGCGATTGGCCAAATGATGACGGGGGTAAATGGAGCAACAAAGATCACTCACTGTACCCGGCTTGGACGACACCGTCTGGGGCCAGGATATGGCCGATCCCCGTCGAGATGGTTCGCTAGCGGCTAGGCTGGCCGCATTTTTGTCCATGTCTGCCAAGGATGTTTTTGCCGGTTCAATCTGCGGCATGCTGTCGATCCTGTTCGGCATCTCTTATGCAGCGTTGATCTTCGCCGGGCCGCTGGCCCCTGGCTTGCCTTATGGCATTGCTGCGACTTTTCTGACGACCGCGGTTGCCGCGACGGTCGTCGCCCTGCGCAGTTCGCTGCCGTTCATGATCGCCGGCCCCGATTCTTCGACCTCAGCGGTTACGGCTGCGCTGTCGGCAGCGCTTGCCCATAATATGATCATGAACGGTGCCAGCGGCCCGGCGATGATCGGACCGGCGTTGATGATTATCGCGATGGGCAGCGGGCTCGCTGGTTTGTTCCTTTGTCTGCTTGGCCTTGCTCGGGCCGGTCGGGCGATCCGCTTCATCCCCTATCCGGTTATCGGCGGCTTTTTGGGGGCGACTGGTGTCTTGATCCTCACCGGATCGGTGCAGGTGATGACCGATCACAAATTCGCATCGGCCAATCTAGCAGCGCTGACGACGCCAGACAGCCTTGCCAAGCTGGTCGTCGGCGTGGCGATTGCCGCCGCGATCATTGCCGCACGGGCGCGATACAAAAGCGCCTTTACGCTCCTCGTGGTTTTGATTGCGGGTGGACTCCTTTTTTATGTCGTGCTGGCCGCCTGTCGCATTCCGATTGCGGATGCGCAGGCGGCAGGCTGGACGTTCTCGCGGCAGTCAGCTGTCGGGCTCAAATCGCCATGGTCGTTCGATTCTCTGGCGCAGTTTCCCTGGACAGCCCTTCCTTCGCTCGCCGGCGATTTGTTTGCGGTGATGTTCGTGACCACGATCAGCGCACTGCTGAACACCGCCGGCATCGAGCTCGCCACCAAGCGCGAAGCGAATCTCAACCGCGAATTGAACGCGCTGGGGGCGGCTAATCTGCTGTCGGCGGTGTTCGGCGGCTATGTCAGCTGTATTTCACTGAGCCGGTCGACGCTGGGCTATGTGGCAGGCGCAACGGGGCGGGTTACCGGGTTGACGGTTGCCGTTGCTGGCGCAGCGATGCTGGTGATTGATCCGGGATTTCTCGCCTATGTGCCAAAAAGCGTGCTTGGCGGCTTGCTCCTCTACATGGGTATTGACCTCATCTATCGCTGGGTCGTGCAGTCGGCGAAGCGGTTGATGCTGATTGATTATCTGTCGTTGCTCGCGATCGTCATCATCATTTTCTTCTGGGGTTTTGTTTTCGGCGTGATGTTCGGCATCGCCACCGGTTGCGCGACCTTTGCGCTGAGCGCCAGCCGGGTGAACGCGATCAAGTTCAGCTTTGACGGTGCCCGGTATCGATCGTCGCTTGACCGCGGCGGTCGGGATCTTGATCTGCTCAACAAGCACGGTCACGAATTGCAGGGCCTCAGCCTGCAAAGTTACCTGTTTTTCGGTTCAGCCAATGGGCTTTATCAGCACACCAAGCAGTTGATCGCGGCAAACCGCGATTGCCGGTTTCTGCTGTTCGATTTTCGCCTGGTGACCGGTATTGATTCATCTGCCACCCATAGTTTCAATCAGATCAAGCTGTTCGCTGGGCAAAATGGCGTTTCGCTGGTGCTGGTCAATCTTTCCACGCCGATCCAGCAGGCCTTTCGCATCGCTGGCTTTCTGGGCGACGATATCATCCTGGGCGACGATCTCGATCATGCGCTGGAGCATTGTGAAAACATCATCATCGCGCGGCATCGGCAGTCTGCTCGTGAATTTCAAAGCTTTGTCGACTGGCTGGCCGGTGCGCTTGGCAGCCGTGAAGATGCCGAATTGCTTGCGCTTCAGTGTCGGCGGGTCGAAGTGACTCAGGACACCGTCATCGCACGGCAAAATGCGCCGTCAGATACGATGCATTTCATTCTCGAAGGACGAATCGGCGTGGTCGTCGATATCGGCGAGGCACGCTCGGTACGCGTGCGCAGCCTGGGCGAGCATACGACAATCGGTGAAATGGGCTTACTCACGGGCAAGCCGCGCAGTGCCAATCTGGTCGCTGAATCGAACAGTATTCTGTATGAACTCAGCGATACTAGCTACCGGCGGATCGGCGCCGAACATCCGGCACTGGCACAAGCCTTATTGACCTATGTCATTACGATCATGGGGGAAAGACTCCGTTTTGCCAGCCAGGCGATTGGCATTCTGCAAAACTAGGTTCCTGCTGCCGGTGGCCGCGTTTACCCCAGCGCCGCCTGCTTCTCGTCTGCCAGCGCATCCAATTCCGCCCGGCTCTTTTTCTCGCTTGCCGTCTTCAACTGGCCACAGGCCGCATCGATATCGCGCCCGCGCGGGGTGCGCACGGGTGCGGAAATCCCGGCGCCGAACACAATGCTCGAAAAGGACTTGATCCGCTCAGGGGTGGAGCATTCATAATTGGCACCGGGCCAGGGGTTGAACGGGATCAGGTTCACCTTGGCGGGCAGCTGATATTTCTTGATCAGCCGCACCAGCTCGCGCGCTTCGGCATCGCTGTCATTCTTGTCCTTCAGCATCACATATTCAAAAGTGATCCGCCGGGCGTTGTT
Organism: Proteobacteria bacterium ST_bin13; assembly: GCA_002083645.1. Taxonomy (GTDB): domain Bacteria; phylum Pseudomonadota; class Alphaproteobacteria; order Sphingomonadales; family Sphingomonadaceae; genus Sphingomonas. The sequence continues at coordinate 215,762 of MSXQ01000003.1, forward strand.
GGCACCGGGATAATCGGCGCAGGCCTGAAGCAGTTCCTCGATGCCATATTTGCGGTTCAGCGGCACGATTTCGTCGCGTACTTCCTTGGTCACGCCGTGCAGCGATACGGCCAGGTTGACGCCAATTTCTTCGCCCGCGCGCGCCATCATCGGCACCACGCCTGAGGTGGAGAGTGTGATCCGCCGCTTGCTGAGCGACAGGCCGTCGCCGTCCATGATCAGCTTCAACGCATCGCGCACCGCATCGAAATTATAGAGCGGCTCGCCCATCCCCATCATCACGATGTTGGTCAGCAACCGCCCCTCGGGCTGGCTCGGCCATTCGCCCAGCCCATCGCGCGCGAGCATCACTTGCCCGACAATCTCACTTGCGGTGAGGTTGCGCACCAGCCGCATCGTGCCGGTATGACAGAAGCGGCAATTGAGCGTGCAGCCGACTTGCGACGAAACGCACAGCGTGCCCCGGTCTGCATCGGGGATGAAGACCATCTCATAATCCTGGCCGTCGTCGCTCCGCAGCAGCCATTTGCGGGTGCCGTCGGTCGAGACCTGCGCCTCGATGACCTCGGGGCGACTGATGACGAAGCGCTGTTCGAGCCAGGGCTGCATCGTCTTCGAAATATCGGTCATCACCGCAAATTCGGTCGCGCCGCGATTATACATCCAGTGCCAAAGCTGCTTGGCGCGCAATTTGGCCTGTTTGGGCTCAAGCTGCGCGGTCTCCAGCGCCAGGCGGAGATCGGCCTTGCTCAGCCCGATCAGGTCGATCCGGCCATCAGCGCGCGGGGTGAAGGCGCGCGGCACGGGCACGGGATCGATGTGCCCGGGGATGGACATGGTCAGGGTGTCTGAGGTTTGCATCGCGGGCACATAGGCGAATTCGTGCCAGATTTCCACTGGGACGCGATTACTTGCCCACGCACCCCAAAGCCGCCGCATCAATAGCAGTTGCCGCGCCGCGTAGCGCATAGACATCGGCAAAGGGCCGCCCGCTTTTGCCCAGCGTTTCAACCGAGAGACTTCGACCCGATCGGATCGCGGCGACGATCGCTGCATCGGTGCGCGAATCAGGGGCCCAGGCATCGGCATTGCCGGCGACAAGCTCGAACCGGCGCTCCCCCACGCTGATCGTCACGCGGGCGCGGGGATCGCGCTCGTGGCTCAAGCGGATGTGGAGCTGGGCGCGGGCGTTCTGGCCCGGCCAAGTGGCGATGCTGGCAAAGGGTCGCCAATTGCCGCCGCTGCTGCTTGGCTTGACCGGCGTGGAAATCGCAAAGCATTTAAGCGGAGAGGGATCACGAAACGCACCCCAGCGATCGAAAATGCCAAGCGGGTCGCGCGCGAGGGCAGGCGTCGCCGCGGCCAACAGCGACACAGCGATGATCGCCCGCTTCATGCCGGGGCAAAGCCGGTGCCGCGATGCACCAGCGTTTCGACCCCGCCAGCCACCATCACCAGCGATCCTTGAGGTAAACTGGACGCAGCGGGAGCGTCGATAGCGGGGTGGGGCGCCATCCCGGCCATGATCCCGCGCATGACCCTGCTCGACAGGCCATGCATGATGATCAGCCGGTCGCCGTCATCATCATGGGTATCGGTGAGCCATGCCGATAGGCGCGCCGCCATTTCGGGGTAGCTCTCCCCATCCGGCGCGGCTTTTAGTAAGCCAGTGCCGGGATGCACCAACTCGCCATATTCATCCGCGAGCTCGGCATAATAACGCTTCCCCCAACTGCCTGTGCCCAATTCGGTCAGGCGTAAATCGGTGTGCGCTTCATGCCAATCGAGCCCGAGATGCTCGACGACGACCGCTAAAGTCTGCAGCGCCCGCCCGGTTGGCGAAGCCCATAAGGTCAAGCGTGGCTGCCGCCCCAGATACGCAGCGATCGCCGCACCCATCTCGTCAGCCTGCGCGAATCCGGCGCGTGTCAGCGGGGTGTGCGCGGCCTCGCCCTGAATACGGCGGGCGGCGTTGAAAACGGTTTCGCCGTGCCGGGCAATGAAATCGCGGCCCTTGCGGTCGTGGTTCTGGTTCATGACTGCGGTTTCCCCCGCGCAGCCCGCAAATGCAACGCCGGAAATCTGCACCAGAAATCGCCCCGTACAGGTACGGTCCAAGGCGGCGCAGGTGCTTGCCCCGGCCCTGTTTATGTTTAAGGAAAGGAAAATGGCGAAGTGTCCCCGGCGCAGTTCTTGCCCGGGCGGAAATGATGGGCGGCCGCCCGGGGGAGACCAATGAAGGCCACGATCGAACGCGCAACCTTGCTGAAGGGCTTGAGCCACGTCCAGTCGGTGGTCGAGCGGCGCAATACCATCCCCATCCTGTCCAACGTCCTGATCGAGGCGACCGCTGACGGTACCATCAAGCTGATGGCGACCGATCTCGATTTGCAGATTAACGAGCATATCGCCGCCAGCGTTGAAACCCCCGGTGCCACCACTGTTTCCGCGCACACGCTGTTCGACATTGCTCGCAAGCTGCCCGAGGGCAGCCAGGTCAGCCTGAGCGCTGCCGAAGGCCGGATGACCATCATGGCCGGGCGCGCCAAGTTTCAGCTCTCCACCTTGCCGCGCGACGATTTCCCGGTGATCGCCGAGGGCGAACTGCCGACCAGCTTCGAGCTGCCTGCCGAAACGCTGAAGCAGATCATCGACAAGACCCGCTTTGCGATCTCGACCGAGGAAACGCGCTATTATCTGAACGGCATCTTCCTGCATGTGTCGGATGATCCGAGCCCGGTGCTGAAGGCCGCCGCGACCGATGGCCACCGCCTCGCGCGCGTCACCGTCACCCGGCCCGACGGCGCAGAGGGCATGCCCGACGTGATCGTGCCGCGTAAGTGCGTCGCCGAATTGCGCAAATTGCTCGATGAGATTGACGGCTCGGTCGGTGTGTCGCTGTCCGCCACCAAGATCCGCTTCGATCTCGGCCAGGCGCTGCTCACGTCAAAGCTGATCGACGGTACCTTCCCTGATTACAGCCGCGTGATCCCGACCGGCAACGACAAGATCCTCAAGATTGATCCGCGCGCCTTTGAAGAAGGCGTCGACCGCGTCTCCACCATTGCGACGGAAAAGACGCGCGCGGTGAAGATGGCGCTCGATCGCGACAAGATCACGCTCTCGGTCACCAGCCCCGAAAACGGCACCGCGGCGGAAGAGGTCTCGGGCGATTATGCCGCCGCCCCGTTCGAAATTGGGTTCAACAGCCGCTATTTGCTCGATATTTTGGGCCAAGTGCATGGTGATACCGTCGAGGTTCACCTTGCCGACGCGGCGGCGCCAACGCTGATCCGCGAGAATGACAAGGCCGCAGCACTTTACGTGATCATGCCGATGCGGGTGTGAGCGTCAGACGTTCACCAACCCGCGCCTGACTGAGATGGTCACCGACGTTACCAGATAAGCCCCCATCAGGATGGTCATCAGCGTCCAGCTATCGACCTCGGCGACGAGGTCGAGCCGGGCGAGGGCGGCCCAAATGAACAGGCCAAGCTGGAGCACCCAGAAGCATAGTGCCCCAGTCTGGGCGATCACGGCGCGGGCGAGTTCGTCGCCGTCTTTCCATATTCTCCAGTTGATCAAACACTCGACCAGCAACAGCGCGCCCAGCGAGAGCGCAACGACGCTGCGCATTTCAGTCCCCAGCCCGGCATGGGCCGCGATTGGTGGTATCATGATAAGCAGCCCGCCAAGCGCCGCGACCAATGCCCCACGCCGACCCTCGACCAGCGCGGCGGGATCGACTTCGGTGTCGGCCGGCTGTTTTTCGACCATTTCGTTCCAGCGTTTCCTGCTGGTCGTCGCCCAGGCTGCATAGCCTGCGCTGATCAGAAGCGTCAGCGCGATCAGCAGGCTGCACAGATCGGCCAGCGTCCAATCGAGCAGCGGGGCGATGGACCCGCGCTTCAGCGCTCTGCCGACGAAATAGCCGGCCACCCCGCCAATCGGCGCGCCGATCGTCCCCGCGATCAGCATGCGTCGCCAAAGATTGCGCGTGGTTGCAGGGGCATCAGGACCGTTCATCGGGGCTCCAATCGTCGAGGAAGATGGCATCGACAGGCACTCCAAAAACTTTGGACATTCTGAGTGCGAGCGGCAGGCTCGGATCATATTTGTCGGTTTCAACCGCATTGATCGTCTGGCGTGACACACCCAACCGGATCGCCAGATCGGCCTGACTCATCCCGGCTTCGGCCCGCAAAACGCGCAGACGATTTTCCATGATCAGCAACCCACCCGATAACTGCTGCGAAACGGGAAGGTGTGCATGACCATATGACAAGAGCTCTTGTCATTTTCGAGTCGAGATGTCAAGAGCTCTTGTCTCTTGGTATCCCTATCGCGGTCGCAGGAAGCGACTTGCTGCTCAGTGGATGTTACCAGTCCGTCCCTTGGCGGCCGTCCCAAGGGACCGCTTGACCGCCCGACGTCGATGATTTATTAACATAAGTGTCAGTAAGGATCGATTCTATGGCCAAGCTCCCTCCCTTTCCCGGTACCACTGGTCGGCGCGACTGGAAGACGGCGTTTGCGGCGATCCGCAAGCTGCTCAACAATGGCGATGACACCACGCAGGTTTTTCTGATCATGCGCGCGCTCAACGTCGGCAATGCGCCAATGAATTATGCGCGCTTCATCGCCACCGCAGAGGGCGGCCGCATGGCCTATGAGCGCGTCGAGCTCGCGCGCAGATTCGCGGAGCCCGCCTATGTCGCGCAGTTCGCCCCAGGCACGGTGGGCGCTGCCTATCGCGATTTTCTGGTGTCGACCGGCTATTCGGCGGACGGGCTGGTCGAGGTCAGCCGCGTGATCAGCGAAGACGATATGCTCCACCCTTATGCCTGGTTTGGCAGACGCGTCCGCGACACGCATGACATCTGGCATGTGCTGAACGGCTACAAGGCCGATGAGTCGCTCGGTGAGGGCGCGCTGGTTGCCTTTTCCTATGCCCAGGTCGGCGGGCTTGGTTGGGCGTTTATCGGCGTGGCGGCTGCGCTGAAGAGCATCAGCGTGACGGGCAACTTGTTGTTCGCGAAAGCGGTGTGGGAAGGCTATGTCCGTGGCCGCAAGGCGCAATGGCTGGCAGGTGAAGATTATGAGCAATTGCTGCACGAGCCGATCGAGGCAGCACGGGCGCGGCTCGGCCTGAGTAAGCCGGTCGCCTATCTGAAGGCGCAGCGCGAGCTTGGCGCAATGGCCTCTTATCTCAGCCGGCCCAAGGGCGGCGAGACGGCTATCGCGGCCTGACGCGCCCATGACGCGTCTGCCCAGGCGGATACTGCGCCGCTAGGCTGCGCGAAAGGCGCGCGACACCCGCCCGTTCTGCGCTAAGGCAAGGGCGATGCTTTCCCGCCTGGTCCTTACCGATTTTCGTAACCATGCCGATGCCGTCATCGCACCCGGTCCCGGCTTCGTGGTGCTGACGGGCGAGAATGGCGTCGGCAAGACCAACATTTTGGAAGCAGTGTCGCTGTTGGCGCCGGGGCGAGGGCTGCGGCGCGCGGCGCTGGCCGATATGGCGCGGCAGGGTGGGGCCGGGGGCTTTGGCGTTGCCGCCAGACTGGACGACGGCGTCGATATCGCCACCGGGACCCAGGCCGCAGCGCCCGATCGCCGGATCGTCCGCGTTCAGGGCGCTGGCACGGCCGCCACCGCTTTGGCGGAATGGCTAAGTGTGCTGTGGCTGACCCCGGCAATGGACCGGCTGTTCGTCGAGCCTGCAGCGGAGCGGCGCCGCTTTCTCGATCGGTTGACCTTGGCGCTCGCACCGGGCCACGCTGTTCATGCCAATCGCTATGAGGCCGCCATGCGCGCGCGCAACCGATTGCTGGGGGAGGACGGCCCGCTCGATGTGCCCTGGCTTGCCGCGCTGGAAGCGCAAATGGCTGAGCATGGTGCCGCGATCGACGCCGCGCGGCGACAGACGGTGGCGCTGCTTGCCGACATGCTGCGCGATCAGGTCGCCGGGCCGTTTGCGCGCGCCGGGCTGGTGTTGGAAGGGTGGGGCGGTGCTACCGACAGATTGGCTGCGGATCTTGCCGCGGGGCGTCGGCGCGATGCCGCTGCCGGGCGAACGCTTATCGGCCCACATCGCACCGATCTTGCCGTCACCCATCTCGACAAGGCACAGGCGGCGGCGCTGTGTTCGACGGGCGAGCAAAAGGCGCTGCTGCTTGGGATCGTGCTTGCGCATGCGGATCTTGTAGCCGCGCGGACTGGCCATGCCCCCGTGTTGCTGCTTGATGAGGTGGCTGCCCATCTCGATCCGCGCCGCCGTGCGGCGCTGTTCGAGCGATTGGCGGGCCGTGGGCAGATTTGGATGACCGGTACCGAAACAGCCCTATTTGATGACGTCCCCGGGGAAGCATCACGACTGACGCTGCAGGGCGGACAAATTTGTCAATAATTTACAACCTGACTTAGTTTTTGGGCCGTTTTTGAACAGTAACACCCGATAGCGTGCAGATTTCCGATCATGGCGGATGTCAACCTGTGTACCGGACGCTCCAGATCCCATTCAATAAAGGCCTCCCCATGACCTACCAGACCCATATCGCGCAGACTGATGCGCTCATCAAAAGCCAGAATGGCACATGGGATGGCATTTCCGCTGAATCAGTCGCCCGGATGCGGCTGCAGAACCGGTTCCAGACCGGGCTCGATATCGCGCGCTACACGGCGAAGATCATGCGGGCTGATATGGCCGCCTATGATGCTAACCCGGCCGACTACACCCAGTCGCTTGGCTGCTGGCACGGCTTTATCGGCCAGCAGAAGATGATCAGCATCAAGAAGCATTTCGGCTCGACCAAGCGCCGCTACCTCTATCTCTCGGGCTGGATGGTCGCCGCACTCCGCAGTGATTTCGGCCCGCTGCCCGATCAGTCGATGCATGAGAAGACGAGTGTCCCCGCGTTGATCGAGGAACTCTACACCTTCCTGCGCCAGGCTGATGCCCGCGAGCTTGGCATGATGTTCCGCGACCTCGACGCTGCCCGCGCGGCCGGTAATGAAGTTGAGGCAAAGCGCCTGCTCAATGCAATCGACACTTACGAAACGCATGTCGTGCCGATCATCGCTGACATCGATGCTGGCTTCGGCAATGCCGAGGCGACCTATCTGCTCGCTAAGAAGATGATCGAGGCGGGTGCCTGCGCGCTGCAGATCGAAAACCAGGTCAGCGATGAAAAGCAGTGCGGTCACCAGGACGGCAAGGTCACCGTGCCGCACGAGGACTTCCTCGCCAAGGTCCGCGCCTGCCGCTACGCTTTTCTCGAACTCGGCGTGGAGGACGGCATCATCGTCACCCGCACCGACTCGCTCGGCGCCGGCCTCACCAAGCAGATCGCCGTTTCCAAGGAGCCGGGCGATCTCGGCGACCAGTATAACAGCTTCCTCGATTGCGAGGAGATTGATCCATCGACTGCGCGCAACGGCGACGTCATCCTCAACCGCGATGGCAAGCTGCTGCGCCCCAAGCGGCTTCCCTCGAACCTGTTCCAGTTCCGCGCTGGCTCGGGCGAGGATCGCTGTGTGCTCGATTGCATCACGTCGTTGCAGAACGGCGCCGACCTGCTGTGGATCGAAACCGAAAAGCCGCACATTGAGCAGATTGCCGGCATGGTCGATCGCATCCGCGAGGTCATCCCGAACGCTAAGCTCGTTTACAATAACTCACCCAGCTTCAACTGGACGCTCAACTTCCGCCAGCAGGTGTTCGATGCCTGGACCGCAGCAGGCAAGGACGTGTCGGCCTATGATCGCGCCAAGCTGATGAGCGTCGATTATGATGGCACCGATCTGGGCAATGAAGCCGATGAGCGCATCCGCACTTTCCAGAAGGATGCCGCCGCTCGTGCCGGCATCTTCCATCACCTGATCACGCTGCCGACCTATCACACCGCCGCGCTGTCGACTGATAACCTCGCCAAGGAGTATTTCGGCGAACAGGGCATGCTTGGCTATGTGAAGGGCGTCCAGCGCAAGGAAATCCGCGAAGGGATCGCCTGTGTGAAGCACCAGAACATGTCGGGCTCCGATATCGGTGATGATCACAAGGAATACTTCGCGGGGGAAGCGGCTTTGAAGGCCGGCGGCGCACACAATACGATGAACCAGTTTGCTGCGTAAGCGGTAACGAGTTTGCCGCCCTCAGCGCGGCAATTTCACCGGATCGCGGGATAACGCGACCGGATACGACTTTCCTGGGGAGGAAAGCCTGGCCCGTCGTCGCGGTAACGCGGCGGCGGGCCTTTCGCGTTTCAAGGGTTGGAAGAGTCTGGGGCATGATTGGGCACCGGATCCCGTGCCGCATCAAGCGCAATCCGTACTCGGCGCAGCACGGGGAGCACCAATGCCAGTTCCTGCGGACCGATCACGGCTTCCAGCAGCGGCAACAGCGGCGTGATCGCCCCCAGTGCCGATTCACGGGCCGAGCGGCCCTTGTCCGTCAGCGATACCAGCTTGGCGCGCCCGTCGGCCGGGTCGTCGCGGATCGTAACCAGACCGTCGCGCGCCATCCGTGCCAGCGTGCTCGTTATCGTCGGGCGGGTGACCTGAAAGGCATTTGCGAGCTGCGCGGGGGAGCGTTCATGATGGCCTAGCCGCACGAAATGATTGAGCACCGTGAACTGTGCCCGTGTCATCCCGGCGGGCAATGCCCGTTCGAATATCGTGCCGGACAGCTGATCGATGATGCCGATTTCGTTGAAGAATTCGAACGTGAGCGGGTCATTCGGCGGCGTTGTGGTCATACCAGATGTTTTTCTAACGGCCAGCGCGGGGCTGGCAAGGCGGGCGGCGCGGTGCCGATCCGCGCGAGCATCTGTACCCGCTCGCTGCCGCTTGCCCCCAGCAGCCGGTGGACGCGGACATAGTCAGCCGTCATTTCGGGATATTCCTGCAGTGCCTGGCTCAGCGGGTGCATCGACAGCCCCAAGGTCGTCGCGCGCAGCTGGGCGCGGACATAGCGCCGCCCCGCCTCGAGCTGTTCGGTGCGACTGTTCCCGGGTGTGGTGATCCAGAGGAGCGCGGGGATCGATCCGCAGCTGTCCTGCACCTGTTTCAGCCCCATCTTGAAGGCATCGGTGCTCGGATCGGCGATCAGTTTCTGGTTGAGCATCCCTACCGCCTGCAACGCCTCCACCGCCGGGCCACCGATCGGCAGGCCATCGGGGTTGGCGTCCATTTCGTCAGCGCCGATCCGCATCAGATCGACGCTTTCCATGAAGGTACGATGCGTCACCGTCTCGATCGTCATCGCGCGCACCGCGAGCGGGCGCATCTGCGCAAGCAGGGCGGGATCAGCGCTTGTCACGACATTCTCACGCGCCACCGCCTGTAGTTGCGCGGGTGTCGGCGGTGCGGGCGCGTAGAGCGCGCGGTTGGTGTGGCGGTGCGTGATTGCCGAGAACAGCGGATCGCGGGTGATGCTGGCATCCTTGCGGAAAACGAGCTGCGCCACCGGATTCTGGGTCAAACGGGGCTGGGGCTCGCCCGCCGGGAATGGCGTGACATCGATCGCATAACCGCGCTCGGCCGCCGCGATCCGCGCAACTTCGATAAAGGTACCGAAACCCATGATGATCTGTCGGTCGAACGGATCGGTTTCGGGCAGGCGCTTGTCGAGATCGCAGCGCAGCAGCACGCGGTCGCTGCCGACTAGTTCGATCAGCCAGGGCTGGCGGTTATGCGGGTTCGGCGCGAGGATAGCATAGCGCAGCGCATCGAGCCGGGGATCGGCAGGGCGGCGCGGGTCGATGGTCCACGGCGCGATCGCGGCGGTGGGCGTGCGCATCACGCGCCAGGCGGCGCCACCCCCCACCAGCGCAAGGCCGACCCCACTGGCACCAAGGATGATCGATCGTCTTGAAAGCGGCATGAGACACCTCATCTGATTAGGTATCAAACTATCTGGTTCGATATCTAATCAGATGCAAGCGCGGATTCGTCCCACTGCCATTTTACTTCCGTTTTTCAGGCGTGGACCCTATATGCTGTTCCATGGCTGAAGACACGAACACCCCCCCCAACGTCCCCAACGCAAATGATTACGGCGCTGATTCGATCAAGGTGCTCAAAGGGCTTGATGCGGTCCGCAAGCGACCTGGCATGTATATCGGCGATACCGATGATGGCTCGGGGCTTCATCACATGGTGTTCGAGGTATCCGACAACGCCATCGATGAGGCACTGGCCGGCCATTGCGACCGGATCGACATTACGCTGAACCCCGACGGGTCGGTTTCGGTACAGGATAATGGGCGCGGAATCCCGACGGGCATCCATACCGAGGAAGGCGTCTCCGCCGCCGAGGTGATCATGACTCAGCTCCATGCGGGCGGGAAGTTCGAAAACACGTCGGATGACAATGCCTATAAGGTGTCGGGCGGCTTGCACGGCGTCGGCGTTTCTGTCGTCAATGCGCTCAGCGAATGGCTCGATCTCACGATTTGGCGCGACGAGACTGAGCATTATATGCGCTTTGCGTTCGGCGATGCAGTCGCGCCGCTGAAAGTGGTTGGCTCGGCACCCGGTAAAAAGGGGACCAAGGTCACCTTCTTCCCCTCACCCGCCACCTTCAAGATCACCGAGTTTGATTTCGACAAGCTCGAGCATCGCTATCGCGAGCTCGCCTTCCTCAATTCGGGTGTGCGCCTGTTTCTAAGTGATGCGCGCCACGCCGACGTGAAGACCGTCGAGCTGTATTATGAAGGCGGGATTGCCGCGTTCGTCAAATATCTCGATCGCAACAAGGTGCCGCTGATGCCGGAACCGGTCGCGATCAACGGCACGCGCGATGACGTCACGATCGACGTCGCGCTGGAGTGGAATGACTCATATTATGAGAACGTTCTTTGCTTCACCAACAACATTCCGCAGCGCGATGGCGGCACGCATCTGGCGGCGTTCCGCGCGGCGCTGACCCGCACGATCAATAACTATGCTGAAAAGTCGGGGCTCCTGAAAAAGGAGAAGGTCACGCTGACCGGTGACGACATGCGTGAAGGGCTCACCGCGATCGTCTCGGTCAAACTGCCCGATCCTAAATTCTCGTCGCAGACCAAGGACAAGCTGGTCTCGTCCGAAGTGCGCCAGCCGCTCGAAAGCCTGATGGCCGACAAGCTCGCTGAATGGCTCGAGGAAAATCCGGCGCATGGCCGCGCGATCGTCGGCAAGGTGATCGACGCCGCTGCCGCGCGCGAGGCCGCCAAAAAGGCGCGCGAGCTGACCCGGCGCAAGGGCGTGATGGACATCGCCTCGCTTCCCGGCAAGCTTGCCGACTGCCAGGAACGCGATCCCGCCAAGTCCGAGCTGTTCCTGGTCGAGGGCGACTCGGCTGGTGGCTCGGCTAAACAAGGTCGCGACCGGCATTTTCAGGCGATCCTGCCGCTCCGCGGTAAAATCCTCAACGTCGAGCGTGCGCGCTTCGACCGAATGCTGTCGAGCCGTGAAATCGGCACCCTTATCCAGGCGATGGGCACCGGCATCGGCCGTGACGATTTCAACGTGGAAAAGCTGCGCTACCACAAAATCGTCATCATGACCGATGCTGACGTCGATGGCGCGCATATCCGCACCTTGCTGCTGACGTTTTTCTACCGGCAAATGCCCGAAATCATCACCCAGGGGCACCTCTTCATCGCCCAGCCGCCGCTCTACAAGGCGACGCGGGGACGGTCGGAAGTCTACCTGAAGGACGATAGCGCGCTCGACGAGTATCTTGTCGAAAACGGCGTTGCGCTGTCAGTGCTTGAGGGCGCAGGCGGCGCGAGGTCGGGGGCCGATCTGCGCAGCCTGGTCGATCATGCCCGGCGCATGCGCACCTTGATGCGCTATGTGCCGCGCCGCTACGACCCGACGATCGTCGAGGCGATGGCGATGGGCGGGGTCCTCAATCCCGCCCTTGATGCGAATACTCGTTCGGCGTTGCTGGCAACTGCCGTCACCGGGCTCGACGCGGCTGATGCCGATGCGCGCTGGTCGGCCAATCTCACCGAAGAGGGCAGCATCCACTTCAAGCGCGTGTGGCGCGGCGTGACCGATCACCACATTATCGAAGCCGCGTTCCTTGGCTCCGCTGAAGCGCGCAAATTGCACGCGCTGGCGGTGGAACAAGGGGATGCCTTCGCGCAGACCGCCAAGCTTGTGTCGTCAAAGGCTGCCGCTGCGGCACAGGCCGAAGCCGATGCGGCAGCGGATGAGGATGACGATGCCCCCGTTACCCTGGGCAAGGGCGAAACGATGGTTGCGCGCCCCAGCCAGCTGCTCGATGCGATCCTGGCCGCCGGGCGCAAGGGCCTCGCCATCCAGCGCTATAAGGGCTTGGGTGAAATGAACGCCGACCAGCTTTGGGAAACCACGCTGGATCCGCAGAACCGGTCGATGCTGCGCGTCGAGGTGGAACAGGCCGATGTCGCGGATGAAATCTTCACCCGCCTGATGGGCGACGTCGTCGAGCCGCGCCGTGAATTCATTCAGGAAAACGCGCTGTCGGTGGCCAATCTGGACGTCTAAGCGGCGCGATGAGCGGCTAGAGCAACGCGCGTTGCAGGCTCTGCCGTCCAATCTCGCCGCCGCCGCGTCGCCTGGCCTGTTCCTGTTCGGCGGTGTAGCGCACATCGGGATCGCGATCGGCGGCGAAGGTCGCCAGCACATCCTCTTCAAGCTCGCGCCAGTCCTTGCCGCGATCCGGGCCATTGCGCACGCGCGGCAACAGGCCGGGCAAGCTCGACCATTCGATTAACTGCGCCACGCTGGCGATGTTGAGCATGTCGCGCAGGTGAAATGCCGTGACATAGGCGTCGGGAAAGGCGCGGTGGGCGGGCAGGCCGCGTTCATGGTCGATGCCTTCCGGTCGCCGCCAATAGCGCAGCACTTGATTGGAAAAGCTCGGACTCTCCGGCCAAAGCCGCAGCGCGCATTTCCAGGTGCAGATCCAATCGGCGCTGCGCGTCATCGCCGCCGAACAGAATTTCATCTCGAAATCGGCGCGGTGTGCGGCGAGCGCCAGGCGGCGGGGGTAAGGATCAAGGATCGGCCGCGCGCAATCATTCCAGCTGGGCGCGTCCGCTACCTCCTCATCCAGGATATGGTGAATCGCCTGCGTAATCGGCGGAATTGCGCGACCGGGATTGACCAGAAAGCCGCCCCCTTCCCCCATCAGCGCCCATTGGCCATCGCCCCCGAGTGCCACATCCTGCCAGCCAATCTCGCACACGCCGTGCAGCGGCGGGGCCTGGCCGGTGGTTTCAAGGTCGATGACGCGGATGATCTGGGGTGGCGGGGGCATGATGGGACAAGTGGCGGTTTGAAAGGAAAAATGCCAGCGTTTCGCGCATGGGTGACCAGATGGGAGTCGCATCGCGAAAAAAAGCGATTGTAGCAGAGGGGTTAGCCTGCTTGAACCAGCATCGCGCAGCACATGCCAGCCGGGGAGCATCCAATGGCCACCAGCACGAGCACCTATCTCAATCGCAAGACTCCGGGCGTTTACATCACCGAGATTGATGCGTTCGGGACATCGGTCGTCGGCGTGGCAACCGCAGTGCCGATCTTCATCGGCTATACCGAAACCGCGATCGACCCCGCCACCAGCGCATCTCTGCACAATGTCTCTGTGCTGATTTCGTCGATGGCCGATTATCAGAGCTATTTCGGGGGCGCCGCCCCGACCGCCTTTACGGTCGCCCCGGCGACGACCGCAGCGGGCTGCGTGGTGAGCGCGAGTGATGCCGCGACGCGGTTCGACTTATACTGGCAGATGCAGCTGTTCTTCGCCAATGGCGGCGGCGCTTGCTATGTCGTTTCATGCGGGGGTTATGGGGCACCGGCGATTGCCGCAAGCGACTTGCAGGCCGGACTAACCGCCGCTGGATATGCAGTCGGGCCGACGATAATTGTCATCCCCGAGGCGTGCCAGCTGTCGGTGAGTGACGGCAGTTATGCGAAGGTCGTCCAGGAGATGCTGGAGCAGGCGGGAACGCTGCAGGACCGGGTCGCCATCCTTGACCTGCCGGGGTGCCGCGGCGCGGATAGCCTGGCCGCGCTCCAAAAGGCGCAGCAGCAATTATGGGATGCGACTGCTCCGGCGATTTCCAGCGCGAGCTATGCTGCGGCCTATGCCCCGGCGCTGGTCACCACGATCGTAAGCGCGAGCGACGTGCCCTATAGTGATTTTGTTGCCGCAGACGGCGACAACAGGGCGATCAGCGCGCTGATGAACGCAGAGGCAGCCGCGTTCTATGGTGCAATTCCGGCGAAACTCGCGGCGATCCAATCGGCGATCGCCGCGCTTTTTCCGACGCCGACAACGGCGGGCAACAGCATCACCGCGCAGCCTGCCGCCGCGATCGACACGATGCTGATGGCCGCGCTGCCGCTATACCAGGCGATCAAGCAACAAGCGGCGCAGCTGATGAACATCGCGGCGCCGAGCGGCGCGATGGCGGGGATCTGGGCCAAGAGCGACGCGCAAAACGGGGTATGGAACGCCCCGGCCAACATCGCGGTCTCCGCGGTCAGCGGCCCGCTTTATGTTATGAACGACATCGAACAGGCGAGCTTCAACCTGCCCGTCAACGGCCAGGCGATCGACATCATTCGGTCGCAACCCGGGCGTGGCACCGTGGTTTGGGGCGCCCGGACGCTCGACGGCAACAGCCTTGATTACCGCTATATCCAGGTCCGCCGTACGCTCATCTATATCGAGCAGTCGATCAAACAGGCGCTGCGCGGTTATGTCTTTGCCGCCAACGATGCGACGACCTGGGCTACGGTCACCTCGTCGATCGAGGCCTTTTTGACCGGGCTGTGGCAGCAGGGCGGGCTGATGGGGGATAAGGCAAGCGACGCCTTCTCGGTGAGTTGCGGGCTTGGGTCGACGATGACGGCGCAGAATATTCTGGACGGCTACATGATGGTGGCCGTCACCGTGCAGATTATCCATCCCGCCGAGTTTATCGCGCTGACCTTCCGCCAGCAGATGGGCGGCTGACTGCCCTTCCTCCGGCGGTGGATCAGTGCGCCGCCTGCTCGCCGCGCACCAAGCCGCTCGCCGCGAGTTGCGCATCGATCATCGCCAACAGCCGATCAAGCCCAGCCTGGTCCCGCGCCTCGGCGCGCGCGACCAGCACGTCCTGGGTGTTGGAGGCGCGCAGCAGCCACCAGCCATCGGGTGTTGTCACGCGCGCGCCATCGGTGCGGTTGACGTCGGCGCCCTCGGCTTCGAGCCGGTCAAGCACTTCGTCGACCACTGCAAATTTGCGGGACTCATCGACCTGAAAGCGCATTTCGGGCGTGTTGACGAAGGCGGGCATCGCGCCCCTGATCTCGGTCATCGACTGGCCGATCATATGGACAGCGCGAATCAGCCGGACGGCGGCATATTGGGCATCGTCAAAGCCATAGAAATCATGCGCGAAGAAGATGTGCCCGCTCATCTCGCCGGCGAGCGGAGCGTGGGTTTCCTTCATCTTGGTCTTGATCAGCGAATGCCCGGTTTTCCACATTAGCGGCTCACCGCCCAGCTCGCGAATGCGATCAAACAGCATCTGGCTGGCCTTTACATCGGCAATAATCGTTGCGCCCGGCAGTTCCTTCAGCACAGGTACAGCCAAAATGGATAGAATTTGATCGCCCCAGATTACCCGGCCTTCGCCGTCGATTGCGCCGATTCGGTCGCCGTCGCCGTCGAAAGCCAATCCGAAATCGAGCTTTTTGTCCGCGACCAGCCGCTTGAGATCGGCCAGATTTTTTTCCTCGGTGGGATCAGGATGATGATTGGGAAAATTGCCGTCGACTTCGGTGAACAGCAGATGATGCTCACCCGGGAGCAGCTTGGTGAGCTTCTCGATCACTGGACCCGATGCGCCATTGCCGCAATCCCAGCCGATCCGATAGGCGCCACCGCCATAGCCTGCCATCAGCCGCCCAACATAATCATCGATGATATCGGCCTGGCTGACGGTGCCCGCGCCGATTTCCCAATCCCCTGCGGCAGCAAGCCGGGCGAGGTCCTGAATGTCCGCGCCAAAGAACGGCGCGTGCTGCAGCACCATCTTGAAGCCATTATACTCGGCGGGATTATGGCTGCCGGTTATCTGGATGCCGCCGTCCACTTCTAGGGTCGCTTCGGCGTAATAGAGCATTGGCGTTGGCCCCATGCCGATGCGGACGACATCGACTCCGCTTTCCGTAAGGCCGGCGATTAGCGCTGTTTCAAGCGCGGGCGAGCTATGCCGGCCATCATAGCCGACCGCGACCCTGGTCCCGCCCACGCGCCGAACCCGGGTGGCAAAGCCCCGGCCGATCGCCTTGGCATCGGCTTCCCCGAGCGTTTTGCCAACGATGCCGCGAATGTCATATTCGCGAAGCGATGTGCGATCGAATTGGTGCGACATCGGTTTAAAGGCTCCTGGATGATCAAAATTAGCGGGCGGTCAATGAAGAGGAACGCGCAAAACATGAACGAGCGATGGTCTTAATCGGGCCCACGCTTGATCAGTAAATCGCGCGCGGCATTTACGCGTCGGGCGAGTTCGACAGAACCGCCACGATCGGGATGGACAGCCGCGGCAATGCGGCGATAGGCGGCGCGGATTTCGCTTTCATCAGCAGATGCGTCGACCCCCAATAAAGCGCGCGCCGCTGCCATTTCAGCGTCGCTATTGGTGTCAGCCACCGGCACCCGGCGGATCGGCTGACCGGGGCCGCGCCACATCAGCCATCCCGCATAGACGACCGCAATACCGATGAGCAGCTTCAGGATCATGCCGGGACGGGAATCGCGCGCTGGGTTAAGCGACCATGGGTCAAGCGAATAGCGGCATGGCAGGCTCTGGGAGCGCCAATGCGCCCATCATCTCGCGCATTTCCTGACGCGCAGCGACATGGGCCAGCCCCATTTCGCCAAAATCGCGCGAATCGATCATCGTCAGCCCCTTGGGGAATAACTCACGATAGATAACGCGCTCGCCCAGCCCCGGAATGATCCGAAAGCCAACGCGCTTGGACAGCTGATCCAACGCTTCGGATACACGCCGCATGTTGCGGGCTTCAATATGCTGCAGCCGGTTGCGCAGGACGACCCAGTCAATCGTGGAGCCATCGGCCTTTGCGCGGGCCTTGCGCGCTTCCCAGATCAGTTCGGCATAAAAACTGGGGCGCGTCACCTTGTAGGTAATCGGATCCACCTGGCCGATCAGATCGAAATCGACAAAACTGTCGTTCATCGGCGTCACCAGCGTGTCGGCGCGCTGTGCCGCCATGCGGGCAAAGCGATCGTCGCGCCCGGGCGTGTCGATCACCAGAAAATCGACATCGGTGGTTAGGTCATCGAGCTGTTCGGTAAAGCGCGGCAGACTGTCGCCATCATGTGTCAGATAACGCGGCATGGGCAGATCGCGGCCAATCCGTTTGATCGTGTCGGCGCGGTTGTCGAAATAGCGGCCCATCGTGCGCTGGCGATGATCCAGATCATAGGCTGCAACGCGAGCCCCCCGCCCAGCGAGCGCGATGGCGACGTGCACTGCCGTCGTCGATTTGCCCGTGCCCCCCTTTTCATTGGCGAACACGATGACATGGCACTTTCCCGGACCGGTGGACAACGCGCTGGCATCCCTTGCTAGGTGAATTGGGTTTGTTAACTGATTTGCTGTGTTGATCATGTCTGGCGGCGCCCATAGAAGGCCCGCCCCGTCCATATCGAAGGCCAACCATACGTGCAAACCATCCGTCAGCTTCAGTCCCTGCGGGAGACGATTGCCGCCCTGCGCCTTCAGGCGGGGCGCGAATCGAGCGTGCGGATTGCGCTGGTGCCAACCATGGGCGCGCTGCATGCCGGGCATATTGCGCTGATTGAAGCAGCAAAGCGCGTGGCGGACATTGTCGTCGCTTCGATCTTCGTTAACCCGCGCCAGTTTGCCCCCAATGAGGATCTTGGCCGCTATCCGCGCCGTGAAGTTCAGGATTCGCGGATGCTGGCGGAGGCAGGCTGCGCAATTTTGTGGATGCCTGGGGTTGAGGAAGTTTATCCGGCCGGCTTTGCGACCACGATCACGGTGGCGGGGGTCAGCGACGGATTGGATGGGGCCGCACGCCCCGGCCATTTCGATGGCGTTGCCACGGTCGTGACCAAATTGTTCAACCAGGTCCGCCCTGATGTTGCGCTGTTCGGCGAAAAGGACTTTCAGCAGCTCGCGGTGATCAGGCGGCTGGTGGCTGATCTTGATCTGCCGATCGAGATTGTCGGCGTGCCCACGCAGCGCGAGGATGACGGGCTCGCGCTCTCCTCCCGCAACATCTATCTCGCGCCCGAAGATCGCGCCCGGGCAATCGCGCTGCCCCGTGCGCTGGGCGAGGCGGCACGCGTGATTGGCAAGGGGGGCGATCCTGCTGGCGCGCTGGCCGTGGCCACGGATGCGCTGATCGCCGGCGGTTTCGATACGGTTGATTATGTCGCGCTGGTGGATGCCGAGACCCTGGAACCCACGCCCGATGCGGCGCGCCCGCGTCGGCTGCTCGCAGCGGCGACGATCGCCGGGACGCGGCTGATTGATAATGTGGCGGTAGCGCCAACCGTGGGATAATTTCGACGTTAACGGTTTGTTGACCATAGTTCGCCCAAAACCCGTGATGCCAAATGGGGCAACAAAGGGGTGGCGAAGATGGGCAACAGCCTGAAGAGCGCAACGTTCCTGATCGAAAGCCGGATCGCCGATGCGGCGCGGGGTGATTTCAACGCCTGTTATGATCTGGGCATCATCTATTCGACCGGGGCAGCCGGGGTCAGTATCGACCTGATCGAGGCGCATAAATGGTTCAATCTGGCAGCGGTTAGCGGCAGTGAGGCGGCGCAGCAGTGCCGCGCTGATATTGCCGAAGACATGACGGCACGCGAAATCGCCGAGGCGCAACGCGCCGCGCGCGCTTTCCTGCAGGCAACCAGCCGACGCGCTGCCTGAATCTTGCGGTTGATTTGCTGCCCTGATTTACCGAGGGGCACAATGCGGCTAGTTCCGTCCCCGACATAGCGGGGAACGACCATGCATTTGATCATAACAGCACTGACGGCGTCGGCCCTTGCCGTGATGCTGGTCATGCTCGCGCTCAACACCATCCGTCTGCGGATGAAATATAGCGCTGCCTTTGGCGACCACGGGCATCAGGATCTGACCTCCTCGATCCGGGCGCATGGCAATCTTTCCGAATATATGCCGATCGGCATCACCCTGATCGGCCTGCTCGAAGCGAGTGGTGTCGACTTCATGATTTTGGCCGGACTGGCGGCGGGCTTTGTCGTCACCCGCGGGCTGAACGCGATCGGCCCGTTCAACCCGCCAGGGCCGCCGGGACCGGCACGATCGATCGGCATTGTCGGGACGTTGCTGATTTTGCTGGGGATGGCGGTGTGGCTCGCGGTGACGGTGCTCGGGCCGATACTGAGCTGACCCACGCCAAGGCCCCGTCCGGATGCGGGCGGGGCTTCGCACCTGCCCTGAACAGAGACGGACAGCGTTTAGGGGTTCGAAAGGCCCTCCCCTGAAGGGGAGGCTTTAGGCTCACACCTTAGCAGCCTTCTTTGCCGCCGGTTTCTTCGCCGCTGTTTTCTTCGCTGGCGCCTTTTTCGCCGCCGCCTTCTTCACTGGTTTCTTGCCCTTTTTCGCCGGCGCCGCTGCGGCGCGCGCATCGATCAGCTGGGCAGCCTCCTCCAGTGTCAGCGCGTCTTTGTCGATCGTCTTGGGGATCGTCGCGTTGGTGGTGCCGTCGGTGACATAGGGACCAAAGCGGCCCTCCATCAGCTTGATCTCCAGCTCGGTGCGGGGATGCGCGCCGAGCACCTTCAGCGGCGCCTGGGCGCCCCGTTGCGGCCGCCCGCCGCCTGCTGCTGCCTCGGCCAGTTTCACCACGGCGGCGTTCATACCGGTTTCGAACACTTCGGCGGTTGAGGTCAGCCGCCCATATTTGCCGTTATGCGCCAGATAGGGGCCATAGCGCCCGATTGAGGCGGTGATGGGCTCGCCCGTTTCCGGGTGCAGGCCGATGGTGCGCGGCAGGCTGAGGAGCTTCAATGCCCAGTCGAGATCGAACTCGCCCGGCAGATCCTTGGGGATCGAACCGCGCTTCGCCTCTTTGCCGTCGCCGAGCTGGACATAGGGACCGAACCGGCCCGATCGCTTCGATACCTCAAGCCCGGTCTCGGGATCGGTGCCGAGCACTTCGGGCCCGGTATCATCGCCCTCGCCGCCGCCCGGTTGGGCAAAGCGGCGGGTATATTTGCATTCGGGATAGTTGGAGCAGGCGACGAACGCGCCGAATTTGCCGCCACGCAGCGCGAGCCGCCCGACATGGCAATTGGGACACAAGCGTGGGTCCGACCCGTCTTCCTTCACCGGAAACAGATAGGGTTCGAGGAAGGTGTCGAGTTCGGCCGTCACTTCGGAGGGTTTGAAGTCCATGACTTCCGTCGTGCGCGGCTTGAAATCCTTCCAGAAGGCATCGAGCACCGCCTGCCACTGCGCGCGGCCGCCCGACACTTCGTCGAGCTCGTCCTCCAGCCCGGCGGTGAAATCATAGCCCACATATTTCTCGAAGAATCGCTCGAGAAACGCCGTTACCAGCCGACCGCTCTCCTCGGCGAAGAAGCGGTTCTTCTCGACGCGGACATAGGCCCGGTCTTTCAGCGTCTTGATGATCGACGCATAGGTCGAAGGCCGGCCGATCCCGAGTTCTTCCAGCCGCTTGACCAAAGATGCTTCGGAAAAGCGCGGTGGTGGCTGAGTGAAATGCTGCTCGGCATTGACCGCCTTCTTGGCGGGCGCATCGCCCTCGCGCATTCGCGGCAGGCGGCGCGCTTCCTCATCGGCAGTGTCGTCACTGCCTTCTTCGTACAGCGCCAGATAGCCGGGAAAGAGCACGACCTGACCGGTCGCGCGCAGGCCGTGCTGGCCGCTGCCATCGACGAGTTCGATCGTGGTACGCTCCATTCTCGCGGACGCCATCTGGCTGGCGAGGGCGCGCTTCCAGATCAGCTCGTACAGCCGGGCATGGTCACCCGACCCGCTCTTATCCCTGCCGAAATCGGTCGGGCGGATTGCCTCATGCGCTTCCTGCGCGTTCTTCGCCTTGGTCTGATATTGGCGCGGCTTGTCGGGGACATAGCTCGCGTCATAGCGGTTGGCGACCGCCAGTCGCGCGGCAGAAATCGCGCTGCCGTCCATCTGCACGCCATCGGTGCGCATATAGGTGATAGCGCCGTCCTCGTAGAGATTCTGCGCGATCCGCATCGTGTGATCGGCGGAGAAACCGAGCTTGCGCGCCGCTTCCTGCTGCAGCGTTGAGGTCGTGAAGGGCGGCGGTGGGTTGCGCGTCGCGGGCTTGGTTTCGACCGAGGCGACAGCAAAGCGCCCCGCCTCGACATCGGCCTTGGCGGCGAGCGCGTCGCCTTCCTTGCCGATCGTCAGGCGATCGATCTTGTCGCCGCGCCATTTGGCCAGCCGCGTGGTGAAGGGCGTGCCGTCATGCTCCATGTCGGCGGTGACCGACCAATATTCCTGCGGGCGGAACACATCGATCTCGCGCTCGCGCTCGACGATGAGGCGCAGCGCCACAGATTGCACCCGCCCTGCCGACTTCGCACCCGGCAGCTTGCGCCACAAAACGGGGGAAAGCGTGAAGCCGACGAGATAATCGAGCGCGCGCCGGGCGCGGTACGCATCGATCAAATCGGTATCGAGTTCGCGCGGGTGCTTCATCGCCTCGGTCACCGTCGCCTTGGTGATCGCGTTGAAGGTCACGCGCTGGACGTCCTTGGGCAGCGCCTTCTTGGCGCGCAGCACTTCCTGCACGTGCCACGAAATCGCTTCGCCCTCGCGGTCAGGGTCGGTCGCGAGGATCAGGCGGTCGGCGGTTTTGGCGAGATCGGTAATCGCCTTAAGCTGCTTGGCCTTGTCAGCGTAATTTTCCCATTCCATCGCGAAGTCATGGTCGGGATCGACCGATCCATCCTTCGCGGGCAGATCGCGGACATGGCCATAGCTGGCGAGCACGCGGTAATCGCTGCCCAGATATTTCTCGATGGTCTTCGCCTTGGCGGGCGATTCGACGATGACAAGCTGCATGCGGGTTTCAAGCGTCCTTACGTGTACGCGCGAGGGTGGCGACCCGGCGGGCGGTTCGTCAAGCGGTTGCCAGATAGACGTGGGGGGTGCCCCCTGACAATCGCGATACCGGTAGATTTACGGATTGTTAAGGCGCGTGCGCCAGCCTTATCTCGCTTGAAGTTCGGTGTGGCGGGGGCGTTCGATGCTGGTCGAGACGATGATTGCAGCCGTGCTCGCCTTGGCGCCGGCCGATATTGGCGCTGACCCCGGCTTGACCGAGCAAGTGCTGATCGAGCTCAACCGGGCGCGCGCCGATCCGCAAGGCTATGCTGACGAACTTCGCACCTATCGCGACGGATTTGACGGTCTGGTCGTGTATTCCCCCGAAAGCCCCGACGGCATCATGACGCGCGAGGGCATTGCTGCCGTGGATGACGCGATCGCCTTTCTCGATCGGCAACCCGCGCTTGGGCCACTTGAGGGATCGCGGGTGCTGGCGCGCGGGGCCGGGGCGCTGGTGGCGGATCAAGCCACCAGCACGCGCGTCGGCCACCTGACGCTGACGGGGCTCGATCCCAGCGCAAGGATGCGGTTACACGGTGGCAACATCTATGTGGGTGAGGTGATTTCTTATGGCCCGCCCGACCCGCGCAGTGTCGTCCGGCAGCTGATCGTTGATGATGGCGTCGCGCGGCGCGGTCACCGATCGCTGGTTTTCTCCCTGCTCTATCAGTTTGCCGGGGTCGAATGCGGCGCACATGCCCGCTATGGCGCGATGTGTGTGATTGATCTTGCCGCGACCCCCGATGGGAGCCCGAAACTGCCGGGGTCACCGCCGCAGATGGCGGCATTGAGCGACGCGCAGTAAGCAACCCTGCTACCCGGTAAGGCTGACGCGGCCACCGGCATGCCGCTCAAGCCGTCCAGCCAGCTCCAGTTCCAGCAGCACGGTTTGCACAATCGCTGGCGCTGCACCTGATTGCCGGATCAGCTCGTCGACCGGCACCGCGACCGCCCCCAGCAATGCCGTAATCGCCCGCCGTTCTGCATCGCTGGCATCCTCGGGCGGTGCCCCCGCAAAGGGGCTGGTCAGCATCCGCACCATGCGCGGATCGATCGGGCGGACCTGCTCCAGAATATCGGCGACATTTTGCACCAATGTCGCGCCGTCGCGGATCAACTGGTTGCACCCTTGCGCGCGCGGATCGAGCGGGCTGCCAGGGACGGCCATGACCTCGCGGCCCGCCTCTGCTGCCAGCCGCGCGGTGATCAGCGATCCTGATTTGGGCGCTGCCTCGACGACGACGGTCCCCATCGCCAGTCCGGCGATGATCCGGTTGCGATAGGGGAAGTGGCGCGCGCGCGGTTCGGTGCCCGGCGGCTGCTCGGCGATCAGCAGGCCATCGCGCGCAATGCGCTCCTGCAATTCGGCATTTTCCGGCGGAAAGGCGATGTCGATGCCCGTCGCCACCACCGCGATCGTGCCGCCGTCATCGGTTTGCCCGCCAAGCGCGCCGACATGCGCCGCGGTATCGATCCCGCGCGCCAGCCCAGAGACGACCACGACGCCTTCATTGGCCAGATCATAACCGAGTTGTCGAGCGAAGCGGCAGGCCGCCGCTGAGGCATTGCGCGCGCCGACCATGGCGATCCCCGGTCGGCCAAGCAGCGTCCGGTCGCCGCGAAGGATCAGGGCCGGTGGTGCATTCTCCAGCGCCGCCAGCAACGGTGGATAATCGGGGTCGTCGCTAAACAGATACTGCCCACCGAGCCGCGCGACCGTCGCCATCTCGCGGTCGATCATGCGCGGGTCCGCAAGCACCGGCGCGCGCCCACCGCCGCGCGCGGCGAGCATCGGGATCGCGTCGATTGCTGCAGTCGCGGTGCCGAACCGCGCCAGCAATTGGGCATAGCTTACCGGGCCGATATTGGCCGATCTGATCAGCCGAAGGCGATCGGCGGCCATTTGGTTAGGCTTTTTTCCGGCCGATCCGGGGTTCGGTGCCGCTGATCAAGCGATCGATATTCTCGCGATGCTTCCACACTACCAGCAGCGCCAGCGCGAGCAGCAGCAGGACAAGATCGAATCGGCCAAAATAGGCGGCGCTCACCGGCGCGCTGGTCGCCGCCAGCATCCCGGCCAACGATGAAATCCGCAGCGCCGCCAGCAACCCAAGCCAGATCACCGCATAGACGATCGCACTCGGCCAGGACAAAGCGATCAGGATGCCGAGCAGCGTCGCCACGCCTTTGCCGCCCTTGAAGCCCAGCCAGACCGGATAGAGATGGCCCAGAAATGCCGCTGCCGCCGCGACCACGCCGTGCCCCGGGAACAGCCATTCGGTTAGGAGGACGGCCACTGCTCCCTTGGCGGCGTCGAGCACTAAGGTCGCGGCTGCCAGTCCCTTGCGCCCCGTGCGGAGCACATTGGTTGCGCCGATATTGCCTGAACCGATCGTGCGCAGATCGCCCGCCCCCGCCGCCCGCGTCAGGATCACCCCGAACGGGATGGAGCCCAGCAGGTAGCCAAGCAGCGCTGCACCGGCCGGTGCTGCCCAAAGATAATCGGTCGCCAAATTATACCCCTCCGCCCTGCTAAGATAGACGAGACTGCTGCTGGCGCAATGATCTCGATCACTGTTGCTTTGCCAACCGCGCGCCGCCGGTTATGCGGGGCCATGGCCGCTGACCATCCAGTGTTGTTTTTCGATTCCGGGGTGGGCGGGCTTTCGGTGCTCGCCGCTGCCCGGCTGTTGTTGCCAACCGCGCCCGTTATCTATGCGGCCGATTCGGCGGGCTTTCCCTATGGTACCCGCAGTGAGGCGGAAATCGCCGCGCGCGTGCCTGCATTGCTCGGGCGATTGGTGGAGCGGTATCGCCCGCGCCTTGTCGTCATTGCCTGCAACACCGCCTCGACAATTGCCCTGGCGGCGGTGCGCGCGGCGCTTGATATCCCGATCGTCGGCACGGTGCCCGCCATCAAGCCCGCAGCGCTGTCCAGCATCACGCGCACTATCGGCGTGCTCGGCACCGAAGCAACGGTGCGCCAGCCCTATGTCGATGATCTTGCCGCGCGCTTTGCCGCCGATTGCACGGTGATCCGCTTCGGTTCGGCCGATCTGGTTGAGGCGGCTGAGGCGCGGTTGCGCGGCGAATCGGTCGATCCGGCCCGCTTTGCATGCGCGCTTGCCGGCCTGTTCGATCAGCCTGGCGGCGACCGGATCGATACGATCGTGCTCGCCTGTACCCATTTCCCGCTGGTCGAGGCCGATCTCGCCGCGGCGGCAGGTCGGCCAATCCATTTTGTCGATGGCAGCGCCGGCATCGCGCGACGGATCGTCTATCTGACCCAGGGTCAGTCCTGGCCGACAATGGCGGGCGACGGATTGGCGATATTTACCCGGCTCGACGCTGCCGCGCATGCCCTTACCCCCGCGCTGGCAAGGCGCGGTTTGGGCCAGATCACCGCGCTTTAGCGCGCGTTCAAACCCCGCAATTCGCGCCTTTGCGAGTCGTTTGCACTGGCATCGCGACGGCAATCGCCGTAGGGGCCCGGCCACGATGCCACAGGATCAGCGACAGGATCAGCCGCAGGGCCGCCCGGGTTCCGGGTTCGCGCCGACGGTGAATTACACCCGTGTGTTCAGCCAGGCGATAGACCGGCTGCACAGCGAAGGGCGCTACCGCGTCTTCATCGATATTCTGCGCAACAAGGGGGCCTATCCCAATGCGCGCTGCTTTGCCGGACATAACGGGCCCAAGCCGATCACCGTTTGGTGTTCGAATGATTATCTCGCCATGGGCCAGCATCCGGATGTGATCGCGGCGATGGAGGCCGCTTTGCACGATGTCGGCGCAGGATCGGGCGGCACCCGCAACATCGGCGGCAACACCCATTATCATGTCGATCTTGAGGCCGAGCTTGCCGATCTCCACGGCAAGGAATCTGCGCTGCTGTTCACCAGCGGCTATGTCTCCAATGAAGCAACCTTGTCGACGCTCGCCAAATTGATGCCGGGCATCATCATTTATTCGGATGCGCTCAACCATGCATCGATGATCGCGGGCATTCGCCAGTCGGGCTGCGAAAAGCGCGTGTTCCGGCACAATGACCTGGCCCATCTCGAACAATTGCTCGCTGAATCCGATCCCGCCGCCCCCAAATTGATCGCCTTTGAAAGCGTCTATTCGATGGAGGGCGATATCGCCCCGATCGCGGCGATTTGTGATCTTGCCGACAAATATAATGCGATGACCTATCTCGATGAAGTGCACGCTGTCGGCATGTACGGTGCGCGCGGCGGCGGTATTTCAGACCGGGACGGCGTTGCCGATCGACTGACGATTATCGAGGGCACGCTCGGCAAGGCGTTTGGCGTGATGGGCGGCTATATTGCGGCGGATCGCATGATCGTCGATGTCATTCGCAGCTATGCACCCGGCTTTATCTTTACGACCAGCCTGTCGCCGGTGCTGGTTGCCGGCGCGCTAGCCAGCGTCCGCCATCTGAAGGCATCGAGCATCGAGCGCGAAGCCCAGCAGAGCGCCGCCGCCCAGCTCAAGGCGATGATGCGCGCCGCTGGCCTGCCGGTGATGATCGGCGACACCCATATCGTGCCGCTGATGGTCGGCGATCCGGTCGAGGCGAAGCGGATCGCTGATATCCTGCTCGCCGAATATGGCGTCTATGTGCAGCCAATCAATTACCCCACCGTACCGCGCGGCACCGAACGCCTGCGCTTCACCCCAGGCCCGGCGCATGATGAAGCGATGATGCGTACCTTGGTCAGCGCCCTGGTCGAAATTTGGGGACGGTTGGCGTTAAAGATGGCTGCCTGAGGCTTCCCAATTTTACCAGCATTCGGCATATTTAGGCGACAATGCCGATTAGGCGGGGGGCGAACAGGGCGACTTGGCAGCGCTGTAACGCTATTGCTTGGCTGGCGGGGTGTCTACCTTTGGGGGTTTGGCGGCGGCAAGGACCGCTTCGGTCGTAGCCCCCGAGTCGAGCAGCTTCAGCATTGCTGATGCTCGGTTTCCTCGCCCGCCATGTGGGTTCGAAGCGACCGGCGCCAGCGCCTGCCGGGCACCGATGCGATCGCCCTGCATGAGCAACTGAACCCCCACATTGAATCGCAGCCCGGTATCCTGTGGCACCAGGTCCATCGCCCGGATCAGCCCATCGATGGCGCTGGCATTGGGTGCCTCGCCCGCGCGGGCATAGGATTCGTGATAGAGCACGAACGGCAGCGCGAAATTCGGATCGATGGCGTTGGCTTTCAAAAACCAGCGCCGCGCTTCGCGCCACACCGCTGGGTCAGTCGATTTCGCTACCGCCGCCCGCCGCAACGCCACCCGCCCCTTGTAGATCAGGGCCATCAAGTTCTTGGGGTCGGCCGCCAGCGCGCGATCGGCAGCAGCCAACGCGGCATCGTCATTACCGGCATCATATTCGATTTCAGCGAGCGCGCGCTGCACCCAGCTGTTGGTCGGATAGGCGTTGGCAACGGGGCGCGCCTTGGCGGCGAGCAACGCTGCGGTCTTGGCATCGACACCCACTGCCGACTGGATACGAAACGGCATCATCGCCGCCTGCCCAGCATCAAGCGGGCGAATCGTAACTTCTCCGATCGGCAATTTGCCCGGCGGGATGGCCGCACCCATCAGGTAGCTGCGGCTGCGATAGGCGTTCAGTTCGCGGTCGAGCTTATCCAGATCGCCAAAAACCTTGCGGGCCGCGTCCAGGCTGGGGGTGCCACTGTTGACGAGCTTGATATAGTCACCGAGCTGACCGGGCCGGGTTTTACCGAGCATCAGATAATGGGTCAGCAACCAGCCTCGCGCATATTTCTGCGCAACCTGTTCTTCGTCGAAAACCTGGGTGTCACTCGTCAACAATGTTTCGGCGGCGATCGGATTGCTGACCTGCAGCGAATAGGTGCGCGCATTATTGGGGAGCCCGATGGCGACCGTTCCGTCGGCCTTGATTGCCGTCGTCGAAAAAAACTCCGCCAGCCCTTCGGTCACCCAACTCGGATAATAATTGGTGCTGTTGCTCAGCGTTACATGATGCGCATATTCATGGAACAGGACGAGCCTGTTGTTGAATTCCTTGACTTCGGACGATGTGTTGCGCGGCGTAATGATGATAGATCCGGACGCTGACGGCCGGTAAAATCCAGCCACATTCTCTGATCGCGCGAGTGTCTCCACCACGTCTTCGTTACTGACGACGAAGATGGTGACGCGATTGGCGCTGTCGATCTCGTCTTGCGGGTTGGGGAACAGGAAACGCATGGCGCTGTCAAAACGCTCGAGGTCGCTGGCGAATGCATTCAGCGCCTTTGGCGACATGTCAGCATAGATCACAAAGCGCTTGTGGCTCGCCTCAAGCCATTCCGCCTGCGCGCTTGCCGCTGGCAACGCAATCGCCGCGATCATTACCGCCCACCTACGCAAAACCCTGGTCATTATTGCCCCCGAATCAACAAACCAACGACGCTAAGGCAATTTGATTGTTGATGAAATGACTTATCTTGGCCGAAAGCACCTGCGCGCAGCGACCCATCGACGGCTGTGGTTGTGATGGCCGGGGTCGATCGGCCTAGGCCAGACCGATCGCCAGCGTGATGCCGCCAAGGCCGATCGACAGCGGGATGCGCAAGCCAAGCCACCAGCCAGGCGCGATGCCGGTGCGCTGGAGCTGCCAATCGACCGCCAATGATCCGATCAGCGCTACGCCCAGCACGATCATGGACGGTCCCGGCCAGGGCTGCCCGGTCGCCCAGGGCCAGGCACTGCCCAGCGCGATCAGCGAGGGCAGCACAGCCGCATACCAGAGCCAGGCGGGCGGTTTGCTTGCCGCCGCTGCCAGACCCCACCACAGCCCGCCCAGAAAGCTGAAAATCAGCGCCGCATAGGCATAGGCCATGGACAGCGCGGTGAAGCGCCAATCGCTATTGTTTTCGAGCAAAACATAGCCAGCGATCAGTTGCGGTAACAGGCCTGCAATGCCGAGGAGGCGGGGCACGGTGGGCGGCACCGAGTCAGGCCGCCGAGGTCGATATCGCGGTCGATATCGGGGTCGATAATTGCCCAGCCCAGGCATAGCCACGATAGAGCGGCGTAAACTGATCGACCAGGCCCTGCGCGCCGCCAATCTGCTGCAGCACCATCGGCAGCGCCTGGCGCGGCTCGACGTCGAAGCGCGCAAGCCAAGCGAACAGCAACCGCTTAAAGGCGCCGGGCAGTGCCTCTTGTTGGCCGAAATCGACGACATCCAGCCGCCCACCGGGGGCCAATTTGCTCGCCCCTTCCCGCAACGCGCCCTGCCAGTCGGGGATCATGGACAAGGTGTAGCTCTGGAAAATTCGGTCAAAGCGGCTGACGCCGAATAGCGCTTCAGCGTCAAATGCCGTGGCATCGCCCTGCGCGAGCGTGATCCGACCAGCAAGTCCTGCCGCCTGCACCTTGGCGCGCGCGGTTTCCAGCATCGCCTCTGAAATATCGATCCCGAAATAGCGTGCCTCGGGCCAGGCGCGGGCGGCGGCGATCAGATTGCGCCCGGTGCCGCAGCCGATTTCCAGCACCGTGCCGTCGCACGGCGGGGCAAGCTCGCGGATCAGCCGATCGCGGCCGAGCAGATAATATTTGCGCGTGAGATCATAGAAATGGCGCTGCGTTCGATAGATCGCATCCATGTGCCCGGCATGATTGCCAGCGTCATTGCCCTTTCCCATGGCGGTATTCAGGCCTTTTCCCCAAGCACATAGAGGTGCACGCCGCCATAGATGGAGGAGCGATCGCGCGCTGTATAATCAAGCGATTCCTTCGCCCAATAGGTCCAGCGCGACAGGATCGGCGCCGGCACGCGGCCCGGCAGGATCGTCTCGATGCCTGCGGTGCGGAACAGCACGCGCGCTTCGGGCTTGGCGGTGCGAGTGATTTCAGCCCACAGGTTGGTCAGGATCTCGTCGGTCATCCAATCCTGCGCATCGAGCAGTACATAGCGATCGAGCGAGGCATCCGGCATTTCGCGCAAATATTCGACGAAATTGGCGTGGCGCACCTCGACCCGGTCGACCCGGCCGACGATATCGGCATAGTTCGCTTCCTGCAGATAAGGCGGCAGCGACGCCGACGGGCTATCGCCATAGCCGCGGCCAAAGGCCTGCATCGCGAAATAATTGTCCTTCAGATCGAAATCGCAGGCCAGCTTTTCCAGCCGCTCCCGCAGCACCACCGCCATTTTGTTGTCACCCGCCAGCGCTTCATATTGCGAGGGCGGGATGCCGAGGCCGAACAGCGAGGCAGGCTGATCGGTTAGCCATTTGATGAACCCCTTGTCGAACACGGGCGCAATGTCGCGATCGAAAATCTCGCGCTGTTCCTGCATCGAATTGGCCGCCAGCATCACCTTGGGATCGACACCGTTCAGCTTGGCAATGAAATGCGCCGCGCCGATGAAATTGCCCAGCAGCCCGCGCTTGTACACGCCCTTGGCAAAGCCGCCGATCCGCCGCCGGCCGATCATGTCGCGCCCTTCCCAATAGCGCCGGGTAGGCTCGTCGAGGTGCGGGCGGACGTAGCGCTTATAGGCGGCGATATTTTCCTTGGAATTAGCGCGCGCGAAGAAGCGGTGAAAGGCAGCGTAATTGGGCAGTTCGCGCGCGGCAATCAGCTTTAGCTTGTTGAGCGCGATATGCGCGGTGTTGAGATCGACGGCGGTGATCGCGCGCGGGTTGGCGGTCAGATAGCTCAGCACGTTGCAGCCGCCTGAGGCGATCTGGACGATATGGCAATCGGGGGTGACGGCCAGCGCTTCAAGATCGACGGCGGGATCTTCCCAGATCTGCGCATAGACCAGCCCGCGAAAGGCAAAGGTGAAGGCGCGTTCGAGCAGGCCTTGCTTGCTGAGATGGTCGTGGCGGTGGACCGCACTGCGCACAGCTCGGTTTCGCGGGGCTTTCATCGTCGGTCTCCTGGGGCGGGTCGCGTCATGCCGATACCGCCGCAGCACCGTAAAAGCAAAGATGTTTGAATGAAGCGCCGGGGAAGCGCCGGGCAAGCGCGGGGTAGCCCGACCCAAAAATGGGGCCTGCCGCCGAGGGGCGACGGCAGGCCCTCAGCACGCTGTTCGGGAGCGGACAGCGTGTAGTGCCCATCTCTTCGGGGGAAGGGCTCTTAAATAAACGCCGCTGCTGCGGCTTTGGATGCAGCAGCGGCGAATTTATTCCGGTGTCGAAACTTACGGCAGCAAGACGCCGTCGATGACGTGGATCACGCCGTTCGACTGGTTCACATCAGCAATCGTGATGTGTGCGCTATGGCCCTTGGCATCGGTCACCATCCAGCCATGATCGCCCTTGCTGAAGGTCAGCGTGCCACCCTGAACGGTGGTATAGGTGGCCTTGCCCGCATGCGCAGCGGCGCTGGCGGCAATCGCTGCGGCGCTGATCTTGCCGGGGACGACATGATAGGTCAGCACGGCGGTGAGCGTTGCCTTGTTCTCTGGCTTCAGCAGCGTGTCGACGGTGCCGGCAGGCAGCTTGGCAAACGCATCATTGGTTGGCGCGAACACCGTGAACGGGCCAGCGCTCATCAGCGTGTCAACCAGGCCAGCTGCCTTGACGGCGGCGACCAGCGTGGTGTGATCCTTGGAATTAACAGCGTTTTCGACGATGTTCTTGGTGGGGTACATGGCTGCACCTCCGACCATCGGGTTGGTTTCGCTGGCGATAACAGCACCGCCGGCAAGCGCGATGGCAGCGGCAACAAGCGAAAGACGAATAGCTGACTTCATGATCGAATTCTCCTGCGAGCACCCTCTATGAGGTGCGGCAGCAACAACGAATTGGTGCCGGATTCGGATGCATGAATTTCTGATTCAGCAATCAAAAGTAACCAATGAACCCGCCAAGCCAGGACGCGCCCACCCGAGCGCGGGCGATCAAATCAGCGTCAGATCGCCCTTGGCCACCACCGCCCCGGTTGGTTTGCCGCTCGGCGACCCACCGATTGGCTCGATCGTTACGGCGAGCGTTGCACCAGCGGTAAAGCGGGCGCGATCGGCGGCGGCGATTGCAACCCCCGTCGCCTGACGATCATGCAGCACGCCGAGCGAGCGGGGCACCCCATCTGCCGCAATCACCCATAGTTCGGGGCTATGGCCTGCATCGACCAACGCAGCCGCGGCGACACGCAGTTGGCCAGTCGCCGGATCATAGATAGCCGGCACGGCTTTGCCATCGGCAACGGGCACGATCTGGGCGACCAGCACCATCCCAGCGACCTGGGCGATCTGCGTCGGCGGCGCGCCAGGCGCCGTGTTTGGCGGGCGCATCACCACCACCGCCAGCATGACCGCTGCGGCAAGGCCGCTCGTCAATGCCAGCCCGCGCCACAGCCGCACCGGCGCTGAATCATTGGCGGCGGGCGCCAACGCGCGTTCGATCCGGGAGAGCCCATTGGCGGGCGGCGCCATTTCAGGCGACCAATCGAACAATATCGCGAAATGGGCGCGCCAGCGATCGACTTCGGCGGCAAAATCCGGATCAGCCAGCACCCGGCGCAACGCCTCTGCACGGGCGTCGCCCTCCAGCAAGCCAAGTGCCAGTTCGGCGGCGGTCACTGATGCATCGGGCGTGCGATCATCCGTCATCGCTGACACACTCCTTCAGCCGCTGCAGCCCGCGGCGCACCCAGCTTTTCATCGTGCCGAGCGGCACGCCCTGGCGATCGGCCAGCTCAGCATAGGTCGCGCCTTCGAAAAAGGCGGTGCGGATCGCGACGCGCTGACGATCTTCGAGCGCATCGAGGCAAAGATGCAGCCGCCGCCCTTCATCATTGACGATCATTGCTTCACTGGCCAGCGGGCGATCATCGGCGATGTCGGGGGCGTCGTCGATCGGGGTGGCGGGGCGGGTGCGTTGCGCACGCCGCCAATCGATCGCGCGGTTGCGCGCAATCGTTGCAAGCCAGCTAATCGGGCTTGCCCGGCCGGGTTCATACCCCCCGGCGCGTTTCCAAATCGTCAGATACACTTCTTGCAACACATCTTCAGCCGCCTGCCTTTCGCCACAGATACGTAGGCAGATGCCAAAAAGTTTTGCAGCTGTGAGGTTATAGAGTTCGGCCATGGCCGATCGGTCTTCGCCACCGGTGCGCACCAGCACGTCGGTGAGATGGGCCCGGGCGGCAGCAGGATCGGCAGGAGCAGACATGTTACCCTCCCGACTAGCCGTCCCGGCCGCTGCCGACAACGCCCGATTAGGCCATCGTTGCGGGACAGGTGTCTGTCCGCGGCTGGTCGCAGCCGCCGATCGGGTGTGGCCTTCTGCTGGGGCATTGATTAAAGCCCGGTCCGTATCTTGTCCCTTTCATGGAGCTTCGCGCCGGTTATGCGCATTGCCATCGCGTCCGATCATGCTGCCTACGCCTTGAAACAGGCGCTGATCCCCTGGCTTGCGGGGCAGGGCCATGATGTCAGCGATCTGGGCACGCATGGCCCCGAAAGCGTTGATTATCCTGATTTCGGCGCGGCACTGGCTGCAGCGATTGCTGATGGCAGCGCAGAACGCGGCATTGCGCTGTGCGGATCGGGGATCGGTATTTCAATCGCAGCCAATCGCAACCCGGCCTGTCGCTGTGCCCTGGTGTCGGAACCCTTGTCGGCTGAACTGGCGCGCCGCCATAATGATGCCAATGCGATTGCGATCGGTGCCCGGCTGACCGGCGAAGATATGGCCCGCGCCTGCATCACCGCTTTTTTGACCACCGCATTTGAAGGGGGTCGCCATCAACATCGCGTCGACAAGCTTGGCGCAGCCCCCCTGGAAGGAATCCCAGCATGAGCACCAATCCCCAGAGCTATGGCTCGCGCACCCTGAGCGATGTCCAGCCCGATGGCTTTTTTACGCGCGGCCTGGCTGAAGCTGATCCGGCGATCTTTGCCGGCATTACGCAAGAGCTGACCCGCGAACAGACCCAGATCGAGCTGATCGCCAGCGAGAATATTGTCTCGAAAGCGGTGTTGCAGGCGCAGGGCTCGGTCTTCACCAACAAATATGCCGAGGGCTATCCCGGCAAGCGCTATTATCAGGGCTGCCACCCCTCCGACCTAGTCGAGCAGCTGGCGATTGACCGCGCCAAGCAATTATTCGGTTGCAGCTATGCCAATGTGCAGCCGCATTCGGGCGCGCAGGCCAATGGTGCGGTGATGCTCGCGCTGGTCAAGCCCGGAGAGACGATCCTGGGGATGAGCCTCGATGCCGGTGGCCATCTGACGCACGGTGCCAAGGCCGCGATGTCGGGCAAATGGTTCAACGCGGTGCAATATGGCGTCGATCCGGTCACGCATCTTATCGATTTCGATCAGGTCCGCGCCCTGGCGCTGGAGCACCAGCCAAAGCTGATCATCGCCGGTGGATCGGCCTATCCGCGCCAGATCGATTTCGCCAAATTCCGCGCCATCGCTGATGAAGTGGGTGCCTATTTTCTGGTCGATATGGCGCATTTCTCTGGCCTGGTGGCCGCTGGACTGCACCCTTCGCCCTTTCCGCATGCCCATATCGCCACGACCACGACGCACAAAACGCTGCGCGGTCCGCGCGGCGGCATGATCCTGGCCAATGACGAAGCGCTGGGCAAAAAGCTCAATTCGGCGGTATTCCCCGGGCTTCAGGGCGGCCCGTTGATGCACGTTATCGCGGCCAAGGCAGTGGCGTTTGGCGAAGCGCTGCAGCCTGATTATAAAAGCTATATCGCCGCCGTCATCGAAAACGCCAAAGTGCTGGCCGCGACGCTGAAGGAGCGCGGCGCTGAAATCGTATCGGGTGGCACAGATA
The DNA here is from genome assembly GCA_002083645.1 of Proteobacteria bacterium ST_bin13. Classification (GTDB taxonomy): domain Bacteria; phylum Pseudomonadota; class Alphaproteobacteria; order Sphingomonadales; family Sphingomonadaceae; genus Sphingomonas. The sequence goes on from MSXQ01000003.1 coordinate 250,710, forward strand.
CGCATCTGGCGCTGATCGATCTGACGCCGCTGGGCGTGACCGGCAAGGATGCCGATGAGGCGTTGGAACGTGCCGGCATCACCTGCAACAAGAACGGCATCCCCAATGATCCGCTGCCGCCGACCAAGACCAGCGGCATCCGCGTCGGTTCGCCCGCGGGCACGACGCGCGGTTTTGGCCCGGCCGAATTCCGCGAGATTGGCCATATGATCGCCGATGTCCTCGAAGGGCTTCGGCAACAGGGCGAGGGCGGCGATCCGACCGCCGAAGCGCAGGTACGCGAGCGGGTGCTTGCGCTGTGCGCGCGCTTCCCCATCTATCCCGAAGGGATGTGATCCAAAGGAATGCGACAATGACCGAGGACGAAAAGGCGTTGAGCAAGAAAATGGCGGTGTCGGCGCTGATCGGCGCGGTGATCGCTATTCCGGTGCCGTTTGTCGGCCCGATTGTCGGCGCGATCGCCGGGGCAGGCTTTACCTATTTTCGCGCAAAGAAGCGGGGCTGAATGCGCTGCCCTTTTTGCGGCCATGAAGACAGCCAGGTAAAGGATAGCCGATCGACCGAGGATGGTGCCGCCATCCGCCGACGCCGCCAGTGCGAAGGTTGCGCGGCGCGCTTTACGACGTTCGAACGCATCCAGCTGCGCGATCTCTATGTGTTAAAGAGCGAGGACCGCCGCGAACCGTTCGAGCGCGAAAAGCTGATGCGATCAGTGTCGATTGCCTGCCGCAAGCGCCCGATCGACGCGGTGCGCATTGAAAAGCTGGTGACGAGCATCCAGCGCCAGCTCGAAACCTTGGGCGACAGCGACATTCCCTCCCAGCGGATTGGTGAATTGGTGATGGACGGGCTGAAAGAGCTCGATTCAGTCGCCTATATTCGCTTCGCCAGCGTCTATAAGGATTTCCGCGAGGCCCGCGATTTTGAAGAATTTGCGGGCAATGTGGCCGAGGTGGGCAAGGGGTGATCCCTCCCAGGGTTGTAATCAATTCCGTTCGTCCTGAGTAGCGGCTGAGCGAAGTCGAAGACGCGTATCGAAGGACCGCCACAAAGGATTGGCATGAGTTTCTACGCCTATATGCTGCGTTGTTCAGACGACAGTTTTTATGTCGGGCACACCGAAGATCTGGAGCATCGCATCGCCCAGCATCAGCATGGTGAGATTGAAGGCTATACGCAGCGCCGACGGCCGGTAGAATTGGTGTGGTCCGAATACTTCCAAACCCGGCTTGAGGCGCTTGAGGTTGAGCGCCAGATCAAGGGCTGGACACGGAGGAAGAAGCAAGCCTTGATCGATAACGACTGGCAGACCCTGCACGAGGCTTCAATTCCCCCGTCGGAGCGTGCCCTTCGACTTCGCTCAGGGCGAACGGAGGAAAGCTCTGATATTCCAGGCCGAGATGAGGATGGCAGTCACCTATCAACACCCGTTCGTGCTGAGCGAAGTCGAAGCACCGGCGCAACACCTGCCCCACCCCCTGTCATCGTCCTCGTCCGCCCGCAGCTTGGCGAGAATATCGGCAAGGCGGCGCGGGCAATGCTCAATTTCGGGTTGACCGAGCTGCGGCTCGTCGCGCCGCGGGACGGCTGGCCCAATCCGTCGGCCGGTCCAGCGGCATCGGGCGCTGATATCGTGCTCGAACAGGCGGCCGTGTTCGATAGCGTCGCCGCTGCTGTTGCCGATTGCGCACAGGTCTATGCCACCACGGTGCGCAAGCGCGGCGTGACCAAGCCGGTGGTGACCCCCGAACAGGCGGCGCACGACATTCATGCCGCACCAACCCGCGCCGCCATCCTGTTCGGGCCGGAACGCGCCGGGCTGGAGACCGATGATGTCGCGCTCGCCCGCACGATCATCACCGTGCCGATCAACCCCGCCTTCGGCTCGCTCAATCTCGCCCAGGCGGTGATTCTGGTCGCTTATGAATGGAGCAAAGGGGTGGCGCTGGCCAGCCCGCCCAGCGTCGACATACCGGTGCCCGCGACGCAGGAAGAGCTGGAAGGGATGCTGCAGCAACTCGACACGATGCTGGAGGATGCCGGCTATTTCTTCCCGCCCGATCGGACGGTGACGACCAAGCGCACCTTGCGCACGCTGCTCACCAAGCCTGGCTGGTCAACGCAGGAGGTGCGGACGGTGCGCGGCATTCTGTCGACGCTTGATCGGCCGCGCCCGAGCCGGGGCGGTTGAACAGCTGACAGCGGCGCTCAGCGTTTGTCGAACAAATCCAGTTCATAGGCGATCGATGCTTCGACCAGATCGTCCCACAAGGCCGCGATCGCGGCTTCGGGCAGGCCGAGCCTCGCGGCTTCGGCGCGGGCATTGGCAATCACCAACGCCTTGCGCGCTTCATCGCGGACCTTGTCGCGGGTCGGCTTGATCCGCGCGGCGGCGGCCATATAGGCAAAGCGCCGCGCCAACAGCGCGATCAGATCGCGATCGACCTGGTCGACGCCGGCGCGGACCTCGGCCATGGTCATGCAGTCGGGGCCGGCAAGGATGGTGTTGCTCATGCGCGGGGCTTTTGGCGAACCAGTGCGCGCCTGTCCAGCGTGACGCGCCCAGCTTGACGCGTCTAACTTGACTCAGGCACCCAGCGCCGCTAACCGCCCACCTTCGCAAATGGCCCCGCACCCCGGTGAAGCGGTGGCCCTGTTTCGGTCCTCAACAGATCAGCACAGAGCGATGACCGGGATATCGCGCGCCCAATCGGGCACGCGGTCGTTGTTGGCAATTGCAAAGGAATAGATATGTCGAAGCGCCAAAGCGCCAAGTATAAGCTCGATCGCCGGATGGGCGAGAATATTTGGGGTCGCCCCAAGAGCCCGGTTAACAAGCGTGAATATGGCCCCGGCCAGCACGGCCAGCGCCGCAAGGGCAAGGTTTCCGACTTCGGCCTGCAGCTGCGCGCCAAGCAGAAGCTGAAGGGCTATTATGGCGACGTGACCGAAAAGCAGTTCCGCGCTTGCTATCACGAAGCCAGCCGCATGAAGGGCGATACCAGCCAGAACCTGATTGGCTTGCTCGAACAGCGCCTGGACATGATCGTTTATCGCGCCAAGTTCGCGCCGACGGTGTTCGCCGCGCGTCAGCTCGTTTCGCACGGCCACATCAAGGTCAATGGCGTGAAGTGCAACATTGCTTCGCGCCGCGTGTTCCCTGGCGAAGAAATCACGCTGGGCAGCAAGGCGCAGGAAATGGCGCTGGTGATGGAAGCGCAGAGCCTGGCCGAGCGCGACATCCCCGAATATGTCGCCCCCGATGGCGCCGCCAAGGTTACCTTCACGCGCGTACCGACGCTGGATGAAGTGCCCTATCCGGTGAAGATGGAACCGAATCTGGTGGTCGAATTCTACTCGCGCTGATGGCGCGGATTAGCGCCAGCTAATCCGGACACACAACGCGAACGGCTAGCGAGGCCAAAGCCCCGTTCGACGACGCGGCCCTTCGACTGCCTGCCAAGGCAGGCGCTTAGGACATGCTTTGCCGCGGCGCTGCACCCGAGAAGCAAAAAGGCGGTCTTCACGGGCCGCCTTTTTTCGTGGCCGGGTTAATCTGGCAGCTTCATCGTTGCCCTTAGAAAGGCGTCGCTCCTGGCCAGCATGGTGGTCCGCGCATTGGCATCATCCAATTGGTGATCAAGGCCTTTAAACTCGACCAGCTCGACGGGCTTGCCCGCCGATTTCAAGCGCGACGCCATCAGCCGGGCTTCACCGATGCCGACATTCTGGTCGCCATCGCCATGAAACATCAGCACCGGCACTTTGAAGACGGCAGCGTTCCTTGCGGGTGAGCCTTCGCTGACATGCGGGCCCCTGCCGATAAACTGGTCGCGCAGCGAATATTGCTTGAACCCGCGGAGCTCCTCACGCCAGCTGTCCAGGTCAGTCACGGGGGCAATGGCGACGATTGCCTTGAACAAATTGGGGTCCAGCACCGATGACTGCAGCGCGGCATAGCCGCCATAAGACCAGCCCACGATCGCCAGATGATCGGGCGTGGTAATGCCCTGCGTGATCAGCCAGCGTCCGGCATCGTTGACATCGCCAATCGCGATCCGCCAGGATTTAAAGCCATTTTCGACGAACCAATTGTCGCCATAGCCCGTCGATCCGCGATAATTGGGTTGCAGCACGGCATAGCCCCGCGCGGCATAAAATTGCGCGAGCCAGTCAAATCCCCATTCGTCGCGTGCGCCCGGCCCGCCATGCGGCATGACAATGGCGGGGATGTTCTTGCCCGTGCTGCCGGGCGGCAGCGTCAGATAAGCGGGGATCTGCGCGCCGTCATTGGCTTTGATCGAGATGGTTTTGACGGTGGCGAGCTTGCGGTCGTCAAGGTCGGGCCGCACCGCCACCAAAGAATCGAGATGCCGGTTTTTCTTGTTAAACACCATATAGCGGCCCGGATCGACGTCGCTCCCAAGCCAAATCAGCAGCTTGCTTTCATCGCTGTTGGCATCGACAAAGCTGACGAGCGGTAGCTCCGGTACGGCCTTTTGTAGCGCCTGTTGCAGTTTTTTGAGTTCCGGATCGAAAAACTCCGTTTGGCGTCGATCAGTGACGAAGGAAACACCGACAACCCGGTTTTTGCGCCCGATACGGATCAGTCCGCCAAGATCGACATCGGGCCGGGCAAAGACCAGTTCCTGTTTCGCCGATCCGTCCAGTGCGACCTTGAAGAGCGCGCGTCGCCCATCGAGCGTGTCATAGCCATAAGCAACATTTTCGGTTGGATCGACGGCCCATGGATCAAAATTGCTCTCGCCTTTGCGGCCACCATTGACCGTGCTCAGTGGCAACCATTGTTTGCTGGCGGGCGAACGATAGAGATATTTGACCTGATCCTTCACCATGCCGTCCGAATCCTCGGGGCGCAGGCCCATGATGCGAACATTGCCCAGACCATCAGTGATATATTCCACCGCCAGCGCGTTAGCGCGTTCGATCACCGTGCGTTTCAGCGTCGTCGGATCGATACGTTCGACCCCCAGGCCCGGGCGGTTTGACCCGGTGCTAAAGGTTCCCGTGGACGAAGTTTCGACAAATTGTCGCGTCATCAGCAACGCAGTGCCTTCAGCATCGCCAAACCAGTCGATCACGCTGCCGCCATTCTGCATGACCTCCAATGCATCAGGTCCTTCGCGTGCGGTGACGATCTTCATCTCTTTGCCATCGCGGTTGATCGCGATGGTTCGGGTAAAGCCGAGCGCATCGACACCTTTTCCCGCCACCGTATAGATGGAGCAGATCAGCCGGTCGTCATTGGCCCAGTCGCATCCCGTCAGGCGCTCGGGATCGCCATCTGAACTGAGGATCGATACGGGCCTTTGGCTGCCATCGACCCAGCCTGTCGCGAGCACCACTGACTTGCCTTTGCCAGAGATTAACATCGCAAAATATTGGCCGTTGGGTGACAGGCTGATGCTGCGGACAAATTCGCGCGCGCCAAAAGCCTGCGCGGTCTGGACGGCGGTTGGTTGCTGCTGCGCGGCAACTGGTGCCCATCCCCATGCCGCTGTCGCGAAGACCAGCCAAACCCGTTTCATTACTCTTCCCCAGTTTTTCATATTGTTGCTCGATCAGCCTAACCATTCGCCGGGGGCTCGCAAGCGCCATCGTGGCGATTGCTTGCGCCCGCTCAAATCGGCTGCCAGAAGCGCTCGCATCCTACCGGGAGAGACGATGATGAGCCGCCTGCCTTTGCTGTTTGCCGTGCCATTGGCACTGTCCATGCCGGCTGCTGTCTGCGCGCAGGACGCGCCGACGATTTCGGTGGAGACGCTCAAGACCATCGACAAGGAGCTGTCGTCCGACGCCTATGAAGGCCGCGCGCCGACGACACCGGCCGAGGACAAAACGGTCGCCTATATCATCGCGCAGATGAAGGCGGCGGGGCTGAAGCCCGGCAATAAGGGCAGCTGGACGCAGGATGTACCGATGGTCGAATCGACCTTTGCCAACATCAGCCCCTTGGTGTTTGTCGGCGGCAGCGTACCAGTGAGCCTTGTGCCGAATACCGACATGGTCGTGCGCAGTTACCGCGTGCTGCCGCAGATCGCGGTCAAGGACAGCGAGGTTGTGTTCGTCGGCTATGGCATCAACGCGCCCGAGCGTGGCTGGAACGATTATGCCGGGGTCGATGTGCGCGGCAAGACGGTGATCATTCTGGTCAACGATCCCGACTGGCAGACGCCGGCGCGCGAAGGACTCTTCGAAGGCCGCGCGATGACCTATTATGGTCGTTGGACATATAAGTACGAAGAAGCGGCGCGGCAGGGTGCGGCGGCCGCGATCATCGTCCATGATACCGAACCGGCGGCTTATGGCTGGGGCGTGGTCGAATCGAGCAACACGCGGCCTTCGCTCGAGCTCGACGTGCCGGGCGATCATCTCGACCAGAGCGCGGCGATCGGCTGGATGCAACTCGATGCCGCCAAGCGCGTGTTCGCTAGTGCAGGCACGGATTTCGCAAGCCTGAGCGAGGCCGCAAAGGTCAAGGGCTTCAAGGCAGTCCCGCTTGGGCTGAAGGCATCCGTGTCGATGACTGCGACGATCAAGCGGCAGAAGTCGAAGAATGTGATCGGCGTGCTGCCGGGCAAGACCGCGCCAAAGGACTATGTCCTCTATACCGCGCATTGGGATCACCTCGGCCGCTGCACGCCAGTCAGGGGCGACAATATCTGCAATGGCGCGGTCGACAATGCCAGCGGCATCGCCGGGCTGGTCGCACTCGCGCAAGCCTATACCAAGGCTGGCCCTGCCGCGCGCTCGGTCGCGTTTCTGGCGGTGACGGCGGAGGAATCGGGGCTGCTCGGCTCGCAATATTATGCCGAACATCCGGTCTATCCGCTGGCCCGAACGGTTGGCGGGGTGAACATGGACAGCTTGAATGTCATTGGCCTCACCAAGGATTTCGTGGTGACGGGCGCGGGTAAATCTGAACTGGAAGACCTGATCGTGCCACTGGCGGCCGCGCAGGACCGGGTGATCAAGCCCGAGCCGAGCCCGGAGCGCGGCGGCTATTTCCGGTCGGATCATTTCAGCTTTGCCAAGCTGGGCGTGCCGATGCTCGATGCCGGATCAGGCCAGGATCTCGTCACGGGCGGGATAGCGGCGGGGCGCGCTGCGGCGGAGGATTATGTCACCAATCGCTATCACAAGCCGCAAGACGAATATAATGCGGATTGGGACTGGTCGGGTGCGGTCGCCGATCTGACGCTTTATTACCGGCTCGGGCGGCAGTTGGCGGACGGCAATAGCTGGCCAAACTGGTATAAGACGGCGGAGTTCCGCGCGATTCGCGACAAGTCGCGGGCCGGCCAATAAGGGCGTGAGCAGAAAATGACGAAGCTGATCCAGCCAGCCGAATGGGCGCACCACAAGGCGGTGTGGATCGGCTTTCCCAGCCATCCCGAATTATGGCTGGAGGATATCGATCCGGCGCGCGCCGAGGTGGTGGCGTTCGCGCGCGCAGTCCATGCCGATGGCGCGGGCGAAAAGGTGATCCTGGTCGCCGCCACTATCGAGGCAAGCGATACCGCGCGGAAAATGGCCCCCTTTGCCGAGGTGATTGTCGAGCCGTTCGGCGATATCTGGCTGCGCGATACCGCGCCGATTTTCGTGTCGAAATCGGCGGCGCGCGATTTTCGCTTTAACGGCTGGGGCGGCAAATATGATTTGCCCGGCGATGACGATATCGGCGCACGGCTGGCGCGCACGCGGCGGGTCGAGCTCGAGCAATGCGACTGGGTGCTGGAGGGCGGCGCGATTGATGGCGACGGCACGGGTCTGGTTGTCACTACCGAGCAATGCCTGCTCAATCCCAACCGTAACCCGGGTTTTTCCCGGCCGATGGTCGCTGAGTTCCTGAAGCGTGATCTGGGATTCAGCGATGTGCTGTGGCTGGGCAACGGGCTGCTCAACGACCATACTGACGGGCATGTCGATAACTTGGCGCGGTTCGTCGCACCGGGATTGCTGGCGATCCCCGAAGGGACCGATAATGACCCCAATTGGCGCGTCTATCAGGCCGCTGCCGAAAATGCGGCGGCGTTCGGGGTGGAGGTGGTCCGGGTGCCTTCGCCTGGGCGGATATTGCACGATGAGGAGATCGTCCCCGCCAGCTACATGAATTTTTATATCGGCAATGCCAGCGTGGTCGTGCCCCAATATGGATCGTCGAACGATAACGCGGCGGTGGCGGCCTTTGCCGCGCTTTTCCCCAATCACCACGTCGTCGGCCAGCGCGCCGATCATATCCTGACGGGCGGGGGCAGTTTCCACTGCATTAGCCAACAGATTCCGGGGTAGGAATCATTTAAAGGGATTCCTATTGTCCCGCATCCGTTCGCCCTGAGCGAAGTCGAAGGGCAAGCGCTGCGCCGGGGCTTCGACTTCGCTCAGCCCGAACGGAATGAGGACATCATTACGATACCGAGCGAGGACCAGAGATGACCGAGATCACCGTCGCCGCGCTGCAGCTTGCGTTCGGCCCCGATATCGATGTGAACATCGCTAATGTCGCGCGGCTGGTGCGCGAGGCGGCGGCGCGTGGCGCGCAGGTGATCCTGCCACCTGAATTGTTCGAGGGCGAATATTTCTGCCGGGTCGAGGATGAGGGCCTGTTCGCCACCGCCAAGCCTGTAGCCGAGCACCAGGCGGTGCTGGCGATGCAGGCCCTTGCGGCTGAGCTTCGCGTTGCCATCCCGACCAGCTTTTTCGAAGCCGATGGGCCGCACCACTATAATTCGCTGGCGATGATCGGCCCTGACGGCGCGGTGCAGGGCGTTTATCGCAAGAGCCATATCCCCGATGGGCCGGGCTATGAGGAGAAATTTTATTTCCGGCCCGGCAATACCGGCTTCAAGGTGTGGCCCGGGCCCAGTGGGACGGCTGATACCACGCTCGGCGTCGGCATCTGCTGGGATCAATGGTATCCCGAAACCGCGCGCGCGATGATGCTGATGGGCGCGCAGGTGCTGTTCTACCCGACCGCGATTGGCAGCGAACCGCATGATGAGGGGCTCGACACCGCCCGGCTGTGGCGCCGCGCCATGGTGGGGCATGCAGTGTCGAATGTGGTGCCGGTGGTGGCGGCCAACCGGATCGGTACCGAGCACGGCCAGACATTCTACGGCACCAGCTTCATCACCGACGAACGCGGCGACATCCTCGCCGAGCTTGGCCGCGAGGAAGAAGGCGTGATCACTGCGACGCTCGACATCGACCGGGTCAAGCGCCACCGCGCCGCCTTTGGCTTTTTCCGCGATCGTCGCCCCGACCTCTATGGGCGGCTGGTGCAGGATATCTAGAGTGGGATGACGGTAGGCCGCACCAACCTTACACCCGTTCGGGCTGAGCGAAGTCGAAGCCCACGCGCTCCGCCTGCCCTTCGACTTCGCTCAGGGCGAACGGNNTGGGTTGGTCCAAGCCAAAGTCCTCCTGCTCCAGCCCCGACATCGCCGCCGTCGGTGCGGCGATGTCCCTTTGCCCTCAGATCGCCGCCAGCGCCTGATCGAAATCGGCGATCAGATCATCGGCATCCTCAACCCCGATCGAGATGCGGACGAGATTGTCAGTAATCCCCAGCGCCGCCTTGCGTGCTTCGGGCACTGACAAATGAGTCATGCCGGCGGGGTGGCTGGCGAGCGTTTCGGTGCCCCCCAGGCTGACCGCGAGCTTGGCGATGCGCAGCGCATCAAGGAAAGCAAAACTCTCTTTCTCGCCACCCTTCAGGAATAGCGAAAAGGTGCTGCCCGCCCCCATGTCATGCCGCTTGTAGATATCGGCCTGGCGTTCGTCGCCTGGGGTGGTTTCAAGAAAGCCGAGATAGCCAACCCGCTCGACCTTGGGGTGATCGCGCAGAAAGGCGCAGACCTTGGCGGCATTTTCGCCCGCGCGCGTCATCCGTAACTCCAGCGTCTCCAGACTGCGCAGCAGCATCCAGGCGGTATTGGGATCAGTGATCGTACCGATCGTGTTCCGCATCAGCCGGATCACATCGATCTGCTTTTTTGATCCCAGAATCGCGCCGGCGACGAGATCGGAATGGCCGCCGACATACTTGGTCAGCGAATAGACGACGATATCCGCGCCATGCTGCAGCGGCTGGAACCAGAGCGGGCCCAGGAAGGTATTGTCGATCGCGATTGGCGGCTTGTCGGGGGAGTCGCCGAACACGGCATCGCGGGCAGCGGCGACCGCCTGGACATCAACCAGGGCATTGGTCGGGTTGGCGGGGCTTTCGAGATAGATCAGCGCAACACGGCCCATACCGTTTGCTCTGGCCATCACCGCATCGATTTCTGCGCGGGTGGCACCTGCCGGAAAGTCGACGAAATGCACGCCGAACCGGCCGAGAATGCGGGCGATCAGCGTTTCGGTGGCGGCATAAAGCGGGCCGCTATGGATGATCGTGTCGCCCGCGCGGACCATCGACAGGAACAGGGTGGCAATCGCCGACATGCCGCTCGAAAACGTCAGCGCATCCTCGGCATCTTCCCAGACGCCGAGCCGGTCTTCGAGGATTTCCTGGTTGGGGCCGTTGAAGCGCGAATAGACAAGACCGTCCGCCCCGCCCGGCCGCTTGCCGGTCACGCCTTCGAAATGGCGCTTGCCGGCGGCGGCGTTGGGGAAGACGAAGGTGGAGGTCAGGAAGATCGGCGGCTTCAGCGATCCTTCCGACAGCATCGGATCATAGCCATGCCCCATCATCAGCGTTGATGGTTTCAGCTTGCGTCCGCCGACCTTGTCGACCTTTGGCTTGGGGTGGCGGCGCGGGACGGCGCCGGGAAGGTCTGCTTCGGGCGTGTCGGTCATGGCGAGGGCTCCTGTACGGCCGCTTTGGATCGACTAGTCTCTATAGATACTATCGCGACGCGGCTAGCGCTGTCGGGATGATCAGGCGTCGATCGCTGGCAATCCGATCAGCGAAATCTGCCGACCATAATCGGGTTCGCTGCGGTGCGTTGCCCGGCGGAAGCTGAAGAAGCGCTCTTCATCGGCATAGGTATCGAGCCCCAGCATTTCGACGGTCCTGATGCCGGCAGCGGCGATACGGTGCGCGACATAGGCTTCGAGATCAAACTGGTGATGGCCGGGCTTGCCGGGGGAAAAGAAGCGCTCATTTGCCGGATCATCGGCGGCAAAGCGGGCGGCAAAACCGTCATCCACCTCATAGCTGGCGCGGGCGATGCACGGGCCGATCGCGGCAGCAATCCGATGACGGTCAGCGCCCAGCTGCTCCATCGCGGCGATGGTCGCCTCAGTGACGCCACCAATCGCCCCCTTCCAGCCAGCATGCGCGGCACCGATTACCCCGGCGGCGCTATCGACCAACAACACCGGTGCGCAATCGGCAGTGAGGATGCCGAGCAGCAGCCCAGGCCGATTGGTGACCATCGCATCGGCTTGCGGGCGCAGATGATCGCCATGCGGCTCGGTGATGATCACCGCGTCCGCCGAATGGACCTGATACAGCGTTACGATCACGCTGCCCGGGGCAACAGCGGCGATTGCCCGCCGCTGATTTTCGATCAGTTCGGCGGTCGGCGGCTGACCCCGCCGCCCCATGTCGAGCGAGGCCATCGCCCCGGTCGACACCCCGCCGCGCCGCGCCAGAAAGCCATGTGGGACCTCTCCAAGCGCCTTAGCGCGAATTGCCTCGACGGTGCTCACAGCACCAGCTGCATGATCAGATCGCGATCGATCTGGTTGCCGGTCGGGAAGGCGTAATCGCCGATATGAACAAAGCCGTAGCGATCGTAAAAGCGCTTGGCGCGGTCGTTATTCTCCCAGACGGTCAGCACCAACGCCGTTGCGCCACGGCTGCGTGCGGTGTCGATCGTCCAGGCCATCAGCGCCTGGGCAATGCCGCTGCCGTGAAACGGGGTGGCGACATAAAGCTGGCTGAGCTGCAGCGCGCCGGGCAACAGGGCCGGGGCTTCCAGCCAGACCGACGATAATTTGACATAGCCCGCGATTGCGTCGCCCGCGCAAGCGAGCCGAAAATGATGCGCTGGATCGGCCATCGCGGCGATCAGCTTGCCCGCCGGACCATAGGCTTCGCCGACATAGAGCGCGATGTCTTCGGCACTGGCCGAATGTTCGAAGGTCTCCAGCCAGATCTTGCGGGCCATCGCGTCGAGCGCTGGGCCATCCTCAAGCGTTGCGTCGCGATAGGTGATGCGGGTGTCAGTCATGCAAAGCCTGCGGGTTGGGGCCAATCGGGGGCGGTGATGGCGATCGCCTTGAACAGGCTGCCCATCTGATCGGGCGCCACCAGCCGGTCGCGATCGACGCGGACCGAATCGCCCAGCACAGCCGCGCGCGCGTCGATGCCGAGTGCGATCAGCAATGCACCCTGATCGACCGGACCAAAGCTGGTCGCGCCTTCTGCCTCGGCGGCGGCGCAGAGCGTGGCGAAATCGACATGCGCGGTCAGATCATGCTCGCCCGGCGCCTCAAACGGGTTGGCATAGGCACCCGCGCGCATGGCCTGCAGCGTGTCGCCAATCGCCGGACCCTGATAGCCATAATCGGTCGTCAGCATTGCGCCGCCTTGTCGCGCGATCCGGCCCGCGAGGTCGCGCATCACCGCGACACTCGCTGGCGAGGTTTCGATCACTGATCCGGGGGCTGCGTCGCGCAGGGCCGGCGGCAGGATTGCCGCCGGCACCTGTTTGCCCGCGATTGGCAGGAACAGCGTGTCCTGGCAGGCCACCAGCCGCTCATGCCACCCGTCCGCGCCACGCACGAGCTGACGGATCGGCAGCGCATCGAAAAATTCATTGGCGATTACCAGCAAGGCGATGTCGCCCGGCAGCGTGGTTGTGTCGTCATGCCAGATCGCGCCGGGCACGCGTTCGGCCTGGGCGCTGCGCAAGGTCGGGCTGGTTTCGACGAAGTGCACCGCTGGCCTCAGCCCGGCCTTGGCCATCGCTCGCAGCGCATCGGCGGCCAAGGTGCCGCGCCCCGGGCCCAGCTCGACATAAGCAGCCGGGGGGCGTCCGGCGCGATCCCAAAGATCGGCCAGCCATAGCCCGATCAGCTCGCCGAACATCTGGCTGATCTCTGGCGCGGTGGTGAAATCACGGCCGAGTGGATCGCGCGTGGCATAATAATGCGCGTTGGCAGCCGCCATATACTGGGCGAGCGAGATCGGCCCGGCCAGCGTGATCGCGCGGGCAAGGCGTTCAGGCAGGGGCGCATCGATCACCGCTGCATCCATCTCAGGCGACGCTTTCGCCCCCGGCGATCGGCTCGACGCGCTGCCGCCGCCGAGTCGATGTGGCGATCAAATAGGCGCCGCCCAGGATCATGGGGAGGCACAGCCATTGGCCCATATGCAGCCCGGTGCCTTCCGCAAAGGCGCGCAATTGTTCATCGGGTTCGCGGAAAAATTCGACGATGAACCGCCCCGTGCCAATGCCGGCCAGCGCAATCCCGGTCAGCCGACCCGGATCGTACCGCGCCTTGGTCCGCCAGAAAAAATACCAGAGCAGGGCAAACAGGGCGAGGCCTTCCAACCCCGCCTCATAAAGCTGGCTGGGATGGCGGGCGATATCATCGCCGGTGCGCGGAAAGATGATCGCCCAGGGGACGTCGCTGGGTTTGCCGTACAGCTCGCCATTCACGAAATTGGCGATTCGGCCAAAAAACATGCCGAAGGGCGAGGCGCACGCCACATAATCAAGGACGCGCAGCAGGTTTAGCTGTTGTGACCGCGCGAAGAGCATCATCCCAATCGTAGTGCCAATCACCCCGCCATGGAAAGACATGCCGCCTTCCCACAGCCTGAAAATCTGGAGCGGCGCGAGCAGCATGGCGGGCTGATAAAACAGCACATAGCCGATTCGTCCGCCCAGAATGATCCCCAAAGTCGCATAGAAAATCAGATCATCGACATGCCGCCGTGCCATCGGCGCACCGGGTTGCGCAACCAGCCGCAGCAGATACCACCAGCCGACGATGATGCCGGCAATATAGGCAACCGAATACCATTTCAGGCTGAACCACCCGATCCGGAAGATCGTGTCGTTCAATCCCAGATCGGTAAACCGGATATGTTCGGCGACGGTGGACAGGATCAAGGCTTTTCCCCAGGCTGCGGAGCTTCCATAAGGGGTGCAAGCGATAAGACCAAGTGGAGAGAAATATGCAGACTGAGCTCGACCGCCGAATCGATAATGGCCTCGCCGCGCTCACCGGGTTGGGTGGGCAAATGCCGGTGATCCCAATCGAGCTTCAGGGGCGCACCTATCCGACGATTGCCGTCGCACCGCCTGCCATGACCTATTATTTTGCGCATTTTTGCAACGAGCATGCCGACAAGACTTTTCTGGTTTCGGGCGATGAGCGGCTGACTTTTGCGGAAGTTTTCGCGCTGGCGCAGCAAACCGCGCGCGCGCTGGTCGATGGTTGCGGCGTCAAGCAGGGCGACAGGGTGGGCATTGCGATGCGCAATTCGCCGTCCTGGATCGCGCTGTATATGGGTATCTTGATGGCCGGCGGCGTGGCGACGCTGCTGAATGGCTGGTGGCAGACCGCCGAGCTTGCCGGCGCGATTCACGATGTCGATTGCCACATGGTTTTCGCCGATGCACCGCGCGCCCAGCGGCTCGATGAGGCCACCGGGTTGGGTGCTGAGGTAATGGCGATCGATGATCGGTTGCCATTGGCAGAGGCGCTGGCGCCGTTATTTGCCCGGGGTGGCAGTGCAACGACGATGCTGCCGATGCTGCGGGGCGACGACAATGCGACGATCCTGTTCACCAGTGGATCGACCGGCCAGTCCAAAGGGGCGCTCTCCGATCACCGCGCCGTGATGCAGGCGGTGTTCAATTATCTGGTCACGGCGCTGATGATGCTGGGTATCTCCAGCGAGGATGGCAAGCCGGTCACGACCCAGCACGCCACCCTGCTCAATGTCCCGCTCTTCCACGTCACGGCCGAGGTGCCGGTGTTCCTGCAAAGCTTCGCGATGGGGCGCAAATTGGTGCTGATGCCGAAATGGGATGCCGAAGAGGCGATGCGGCTCATTGAGCGCGAGACGGTTACCTATTTCGTCGGCGTGCCGCTGATGAGCTTTGAGATTTTGACCCACGCGAAGCGCGCCGACTATAATCTGTCGAGCGTCACTGATTTTGCCGCAGGCGGGGCGCCCCGGCCAGTTGAGCATGTCCGCCGCTTGAACGAGGAAATGGGCGGGGCCGCGCCGCTGCTCGGCTATGGCCTGACCGAGACCAACGGCATTGGCTGCGGTAACTTCCGCAGCAATTACCTCGCCAAGCCCAATTCGACCGGTCGCGCCTCGGCCCCGCTGGTTGATCTGGCGATCCTGGACGGTGCCGGGCGACCCGTGCCGCAGGGGGAGCGCGGCGAAGTGGGGATTCGGTCGATCTGCAACTTCAAGGAATATTGGGGCCGCCCCGAAGCCACCAGCGAAGCCTTTACCGCGGACCGATATTTCCTGACCGGCGATATCGGCTATCTTGATGAGGCGGGGTATTTGTTCATCGTCGATCGCAAGAAGGACATCATTATCCGGGGCGGGGAGAATATCTCGTGCCAGGAAGTCGAAGCCGCGCTTTACGAAAACCCGCATGTTGCCGAGGCGGCGGTATTTGGCCTGCCCGATGAGCGGTTCGGCGAGGTGCCGGGCGCAGTCGTGCATATCCGCGCTGGTGAGGTGATGGATGTGGAGGCGTTGTGCGAATTCCTGACCGCGCGGATCGCAGCGTTCAAGGTGCCCAAGCGCATCTGGATTGCTGAGGCACCGCTGCCGCGACTCGGGACTGAGAAGATCGACAAGGTATCGCTGCGCGCCACCTATCGATCGCTTTATGCCACCGAATCCGCTGCGGCTTGATCTGGCGTCTGCCGTCCACCCGCGATAGAGCGGGGCGATGGCCATTGGCGGGATCAGCGACAGGATTAATCGGCGGACGCTGCTGATCGGCGGCGGGGCCGGCGTTGGGCTGTTCGTTGCCTGGGCGATCTGGCCGCGTCGTTACCTGCCGAACCTGACGGTGGTGCCCGGCGAAACCGCGTTTGGCGCGTGGCTGAAGATCGGCGAGGATGGCCATGTTACGGTTGCTGTGCCGCAGGCCGAACATGGCCAGGGCGTCTACACCACGATGCCGCAGATCGTCGCCGATGAGCTTGGCGCGGATTGGCGCACGGTGGGAGTGGAGCCCGCGCCGCTCAACCCGCTTTACGCCAATGATCTGGGCGCGGGCGAGTTGTTCGAAGGCGTGTTTGCCGGTGTGCCGGAGGGGCTGAAGCGCAGCCATGCCGCGCGGACGGCGCTGGTGCTGACGGCGGGCTCAAGTTCAATCCGCAATTTCGAAGGCGATTTGCGCCAGGCCGGCGCGGCGGGCCGGGTGCTGTTGTGCAAGGCGGCGGCGCGGCGCTGGGGCGTGGCGTGGGAGGCGTGCTCGACCCAGGGCGGTTTCGTCATCCATGGCCAGCAAAAGCTGCGCTTCGGTGCCTTGGCCGCTGCGGCCGCGGACGAGCAGCTCCCCGAAACGCTGCCGCTGCGCGACGGTGCGGTCGGGCGCTTGTCGGGCCAGTCCCTGCCCCGCATCGATGTACCCTCCAAGGTTGATGGCTCGGCCAATTTTGCCGGCGATATCCGCCTGCCCGATATGGTTTTTGCCGCGATCCGGCAGGGCCCGGTGGGCGATAGCCGGCTGGTGAAGATCAATCGCAAGGCAGCGGAGCGGATTCGTGGCGTGCTGGCGGTGATCGAAGCGGAACGCTCGGTCGCGGTGGTTGCCAATAACTGGTGGGCAGCCAATCGCGCGCTCGATGCGCTGATCCCCCGCTTTGAAACGCGCGGGGCGTTGATCAACAGCGATAGCATCGATTCTGCGCTGAATGCGGCGCTCGCCGGGCCGGGCCAGCGCATGGCCGCGCAGGGTGATCTCGCTGCTGTGTTCAAGGGCGCGCAGGTTGTCACGGCCGATTACCGGGTGGGGCTTGCGGTGCATGCCCCGCTGGAGACGATGACGGCAACCGCGCGGCTCGACGCCGGGCGGCTCGAACTCTGGCTGCCGACCCAGGCACCGGGCCGGGCGCGGGCGGCCGCTGCCGCAGCGATCGGCATTTCGGAAGAGTCGGTGATCGTCCACCCGATGCTGATCGGCGGTTCCTTCGGCGCCAATCTTGAGCATCTGGTCGCTGAACAAGCAGCAGTGCTTGCCAAACAGATGAAACGGCCAGTGCAGCTCGTCTGGTCGCGCTATGAAGATTTGCTGCACGATCGCTTTCGCCCGCCCGCCGCCGCGCGGCTGACGGCGCGGCTGGGGCCGAATGGATCGATCATGGGTTGGTTGACCAAGATTGCTGCCCCCAACACGGGCCGCGCGCTTGCTGATCGACTGTCGGTCGGTGATCCGGCGGTTCGCGCCGCGCTCGCGCTGCAGGGGGAGGGTGATCCCTATGCCGTGGCCGGTGCGCTGCCTTTTTATCGCTTCCCCAA
Source organism: Proteobacteria bacterium ST_bin13 (assembly GCA_002083645.1). Classification (GTDB taxonomy): domain Bacteria; phylum Pseudomonadota; class Alphaproteobacteria; order Sphingomonadales; family Sphingomonadaceae; genus Sphingomonas. The sequence continues at coordinate 268,195 of MSXQ01000003.1, forward strand.
TTATGCGATTGATCACCACCCCGCCGATATCGGCGTGCCGACCGGCCATTGGCGATCGGGTGCGCACAGCTATACCGCCTTTTTCACCGAATGTTTCCTTGACGAACTGGCCCATGTCGCCGGGACCGAACCCTTGTCGTTCCGCGTATCGATCACGGCTGAGCCGCGCCTGGTTCGCTGTCTGTCAACGGCGGCGGCACTTGGCGGCTGGGAAGGCGGCGTCCCGGGCAGCGCGCAAGGTATCGCCTGTCACAGTTTTCGCGGCAGCCATATTGCCGTGCTGGCCGAAGCACATTTTGAAGACGGCCAGCGCCCCGTGGTCGATCGGCTGGTTGCCGCGGTTGATTGCGGGCGGCAGATTAATCCCGATATTGTTCGCCAACAGATTGAAGGCGGGCTGGTTTTCGGCATGGCAGCGGCATTGGGGGGATCGACGGGTTTTACTGAAAATGTCGCTGATGCGCGCAGGCTTGGCGATTTGTCGCTGCCGCGGCTTGCCGATTGCCCCGACATCACGATCGAGATGATCCGCAGCGAGGCGGCCCCCGGCGGCGTCGCTGAACTGGCGGTGCCGCCCGTCGCGCCCGCCATTGCCAATGCGTTACAGGCAAGTGCGGGGTTTCGTTTGCGCCGCTTGCCGTTTACCGCAAACCCAGCATGATTCTCCCCCCCGATCATCCGCCAGTTGCGCGCGCCAGAATTGGCGTGCTGCTGACCAATTTGGGTACGCCCGATGGCCCTGATACCCGGTCGGTCAAACGCTATCTCGCCGAATTTCTGTCAGACAAGCGCGTGGTGGAGATTCCGCAATTGCTGTGGCAGCCGATTCTGCGCGGGATTATCCTCAACACCCGCCCGCAAAAATCGGCAGAGGCCTATGCCCAGGTCTGGGGGCCAGACGGCTCGCCGCTGGCCAGCATCACCAAGGCGCAGTCAGCCGCGCTGCAAGGTGCATTCGGGCCGAATGTGACGGTCGATTGGGCGATGCGTTATGGCAAACCCTCCATCCCTGACCGGCTGCGCGCGATGAAAGAGGCTGGCTGCGAGCGCATTTTGCTCGCGCCGCTTTACCCGCAATATTGCGGCGCGACGACCGCGACTGCCAATGATAAGGCGTTCGCAACGCTGGCGGCGATGCGCTGGCAGCCGGCGCTGCGCACCTTGCCGCCTTATTATGACGACCCACTCTATGTCGCAGCGCTGCAGCAATCGATCGAAGCGGGGCTAGCTGGTCTTGATTTCGAACCTGAGGCGGTGGTGGTGAGCTTTCACGGCATGCCGGTGCGCACGCTGGAGCTTGGCGATCCCTATCACTGCCATTGCCAGAAAACCGCAAGGCTGCTCGGCGAGGCGCTCGGGCGACCGGTGATCATCACCTTCCAGTCGCGCTTTGGCCGGGCAAAATGGCTCGAACCAGCCACCGACGACACGCTTGAGGCACTGCCCGGCAAGGGCATCACCAGGATTGCCATTGTCGCCCCGGGCTTTTCGGCAGACTGCCTGGAAACGCTGGAGGAATTGGCAATTCGAGGGCGCGAAAGCTTTGAGGAACATGGCGGCACCCATTTTGCCTATCTGCCCTGTCTGAACGATAGTGCGCACGGGATCGGCATGCTGCGCGCCTTGATTGCGCGTGAACTTGAAGGCTGGCCGGTCTAGCTTTAGAGTTAAGACAACAAAAAATCAGGAGAGAGCAATGGCACGCGTCGCGATCGTAACTGGGGGTACCCGTGGCATTGGCGAGGCGATCAGCCTGGCGCTCAAGGACATGGGGATGACGGTCGCCGCCAATTATTGCGGCAATGATGAACGCGCCCGCGAATTCACCGATCGCACCGGCATCGCAGCCTTCAAATGGGACGTGGCCGATTATGACGCGTGTCAGGCCGGAACGGCGGCGGTCGTCGAGGCGCTCGGCCCGGTTGACGTGCTGGTCAACAATGCCGGCATCACCCGCGATGGCACGATCATGAAGCTGACCTACCAAGCCTGGAAAGAGGTGATCGATACCAATTTGGGCGGTTGCTTCAACATGGCCAAAGCGGTGTTTCCGGGCATGCGCGACCGGAAATGGGGCCGGATTGTCAATATCGGTTCGATCAACGGCCAGGCCGGCCAATATGGCCAGGTCAATTACGCCGCCGCCAAATCGGGCATTCACGGCTTTACCAAGGCGCTGGCGCAGGAAGGCGCACGCGCTGGGGTAACCGTCAATGCGATCGCGCCGGGCTATATCGATACCGATATGGTCGCGGCCGTGCCCGCTGATGTGCTGGAAAAAATCGTCGCCAAGATTCCGGTCGGGCGGCTTGGCCAGGCGATGGAAATTGCGCGCGGCGTGGCGTTTTTGTGCTCCGACGATGGCGGCTTTGTCACTGGATCGACGCTGTCGATCAATGGCGGACAGCATATGTACTGACGGGCGCAGGCCCGCGCGCCCCAGGCCGCGGGCCAGTGCGCGTAGCGCAGCGCCCGGCACGGCCGACGGGTCGGCTCCGGCCGAACCCGGTCGACGGCGGCTTTGCCGCCGTGGCAATGTTTGCTAAAATCCAAACGACAACGGCAAAGCAGTTGTCTGGCAGGACGGACTGAGCCCGCCTGTCGTCCTAGAGTGTGATGCTTTGGATTGGACCAAACCATACCCCGTTCGCCCTGAGCGAAGTCGAAGGGCATGCAGATCGCGTGGGCTTCGACTTCCCCCGGACCTGATCCGGGGCCGAACGGGCATGAGGTTATAGCGACCTAACGTCATCCCGCTTTAGTCGTGGTAACCGGCGTCGCCCGACAGCGCGACCATCATCGCGCCTTTACCCCAAAACAAAGGGCCGGCCCCTTGCGGAAACCGGCCCTCGCCCTCGATACGCTACGCGAGGAAACAGAAATTAGCGGTAGTTGCGGCAGCCATTGCGGCCGTCGCGTTCGATCGCCCGGCCCGCGAGCGCGCCGCCAATGCCGCCGATCAAGGTGCCGGCGGTGCGATCACCACGGCCGGCGATCGAATTGCCGAGCAGCCCGCCGGCAATCGCGCCAAGCAGCGCGCCGCCGGTGCCGTCATTGCAGCGGCGATTGTCGCGAAAATTGCGGCGATACTGGCGGTCATCATAGCGGGCATTATAGCCCTGATTGTACCGGCCATCATTGTAACGCCCGTCATTATAGCGCCCATCGTTATAGCGCCCATCGTTGAACCGATCGTCAGCGTAGCGATCGTCATACTGACCGCCGCGATACTGATCCTGGGTATAGCCGCCACGATAGGACTGGGCTGATGCTGCGGTTACAGGCACAAGAGCGCTGGCGCTGATGGCGAGAGCGACGCTGGCGAGCGATAATTTCTTCAACATGATCATTCTCCTCATCGGGCGCGCCGCGAGGCGAGCAGTTCCTGTCCGATAAAGGGGTTATGGGACCAGCCGCTTGAGCCGTCCCTGAATGCATCTGTTATCGCCCGTTCAGGGACGGATAGGCCTTACGCTATTGGGTGACTGGGCTAAGAACAATTTCATGCAGCCGCCCCGCGCGCCCCTTTTCTGGTCTATCCTGTTGCTGTGGCTCGGTGTGCCAAGCTGGTCCACAGTGGCAAGACTGCCGCTGCTCGGGCCCCGGCCCGACTTCAGCGCCACGCCGGTGCGCCTCTATCCCGCGGCACCCGCCAATGCGCGACTGGGCGAGCTGGTGTTTGATCGCGGCTATCGCCTGACCAGTGCTGACCCGAGTTTTGGCGGGTTCTCGTCCTTGATCGTCATGGGCGATCGCTTTGTGTTGCTGAGTGATGGCGGCAATATCGTGCGCTTCCGGCTCGATTCGACCGGGCAGCTGCATGACCGCAATTTTGCCGAATTACCGGGAGGCCCCGGCACGGGTTGGGAGAAGAGCGATCGCGACAGCGAATCGATGACGCGCGATCCGGTGAGCGGGACGGTCTGGGTTGGCTTTGAAAATGCCAATGCGATCTGGGCGTACCGTCCGGGTCTGCGCAAGGCGCTGCGCCACGCGACCCCAAAATCAATGCAGGATTGGCCAACCAATGGCGGCGCTGAGGCCATGGTGCGCCTGCACGATGGCAGTTTTCTGGTGTTGAGCGAGACCGGCCATTGGGGGACCAACATATCCAGCAGGAATGATCGCGCGGCGATTCGCTTTTCTGGTGATCCCACCCGCAACCGCCGCCAGGGATTTCGCTTCAGCTATCGGCCGCCGTCGGGCTTCAACCCCACGGACATTGCTGAGCTACCCGACGGGCAGCTGCTGGTGCTCAATCGTCGCTTTGGTTTGCCCAGCGGCTTTACTGCGGTGCTGACCATGGTTGATCCGCGCGCGATTGCGCCGGGCAAGACGGTCCAAGCCAGGGTAGTCGCGCGATTCGCGCGCCCCGTGCTCAGCGATAATTATGAGGGAATCGCGGTGGTGCGCGAAGCCGATGGCGGAATCGGGCTCTGGATCGTCTCTGATGACAATCAGTCACGCCTGCAACAAAGCCTGTTGCTGCATTTTCGGCTTGATGTAGCGACATTTGGCGCACGCAACCGCGTGCGCCACCTGCCGTGATCAGGCGGCTGCCGTCGTCGGGGCCAGCTTTTTCTTGATATCGCGCTTCAGGCGACGTGCCTTCAGCGACAGCTGGTCATCGGCGGTCTTCACCAGCCAATTGTCCAACCCGCCGACATGTTCGACCGAGCGCAGACCGTTGGTCGACACCCGCAGCTTCACACCGGTGCCGAGCGCATCGGACAACAGCGTCACATTCTGCAGATTCGGCAGAAAGGTCCGCTTGGTCTTGTTGTTGGCGTGGGATACGTTGTTACCCACCTGCCGGCCCTTGCCGGTCAGTTCGCAAATACGCGACATTGCTTGAATTCCTGAATTCTGGTTGCCCGGAAAGAGGGCGCGGATAGCCAGTTCGGGCCGTGCAGTCAACCGATTCACGCTTTGGCATGAAACTAACTGCGCGTTGGTGGCGTTATTACGCAAACGGATCGATACCCCAAAGGAGACCTTATTCATGCGCGCGATTTTGATTCTTGTCGGGCTTGCTGCCCTTGCCGTGGTTGGTGCCTGGTCGATTGGGTTGATCAGCATCGATCAGAACAAGCTTGCCCAGGCGCCGCAACTCAAGCTTGAAGGGGGCCAGGCACCCGAATTCACCGTCAATATGGCCAAGATCGAAATCGGCACAGAGAATAAGACGATCGAGGTTCCCACCGTTGGCACCACGCAAAAAACCATTGCCGTGCCAACCATGTCGGTGGAAAAGCCAGCCAATAGCCAGGATGCCGAGTGATTAGGCCTGAGGTGGCCGGGCATGTCGGATTTGCGGCACAACGCCCGGCCTAGCCAACCCGGGCATGATTAGCGCATAAGCGCGCATGTTTCCGCTGCCAGAAGCGATGCGGGCCGCGTTGGCGGCGGCGCGTGCAGCCGCCTTGGCGGGTGAGGTGCCGGTGGGCGCGGTGATCGTTCAAGACGGGCAGATCATCGCCACCGCTGCCAACGCGCCGCGCGCGCTGCATGATCCCACCGCCCATGCCGAAATCTTGGCGATTCGCGCGGCGGCGGCGGCGCTTGGCCGCGATCGGCTTGATGGCTGCGATTTATGGGTGACGCTGGAGCCCTGTGCGATGTGCGCTGGCGCGATCAGCCATGCCCGGATCGACCGGCTTTATTATGCGGCGGATGATGCCAAGGGCGGCGCAATCGCGCACGGCCCGCGCTTCTTCACCCAGCCGACCTGCCACCACCGGCCAGAAGTCTATGCCGGCATCGGCGAGGGAGATGCAGCGGCGCTGCTCAAGGACTTTTTTGCGGCGCGGCGCTGAGCGCTTTTGATCTTAATTCATGCGGCATGTTGTTAAGCGCGCCGATTCGCTGCAAAGGGCGTGACAGCGCCATGGCACCGCTTCCCCCCTTTCCCTGGATAGACGTCGCAATCATTGCGGCCCTGGTCATCATCAACGGCGTCTTTGCGATGTCGGAACTAGCGATCGTCTCGTCGCGTCGCGCGCGGCTGGAGGCGATGGCCCGCGCCAATATTCGCGGCGCGCGCGCCGCTATCGCGCTGGCCGCCGATCCCGGCAAATTTCTGTCAACGACGCAAATCGGCATCACGCTGATTGGCATCATCGCTGGCGCTTATTCCGGGGCAAGCCTTGGCGAACCCGTTGGCGCCCGGCTGGCCTTGATGGGCATGGCGAACGATTTGGCGCAGACAGTTGGTTTTGTAACCGTGATCGGCATCACCACCTTTGCCTCGCTGGTGGTCGGCGAACTGGTGCCCAAGCAGATCGCGCTGCGTGCGCCTGAGGCGATTGCGGTGGTGATGGCGGCGCCGATGCAGTGGTTGGCAGTGGCAACAGCGCCGGTCGTCTGGCTGCTCGATTCAACCAGCGCGGGGCTGTTCTGGTTGATGCGGTTGCAGCGCGAATCGGAAGATCATGTCACCGCCGAAGAGCTGCACATGATTGTCGCTGAAGCGTCCAAATCTGGCGTGATCGAGGAGCATGAACGCTCGATCATTTCAGGCGTGGTGCGGCTTGCCGATCGGCCCGCGCGCGAAGTGATGACGCCGCGCACCGATATCGAATGGCTCGATGTTGATCTTGATGAGGCGGGCATCCGCGCTGCCCTGACCACCGCCACCCATACCCGCCTGCCGGTGGTGGAGGGCTCGGTCGATGCGGTGATCGGCGTCGTCCAGGCGCGTGATATCGTCGCGGCGGTGTTCGCGGGCGAGCCGCTGTCGCTGCGCAAGCTGATGCGGCATGCACCGGTGGTGCTTGATCAGGTTGATGCGATGGACGTGCTCAACGCGCTGCGCCGCGCCGAAGTGCCGATGGCGCTGCTGCATGATGAATATGGCCATTTCGAAGGGATTGTGACGCCAGCCGATCTGCTGTCGGCCATCGCGGGTGAATTTGCGTCGGATGCTGATCCTGACGACGAACCCAGTGTCGTGGTGCGCGACGATGGCAGCCTGTTGGTCGCGGGCCAGATGGCGGCCGACGCGCTGGCCGAACGGCTTGGCATCGACCTGCCCGAGGACCGCGATTACGCGACCGTCGCCGGGCTGGCGCTCGCGGTATTCCGGCATCTGCCCGGTGAGGGCGAAAGCTTTGTTGAACAAGGCTGGAAATTCGAAGTGGTCGATCTCGACGGGCGGCGGATCGACAAATTGCTGGTTAGTGCTGTGGTGCGCCCGGACTAGGCCGTACACTCATTAAAGCGGCCTGTCGGCTGTCGCCCCAATATCGGGCGTTGCACCTCTTGGTGTGTCGGCGGGTCGCTGCGTTAAGGTTAGCCGAGAAGAAACCGAGCAGCGTTCTCCGCCTCAACGCGCGCTACTTCTCGTCCCCATTCCGTAGATGTTGCAAACCATCGCTCCAACTCGTCCGCTTGCTGAAACGTGATTACCTTTTTGGTCGGGTCGAGCGGCTTTCGGTGAGTGACCGCCTTGCCGAACAAGTCGCCCAGCAACACATTCTGAAGCTCGACAAGAAAGTCTTCAGTATACATCACGGCATCATCGAGTGATGCGATAAAGCGTTCGCAAAGCTGCCTGATGACGGCGGCATTCTGCATTGAGGGTGGAGTGTATGGAAATATGCTCCCGTCTGGAAGCTGCGCGGGAATCGAGGCCATGACGTTGATCACAAACTCCGAATGCATCAGCTTTCTGATGTCGTGCAGCACGACGCTCATAGCAGTGCGAAATATCAAAATCTGCGGGTCAACAATCCGCCTGTTTTCCACTAAAAAAATGAACTTCAATATCGCGTTCGAAACTTGCCCATCCTTCTCAAGTAGCGTCGGGAAGCGAGCGGCTGGCAAATCATACGGCTGGCCGTTCTGGTGAGCTTGAGCAGCGTATTGCACCTGTAGCATCATCATGCGAAGCGTATTTGCTAGCTCGATTGACGTGTCCGCCACCTCGCGGCAGACTATCACCGCATCCTCATACATGGCGGCCTTCAACCGACGCCGCTCGTTCTCGGCAATAGATTCGCGTGATTGCCTGCCCTGCGACCACACTTGAAAAATGAGCCCGCCAAAACCGACAATGCCCACGCCGATGGTAGCGATTGCCCCAATCAGCGCGGCCTTGGTTTCAGGTCCGAAACCGCTCCATAGCAAATACAAGTCTGTCATAGCCCCTTCGCCCTCATGCTTGCCCTTGTAGCTGACCAAGGGGCTGAACCGAAGTATTTCGCGCGTGCGGGCAAATGCGTGTATTGATGACGTTGGAGCGCGAGCCTACTCGCCTCGTTCAATCTCACGTTGTCGAAAGGCCGAACAGGCGAAATTGGGGAACGACCGCTCCCCACCCAAAGTCGGCTATTCAGCCTTTGTGCCGATAGCGGTCGTTGATGGGCTGACGTCCTAACCCCCCAGCTTGCCAAAGGCGGCTTCAAACCCGGCCTTGTCGCCGGTCGCCAGCAACCGCGCCTGTTCGATCCAGCGGTCCCGCGCGATGCGCCCGACAAAGCTTTCCATCTGCGCATCCAGCGCGGTGATTTCGTCAGGCGAGAGGACCGCGAGCTGATCGATTGTCGTGATGCCCAGCGCCGCCAGTCGCGCCGCCGCTTTTGGCCCCAGCCCCTTCAGCAGCGTGACGGGTAATGGTTCACCCGATGCGGACTCCGCCGTTGGTGTCGCGGCAACCGGATCAGAGACAGCGGCGTCGGCGGGTCGGGAGTCCGGCTCGGTCGTCGGGCCAGCAGGCGCGACGGGGGTTTCGATCGGCGCATCCGGGGCAATCACCGTCGGGCTGTGGCCGGCGACCACGGCATGGCGCTTAGCTTCGGCGATTTCGCCTTTCTTGACGCGGCGGCGCATCGATCCCCACAGGATCATCGCAACGGCGAAGATGATACCCAGGGTAATCAGGACAAAGCTGACCGAGGTCATTGTTCCGGCGCCGGCTGTGGTACTGGTCAACATGGCGTCATTCTCCTCTGGCCGTGCGGCGTACCCTGGATAGGGGCCGTGGGGTCTTGGTCCAACCGCTGCGGCCAGGTATCATACCGATTCACGGGCAATTTCGCGCCAGCCGATATCGCGTCGGCAAAAGCCGCTCGGAAAATCAAGGGCGTCAACACCGCGATAGGCCAACGCCTGGGCGGTGCGGACATCGGCGGCGCGGGCCGTGACGGTCAGCACCCGGCCGCCGCTGGCGACCAGGGCGCCGTCGATGTCGCGCGTGCCCGCCTGGAATATCACGGCGCCAGTCGCCGCTGCTGCCGCCAGATCGCCAATCGCGCCGCCCGGTTCGGGCGTGCCGGGATAGCCGCGCGTGGCCATCACCACCGTCAACGCGACATCGTCCGAAAATACCGGCGCGGGGCAATCCGCCAGTGTCCCCTGCGCGGTCGCGAGCATCAGCGCGAGCAGATCGCTCTCCAGCCGCAGCATCAGCACCTGGCATTCGGGATCACCGAAACGCGCATTGTATTCGATCAGCTTGGGGCCGTCTGCGGTCAGCATCAGCCCGGCATAAAGCACGCCCGAAAAGGGCATCCCGGCATCGGCCATTGCCTTCACCGTCGGGGCGATGATCGTGTCGATCGCCTGAGCCTCAAGCGCCGGGGTCAGCACGCGCGCTGGGCTATAGGCCCCCATGCCGCCGGTATTGGGGCCAGTATCGCCATCGCCGACGCGCTTGTGATCTTGCGCCGATCCGAAGGGTATGATCGTCACGCCATCGGTCAGCACGAACAGGCTGGCTTCTTCGCCGGTCATAAATTCCTCAATCACCGCATCGCCGCCCGATTTGCCGAACATGCCCTCCAGCGCCGCTTCAGCTTCCTCGCGGGTGGCAGCGATCGTCACGCCTTTGCCGGCGGCAAGACCATCGGCCTTGATCACCACCGGCAGGCTGAAATCACCAAGCGCCGCCAGCGCGCCATCGCGCGACGTCACCCGGGCATAGCGCGCCGTCGGGATGCCGGCGCGCTTGCACAAATCCTTGGTGAAGCCTTTGGAGCCTTCAAGCTGCGCCGCTTTGGCGTCGGGGCCGAATACCGCGATCTTCATCGTCCGCAAATTATCCGCCAACCCGTCAACCAGCGGCGCTTCCGGCCCGATCACGACCAGCTGGATTGAATTGCGCAGGCAGAAATCGATGATGGCGCGGTGGTCCGCGGGATCAATCGGGGCGATCGTTGCATGCTGGGCTATGCCCGGATTGCCGGGTGCGGCATAGAGGGTGGACAGGCCCGGCGATTGTGCCAGTTTCCATGCCAGCGCATGCTCGCGGCCGCCCGATCCGATCAGCAGGACGTTCATGGTCAATAGCTTCTCCGATGATGACGACACTGGCGGCAGCGCCCGGCTGGTAGCCGAGACGCTCCCCGGCGACAATGCGGCCCCTTTGAGCGTCGGCGAATTGTCGCTGAAGTTGAAGCGCTTTGTTGAGGGCGAGTTCGGCCATGTTCGGCTGCGCGGCGAGATATCGGGCTATAAGCGTGCGGTGTCGGGCCATGTCTATCTGGCGCTGAAGGACGACAGCGCGGTGATCGACGGTGTGATCTGGAAAGGGGCAGCAAATGCCCTGGCCTTTACCCCGCAGGACGGGATCGAAGTGATCGCCACCGGCAAGCTCACGACCTACCCGGGCCGATCCAAATATCAGATCGTGATCGATCGGATGGAGCTGGCCGGCGAAGGCGCGTTGATGGCGCTGTTCGAAAAGCTGAAGGCGAAACTGGCAGGCGAGGGGCTGTTTGATCCCGCGCGCAAACAGCCCTTGCCCTTTCTGCCGCGCACAATTGGGGTGGTGACGTCGCCGACCGGGGCGGTGATTCGTGATATCCTGCACCGGCTCGCGGATCGCTTCCCCAGCCATGTCATCGTCTGGCCGGTGGCGGTGCAGGGCGAGGCGGCGGCGGGACAAATTGCCGCTGCCGTGCGCGGCTTTGATGCGATTGCGCCGGGCGGGCCGTTGCCGCGCCCCGACCTGGTGATTGTCGCGCGCGGTGGCGGCTCGATCGAGGATCTCTGGGCGTTTAATGAGGAAGTCGTTGTCCGCGCCATCGCTGATTGCCGGATTCCGATCATCTCCGCGGTTGGCCATGAAACCGATACCAGCCTGTCCGATTTCGCCGCCGATCTGCGCGCGCCGACGCCAACCGCCGCTGCCGAGATTGCGGTGCCGGTGCGCGCCGATCTGATCGCGACTGTGGCGGGCTATGGCTTGCGCGCTGAACGCTGTGCGCGGCGCTATCAGGAGCGTGGGCGCGAACGGCTGACGGCGCTGGCGCGGTTGCTGCCGAGGCGCGATGCTCTGCTTGGGCCACAACGGCAACGGGTCGACGATCTCGGCCAACGGCTCGATCGCGCGCTGGAAGCACGGGTGACCCGCGGTCGCCGTCAGCTTGATCGAGCCGGCGCCGTGTTGCGGCCAGCGATGCTCGTACGTCAACTGTCGGGCGCGCGCGATCGGTTGGCGCGGACCGGCAAGCTTATTGATGCGCTTAATCCCAAGGGCTTGCTCAAGCGCGGCTATGTCCTGGTTGAGGCGCGGAGCGGCGGGGTGGTCACCACGGCGGCAGAAGCGCGGGCAGCAGGCGCGCTGATGCTCCACTTTGGGGATGGGGCGGTTGCGGCGCGGGTTGAGCGCACGTCCGCAAAGCCCTATGAAAATCCCGTCGGCGCCCAGCCCAGCCTGCTATAACGGATCTGGAACGCAGCTGGGCAGATGCCCGTCGGCCCGTTGAGGAATACCCGCCATGTTGATGTCGAATACTGATCGCGCCGCCCGGCTGCATTATATGGCGAACAGCTTTCGCGTGCTGGCCCCGGGCGATCATGTCGATTGCGCGGTGACGGGTGAGCGCATTCCGCTTGACGCCTTGCGCTATTGGAGCGTGGCGCTGCAGCAGCCCTATGCCAGCGCAGCGGTGGCGATGGCGGCGATGACGCCGGCATGAAGCGGCCGGGGGGCATTCATCGCGTCAGACGCTTTGCCGCCGGGGTCGCCATCCTGATCATCCAGGGCAGCTGCATCGCGCCGGCCGCCGAACGTCCGGCAACCCTGCCTGCCAAATCGGCCACCAAACCAACGCCAACCGCGACGGCCCCGGCAAAGCCGACGGCACCTCCTGCCACCGCCGCCAATCAGCGTCTGCTCACGCAGACTGGCTTTCGACTGGCCGGGCCAATGATCCAGGGCGGCACGGTGATCGGCAGCGTTCCCGCCGGCACCACTTTGCTCAGCTTTAATGGAGCGCCGCTGCCGATGACGGCGGATGGCCGCTTCCTGATTGCTTTTGATCGTGACGCCCCGGCCAGCGCGACCCTGTCCGCCAAGCTGGAAGATGGTCGCCAGATCGATGAAATGCTGACCGTGGCCAAGCGGGCATGGAATATCGAACGGCTCAATTCATTGCCGCGCTTTGCCCAGCCCAGCGAAGAATTCGACCGGCTGCGCCCTGCCGAGCTTGAACAGATCAATGCCGCCCGGCAGATCAGCGTCAATTCGGCGGGCTGGCAGCAACAATTTCTCTGGCCAGTGGTCGGGCGGCTCTCCGGCATGTTCGGATCGCAGCGCATCTATAAAAATGGTGAGGCGGGCAGCTATCATTCGGGCAGCGATGTTGCGCAGCCGACCGGCACGCCCGTGATCGCGCCGGCCGATGGCGTGGTGATCCTCGCCGCTGATCATCCCTTCACGCTGGAGGGTAATTTGCTGATGATCGATCATGGCATGGGACTCAACAGCGCCTTTCTGCACCTTTCGCGGATCGACGTGCGGGTGGGCGAGACGATCAAGCGCGGCCAGCGGATCGGTGCCGTCGGCATGACCGGACGAGCGACCGGGCCGCATCTTCACTGGTCGCTCAAATGGCACAACAGCCGCATCGACCCGCTGCTGCTCGCCGGGCCGATGCCCGTCGTCCAATAGCGATTGCGATTGCAACCGTCCGGGCTGTGCAATTAGCGGACCCGGTTCACCTGGATATAGCGGCTGCCGGCGATGCTGGCGCGAAAACTGCCTAAGCTACCGCGGATAATGTTGACCTTATCACCCGGGACCGGTGGATATCGGCCGAGCGATTCGCCCATCCGCCAGATCGTGTCATCGTCCAGCGTCAGCGTGAAAAGCTGCTGACCAGCCAAACCAACCTTGACGATCTTAGCGGTGATCTCCTGAACGTCGCTATCGCTCGATTCCCCTGGCTTGCCGAATAAATTGATGTTGGGCAGGGCAAAGCCGAAGAGCGAGCGACGCGCTTTCTTTACCTCGGCGCGATCAACCACGACGATCGACTTGTTTTCCTGGGCCGTCACCAACGCAGCAGCGGTGCGATCAAAACAGGCCAAGCGCTGGGTCGCGTCGGTGATGCTGCGGCATGCGGTCAACTCCGCCACGACCCGGGAAGCGCCTTCATCGGTGGTTTGATCGATCGTCGCTGCGGCAGCCATCGTCGGCATTGTGATCGTAAGACTTGCCATCAGCAGAACAAAATTGCGCACGTCCCGTCTCCCAAGAATGACCGCTGGTATCGCGCGAGCGCTCCATGCTGACAAGGCAAAAGGCGGCCAGGTGTATTGCTGCTATAATACGACAACCATGTTGCAGTTTTGTCACGTCGAGGCCCAAAAAAGTGTTGTCCTGCGTTTTTCCATTGCTGCTATGAAGCGCCCGACTTTATACCGATGCTATCTGTAGGATACCCTTGCTGGGTTTCTTCGATAAAGTTCGGGCTGCGTTTAGCCTCTAGAAGGGGAAAAAAATGAAGAGCAATTTCCGCAACAGTTTGCTGGCATCGACGTTGTTGATCGGCGCTACCGCGTTCGCATCACCGGCGCTTGCCCAATCTGGTCCATCAGAGGCTGATTCGTCGGACGCCATTGTCGTCACCGGTTCGCGCATCGCGCGTCCGAGCCTTGATACGGCTGCGCCGCTCAGCGTCATTTCGGCTGAGGAATTCAAGCTCAGCGGTTCGGTCAACGTCGAGCAGGTCATCAACCTGCTGCCTTCGGTTATTCCTGGTACCACCGGTTTCTCGAACAACCCCGGCGGCGGTATCGCGACGCTCAACCTTCGCGGTCTGGGTTCGGCGCGTAACATCATTCTCGTCAACGGTCGTCGCTGGATGTTCTACGATACCGCACAGACGGTCGATTTGAACACGATCCCTGCGTTCCTTCTTGAAGGTGTCGACGTGGTGACCGGTGGTGCATCGGCAGTGTACGGTTCGGACGCCATTGCCGGCGTTGTGAACTTCCGTCTTCGCAACAACCTTTCCGGTTTTGAAGCTGGCGCGCAGTATTCGGTAACCGAGGCTGGCGACGGCACGCGTTTCAACGGCAACCTTGCCTTTGGTTCGGATTTCGCTGACGGTCGCGGTCACATCACGGCCTATGCCGACTATAATCGCCGCGATGCGGTGTTCCAGGGCGATCGCGATTTCTCGCGGTTTGCACTTGCCGATAATGGCGCCGGTGGCTTTGCTCCAGGCGGTTCGTCGACCATTCCAGCCGGTCGCTTCTCCGCGCCTGCGACGGCAACGGTTAACGGTGTCGCGCTGAACCGTGCCGCTGGCACGGTGTTCAATGGCTTTGGTGGTATTTCGCGCGATGGGACCTCTTCACTGAGCCCCTATGTCTCCGCGACGGACATTTATAACTATGCGCCGGTCAACTTTCTGCAGGTGCCGCAGGAGCGCTATCTGTTCGGTGCCTTTGCTGACTATGAAATCAACGATTATGTCACGGCATATTCGGAAGTTTCGTTCGTCAACAACCGTGTTGATAACGTCCTGGCGGCGACTCCTGTCACCGGTTCGTTCAACGTCAACATCAACGCGGTTTCGCCATTCCTGACGGCAACAGACGTCACGGCGCTGCGGCAATTGGATGCCAATGAAACGGCGATCAACGTAGCCCGCGCCGCCAACGGCCAGACTCCATTGTTCGCTGGTCTGGCAGCGGCTGCAAACGCTACGGGCGTTGTGCAGCTCGCCATCAACCGCCGCACGATTGAAAGCGGCGGTCGTGCCAATCTCGACGAGCGCAACGCTTTCCGCGTTCTGTTCGGCCTGAAGGGCAATATCGGCGAAACCGGCCTGAAATATGATGCCTATTACAGCTATGCACGGACGCGGAATGCGAACGTGCAGCAGGGCAACATCTCGCGTGCGGCATTCCAGCGTGGTCTTGATGGTACCGATGCCGCGATCGATATCTTCGGCCCGGATACGCTGAGTGCAGCATCGATCCGCCAGATTTCGATCGTTGCCCAAAACAACGACATCTCGACGCTTCAGGTTGCCAACGGCACGGTCAGCGGTAACCTGTATGACCTCGGCTGGGGCGGTGGCCCGATCGGCTTCGTGGTCGGCGGCGAATATCGTCGCGTTGCATCGCAGTTCATTCCTGATACCGCGCTGTCTTCGGGTGACGTCATCGGCTTCAACGCTGGTAACGCTACGTCGGGCAGCTATGATGTGAAGGAAGGCTTTGGCGAACTTCGTATTCCAATCGCCGCCAATCAGCCCTTCTTCTACAGCCTCGAACTGTCTGTTCAGGGTCGTTATTCGGATTATTCGCTGCGGTCGATTGGTGGCGTTGGCACCTATGCTTTCGGTCTGGAATGGGCACCCATTCGTGACATCAAGTTCCGCGGCCAATATTCACGCGCTGTTCGCGCACCGAACGTCGGCGAATTGTTCGGTGGCTTGCAGACCGGGTTCCCAACCGTAACCGATCCCTGCACCACCGCAGCGGCACTGGCTGCTGGTGGTTTGCGGAACACCTGTCTCGCGACTGGTGTGCCCGCTGCCAATATCGGCCTGGGTGTTCCTTCAGTCCTGCAGGCAAACACCCAGATCCAGGCACAGTTTGGTGGCAACCCCAATCTGAACGCCGAACAGTCGACCTCGTACACCTTTGGTGCGGTGTTGCGGCCTAGCTTCATCCCGCGCCTGTCGCTCACGGTCGATTACTTCAACATCGAAATCGGTAACTCGATCGCGACTGCGGGCGGCGGCGTCGCCAACATTCTGAACCTGTGCTACAATGTGTTCCAGGATCCGAACAACGGCTTCTGCCGGTTGATCAACCGTAACGTTGGTACGGGCTCGCTCGACGGTCAGATCAATCCGAATGGCACCGCTTCGGTGGTGTTCGGTGGTGCGGCAAACCTGTCGTCGCTGTCGACCTCCGGCATTGACTGGGAACTGAACTATCTTCAGCCGCTGGACTTCGGTCTCGTCTCCAGCTCGTCGAAGCTCAGCTTCAACTTCCAGGGCACCTGGACGGACAAGAACACGTTCGTCCCAGTGGTTGGCCAGAACACGTCGATTGAATGCGCTGGCTTCTTCGGCAACACCTGCGGCACGCCGCAGTCGAAGTGGAAGTTCAACTCGCGTCTCAGCTGGCTTGACGGCCCGCTGACCACCAGCCTGCGCTGGCGGCATCTGTCGGCAGTCAACGATGATGATGTGACGACGCTCTATTCGGTGGAACGTCTCGCCGCTTATGACGTGTTCGATCTGACCATGGCGTATGAAGTGACCAAGAACCTCACTTTGACGGCGGGTGTCAGCAACATCGGCGGTCGCACGCCACAGCTGATTGGCGACAATCAGGAACAGGCGAACACCTATCCTGGTGTGTATGACGTGCTTGGCCGTGACTTCTTCGTAGCGGCGCGCGTGCGCTTCTGATCGAAGGCAACATCTAAAGAAGGGGCGGTTCGCGCGAGCGAGCCGCCCTTTTTTTTGTGGTATCGGCTCCGCGCATGGCGGGATGACTTCAGTGTAGCGAAGAGCCCTGGCCACCAACATCATGACCATATCGACCCAGACTGCCCCTTCTGTCCGGCCTGGCGATTGAAAGCCATGCCCGGTGATTGGCCCTGAACGCGAATCGGTGCCCAATAGCGGACGCTTGGACAGTTCAAAGACGTGCCATTGCCGGGGAAACACGCATGGCGACGTGTTGCTGCCGCTCCGTCAGCCGATCAGGGAGCTGACCCGCTTATCAGCCAGGCAACGGGTTCATCCCCGCCGATTACGATGGGCCGCGCCGCGCAATCAGCCCCCAACTGGGTCAAATCGCCAACCATTCGCTCAACATCTTGGGCGTCGAGCGCCGCCTGCGCCATCGCCTGAAGTCGAGCGACCTCACCGCGTGCCTTCGTCGTTATCCGATCAACCATGGCGATAGGCTGCCGACTGCGCAGGGCTTGGCTAAGGGCAAGGGGCAATTCTTCGACGATCGACTGCTGCCGATATGCCTGACAGGCAGCGTCAATTGTCGCCACTGTCGTCTCGTCTTCCGGCGCGCCGTGCGCGACTCGGTGAGCGAGCGCAAACAGTCCCGCCTCGAACAGCGCCATCATCGCCGCGCAGCGATCGCGATTATGGCGCAAGGCCATGCTGTCAGCGTGGTGGCAGATGAAGCGAAGCTGGGCGCCAGGTGCGGCGACCCGAACAGCCTCAGCAATCGATCCGGTCGGGCAATATTCTATCCCAAATTGACTTGTAACCGCATCAAAGCAGCCATCGCCAAAGGGCAAAGCATCGGCTGCAATGCCGCCGAGCACGCCCAGCGCCCTGGCCTTGTCCCCAACCGCGGCCGAATCGACGCCCGTCACCGTCAGATCGGGGCGACCCTGGTGTATCGCCACACCGACCGCACCGCCGCCCGCTGCCACATCCAATATGCTGGCGCCGTTCGGCAAGACATTGGCCAGGTCGCGCCAGATCGCCAAAAGGCTATCCTTCAGTGCGACTGGCGCTCGCGTAAGGCAGCCGCCATCGACGCTTTCTGCCCAATAATCGCTCCAGGCGTCGACGGACTCGATCACATCACCACATCAAAAGCGACCGTGAGCCGCTCACCTTCATCAAAGGGGCGCGTGCCATGAAACATATAGCTCGGAAACAGCGCCAAGCGACCTGGGATTGGCTCGATCGTCGCCAGTGGGGCAAGGTCAAGGCCGAGCTCGGCTGGCGGCGCCCCGATCTCAAGCCAACCCGGCCGATCGCCCTTGTCGAGCTTGGGCAAAGCGACATAGCAGGCCGAACTCAACACCCCCTCCGGGTGAACATGGTGGACATGGAATCCGCCGCCGCTGAGCCGCACCGACCAGCTGCCAGCAAAGTCAAATGGCTCCCCGCGAAACCGCAGCAGGGGATGGCTCGGGTCTGCGGGTGGCAGCGCATCCAGATGCGCGCCGACTGCCGCCGCAAGCCGTTCTCTCAACCGCACAAGGAACGGGTCAGGTCGCGTCAGCAACCGTCCGCGCGTTTGCGTGCCGCCGCGCAACGATTGACCGATTGGATGGGCGCGCGTGCGATGCAGATCGCGCAGCGTTGCCGCCAGCATGTCGAGCTCGGTGTGGGAGAAACCGATATCCGATGTGCCGTAAAGCCCGGGCTGATCGCATAGCCAGCGATGCCGCGGATCGTCCGCCAGCCGCCAGGCAAGCGACAGATGCGCCCAGGCCGATACCATGCCGATATCGGCGCGGACCAAGGGCTCAATCAGCCTGGCGGCTAATCCCGGATCACGCCGCCTTAGGGCATGGCGACCGCGCGCGAAATCGACATCCTGCCCTGCCCCTGCCCGCGCAAATGCCGCGTCGGCTCGGTCGAGATCGCCTGACTCGCTCGCAAACACGGCCTCCAGCATGGCAAGTTCGGCATAATCGCCCAGATACGGCCTTGCTTGGTCGAGCGCACGCAGCGCATCCGCTTGCCGCCCGCCCAATGCCAGGCTGCGCCAATAGGCAAATTGCAGCCCACGATCGGCGGGCGTCAGCGCAACTGCCTTGGCAAAGCCTTCAGCGAAGTCTCCGTCAGTTCCCGATTCAGCGCGCATCCGGGCAAGGCTATTCTGCCCGTCAATCCACCCGGGGTTGCGTGCCACCTGATCCGCCAGCAGCGCGATGCCGCCGCCTTGCCCCGCTGCCTCAAGCGCCTCGGCGAGTCCCAGCACCAGGGCGGGATCTTGTGCCGAGTGGTCAAGCGCTCGCCGATAAGCAGGCACGGCCGCGTCGTCGCCGCGTTCCAGTGCAACCCGTGCGGCCCCGTGCAGCGCGATCGGTCGATCGGGCGCTAGGGCAAGCGCGCGATCATAATCAGCAGCTGCAGCGGCAAGATTACCGCCGTCACGGTTGACCGTGCCGCGCGCTTCCCACAGCCGCGGATCGCCGGGAACGGCCGCGATAAGCTGATCAAGATCAGCGCGTGCACCCGCCCAATCCCCCTGTCGCTGGCGCAGCAACGCGCGATTATAGCGCGGGTCGACCGCATTCGGGTTGCCCACCAGTGCGCGATCGAAATGCCGGAATGCCCCCGCCACATCGCCTTGCTGATTCAGCAAATTGGCATAATTATTATTGATTTGCGGATCATTGGCTGCAAGTTTCAGCGCACGACGAAACGCATTGGCCGCAGCATTTGCCCGGCCGAGATTGGTTTCGCAAAGCGCCAGCAAATGAAGGACCTGGGGATGATCCCCCATGATCCGCAGCACGGTTACCAGATCGGTGCGCGCGGCTTCAAACCGGCCCGATTGAAATCCTGTTTCGGCGCGGCGAAACAGGGCATTGACGTCGAGCTGAACCATGCTTCAACGATGCCGCGTCACTCCCGGCTTGTCTAGGCGCGCACAGGCGCCGGGTGCGCATCAGGTATATGGTTGTGCCGCATCCGTCCCGGCGCGTGTCCTTGCTTGGCGGCGTAAAATCTTAGCTGTCGCGGAACCAGCCCGTAATCGAATAACGACCGCCAGGGGCGAAGGGCGGCACATAGCTGACATGGTGATCCTGCGGCACGCGAAACAGGCTGAGCGCGTTGAAGCGCGGACGATAGCCCGCGACAATATCGCCGTCTGCGTCCAGGAAATTGAGATAGCCGCCCCAATCGGGTTTCCAGTCATCAGGGGCAAGGCTCAGGACATACGCCACCCGCCACCCTTCGCCGACATGGCTGTCATTATGCCGCGACAGGAAATGGGTCGGGGCGTAGAAAGTTGCCTGGGCATCGGCCTTCACCAGATCCGGGATGCTGGTAACCTGGCGAACAAGGTCCAGAAACGGCGCGTCGTTGATATGTTCAAACACGATGTCATGCGGAGAATCGGGCATCCAGCCCCCAAGATAGGCGTCGAGCATCGGGTAACGCGCATAGGCAAAGGCATAATCGCCGCGCTGCGCCGCCGTTTGTACCGATGTTCCAATGCGCTGGCGTTCAGCGGGCGCCAAAGCCCCGAATTCATTTGCCGTCAACGCCTTTGGGCTATCTGCACCGGCGCTCCAGGCCATGCCCCACGGGGTTTGGTTGGCCAGAATTGAACGCAGTTCGCGCGCTGACTCGAGCTTGAGCACATCCCTGATCTGGATCCGCCCATCCCGGGCAAAGCGATCGCGCAACGCTGCACGGTCAAGCGCCGGGTTGAGCGCCAACAGATGCAGCGCCTGATCGGCGGACGAGGGAGTCTGTGACATAGGGCAGCGACTTTCCGGCTCGGAGCCCAGCTGACCTAACGCTGACGATGGCCTGCCACAACCCTCACGCCAATCATTACCTCACCGTCAGGACCAGGGCACCATCGCCCTCATCAGCATGGATTGAGGCCCCATCCTTGACCGCACCTGACAGGATCAAATCAGCTAGCGGGTCCTGCAGATAACGCTGCACCGCGCGTTTTAGTGGCCGCGCGCCATAAACCGGATCATAGCCAACCCGCCCCAGCCACGCCCGCGCCCCGCTGGTCAACTCGATCGTCACCTTGCGCTCGGCGAGCAGTTTGCGGACGCGCTCGACCTGAATGTCGACGATCGGCGCCATCTCGCTTTGCCCCAGTCGGTGGAACAGCACGATCTCGTCCAATCGGTTGAGGAACTCGGGGCGAAAATGTGCGCGCACCATTTCCATCACCTGCGGCTCAACCGTTGAAACGTCCTGGCCATCCTCCAGCGCGGTCAGATATTGGCTGCCGAGGTTTGAGGTCAGCACAATGATCGTGTTGGTAAAATCGACGGTGCGGCCCTGCCCATCGGTCAGCCGCCCATCATCAAGTACCTGCAACAGTATGTTGAACACATCGCCATGCGCCTTCTCGACCTCGTCGAACAGGATAACCTGGTAAGGGCGGCGGCGAACGGCCTCGGTCAGTACGCCCCCTTCCTCATACCCGACATACCCCGGAGGCGCCCCGATCAGCCGCGCGACGGCGTGCTTCTCCATAAATTCGCTCATGTCGATGCGGACCATGGCGCTGGGGTCGTCGAACAGGAATTCGGCGAGCGCCTTGGTCAGTTCGGTCTTGCCGACGCCGGTTGGCCCCAGAAACAGGAAGCTGCCCAGCGGGCGATTGGGGTCCTGTAACCCAGCGCGCGCGCGCCGCACGGCCGTGGATACGGCCCGGATCGCCTCCTTCTGGCCGATCACGCGCTTGCCAATCGTCTCTTCCATCTGGAGCAGTTTGTCGCGTTCACCCTCCATCATCCGCTCGACCGGAATGCCGGTCCAGCGGGCGACGACACCGGCGATATCTTCCGCCGTCACTTCCTCGCGGAGCATCGCGCCTTCGCTCGCGCCTGCAGCGGCAGCGAGCTGTTTCTGCAGTGCCGGGATCGTGCCGTAATTGAGCTCGGCCATCTTGCCGAGGTCGCCCGCGCGCTGCGCCTGCTCGACTTCGAGCCGCGCCGCATCAAGCTGCTCCTTGATCCGCGCTTCGCCGGCAATCTTGTCCTTCTCCCCCTGCCAGCGCTGGGTAAGCTCGGCCGATTGCTGTTCCAGATTGGCAAGTTCGCCGTCGAGCGTCATCAGCCGATCCTTTGATGCAGCGTCGGTTTCGCGCTTCAGGGCTTCGCGCTCGATCTTCAGCTGGATGATCCGTCGGTCGAGCGTTTCGATCTCCTCCGGCTTGGACTCCACTTCCATGCGGATCCGGCTAGCCGCCTCGTCCATCAGGTCGATTGCCTTGTCGGGCAGGAAGCGATCAGTGATATAGCGGTTCGACAGCGTCGCCGCAGCAACGATCGCGCCATCGGTGATGCGCACCCCATGGTGCAGCTCATATTTCTCCTTCAGGCCGCGCAAGATGCTGACCGTGTCGGGCACAGTTGGCTCGCCGACGAACACCGGCTGGAAGCGGCGCTGGAGGGCGGCGTCCTTTTCGACATGCTTGCGATACTCATCGAGCGTGGTCGCCCCCACACAATGCAGTTCGCCCCGCGCAAGGGCGGGCTTCAACAGGTTCGACGCATCCATCGCGCCTTCCGATTTTCCTGCGCCAATCAGCTGGTGCATCTCGTCGATGAACAGCACGATATGGCCTTCGCCGGCCTTCACTTCGTCGAGCACGCCTTTCAGTCGCTCCTCGAACTCGCCGCGATATTTCGCACCGGCGATCAGCGAGCCGAGATCGAGCGACATCAGCGTACGGTCCTTCAGCGTATCGGGCACATCGCCATTGGCGATGCGGATTGCCAGGCCCTCGGCAATCGCAGTCTTGCCGACGCCGGGTTCGCCGATCAGCACGGGGTTGTTCTTGGTGCGGCGGGCGAGAATCTGGATGGTGCGGCGGATTTCCTCGTCGCGGCCAATGACGGGGTCGAGCTTGCCGTCGCGCGCCGCCTGGGTCAGGTCGCGTGCGAATTTCTTGAGGGCATCATAGCGATCCTCAGCACCCGCCGTGTCGGCGGTGCGACCTTTGCGGAGGTCGTTGATCGCCGTGTTGATCCGCTCTGGCGTTGCGCCGGATTCCTTGATCGCTTTGCCCGCCACGGTGTTGCGCGACAACGCAAGCGCGACCAGCAGCCGTTCCACCGTAACATAGGAATCACCCGCCTTTTGCGCGACCTGCTCGGCAGAATCGAGGATGCGGACGGCGTCATTGTCAATTCCGGGCGCTTGCTGCGCGCCGCTGCCCGACACCGCCGGCACCTTGGCGAGGGCAAGGTCGGTTTCGCTCAGCGCGCGCGCAGGATCACCGCCTGCCGCCTTGATCAGGCCAGAGGCAAGGCCCTGCTCATCCTCGAGCAGCGCCTTCAGGATATGTTCGGGCCCAATCCGCTGATGGCTCATGCGGATCGCCACGGTCTGCGCCGATTGGAGGAAACCCTTGGCACGATCGGTGAATTTTTCGAGGTTCATGGCCTGTCCCTGTCTGTTGAGAGCGATGTAATGTTGCCAATTTGCAACACAAGGGCAGTCGCGCGGAGCAGGGCCCAGAAAATGCTCCTCCGGTTCAAAATCGATCGGCCTTTCCCAAAGGGAAGTGGCGCTCCCGCCAGCCCGCAGCTAGAGGCGGAGGCGATAAAATGAAAATGGGGGCGGGCGGATGCGGTTTTTAGTGAAGGGCCTTGGCGTGCTGGTCGCGCTGCTGGTTGTCGTGGCAATCGCCCTTGCGGTCTGGGAACCGCTCACCGCCACCGCCGCTGCGCCACCGCCTGCGCATCGATATGATACCCGTATTGTCCGCGACACTTTCGGCGTCCCGCATGTGTTCGGCACCACCGATGCCGATGTCGGGTACGGCATTGCCTATGCGCATGCCGAGGATGATTTCGAGACGCTGCAAGAAGTGGTGGCGATGACGCGTGGCCGCGCGGGAGCGCTCACGGGGCAGCCGGGTGCGGGCGTCGATTTCGCGCTGCACCTGGTCCGCGCGCGCGAAACCGTGACGCGCGATTATATGAAGCAGCCTGCCGATGTGCGCGCGCTGCTCGATGCCTATGCCGCGGGCCTCAACCATTATGCTGACCAGCACCCGGGCGAGGTGCGGCTGCGCAACCTGTTCCCGGTCGACGGGCAGGATATTGCGGCAGGCTTCGTGCTGCGCTCGCCCTTTTTCTTCGGTCTCGATGCGGTGCTCGGCGCGCTGGTGGGGGAAAAGCCGCTGCCGGTCGAAAATGCCGGGCCGCATCCTGACTCGCCTAACATCGCGCCGATCCCGGCCGGGGCGGCCGATCCCAATGAGGGCAATCTCAACGGCTCCAATGCCTTTGTCGTTGCACCCAAGCGTTCGGCAGACGGTTTTACCCGGCTCGTCTCCAATGCGCACCAGCCCTATCGCGGCGGGGTCGCCTGGTATGAACTGGTCGTCCATTCGAAACAGGGCTGGGACTTTGCCGGCGCTACCTTCCCTGGCGCGCCTTATCCGCTGCTCGGGCACAACAAGACGCTTGGCTGGACCAATACCGTCAACCGGCCCGATTTGATCGATATCTATAAGCTCGTTCTCAACAAGGAACGCACGCAATACCGCTTCGATGGCAAATGGCTGCCGCTGGAAACGCAGCGGGTATGGCTGCATGTCAAACTGTGGGGACCGTTCGTGCTGCCCGTGCCGCGCACTGCCTATCGATCAGTCCATGGCCCAGTGATCATCAACAAGGACGGCGCGTTTGCGATTCATTATGCCGCGCCCGAACAGCTCGGCATGGTCGAGGAATATTACCGGCTCAACAAGGCGCGCGACTTTGCCGAATGGCAGGCGGCGCTCAGCAAACAGGCCGTGCCCGCAACCAATTTCCTTTATGGCGATGCAGCGGGCAACATCGCCTATTTCTATAATGCGGCGTTCCTGAACCGGAAGCCGGGCTTTGATTATGCCCATGTGTTGCCGGGCGATACCTCGGCTAATCTCGCCTCTGGCACGGTCCCCTGGGCCATGATTCCGCGCAACATCAATCCGGCGTCAGGCTTTTTGGCCAATGCCAACAACACCCCCTTCCAGGCGGCGGGCATCGGCTCTGACCTCAATCCGGCGGATTTCCCGAAATTGCTGGGCATTGAGACCGACACCACCAATCGCGGTACGCGGTCGATTGAGCTGCTGGGGGCAGATCCGTCGATCTCTGACGCAGATCTTCACCGCATCAAATTTGACAGCGCGATCAGCAAGTTCAGCTGGGCAGCGCGCTGGTTCGACGACATCAACAAGGTTGATCCCAAGGGCGACACGTTGATCGCCGATGCCAAGGCCGTGATGGCGAAATGGGATTGGAACTATGACGGCAAGGGCCCGGCCGATGCGTTGGCTGTCATGTTGCTGCGCAGTGGCAACCGCATCCATTATCCCCGCAAACCCTGGCCCGATGCGCGAGAGGAATTGCAAAAGGCGGCCAGCTATCTGATGCAGCATTTCGGCAAGCTCGATCCGCCGCTCGGCACTGTGCTGCGGTTGCGCCAGGGGACGGTGGACCTGCCGCTCGATGGCGGGCCCGACGCCCTGCGCGCCACCTCCAACTGGGACGAAGCGCCCGATGGCCGGCTGGTCGTGAAGCATGGCGACAGCTTCATCATGTTCATCGCTTGGGACAAGGCGGGCAAGGTTAGCTCAACCTCGATCCAGCCCTATGGCGCGGCGACGACGCGGCCAGAATCAAAGCATTATACCGATCAGATGCAGCTGTTCGTCGATCACAAGCTGAAGCCGGTCTGGTTCGACCCGGCCACGCTGGAAAAGCATAAGGAACGCGATTATCGGCCCTAGGCCGTTCTGCGCCCCCGCCGGAGGCCGGTTGTGCCGCGCGGCGGGGCTGCTATAGTTGGGCAATTACAATTTCTTGGTGAGGAAAACCTGCATGCATCTTCGATCGATCGCGCTTTCGGGCGTTGCTTTCTGCGCGCTTTTGACTCCGCTCGCCGCCACGGCACAGGCACCCGCCGCGACCGTCAAACCTGCCCCAGTCGCCGATCTGATCAAGAAGGTCGATATCGCCTATAACGAGTTTACGCTGCCCAATGGCTTGCGCGTGATCGTTCACACCGATCGCAAGGCCCCGGTTGTCGCGGTCAGCGTCTGGTACAACATCGGCTCCAAATTTGAGCCCAAGGGCCGAACCGGTTTTGCCCATTTGTTCGAACATCTGATGTTCAACGGCAGTGAAAATGCGCCAGGCGATTTCTTCGACCCGCTCAAGCAGGTCGGCGCCACCGATCTCAACGGCACCACCAATTATGATCGCACCAATTATTTCGAAACCGTGCCGACCCCGGCGCTGGAAAAGGCGCTGTTCCTGGAAAGCGACCGGATGGGGTATCTGCTCGGCGCGGTAACGCAGGAGGTTCTCGATGAGCAGCGCGGCGTCGTCCAGAATGAAAAGCGCCAAGGCGATAACCGTCCTTACGGCCTGATCCAGTATAAGCTGCTCGACGGGCTGTTTTCGAGCGATCACCCCTATGGTCATAGCGTGATCGGATCACTGGCCGATCTCGATGCTGCCAGTCTCGATGATGTGAAGGGCTGGTTCCGCAATCATTATGGCCCGAATAATGCCGTGCTGGTGCTGGCGGGCGATGTCGATCTGGCGACCGCGAAGCGGCTGGTGACGCAATATTTCGGCAAGATCGCCGCCGGGCCGAGCACGTCGCTGCCTAATGTGCCGATCCCGACGCTGGCGGCACCAAAGACCGATGTCATCCATGATCGTGTTGCGGCAACGCTGGTGCTGCGCGCATGGGCGGTGCCGGGGCTGAATGACAAGGATGCCGCCGCGCTCAATGCCGCTGCGTCTGCGCTTGGTGGTCTGTCGAGCTCGCGGCTCGATAACGTGCTGGTTCGTCAGGAAAAGCTGGCTGTTCAGGTCAGCGCCGGGGTACAATCGCTGGCCCAGATTGGCATTTTCCAGGTCACGATGGTGGTCCGTCCTGGCGTCGATGCCGCCGTCGCCAGCAAGCGGCTGGATGATTTGATCGCGGAGTTCATCAAGACCGGGCCAAATGCTGATGAGCTGCAGCGCGTCGTCACCACCAGCGTGTCGGGCCGGATCGCCGGGCTTGAATCGGTCGGCGGCTTTGGCGGCAAGGCCGTCGCGCTTGCGCAGGGCGAACTTTATTCAAATGATCCGGGCTTTTTCAAGAAGCAGCTCGCCGCGCTTGCGGCGCAAACGCCAACAACCGTCCAGGCGGCGGCGCAGAAATGGCTGACGCGGCCGGTCTATAGTCTGTCTGTGGTTGCAGGGCCGCGTGAAGCATCGGGCGACGTCGCTGCCGCCCCCAAACCATTGGTCTCGCCGCCTGCGCTCAAGCCGGCTAACTCGCGCGCTGAAACCGATCCAGCTGTCGGGCCGGTCGCCAATTTGGTCTTCCCCAAGGTGGAGCGCGCCAAGCTCTCCAATGGGATTGAGGTCGTTTATGCGCAGCGTACCGCGGTCCCGGTGACGCGCGCGTTGATCAGCTTCGATGCGGGGGCGGTCGCCAACCCCGCCGATAAGCTCGGCTTGCAGCAGCTCACGCTGTCCATGCTCGAAGAGGGCACGACCACGCGCGATTCAATCGCCCTCGCCGAAGCCGAAGAGCGGCTGGGTGCCAATGTCTCGACCGGGAATAGCGCAGACCGGACATTTTTGAGCATATCGGCCCCAAGCGCCAATGCGACCGGTGCCTTTGACTTGTTCGCAGATATTGTCCGCAATCCGGCCTTCAAGCCAGAGGAGGTTGCCCGGCTTCGGACGACTCAGCTGGCAGGGATCCAGCAGGAGCTGACCAATCCGGCCGGGCTGGCTGGGCGCGTGTTGCCGAAATTGCTGTTCGGTCCATCGCCTTATGCCAAGACGGCGGGGCAAAATGGCGATCCGGCGGCGGTCGCCAAGCTGACCCGTGATGATCTCATCGCCTTCCAGCAAGCCTGGCTGCGGCCGGAAAAGGCCAAGATCTTCGTCGTTTCCGATCTTGGCCTTGCGGCATTGGTGCCGCAACTCGAACGCGCTTTTGGCAATTGGCAGGGGGTTGGTGCCGCCGGTGTCAAGGACCTGAGCATCGCTCCGGTCCAGACCGCGCCCAAGATTGTGCTGATTGATCGCCCTGATTCGCCGCAATCGCTGATTACCGCCGGGCAGCTCACGCCGCTCAAGGGCAGCGACAATCTGCTCGACGAGCAGACCGCCAACGACGTGCTGGGTGGTGATTTCCTCTCGCGGATCAACCTCGATCTGCGCGAAACCAAGCATTGGTCTTACGGCGCGGGCGGCGGCTTTGGCCAGAATGAGCAGCTCGTCACCTATAGGATCAATGCGCCGGTACAGGCAGACAAAACCGGTGAGTCGATCAAGGCGCTCCAGATCGATCTCAAGGAATTTTTGAGCACCAAGGGCATCACTGATGCCGAGTTCACCCGCACCATCAACGGGGCGACTCGCGAACTGGCCGGTAACTTCGAAACCGCCGG
This sequence comes from Proteobacteria bacterium ST_bin13, assembly GCA_002083645.1. Taxonomy (GTDB): domain Bacteria; phylum Pseudomonadota; class Alphaproteobacteria; order Sphingomonadales; family Sphingomonadaceae; genus Sphingomonas. The sequence goes on from MSXQ01000003.1 coordinate 296,326, forward strand.
CGCAGTGCTGTCAGCGATGCTCGATAATGATCAGTATAAGCGCCCCGATGATTATTACGCGACGATCACGCAAAAATATCGCGCGATGACCAGCGCCCAGCTTGACGCTGCGGCACGGGCAGCAATCAACCCTGATAAGTTCGTCTGGGTGGTGGTGGGCGACGCCAAGGTGGTGCGTCCGCAACTTGACTCGCTCGGCCTGTCGGTGGAGGTGGTGCCCGCCGCGTCCGTTACGGACGTGAAGTAATAACCGAAGCTACAGGAGAAGCGATCATGGCCGCAGTCGATGGCACCTGGAATACCGTTGTAAAGTCTCCGCTCGGCGATAACGCCGCTGTCGTTGTCATCAAGAGCGATGGCAACACCTGGACTGGTACCAGCTCGGGCCAGATGGGCTCGGTTGAGATCACCGATGGCACCGTCGATGGCAACACCGTCAAATGGACGATGGCGATGACGGTGCCGATGCCGATGACGCTGACCTGCGAAGCCACGATCGATGGCGACACGATCACTGGCACGGTCGGTGCGGGCGCATTCGGCAGCTTCCCGATGACGGGCAGCCGCGCCTGATCCTGCGGGACTGGTAACAATGCCCGACATGGCTCGCCTTTCCTTCGGGAAGGGCGGGCCATTGTCGTATGTGCTCAGCGCACCAGTCGCGTCACATGCCCCATCTTTCGCCCGGGGCGCACGCTCTTGCCGTACAGGTGCAGGTGGGCGTCGCGCTCAGCGAGATAGCCGGCCCAGCCATCAGCATCCTTGCCGATCAGGTTGAGCATCTCGACCCGGGTCGCGGTCAGCCCGGTATCGCCGAGCGGCAGGCCACAGATGGCGCGGATATGGTTTTCGAACTGGCTGGTGACCGCGCCCTCGATCGTCCAGTGGCCGCTATTATGGACGCGCGGGGCCATTTCATTGAACACCGGGCCGTCCGCGCCGACGAAATATTCGCAGGTCAGCACCCCGACATGGCCAAGCGTCTCCGCAATCCGCCCGGTCAGCGTCGCCGCTTCGCCCCATTGCTGGGCGATCTCAGCCGGTGCGGGCAGGGTGGAGCGGGCGAGGATGCCGTCCTTGTGCTCGTTCCATGGCGGCGGATAGCTGACCATCGCGCCATCGTTCCCCCGCGCCAGTACGATCGAGAATTCGTGGCTGAAGGGCACGAATGCCTCCAGAATCGCCGGTCGCGCGCCAATCGCTGCCCAAGCAGGCTCGACATCGTCCGGGCTCTGGAGGCGCACTTGTCCTTTGCCGTCATAGCCCAGCCTGAGCGTCTTCAGGATCGCCGGGGTGCCAATCGAGGCGATAGCGGCCTGCAACTCCTCCAGCGTCGTCACCTTGGCCCAGGCGGCAGTCCTGCCGCCCAGCGCATTGACGAAGCTCTTCTCGTCCGCCCGGTCCTGCGCAATAGCAAGCGAGGTTGGGCCTGGATGCACCGGTACCTTGCCGCTCAGATAATCGACGGGTTCGATATCGATATTCTCAAATTCATAAGTGACGACATCAGCGGCGCTCGCAAATTCGTCGAGCACGATGCGGCTGTGATAATCGGCGCGGGTGAAGCTCGCGGCGGTTTGCGCGGCGACGGCTTCCTCATCTGGGGCCAGTACGCGGGTGTTATAGCCCAGTTGCGCCGCCGCAATCGCGAGCATCCGGCCCAGCTGCCCGCCGCCCAGGATGCCGATGGTCGAACCGGGGGGGAGGGGCTTCACGCTGGATCGGTCGCGACGCTAGCGGTTTGCGCGGCGCGCCAAGCCTGCAATTGCTGTGATAGGACGGGATCGGCGAGCGCCAGGATCGCGATCGCCAGCAGCCCGGCATTTTTGGCCCCCGCCTTGCCGATCGCCAGCGTGCCCACCGGGATGCCGGCGGGCATCTGCACGATCGAGAGCAGGCTATCCATGCCGTCCAGCGCCTTGGACTGTACCGGCACGCCAAGCACCGGCAGATGCGTCATCGAAGCGGCCATACCGGGCAAATGCGCCGCGCCGCCCGCCCCCGCGATGATCACCTTCAAGCCCCGGTCGGCAGCCGTGGTGGCATAATCGACCAGTCGCTGTGGCGTGCGGTGCGCGGACACCACCTTGCTCTCATAGGCCACGCCCATCGCGTCCAGGATTTCCGCTGCCTGGCGCATTGTCTCCCAATCGGAAGTGCTGCCCATGATGATGCCGATTTGCGGTTCCATCACAAGCAACTAGCGGGCAGCGCGCGCAAGGGCAATCGCTGCTCGCACGCGTCGTTCAGCGCGCGGCATCATACCACGCGGCCAGATCCTGATGCATCTGCGTCAGCGCCTGGGGGTTCAGGTAGATCATGTGCCCGGCCTCATAATATTTGAAGCTGATGTTGCGGCGGCGACTTTCGTCGAGCTGCATGTGATTGGCGTCAAATTCCGCCCCGTAAAACGGCGTCGCCATGTCGTAATAGCCGTTCATGAACAGCACTTTGACGTAAGGGTTGGTGCGCATCATATGCGCCAGATCGACGGCGGTGTTGGGGGCCAGTTGCGGGCCGTTGCTGCCCGGCGCGCGGTGCCGCCAATCCCATTCAAAGCCGCTTTCGCGCGCCGACAGCTTATAGGGCATGTCGGTTTTATACCCCAAAGTGCGGGTCGCATACTCCATGAAGTTGGCGATATAGGCGCCGGTGATCGCGGTGGAGGCCGGATCATCGATCGGGCTGTCGGCATTGGCGTCGGCCACGGTGAGCAGATAGCGCGAATCAAGCCGTCCGGTCGAGACTCGGCGATCACGCAGCAGTTCGGTTTGGAAATGGCCCAGATCAATGCGCAGGTTGGCGCGCAGAATAAATGCCTCTGACAGCCCGGTATACGCCGCCATTTGCTTGGCCACCGCCTGGGCTTCCCCGGGCGAAATCGTGTCGCCCTTGGCAAGCGCGGCGGCATAGGCACCGCTCACGAAACCGCGTACTTCGGCCAAGAAACCGGCCAGATCAGCGGGGCGATTGGCGAGGCGCTGGTGATACCAGGCGGTTGCCGCATAGCCGGGGAACAACACCATATAATTCTGGTCATACCCCGGCTGGCGCACGCCATAGTTCATGATCGTGGAAAACAGCACAATCCCGCTCAGGCTTACCCCGCGATCTTCGAGCAGTGCGGCAACCGCACCCGACCGCAGCGTGCCATAGCTTTCGCCGAACAGGAATTTGGGCGACGTCCAGCGGCCGTTTTTGTCGAGATAGCGGGTGATGGCGCGGGCAAAGGCATCCGCATCCTGATCAACCCCCCAGAAATCCTTGCCAGTCTTGTCGCCCAGCGGCCGCGACCAGCCAGCGCCGATCGCATCGATGAACACCATATCGGTCTTGTCGATCAGCGATTCGGGGTTGGGGCCAAAGCTGTACGGTGCCGGGTGGACATAATCAGGCGTAGTGGTGTTGACGCGCACGGGCGCAAAACTGCCCATGTGCAGCCAGATCGTGGGCGAACCGGGGCCGCCATTATAGAAAAAGGTCACGGGCCGGTTGCCGCCGCCATCCTTGGTATAGGCGGTGTAGAACAGGCTGGCGGTGGGCTTGGCGTCATTGTCGCGGATCGTCAGCGTGCCGGCTGTCGCTGTATAAGCAATCCGTTCGCCCTTCACCGTCACCGTGCCGCGCGACACGGCGGCGGTTTCGTCGACCGGGGGCTTGGCCCAGCTCGCCTCCACCTCGGCGATCATCGCGTCCTTGTGGGTTTTGGCCGGGGCCTTGTCCTGCGCCATAGCAGGCGCAGCGATGGCAATCATCAAGATGACCGGCATCAGGATGGCGGGCAATAGGCGCATGTGGTGATTTCCCCCTGGTTCAGCGCCGAAATGTGGCGCGACCGGGACGATTGCGCAAGGCGGATCGCCCTTAGCGCTCGCTCAGATAATAGCGCTCTACCTCATTGAGACTGGCGTCGAGCTCATACACGATCGGCTGGCCCGTCGGGATCTCGAGGTGCGTAATCTCGTCATCGGGAATGCCCGACAGATGCTTGACCAGCGCGCGCAGCGAATTGCCATGGGCCGAGATCAGCACCCGCTGGCCATCCTTCAGCGCGGGTGCAATGGCACTTTCCCAATAGGGCAGGACGCGCGCGATCGTGTCCTTCAGGCTTTCGGTCGCCGGCACGGTGATGCCGGCATAGCGACGGTCGTGCGATAGATCATAAGCGGAGCCAGCCTCCATCGGTGGCGGCGGGATATCGAAGCTGCGGCGCCAGATCTTGACCTGATCCTCGCCAAATTCCGCTGCGGTCTCGGCCTTGTTGAGCCCCGTCAGCCCACCATAATGGCGCTCGTTCAGCTGCCAGTTCTTCTCCACCGGCAGCCATAGCCGTCCCATTTCCTCCAGCGCCAGGTTCAGCGTCTTGATCGCGCGGGTCTGCAGCGAGGTAAAGCACTGGTCGAAATCCAGGCCCTTGTCGCGCATCAGCTGCCCGGCCGCGCGCGCTTCTTCTACGCCCTTGGTCGTCACATCGACATCCCACCAGCCCGTGAACCGGTTTTCGAGGTTCCAGGCGGACTGGCCGTGGCGGATCAGGACGAGAGTGGGCATGCGCGGCTCCGAAACTGGGGTCAGGGCCTTGCGCCTAAATCCCGTCGATCTGTGCGGCAAGCACTTCCAGGCAGCTATGCGCCAGTTTTCGGCATCGATCAGGCGACCAGCCCTGCACAGGATCGGGATTGCTGTCATGATCCTTGAACGGCATTTCCAGCGTCATCGCGACCGCGCCGAAACGGTTGGCGAGCTGGTTGGTCGACATGGTGAGGTTCGCCTTGCCCGGCGCTGATCTGTGATAGCCAAGCTTGGTCTGGAAATCGGGGGTATGGGCCGCCAGCGCGTTCTGAAAGGCGTAGAATTTGTCGCCCTGCGCATCGGTCCAGTTGGGGATGCCTTCAAACCCGGCGATGAAATTGGCCGGGATGGCTTCATCGCCATGCACGTCCATGGCAAACACCACGCCGGTTTCGTCCATAGCATTGCGGATGGCGAGCACTTCGGGGCTTTTCTCTGGTGTTGGCGTCGCCCATTCGCGGTTGAGGTTCACGCCCACCGCATTGGTGCGCAAATGCCCGCGTGAATATCCATCGGGATTGGCGTTGGGCACGATGTGGAAGGTCGCCTTGGCCAGCAGCGCGGCGGTGATTGGATCGGCGGTGTCAGTCAGCCGCTCCAGCGCCCCCTCCATCCAATGTTCTGCCATCGTCTCGCCGGGATGCTGGCGGGCATAGAGCCAGACCGGTTTTGGGCCGCTGCCTAGCGTCAGGCAGTCGATCGGCTGGCCGTCAATCGATTGGCCAAGCGCATGATAGCTCACCCCCGGCATCGCCGCATAGCGCGCGATCAGCGCATTGTGCCGCTCGATCGGATAGGGCGCGAAATAGGCAAACCACAACAGGTCGCTGTCGCTTTGATGCGCGATCGTCAGGACGCCATTGGCATAATCGGTGGCGTCAGCGAGCGTCCAGGTCTCGCGGTCGCTGCTCACCCGCGCGCGATAGCCTGGCCAGCCCAGCGGATAGGCAGAGCCTGCCGCATTCATGATCCGCAAGGTAAGGGGGCGGCCCGCCGCGCCCGCCACCCTGAAATAAAACCATTGGTAGAATTCCGAATCGCGATCCTTGACGATTTCCAGATCGGCGCTTGCCTCGTCCTGGCGCAGGACATGAATATTGCCGCCGTCAAAGGCAGCCGTGATGGTGATGGTCATTTCACCGTGATAGTGCGCCCTGATTGCCCGGGGAACCCTAGGAACAGCGCGCGCGTCAATTTGTTGATCATCACATTGGGCTGGGCGTCCTTCGCTCTGGCGTTCACTTCCATCAACGCGCGCCCTTCCCAGATCGCCCCGCCATCGATCCGGCGGCGGATCTGAACGAACAATTCGGTCATGTAAAAGGTCCGCGTTGCCCGCTTGCCAACGCCAAAGCCAACGCCGATGCCGCCACCCACGCTGCCGCCAAAGCCGCCCCCGCCCAGGCCGATCTGCACCGGTTTGTTGGGCGCGGTTTCGTCGCGGCTTTCGCGCTTGACCGTGACGGTGGCGAGCAGAGGGGCGGCTGCATCGGTACTGGCGCCGTTGGCGTCCATGACCGGGCGCGCAAAGCCAAGCCGTTCCAGCTCGGCGGCGACGGCTGTCGCAAATTGCTGCTGCTCCAGGCTTTGCGGATCATTGCCGACGCCACTCTGGATCGCAATCGGGGCCGGGGTAATCGGCGTGCCCAGGTGAAATCGTGTTACCCTAACCGGCGTGCCTGCCGCCGCCGGCGCGATCGGCATGGCCAGCGCGACGGCCAGGAAGCCGGCCGTTACGGCTGTAGGCAGAGTCGCAAATGTCATCAGTCGCATATCAGGCTCCAGCATCCCCGTTTGATTGATGGTCAACGCCCCAGCGTGGATATGGGGTGCAATTGGGGCGGTAACGAGACCAGATCGCTTGACTTGGTGCCACCCGGCCTATAGGCGCAGCCGCTTTCCAGCATCCAAGCATTACGAGAAGCGAATCGATCATGAAGATCCGCAATAGCCTGAAGTCGCTCAAGGGCCGCCACCGCGACAACCGCGTTATTCGGCGCCGTGGCCGCACCTATGTGATCAACAAGACCAACCGCCGGTTCAAGGCCCGCCAGGGCTGAGGCAGCGGATTAGCAACGCTAATCCGCGATTGGCCGAAGCCCGGCCGACGGCGCTCAAGCGCCGGTCGACGACACGGGATTTAGTCCCGTGTCGGGCTCAGCCGCCGCAATGACCCAGCCAAGCGCCGTCATTTTCGATGTCGGCAACGTCCTGTTCGAATGGAACCTGCGGTTCCTCTATGAGCGCCTGATCGAGGACGATCGGGCGCTCGACGCGTTTTTGCGTGATGTGATGACGATGGAATGGCACCTGCAACATGATGCCGGGCGCCCCTTCGCGGAAACATCTGCCGAGCTGATTGCCCAACACCCCGACCATGCCGATCTCATCGCCGCCCTCGGCCCCCGCTTCAACGAAACGATTCGCGGGGAAGTCCCCGGCATGGCCGCGCTGGTTGCCGAGTTGCACGAAGCTGATGTGCCGCTCTTCGCGATCACCAACTTCTCCGGCGAATTCTGGCGCCCCTTCCGCGCTGCTCATGCCGCTTTTTTCGATCGGTTCCGTGATGTGGTGGTGTCGGGCGACGAAGGCCTGATGAAACCCGATCGCGCGATCTATGAACTGGCGTTGGCGCGGTTCGAGTTGCGGGCGGAGGAGGCGTTTTTCGTGGACGACAACATCGTCAATGTCGAAGCGGCAGCGGCGATGGGGATCGCGGCGCATCATTTCACCGGCGTCGGGCCTTTGCAGCAGGCGATGACAGACATGGGGCTACTGGCAGGATAAATGCCCATAGATTATTGGGTCGCCCCAGCCACCCGCCCGCCGGGCAACAGAAAAGCAATGGCGGCACCAATCGTGAGCACAACAATCCCATAGCCTGCATGGCCAAGCACCATGTCGATGCCCCGCGCGACCGGATTGGCGTAACCAACCAGGCGTTCAACAAGCCAGGCAATCGCTGCCAGGCCGGCAACCAAAGCGCCGATCGATCGGCATGCCGGGTAAAAGCGCGTTCGGGAGAGCATCAGCAGCGATGGTATGGCTGCGAGCACGACGAGCAGCTGCACCGCCTCAATGCCCAAATTGAAACCGAGGATCGACAGCGCCTTTTCCTGCATATCCAGACCAAATCGGGCGATGACGGTTGCAAAGGCCAACCCGTGAACCAGGCCGAATCCCGCCGCTACAATCGGCTCATGCCCTGGGAATAGCGGTCGCCATGCATGGATCGCCGAAATCAGAATCGATAGCGCAATGCCGATTTCGACGGGTTGTGGGGGCAAATGCCAATCGAAAAACGCTGCGCCGATCAGCGTCAAACTGTGCCCGGCGGTGAAGGCGCTGACGATCTTGGTGATGTGCCAAAGCGCCACGCGGATTGGTCGCGCGCCCCGCCAGACGCCGCCTGCCGCCAGCAGCGGTGCGGGCAGCAACAGAGCGAACAGGAATAGCAGATGATCATGGCCTTCCGCGATGTGGCGCATCCCCAGCGCAAAGGCTGCCTGAAAACCCTTGAAGCTGCTGGCTGTGCCGCGATCGATCACGAGCCGGTGCCGCGTACCTTGCAGCGCCCCGAGCACCTGTCGATCCTTGTCGAGTCTACCCCCGGCAAAATCACTGCGCACGACAAACAGAACGAAATGATTGGGCACGGTGTCGATGACCACTCGCCAGTCGATCGCCAGACGCCGCACCGTCACGCCCTGCGGTGGGATCAACCGGACGATCGCGTGCAGATCGGGTGGGCCGGCGATTTGCAAGAATTCAATCCGATCAATCACCAGCCGCCACGGTCGGCCCTGCGGTGTCGTCACCGATATATGGCCGATCAGATAGGCTTTCGCTTTGGCCAGAGAATTAGGAGAATTGCGAACCGGGTTGCCGGTGGCGAAGGCATATTCGCCTTGCGGGACGATGATGTCGGCAATGGCCTGTTGCTGGCCGAAATCTAGATTCACCTCTGAATTGGGCGTCAGATGCGCCTTCGCCTGGCCCGCGACGATGAATGGCGCCGTCGCCATCATGATCAGCCGCAGCCAGGGCATCAATGGTGGCCAAACCAGATGAGCGGGGCCGCCGGATCGAAGGCGCGCGGATTGATGGTCAGCGCGGCCTCGCGCGCGGTATCGCTGCGGTCGCCATCCCCCAGCATCGCATAGGCCTGCGACAGCGCGACATATTGCTGCGCCGTCCGCCACTCGGTCCGATTAAGCGCTTCGATCAGATCGCGGGCTTCGGCGGGGCGATTATTGGCCAGGAGCGCCCAACCGAGCATGGTAATCGAATCGCCATAGGGCCGCGCCGCCATGTTCTGCCGCGCAAGCGTCAAAGCTGTCGCGGGGTCGCCCAGCACCAGTTCGTGTTCCAAGGCATGGCCATAGGCTGCCTCTGGCAATTGCTGAAGCCGCTTTGCCCAGATTGCCTGGGATTGCGCCGCCCAATGCCGGGTAGCCGTACCATTGCCTTGCGCACGGTATAATGCGGCCAGGGCGTCGATCACATCGGGTTGCGGCGATCGTGCGATGATCCGGCGATAGCCCTGCGCGGCTTGCGCCAGATGCCCCCGCAGCGCCCACATTTGCACCAGATGCGCCTCGGTCAACCAATAGCCGGGAAACATCCGGTCCGCCTTACGGAACCAGGTTTCTGCCGCCGGCCAGTTGCCGCGCTCCAGGTCCACAATGCCGCTTTGCAGGTAAACATTGGCCATGAATTGCGGGGTCCGCCGGTCGTTGATCGCCGCCGCCCGGGCAAAGCTCGCCATGGCATCATCAAATCGCCCTGTCTTCTTTTGCCATTGGGCGATCCTGAACAGCGTGCCGGGGCCATTGCTGATCTGCGCTGACGCCCGATACAAGCCGATTGCCTTGGCATAGTCGCCCCTGAAAAAAGCAACATCGCCGTGCAGCGCCTTGGCTTCGGCAAGATCACCAGGGTCAGCAGGTACGGCGGCATGCTCCACGACGGCCAGATCGGCACTGATCGGGGCCAGTCGATGCACGGTTAGGTTATACACTGCATCGGTCAGCATCGGGCCGCTGCCGGCAATCGCCGCCGCCTTGCCTTTTGCCAGCGCCACCCCGGCGGTTGCGAGATCATCAAACGACGGCGCAAGCCGCGCCCGGCCCATCAGGGCGCGGGCATAAACTTCCTGATTGAGCCAATCCTGGCCGCGATAGGCAACGCGTTCTTCACCAAGAGCAACGGCATTATTGGCTAGCAGCAAGGCGGCGGGAAAGTCCTTTGGCCCATAGCGCAGATGCAGCCCATCGAGATTGATGGACGGCGCACGAACGATTGTCATGCTGCTCCAAAACCAGGTCGCGCTTGCGACGATCAGCCCCGCTGTAATGACGGACACAGGCAGGGCCCAGCCGCGAAATCCAGGCGCGCTCTTTGCTATCGGCATCTTGCCCCCTGCGATCGCCCAGATTCGCCCGCGCCCAGACTTGCACGCGCCCAGATTCGCCCGTGCAGGGATCGACCGTCCCGCGATTATGCCATTAATCGCCTATCGTCAGATGGGTGTTGCGCACGGCGTCAGTCCCAGTCGAACAAAATCATCAGCGAGCGTTTCGGTTAGGCGGCCCAGCTGCAGCGCCAATTCCGGGAAGTAGAGCAGCGCTGAATCATTTGAAGGATCGCCGTCATTATAGCTATTCTTGGCCGCTGATCCGACCAGGGCCGTTGCGACTGCCGGCATTCCCATCCGATCAACCCGCACAAAGGCGCTTTCGGGATCCGTCCGGAAATTGAAGTTAACGCCAGCCGTGCCGCTGACCGGCGGCGATCCCTGCGCTGCTGCCAGATAGGGGAAGCTGGTTCGGAAAGGCACATCATTGGCTGCTGGATTGACGGGTAAGGATGCCAGCGTGCCGGGCCCGTTGACCGAAAGCCTAAGGAAAATGACGTTCAGTGTCTGATCAATCACTGGATCGGTGAGCAGGCGACCATTGGGAAAGCCCGACGGCGTCGACAAATCCAGCGTTAGCGTGTCGGGGATGATCAGGTCCCCAACAGTGCGGGTAGATCCGGGCAATGTCTGCGACAGGCAGGGCATGACATTGAACGTGGCGGGTGATTGTGTCGTCGTCGTGGTTGTGGTCGCCGTTGGTGCCGACACGACGTTGATCGGTGAACTGCCCCCGCCTTTGCTGCATGCCGCAAGCGTCGCGAAAAGCGTTAAGCTGACGGCGGCGTTCAACAGGCTAATTTTTTTGGCCATCACAGCTGCCCTCCAAAGCGGGCCGTCGTTCCCCAGATCCCGATTGGATTGGTGCCATTGGCAATCCGATCCCTGGGGATTTCCATGACGATTGCCGTCAGATTCTGGTTGGCGAAGAAGTTGCGCGTTGGCGAAAAGCTGAGCGTTCCGGTGCTCCGCGACGATCTGAACCCCTGCAGGTCGAAGAAAAACGGATCGTCGAACAAGCCAGCGCGAAGGGTAACGCCGTCGCGCGTGAGGTTGGTTTCAACCGGCCCGGTGATCGTTCCGCCAGTGACACCGGGGAGCCCAGTCACCTGAACGCCAAATTGGTTGCTGCCTCTGGCACTGTCCTGGCCAAAGCGAATCTTGATCGGGATGGTTGGGACGAACTTGTTCGGCCCATTGGCGATGTTGATCGTGTAGAGAACATCGCGATCATAGAAGGCTGGCACGGATGTCGCTTGCGGCCCGGCAAAGGTCATCGCGACGATGACTGACGTGGGCGTGTGCCATGTATAAACATCGGCGATATCGGCAGGAATGTCAGGGGTAGCGTCCATTGCCGGATCTGTTCGCGGTGGCGGATCGAGATGATCTGCCGCAGGCGCGAACTGCTGGGCCATCAGCAATGCCAGGGGGATGGCGAGCAACGTCGCACCGCCTGACCACAATATTTCCCGTTTTCGTTTCATCGCGAAATCTTTCGATTGGGATTGATTCGAAAACAGCCCGAAAGGGCTTATTGTATCAAAACGTGTCGATCCCAATTTCTACAAGGAAGGTGTGATTGGCAAGTTGATTCTTGCCCAATTGGGGTGGCGCAGCATCGCAACGCGGGTCCGCAGAATCGCAGCAGGGCGGATCCTATCCTCCATAGCCCTTCAACTCATCGCCAATGATCCGCACCACGTGCAGCACATTGGTCGACCCCGGCGTCCTGAACGGCACGCCCGCGATAACGATCACGCGGTCGCCCGCCTTCGCCAGATGATGCCGCAGCGCCATCCGCTTGGCCTTGGCGACCATGGCTTCGAACGATTCGACGTCCTTGGTGAACACCGCATGCGCGCCCCAGAGCAGCCCCAGCCGCCGCGCGGTCTCCTGCCGGGGGGTCAGCACCAGCAGCGGGACCGATGGTCGCTCGCGCGCCACACGTCGCGCAGTTGAGCCCGATGTCGTGAAGCAGATGATCGCCGCCGCTGATACGGTATGCGCAATATTCTTCGCCGCCTCGGCCAGCGCGTCTGCTGTGGTAGGATCGGGCAGGGTGACGGTGAAATGGACGCGGTCGCCGTGCATCGGATCGCGCTCGACCGCTTCGGCGATCGAGTTCATCATCGCGACCGATTCGACCGGCCAGGCGCCCGCCGCGCTTTCCGCCGACAGCATGATCGCATCTGCGCCATCATACACCGCCGTCGCCACGTCAGACACTTCGGCGCGGGTGGGCGAGGGTGAGGTAATCATCGATTCGAGCATCTGCGTCGCCACGATCACTGGCCGCCCCAGCCGTCGCGATACCTCGACGATGCGTTTCTGCAGCGGCGGCACCGATTCGGGCGGGAGCTCGACGCCCAGATCGCCGCGTGCGACCATCACGCCATCGCACTGCTCGACAATTTCCTCGAGACGGTCGATCGCCGATGGCTTTTCGATCTTGGCGAGCAACGCCGCGCGCCCCTGGATGAGCAGCCGGGCCTCGGCCAGATCCTCGGGCCGCTGGACGAAGCTCAGCGCGATCCAGTCGACTTTCTGGTCAAGCGCGAAGGCCAGGTCGTTGCGGTCCTTATCGGTCAGCGCGGCCATCGGCACGACGACATCGGGCACGTTTAGCCCCTTGTTGTTCGACAGCATGCCGCCAACCTCGATCCGGGTTTCGATCCAGTCGTCGCCATGGTCGGTGACGCGCAGCACCAACTTGCCATCGTCAAGCAGCAGGCGCGCGCCCGTCTCGATCGCCACGAAAATCTCGCGGTGGGGCAGCTCGACCCGAGTCGCGTCGCCCGGTGTCTTGTCGCGGTCCAGGCGGAAGGCCTTGCCAGTGATGAGCTCGACCTTGCCATCGGCAAACTTGCCAACACGTAGTTTTGGCCCCTGCAGATCGGCGAGGATGGTCGAGGAACGGCCAGTGCGCTTTTCCAGGGCGCGTATCGCTTCGATCAGCGCGATCTTGGATGCCTGGTCGCCATGGCTCATGTTGATTCGGAAGGCATCGGCCCCGGCGCGGAACAGCTTTTCGATCATCTCGGGCGTGTTGCTGGCGGGACCCAACGTCGCGAGGATCCGCACCTTGCGCATGCGGGGACTGGTTGCCTTGCTCATCGCGCATTCCTTCCGGCGTTGCCGAGACGGCTCTAGTCGCTATCTGCAAAGGATCAACCGAGGAGAATGGAAATGGCTGCAATTGAGACTCTTGACGACGCCATTGCCGCGGCAGCGTTCCGGCGGCTGGTGATGCACCTGCGCCACCGCACCGATGCGCAGAATGTCGATTTGATGGGACTGGCCGGCTTCTGCCGCAATTGCCTGGGCGATTGGGTGGCGGACGCCAGCGCTGAGCTGAGTGACGGTGCGATCGACAAGGCGGCGGGGCGCGAGCTCGTCTACGGCATGCCCTATGCGCAGTGGAAGGCCGCGCATCAGGGGGAAGCGACCCCCGAACAACTCGCGCGGATGGCGGAGAGCGTGGCGAAAAATGCTTGAGCGTTGACGCGCGGGCGATCGGGTCTAGGTTCCCCGCAACAGTGAAACCCAGGGGATGGATGATGATCAGAACGACGATGACGGCCATGGCGCTGGCGATCGCAAGCACCACGGTCGCGCAGGCCCTAAGCGCACCGCCTGTTGTGAAAACGATCTACATCCAGGCTGGCACGCTGCTCGACCGACCAGGCCAAGCGCCGCGCGGCAACACGACGATCATCGTGCGCGGCGGCAAGATCGCCGAGCTTCGTGACGGTTTTGTCGCGCCTGAAGCTGGGGCGACGCTAATCGATCTGAAAGACAAATATGTCCTGCCCGGACTGATCGACCTGCATGTCCACCTGACGGGAATCGCCGGGGATCCGCTGCGCGCGCGGCTCGGTGAATTGACGCGCGACCGGGCCGATGATCTCATCGAAGCACAGAAAAATGCGCGTGCCGATCTTGAAGCCGGGTTCACCACGGTGCGTGATCTGGGCGGCGACGCGCGCAGCATTCGGGCACTGCGCGATGCCATTGACGCGGGTACCGTCGAAGGACCGACGATCGTCAACGCCGGGCAAATGGTGTCGGTCACCGGCGGCCATGGCGATGGCACCAACGGGCTGGCCGAAGAATTTGCTGATGTCGTCCATAGCCACCAGATCAACACCTGCGACGGCCCGGATGATTGCCGCCGTGCGGTCCGGTCGCAGATCGGGCTCGGCGCGCAGGTCATCAAGTTCGCGGCCACCGGCGGGGTGCTCTCCAATGTTGCGGGCGGGCTGGGGCGGCAGATGACGCCCGAGGAGATGAAGGCGATCATCGACACCGCGCATAGTTTTGGCCGTAAGGTCGCCGCGCACAGCCATGCCGCCGAAGGAACCAAGGCGGCGTTGGCGGCCGGGGTCGATTCGATCGAACATGGCAGCTTCCTTGATGACGAAGCGATTGCGCTGTTCAAGGCCAAGGGCGCCTATCTGGTGCCGACGATGCTCGCCCCCGTCGCAGCACTGGCCCAGGCGCGTGGTGGGCAGTTGCCGCCAGCGACGATCCCCAAGGCAGAGGCCGCAGCAGCCGCGATGCTCGCCAGCCACACGCGCGCGATCGCGGCAGGGGTGAAGGTGGCGTTCGGCACCGACACCGGCGTGTCCAAGCACGGCGACAATGCCCAGGAATTCGCGCTGATGGTAAAGGCGGGGATGACGCCGATGGCAGCGATTCGCGCCGCCACAGTCAGCGCTGCCGATCTGCTTGGTCGGTCGGACCAGCTCGGCACAATCGAGCCTGGCAAGATGGCGGACATCATCGCGGTGGCAGGCGATCCGGTTGCCGACGTGACGAGGCTGGAAAAGGTCGATTTCGTCATGCACGGCGGGGTGACCGTCAAGGCAGGTGGCCAGCGTCAGGCCTTTCCACCCAACTGAGCTGAATAACACCGCCTGATAACGATGGTTGAGCGCGCCCGCCCAATGGCCTAGACGACCGCGCTCACCCCAATTTTCGAAGAGTCCGATACCCATGACCGACAACATCTCCGCCGAGCAGCTGCGCCTTCTCATCGAACGGATCGAGCGGCTGGAGGAAGAGAAGAAGGCGATGGCCGACGACATCAAGGATGTCTACGCCGAGGCCAAGGCAACCGGATTCGACACCAAGACGATGCGGACGATCGTCCGGCTGCGGAAGATGGAAAAACATCACCGCGATGAGGCGGAAATGCTGCTCGACACCTATAAGGCGGCGCTCGGGCTGGCGTAATTCGCTCGCGCCCCAATCACTGACAGAGATCGATTATGGCAGGCCATTCCAAGTTCAAGAACATCATGCACCGCAAGGGTGCGCAGGATAAGAAGCGCTCGTCGCTGTTTTCCAAGCTCAGCCGCGAAATCACCGTCGCGGCGAAGATGGGCCTGCCCGATCCCGACATGAACCCGCGGCTGCGGATGGCGGTCAACGCGGCCAAGGCGGCCTCGCTCCCAAAGGACAATATCCAGCGTTCGATCGACAAGGCGACGCGCAGCGATGCCGAGACCTATGAGGAAATCCGCTATGAGGGTTTCGGCCCTGGCGGTGTCTCGCTGATCATTGAGGCGCTGACTGACAATCGCAACCGGACCGCGACCAATGTCCGCACCGCGGTTTCCAAGAATGGCGGTAATCTCGGCGCGTCCGGCTCGGTCAGTCACGCCTTCGACCGGATGGGGTTGATCAGCTATCCCGCCAGCGTCGGTGATGGCGACAAGGTGTTCGAAGCAGCGCTCGAAGCGGGGGCCGAGGATGTGTCGTCGAGCGAGGACGGCCATGAAATCTGGACCGCACAGGGTGACCTGCACGAGGTCGTCAAGGCGCTGACCCCTGTGCTCGGCGAGCCCGAGGGGGCGAAGCTCGCCTGGCGCCCGCAGACCATGGTCGAGGTGGGCGAAGAGGACGCAGGGCTGCTGTTCAAGCTGATCGACACGCTCGACGATGACGATGATGTGCAGACCGTTTGGGGCAATTACGAAGTGTCCGACGCGGTGATGGAGAAGCTTGGTTGAGCTTTTCATTGCGCGAAAAGATAGCAGGATTGTTCGCGCGGAGACGCGGCGACGCGGAGAAGGAAGTAGGGGAGTTCGCGCAGAGGCGCAGAGGACGCAGAGGCGTTGCCCTTGGGGCAATTGTCCCGCGCCAGCGAGGCCCTGATTCTGTTTATGGGTCGCTGTCGCGACCAACCATTCCACAAAACGACCTCCTCCGCGTTCTCTGCGCCTCTGCGCGAACCAAAACCTTCTCCGCGCCTCCGCGTCTCCGCGCGAACCCATCTACTTCAAACCCATGATCATCCTCGGCCTCGATCCCGGGCTCGGCACGACCGGCTGGGGCCTGATCCGGGCCGAGGGCAACCGGCTCTCCCATCTCGCCAATGGGCGGCTGAAGACCGACAGCGCAGCGGCGTTGCCCCGCCGGCTTGCCCATCTCGATGCGATGCTGGCCGCGCTGGTCGCCGATCATGCGCCCGATAGCGCAGCGGTGGAGGAAGTGTTCGTCAACGCCAATCCGCAATCGACACTGAAGCTGGGCCAGGCGCGCGGCGTTGTCATCTGTGCGGTTGCGCGCGGCGGCATCGATGTCGGCGAATATGCGGCGCGCTTGGTGAAAAAGGCGGTAGTCGGCACCGGCGCGGCGGAGAAGGCGCAGGTCCATGCGATGGTCGCGCGCCTGCTGCCGGGGGTGAAGATCGACGGGGCGGACGCCGCCGATGCGCTGGCGGTGGCGATCTGCCACGCGCACCATCTGGCGTCGGCGCGGCGTATCCCCTAGCACAAGGGGATGATTGCGCATCTGAAAGGCCGCCTCGACGCGACGGGCATCGACCATGCCGTGGTCGATGTTGGCGGCGTTGGGTATCTGGTGGGCGCGTCGAGCCGCACGCTCGCCGCGATTGGCCCGATCGGGGAAGCGGTGATGCTCCACACCGAAATGCTGGTGGGGGAGGATTTTCTGCGGCTGGTCGGCTTTGCCAGCGCCAGCGAGCGTGACTGGTTCCGCTTGCTTACCGGGGTGCAGGGCGTCGGCGCGCGCGTGGCGCTGGCGATCCTCTCCGCGCTCGAGCCCGGCGATCTCTCCCGCGCCATCGCGAGCCAAGACAAGGCGATGGTCGCGCGCGCCAACGGCGTCGGCCCCAAGCTCGCCGAGCGCATCGTGCGCGAACTGAAGGACAAGGTTGGCGGAATCGCGATTGGCGGGGCAAGCGTGTCCAGTGCGCCGACCGGATCGGGTGCCGACGCGGCATCCGCGCTGCTAAACCTGGGCTTCCGCCCTGCTGAGGCGGCAAGCGCCGTGGCGGCGGCGGAGGAAGAGCTCGGGGTGGGCGCCACGCTCGACGCGCTCGTTCGGCTGGCGCTTAGAAAGGCGGCGAAGTAGGATGGCGCGTAATGATTGGCGATCGGGGCGGTGACTGGAGAGGTGCGATGACCAAAATGGACTTTCTCGTCGGTACCGTGCGCCGGATTGGGCGCAACGGCCCACCCTATGAAGTGATGTGCAGCGTCGTGCCCGCCAGCAATGGCAAACATCAGATGCGAATCCACATGATCGAATCCGACGAAGACCTTGATTACCCGGTTGAGGATATTCTGCGCGATCCGCTGGACGACTGATGTTCGCGATCGGCTTTGATTTATTGTGGAACCAAACCAAGCTGACCCATCCCAAGGGCCTGTCGCAGGCCTATGCGGAAATCGGGGCCGTGTTGAACCGCTATGGCTTTCAGAGGGTTCAGGGCAGCGTTTATATCTCGACCAACGATAGTCTGGTCAATGTCACCCTCGCGATGAATGCTTTGCGGGCATTGCCGTGGTTCCCGACCTGCGTTCGCGACATCCGGGCGTTCAAGGTCGAGCATTGGAGCGACTTTACGGACTTTATGAAGTCGTGATGGCCACCGCAGATAAGCGCAAAGAGATAAAGGTCGGCATTTGCCTTGCCCTCGCAGGTATGGCTTTGGCGGTGCCTGCGATGGCGCGCTCGCAAGATAAGCCTCAGGAGGCGCTAGTGTCAAAACCATCCAACCCGATTGCCTATGTTGAACTGCCCGTCGTGGATCTTGATCGCGCCATGGCTTTTTACACCGCGATTTTCGGGTTCACGCTCGAACGCCAGACGCTCGATGGCTATGACATGGCGCTGTTTCCGGCTGCGGAGGGTGCGGCCGGCGCATCAGGCGCGCTGGTGAAGGGCGATGTCTATTTGCCGGGCAAGCGCGGGCCGATCGTCTATTTCGCCGTGGACGATATCGACAGCGTCCTAGCCCGAGCAAAGGCGCGTGGGGTGAAGATCCTCTATGATAAAAAGGATGTCGGCGCGTTTGGCTTCGTTGCGGAAATCGAGGACAGCGAGGGCAACCGCATTGCCCTAAGCCAGCCAAAATGACCGACGATCGCCTCCTCACCCCCGGTCGCAAGCCCGAGGATATTGACGCCGCGCTGCGCCCGAAATCGCTCGACGAATTTGTCGGACAAAAGGCGGCGCGCGAGAATTTGCGGGTGTTCATCAACGCCGCCAAGGCGCGGGGCGATGCGCTTGATCATGTGCTGTTCTTTGGGCCCCCGGGGCTGGGCAAGACGACGCTCGCGCAGATCATCGCGCGCGAACTCGGCGTGGGTTTTCGCGCGACATCGGGCCCTGTCATTGCCAAGTCGGGCGATCTCGCCGCGCTGCTGACCAATCTGGAAGACGGCGATGTCCTGTTCATCGACGAAATCCACCGGCTCGCGCCTGTGGTTGAGGAAATCCTCTATCCGGCGATGGAAGACCGGGCGCTTGATCTGATGATCGGCGAGGGGCCGTCGGCGCGGAGCGTGCGGATCGACTTGCCCAAGTTCACGCTGGTCGGCGCGACGACGCGGCAGGGATTGCTGACGACGCCGCTCCGGGACCGGTTCGGCATCCCGGTGCGGCTGCATTTCTACACCGTTGATGAGCTTGAAAAGGTTGTCGCGCGGGCGGCCGGGTTGCTCGATCTCGCTTTGTCGAGCGACGGCGCGACCGAAGTAGCGCGGCGCGCGCGCGGCACCCCGCGTATCGCTGGGCGGCTGCTCCGCCGGGTGCGCGATTTCGCGCATGCCGCTGGCCATGCAATCGTCGATGCACGGGCAGCGGACGCGGCGCTCAACCGGCTTGAAGTCGATTCGCTCGGGCTCGATGCGATGGACCGGCGCTATCTGATGATGATCGCCGATATTTATCGCGGTGGCCCGGTCGGGGTGGAAACGCTGGCGGCGGGACTCAGCGAGCCGCGCGACACGATTGAGGAAGTGATCGAGCCCTATCTGATCCAGCTCGGGCTGGTCGCGCGGACAGCGCGCGGGCGCTGCCTCAATGCCTTGGGGTGGAAACATCTCGGCCTCAATCCGCCGCCCGGTGTGCAGGACGGGCTGTTCGATCAGGCCTGACCGAGAAAGTAGACGCTCACCGCAGCAATGCCGCCGCAGATGATCGTCACAACGATACCCAGGATGCCGGCAATAACCCCGCTGCCGCGTCGCCGATTGAAGGATTTACGCGGCATCGGTTTGCCGAAGCTGAGTTCGATCACGCCAGCCAGCACGCCGGCGATGACAGTCATCACCAAGGTGACGATCCCGCCGAGCGGCGATTGCAGCGTCACCGCGATGGGCAGGACGATGCCGATCGGGGCGGCCATGGCGAGCGCAGCAACCAGCTTGGCGTGATTGACCTCGGCCTTGTCGATCGGGGCGACGGTCAGCAGATCGGGAGTGTCCTCTGCCGAAATGGTCAGCCAGGCAAAGCTGCCGACCAGCTGACCGACGACAAGCACGCTGGCAAAGGCGAGCGACGCGGCAAACGGCACGTTGCTGCCCCCGCGCCCACCCAGGCCCAGGAACATCAGTGGCGCGAGATAGACCAGCCGCAGGACGATCTGGAACGCAAGCGCCGGATCGCGCAGCAGCAGCCGGAATTCCTTGGCGAAGATGGTGGCGAACAGCCCCGATTTGAAATGCCGCCGAATGCCACGCCGTGAAGCCTTGGTGCGGGCCAGCCGCATCCCGGCTGCCTGATAGCTTGCCAGGAAGCGCGACTGGAATAATCGGCTCGCCACGGTGAACAAAATCAGCGTCGCGCCGAGCAGCAGGGCAATGGCAATCGGGTCGCCAAAGGCGGCACGGCCCGGCACCGATCCTAGCGGACTTTCCCCAATCCGGCTGTCGCGCAGCCGTTCGAATATCTCGATGCGCCCGCGCCCGGGGCGATCACGCGACAGCAGTTGCGAGACAATGAAGAAACCGCCGCCGAGCAAGGCGGCGGTGATTTGCCCCACCGTGCGTGCGGCACGCGGTCCGGCGATCCCGGCGATTACCAGCGTGATGCCGAGCCCGATACAGGCTGCGGTCAGCGCGAGCGCAACGAGCAGTGGGATCACTCCCCAGAATTGTGGATGACCGATCGCCGCCAACGGCACGACAATTGGCAGTGTGAGCACCGCATAAGTCAGCACGATAGTGGCCGCGATGCCGATCAGTTTGGCCTGGAGCACGGTGCGCTCGCCTGCCGGGGACGACAGCAGCAGATCGAGATCGCCAGCATCATAGAGCGTGCGATAGCTGGCCAATACCGCTTGGGTGGCCATCAGCGACAGGGCCAGCAAACTGACGGCGAGCAGACCGTCGAAGATGATCGGGCTTGGTGTCATGGCAACATCGCGCAGTCCAAGCGCGATGCTGATCCCGATCGCGACATAGCCGAACAACAACAACAGGCCCAACCAGGTTGAGAGTGCCCGCCGCCTGACGCCGCGCAGATTGAGCCGCAATTCATGCAGCACCAGCCAGCCAAAGGACCCGGCGGGCAAACCGCGCATCAGCCAGGTCATTCGGCGGAGGTCTCCGGTGCTTGGGTCAAGCGGATAAAGGCGTCTTCGAGCGTTGACTCATCCGATCCGACCTTTTCGCGCAATTCGGCCATCGTGCCTTCGACAAGCATCTTGCCGTGCGCGATGATGCCGATCCGGTCGGCAAGCCGTTCGGCGACTTCCAGGATATGGGTGGTGACGATCACCGTCGCGCCGCCATCCACCTGTGCGCGCAGGGCATCCTTCACGCTGCGCGCCATTTGCGCGTCGAGCCCGGTCAGCGGTTCATCAAGGATCAGCAGGCGTGGTTTGTGAATCAGCGCCCCGGCCAGCGCGACCTTTTGCTTCATGCCGCGGGAAAATCCCTCGCAGCGTGAGTCGCGGACATCCCATAGATCGAGCCACTGGAGCAATTCCTCGGCCGCCGGGGCTGCCTCGGCCGGCTTGATCCGCCACAGGCCAGCGACAAAGGCGAGATATTCAGCCGGGCTCAATTTATCATAGAGCATCGGTTCATCGGGCAACCAGGCGGTCATCGCTTTGGCCGCACCCGGCTGGCGCTGTGTATTCACGCCGTATATCTCGATCAGCCCGGCATCGGGCTTGGCCAGCCCAGTCACCATCCGCAGCGTTGTCGTCTTGCCCGCACCATTGGGGCCGAGCAGGGCATAAAGCTGCCCCGCCGGTACATCGAGATCCAGGCCGGTGATCACCGGTTTGTCAAAGGCCTTGGCAAGGCCGCGGATGCGCAAGGCGGGGGGTGTCATGCCGCTTATCCTATCGCCCGCCGGTGTCGCGTCCAGCGCGAACAGCGATCAGCGCGCCCGGGTCGGCGGTGGCTTGCTGCCCGGCGTCGATGACCGACCGAATTTCGGGATGCCGAACACGGCGGCGAGCCCGAGCGAGAGCAGCATGCCGATCACGATCCCCAAAAAGAAGGCGGCTGATAAGTTGATGCTGCCCGACATGACGAGGATGCCAAGGACAGAAAAGATGACCGCCAGGAGGGCGAGGGCAATGATCTTGCGGGTCGGCATGCCGTTGGCTCCGTTGTTCATAACGCGTCGTCCAGAAAGAAAATGGCTTCGACCGGTGTCCCAAGCGCGCGCGCGAGCTTCAGCGCGAGCAAAGTGGAGGGCACGAAGATCCCGTTTTCCACTGTGTTGATTGTCTTGCGGCTGACGCCGACCTGCTCCGCGAGGTCGGCCTGGGTAAGTCCGGCCTCGCTGCGCATGATCTTTAGCCGGTTGCCCAGCTGATCAACCACGCCAATGTGCCGCGCCTTCAAGCCAGGCGAAGTGGCACAATGCTGCCCCCTCACTGCCAAAAATGGCAATGGTCGCAAAGGTGCGCAGGTCGGTGGTGGCAACGCCGCCGAGACCAATGAAGGTCAGCAGATAGCCGATGGCCGTGATTGCCAGCATTGTCCAAAAGCCAGCCGCCAGGCTGCGTTGCCGGTGATCGCGCGTGACCTCGTCGTTGAGCAGCGCGCGGAGCTGGCTGGGCCTGGCCAGCCCGCCGCCTGTGGCCACCAGCACCGCGCCCACGCCCGCCAGGAACATAAAAAGGGTATAGACCGGCAGCCCAAAGGCGTCCTGCGCGTGCAGGTTTGTGCCCCAGGCGATTGTCATGGCGACCAGCCCGAACATCAGCAGCCCGATCATGCCGAGCAAGAGAATGCGCATGCGCCCCATCTCGTCTGCCTGATCAATGTCGGTTGCCATCATTGCCTCGCTCCGTCTGTAACCTTGAAGTTACATGTAACCGAAAGGTTACATTCGCGTCAATGGGTTTCATGCCCCGCCGTGCTGGGCTAGAGGGCGCGGCATGACTGAAGGCGCACAGCATCGACCGGTCGAGGGGTATTTCGCTGGGCGCGAACACCGGCTGGCCTTGCGGGTTTATTTTGAGGACACTGATCTTTCAGGGGTCGTCTATCACGCCAATTATCTGCGCTGGATGGAGCGTGGCCGGTCAGACATGCTGCGGCTGGCCGGCATTGATCAGCGCGCGGCGCATGAGGCGGGCGAGGGGGCCTATGCCGTCAGCGATGTTTCGATTCGGTACAAAGCACCGGCCCGGCTCGATGATTCGCTGGTTGTCGCGAGTCGATTAATCGCGATTCGGCCTGCTTCGTGCCGTATTCATCAACGAGTCATCAAAGACGGGCTGATATTGGCCGAGGCAGAGGTGACGGCCGTTTTTGTTTCGCCCGGTGGCCGGGCGCGGCGCCAGCCGGCTGGCTGGGTCGCGGCATTTGAACGCTTAGTGTGGCAAGACGTTGAGCCTGATGAGCATGGCGGACAAGATTAAGAAGGGCATGAGCGGATAATGAATTTCGTCCTGAACACTGATCCATCGACCCTGTCGCCGGTCGCCCTGTTTCTACAGGCCGATATCGTCGTGAAAATCGTGATGGTCGGGCTGTTGCTGGCCAGCATCTGGACTTGGGGCGTGATCATCGCGCTGGCGATCAAGCTTGGCCGCGCCAGAAAACGCGGCGAGCGGTTTGAGCGCGATTTCCTGAATGCGAGCGATATCGATGCGTTTCATCGCAGCGAAGGGGAGAGCGATGTGCCCGTCGCGCGCGTGTTTTCAGCGGGCGTCGCTGAATGGCGGCGATCGACCACTGGCAACACCATCGACCGGGAAGGCACGCGCGAGCGGCTCGCCACTGCCATGGGATCGTCGGTAGCGGCTGAAATCGACAAGCTGGCCGACCGGCTCAACATTTTGGCAACCGTCGGCTCGGTTGCGCCCTTTGTCGGGCTGTTCGGCACGGTGTGGGGAATCATGCGCAGCTTTAGCGGGATTGCTGCGGCGCAGAGCACCTCGCTCGCCGTCGTCGCGCCGGGTATTGCCGAGGCGTTGTTTGCAACGGCAATCGGTCTGTTCGCGGCAATTCCGGCGGTGATCGGCTATAATCGCTACAGCCATGCGGTGAACCGGATCGAGGCGCGCCTCAATCGCTTTGCCGATGGTTTCCACGCCACGCTCAGCCGCCAGCTCGAAGGCCCGGCGATGAAGGCCAAGGGCTGATGGCGATCAACCTGCCCTCGCAACGGTCGCGCGGTCGTCGTGCGCCGATGGCGGAAATCAACGTCACGCCGATGGTCGATGTGATGCTGGTGCTGTTGATCATTTTCATGGTCACAGCGCCGCTGCTTACGGCGGGGGTGCCGGTCAATTTGCCCGACAGCAATGCCAAGCCGCTCGATCAGGACCAAAAGCCAGTGCAGATCGCGCTTGACGAGCAGGGCCGGCTATTCGTCAATGATGACGAAGTGACTGAGGCGATCCTGCCCGACGTGCTGGGCCAGATCGCCGCCAATTCGCCCAGCGGGAAGCCGCCAGAGATTTATCTGCGCGCCGATCGTGGCCTTGCTTATGGCAAAGTGATGCGGGTGATGGGCGAACTCAACCGCGCCGGGCTGAACCGTGTCGCGCTGGTAACCGTGGGCAAGGAGAAGCCGTGACGCCGTGCACGCTTCTTCCTGGTATCGGGTGAGCGACCGGCGATGGACCGTTCCGATGCTGCTGGGCTCACCATTGCCGTTGTGCTGCACGTCGCGGCATTTGCGCTGCTGTCGGCGAGTTTGCTCAGTCCGCCCAAGCCGATGAAATCGCTTGAGGCGCCAATCGATGTGTCGCTGGTCGATGAGATCGGGCTGGTCGCTACCGCGCCGCAATCGACGGTGCCGCCTGCTGAATCGCGAGCGCCTGATGCCGGGCCGCCGGAAGATGCGCCGCCGCCCGAGCCCAAGCCGGCTGCACCCTTGCCGGTACCACCCGCGCCGCAACCCAAGCCTGCGCCGCCAACCAAGCCCAGCGAGCTGGCCAAGCCCAATCCCAAAAAGTCGACGCCAGAGGCACCGCAACAGGCCGCCAAGTCTCCGCCCAAGCGTGAAGCTGTCCCAGCGACGCCAGCCAAGCCAACGCGGACGGCCTCTACCGGCAGCGATCCATCATCGTCCAAACCGCGGCCGCGCGGTTCGCGATTGGGCGATGATTTTCTGAAAGGGCTGACCGACAAACCAAGCCCGAGCAAATCGATAACTCCGCGCGCGGCGGTGATCGATGCCAAGGCGCTTGCCAGCATTCAGGATGCGATTTCGCGCCAGATTCAGCCCTGTGCTGATCGCCAGGTCAATCCGGGCCCAGGGGCCAATGAGATCATCACCGTCCTGAATTTGCGCCTCAATCCCGATGGCACCCTTGCCGCGACGCCGACCATGGTGCGTCAAACTGGGACAGATGGGGAGGCGGGGCGCTATGCAAGGCGGGTTATCGATCTGGGAATCGCCGCTTTCAAGGGGTGTTCGCCGTTACGGCTGCCGCCCGAATTTTACAAAACACCGAGTGGTGGGTGGAACAATATCAACTACACATGGCAATTACGCTGAGGATGAGTCTGGCATGATGTTCCGCGTTTCGACTTTTCAGCCCCTGGCGGCCCTGCTTCTGTGCATGGCCGTGCCAGTGGCAGCGCAAACCGCCCCGGCATCGCCGCCTGCTAGTGCCGCAGGGCCGACGCAAGCCGATCCGCCGCCGCTTGATGTGTCTGTGACGGGCGGCATTTCCGCGCCACTGCCGATCGCCATCCCGGTGATGCCGACCACGGCGGTGGTCTCAACCCCCGCTGGCGCCACCGATGTGCTGGGCCGCCAGCTTGCCGCCGTGGTGACGGCCGATCTCAAAAATTCCGGACTGTTCAGCCCGCTTGGCCCCAATGCGCTAAAGCCGATCGACTTTCCGGAAGTGACGGCACCGCAATTTGAGTATTGGGGGGGCACTGGCGCGCAGGCGTTGGTTCAGGGCTTTGTCCGCGCCAATGGCGACGGGACGCTGACGGTTGGCTGTTATCTTTATGATGTGTTTTCAAAGATCGAACTGACCCGGCAGGGCTTTGTCGTCCAGCCCGCCGATTGGCGGCGCGCGGCGCATAAATGCGCGGATATGGTCTATACGCGGCTGACCGGCGAAGGGCCCTATTTTGACAGCCGGGTTATCTATGTCTCTGAAACCGGGCCGAAAGATCGCCGGATCAAGCGACTGGCGATCATGGATCAGGATGCGGCCAATCACCGCTTCCTCACCAATGGCCAGTCGATCGTGCTGACGCCGCGCTTTGCGCCCAATCAGCAATCGATCGTGTATATGAGCTATGTCGGTGATCGCCCGGCCATCTACATTTATGATATCGGCAGTGGTCGGCAGCGCCAGCTGGTGCCCCCGGGCAATCTGACCTTTGCACCGCGCTTCTCGCCCGATGGCCGTTATGTGCTGTTCTCAATGGCGGTTGGCGGCAATATCGACATTTACCGGGTGGCTACGGGCGGCGGACAGCCGCAGCGGCTGACCAATGCACCGGGGATCGACACCGGCGGCAGCTATTCGCCCGATGGGTCGCAAATCGTGTTCGAAAGCGATCGGTCAGGCGGGCAGCAGCTATATCTGATGAATGCCGATGGATCGGATCAGCGCCGGATCAGTTTTGGGGGCGGGCGATATGCCACCCCGGTGTGGAGCCCGCGCGGCGACCTGATCGCCTTTACCAAGCTGGCGGGCAATTTCCGGATCGGCATCATGAGTCCAAGCGGCGGCGGCGAGAAATTGCTGACCGATGACTGGCAGGACGAAGGGCCAAGCTGGGCCCCCAATGGCCGGGTGTTGATGTTCTTCCGTTCAGGGCAGGGCCGCAATGGGACGGCTGATCTCTGGTCGGTCGATCTTACCGGCGTCAATGAGCGTAAACTTGCAACACCTCTCGACGGATCGGACCCCGGCTGGGGCCCGCTGCGCCCTTAATGTTTGACTCCGCGTTAACCATTGCTTCAAACCCAGGCTCACGGACCGAGCCTAATCGAACGACCAAGGTCGAAGGAGGATGAAATGGCCAGACTGACGACGACGATCATCATCGCTGCCGCACTTGTAACGACAGCCGGGTGCACCACCAAGCGCAAGGAAGCATTGCCCCCGGGTCCCGTCGGGACGACAGCACCAGGCTATCAGCCGGTTGGCGATGGCATCATCCCCGGTTCGGCCGCAGACTTCCTGCGCTCGATCACCAGCGACACGATTCGCTTCGCCCTCGATCAATATGACATTGATTCCGAAGCGCGCGCGACGCTCGACAGCCAGGCTGCTTGGCTTGCGAAATATCCCAACGTGCCGGTGACGATCGAGGGGCATTGCGACGAGCGCGGCACCCGCGAATATAATCTTGCGCTGGGCGATCGCCGCTCCAACGCTGCCAAGAACTATCTCGCCGCACGCGGCATCTCGCCCACGCGGATCACCACGATCAGCTATGGCAAGGAACGTCCGATCGCGCTCGGTTCTGATGAGGGCAGCTGGGCGCAGAACCGCCGCGCTGTGACGATTGTCATCAGCTAAGCGTTTCATTTGATGCGCTCTTGAAGGGCGGCGGTGTTGGGGCACCGCCGCCCTTTTTGCGTGCGGATGATTTCGCTTGCCACTCCCATTGAGGCGATATAAATATGATATCATATTAATGGGAGGCAATGATGGTTGAGTCGTTTGGCGGCACCGACGCGATGGCACGGAGTAAGGACTATCCGGCGTCGGCATCGAGCGGGTATTTGATGCTGTTGGTGCTGCTGGTCACCATCGTGGTGATCGGTGCCGGGGGGGCGATGCTGCCGGTTAACAAGGTCGCAGCGATTGGCACGTTGATTGGCGGGCTGACCCTGTTCCTGTTCGTGGCTGCCGGCTTCTATATGCTGCAACCCAACCAGGCCGCCGCGATCACCTTGTTCGGTGCCTATAAAGGCAGCGACCGGGTGAATGGCCTGCGCTGGACCTGGCCCTGGATGGGCAAAAAAAATGTGTCGTTGCGTGCGAACAACCTGATTTCGGAGAAGATCAAGGTCAACGATCTGCGCGGCAACCCGATTGAGATGGCAGCACAGGTCGTGTGGCGCGTGACCGATACCGCACAGGCATTGTTCGATGTCGATGATTACAAGGCCTTTGTGCTCGCACAGATCGAGGCAGCGGTGCGCACGATCGGTTCGCGCTATCCCTATGATGATTTCGAGCATCAGGAGATCACGCTGCGGGGCAATCACGACCAGGTCGGCGCTGAACTGCGCAGCGAGTTGATGGAGCGGCTGTCGGTGGCGGGCATCACCGTTGACGAATGCGGCTTCACGCACCTGGCCTATGCGCAGGAAATTGCCGGCGCCATGCTGCGTCGTCAGCAGGCCGAAGCCGTGGTCGCGGCGCGCAAGACGCTGGTCGAAGGCGCGGTCGGCATGGTTGAAATGGCGCTCGACATGCTGTCGGAAAAGAACGTCGTCGAACTTGATGATGAGCGTCGCGCGGCGATGGTCTCCAACCTGATGGTGGTGTTGTGCGGTGAGCGGGAAACGCAGCCGATCGTTAACGCCGGCTCGCTCTACTGATTGGTTGAACGGTGACGGCGCCGCCCAAAAAAGCCTTTCCGCTCCGCCTCGATCCCGCGCTTTATGCGGCGATCGAGCGGAGCGCGGCGGGCGATTTGCGCAGCGTTAACGCTCAGGTCGAATATCTGCTGCGCGAGTCCCTCACGCGGCGCGGGGTCAAGGTTTCGGTCAGCCAGACGCCCAAACGGGGGCGCCCGGCCAAGCAGGAGGACGATAATGGATGATCCGTGGTTCACGACCTATCGAGGGCGGGGCAAGCTCCAGATCATGCCGCGCAATGCGGCTGGATGGATCGCCACCGCAATGATGGTGCTGCTGACGACCGGCGTCATGCTGGGCACGGTGCCGCTGGTCGCGACGCAGCCGGTGTTGATCATTTTGCCGCTGCTGGCGACGATGATGATCCTGTTCGTCTTCATCCGCTTCGCCATGGCGCGATCCGAAACGATCAATATCGATGAAATTGCCGAAGAGATCCGCGCCCGTCGCGCGCGCGGCGGCAAATAAGCCGGGAAGGGATTGGCGATGAGAAATTTTCGGTTCTCGATTGTCGGTGCATTTGTGCTCGCGGCAATGCCCGTGGCGACGATGGCACAACAGCCATCACCTACCGACTTGGCCGCGCCTGGTCCGGCAGGGGCGCTCCACGGCAGCTTGATCGATGCCGGCAAAGCCAGTCCTGTGGTGGTGATCGTCCCCGGTTCAGGCCCCACCGATCGCGACGGCAACAACCGGTATGGGGTGAAAGCAGCACCCTATCGCCTGCTCGCCGAGGCGCTGGCGGCGCGCGCGATCTCGACCGTCAGGATCGACAAGCGCGGGATGTTCGGCAGCAAGGCCGCCATCGCCGACGCCAACAAGGTGACGATCGCTGATTATGCCGCTGACGTGACCGCCTGGGTCAAGGCCGCGCGCGCCGCGACGGGCGCCCGCTGCGTCTGGCTGCTTGGCCATAGCGAAGGCGGGTTGGTGGTGCTGGCGACGCCTGACGCGCCCGACATTTGCGGGCGGATATTGGTGTCCGCTGCCGGACGGTCCTTCGGCGTGCTGATCAAGGACCAGATCCACGCCAACCCCGCCAATGCGATCATCTTCGACCAGGCCGATGCTGCGCTCGCCAAGCTGGCGGCGGGCGAACATGTCGATACGGCGGGGATGCATCCAGGGCTGCTGGGCCTGTTTGCGCCCGCCGTGCAGGATTACCTTATCGACTTGATGCGCTATCGTCCCGCTGAACTGGCGGCGAAAAGCAAAGGACCCCTGCTGATCGTCCAGGGAGAAAACGACATCCAGATCGGCGTCGAGGATGCCAGGATGCTGGCGGCGGGGCGCAAGGATGCCAAGCTGGTGCTGCTCCCCGGCGTCAACCATGTCCTGAAACAGGTCGGCAAGGCCGACCGCGCGGCCAACGCGGCGAGCTATGCCAATCCCGATTTGCCGATCGATGCCAGTGTTGTTGCGGCAATCGCCGGGTTTGTGCTGGCGACGCGCTAAGGCTTAGCGCAGCGCTTCATCAAGCAATCGCGCAAGCCGCAGCCCAGCGCGCTCGACTTGCAATCGGGCGATCGGGACAAGGCGCGTGATGGTCGCGGTGTCGAGTTTGGCGCGGGTTGGCGTGGGGGTGGTGCAGGGCTGATCGCCGACCGCGCTCGGATAAGCGACATCGCGGCTGACGGCCCAGGCTTCGCGGCTCCAGTCCTCGGTCGTTCCCGCCTGGGTCGCGGTCGTATCCGCAGCCGAATAGGGCCGGACCAGCGGGGGGCCATCGGTGATCGCGCGCTCAGCGAGCGCCCCGTCCCAGATGCTGTGCAGGTTAAGCCGGTCGGGGGCATAGATGCCATATGCAGCCTTCACCTGGTTGCCGCCCAGATCGCGATGATCGCCTGCGTGCAGCGGCATGTGCAGGTCGCCCGTGAAATGGACGAGGAACGCCAGCGCCTGCACCCGCTCGGCGGTCGGCACGGTCTTGTCCTTCAGCAGCTTCACCGCCCTGTCGATCTGCGCCGACACGCAATTGCCGTCGCGGCAGGCGTTTTTCAGGTCGAAGGGCTGGCAGATATCGACATTCTGGTAATGCCACGACGCGGTGTAGGAAAAACGCGGCCCCATGCCGCGTACGCAATCGGGCCAAACGCTGATTTGCTCGATCGTGCGCGCCTTGCAGCCCGGGGTCGCCAACGCTGATGACTGGGCGAGCAACGTCAAGACCTTTGCGCGGACCTGGGGAGAGACATTGGCCATCGCGATCCGGGCGATGGTTTCATGCCCGAACTGGCCATAGGCCTGGGCAGGGCTGTGGAGGCTGAGTGCGATCGCGGCGGCAAGGATGAGCAGGAGGTTCTTCATGGGGCTAGCCCCTAACCGGACAAGATGACGATTGTAAGCTACCCCTCGTCGCAGAAGATCGCGAGGGTCCGCGCGCCGCTAGAATCCGTCCGACCCCGAAACATGCCGGGGGTCGTGAAGTCCCAGACCGCGCTGTTATCCGATGCGACGACGATTACCCCGCCCGCGCCGCCGAGAGCGCTCACGTCGGCCATCACGGTCTGCGCCGCCGTCGCGACATCCTCGCCCAGCAACCGCATCCGTGCAGCGATTTCATGGCCCGCCCCGGCCCGGATGAAGAACTCGCCCGAGCCCGTCGCTGAGACGGCACAGCCGCGATCATCGGCATAGGTGCCCGCCCCGATCAACGGTGAATCGCCGATCCGGCCCCAGCGCTTACCAGTGACGCCTCCGGTCGAGGTAGCGGCGGCGACGTGACCATCTGTATCGCGGGCGACCGCGCCGACCGTGCCATATTTCATCGCCACGTCGAACCAGCCGTCCGGATCGGCAATCATCTCCGCCAGCTGCGCCTCCCGCTCCGGTGTCACGAACCAGTCGCGCCCCGCCTGGTCGAGACCGTGTTCGAGCGAAAACTGGTCGGCTCCCGCCCCGCTTAGCATCACGTGCGGGCTGCCGGTCATCACGCGCCGCGCCAAACTGACCGGGTTGCGGGTGGCGCTGACCCCTGCCACCGATCCCGCGCGACGATCGCGCCCGTCCATAATCGCCGCATCAAGCGACACCGCGCCGTCATAGCTCAGCACCGCGCCGCGCCCTGAATTGAAATGCGGATCATCCTCCAGAACTCTCACTGCCACTTCGACCGCGTCCAGCGCACTACCACCCCCCGCCAGCACGCCGCCCCCTGCATCAAGCGCGCGGCCCAGCGCTTCACGCGCGCCGGCCGATTGCGCTGGCGTCAACGTGGCGCGGGTCAGCATCCCGGCACCCCCATGGATCATCAGCGTCCATTGGCTATCGGACATCGGCAGGCTCCTGGTTCAAATGGTAACGCGGGGTCGGGAGGCGCGGATACGCAGGCCGATCAGCGGACGCATCCAGCCAATCTCCCGTCCGGCGCGGTAAAATACCCAGCACCCGGTAACCGTCGCCACCAGAATAATCCCGAACTCGGCAAGCGGCGGCAGGCCGAACTGCAGCAGCGCACCCGCCACGAACACGATGATTGACTGATGGACGAGATAGAAGGGGAAAACCGCCTCAGTCAGCATCTTGCGCTGTGGATGGTCATGGTTCCAGTACCGGTCCGCAATGCCGATCAAGGCAATGATCGCCCCCCAACTCTGCACGGCGCGAGCGATGCCGAAACAGAACCATGTGGTGCGGCTGGGGATAGGCGGTCCAAGATAGCTGATCTCGATGCTCGCCACGACGGCATAGCCGCAGAGCCCCAGCACGCCCGCCCAAGGCCACCAGCGTCGGATGGCCCGCCAGATGGGCTCGCTTTCGCGCAACAGAAAGCCGAACAGGAACATGCCGAAATAGACGCGGTTGACCGCCCAGTCGTCGAAAAACCCGTGGGTTTCGAGTGCACCGGGGAAAATCCACGCCCAGTTGCCGATCAGCAGTGCCATCGGCAAGAACAGGATCATCGGCCCCGACAGCAGCCAGCCTAGGCCGCGCTCGATTGCTGACATTGCACGGGCCGGCAGGACCGCCAGCAATAATGCGAGCGCCCCGGTATAGATCCAAAGATAACCAACGAACCAGAGATGCGCCCAAGTCGGCAGTACAATGCCGCTTATCTTGCCGAAGCGAAAATAATCGCCCACCCAAAAGCGCAGAAAATCGCGGCCATAATCATGTTGGGTGGTCAGTTCGATCCAGGGCTGCACGGGGACGATCACGATCACCCCGAACAGCAGCGGCGGAATCAGCCGTTTGGTCCGGCTCCAGATGAAGCGGCCAGGGCGCTTGTCGCCGGCAAAGATCGCCCGGCTGGCATAGCCCGACACCAGGAACAACAACGGCAACCGCCAAGCATTCACGGCCTGCAATGGCACCGCGATCCACTCGATCGGGTGCGCTGTCTTGGCGTGATAGCCCCAATGCACGAACACCAAGCCGATATGATAGAAGATTAACAGCCCGAATGCGCCGACCCGCAACCAATCCATGCCAAAATGTCGGCCCAACATGCTCTCCTGCCGACTGTGCCAGATTATTGGCGCCGGATCGTCCTTGCTCCGCGCTATCGTATCGACGGGCGGCGAAGGCAACGCTATATCGCGCTTGAACCGTTGAGGAACCTTGCCATGTCGCTTCGCCCCTGGCGCGATATCACCCGTCGCAAAAGCCGTCAGATCATGGTCGGCAACGTCCCCGTTGGCGGCGATGCACCCGTGACGGTGCAGACGATGACGAACACGCCAACCGAAGATGCCAAGGCGACGATCGACCAGATTCGCCGCTGCGAGGATGCCGGCGTCGATATCATCCGGGTATCCTGCCCCGATGTTGAAAGCACTGCCGCGCTCAAGCAGATCGTCCGCGCCAGCCGTGTGCCGATCGTGGCAGATATTCATTTCCACTATAAGCGGGCCTTGGAAGCAGCCGATGCCGGTGCTGCCTGCCTGCGGATCAACCCCGGCAATATCGGTTCGGCTGCACGCGTGAAGGAGGTCGTTAACGCGGCCAAGGCCAATGGCTGCGCGATCCGGATCGGCGTCAACGGCGGGAGCCTTGAGAAGGACTTGCTCGAAAAATATGGCGAGCCCTGCCCGGATGCGCTGGTTGAATCAGCGCTCGATCATATCAAGCTGCTGCAGGACCATGATTTTCATGAATTCAAGGTCGCGGTAAAGGCGTCCGATTTTTTCCTCGCGGTCGCGGCCTATCAGCAGCTCGCCGAGGCAGTCGATTGCCCGCTGCATCTGGGGATCACCGAAGCGGGCGGTTTCGTCGGCGGCACCGTCAAGTCGTCGATCGGGCTGGGTACGTTGCTCTGGTATGGCATCGGCGACACGATCCGCGTCTCGCTTTCGGCGGAGCCAGAGGATGAGGTCCGCGTTGGCTTCGAAATCCTGAAGGCGCTCGGCATCCGTAATCGCGGCGTCCGCGTCGTCAGCTGTCCCAGTTGCGCGCGGCAGGGGTTCGACGTCATCCGCACCGTGCAGGCGCTGGAAGAACGTCTGCAGCACATCCGCACGCCAATGTCGCTCAGCGTGCTCGGTTGCGTCGTCAACGGCCCCGGCGAAGCGCGCGAAACCGATATCGGGCTGACCGGCGGCGGCAATGGCAAGCACATGGTCTATCTGTCGGGCGTCACCGATCACACGGTGCAGAGCGAGGACATGATCGAGCATATCGTCAAGCTCGTCGAGGCCAAGGCTGAGGAAATCGAAGCATCGGACCAGGCCAAGCTCGTCGAGGCAGCGGAATAGCCCTTGGCCTGGATCATCTTGGTATCAGCAGGTTTGTTCGAGGTCGGTTTTACCACCTGCCTTCGCTATACGGATGGGTTCAAAAACGTCGGTTGGAACATCGCGTTCTTCATCTGCGCGAGCATCAGCTTCTCGCTGCTTGAAAAGGCATCGAAGACGATCCCCCTCGGCACGTCCTATGCTGTCTGGGTGGGCATTGGTGCACTTGGCACCGTGATAGTCGGGGTGATGACGGGCGAAGAATCGATCAGCGCGGTGCGCATCCTGCTGCTGCTTGGGCTGCTCGCCTGTATAGTCGGGCTGAAGCTGACGCATTAGGCTAAAGCGCCGCGCCCTTGGGACAATATTTGCCATTGCCGTTAGCTGCGACATAGCGTCCTGCGTCTACCGCGCCGGTTATGAAATTCGCGTCCGCCGCTGTTTTGATCATCGGCATTATGGTGGGCTTGGCGATGGCCCACCGTCTGATTCGGCGATGACGTTTAGTTTTGGCCGGGCGGTTGCCAGCCAATCAGGCGATGCAGCGCTATTGGGCGAAGCGATCGAAGCGGGGCACGGAAGAATCGTGCGGCTAGAGCTGGCGGTGGCAGCAGCGCTGGTGCGGCGTTATCCGGGATTGAAGCGTGGCCTTGGACTTTTCCAGCGCTGCGCGGTGCCACCTTTGCAAGGTTGAACCGGGATCAGCTCAATCGTTTGGGCACTTGGATGGCTCATGCTGATCGCCCCTTGGTCATCAAAGCGGCTTGAGCCAGCGCCGTGGCGCGCTGATAGCCCACGCGTACGGCCGCTGCCTTGCCTGCTTCAATCAAGGCGCGCCCTGACATTGGGTCACCGCGGCGAATCAAGATGCTGCCGATCAGGATGCGCAGCGTGATCTTACGCAGGCTGAGACCGTGTCGGGTAGCGACCGCCAGGGCATCCGTCGCGTGCTCCAACGCCATCTCAATGTCACCACTCGCCATTCTGATCTGGGCGAGATTGGCGCGAGCCTCCACCCTGACCCGATAGGTATCAGTGATATCAGAATAATTGAGCGCATCCATCATTTGATGATTGGCACGCGCCCATTCGTCGATGCTCTTGCCAGCGACGATTCGGTTGGCGCGGATGATTCGAGCATGGTGGATCAAATCCATCTGGCGCACCGATTCTGCCGCTGCGATGGCGAGGTCGAGTTCCAATTCCGCCTCGGCTGGCTGCAACATCTCGCGCGCCAGAGCCGCATAGTGGCGCTGAAACGTCGCGTACGCGCGTCGCTCATCAAGCCGCCGCAGAATCGCGATCGCCTTCCGAAAATATTCGTGCGCATCGATTGATTCACCGGCAATGTGAGCACAGATGCCCCGGTAGCCGGTGACCAATCCGATCGAGAGAATCTCCTCGTGCGAGATATCGGCGCGCGTCAATGGCGGGATCGGGCCAGATTCGGCAATCAGACTCTCGATTGCCTTTTGTTTTGCCTCGCCGATACCGTCTTCAATCTGCTTTATCCGGCGCTCCGCCGAGTTTAATCGAGCGCGCTCGATATCGACGATGATCTGATTGAGCGTAATCCGCCGCCAATTATGGCCATGATCGTCGAATTCGACATATTCCCGATTGATTCGGTCGGCTTCATCGAACGCAAACCGGGCGTCGTATAGGCTTCCTTGGGCCAGGCGGACCACGCCGATCTCATTATAGAGCCAAACAATTTCATCGGGATAAAAGGGGCCATCGATTGGCGGGGCGCCGTCATCGTGATCTTTATCCGCAACCGCCAAGCGGAACGCCAGCAAAAGCCGTTCTAGCCGCTCGGCATGTTCGGTGAGCGCACCGTCGCGTTCGGCGCCGATAATGCGATCCTTGCCCTCAAGCGTGAGCAAGGCCGTTGTCGAGTAA
Organism: Proteobacteria bacterium ST_bin13; assembly: GCA_002083645.1. Lineage (GTDB taxonomy): Bacteria > Pseudomonadota > Alphaproteobacteria > Sphingomonadales > Sphingomonadaceae > Sphingomonas. Next base: position 332,188 of record MSXQ01000003.1, read on the forward strand.
AAGCCGCGAATGATGGCATGTGCTGCCCGCAGCGCCGCAATCGCATCGGGGCGGCGACGTTGGCGTCCCGATTTCTCGCCTCTCGCGATCTGCATCGCGGGCTCCAGCGGTTCATCCCGATAGGCGCCGATCATCCAGTCGATTAATTGGCCGAGCTCATCGTGCAGGAAGGGTTCGGGTAGGGGGCCATCAGTCGGCTGTGCCGTGTAAAGCGACATGTTGAACGCGGTCGACAATACCGCCTCGGACAGCGGGACCCCGGATCGTTCCCGAAATTCCGCGAGCGTGGTCGCGTGCAGGCCATATCGCAGCATCGTCGGATGCTGCGATGCGTTGAACGGCTTGATCGGAATGATCAGGTTCTTCTGTGTCAGCCAATCGATCGTCTCTTCGAATATGACACGACTATCGCCGTCGAGTTGGCCCAGGCGATGTTTCACCCGCGGCGCAAGATAGAGCACCTGGCGTTCCACGGGCTGGCCGATCTGGGCCAAGACCGTCAGGATGTCGAGCACGAGGGGACCGCGCCCGGCCATGAGGCCCGCAGCTTCAAGATGGCGAGGTTCCAAATGGGCCGCGAAGAAAACGCGCCGATAGACCGACAGTTCGATATCTGGCTTGGACTTTTGCGCAAGCAGAAGGCCGGCGACCGGCGATGGCGTCGTTTCCAGTCGGGCCGCTACATCGCTCAGATATTTGGAAGGCTCATATTGCGCCTGGGGCGGCTCCCATTTGATATTCTGAACGCTTTTGGACCATGGCTCTGGGACTAGGCCGCGCCAATAGCTTTCGTTCCGCGAAGTCGCGAATGCCAACATCCTGACATTAGCGTTCACCGGCTCTTTCTGTCCAGGGGCTGGGTAATGAGCGGCGACAAAGCACCGCATCATATCGTCGAACTCCGCGCTCAACGGTTCGCCATTGGTACCGAAGAGGCGCTCGATTCCCGACAATATGATCAGCACGCATTGGTTCGTGCTGACATGAAATGCCTCCGGATGGCGAAAAAGCAGGTTTCGGCTGACACGCGTTAATTTGTCTCGATGCTCTTTAGGATAACGGGCGCGAAGGAAGCCCGCCATCAGGTTCAACAGGGTATCTGTGTCGAACGAGAATTCGGCGTTGATCAGCAGCACCGTGCGCTTCCCGGCGGGAGTGGCCTCCTTAAGCCAATCCTCTGCGACGCGCTTGGCTTCGAGGCCCTTGCCCGTTCCAGAGCGGCCATCCACTACCGTCAAGCCATCGCCAATCTTATGGGTCTGCAGCATTTGGCTGGGCGCGCTTGGGTGGGCAATTTGAACGTCCCAGGTGGTGATAAGCTGTGCGCGGCTCCGCGCACGTTTTTCAAGGCTGCGCCACTGGGTGATGGCCTTGAGACGCTGGTGCTCAGATTTTGCGAGTTCGGCGGCGAGATTCTCGATCGACCGACGTACGCGCAGCAACTTGCGTTCGTGCGGCTCGGCCTTCGTGGCAATTGGCGGCAATTCTGTCAGCTTGGTGCCGATCTCGTGGTCGAAAATCGTCAAGATGCCCAGGCGGTGCAGCATATCGATCCGCTTGATGTCGCACGCGTCCTGATCGGGCTCGTGCTTGTCGTTCAGCGGGCTGTTCCACAACAAAAAGGTGGGCGTGATGCGCCGATACGGGTGGTCGCCAACGAAATCCTGGAGCGTCGTATTTACTTCGTTTTCGTTCATACCAAGCCCGACAAACAGGATCGGATTGCCCGCGTAAAGCAGCCGGAGCGCATGTTCGAACGGTGCTTTTGACAAGCCGCTGCGGCGATACAGGCGATCATAATCGCGGTAGCTCACCACCATCGAATCAAACGCGTCAGCTCGACCATGCAGGTGCAGGACATGAAATTCATGATCAGCTGAGCCGACCGCGAACTCGATTAGCGTATCGGTGCGCTCGCGGTTGAAAATGTCACTGATCAGGCTCCGGGCGCCAGGCAGTCGTTTTACAATTTGGAGGGTAGTTGGATCGATATTGGATCGACCAAGAACGGCAAGCGCATTGCGATCGAACGATTTGCCTTCAGGTGCTGATCGCCTGCGGTGGGCATATTCGAGTTCCAACTCAAAATCGTAATTCAACGTGATGGCGCGATCTATACCCAAGCAACGAATGAGAGATTCGACGATATTATTTCTTTCAGGGATCTTCTCAGGAATCTTTAAAAACAGTTCCTTTGAGATATTTTTATTTGGATTGATCAGATTTAATTCGGTGTAATGATTAGCAAGGTCGAGAGTTTCTCCGATTATGCTGAAACCTACTCGCTTATCTAAAGCGATTATTTTCGATCTTAATTTCAGCTCGTCATTGGTAGGGTTCACGACGTCGCCAAATTTGTTAACGATTAACTCCAGATCGTGAATCGCGGCATCGTTTCTCTTTTTATAATGTTCTTGAAAACTCGCTTTTGCGGTTTCGAAGCATTTCCGAGCGAATTCGTCCCATCTGTCATACCCACGGTCTTCAGTCGTCATCGATCCTGTGAAAGCGATGAGCCGACCGGTCCGTATCGCGCGGACAAATTCGTCCATCGTACGACGCCGTAACTGGTCCGCGTCAAAATAATGGCGCTTGAGATAGCTGAAGGTCGTGGCATCGAAATTCTTTTGCCTTAACCGATCCTCCCGCATGCTGTCCGCATCCGCCATGACAGCTAACTCCCGTCCGTTGTGAACACAAAATCGTCACGCCGCATGAAATGGGTCACAGCACGCTCAATCTCCCCGTAGATTTCTCTAGAATTTTCTGGTTCTCTATCCGTTCGCGCATAAAGTTCGGCGATTTCGGGGGCATAGCTTTCATAATGACGACGACGAATAGTCGCATGGGTCGGCGCGGCATAATAAATATCGAGTGACGCAAGGTCTTCGAACCCGATGCCTAGAACGATCTTGCCGTCGTCCTTGTCTGTCTCGATCCGTCCGTGAAGGTTGCCATCGCGCACTGACCGACCGGTTCGAACCCCGATCACAATATGACCAAAGGCTAACGCTCCACAGGACCGGGCGGCAAGAAGCTCATCACGGAGCCGAACGATCGAGTCATAGCCGATCGCACTGTCAAACGTCACATAATGCCAGACGGGCAGATCCTTCAGCATGGCGCGCGGCTAGCGAGTCGGTAAATGCCGACACGCATCGCCAGATCGCACCGATCCCCCTCGCCGCCAGTGTGATGCGGCGACAAAAGCCTAGCTGACGACGATATCGACAATCGCACCTCCGGCGAGCTTGCGCGGCCCCCAAATGGCGGCACTGGGAAGCGCGGTGTTGGAATCCCCGACGGCGATCTGCAAATCGACTCCGATCGGTACCGCGCGACCGCCCGACGAAGGGAAGCGACCAGTGTCGCGGCGCAACCATTGGAATATGCCCCATTTCGGAGCCTGCCGCAGCACGCCGATTTGTTCCCAACCACTGCCCTGATCGAGAAAGATGGTGCGTGCACCAGCTTTGCCCGAGGTATCGATAATGGCAATCCATGCCTCGGTCGGCGCTGGCTTTTGGGCAGGCGCTTCGGTTTCGATCGCCCGAAAGCCAAGCGTGCGGAGCATCCGGTTCACGCCCGCGCTGCCGCCGGCGATCACGAGCGCGGTTGTGATGCTCGATGCCCAGGCATTATCGGCGGAAACAGTGCCGTTTGGCGCATTGCTGTAGCTTGCGACCAGTACGCCGACCTGGTCGAGCTGGAATAATCGCACCATGATCAGCGCGAAGAGGAACGCCAGTAACGGATTGACAGTGCGCGTTTCGATGTTGGCAACATAGGGGCGCCACCGAAAAACGGTTGCCAAGGCCGATTCAAGCACCACGGCGAGGACGAACAGCCGGATCAGAATAGCGACCGAGTCAGGCAATGTTTCATCAAGCTTGACGTCGCTCGACGGGTCCGCTGCCCCCGCATTCGGTGTTATCGGTGTTTCAGGTGGAATCGTTGGCGGGTCCGCTGTGTTGCTTGCGGCGTCCGACGCATTGGCGCTGGATTCACCCAATGGGAAAGCCGCAACGGCACTGGGCGCAGCAACCATCAACAGCGATATCACCACCATCAGCAATTTACGCATGAATAGCTCCCCGTTCAGTCCGATGAGATCCCATCAAGATTAGAAATCGATGACGACGAACTTGCCGGGCGACTGGGTCACCGTTGTGCCGGACGGCGGCGTTGACAGCACCGCGGTGAGTGCGTCCTTGGCCGGGTTCCAGGCGGGCAAATTGGGGTCCTTTTCCCGCTTCTTCTCCCAGTCCCTTTCGCGCTGCCGATCCAGGTCTTCGAGCTTGTAGGAAAGCACCATGGTCATCGGCGCACCGGGGCGCATGGCAAAAAGGAGGTCGAAAGTCTCGCGGTCGGGATTGCCGAATCTACCGTTCCCCGAGAACGCATACTGGCTGGCGGGCAAGCGCGCGATCGTATTGGCGTCGATGTTTCGGATGCTGCCATGATGCGGCATCTTCAAGATATCGACTGAAAAGGCCCCGCCCTTGTCAACGGCGCCGATCTTCTCGAGCCCTTCAAGGACCAAGTCGGCGCGCGCATCGCCGGTCAGCAGCAAGGTTTTGCCATTATGCCGGGCGAGCAGGACGATGCTCGACAGGTTTGCCACAGCCTCGTCATCGAGCGCCGCCAGCAGTTCGGTCGCGTCGGCCAGTCGTTCAGGATGGAGCCTCAGCCATTCATCATGCGCTCTCTGCAGCGCGACCAGTTCGTCCTGCAGCGGACCGACGACGATCAGCTCAACCCCGCCAACATTGATCGGCTTTGCAATGCCGCCCCCTTCGCCTTGAACAAGCCGCCCGCCAAAATCGGGGTTGAGCGGAATGTCCAATGCGCCGGCGAGGCGGCGGACGTCGTCGCCTTGTTTGATACTGGCGAAAATAAACTGCAGATCGCGGGGCGCACCTGCTTCATGGTTACGCAGCCCCGCTTCAATGTCACTGCCCAGCGAGGCCAGCCCGAACTGGCTGCGCGGCGCTTTGGTCGTTTCGTCATTGCCCAGGATATTATCGAAGCTGTTGTGCCAGATGCGCTTGATCCGAAACAGCGGCGGCTGCTTGTTGAGCTTGCGGTCATGGATGAATTCGAGCAGCCCGATAACGCCATTGATGTGATCATCATCGACATGGCTGATGACCAGCAGGTCAATCACCAACGCCTGACCATCGGTGAGCTTCTGTTCAGCCCTTATTTCCATCAATCGGGGCTTTAGGCTTTCTTTCCAGACGCCGGATGGACCACCATCGATCAGGATCAACGCTGGTTTTGCCGCTGTCCCGCACCGCAGGATCAGGCAATCGCCACTTTTTGCCGCCAGCATTTCGAGTGTCATACGGTCCTTCCCCCCTTCAAACTGACTGGATGGCCCGCAGCACGTCGAGCATGCCGTGGCCCTGAAAACTCCGTTCACGACCCAGATCGGTCGCGGTGTCGCACAGGATTTTCTTGATCCGCGCGGGTTGGCCCTTGAGTTCGGGGTGTCGCGCCATCAGCAGCGCTGCCGCGCCGCTGACGTGCGGGGCGGCCATGCTGGTACCGTCCATCGGCTCCGGTCCCCCATCGGGGACGACGCTTTGGATCCGCTCGCCCGGGGCCAGAATGTCTGGCTTGGCCCGGCCATCGCCCGTCGGCCCGCGTGATGAGAAAAAGCTGACACCATAAGTGTGCGGCCAATAGCGGTGAGTCGCCCCGACCGTGATCACCCCTTCGGCATTGCCGGGATCAGTGATCGTCGACGCAGCATAATTTTCGAACCGGCCGCCATCGGCGAGCTGGAAGTTTTGATGGCCCCGATTGCCCGCCGCAACGACCACCACTGTCCCTTCCGAGACACGGGCTTCGGCCTCGATGCAAACCGGCGTATGGCCACAAGCAAAATTGCGCACATTATGGGCGATCGACAGGCTCATATTGATGCCGTCAATCACTGGATAGGCGTTGCGGCGGTTCAGCCAGCCAATGAATTGAAGCGCGGCGATGACCGCAAATTCGGTCTGTTCGGCATCGGGGCCAAGCACGCGGAAATCATAGAGCCAAATGTCGAGGCAAACGCCTGCCTGCTTGACCACTTTTTCTTTCGTACCGTCGGACTTTTTCTCCTCAACTTCCCAATGACCGCCCAGAATGCCGGCGACGTGCGTGCCATGCGGGTGTTGGGGTGTCTGAAGCTGAGGTTGTGTGCGTCTGACGAGCGGTTCAACCAAGCTCCAATCGATTGGCCTTTCATTATCAAGAGCGTCGGCCAACAGATCAATCAATCTTTCAATCTCGCTCTTATCCGCAATTTTTGCGGTCGCGAGTTCGTTGATAAGCGTATTGCGCGCGTCGTGATCGAAGCTGTTTCCCGAATTAAGAATGCGACGGATGGCCCCAAAATCATACGTCTCTTTGATTCTACTGCCCTTTTTGTCCGCTGTTCTAAATGCCTCATGTTTTCCATCGATGCCGCTATCAATTACCGCCCAGCCAATTTCTTTGCAGCTGATTGTGAAAAGAAGCCGGGCCGCATCAGCCTTGATTGCAGGGACCGACCGCTGGGTCGCATATTCTGCAGGACGATTGGATGAAACGCCCCAGATCACACCGCAATGCCGCTTTTTTGACGCTTTTTCCTTTCGGGCTAAATAATTGTAATTATTGTAGGTTTCTTCTAATGCCTGTGCCCCGAGCTGGCCAACGTCATCGGCCAAAATTAGTTTTGAAAGATCTCCGAAGTTTTTGACGGCGCCGTCACTACCTTGATCTGCAGAAGTTGATTGCTTCGCATCGCTGTTCTCATGGCCAACGGTGGCGGCCCGCAGCACACCAATTAAAAGGCCCAGTCGAATCAGCTGTCGCGCTGCATTTGGCCGAATATCGAATTTTGTTTCGAGATCCTGCAGTCTACGCCGATCCTCATTCTTGATCGTGTCAGTCCCATAAATTTCGCGTAGACGCTCCACTTCAAATTCAGTCGCAATCTCCGACGCGAAATTATCGGCAGGCCATTTGGTTTTCGAGTCAGCCGCGAACGCCTTGACGATATTCTGCCACCAGTCAGTTGCTGGGATGACCACGGACCAAATATCTTCCAGCGTCAGCTGAGCGACGACAATCCCCGTCAAATAGGATATTTTTCTTGCGGCCTGACCAGTCAGTCGCCCCTTGATTGGCGCCCCGTCTGTCTCGCGATAAATAACACTGGCAACGCGCGCCGCCGGATAGTCATAATGCGGTGTAATCAACAGATCCTGCATCGCGTCCGGTTGCTTAGCGATATTTGCCCAGACATCGCCGCGCACGGGGAAATCCAGCAATTGACGACGGCGGCCGCCTTGGCCAAGCGATAGTGCATCGACGACGGCGGGGCCGATCGCGATCGTCATTCTATGTCAACCAACTTGAACTCTGAACGTTTCAACATCATGATTGCCCCCAATAGAATGGCCGGGTAATACAAGAAGATTGGTCAGTTGATTAATGCGTGCTTTTTGACAAGTGATTCGTCTTTTTGTCAATATCGCAAATGATGATTCTATCGCCGTACAATGATCATCGTCGTAATATTCTATTGAAATGATTATTGAAATATCGATACAAATTGATCATCTTGCGATCAAATAAATGGTGTGTAATCAAACATTTAATCGAAATTGACTGAGATCGCCAATTATAAATGTTGACATATTATTTCATGATTGGCCGCCCACCCGTAAGAGATTAGGCCAACATCTCAGGCGTCGTTATGAGATCTAGATCCTGTCTTCGGATGAACGCGTAAGGGATCGCGTTGGGATTGACGACGAGCAGTAACGCATCTGCCGCAAGCGGACGGCGTCTATGAGCGCTCTAAAGGGCGCTTGCGCATCGCGTGTCTGTTTCAGCCGCTCTTCCCGTCGCTGGCTGTGGCAACTCGGATCACCGAGTCGCAGCGGACGGCCGACATCGCGCGCGACCGTACATTGGCCCCGAGAGAGGGGCGCTCGTGGCGTTTGCGCACTGGCCCCGCCTGAGGGCGTCCTGGTGCCGAGGTTATGGCATTAGCGTGATGACGGTAGGTCGATTCAACCTCACACCCGTTCGGGCTGAGCCCTTCGACTGCCTGCCAAGGCAGGCGCTCAGGACTGGCTTCAGCCTGAAGGACTGAAGTCGAAGCGCACGGGCTTCGCATGCCCTTTGACTTCGTTCAGGGCGAATGGCGTATGGGTTGATCCAATCGAAAGTCATCACACTCTAGCGCCCTGAAAATAGCGCGCAGGACCCGATCCTCATTCGTCGAGCAGGCGCACATCGGCGATTTCGAGGCGGAAAGGACCGTCTTGCTGGATTGCGCCGATCAGCAGCATTTGGGTGTTGCTGGAATCAAAATTGGCCAGTTGCGCAAAGCGTAGCGTGACTTCAGCCCACCCCTTGCCGACGGTGATCGGGCTGATACTTGGCCGCTGACCGCCTCTGGGCGAAAACCCCATCACCGCAAAAGTCTTGCCTTCGCCGCGCGCCCAGAACCGCAACGCCTTTGCGCTGCCCAGATTGGCAGGTCGGAATTGCTGATCAGCCGGGTAAAAGGCGATGCCCGCCCAGGGCGCAAGATAGCCGGGCTTGATCTCGCCCGTCAGCACCAACGCGGTTTGGCCATTCGGTGCCTGGTCACCAATGCTGAGCGCCAGCGTAGAATTGCCGCCGACGATTGAATCGGTGGACACGTCCCAGCCTGCGCCGAAGGGCGATTTAGCGACCGCCTTGCCCTGCACGGTGCTGAATTGCGCGATGCGGCGATCAGCCGGCAGCGCGACCGGGGGCAGGGCGACCGCGACGGCTTGTTTGGCCAGCGCCGCGCGGCGCGCTGCGCGGAGCGGGCTGACGGTCGCGCCATCTTTCCAAATCTCGACAATGTTATGGACATCGGCGATCGTGCGGGTCGGATCACCCTCGACCAGCATCATGTCCGCCTTGAACCCGGTGGCGATTCGCCCGCGATCAGTCAGCCGAAATGCCTTGGCTGGCGCCGCCGTCGCCGCTGACAGCGCCTGCACCGGGGACAGGCCGCCCTTGACGAGCAAGTCCATTTCGCGGTGCAGGCTCAGCCCATACCATGTGCCCGGATTGCCAGCATCGGTGCCGGCAAGGATCGGCACACCTGCCATGACGAGGGCGGCAAGATTGGCAGCTTCGATCCCATCGAGCTTGGCCGACCGATCGGCACCAAAGCTTTGTCGCACCGTATCGACCGCTGGCTTGGGCAAGAGCCCGGACAGGGCGGGGTGATCGAGCAATGTTGCGGTGCCCGATCTGCCGCTGAACACTTCCAGCACAGCATAGGTTGGGACGATGAAGGCACCCTTGTTTTTGGCCAGCGTTGCAAATGCTGCCCCGCCATCCTTATCGGCAAACAAGTGCACCAGTCCGTCTGCGCCCGCTTCAATCGACTCGGTCGCCGTCGCCAGGGTTTGCGCATGCACCACCGCCAGCTTGCTGCGCTGATGCGCTGCCGCAACCAGGGCGCGGATCGTCGGCGCATCAAGCGTCGGCACCGCGCGGCCGATGATGGTGCCCGGTTCGTTGACGATCTTGATATAGTCGGATCCCTCGGCAAGCCGGGCCGCGACCCAGGCATCTGCCTCCTCAGGCTTGGTCAGCGTGGGAACGGGCAGGCCATATTCGGTGCCGTGGCCCTTGGGCACGGTAGCAAGAAAGCCTGAGGTGAAGATATCCGACATGGCCGTATTGTCGCCACGCGCCATCCGGGTGCGAACCGTGCGGGTTGATTCAGGGGGGCTGAACATGTCGAGCTGGGTGGTGACGCCGAACAACAGTGCATCGTCCTGGCCAGCATAGGCATGGACATGGCTGTCGATCAGGCCAGGCAGCAGCGTCTTGCCGCGGCCATCGACGATGCGCATCGATGCCAATATTTTACCGCGATAATTGACGTCGATAATTTTGCTGCCTTCGATCAGCACTGATCGATCGATCTGCTTCTGGACCCCGTCGAAAACCGTCACATTCTTGATCAGCGTTTGCGGGGGCGGGGCTGGTGTCGATTGGCCAAAAGCGGGGGCGGCAATGATGCATGACAGCAGGATGGCGGTGCGTTTCAGTTCCATCTTGGCGAACTCCCGGTTGCGTGTTTGGCCTTGGATTGCCGCAACGCTACGGGCCGGGATCGCGGTGGCGAAGTGACATCTGTCACCATTGGCGCGTGACACTCAACACTGATCAAGGACGGTCTCAGGCAGCGCGTCAGAGCCAGCCATTGGCGCGCGCGATCCGGCCCGCTTCGATCCGGTTGGCGGCACCCAGCTTGCCGGCCGCGTCCGACAGATAGTTGCGCACCGTGCCGGGCGACAAATCGAGCCGGCGGGCGATTTCCTTATTGGGTAGCCCTTCCTCCGCCAGCCGCAGCGCATCGCGCTCGCGCGGGGTGAGCGGGTCGGCGCCCGCTTGCCAAGCGGTCTCCGCCAGTTCAGCCGGGATGAAAGTGCCGCCGGCTGCGACGACCCGGATGGCGGCGGCGAGCTGTTCGGCAGGCGTGTCCTTGAGCAGATAGCCACGCACGCCAGCGGCGCGGGCGCGCGCGAGATAGCCGGGCCGCGCGAAGGTGGTGACGATCACGGTGCGCGTCGTCAGCCGCTGCTCGGCGATTGCCAGCGCAACGTCGAGGCCACTGAGCTGCGGCATCTCGATATCGGTCAGCAGAATGTCGGGGGTGAGCGTCCGCACCAGATCGATCGCGGCCGCGCCATCCGCTGCGCGCCCAATGATTGACAGGTCAGGCTCCATGTCGAGCAGCGCCGCAAGCGCGCCGAGCACCATCGCCTGATCTTCAGCCAGGACGATGCGGATCATGCCGGGACAGTCGCGATCAGGCGCATCCCGCTGGTGCCGGGCTGGATGGTCAGTGATCCGCCCGCCGCCTGCAACCGCTGGCGCATGCCCATCAGGCCGCGGCCTTCGACGAAGCTTCGGCCATGCCCATCGTCTGACACGGCGAGCCTGGCCTCCTGGCCCGTCATCGACAGATCAATCCGGCAGGATTGCGCCTGGGCGTGCCGGATGACGTTAGTCACCGCCTCGCGCAGCGTCATCGCCAGCACCGCGCCCGCATCAGACGGGATGGCGGCAAAGTCGCCGGTGATCTGGGCTGAAACAGCCGCAGCCTCAAGTGCGGCGGAGGAGGCGGCGGCTTCGTGCGCCAGGCTGCCGCCCATTTGCCCGGCCAGCGCGGCCCGCACCTCGCCCAGGCCTTCGCGGGCAAGCGTCGCGATCGTCTGGCATTCGATTGCCGCTGCGGCTGGATCGCCGGGCACGAGTCGCCGGGCGAGATCGGCCTTGAGCGCCACCAGCGTCAACGTGCGCCCAACGACATCGTGCAAATCACGCGTGATCCGTTCGCGCTCGGCGGTGCCGGCGAGGCGGCGGACCTCTTCCTGTGTCGCCAGCAGCGCCTGGGTGCGCGCGTAAAAGGCTTCGCGCGATATTGTCGCGCCGCCGGTCATCACCACCAGCAAAATGCCGGGCAGCACCCACAGCATCGGCTGGCGCCACGCGAACCCCACCGCCGCCGTCGCCAGCGCGAGGAGTGCGATCACGGCGATCGCGTGGCGGGCAGGGCGCAAGCGACCCGCTTCAGACCCCGCATAGACCGAAAACACCGTCCAGCTGCCGCCGAGCGGGGCGAGCAGCGCGCCGATCGCGAACATCGCCGTCACCGTCCCCAGCAGCCGCACCCCGTTCAATCGGTGGCTGATGAAATAGGTCGGCAGGAACACCGCGACGCCGATGATCGCCGCGATCAGCTGGAACGACGTCGGCGCGCGGAACAGCCAGGGCATCGCGTAGAAAGGGAGGTACACTAGCCACGGCCACGGTCCGTCCCACCAGCGCTCTGCTTTGGTTTGCATGACGCTGTCGTCGCGCGATGAAGGGGGCGCCGTCAAGCGGGACTACGCCGCCAGCCGGTCCAAGCCCATCCCGCCGCCACCACTGTCATCGCGGTCAGAATGAGTGCATGATCGGCCACCGTCCCGATCGTGTCCGCCCCAACGATCGCCCGGGCAATCTGCCCGAGATGGAAGGACGGCATGAACGCGCCGATCGTCTGCATCCACCCCGGCAGGATCGCCGACGGGATCCACAAGCCACCCAACACGGCCGATCCCAGGAACAAGGCATTGGCCATCGCCACCGCGCCCTTGCCGCCCATCCGCATGCCAATGCCAAAGCCGATCAGCGCAAACGGCACCGTCGATGCCAGGTGAACGATGACCAGGGCCGCCCACTGCGCCGCGGACAATTGCGCGCCACCAATGATGCCGAGCGCGTAGATCATCGCGATGGCCGCAGCGGTTGCGGCAATTGCGGCGGTCAGCTTGGCGGCCACATAGGCACCCGCTGGCATTGGCGAGACGCGCTTGAGTTCAATCAGGCCCTGTTCGCGTTCCATCGCCACGCCCGCGCCAAAGCCGAACAAGGCCGGGCCAATCGCCGCGAACACGCCGTATCCGGCAAGGCTCGCCGCCACGGCTTCGGGTGTCGGTGATTTGGCGATGGCCAGCGTGAACAGCCCGTAAAAGGCGGCAGGCGTGACGACCGACGGCAGGATGAACTGCGGCAGCCGCCAGGATCGTTTGAGCTCAGCGACACATTCGCGCCGCCAAACGCCAGCGGGGATAAGCGCGGCGGTCATGCGGCGATCCTTTCGTCTGATGTCAGCAATGATGCGATGGCATCTTCCAGCGCCGCATCGGCAACGCGCAGATCAGCGAGCCCGGCATCGGCATCACACAGCGCGCGCACCGTGGCGACGGCGTCAGTCGTCACCACCCGCAGCTCAGCTCCGTCCGCCGCAACATCGCGCACCCCCGGCAGCATCCTGACCCGAATAGGCGGCAGCGATGTCCGGCAGCGCACCACCGATCCGCCAGCGCGGGCGCGGAGCGCGGCCGGTGTGTCATCGGCGACGATCCGCCCGGCCTCCATCACCATCACCCGATCCGCCAGCGCATCAGCCTCGGCCAGATCATGGCTGGTCAGCAGCACGGCCGCGCCATCAGCCGCCGCATCGCGCACCGTTGCCCACAGCCCGCGCGCGGCGGCGCGATCCATCCCCGCCGTTGGCTCATCAAGCACCAGCAGATCAGGCCGCCCGCAAATCGCCATCGCATAATGCACCCGCCGCGCCTGCCCGCCCGACAGCGCGCCACAGCGCCGCGCCGCCAGATCAGCAATGTCGGCAATCGCCAGCGTCTCAGCAACCGACCGCGGATCGCGATAATAGCCCGACTGGAGCCTGACCATCTCAGCCACCGTCATCACATCGGGCAAGCCCGCCGCCTGCAACATCACCCCCATCCGCGCGCGTGCGGCAGGCCGTGTGGGGTTGAGCCCGAACAACCGCGCATTGCCCGCATCGGGCCGTAAGCGCCCGGTCAACAGGCTGATGCTGGTCGTCTTGCCCGCGCCGTTCGCCCCAAGCAGCGCGGTGACTTCCCCTGCCCGGATCGCAAGGTCGAGCCCGTCAAGAACGCGCACCCGCCCCAGCCTTTTCGATACGGCACTAAGCGTCGCCACTGCTGATAAATCCTGCACCACTTGCCCATCTCCTTCGATCCGGGGTGTGCGGTATTGGCGTGAAGCTGGGTATTGCCGGATGTCAGGCGATGGGGGTGACGTTTGTCATGGCGGGGGACGAGTGAGGACCGTCGGGGAGCGTAAACGGGAAGTGGTAGAATGGCCATGCCGGATTAGGCAGGAGAGTCATAAATGTGCCATTTTGCTCCCTCCACTGCGGCAGTCGGTTGCCGATCAGCAATCGTTGGTCCCAAGCGGTCGTTGCCTTTAGCCTCTCAACGACACCCTAAACGCATTGCGCCTGCGGCCGTCATTTGTCACAGAGCGCGCATGCCGCGCCGACTAAGCCAACCCAGTCGTCAAGCCGCGCTCGCGCTGATCGCGTGTGCCATGCTGCTGCGTGCGCTGATTCCGGCGGGCTGGATGCCCACGACCGACACCAATGGCATGATGCGCATTGCGATCTGCAGCGGCATGGGCCCGCAGACGGTGTGGATGGATCGCACCGGTAAAATCCACAAGGATGTGCCGGAAAGCGGCAATCATGACGCGCAACCATGCGGGTTCGCCGTGTTGGGGCACGGGCTTGATGATGTCCCTAGCCTCGAAATTGCGCTGATCCGGCCCGGCACCGATGCGATTGCGATGATCCCGCGCCAAACCGTTTCGGTCGGGCGTGGCCTCGCCGCGCCCCCGCCGCCATCGACCGGACCGCCCAGGCTGATCTGATACGCCGCCGCGTCTGTGCGCGGCTGTTCATTCTTCAGAGCTGGGATTTTTCAACCATGATGTATTTCTATCTGGCCGCGCTTGTCGCGCCGGCTGCTGCACCCTTGCCTGTATGGGCGCCCGCTTTTGTGCCTGACCTTGTCCCTGACCTTATCGACGCAGGGTCGTCGTCATCTGCCGATCAAAAAGACATTGTCGTCACCGCAGATACGCTGCGGAAGATCGAAAACGCCCCCAATACGACCGTAACCGTTGATGCCGCCCGCATTGCCACGACAATCAACGCGGTGAGTATCGAAGATACCCTCAAATACGCCCCGAGCCTGATCATCCGCAAACGGTCGATCGGTGATAATTTCGCGCCAATCGCCACGCGGACCTCCGGGCTGGGTGCCAGCGCGCGCAGCCTCATCTTTGCAGACGGTGTGCCGCTGTCAGCGCTCATCGCCAACAATAACGGCAATGGCAGCCCGAAATGGCAGCTCGTCAGCCCTGCGGAGATTGCAAAGATCGATGTGCTTTATGGCCCGTTTTCAGCGGCCTATGCGGGCAATTCAATTGGGACCGTGGTGAACATCACGACGCGCCTGCCAGACAAGCTAGACGCACAGGCAACATTGCTCTTCAATAACCAGTGGCACACACAATATGCCACCAGCCTGTCGC